>NZ_QJKC01000003.1 GCF_003202035.1 Aquitalea magnusonii | reverse complement strand
CGCCTTCCCATCCCGAACAGGACCGTGAAACGCCTTAGCGCCGATGATAGTGTGGCATTCGCCATGTGAAAGTAGGACACCGCCAGACTCCCCTTTGAAAGCCCAGCTCAATCGAGCTGGGCTTTTTGCATTGGGGCTGGCTCTGCTGTTGATGTCATCGCATAAGCCGCCTGTGGGCGGCTTTGTTACGTCTCGGCCCGTGCATTCTGGGGGGGCGTGGCTGTGCTGCCTGCCCCCGAAGGCAGCAAACAGCTATGATGTTGCTGTCATCGACAGGAGGAATGCATCATGGCCCGAATTCTGCTCTGTATCCTTGCCTTGTTGCTGGCCAGCCTGACACAGGCGGCAGAGCCGCGGCTGGCCCCGGATAATTGGGAACAGCAACGCACTCTGGTGCTGGGTGGGCAGCCGATTTATCTGTTCATGGCCAAGGAGGGGGAGCTGACTGCCCAGCAGCGTGTGGCCAGGGTGCAGGCTCGCTTGCAGGCTCTGGAACAGGCGGATGCCAGCCATCCGGTTGAGGCGACACCTTATGGGCAGGGGGCGAGTGCCGGCTACCGGCTGTCGGTCAACGGCAAGTCGCTATTCAATATTGTTGCGGGTGATCTGGATCCGGCGGATGGCCTGAGCTTGCAGCAGTCTGCCAGCAATGTGCAGCAGCGCCTGAATGCCTTGCGACTGGCTTATCTGGAAGAGCATTCTTCCGGCGCACTCGTCAGTGCGCTGGCGCAGAGTCTGGCGGGTAGTGTGCTGTTTGCCGCCCTGCTTTATCTGATCATGGTCTTGCGTCGGCGGGCATTGTTGCGGGTGTCGCACCGCCATGCCCTGTTTCCCGGCTGGCTTAGCAAACGGCAGACGCTGCGCCGGCTGCTGCAGCGTGCCGAAGGCAGCATCATCAACCTGACCACTGCGCTGTGCGTCATTTTCCTCAGCTATCTGTGGCTTACCTGGCTGCTGGGACGTTTTCCCTATACCCTGCCCTGGAGTCGCCGCCTGGGCAGTTTCCTGTGGCAGCTGGTCGCCACGCTGGCGGCTGATGCGCTCAGTGCCGTTCCCGGTTTGCTGACGGTGGGACTGATCTTCCTGTTTACCCGCTTGCTGACCCGTGGTTTGCAGTTGATATTCGACATGGCCGAACGTGGCCAGCTGCGTTTTCCCGGCCTGCATCCCGAGACTGCCGGTGCCACCCGTCGGCTGCTGGGGGTGGTGCTCTGGCTGTTTGCGCTGACCGTTGCCTATCCCTATCTGCCTGGTGCCGACTCTGATGCATTCAAGGGAATGAGCGTGTTTTTCGGTTTGCTGGTTACCTTGGGCTCGGCGGGCATCATGAACCATGCGATGAGTGGCCTGGTCCTGGTGTATTCGCGAGCCCTGCGACCGGGAGACTTTGTGCGTATTGGCGATGTCGAGGGCGTGGTAACCGAACTCAGTGCACTGTCGACCAAGATACTGACCCGGCAGGAGCATGAGGTGACCCTGCCCAATGCGGTGGTGGTGGGCGGCAAGGTGGAGAATTATAGCCGGACCAGCCCGGGGCGGGGGCTGATGCTGACGACCACGGTCACCATTGGTTACGACACGCCGTGGCGACAGGTGAAAGCCATGCTGGAACTGGCAGCCCACCGCACCTCGCTGGTGGATCACACCGAAGCGGTGGTGGTGCGGCAGTTGAATCTGCAGGACTTTTACGTCGAGTACGAACTGCAGCTGCGTGCGCTGGCCGATGCCCTGCCACAGGAAGTGCGCAGCGAGCTGCATGGGCACATTCAGGATACCTTCAACGAATTCGGCGTGCAGATCATGTCGCCGCATTTCATGGCCCAGCCGGAGCAGGCGGTGGTGGTGCCGGCTGCGCAGTGGTATGCGCCGCCCGCGCAGCCGGCCGCGGCAAAGGGGGAATAGGCTGCTTAGCTGCTTGTCATGAATTGTGAGAAATCTGCAGTGTGCAATGCAGCGGGCAGCCTTATGTGCTTGAGCAGGGCAATCCGCGCTTTCCCTGGCGGGAATTTATATTAATTGTTTAAGTGATCGCCAATTTTATCAATGAATAACGGCGCAATGCTTGCCTCCCGGCGTGGCTTGCTGCTATACCAAAGGGGTAAATTATCGCTTTGCTGCCGGCTTCCCATTCCCGGCGGCCATCCGCCGGGGGATACCGTCATGTCGTCGCTGCCAATGAGGCTGTTGATCCTGGAAGACCAGGTCATTCTGCGCAAGCTGATTTCCCGCCAGACCGGTTTTTTCAGCCGGCATGCCACCCAGATCGATGAGTTCAGCGACCCGGCCGAGGCACTGCGCAGCGCTGCCGAAACCAGCTATGACCTGATCATTACCGATATCGGCATGCCGGGCATGAACGGCATCGATTTCATCAAGAATCTCACCGCCATCGGCTGCCGGGCCTCACTATTGATCATTTCCGGCTATGACGAGCGTACCTTGCACACCATTGCCGACATGGCGCGCCACCAGGGTATCGAGAGCGTGCATTTCCTGTGCAAGCCCTACAGCATCGACCAGTTTCTGCATCGGCTCAACGCCGTCTTTGCCGATCTGGAGCAACGCGCGCTGGCCTACCCGCTTGATTTGCAAAAGGTCTGGCAGGACTGCATCAGCCAGCCACTGCAGCTGGAGTTCAAGCCGGTACTGAGCCGGGACATGCAGCAGCTGCGCGGCATGCAGCTGGCCGCCATCAGGCTGCCCGACGGGCTGTTGCCGTTGGATGCCGCCCGCTACCGCCAGCTGGCGGCCAACCCGCCATTGCCGGTGCTGGTTCTGGAAGTGGTGCTGGAGCAGTTGGCCCAGTTGCTGGCCAGCCTGCCGCGGGAGCAGCGCCAGCACTGTCTGTTCAGTCTTTATCTGGATGGTGCTTGCCTGGCCAACGACAATCTGTTCGACCGTTACAACAGCGTATTGCGGCAATATGGCATCCAGCCCGGGCAGATCGGTTTTCTGCTGGCCGATGGCCTGCAGCAGCAAACTGCCGCGGTCTGCTTTGAAAACATTGCCAAATTGAAGTACTTCGGCTTTGCGCTGCTGGCAGACCAGCTGGGCGAGGGTGGCCTGACCGTGGGCAATCTGTTGCGGCTGCCACTGGATGGCGCCACCGTTTCTGCCCCGGCCCTGCGCCAGTTGCGCGCGCAGGGGGTGGACATGCCGGCGCTATTGCAATGCTGTGGCCTGAGCCTGTCGCAGCTGACCATCACCCGGCTCGACATGGAAGCCGACCTCGAACTGCTGGCTGGTCTGGAGGGGTGCAGCGTCAGTGGCGAGCAGATCGCCCTGCAGCTGGGCAGCGGCGAACTATCATCTTATTTACAGCAACAGACTGCCGGCGAGCTTACGCACTAGACCGGCAGCGTAGCGATGTCCCGCCATGCAAAGGGGTAAACATGTCCAACGAACTGGAAAAGCTCAAGATACTGGTGGTGGATGACCAGTCACTGGTCAGGACGCTGGTCAGCCAGTCCTTGCAATCCATGGGGATCCGTGCGGAAAACATCTCGCAGGCGCCGGATGGCAGCACCGCCATGCGCACGCTGGACATGCGCATGGTTGACCTGGTGCTGTGCGATGTGGAAATGAAGCCGATGAACGGCCTGGACCTGCTCAAGGAACTGCGCTGCGGCCATACCATGAATGCATCCAACCTGCCCTTCATCATCCTGTCCGGGCATGCCGACCGCGGCAATGTCACGGTGGCGATGCAGCTGCATGCCGATGGTTTCGTGGTGAAGCCACCCAAGCCGGTGGATGTGGAAAAGGCCATCATGCAGGCCTTGCGTCGCACCCGGCCCGAGGTCGATCCCTTCAGCTATTACGGTGTGGATACCGGTACCGACTACGACAAGAAAGTATTCCGCCGCCTGTTCGAGCCGCGCCCGGAAGACCTGCCGGATGCGCCCAATGAGACCGTTACCGTAAACAGTGCCAAGCCCGGTGCGGTACTGGCCGAAGACCTGTTCAGCAAGAGCGGTCACCTGCTGCTGCCTCGCGGTGCCAGCATATCCGCCAACCAGCTGGCGGTGCTGCGCAACTACAGCGACCGCTATGGCGTACAGCAGCTGGTGGTGGAAAAAGCCGTGGTGGTTGCCAGTGATGGCGACCCTGCCTCCGAGCCGACCGGCTGAAACTGACTGCCCGCAGGGGAGAGTGCATGGCCACGATCAGCAGCAAGGCAAGCCAGACCTTATCCATCGGCAGGGCGGTGATTGCCATCGTGGTGTTGCTGGGGGTCTTCCAGATCGGCTGGGTGGCCAGATTGCTGTCGGTGTCATGGCAGCACTACCAGCAGGCGGTAGCGCTGGCCGATGTGCAGGAGATCCGCACCAAGCTGTATACCGCGGCCGATCTGCTGCGGCGCGAGGCCATACTCAGCCGCAGCCTGCTGTATCGCAGCTATCCGCCATTTCCGCAGGAGCGCAGCCAGCTGCTGTTGCTGCGCACGCAGGCCGATCACTGGATGGAACTGGCGCAGGCTGCCAGCCAGCGCGATGTGGTGAGCGAGCAGCGCGCCAAGCTGGCCATGGTGCAGCTGCAACTGGACAGTTTCCGCAGCTTGCGGCCCGAGGTGGACATGCGCATCGGCCCGGCCTGGGGGCAGGATGAAACCCTGGGCTATGCCGAGGAACTGTCCTCCCGCCATTTGCAGGATGCCATCGATAACGTGCTGATCGGCATGAACGGTCAGATGAAATGGACTGCGCCGGCCGGGCTTTTCGTCAATATGGACATTGCCCAGAGCAGCTGGAGCATAGGCCATACCCTGCGCACCACCGCCACCGCCTTGCTGCTGCGCAGCCAGCTGGACTCGCCGCTGAGCGAGACCGAAGAGGGTGACCTGCAGTCGCGGCTGGACCTGAGCAATCTGATGCTGCAACAGCTGCGGGTGGATGCCGGCCATCTCGAAGACCCGGCGCTGGCCGACAGCCTGCGCCGCATTTCCGATTCTGCCCTGGCGCTGCACATGCTCAACAAGCAGCAACTGCAGCGCCAGCAGCAGCACCAGAGCATGCATGACATGCAAAGCGGCATGCAGCAGCTGCTGGACAAGGTGCAGCAGGAAAGCTGGGCCATGTTCCAGCATGCCAACCGCCTGTGTGCCGAGCAGATCCAGCAGGCACTGGCTGATTACCGCCGCCAGCTGATCCATGACAGCCTGCTGGGGCTGGCGATACTGGGACTGGCGCTGATCCTGCTGTACAGCATGACCAAACGGGTGCTCAAGCCGCTCAACCATCTGCAAAGCATGCTGGATGCCGCCGGCGACGCCATCATGACCATCAGCCAGCAAGGCCGGGTGCTATCGGCCAATGCCGGCGCCCAGCGACTATTCGGCACCGGCAGCCAGGAACTGGAAGGCCGGCACATCAGCCAGCTGCTGCGGCTGCAACAGTCCCTGGCCGACACCCTGCTGGCGGTCAGCGAGCTGGGCAGCCAGCAGCTGCAAGGCGAGGGCATCAAGCTTAATGGCGAATTGTTTTTCGCCGGCATCACCCTCAGCACCTTCCGAACCTCGGCAGCGGAAAAAGTCTTCATGCTCATCGTGCGCGACGAACATCAGCGCCGCATTGCCGAGAATTCGCTGGAGCACAATCTGAGCATGCTGTCGGCCATTTCCCATGTGGAAAATCTCATGCTCAGCCGCTGGCCACGCCACGAAGTACTGGACCGGCTGCTACAGGAATTCATCCACTTCAGCCATGCCGAACAGGGCTTCATGCTGGTACTGGCCGAGTTCCCGGACGACCGTTTCGAAATCCGCCTGCAGGCCGGCCAATGGCCGGACACCCTGCCCGCGCTGGAGGCGCTGTCCCACGAGGCCGAGCCGCTGACCTGGTTGCTGCAAAGGCTGGCCGAGATGCCCGCGTGGATTACCCTGCCGGTGTCGATGGATGACGATGTGTCGGCGCTGATCTGCCTGCTGCATCCGGACCTGGCCATGCTGGGCAAGGGCATCCAGCCGCTGGTTGGTGCCTATGCCAACATTCTCGGTTTTTTCGACGAAGAAGACCGGCGCATGCTGTCCGAATCGCAGTTGCGCTCGGTATTGCAGGAAGAAGAAGCCATCTATTCCGCCTCGCCGGTCGGCTTGCTGCGGCTGAACGAGCAGATGCAGATCGTGCGCGCCAACCGCATGGCGGAAGACATCTTCGGCCAGGGCGGCAGCAGCCTGCCCGGCATGCACCTGATGGAGCTGCTGGCGTCCGACCAGAGCTGGTTCGACCTGACCAGCCAGCTCAACAACATGGCGCAATACCAAAGCAAGCTGCGCTGCGAACTGGAATGCCTGGGGGCCGATGGCCGGCCGATCTGGGTGCTGTTCGAGGGCATGCTGCTCTTCCCCGACCGGCCGCGCGAGGGCACCATCCTGGCCTGCCTGGACATCACCGAGCGCAAGCTGGCGGAATTCGAACTGCGCATGGCACGCGACCAGGCCAATGCGGCCAACCGTGCCAAGAGCTCCTTCCTGGCCACCATGAGCCATGAAATCCGCACCCCGATGAACGGCGTGCTGGGCATGCTGGAACTGCTGACCATGACGCCGCTCAATCCCGAGCAGCAAGACAGCGTCAACACCATTCAGGAGTCGGCGCGCACCCTGTTGCGGCTGATCGACGACATCCTGGACTTCTCCAAGATCGAGGCCGACAAGCTGGAAGTGGTGCAAACCCCGACCGCGGTCAAGCCGCTGCTGGAACAGGTCCGCACCCTGTATGCCGAGACCGCCGCCGCCAAGGGCCTGCGACTGCAACTGGAAGTGGACGACAAGCTGGCCCCGGCCCTGCTGCTCGATCCGCTGCGGCTGCGGCAGATCCTGCAAAACTTTGTCAGCAATGCCGTCAAGTTCACCGCCAATGGCGGCATCACCCTGCGGGTGGAGGTGCTGGAGCAGGAATTTGCCGCGCAGACCCTGCGCTTTGACATCATCGACAGCGGCATCGGCATTTCCCAGGAAAACCTGGCGCGGCTGTTCGAGCCGTTTACCCAGGCCGAATCCGATACCAGCCGGCGCTTTGGTGGCACCGGGCTGGGGCTGGCCATCTGCCGCCGGCTGGCCGGCCTGATGGGCGGCCATGTCGAACTGGAAAGCCAGCCGGGCGAGGGCACCCGTGCCTCGCTGCTGCTGGTGGCCAATATCGTGGATGCCGAGGAGCTGCCGGGCGCCGAGGTTGACGACGGCCAGCCATCGACAGCTGCGCCGGATACGCCGCAGGGCGCGGCCTTGCCCATCCTGTTTGCCGAAGACAATCCCACCAATCGCAAGCTCACGCTGCGCCAGCTGCAAAAGCTGGGCTACAAGGCCGACTGTGCCGAAGACGGCGCGCAAGCCTACGCCATGTGGCAGGCCGGCCAGTACAGCCTGCTGCTGACCGACTGCCACATGCCGGTCACCGACGGCTACGAACTGGCCCGGCTGATTCGTGCCTATGAGGCCGAGCATGCCGAACGCGGCCGGCTGCCCATCATCGCCTGTACCGCCAATGCCGGGCAGGAAGAGCTGCACAAGACCAGTGCCGCCGGCATGGATGATTTTCTGACCAAGCCGCTGG
Organism: Aquitalea magnusonii; assembly: GCF_003202035.1. Lineage (GTDB taxonomy): Bacteria > Pseudomonadota > Gammaproteobacteria > Burkholderiales > Chromobacteriaceae > Aquitalea > Aquitalea magnusonii. Next base: position 321,394 of record NZ_QJKC01000003.1, on the reverse strand, counting down.
CCATCAATGTCCTATCGGCCATGCTGGATAAATGGCTGCACCAACCGCAGGAGAATGTGATGTCCGATACCCCTGAGCAGACACCCGATAGCGCCGCCCTCTGTCCGGTCGACCGCTCCGTGCTGGAGGTCTACAGTGATGGCGAACTGTCGGTCGAGCTGGAAATCCTGCACGACTTCGAAGTGGCCAATCGCGATGACATGGCCGCCCTGCGCCAGGCCGCGGCCGAGCGCAATGCCGAGCAGCTGGCCTGGGCGGCCCACCGCATCAAGGGGGCCAGTCGCATGGTGGGGGCCAATGCCATGGGCGATGCCGCCGAACGGGTGGAAAAGACGGCCAAGGCTGGCCAGGGTGAGCAGGCCGCGGCGCTGCTGGCCGGGCTGGAAGCAGCGCTGGGCGAGTTTGAACACTGGCTGCAACAGCAGGACACCGCCAGCGTATAAGCCTGGCTACATGCTGCGGCTGATCGCCTCGCTGCGCTCCAGTGTGGCGATCAGCCAGTCGCGGAAGGCGCGGATCTTCGGCTGCTGTGCCATTTCGTGCGAGTACATCAGGTAGTAAGCCCACTCGGTTTCCAGCACGGTATCAAAGGGAATCACCAGCCGTCCGCGCTGGATATCGTCGTTGACCATCGACACCTGCGCCAGCGTCACCCCCATGCCGGCTGCGGCCGCATGCAGGGCGTATTCCAGCGCGTCGAAGGTCACGCCGCTTTCCGAATTCAGCGAGTTCACCCCGGCCAGTTTCAGCCAGCGGTCCCATACATCCTGATCACGCCAGGGATGCAGCAAGGTGTGGTATTGCAGATCCTCCGGCGTGCGCAGCGGATGCGGGCCTTCCAGCAGGGCTGGCGAGCACACCGGCACCAGTTTTTCGCGGCAGATGCATTCAATGCGCATGTCGGTGGACACCTCCGGGCGCGCCATGCCGATGATGGCCAGATCATATTCGGCGCGGTTGAAGGGCTTGTCGTGAATCAGCTGGGTGATCAGGTGCAGGGTGTATTCCGGATAGCGGGTCTGGAAGTCCGGCAGATTGGGCAGCACCCAGCGCATGGCCGGGGTGGGGGGAATGCGCACGCGCAGCCCGCTCTGGCGCAGCCGCAGCATTTCACTGGCTTCATGCAAGAGCTGGAAGGCATCGCGTGCCGGTTTCACCAGCGCCTCGCCTTCGGCAGTCAGCGCCAGGCCACGCGCCTGCCGGATGAACAGGCTGGTGCCGTAGAACTCTTCCAGCGTCTGCACATGGCGGCTGACGGCGCCTTGCGTCAGGTGCAGCGAGGTGGCGGCACGGGTGAAAGACAGGTGTTCCGCCGCAGCGACAAAAACACGCAACGCGTTAAGAGGAGGCAGTTTCATCGGATTCATGTGGTTTAGTCATGGCTGGCATGATTATAACTGCTTTGCCAGTTTTGCAGTGGCTGCTTATCCTTGCGGCTAGCTCATTGATAATCAATGCAAAGCCGCGATTTACTTCAGTTGAAGCATTTTATTGTGCAAAGCCGCCACTTGCCGGAGTTTTGTACGAGCGATGTCCTCAATGCATGGATAATCTGCTGGCCGGCAGGCTGCCGCCAGCATGATGCAAGCACACGGCGGCTGCCCTTGCGGCAGCGCCAGCAGTTTTCCACCCATCTCCACGTTGGGAACGGCCGGGTCTTACCTCTGGGACCTGGCCGATTTTTTTGTTCCTTGCCGGCCCGCAGTCCGGCGCAGGCAAGAAAAAAGGCCACTTGCGTGGCCTGAAGATTCGGAGAAAAAGCGGCAGGACCGGATGAACCGGACCCTTGCGGACAAGGGCTGCTTTTTCGGGGTCAGAGTGTACAACGATGTCTGCTGCGGGGCAAACCGGGCTGCACCGCTCAGTCGCCCAGTGCGGCCAGCAGTTCGGCTTGCTGTTCGGTGATCAGTGCATCGGTCAGCTCGACCAGGTCACCATCCATCACGTAATCCAGCTTGTACAGCGTCAGGTTGATGCGATGGTCGGTAATGCGGCCTTGCGGATAGTTATACGTGCGAATGCGCTCGGAGCGGTCGCCGGAGCCGATCAGGCTCTTGCGCTCGGCCGCCTCTTTTTGCTGCTGTTCGCGGCGCTGGATGTCATTGATGCGCGCCGCCAGCACCTGCATGGCGCTGGCCTTGTTGGCGTGCTGCGAACGGCCATCCTGGCACTCCGCCACAATGCCGGTGGGCAGGTGGGTGATGCGCACCGCCGAGTCGGTCTTGTTGATGTGCTGGCCACCGGCACCGCTGGCGCGGAAGGTGTCGATGCGCAGGTCGGCCGGGTTCAGCACCACATCCACCAGTTCGTCGGCCTCGGCCATCACCGCCACGGTGCAGGCCGAGGTATGGATGCGGCCCTGGGTTTCGGTGGCCGGCACGCGCTGCACGCGATGGCCGCCGGATTCGAACTTGAGCTTGGAATAGGCACCGAAGCCGATGATGCGGACAATGGCTTCCTTGTAGCCGCCCAGGTCGGATTCACTGGCGGAGACGATTTCCACCTGCCAGCGGTTGCGTTCGGCAAAGCGGGTATACATGCGCAGCAGGTCGGCGGCAAACAGCGCCGCCTCGTCGCCGCCGGTGCCGGCGCGGATTTCCAGAAAGATGTTCTTCTCGTCGTTGGGGTCCTTGGGCAGCAGCAGCTTTTGCAGCTCCAGCTCCAGCGCGGCCATTTTTTCCCGGCCCTCATCGATTTCCAGCTGGGCGAATTCCTTCATGTCCGGGTCGGACAGCATCTCGCTGGCGGTGGCGATGTCGGTTTCACATTGCTGGTATTGCTGAAAGGTTTCCACCACCGGGGTGAGTTCGGCGTGTTCACGGGTCAGCTTGCGGAACTGATCCATATCGGCAGTCGCCGATTCGCTGGCCAGGAGGTGGGTGACCTCTTCCAGGCGATCGGCCAACTGCGACAGTTTTGTCGCAATCGACGGTTTCATTACGACTCCGGATGTAAGTGGTACAGACGGGCGATGGTTTCCACCATGGCCGCATGCTCCGCGCCGCTACCGGAGGACAGCGCCTGGGTAGGGGGGTGCATCAGTTTGTTGGTGAGTTGCTGCGACAGGCTTTCCAGCACCTTTTCCGGCGGCGTGCCCTTGGCCAGCTGCTTGAGTGCGGCCTCCAGCGCATGGCGGCGGGTACGGTCGGCTTCGTCGCGCAGGGCGCGGATCAGCGGTACGGTCTCGCGCTTTTTCAGCCAGTCGTTGAATTCGGCCACTCGGGCCTGAATGATGGACTCGGCCTCTTCTGCCGCGCTCTGGCGGGCTTCCTTGCCCACCTCGACGATGCTGGCAATATCGTCCACCGTGTACAGGTAGACATCATTCAGCTTGCCGACTTCGATTTCGATATCGCGCGGCACCGCCAGGTCCAGCATGAAGATGGGACGATGGCGGCGGGCCTTGATGGCGCGCTCCACCAGACCCTTGCCGACGATGGGCAGCTGGCTGGCAGTGGAGGTCACCACCACATCGTAGCGGTGCAGTACATCGGGCAGCTCGGACAGGGTGATGGCATTGCCGCCAAACTGCTCGGCCAGCTTCTGGCCACGCTCCAGCGTACGGTTGGCAATGGTGATACAGGAAGGCTCGCGGGCGGCAAAGTGGGTGGCCACCAGCTCGATCATTTCCCCGGCGCCGATGAACAGGATGTTCAGCTCGCCAATGGTGGGGAAGATCTGCTCGGCCAGCTTTACCGCTGCGGCAGACATGGACACCGAGCTGGAACCCACTGCCGTGCTGCTGCGCACTTCCTTGGCCACGGCAAAGGTGCGCTGGAACAGGCCGTTGAGCAAGGAGCCCAGCGTGCCGACATTCTCCGCGGTACGTACCGCGTCCTTCAGCTGACCGAGGATCTGGGTTTCCCCCAGCACCATGGAATCCAGGCCCGAAGCCACACGGAAGGCATGGCGGGCGGCACTGCTGGCATCCAGCTGGTACAGATAGGGGCGCAGTTCTTCCACCGCCAGGCCGTGGTATTGCGACAGCCATTGCAGGGCCTGCTCGGGATTATTGCTGTTGCAGTAGATTTCCGTGCGGTTGCAGGTGGAAACGATGGCCGCCTCGCGCGCCGCGTGCGAACCCACCAGGCTTTCCAGCGCGTTGGGCAATACCTCGGCCGGGAAGGCTAGCTTCTCGCGTACCGACAGCGGGGCGGTGTGATGATTCAGGCCAAAGGCAACCAGATGCATGAGCGGAAAAGGCCGCAGAGGAAATGCAGTATTCTAGCCTAAGTTACAGCTAACGTCCCTAACTACGGGGTTTTTCGCCAGCAGATTGATTCATCTGCACTTTTTCCGATGAGTGCTGTTGCCGCCGTGCTTGATCTACCCCTGCCGCCGGCTTCTGACTTACCATGGCGTCTGACCGCATCAGGAGAACCGCATGTCGCTGAATCTTGCCGATATCCGCCAGGATTATTCAAAAAAGGAATTGTCACCGGAAGATTGCCTGCCGGATGCCGTGGCGCAGTTCGAACTATGGCTGAACGAGGCGATGACCGCCCAGGTACACGAGCCGACGGCGATGAATGTGGCCACGGTGGGCGAAGATGGCCGGCCCACGGCGCGCATCGTGCTGCTCAAGGGTGTGGAAAACGGCCAGCTGGTGTTCTACAGCAATTATCTCAGCCGCAAGGGCCGGCAGCTGGCGGCCAATCCCTATGTGTCCATCACCTTTTTCTGGCCGGAGCTGGAGCGTCAGGTGCGCATCGAGGGCCGGGTGGAACAGGTGGCGCCAGAGGTGTCCGATGCCTACTTCGCCAGCCGTCCCTATACCAGCCGCCTGGGGGCCTGGGCCAGCGAGCAGAGCACCGAGATCAGCTCCAAGAATGTGCTGATCAGCCGTGCCGCCATGTTTGGCGTCAAGCACCCGCTGCATGTACCGCGCCCGCCGCACTGGGGCGGCTATGCGGTGATTCCCGACCGTATCGAATTCTGGCAGGGCCGCCCCAGCCGCCTGCATGACCGGGTGGTGTACCTGCTGCAGGCCGATGCCAGCTGGCAACGGCTGCGGCTGGCTCCCTGAGTCGGCTCAGGCTGGCGGTAGCTGGTGCGCCGTCAGCAAATCCTGCATAAAGGCGCAGACCACCTCGCTCTGCCGTGCGCTTTGCCGCGTCACCATGTGAAAGGTGGGGTGATAGCACAGCAGCGCCGGATTGAGCGCCCGCAGCAGACCCTGCTCCACCATGGGGCGGGCGAAGTGTTCGGGCAGAAAGCCCAGATGATGGCCGGACAGGATCAGCACGGCCATCGCCTCCATATTGTCGGCCCGTGCGGTGATGCGCCAGCTTTCCACCGGCAGCTGAATGTCCGGCAGCGGGTAGCTGCGCCAGGCCCAGTCGTGGCGGGCGGCTTCTTCCACCGCCATATTGCCCGCCTGCCTGAACAACGGGTGTTCCTGGCTGCAATAGGCCAGCTGGTGTTCGGTAAACAGCGGCAGGTATTGCAGGCTGGGCGCGCGGTGCCAGAAATAGCCGATGCCCAGGTGGATTTCTCCGTTGATCAGCGCTTCTTCCAGGGTGCCCGGTGCCAGCATGGACAGCACCAGCTCCACCGCCTCTTCGCGCTGGCGAAAACGCCGTATGGTTTCCGACAGCCGCGCATGTGCCCGCATGGTGGTATGGCCCACCACGCCAATTCTTAACTGCCCCACCAGCTTGCGTTCCAGTTGCCGTGCTTCCACGCAGAACGCCTCGGCAGCATCCAGCAACTGGCGGCTGGCATGCAGCAGCTGGCTGCCCTTGGCAGTGAGGGCAAAGCCGGCACGGCCACGTTCGCACAGGCGGTAGCCCAGCCGGGTTTCCAGTGCGGCCAGCTGGTTGCTGATGGTGGACTGGCTGACATTCAGGGTGGACTGGGCCGCGGAAATGCCGCCGGCATCGACAACGGCGCGAAAAACCCTGATTAGGCGTAGATCAAGGCTGGACAGGGTGTTGAGCATGGTTTTGTCCCGGTGATGGCGATAGGTCAGGCCGGTCATTACACACATTCAGATTTATCAATGTAAACAGTGGAATACGGTGATTTTTCCCAAGTTGCCGCCTGAATAGACTGAGCCCTCGTTCAACCTCAGTTTCAGGAGTCAGCATGTCAATCGCTGAACGCAATCAGCCGCTGGGTGGCAATGCCATGCCGCGCTTTGGCGGCATCGCCACCATGATGCGGCTGCCCAAGGTGGAAACCGCCGCCGGCCTGGATGCCGTGTTTGTCGGCCTGCCGCTGGATATCGGCACCTCCAACCGCAGCGGCACCCGTTTTGGTCCGCGGGAAATCCGCAATGAATCGGTATTGCTGCGTCCCTACAACATGGGGACCGGTGCGGCCCCCTTCGACAGCCTGCAAGTGGCCGATATCGGCGATATCGCCACCAATCCCTACAACCTGCTGGACAGCGTGGCGCGCATCGAGGCGGGCTACCGCGACCTGCTGCAGTACGACGTGATCCCGCTGGGGCTGGGCGGCGACCACACCGTCACCCTGCCCATCCTGCGTGCCATCGCGGCCAAGCACGGCCCGGTGGGGCTGATCCATGTCGATGCCCACGCCGACATCAACGATGAAATGTTTGGCGAAAAAATCGCCCATGGCACTACCTTCCGCCGTGCCCAGGAAGAGGGCTTGCTGGCTGCGGACCGGGTGGTGCAGATCGGCCTGCGCGGCAGCGGCTATGCCGCCGAGGATTTCGACTGGGCGCGCCGCCAGGGTTTCCGCGTGGTGCCGGCCGAAGCGTGCTGGAACCATTCGCTGCAGGGCCTGATGCAGGAAGTGCGTCAGCAGATGGGGGGCGGACCGGTTTATCTGAGCTTTGACATCGACGGCATCGACCCGGCATTTGCCCCCGGCACCGGCACGCCGGAAGTGGCCGGCCTCACCTCGGTGCAGGCGCTGGAAATCGTGCGCGGCTGTCAGGGGCTGAACCTGGTGGGCTGTGACCTGGTGGAGGTGTCGCCACCCTATGACACCACCGGCAATACCGCGCTGCTGGGGGCCAATCTCCTGTTTGAAATGCTGTGCGTGCTGCCCGGGGTGGTCATCCGCCGCTGAGTACGTCATCCAGGCCGCCACAGAGCGGCCAATCACAATCCGTTCATAGCCAATTGCCAACAAGGCAGACTTAGGAGACAAACCATGGGACTCGATATCTTTGTCGTGTTCATTTATATCGCCGGCATGCTGCTGCTGGGCTGGCTGGGCATGCGCCGTGCCACCAGCCGCGAGGAATTCCTGGTGGCGGGCCGTAATCTGGGACCGGGCTTTTACATGGGCACCATGGCCGCCACCGTGCTGGGTGGTGCCTCGACGGTGGGCACCGTCAAGCTGGGCTACGTGTACGGCATTTCCGGCTTCTGGCTGTGTGCCGCACTGGGCTGCGGCATTCTGGTGCTCAACCTGTTCATGGCCAAGCCGCTGCTCAAGCTGAAGGTGTTTACCGTCACCCAGGTGCTGGAGCGGCGCTACAACACCCTGGCCCGTCGCACCAGCGCGCTGGTGATGCTGATGTATGCGGTGATGATCAGCGTGACCTCGGTGCTGGCCATTGCCACGGTGATGCAGGTGCTGTTCACCCTGCCATTCTGGGTGGCGGTGCTGATCGGCGGCGGGGTGGTGGTGCTGTATTCGGCGGTGGGCGGCATGTGGTCGCTGACGCTGACCGACATCGTGCAGTTCCTGATCAAGACCATCGGGCTGATGTTCATCCTGCTGCCCATCTGCCTGTACCGCGTGGGTGGCTGGGAGCAACTGGCAGCCAAGCTGCCGGCCTCCTACTTCAGCTTCACGGCCATCGGTGGCGACACCATCCTGACCTACTTTGTCATTTACTTCTTCGGCATCCTGATCGGCCAGGATATCTGGCAGCGGGTGTTCACCGCGCGCAGCGAGCGGGTGGCGCGCTACGCCGGCAGCATTGCCGGGGTGTATTGCATCCTGTACGGGCTGATCTGTGCCGCCATCGGCATGGCCACCAAGGTCTTGCTGCCTGATCTGGAGGTGCCGGCCAATGCCTTTGCCTCCATGGTGAAGGAAGGCTTGCCGGACGGGGTGCGCGGGCTGGTGATTGCCGCCGCGCTGGCCGCCATGATGTCCACCGCCAGCGCAGCCTTGCTGGCCGCTTCCACCACGCTGACCGAAGACCTCAGCGGGCGCGATGGCTGCAGCCTGTGGACCAACCGCATCGTTACCCTGCTGGTCGGCCTGCTGGTGCTGGCCCTGGCCATGGTGGTGACTGATGTGATCAGCGCGTTGACACTGGCCTACAACCTGCTGGTGGCCGGCATGCTGGTGCCTTTGCTGGGCGCCATCTTCTGGCCGCGTGCCACCACACCGGGGGCCATCAGCAGCATGGTACTGGGCTGCGGTACCGCCATTCTGGCCATGATCAGCTATGGGCTGGATTCCAATGTGCCCATCTACCTGAGCCTGGCGGTGAGTGTGCTCAGCTTTGTGCTGGTCAGCCTGGTCACCCGCAAGGAGCAACGCCAGGCCGCCAGTATCTGACCGCGCCCTGGTCCCTCAGCAAAACAGCCGGCTATCCCGGCTGTTTTTGCATCTGCCTGGGTTTAGCCGGCCAGATAGCCGGCGTGAAAGCGCAGCTGCTCTTCGATAAAGCTGGCAATGAAGTAATAGCTGTGGTCGTAACCGGGATGGCGGTGCAGCTGCAGCGCATGGCCGCCGGCACCGGCGGCGTTTTCCAGCGCTTCCGGCCTGAGCTGCTCGGCCAGGAAACCATCAGCCAGGCCGATATCCACCCGCAACGGCGGCAGCGCGGTCGCCTGTTCCAGCAGATGGCAGGCATCCCACTCCAGCCACTGTCGGCGCTCCTCGCCCAGATAGGCGGCAAAGGCTTTCTGCCCCCATGGCACATTCAGCGGATTGGCAATCGGGCTGAAGGCCGATACCGACACATAATCCTGCGGCCGCTTGAGCGCGCAGATCAGCGCACCGTGGCCGCCCATGGAATGGCCGGCAATGGCGCGGCGCTGGCTCACCGGAAAGTGCGCCTCGATCAAGGCCGGCAGCTCGCGGCTGACATAGTCGTACATCCGGTAATGGCGGTTCCACGGCGCCTGGGTGGCGTTGACATAAAAGCCCGCGCCCTGGCCCAGGTCGTAGGCCGGGTCATCTGCCACGCCTTCACCGCGCGGGCTGGTGTCCGGGGCCACGATGGCCATGCCCAGCTCGGCGGCGATACGCTGCGCGCCGGCCTTCTGCATGAAGTTTTCGTCGGTGCAGGTCAGGCCGGACAGCCAGTACAGCACCGGCACCTTGTCACCCCGTGCGGCCTGTGGCGGCAGATAGATGGCAAAGCGCATGCGGCAGCCCAGCACGGCAGAGTCGTGCAGATACTGCTTGTGCCAGCCACCAAAGCACATGGCACTGCTGATGTTTTCCAGATTCATTTTCGTCTTCCGAACAGGCCGGGCCGGCAATAGCTGCGGCCCGGCAGGGTGGTCTGAGCGCGGCTGGCAGGGCCAGGGCCGTAGCAGGGCTGGTGTCCGCAACGCTCAGTCCTGGCGGTAGTGGATGACGGAACGAATGCTCTTGCCCTCATGCATCAGTTCGAAGGCGGTGTTCACTTCTTCCAGCGGCATGGTGTGGGTGATGAAGTCGTCCAGGCGGAATTCGCCCTTCAGGTAACGCTCCACATAGGTGGGCAGTTCGGAACGGCCACGCACGCCGCCAAAGGCCGAGCCGCGCCATACCCGGCCGGTCACCAGCTGGAAGGGACGGGTGGAGATTTCCTGCCCGGCTCCGGCCACGCCGATGATCACCGATTCGCCCCAGCCCTTGTGGCAGCATTCCAGCGCCGAGCGCATCACATTGACATTGCCGATGCACTCGAAGGAGAAGTCCACGCCGCCGTCGGTCATTTCCACGATCACGTCCTGAATCGGCTTGTCGAACAGAGTGGGGTTGATGCAGTCGGTGGCACCCAGTTTTTTCGCCAGTTCAAACTTGCTCTCGTTGATATCGATGCCGATGATGCGGCTGGCCCCGGCCATGCGCGCGCCGATGATGGCCGACAGGCCGATGCCGCCCAGGCCGAAGATGGCCACGGTATCGCCCGCCTTCACCTTGGCGGTGTTCACCACCGCACCCATGCCGGTGGTGACGCCACAACCCAGCAGGCAGACTTCTTCCAGCGGCGCAGCCTTGTTCACCTTGGCCAGCGAAATTTCCGGCAGCACGGTGTATTCGGCAAAGGTGGAGGTGCCCATGTAGTGGTAGATGGGCTGGCCGTCCTTGGAGAAGCGCGTGGTGCCATCCGGCATCAGGCCCTTGCCCTGGGTAGCGCGGATTTTCTGGCACAGATTGGTCTTGCCGGATTTGCAGAACTTGCACTCGCCGCATTCCGGCGTGTACAGCGGAATCACATGGTCGCCCACTGCCACGCTGGTGACGCCTTCGCCGACGGACTCGACAATGCCACCGCCCTCATGCCCCAGGATGCAGGGGAAAATGCCTTCCGGGTCGGCACCGGACAGGGTGTAGGCATCGGTATGGCACACCCCGGTGGCCACCAGCTTCACCCGTACTTCGCCCGCCTTGGGCGGGGCCACTTCCACTTCCTCGATGGACAAGGGCTGGCCGGCGGCCCAGGCAACGGCGGCCTTGCACTTGATGATGTCCTGACTCATGGCGATCTCCTGATGGGGTAATCCGCCCGCAACGGCAGGCGGCGCTGTGCGCGGCGGCGGAATAGGGCTGCTGCCAGGCAGCAGTAAAACACCATTGTATTGCGACTGTTTTTGCAGATAATCTGCCTGATCGGTAAATGATTTTTTCTGTGGAGCAATAATGGCGACGTGGCAAGGGGTGAATGAATTCGTCAGTGTGGCGGAACTGGGCAGCTTTACCCGTGCTGCGCGCGCGCTGGACCTGTCGGTGGCACAGGTCAGCCGCGAAGTCACCCGGCTGGAACAACGGCTGCATGTGCAGCTGCTATACCGTACCACCCGCCAGCTGACACTGACTGAAAGCGGCCAGCTGTATCTGCAGCATTGCCGGCAATTGCTGGACGGGCTGGACGAGGCCGAACGCGCCTTGTCCTTGCACCAGGCCGTGCCGCAAGGCCGGCTCAAGCTCACCGCGCCGGTGGCCTATGGCGAAAGCCATATCGCCCCGTTGATCACCGCCTTCCTGCAGCGTTATCCGGCGCTGGAGATCCAGCTCAACCTCACCAATCAGGTGCTGGACCTGGTGGCCGAAGGCTATGACCTGGCCATCCGCCTGGGACATCTGGCCGAATCCAGCCTGGTGGCACGGCGGCTGGCCAGCCGCCGCCAGCATGTCTGCGCCGCCCCGGCCTATCTGCAGCGCCATGGCCTGCCCAACAGCCTGTCCGAGCTGGATGGCCACAACTGCCTGCTGGGCAGCAATGATTTCTGGCATCTGCAAGAGGGCGGCAAGCGCCGCCTGCTGCGGGTCAAGGGCAGCCTGCGCTGCAACAGCGGCCACGCGCTGACCCATGCCGCGCTGCAAGGCGTGGGCATTGTGCAGCTGCCGGACTACTACGTGGCGCGCCATTTGCAGCGTGGCGAACTGGTGGAGCTGCTTGCCGCCTATCGCGAGCCGGACGAGGGCATCTGGGCACTGTATCCGCACAAACGCCAGCTCTCCCCCAAGGTACGCATGCTGGTGGATGAGCTGGCGGCACGGCTGCCAGGCTTTGTCCCGCCCGCGGCACTACAGCACGGGTTGGGCCAGGCCGATGTGCTCGTGCAGGAAACGGGAGAAGGAATGGCGGCGCACACTGTCGATGGCGGCGTGGTCGGCCAGTGACAGGCACAGATAGTTGAGCGCATTGTCCGGACGGATGTACAGCAGGCCGCGGCTCAGGTCGGTCAAGGCGCTGAAGGTGGTCCATTCCTCTGCCAGCCGTCCCGCGTGGGCGGGGTCGGGCAGATTGGTGGCACCGCGTGGCCGGTCAAACTTGTTGGTGATCTTGGCCACCAGGGCCACCGCCGCGTCGGCATGCGCTGGCGTCTGGCAGAACTGCGCATAGTAGGCGGCGCGGACAAAGCGGCTGCTGGAGGTGTCATCCGCCGGCAAGCCGGCCATGGCGTTGCCGACATCCTCGGTACGGGCCAGATGGCTGCCGAAGTATTGCTCGCGCTTGCCCAGGTTGGAGACAAAGGCGTAGTTATCCAGATGGGTCAGGTGCCAGTCAAACGCCGGGCCATTGGTCATGACGCCGACCGGGTTGTCATAGAGCTGCACCCGCCCCTGGCCAAACTCGATCACCAGCCCCTGGCCATGCCGGTCGAACACCGCGTAATGAAAGGGCGAGGGCGTATTGCCCAGCATGGGCAGCGGGTCCACCCAGAACTGGCTCTGCTCCACCAGCTGGCGCACTTCGGCACAACTGCCGCAGCTGGCCAGCAGCCAGCTGGCCACACCGGACACCGCTATCAGCGGGCGGCTGTCCTGCTGTGGATTGGGCAGCGCGGTTTCGGCAAACATATTCATGTTCACCGTCAGTCCGGCCTCGTTGAGCCCTGCCACCGCCGGCTGGTAATCCGCGGCAATGTCCAGGCTGATGGACAGGAAACGCAGGCGGCTGGCAAAGCGCATGGCCGGAAAGCCGGCGGGCACCGGGCTGGCGAATTGGCTGCCACGCGGGTAATAGCCCAGCGAGAAGGCCAGCTCCTCACCGTATTCCAGGGTGCGACCCTGATAAACCTTGCCATGTTGATCGCGGATGATGAAGGTAGTGCACATGGTGGGACTCCTTGGCGGATGACAGCAGCGGACGGGGCCAACCCTGAGGGACAGGGCGGCCACGGGAATGTCAGGCAGCGGGGCCGAGCAACTGGTGCAGACCGCCCCAGGCGATTTGCAGGCCGACGGCAAACACCAGAAAGGACATGAAGCGGTTGATCATGTTTTCGCTGGAAGGACCCAGGCGGGCCACCAGATTGCTGGCATTCAGATAGGTCAGGTAAATCAGCACGCTCATGCCCAGCATGCCCAGCGCCAGGCCGGTGACACTGAGGGCGTAATTGACAGTGCTCTCGTTGTAGCCATGCACGCTCAGGGTGAGCAGCACCGACACCGTGCCCGGCCCCACGGTCAGCGGAAAGGAAATCGGGTAGAACAAGTCGTTTTCCACATCATTTGCCGGCATATGCTCCCCGGCTGCGGCGGCGGTGGCGTTTTCCGCCGGTTTGTCTGTGGTTTTGGTATTGCTCAGTGATTCCCAGCCCATTTTGCAGATCATGATGCCGCCAGCCAGTTTGACCACCGGAATGGACAAGCCGAATATCACCAGCACCCAGCGGCCAAGCGCCAGTGCCAATAAGCCGATCAATAATGAATACCATGCCACTTTGGCAATGGCGGCCCGCCGCCGCTCCACCGGCAACTGGCGAAAATAGGGATTCACAATGAATGCCGTGCCTAAGGGGTCGACCACCGGAAACAGGGTAACAAAACCGACAAAAGCGGCATGCAGGACAATATTGAAATCACTAATGAAAATATTCATGGTAGTCCCGTTGGCTGAAAACGGCTGAATTCAAGGTAAAGGAATAATTGACCTTGTTAATTGAACAAGCGCGCTGGCTGATTCAAAAAGACCATTGAATATCAATGGTGCCATGCTTTGTTATTCCCCCTGCGCTAATCGTGGATATCGGCTTGATGTCAAATGGTTCATTTGAATGAGAAGGGTCTGAATGATGTGCAGCTGACGCTAACATGGGGTAAATACGGCAGCAAGATCGTGAATGAAGCAGGGGTTTGATTTGGCTATTTTTCGGAAATTTCCCAGCCAATAAGCGCGGCTAACAAAACCGCGCAGAGAAGCCGGGCCAAGGCGCGCCGACGCAGACAGTACCAATCAGTAGGGCAAGGAGGCGCAAGGCAGGAGCGGGGGGCTTGTGAGCGGGTCCAGGGGGGCTGGCACAGCGGCCTGTCTGCCGGGAAGGGGCCAAGGCCGCAAGCGCCATCCGCGGCGGTATCAGGCGGTTGAAGTCGCCGGTATCTGCTGCTGCCCGGACCGGCCGGCGCTATCGGCCGGGCCTGCCAGCCCGGCGGGCAGGCAGGCTGGCTTTACACGGTGCGGGTTTCCAGCGGCCGCTGGCGTTGATACAGCACATACTTCAGCAACAGGGCCATGCAGACCAGGGCAGCCGGGATCAGCAGCGCGGTAAAAATCTGTCCCGGTGCGATGTGCTGGCGTAGCAGCTCGGCACCCAGCAAGACACCGCTGATGGCACCAAAGCGCCCCACCCCCAGCATGCTGCCCACGCCGGTGGCACGGCAATGGGTGGGGTAAAAGCCGGCGGCCATCGACGACAGGGCCGACTGACCGCCACCCGAGGCAAAGCCCATGCAGAACACCAGGCTGCCCAACAGCCAGCTCTGCTCGCCATGGCCGACGGCATTGCCCACCGCCCAGGCCAGCAGGCCGGCGGCCAGATAGGTGCCCGCCAGGATTTTATTGGACTCCCAGCGGCCCATGGCCCAACCCACCACAATCGAACCCACGCCGCCGCCAATGGGAAACAGCGCACTGATCACCGAAAACTGCTGCAGGCTCAGCCCGGCTTCCTTCAGCAGCAAGGGCATCCAGTTCACCCCCATGTAGTAGACCAGCATGCTCATGAAGCAGCACAGCCACAGCAGCAGCGTCCCCGCCGCCAGCGGGCGGCTCAGCACCTCGCGCAGGCTGCTGCTGTTTTGTGCGCCTGCCGCCTGTTCGCCCAGGCTGAAGGACTGTGCCTGCAACAAGGCGGGGCTATGGACAATGCGCAGCAGAATGCGGCGGATGACTTCCGGGCTGGCCTGTCTGGCCACCAGATAGCGTACCGATTCCGGCATGCGCCACCACAGCAAGAGACAGAGCAGCAGCGGCACCGCCCCGCCCAGCAGCATCAGCGATTGCCAGCCATACAGCGGAATCAGCCAGCCGGCACACAGGCCGCCGGCACCGGCACCCAGCGGGAAGCCGCACAACATGGCGCTGACCAGCATGGCGCGTTGCCGGGTGGGGGCGTATTCGGACAGCAGGGTAATGGTATTGGGCAGGGCGGCACCCAGGCCGATGCCGGTAAGCAAACGGTATACGGTGAGGGTGTTCAGACCGTCGGCCCAGGCGGTGACCAGACTGCCCAGGCCAAACAGCAGCACCGACCACAGCAGCGCCGGCTTGCGTCCCAGCCGGTCGGCCAGCGGCCCGGCCAGCAAGGCACCGATGGCCAGGCCAAACAGCGCGGCGCTCAGCGCCTGGCCCAGCTGGGGCTTGCTCAGCCCCCATTGCTCCATCAGCGAAGGCACGATATAGGCCACGGCAGCCAGATCGTAGCCATCCAGAAACATCACCAGAAAGCACAGCAACAGAATCAGCCATTGATAGCGGCTAAAACCGGCCTCGTCGATCAAGGCCTCTACATTCAGGGGGGTAGGCATGGCATGAACTCCTGACCGGACGGCGACGCCGTCCGGTGCAATGGGGATGGCGATTACAGCTTGATGCAGACGTTGCTGATGTCGGAGTAGAAGTCCAGCGAGTAGCGTCCGCCTTCGCGTCCCATGCCGGACAGTTTGCTGCCGCCAAACGGCGTGCGCAGATCACGGGCATACCAGGTGTTCACCCACACGATGCCGGTATGGATGCGCCGGGCCAGCCGGTGCGCACGGTCCAGCCGGGTGGTCCACAGCGCGCAGGCCAGGCCATAGGGGCTGTCATTGACCCGTTGCAGCACTTCGTCCTCGTGGTCAAACGGCGCGATATGGCAGACCGGGCCGAAGACTTCTTCGCGCACGCAGCGGGCGTTATCGGACAGGCCGGTCCAGATGGTGGGGCGCACATAAGCCCCCTGGTCGCGCGCATCGCCAAAGTGCGGCACCTCGCCGCCGGTCACCACCCGTGCGCCTTCCTCGCGCGCCAGGGCAAAGTAGGACAGCACCTTTTCCCGGTGCTTGTGCGAGACCAGCGGCCCCAGATCGACGTTTTCCTCTTGCGGATAACCGATCTGCAAGGCTTCGGCACGCTGTTTCAGCGCCGCCACGAAGCGGTCGAAAATCGGCCGTTCCACATACACCCGTTCCGAGCACAGGCACACCTGCCCGGTATTGAAGAAGGACGAACGTGCCACGCCGGCCACGGCGGCATCGAAATCGGCATCGGCAAACACCACGGCGGCGTTCTTGCCACCCAGCTCGAACGACACCTCTTTCACGCCATCGGCCACCGCCTTCATGATGGCGCTGCCGGTGCGTGATTCGCCGGTAAAGGACACGGCGCTGATCTGCGGCTGGCGGGTGAGGTATTCACCGGCCGAGCCCGGCCCGAAACCGTGCACCAGATTGAAGACGCCGGGGGGAATGCCCACCTCGTCCATCACCCGTGCCAGCAGGGTGGCGGAGGACGGGGTTTCTTCCGAGGGCTTGCACACCACGGTATTGCCCATGGCCAGCGCCGGACCCAGCTTCCAGGTCAGCAGCAGCAGCGGCAGGTTCCATGGCGAAATCACCGCCACCACGCCCAGCGGCTTGCGCACGGTGTAGTTGAACAGCACGCCGCCATCGGCCTGCGGGGTTTCGCAGCTTTCACTCACCGCGGTGGCTGCCAGGTCGGCAAAGGTGCGGAAGTTGGCAATGGCACGCGGCACATCCAGCGTGCGCGCCAGATGGACCGGGCGGCCGGTGTCGGCCACTTCGGCGGCGACAAATTCCTCAAAGCGCGCCTCGATGCCATCGGCCACCTTGTGCAGCAAGGCAGAACGCGCGGGCTGGCTCAGGCGGCCCCATTCGCCATGCAGCGCGGCCTCGGCCGCCTGAGCGGCGGCGGCGACCTGCTCGGCACTGGCCTCGGACACCTGACAGATCAGCTGGCCATTGACCGGACTGATATTGTCGAACCGGGCAGTGCCCTCGACAAATTTCCCATTGATATACAGCGGCAGCAAAGCGGTACTGGACATGACTCTCTCCTCCATTCAGCAAAACGCGCCACGCAGCAGGCAATGGCGAACGAAGGCGAGTGTAGGAAGGGGCTTGCCAGCATTGAAAATGAATAAAACGGGTTTTGCTATGCCCTAATTTTATAGGGGGCGGTCTTGCTGCATGGTCTGGCCCACTTGCTTGAGGCAGTCGATCAGGTGGCGTGCCGCCGGGGTGAGCGCCTTGTCATTGCGGACCGAATAACCCACGGCGGTCAGCGGGCCCACTTCTCCCAGCGGCAGGATCGCCAGCAGCCCGGCGCTGGCAAAACGGTGTGCGGCCAGCAAGGGCATCAGCCCCAGGCAGTCCGATTCCACCAGCAAATTGACATTGGTCAGCAAGGACAGCGATTCCAGCAGATTGTCCGGCATGGGCAGGCCGGCGTCGGCAAAGAACTGTTCCGCCACCCGCCGTGCCGGCGAGTCCGGCGGCGGCACGATCCACGGCCAGTGTTGCAGTGCGTCCAGTTTCAGGTTTGTGGCCGCCAGCAGCGGGTGCCGGCTGCCCGCCACGATGCACAGGCTGTTGCGGTACAAGGGCTGATGGCGCAAGGGCAGCTTGCGGGTATAGACATCGTCGCCATCCGGCAGTCGCCCCACCACCAGATCCAGCTCGCCGGTGGCCAGCGCCGGAAACAGATAGTCCTGCGGACCTTCGCGCACCGTCACCAGCAGGCGCGGGGTGCGCTCCTTCAGCATCAGGATGGCGCGTGGCAGCAGGCTGGCGCTGGCAGAAATCTGCGTGCCCACCACCACATGGCCACTGATGCCGCCCTTGAAGGTATTCAGTTCATCGGTGAGATAGCGCAGCTCGGCAATCACCGATTTCACCCTTTCCCCCAGCAGTACACCGTATTCGGTGGGCGAGACCCCGCGGTTGCTGCGCTGGAACAGCACGGTGTCCAGTTGCAGTTCCAGCTCGCGAATGGCCTTGGTGACCGCCGGCTGGGTCAGGTTCAGTTCGCGGGCGGCGCGGGCAATGGACTGGCAGCGCAGCACCCGGTCGAATACCAGCAGCGGCCGCAGCTTCAGGCGGTTGAGCACCATATCGTTGATGGAAAAGGGCGGGCGTTCATCCATGACATTGGCTCCGGCAGGCAAGGGATGGCCCTGACTATTGCATAACTTTATGGCATAGCAGAAGCCGGATTATTCATTTTTGCCGTGGTGCAAGGGCTCATAGACTGGTCTGCGTTTCCATTGCCGCCGGGCCTGGCTGCTGCCAGCCCGCCGGAGTTCAGGAGAAAGCCATGAGCCACCCCACCCCATCCGACCTGCACGCCGCCGCCCTGCAACTGCGCAGCGCGGCGGCCAGCGCTCAGCCCTGCCCGCCGCTGCGCAGCGTGCTGGGCGAGCACAACATCGATGCCGCCTACGCGGTGCAAACCCTCAATATCCAGTACGCACTGGAGCAGGGCCGGCGGCTGGTCGGCAGCAAGATCGGCCTGACTTCCCATGCCGTGCAGCAGCAGCTGGGCGTGACCCAGCCGGATTTCGGCCACCTGTTTGCCGACATGGCCATTGCCGATGGCGAAGAAATCGACAGCCGGCGCCTGCTGCAACCCAAGGTCGAAGCCGAAATCGCCCTGGTACTGGGGCGCGACCTGCCGCATGCAAAGCACACGCTGGCCGACCTGATCAGCGCGGTGGACTACCTGCTGCCGGCCATCGAGGTGGTGGACAGCCGCATTGCCGGCTGGGACATCCGCATCAGCGACACCATTGCCGACAACGCCTCCTCCGGCCTGTTTGTGCTGGGTAACCGCCCGGTGCTGCTGCGCGATGCCGACCTGACCGGCTGCGGCATGGTGCTGGAAAGCCAGGGCGAACCACTCAGCGTGGGTGGTGGAGCCGCCTGCCTGGGCAATCCGCTGCTGGCGGCGCTCTGGCTGGCCGACACCCTGGCGCAGCGCGGCCACCCGCTCAGGGCCGGCGACATCGTGCTGAGCGGGGCCTTGGGTCCCATGGTGCCGGTGCGTGCCGGCGATGTATTCACCGCCCGTATTCAGGGTCTGGGGCAGGTCTCTGCCCGTTTTGCCCCACAGCAAGGAGCTCACCAATGAGCAAGTCGCGTATCAAGGCCGCCATCATCGGTTCCGGCAATATCGGCAGCGATCTGATGATCAAGCTGCTGCGTCATGGCCAGCATGTCGAGCTGGCCGCCATGGTCGGCATCGACGCCGCCTCGGATGGTCTGGCCCGCGCCAGACGGCTGGGGCTGGCCACCACCCACCAGGGCCTGGACGGCCTGCTGGCGCTGCCGGAATTTGCCGACATCAGGATCGTGTTCGATGCCACCTCGGCCGGCGCGCATGTCCAGCACAACCGCGTGCTGCAACAGCACGGCGTGCGGGTGATCGACCTTACCCCGGCGGCCATCGGCCCCTATGTGGTGCCGGTGGTCAATCTGGAAGCGCATCTGGATGCGGCCAACATCAATATGGTCACCTGCGGCGGCCAGGCCACCATTCCCATGGTGGCGGCGGTCAACAGCGTCACTCCGGTGCTGTACGGCGAAATCGTCGCCTCGATTGCCAGCAAATCCGCCGGCCCCGGCACCCGCGCCAATATCGACGAGTTCACCGAAACCACCTCGCAGGCCATTGTCAGCGTGGGCGGTGCACGTCAGGGCAAGGCCATCATCATTCTCAATCCGGCCGAACCGCCGCTGATGATGCGCGACACCGTGTTCTGCCTGACCGGCCCGGCCGACCGTGCCGCCATTGCCGCCGCAGTGGAGCAGATGGCGGAAAAGGTGCAGGCCTATGTGCCGGGTTACCGCCTGAAGCAGGCAGTGCAATTCGAAGACATCCCCGCGGCCGATGCCGCCGCCTATCCCGGCCTGGGCGCGCAAGGCGGGCTCAAGGTGTCCATCTTCATCGAAGTGGAAGGCGCCGCCCACTATCTGCCGGCCTATGCCGGCAACCTGGACATCATGACGTCAGCCGCCATGGCCTGCGGTGAACGCCTGGCCGCCCGACTGCTGCAAGCCTGAGGAAACCCGCCATGAACAAACTGTATATCTCCGACGTGACCCTGCGCGATGGATCGCATGCGGTGCGTCACCGCTATTCGCTGGAGCAGGTGCGCGCCATTGCCAGCGCCCTGGACCGCGCCGGGGTGGATTCCATCGAGGTCGCCCATGGCGACGGGCTGGAAGGCTCCAGCTTCAACTACGGCTTTGGCGCACACAGCGATGTGGCGTGGATTGCCGCTGCCGCCGAATCGGTTAGCCACAGCAAGATTGCCACCCTGCTGTTGCCCGGCATTGCCACCGTGCATGCGCTGCGCAATGCCTACGATGCCGGGGCCAGCGTGGTGCGTATTGCCACCCACTGTACCGAGGCCGACATCGCCAAACAGCATATCCAGTACGCCCGTGAGCTGGGCATGGACACCGTGGGCTTTCTGATGATGTCGCACATGTGCAGCCCGCAGCAGCTGGCGGCCCAGGCCAAGCTGATGGAAAGCTATGGCGCCACCTGCATTTACGTGGTGGATTCCGGCGGGGCCTTGCTGATGCAGGATGTGCGCGACCGCTTCCGTGCGCTGCGCGATGTGCTGGACCCGGCCACCGCCACCGGCATTCATGCCCACCATAACCTGTCGCTGGGCGTGGCCAATTCCATCGTGGCGGTGGAAGAAGGCTGCCAGCGCATCGATGCCTCGCTGGCCGGACAAGGCGCCGGGGCGGGCAATGCGCCGCTGGAAGTGTTTATTGCCGCCGCCGAACGGCTGGGCTGGAACCACGGCTGCGACCTGATCCGCCTGATGGACGCGGCGGACGACATCGTGCGTCCCACCCAGGACCGCCCGGTACGGGTGGACCGCGAAACGCTGGCGCTGGGCTATGCCGGGGTGTACTCCAGCTTCTTGCGCCACGCCGAGAAAGCCGCAGAGCAATACGGGCTGAAGACGCTGGACATCCTGCTGGAAGTCGGTCGCCGCCGCATGGTGGGCGGGCAGGAGGACATGATTGTCGATGTGGCGCTGGATTTGCTGAAACAGCAGGAGGTGCGCGCATGAGCACGCTGATTCAGGAAATGGCCACCCAGCTGGATATCGCCACCCGGTGCCACGAAGCTACCCCGCAACTGAGTACGCAGCAGCCGTTTGATCTGGCGACGGCCTATCGCATCCAGCAGGCCGGCATCAGCCTGCGCCAGCAACGCGGCGAGCGCGTGGTCGGCCTGAAACTGGGCTTTACCAGCCGCGCCAAGATGATACAGATGGGCGTGGACGCGCTGATCTGGGGCGAACTGACCGATGCCATGCAGATTGCCGACGGCGGCAGGCTGGACCTGTCCAAACTGATCCACCCGCGGGTGGAGCCGGAAATCGCCTTCATCACCGCCTGTGACATCGACCGGCCCTTGTCGCTGGCCGAAGCCGGGCTGGCGCTGGCTGGTGTGGCGCCGGCGCTGGAAATCATCGACTCGCGCTATCGCGACTTCCGCTTCAGCCTGCAAGACGTGGTGGCCGACAACTGCTCCTCCGCCCGCTATGTGCTTGGCCCGCTGTGCGCGCCGGACAGCGCGCTGGACAATCTGGGCGTGGTACTGCGCTTTGATGGCCGCCCGGTGCAGATCGGCAGCAGTGCCGCCATTCTGGGCCAGCCGCTGCGCGCACTGGTGGAGATTTCCCGCCTGCTGCATCAGGAACAGCGCGTGCTGCCTGCCGGTTCGCTGATTCTGGCCGGAGCCGCCACCGCCGCCGAGGCACTGCGCCCCGGCCTGCATGTCAGTGTCGAGGTGGCCGGGCTGGGCTGCTGCGCCTTCAACACGGGAGAGCAGCCATGAACACCCAGGCTACCGTGGTCAGCGGCAAGGCCACACCGCGCGGCCGCTTTCCCCACCTGAAACGCGCCGGCGACCTGCTGTTTGTCTCCGGCACCAGCTCGCGCCTGCCCGACAACAGCATTGCCGGGGCCAAGGCCGACGCCATGGGCGCCACCCAGCTGGACATTGCGGTGCAAACCCGCTGCGTGATCGAAAACATCCGCGACATCCTGGCCACGGCGAATGCCAGTCTGGCTGATGTGGTGGAGATCTGCGCCTATCTGGTGGATATGAACGATTTTGCCGCTTACAACGCGGTTTATGCCGAGTATTTCGACGAAAGCGGACCCACCCGCACCACGGTGGCGGTGCATCAGCTGCCGCATCCGCATTTGCGTATCGAAATCAAGGCCATTGCCTACAAGCCGCAATAGACGGCAGCAGGCTTTACTGTGTGGAGGAGAAACTCATGCAATTGCAATATGGTTTGCCGCTCAACCTGCTGGACTGGGCCGAAGACAACAAGGGCGAACTCAAGCCGCCCGTATGCAATGCGGCCATCTGGCCGGATGGTGACTACATCATCAATATGGTGGGCGGGCCCAATACCCGTACCGATTTTCACGACAACCCGACCGAAGAAATCTTCTACCAGATCAAGGGCAATGCCTACCTGAACATCTGGGACCGTGGCCGCTTCGAGCGGATTGATCTGCGCGAGGGCGATGTGTTCCTGCTGCCCGCCCATGTCATCCACTCACCGCAGCGCCCCGAGCCCGGCCTGTGCTTCCTGGTGGAACGGCCACGCCCCCTTGGCGCGCATGACAGCCTGCACTGGTATTGCCCGGTATGTGCCGGCGAAATCTGGCATATCTCCAAGCAACTGGAGAGCCTGGTGGATGATCTGCCCAAGGCCTATCAGGCGTTTTACGCCATTGGCGAGGAAGGTCGGCGTTGCAAGCATTGCGGCACGGTCCATCCGGGCAAGGACTACGCCGCCTGGCATGCACTGCACCTGCGTGCGCAACACTAGAAAAGACGCATCATGATAGACATTCACTCGCATTTCTTTCCACGCATCAGCCAGGCCGAGGCGGCCCGGCTCGACCCGCAGCGCGCGCCCTGGCTGCACACGGCCGGGCGCGAAGGGCAGATCATGCTGGGCGAGCGGCCGTTCCGCCCGGTATACGATGCCCTGTGGGATGGCGCGCGCCGGCTGGAATTCCTGGAGCGGCAGGGCATCGACATCCAGATCATGTGTGCCACCCCGGTGATGTTTGCCTACCACGCGCCCATCGAGCGCGCCCTGCCCTGGGCGCAGCTGATGAATGACCGGGCGCTGGAGATGGCCGCCATTGCCCCGCAGCGGCTGAAGGTGCTGGCCCAGGTGCCGCTGCAGGATATCGACGCTGCCTGCCGCGAAGCCAGTCGCGCCCGCGACTGCGGCCATGTCGGGGTGCAGATCGGCAACCATGTCGGCGCGCTCGATCTGGATAACGCTGGCCTGCTGGTGTTCCTGGCGCACTGCGCAGCGGAAGGCATCCCGGTGCTGGTGCATCCCTGGGACATGATGGGCGGCGAAGAGCGCATGAAAAAATGGATGCTGCCCTGGCTGGTGGCCATGCCGGCGGAAACCCAGCTGGCCATCCTGTCGCTCATCCTGTCCGGCGCCTTCGAGCGCCTGCCGCGCAGCCTGAAAATCTGCTTTGCCCATGGCGGGGGCAGTTTTGCCTATCTGCTGGGGCGGGTGGACAACGCCTGGGAACAGCGCGACATCGTGCGTGAAGACTGCCCCAACAAGCCCTCCAGCTATGTCGACCGTTTTTATGTCGATTCCGCCATTTTCGATGCGGCGGCGCTGCGCTTGCTGGTGGGCACCATGGGCAGCGAACGGGTGATGCTGGGCTCGGACTCGCCCTTCCCGCTGGGTGAGCAAGAGGTGGGTTCGCTGATCCGCCATGCCGGGCTGGCCCCGGTGCAGCAGCAACAGCTGCTGAGTGCCAATGCCCGCCAGTTCTTCAATCTGGCCTGAGCAGGCCAATCCGGCAAGCAGGGAACGGGCCATACCGCCACCCGGCGACAGCCTGTCCCTGCCTTTCGTAGACTTGAGCTCCCTTGACACAACAGCGTGGAT
This sequence comes from Aquitalea magnusonii, assembly GCF_003202035.1. Lineage (GTDB taxonomy): Bacteria > Pseudomonadota > Gammaproteobacteria > Burkholderiales > Chromobacteriaceae > Aquitalea > Aquitalea magnusonii. The sequence goes on along the minus strand of NZ_QJKC01000003.1, from coordinate 297,536 downwards.
ACCAGAGATGCGTATTGACCTGACTTTTCCCGACCTGGCCAGCCGAGCCGTGCAATACAATGCGCGCGCTTCGGTGGCGGATTTTGACGCCTGCATGGAGGAATATGCGGTATTGGCCATAGAGGCCAAGGCCCGTGTAGCCGGCCTGTATGATTTGCCTTATGGCATGGCTGCGGCCGAGCGGCTGGATGTGTTTCCCGCCTGCCAGCAGCCCGCGCCGCTGTTTGTGTTCATCCATGGCGGCTACTGGCATTCGCAGCGCAAGGAAGAAGCCTGTGGCATGGCTCCGGCCTTGCACCAGCATGGTGTGGCGCTGGCCACGGTGGAATACACCCTGCTGCCGCAGGCCACCCTGGCCGAAGTGGTGCGCGAAGTGCGCAGCGCCATTGCCTGGTTGTACCGGTATGCCGCGCAATACGGCATTGATCCGCAACGCATCTATGTCGGCGGCAGCTCGGCCGGCGCCCATCTGGTGGGCATGTTGTATGCCCAGGACTGGCAGCAGGATTACGGCCTGCCGCCAGACGTGATCAAGGGTGCGCTGGCGCTGAGCGGCCTGTATGACATCCGTCCGCTGTGCGACATCTATGTCAATGACTGGCTGCGGCTGTATCCGGACCAGGCGGCCCGCCTCAGCCCGCTGCTGTGCCTGCCACCGGCGCCGCAGGCAGGCAAGCTGCGCTTGAGCGTGGGCGGCAAGGAGACCGACGGCTTTCGCCACCAGACCCTGGCTTACCATCATGCCGCTCTGGAGCTGGGGCTGGATGTGCGGCTGATCGAGGATAGCGGCAACAATCACTTCAGCCTGGTCAATGAGCTGTCCAAGCCGGATAGCAGGCTTTTCCGTCAGTTGCTGGAGATGATCGGCGCATAAAGGCCAGGCCGGTCCGCGGCGCATGGCCGCAGCGCCGGCCGGGCCAGCAGCAACAAGCGGGGTGAAAAGCGGCAGCGCTTTCCGTATCATGCGGATTTGCTGCCGCTTTGTGCAGGGGCGGCGCAAACCCTCTTGCAAGGCCACCCATGTCCCTCACCCGGCAAATCCCCCGCGAAGAAATCAAGACCATGCCGCTGTTTCCGGCGCTCACCCCAGACCAGGTCTGCATGCTGGACAGCCCGCAGGCGCTGGCCGCCGCGCTGCCCGACCTGCTGGCGGCACCGCTGCTGGGGTTTGATACCGAATCCAAGCCCACCTTCCGCAAGGGCGAGGAATCGGACGGCCCGCACCTGATCCAGCTGGCCGACAGCCAGCGTGCCTGGCTGGTGCCGGTGGTGAAGGGCGTGCTGCCGGAGGAAATCAAGGCCCTGCTGGCCGATCCGGCCCATCCGCTGGTAGGTTTCGACCTGGTGTCCGACCGCGCCCTGCTGAAAAGCCGGCTGGGCGTGGAATGCGGCGGGCTGATCGACCTGGGCAATCTGCTGCCATCCGAGGACGCCCGCATTACCGTGGGCGCGGTGCAGGCGGTGGCTCGCCTGTTTGGCCAGTACTTCCGCAAATCGAAAAAACTGTCCACCACCAACTGGTCGCGCCTGCCGCTAAGCCCGGCGCAGCAAGCCTATGCCGGCAACGACGCCTGGGTGGCACTGCGGGTGTACCAGGAACTGCAAGCGCGTGGCCTCTTGCCGGAAACGGCAGCATGAACGACTGGACCCGCGCCTTTGCCGCACTGGCCGGGCTGGACGACGCCAGCCGCGCCCAGCTGCTGGCGCACAGCCAGACCATGCAGGCTGCGGCTGGCACCGTGCTGTTCCGCGAGGGCAGCCCCTGCCAGGCTTATCTGTTTTTGCAGCAGGGGCAGATCCGGGTGCAGAAAGTGGGCGAAAACGGCCGCGAAATCACCCTGTACCGGGTGGAAGACGGACAAACCTGCATTGTCACCACCGCCTGCCTGATGAGCGGCACCGACTACGATGCCGAAGGCGTGGCCGAAACCGCCATCCAGGCCCAGGCACTGCCGATTCCGGCCTTCCGCCAGTTGCTGGCCAGCTCGGCGGCCTTTCGCGATTTCGTGTTCCGCGCCTATGGCAGCCGCATTGCCGACCTGCTGTTGCTGATCGAGGAAGTCAGCTTTGGCCGCATCGACCAGCGCCTGGCCGCCTGCCTGCTGCAGCGTGCCCGTGGCCAGTCGGCGCTCAAGCTGACGCACCAGGAAGTGGCGGCCGAGCTGGGCAGCGCGCGCGAAGTGATCAGCCGCCAGCTCAAGGAATTCGAACGCCGCGGCTGGATACGCCTTGGCCGTGGCCAGCTGCAGCTGCTGGATGCTGGCGCCCTGCAGCAACTTGCCGGCAAGTAAGCTGTGGTTTTTATCGCCGTTTTGCCCCTGCTGGCCGCGCTGTGTGACCTAGTCACTGACGCGGGCGGTGCCACGGCCTAGCCTCTCCTCATCGCCATCCCGCATGGCCCTGAACCGAGGAGAACAGCATGTCCCCCAATGTAGGCGGTATCGACCGCACCCTGCGCATCGTCTTTGGCATCGCCCTGATCATCGCCACCATGGCCGGCCTGCTGCCGGTGTGGGGCTGGATCGGCATCGTGCCGCTGGCCACCGGGCTGATCCGCTGGTGTCCGGCCTATCTGCCCTTTGGCATCAAGACCTGCAAGCTGAAATAAGCGCCGCAACCCGCTGCCGGCGACCCGCTCACCGGTATGCATGGCAGTGGGCGATGGCATGGTGTAGCCTGACGACGCCTCCACTCTGTCTTTTGCTCCATGTCCACACCTGTCGTCGCCCGTCCCCTGTTGCAACGCATCAGCCCCTTGCTGGGTCTGCTGCCCTTTATGCGTCCTTATCGCCGCCGTGCCTGGCTGGCGCTGCTGGCACTCAGCGTGGCCGCCGTGTCCACGCTGGTGTTGCCCATGGCCTTTCGCGTGCTGATCGACCAGGGCTTTTCCAGCCGCAATGCCGGTCATATCAACCAGTATTTCCTGATGCTGTTTGGCGTGGCGGTGGTACTGGCACTGGCCACCGCCGGGCGTTTTTACCTGGTGTCCTGGCTGGGCGAGCGGGTAACGGCCGATGTGCGCAGCGCGGTGTACCGCCACGTCATCAGCATGAGTCCGCAGTATTTTGAAACCACCCAGACCGGCGAAGTGCTGTCGCGCCTGACCACCGACACCACGCTGGTGCAGACGGTGATCGGCACCAGCCTGTCCATGGGCTTGCGCAATGTGCTGCTGATGCTGGGCGGGCTGGTGATGCTGGCCATGACCAGCCCCAGCCTCACCGGCTACATTCTGGTGACGCTATTGCTGGTGGTGCTGCCCATCGTGCTGTTTGGCCGCCGCGTGCGGGCACTGTCCAAGTCCAGCCAGGACCGCATTGCCGATTCCAGCGCCATGGCCGGTGAAGTGCTCAATGCCATTCCCACCGTGCAAGCCTTCAACCAGCAGGCGGCAGAGGCCAAACGCTTTGTCGGCTCGGTGGAACTGAGCTTTGCCACCGCGCTGGCGCGCATCCGTGCCCGTTCGCTGCTGACGGTGGCGGTGATCATGCTGATTTTCGGTGCCATCGTGTTTGTGCTGTGGCTGGGCGCGCAGCAAGTGCTGGCCGGGCAGATGAGCGGCGGCCTGCTGGCGCAGTTCATCCTGTATGCGGTGGTCACCGCCGGGGCGATTGGTGCAGTGGCCGAGGTATGGGGCGATGTGCAACGCGCCGCCGGGGCCACCGAGCGGCTGATGGAGCTGCTGCAACTGGCCTCGCCGGTAACCGAACCCACCCACCCGCATGCCTTGCCGGTGGCCGGGCGCTTGCGCTTGCAGCAGGTCAGCTTTGCCTACCCCTCGCGGCCGGAGCAGCCCTCGCTCAGCCACATCGACCTGGAGCTGGCCCCCGGCGAACATGTGGCGCTGGTCGGCCCCTCCGGTGCCGGCAAGTCCACGCTGTTCCAGCTATTGCTGCGTTTTTACGACCCGCAACAGGGGCAGATTAGCCTGGGCGGCATCGACATCCGCCAACTGGCGCTGGCCGACTTGCGCCAGCACATTGGCGTGGTGCTGCAGGATTCGGTGATTTTTGGCAGCAGCGCGCTGGAAAACATCCGCTATGGCCGGCCGGACGCCACGGATGAAGAAGTCTATGCCGCCGCCCGTGCTGCCGCCGCCCACGATTTCATCCAGGCCCTGCCGCAAGGCTATGCCACTTATCTGGGCGAGCGCGGCGTGCGGCTGTCCGGTGGCCAGCGCCAGCGTATTGCCATTGCCCGCGCCATCCTGAAAAACCCGCCCATCCTGCTGCTGGACGAAGCCACCAGCGCGCTGGATGCCGAATCCGAACAACTGGTGCAGCAGGCACTGGAACGTGCCGCCGCCAATCGCACCACGCTGGTGATTGCCCACCGCCTGGCCACGGTGAAAGAAGCCGACCGCATCGTGGTACTGGAAGGCGGGCGCATTGTGGCGCAGGGGCGGCATGAGGAACTGCTGCACAGCTCGCCGCTGTATGCGCGCTTGGCCGCGCTGCAGTTTGCCGCTGGTTCAGCCCTGCAATAACAGGCCGCGCTGACGGAAGCGCTGGTGTTCCTCGGCCGGCACCAGCGCGCCGCCGGTAGTCCAGATCAGGTGATGGCTGTCTGCCAGCTGCCCTTGCAGGCCGTGTGCCGCCAGATAAGCCTGCCCGGCCGGGCTATTGCACAGCCAGTGCGGCCCGGCCACCGCCGCGGCTGCCGAGGGTTCCACGGCCATGGCGCAGTGGTCTTCCACCAGCAGGCGCTGGCGGAACAAATCATCATCGCCAACGGTAAACACCCCGCTCAATTCTGCCCGCATCAAGGGCGCCACCAAGGGCGAAGCCAGGCCCACCGCCAGCCCATCAGCCTCGGTACGGTTGTCCAGGCCGATGTCGTACACCGAGAGCGGGGCATCGCCGCCGCTGGCCAACTGCACCAGCATGCAGGGCGAGGCCACCGGTTCGGCAAAAAAACAATGCACATGCGGGCCGAACAATAGCTTCATGCCGTGGGCGATGCCACCCGGCGCACCACCCACCCCGCAGGGCAGGTAGACAAACAGCGGGTGGGCCGCATCCACCGTTACACCCTGCGCCGCCAGTTGTGCCGCCAGCGCAGCGGCAGCGGCGGCATAGCCCAGCAACAGCGGCAGCGAGTGCTCGTCATCAACAAAATAACTGTTGGGGTCGGCCTCGGCAGTGGCACGGCCCGCCGCCACGGCGGCGGCATAGTCGCCGGCATGTTCCACCACGGTGACGCCGCGCTGGCGCAGCCGCGCCTTCTTCCATTCCTTGGCCTCCACCGACATATGCACCACCGCCTGAAAGCCCAGCGCCGCCGCCATGATGCCGATGCTCAGGCCCAGATTACCGGTGCTGCCCACCACCACGCTGTGGCGGGCAAACAGGGCGCGGGCATCCGGACTGGCCAGCAGGCGGCGGTCGTCCTCCGGCTGTATTACGCCGTGCTGCAAGGCCAGCGTCTCGGCATGGGCCAGCACCTCGTGAAAACCGCCACGCGCCTTGATCGAACCGGCCACCGGCAGTGCATGGTCGCCCTTCAGCCAGCACCGCCCCTGCACCCCGTGGTATGGCGGCTGGGCATACAAGGCGCTGGCATCGTGCAAGGCGGATTCGATCTGCCCCTGGGTGGCGGCCAGCTCGGGAAACAGCATGGCCAGCAGGCCGGCACAGCGTTGCAAGCGCGCCGCAGCCGCCTGGACCTGTTGCGCCGTGGGGGCGCTGGCAGGCAGGGCGCTGCCCAATTGCGGGTTCAGCCATAGCAGGGGCTGGCGTACTTGCAGTGTGGCTAATAGTGCGGGTGGCAGCGGCGCAGACATGGGACAGGCTCCAGTGGTATCAACTGCCTGACATTCTAGGGCTGTATTCCTGGCAGGAAAAAGCGATACTTGCTGCTGTAACCATTAGCAGGACTTATGCAAAATGCTGGATGCCTCCATTCTGGCCAGCCTGCGCTGCTTTGACGTGGCGGCCCGTCTGCTCAGCTTTACTGCCGCCGCCAGCCAATTGCACCTGACCCAGAGTGCGGTCAGCCAGCAGATGCGCCAGCTGGAGCAGCGGCTGGGCTACCCGCTGTTTGTGCGCCAGCACCGCCGCCTGCAACTCACCGCCCAGGGGCAGGCGCTATACCGCAGCGTCAGCGCCGCCTTGCAAGACATCGACAGCACCTTGCAACAGCTGGCGCGGCAGGACAGCGTATTGCACATCAGCTGTGCGCCATCCTTTGCCCTGGACTGGCTGATGCCGCGGCTGAGCGCCTTCCAGCAGCAATACCCGGCCATTCCGGTGCGCCTGCGCGCGGAATTCCAGCGCATGAACCGGCAGGACATGCTGGCGGCCGGGGTGGATGTCAGCATCCGCTACGACCCGGACGAGATGGCCGATTTGCCCGGTATTCCCTTGCTGGATGAAGTGCTGCTGCCGGTGGCCAGCCCGGCTTTGCTGGCGGCCCAGCCGGCACTGGCGACAGCAAACAGCCTGACGCGCCTGCATGACAGCGCCGCCTGGGACGGCGCGCCGCCATTTGCCGAGTGGGACTGCTGGCAGCAAGGCGCGGCAGCGGAATTCCGCTTTGCCCCCGGAGCGTGGCAGGAGCGGGAATACAATCTGGCCAGCCTGTCGCTGGCCGCCGCCTGTCAGGGCCAGGGCGTGGCCATGGCTCGCGCCGCCCAGGTGCTGGAACTGCTGCAGCAAGGCCGCGTACAACAGCTGTTTCCTGCCACGGTAGCCGCACCGGCGCGCTATGTGCTGCGCAGCCTGCGGCCGGAGGACCGCCGCGTGCAGCTGTTCTGCCAGTGGTTGCAGCAGCAATGCCGGCAGTTTGCCCGCCAGCGCCAGCAGCTGCTGGGGGTGTGAAAGGGAGGGCGGGCAGGGCAAAACACTGGCCCGCCACCACGCTTTGCACTACATTGATTTTCCCTGCTTTTACCGCCAGCCATCATGCACCAGCTCCCGACACCGGACTGCCAGGGTTTTCTGCCCGCCACCCACCAGGTGGTGCTGCGCTATCACCAGGCGTGGCAACAGCGCCGGCTGGACGACATTCTGGCCTTGTACCACCCGGACATCGCCTATCACGACTTCCTGCAAAACCGCGTGTTTCATCTGGCCGAGCTGCGCGACTATGTGCAAGCCTCGCTGCCGCAGGGCGTGGCCGAGCGGCTGGAGCACTGCGACCGCATCCGCGTGGATGGCGACACCGCCTTCATCCAGTACCAGCTGGTGCTGCGTGGCGGCCAGGCTTCGTTTCAGAGCAGCGAAGCCATTACCGTGCGCGACGGCCTGATCTGGCAGGTGCGCGAATATGCCACCCTGCAACGCGGCCCGGCGGCAGCGTCCGCCGCGGCCGCCGTGGCCAGCCCGCTGCAAAAGCTGGGCCTGTCGGCGCGCCAGCTGGGGCGCATGGCGGAAGACCTGCACAGCTATTTCCGCCAGCAGCAGCCGTATTTGCAGGCCGACTGCACTCTGGCCGCGGTGGCCGCCGCCACCGGCTACAGCCGCAACCAGCTGTCCTACCTGCTGAATCAGGTGCTGGGGCAAAGCTTTTACCGCTACGTCAATCAGGCGCGGCTGCAGCATGTGCTGGATAAGCTGCCCACCAGCGGCAATGTGCGTGTGGACGAACTGGCCTTTGCCGCCGGCTTCAATTCGCTGTCGGTGTTCTACCGCTGTTTTCGTGACCATACCGGGCTGACCCCCGCCGCCTGGTTGCGGCGTTTTCCGTGCGGGTCCGCGCAGACGACCAGCCCGCCGCCGCCGGATTAAGCTGCATGCTTCTTGCATGGAGGCCGGCCTATGGGCGCAACACACACTATCAGCCTGTGGATGGAACAACTGGGCGACAGCCTGGCAGCGCGCCCGGCGCTGACTGGCGATATCGAGGCCGATGTGGCCATTGTCGGTGCCGGCTATACCGGGCTGTGGACCGCCTATTACCTGAAACAGCAGGCGCCTGATCTGAACATCGTGGTGCTGGAAGCCCGGATCGCCGGCTTTGGCGCCTCCGGCCGCAATGGCGGCTGGGTGATAGGCGAGGTGCTGGGCGAAGACCGGCTGCTGGCCGGGCTGGACCCGGCAGCGCGCGCCCTCAGCCGCGCCCTGTTGCATGACATTCCCGACGAAGTGGGCCGCGTCATCGCCCGCGAAGGCATCGACTGCCACTACCGCAAGGGCGGGGTGCTGTATTGCGCCGCGCGCTATCCGGAGCAGGAAGCCCGTCTGCGCCAGCAACTGGCCGACTGGCGCGCCCACGGCCATGGCGCGGACGATTACCGCTGGCTGGATGTGGCCCAGCTGAATGAGCGGCTGCGGCTGGCCACCCCGTATGGCGCGGTGTATTCGCCGCATGTGGCCACCATCCAGCCGGCGCGGCTGGTGCGCGGCCTGGCGCAATGTGTGGAGCGCATGGGGGTGACCATTTACGAAGAAAGCCGCGTCGACTCCCTGGCTAGCGGCGAGTTGCGCACCGCCCATGGCCGGGTGCGGGCGCGCTGGCTGGTGCCGGCAGTGGAAGGCTATGCCGCCACGCTGCCGCCGTTTGGCCAATACCAGCTGCCGGTGCAAAGCCTGATCATCGCCACCGAACCGCTGTCCGATGCGCTGTGGGAGGAGATCGGCCTGCGCCATGGCGAAGCCTTCAGCGAAAACAGCCGCCAGGTCAGCTATGGCCAGCGCAGCCGCGACAACCGGCTGGTGTTTGGCGCGCGGGGGGGCTACCGCTTTGGTGGCAAGCTGCGCCAGGACTTTAGCCTGACAGCAGACGAAATCGCCCTGCGCCGCCAGTTGATGGTGGAGCTGTTCCCCATGCTGGCCGGAGTGCGCATCAGCCATGGCTGGGGCGGCAATCTGGGCGCGGCAAGGCGTTTTCAGCCGCATATGGTGTGCGATGCCGCCCATGGCCTGGCCTGGGCCGGCGGTTATGGCGGCGAGGGGGTGGGGGCCAGCAATCTGGCCGGGCGCACGCTGGCCGAGCTGCTGCTGGGCAAGGAGACGCTGCTGACCCGCCAGCCCTGGGTGAAAACCGTGGCCAGCCTGGGCCGCTGGGAGCCGGAGCCGCTGCGCTGGCTGGGCTACAACGCCATCATCAAGAGCTTTGTCTGGGAAGACCAGACGCTGAATAACCCCGCCAGCCCGTCCTGGCAGCGCCGGCTGGCGCAGCGGCTGGCCGACCGCATGGAAAGCCTGATGCGCTAGCCACCGCCGCCCGCCACCACCAGACCATTTGCAGGCCGTGCCTGCCATCGGAGAAACCGCATGTCGATTACCCTGCTGCCGCAATGCGGCGACCTGTTGCTGTCCGCCCCCAGCCCGGTGGCCGTGCCACTGGGCGAGCCCGTCTCCACCGTGGCCGTTCATGCGGTGGAACGGCCGGACGGCGTGGAAACCGGCGTCTGGGAGTGCAGTCCGGGGCGCTGGCGCCGCCAGATCATGCAGGCGGAGTTTTGCCACTTTATCCAGGGTCGCTGCCGCTTCATTCCCGACGCCGGCAGCCCGATTGATATTGCCGCCGGCGATGCCCTGTATTTTCCCGCCAATAGCGCGGGCGTGTGGGAAGTGACGGAAACCGTGCGCAAATCCTATGTGCTGTGGCCGGACTGAAGCGCAGGCCGGCAGCCGCTGCCGCAGGGGGTATTGAACGAGAATAATGACGACAGCCTATTGCGGTGGACGGGTCAGGGCGCTTGGCCTAAACTGGGCGCTCCCCCTTCATGGCAGCTGCATGCCGAAGCCAGGTCCCGTGTTCAATACCGCATCAGACCAGCCACTGGCCTTGCCAGGCCGCTGGCGGGTCAACATCCCCAAGGCACTGTGGCCGGAATTTGAAGGCTATATCTGGCAGCACCATCGCGGTTTCCTGCTGCTGACCAACATCATCGCCGCGCTGGCCTTTTTCTCCTACGTGCTGGCCGATGCCCTGCTGATTCCCGACATGGCGCAGACATCGCTGCTGCTGCGCAGTGTCCTGCTGCTGGTGGCCATGCTGGATATCTGGCTGGTGTTCGGCCGCCGCCGCAACATCCTGCTGATGGACCTGCTGATGCCGCTGCACGACCTGATAGCCACCGTGGCCTGGTTCGAGCTGCTCAAGCGCAGCCATTCGCCGGATGTGCCCACCTTTCTCTATGCCTCGCTGATTTTCATCGTGTTCGCCAACCTGGGCGTACGGGTATCGTTCAAGGGCGCCGTGGCCAGCTCGCTGGCCATTTCGCTGGTGATCATGGGCAATGTGGCGCTGATGAATCCACATGACAGCAAGCCGCTGCTGGTGTTTTCGCTGGTCTACCTGCCGGTGCTGCTGTTCTGCCTGTTCATGAGCTGGAACACCACCAGCAGCGTGCGGCTGGCTTTTTATGCTGCGCAGGCCGAGGCCAGAAGCAAGAACGAACTGTCCTCGCTCAACCGGCGGCTGCAAATGCTGGCCTCCACCGATGCGCTGACCCAGGTGGGCAACCGCCGCGCCTTCGACCTGCAGCTGGAGCAGTTCTGGCAGCAGATGGGCCAGCATGGCCGGCCCTTTGCCCTGCTGCTGATCGATATCGATTACTTCAAACCCTATAACGACCACTATGGTCATCTGGCGGGCGACCATGTGCTGGCCGAGGTGGCCAGTGCCATGGTGGGCAGCCTGCGCAGCGGGCAGGCCAGAGCCTTCCGCTATGGCGGCGAGGAGTTTGCCATCCTGCTGCAAAGCGGCCGCCAGGATGAGCTGCGGCGCATCGGCCAGCGCCTGCTGCAGCAAGTGGCCGCCTTGCAGCTAGCACACGAGTACCGCCCGGACGGCCAGCCGTATCTCACCATCAGCGTGGGGGCGGCCTTGTCCAGCCTGGCCGGCTTGCGCCATGCCACCGACCTGCTGGCCTGCTGCGACCGCATGCTGTATCGCGCCAAGCAGCAAGGGCGCAACCAGCTACAGCTGGCGACGGATGACATGGCGGTGACCAGCGACTGAACCCTGCCCGGCATCAGCCTGGTGGCTGGCCGCCGGCGCGCAGCAGCACCGCCCCCAGCAGCACATCCGCCCCCATGCTGACGTCTTGCGGCAGCGCGTTTTCCGCCTCGTTGTGGCTGATGCCTTCCACGCAGGGGATGAAGATCATGGTGGTGGGACAATGCCGTGCCAGATGGATGGCATCGTGGCCGGCTCCGCTGACAATGTCCTGATGCGGATAGCCCAGCGCCGTCACCGCCTGGCGCACCGCGCCGATGCAGTCGCGGTCGAACGGCGTGGCGGCACTGAACCAGTGCCGCTGGATATCGACCGTCAGGCCACGCTCTGCTGCCAGTTGCTGCAGCAGGCTGCGGGTCTGTGCTTCCATGGCCGCGATCTGCGCGTCCTGATGATGGCGCAGATCGATGGTGAAGCGCACCAGGCCGGGAATGGTATTGCGCGAGGAGCCGGGAATCAGCAGCTGCCCCACGGTCACCAGCCCGTAGGGGCTGAACGCAGCCGCCAGCTGCTCCAGCCGGCCTATCATGGCGCTGGCGGCAAACAGCGCATCGTGGCGCAAGGCCATGGGCGTGGTGCCGGCGTGGGCCGGGCGGCCCGTCACCAGCACATCCAGCCAGCAGATGGCCTGGCCGCCCGTCACCACCCCGATGGGCAGGCCGGCCTGCTCCAGAATGGGCCCCTGTTCGATATGGGCCTCGAAATAGGCATCAAAAGGCCGGCCCAGCGGCAGGTTGCCGGCATGGCCGGCCAGCGCGGTGGCCACGCTGATACCCTGCATGTCCTCCACCGCCAGGGCCGTGGCCAGCGGCAGCACCCCGCAAAACGCCGCCGAACCCAGCATGGCCGGGGTGAAGCGCGCACCTTCCTCATTGGTCCATACCGCAATTTCCAGCGGCTTGTCGGTAACGATGCCGGCATCGTTCAGGCTGCGCACCACCTCCAGCCCGGCCAGCACGCCATAGATGCCGTCAAAGCGGCCACCGGCCGGCTGGGTGTCCAGATGGCTGCCCATCACCACCGGATTGGCCTGGCGGTCGCGCCCGGCGCGGCGGGCAAACAGATTGCCGATGGCATCGGTATCCAGGCTCATGCCGGCCTGGTGGCACCAGTCGGCAAACAGGGCGCGGCCGGCGAAATCCTCGGCCGACAAGGCCAGCCGGCAATTGCCGCCTGCGGCAGTGGGACCGACCTTGGCCATGTCCATCAGGCTATTCCATAAACGTGGACCATTCACGGTCAGCATGCTTGTTCTCCTCAATATTGCTTGGCGTGGCGGGCATCAGTAGCCCAGCGCCGGGTCGGCGCGATGCAGCAGCTCTGCGCCGCTGGCCAGCCGCCGCGTGTTTTCTGCGATCTGGCTGGCAATGCAGCGCGCCGAGGCGGCCGAGGCCATGTGCGGGGTGACGGTGACGCCCGGCGTATGCCACCACGGGTGAGCGGCGGGCAGCGGTTCTTGCTCGAACACATCCAGCAAGGCCGCGCGCAGCTGGCCGCTGGCCAGGGCCGCGTGCAGGTCGGCTTCTGCCACATGCTGGCCACGACCGCCATTCACCAGCACCGCGCCGCGGGCCAGGGCGGCAAATGCCCGGCGGTCCAGCAGCCCTGTGGTGGCGGCGGTCAGCGGCAGCAGATTGATCAGCAGATCCAGCCCGGCCAGGCAATCCTGCAAGCCATGGTCACCGTGGTGGCAGTCCACCCCGGCCAGCGTCTTGGGGCTGCGCGACCAGCCGCGCACCGCATAGCCGGCCCCGGCCAGGTCCTGTGCCACGGCGCTGCCCATCGAGCCCAGCCCCAGCACGCCCACCCGGTAGTCACGGGCCGGGCATTGCGGCGGGCGCTGCCAGCGCGCCTGCTGCTGGTTGGCCAGCACCAGGTCGAAATGGCGCTGATAGTGGATGACCGCCCAGCGCATGAATTCCACCATGCCCTGGCGCTGTTCCGGGTCCACCACCCGGCATACCGGCACGGCGGGCAGGCTGTCGGCCTGGCCGATATGCTCGATGCCGGCGGACATGGAATGGATCAGCCGCAGCCGCGGCAGGGACTGCCAGCTGCCGGCTGGCGGAAACCAGCAGGCGGCCACTTCCGCGGTGGCGGCAGCCGCCTCGTGGGCTTCCACCACGCGCAGTTCGGGTGACACCTGGGCAAAAGCCTGGCGCAATTCCGCGATCAGCTCGGCATCATCGCTCAGCAGGACGATCGTGTTCATGAGGCGTAGCTTTCCTGTTGATCGGCAATCAGCGACAGCGCCGCCTGCCAGCCCAGGGCGATGATTTCCTCCTCGTCGTCACGGGCAAACTGGTCGGCGGTGTGCTGGCGCACCGCTGCGCTGGGGTAGTGCAGCTGCGCGCCGCCGGCCATGGCCTGCACCTGTGCCTGACAGGCGCGTTCCAGAAAATAGATTTCGTGGAAGGCCTCGGCCACCGAGCGGCCACCGGCCAGCAGGCCGTGGTTGCGCAGGATCAGCGCCTTGTTGCGCGGGCCCAGGTCGGCCACCACCCGTTCGCGTTCTTCCAGCGACAGGGCAATGCCCTCGTATTCGTGGTAGCTCAGCCGGCCGTAAAACTTCAGCGCATGCTGGGTGATCGGCAGCAGGCCATGCTCCTGCGCCGACACCGCCATGCCGGCCGCGGTATGGGTATGTATCACGCAGTGCAGGTCGGGCCGTGCCATGTGTACGGCAGAATGGATGACAAAGCCCGCCTTGTTGACGCGCTGCACCTGCTGGTCGCCGCCCAGCACATTGCCATGCTGGTCGATGCGCACCAGGTCGGAGGCGCGCATGTGCTGGAACAGCACCCCGTAGCGGTTGATGAGGAAATGATGCTCCGGGCCGGGTATGCGCAGCGAAATATGGGTGTCTATCATGTCCGTCATGCGGAAATGGGCGATCAGCCGGTACAGCGCTGCCAGCTCGCAGCGTGCCTGCCATTCTTCAGGGGAAAATCGGGCCGCTTGATTCATGAGGTTCTCCAGGAGTTAACGGACAAAGACCAGTTCGGGGGAAGTGCCCTGCCGCCGCAGGCGGGACAAGCCGCACACGCCGACATACGACACCAGGGACAGCAGCGAGAAAAACAGCGCCAGCGGCCACCATTGGCCGGCAAACTCGCTGGCCAGCCAGGTGCCGATCAGCGGCGTGGTGCCGCCGGCCACGGCGCAGATCAGCTGGTAAGCCAGCGAAATGCCGGAATAGCGCAGCCGTACCGGAAAGGCTTCCGCCATGTAGCCGGCTATCACCGCGTACAGGCCGGACAGGGTGACCACCGCCATGGCAATGCCCAGGGTCATCAGCAGGATGTCGCCGGTCTCCACCAGCAGGAACATCGGATAGGGCAGCAGCACGCACAGCAGCGCGACGATCTTGAGGAAACGGCCCTCGCCCATCCGCTCGGCCAGCAGCGCGGAACAGGGCTGCGACAGGAACTGCAGGATGGTCACCAGGAACAGCGTGTCCAGAATGGTGGAACGGGCAATGCCCTGGTACTGGGTCACATAGGTGATCATGAAGGTGTTGGTGAAGAAGAAGCCGGCCGAGCCGATGGTGACCGCGGCGGCGGCGAACAGGATTTCCCGCCAGCAATCGCGCAGCACTTCCAGCACCGGATAGCGGGCCGTGTCCTGCCCGGCCTGCACCGCCTTGAATTCCGGCGACTCCTCCACGCCGCTGCGGATGGCCAGGCCCACGCACATCAGCAGGCCGCTGGCCAGAAAGGGCAGACGCCAGCCCCAGCTGAGAAAGTCGGCCTGATCCAGCGCGGTGACCAGCCGGAAGGCGATCAGCGACAGGATCAGCCCGGCCGGGCTGCCCAGCTGGGCAAACGAGGCATAAAAGGTCTTGCGCCGGGCCGGAGCGTGCTCGCTGGCCATCAGCACGGCCCCGCCCCACTCGCCCCCCACCGAAATCCCCTGGATGAAGCGCAGGGTCACCAGGCCGATGGGCGCCCAGATGCCGGCACTGGCATGGCTGGGCAACAGGCCGATGCCGGCGGTGGCCACGCCCATCAGCGCCATGGTGAACAGCAGCATTTTCTTGCGCCCCAGCCGGTCACCCAGATGACCGAACACCACCCCGGCCATGGGGCGGGCGATAAAGCCGACGGCAAAGGTGGCAAAGGCCGCCAGCGTGCTCAGCGTGGGGTCGCTGCTGGGGAAAAACACCTGCCCCAGTACCAGGGCGGCAGCGGTGGCGTAGATGTAGAAATCGTAAAACTCGATGGTGGTGCCGATAAAGGCTGCCGCCGCAGCCCGGCGCGACTGGCTGGAGGCTTGGGTCATGGTGGATTCCTCTTTGTGGATGCGTGTTCTTGAGCGGGCGTCATGCACGTCGGACTGCGCTCTGGCGGCGCGTTGAGGGTTTATCGCATGGGCATTATCATTAGTAAAATTATCAAAACTGAAATTTGGAATAAGTAAAATTAATAACAAACCGGCGGGCCGAATATGGCGAAAACAACAGGGCCGACCCAGGCCAACATGACAGCAGGACCACGGTTGCTAAGCGACAGGCTGGATTGGAATCTGCTGCGGACTTATCTGGTAATTGCACAGGAAAGCAGCATCAGCCGGGCGGCGGCGCGCCTGCATATCACGCAGTCGGC
Organism: Aquitalea magnusonii; assembly: GCF_003202035.1. GTDB lineage: Bacteria > Pseudomonadota > Gammaproteobacteria > Burkholderiales > Chromobacteriaceae > Aquitalea > Aquitalea magnusonii. Next base: position 282,024 of record NZ_QJKC01000003.1, on the reverse strand, counting down.
GGTAAGCCAGGCGCTGAAACGGCTGGAAGAACAGTTGCAATGCACACTGATATTGCGGCAGGGGACACGCTTTGCCCTGACCGCCAGCGGCGATGAAATCTACCGCATCGCCAGCGACATCTACGGCCATGTGTCGCGGCTGGGCGGCGCGCTGCAACAGCGCAGCCAGGACATGCTGGGCAAGGTGCGCATACTGTGTGCCACCGGGCTGGAGGCCGCGCACTACGACGCCTATCTGGCGCACTTTCACCAGCAATACCCACGGGTGGAGCTGGAGGTGGAAGTCATGCGCAGCGCCGACATCATCAGCGGCCTGCTGCAAAAAACCGCCAGCCTGGGGCTGGGCCTGTGCCGCCTGCCGCATGCCAGGCTGGAGCGGCGCTGTCTCATCACCCAGCGCTATGCTTTTTACTGCGGCCGCAGCCATCCCCTGTTCGGCCGGCGCGATCTGACGCTGGAATCATTGCAGGGGCAGGATTTCGTCAGCTTCATCAGCGACCAGATCGGCGGCAACCTGTCGCCGCTGACCATCTTCCGCGACCAGCAGGGCTATACCGGCAAGGTCATTGCCGCCTCTTCCAGCCTGGAAGAAGTGCGGCGGCTGGTGCGCGCCGGCTATGGCATCGGCAGCCTGCCGGAACACGTGGCGGCGCGCGATGTGGCGCAAGGCGAGCTGTGGCGGCTGCCGCCAGCTGCCGGCATTGCCGATCTGGATCTTTATCTGCTGTGGAATCGCGAACAGAAGCTGAGTACGGCGGAAAGCGTGTTTCTGGAAGGCTTGCAGCACTGCCTGCCGCCGCCGGACGCCGCCAGCAGCCAGACCCGCTAACAAAACCCCCGCGCCTGCTTGCCCTACTCTTGGTACTGTCTGCGTCGGTGCGCCTTGGCCCGGGTTTGCTACGCGGTTGGGTGAGCAGGGCTTAGTGGCCGACGCGGGCAGGGCCACGGGCACGACCACCAGCTACCATGCCGCCGGCCAGCGCCAAGCGGCAGGCGGCGGCAAAGATTGCCAGGCAGCGGCAAGATTGGCGTCAGCAAAGGTAAGGAAAGGTAAGGGCGCGATAAGAAAGGAAAAATCAGCCGGCAAAGCCGCTGGTACGGATATTGCAGTAAGCGGGCATCCCTGCCGGGCTTGCTGGCTTGTGCCGGGACTATCCAGATATCACCACCAGACCGCCAGGAGTCAACCAGATGGCCATGCCCATTTCACCCGCCAGCAGCTATGGCAGCTATATGCCCAAAACCAATGGCAACAATCGTCCGGCACCTGCGCCGGCACCGTCCACCACCACCCCGGAGGCAGAGCAACCGAGCAGTCCGGGTGGCAATGTCGGCTCGCTGATCAATACCAGGGCCTGAGTCAGCCCCCCGGCCGCGCCCTGGGCACGGCCCGGGATGGCGGCACCATCACACCTGGTAGCGCGCCAGAATATCCGCCTGCATCCGCGCCATCTCGTCCAGCTGGGCGGCATTTTGCGCCGTATGCTGGGCTGCCGCGCTGGCCTGTTCCGACGCCTGCGCCGTTCTTTCCACCATGGCGGCAATATTGTTGCTGGCCTCGCCCTGCTGCTGGATGGCGGCGGCCACCGCATCGCTGCCCTGAACCGCACTGTCGGCCAGCTCGCCAATCCGGCGCATGGCCACCGCGGCCTGATCGGCGCGGGTCACGCCCACTTTCACCAGCTCTTCCGCCTTTTGCATCTGGGCGGTGGCCTGCTCGGCATTGCCCAGCATGGCCTCGATGGTGGAAGAAATCTCCTGGGTAGACTTGGTGGTGCGCTCGGCCAGCTTGCGCACCTCGTCCGCCACCACGGCAAAGCCGCGGCCCTGCTCGCCGGCACGGGCGGCCTCGATGGCGGCATTCAGCGCCAGCAGATTGGTCTGGTCGGCAATATCGCGGATCACATTGATCACGGTCGCCACCTCGCCGCTATGCGCCTCCATTTCGTGAATGCTGCCGGCCGACACCGTCACCACCTGGGAAATCTGGTGAATGTCGTGGATGGTCTGTTCGATGATGCCGCTGCTGTCCAGCACCAGCGTCTGGGCCGATTTGGCACCGGCGCTTTGCTGGGCCGACTGGTCGGCCACATGGTTGATGCTCACCGTCATCTGCTCGATGGTGGCGGCGATATTGGCCGATGCCTCGCTCTGCGCGCCAGAGGCCATCGACACCTCGTTGGCGGTTTGCGCCAGCTCCTGCGACGAACGCTTAACCTGGTGCGCGCCATCGGCCAGCTGGCCAAACGCCTGCTGCAGGCCATCCAGCAACTGGTTGAAGGCATGGGCGGTACGGCCGATTTCATCCTGGCTGCTGCTGTCCGCGCGCAGGCGGAAATCCCGCTGGCTGCTGACCGTCTCCATGGTGCGCTGGATCGACGCCAGGCCATGGCGGATGTTGCGATACAGCATCAGCGCCAGCGCGCCGGTCACCAGCAGCGCCACCGCCATCAGGCCCAGCGCCACGGCAAATACCGTCTGGTAAGTGCGGTCATTCTCTGCCGCCAGCTGCTCGGCCAGCTGGTAATTGAACTTGGCATGCTGCTCCACCGCCGCCATCAGCTGGGTGGCGGTCCTGGCAAAATCGCTGTTGATCAGCTCCACTGCCTGCGCGGTCTGGTTCGTGCGCGACAAGGCCAGAATCTTGTCCCGGCCTGCGCGGTACTGCGCCATGACCGCCTTGTCGGCCTCCAGCAGCTGGTGATCCTCGGCGCTGGCCGCCTCGTTGATCTGATAGGCATTCATCAGCGCATCAAAGCGCTGGTCGGCATCTGCCAGGTTTTTTTCCGCCTCGGCTTTCTGCTCGGCGCTACTGGCCAGCACATGGCGCAGGGTATTGGCGCGGATATCCGCCACCGCCCGTAGCGTGTTCTGCATGACTTTCAGATCGGGCAAGGTATTGCCCTGCACATACTGAAAGCGCTGCTGCCCGGCATGCAGAGCATGGATGGCATAGCCACCAACCAGCAGCATGCCGGCCAGAGCAATCGACAAGGTGAGCAATAATTTTTTGGAAATGGTCATCATGTATCCCGAAATCAACAAGTAGCGATAATCGGCCGGATTAAACCCATACGCATAGTATGGGCTAAACCGTTTCAGCTAAGAGCATAGGGTAATGATCAGCCGTTTTGAAAGCAAAATTTACAAATTTTGCATAAATCTAACTGACATGTTTTGCTGAAACTGCTACAGAAATGAAGCCGGCCATGGCCACCCGCCATGCCCCGGCAGCGCCACGCCGGCTGTGGCTCCTGCCTGCGGTGGCCGGCGACGCGTTTGCCATGATCCGGCCGCTGCCCGGCCAGGCATTTGCGCTACATCAGGCATTGCTGATTTTTCAGGGAACAACCATGTTGTGTCGCGATAAAACCACTATTTGCTTGAAAAACAAGCGGCCTGCCATGCTGGCAGACCGCTTGGTGGTCGTAGACGCAGAACCATCAGCCGCGGGGCGCGGCTGACCCCACCCCGCAACAGTCCCGGCGCCTAGTTAAAGGGCGTCGGCCGCGGCGTGTCATTGCTGGACGCCGGCAGGATAGGCAGCACGATCCGCGGCTGCTTGCCGGTCAGGGTATGCAGAAAGGCGACAATATCGCCGATCTCCTGCTGATTGAAAGCCCGGCCCAGCTGCAGCTTGCCCATGGTGGCAACCGCTGCCTCCAGCGTCGGGGCGCCGGCATCATGGAAATAAGGCGCACGCAATGCCACATTGCGCAAGGACGGCACCTTGAACGCCATGCGGTCGGCGTCCTTGCCGGTGACACCGGCCCGGCCCTGCGCCGGATTGCTGGTCTGGTAGGGCGACACCAGGCCCATTTTCTGGAAGGAATTCCCCCCCACCGCCGGGCCGTTATGGCAGGCCACACAGCCAGCCGTCTTGAAGGTCTGGTAGCCGCGCAGCTCCTGCGCGTTCAGCGCCTGCTTGTTACCCTTCAGCCACAGGTCAAAGCGTGAATCCGGCGTCACCAGCGTTTCTTCAAAAGCGGCAATCGCCTTGGTCACCTGCTGCATGGACACATTACGGTTGCCGAACACCTTGTCGAATTCATTGACATAAGCCGGAATCGACCGCAGCACATCCAGCGCCAGCACATGGTTGGACGCCATCTCCCGCGGATTGGCAATCGGGCCGCTGGCCTGCTCCTGCAGCGACTTGGCACGGCCATCCCAGAACTGCGCCACATTCAGGCTGGAATTAAGCACCGAAGGCGAACGGATCGGCCCTTGTTGCCAATGATCGCCAATCGAAGAACTGAGATTGTCACTGCCGCCAGTGGACAGGTTATGGCAGGAATTGCAGGAAATAAAACCCGACTTGGACAGCCGCGGTTCAAAAAACAGTTTCTTGCCCAATTCCACCATGGCCGGGTTCCTGATGACCGCCTTGGCAATCGGCTGAATCGGCTCGCTTTGAATACTGGGGGCTGCACTGGCCGCTAATGCCAGCCATAGCGGAAACATCATGCCGAGATATTTAAGGGATTGCATTGCCATCTCCATTTACGGTTGAAAATCCTGTTTGCGCACTGCGCGTCGCGTGTTGTGGTGTGTTGGCAATGATCCGTTACGGCTTTTTATTATCAATATCGCTATTAAATCATGGTGTTCAGCATGCATATGGCAGCCGGAATTATGCCGTGCATCATGCAAGCTTAAATAAACCCGCATCACCGGAATAAGGCGTGGCCGGGGTTGGGAGACAAGATGAGGCAGATCAAGACGGGCTGATTTGTCGCAGATCAAATGGCGCAAATCAAAATGCTGGCAGGCGAATTGATATTTTCAATTCATTTGATAGTCAAATATTATCGGCATGGAAGATTTGGCCACGATAATAGCGCCAGATCATTGCAGGACAATGCCGCAAGGGCACAGGTGGCAAACAGGATAACAGCAGGGACCGTGCCGGTATTTAAGCCGACAGGATGCCGCGCCGCGCAGATAAAACCAGCGCAGGCCGCCGGCCAGCGGCAGGCAGGAAAAACAGCAGACGGCAGTTATTTAAAGAAAAACATAAAACCCAGCGTCAACAGGATAAGCAGACAGAGCATGCTGATGCCACACATCTGCTCGATCAGCGCATCCAGACCAAGCATCATCCAGTGCGCGGCACGGCGGCGGAAGCCCTTTAGCGACTGCGGCGGCCTGGCCATGTCTTTTTGTCTGAAGGAACACATTTCTTGAATACTCTTAACAATAATTGCCACAGGACAATAATTGTTAAATAAAGCCAAATCAAGATATTAGTAAGTAAATAATATGTTAAGGAATGAAAATAATTATCTGGCATGATTGCCGGCCAGTTTGCAGCGCGCAGGCCGGCATGGCGGCAGAAAACAGCAGCGCCGCTGTGCCCACCCTGCACCGGCAGGCCAGTCGGCGCCACGCCACCGCAGCGTGTGGCCAGCGGCTAAGCCCGCTGCAGGGCCTCCAGCGTGCGTGTCAGCAGATGGTGCACATGCTGCAGGATCAGATACAGGTCGCCAGGCTCCAGCGTGGCTGCATGCTCGGCATGCAGCAACTGCAGCAAACCTTCCAGCGTGCGGCGGCTTTCCAGCAGGCGCACATCCACCTCGCCCAGCTGCACCTCCAGCCGGTGACAGACCGCCAGCACATCCTGCCAGGCCAGTTCCACGGCTGGTGCCGGCTGGCTGCCCAACACCGCCTGCATGGCGGCCAGGCTGGCATGCAGCGGCCCCAGCGGCAGGCAAGCGTGCTGCAAGAACTGGGCAAACTGCGGATCAGACTGACGGGGAGAAGGAAAAGACGACCGCCCGGACGGCGGGGTAGCGCGAGGCGTGCTGCTCATGGCAAAACCCTCCGAGAACTAGGTTTTGACCTGCATTCCCGACGCCAATCGGGGGTGGCAGGCACATGGCAGGATTGGCGTTACCGGAATCTCGGAACCGGCGTCTCCGGAGAGACTCCCGCCATGGCCTGCCGTCGAATGGCAAAGCAATGGCGTGAGAACTGGAGCGCTCTGTGCAAACGCTGCAGTTCCCGAGATTCCAACGGGACGCCAATCCCGGTGCCGTTATTGAACGACACCGGGCGATTATCAGCTGTGACAGGGGGCAGAGGCAAGGAAGATGGCCATCCAAGCGCCAACACCCGACCAGACGACATGGCGTGCATGAGCAAGGCGATGGATGTGCAGATGGATACCCCGCGCAGCCCGGCAAGGCATGGAAAGAGAATGTGACGTAAACACGGCTGACAAGACCACGCCACCCATCCAAGATGGCAAGGGCGTTACCGCAATCTGGAACCGGGCCGCAGCGGCTCCCGCCAAGGACTGCACAAGCATGCAAAAGCCCACCACGTTCAGGCGTGGTGGGCTGTGATTGCTTACCGCCGGTAGGCTTTGATAATCAGTGTCTTGGCCAAATCAAATTCGGTTAGATTGCAGAACCTTCGGGTGATCAACCCAGCCTCCACTGCCGCCCAATCAATTGCTTAAGCGGTATCATCACGGCATCTCCAATCAACAAAGTCAGACCAATGATCATCATTGTGACAGTCTCAGGAAGGGCTTGAAGCATGAGCGATCTCATTCTCTATACCACCGAAGATGGCCGCAGCCAGATCAAACTACGGGCGAAAGACCACACGGTCTGGCTGACGCAGCGTGAAATGGCCCAGCTGTTTGATGTGAGCACGGACAATGTGGGGCTGCACCTCAAGAACATCTTTGAGGACGGCGAGTTGCTGCGTGAGGCAACTACCGAGGAATCCTCGGTAGTTCAAACCGAAGGAGGGCGAGAAGTAAACCGCCCCGTCACGCTGTACAAGCTCGATGCCATCCTCGCTGTCGGCTACCGCGTGCGCTCGCCGCGTGGCGTGCAGTTTCGCCGCTGGGCGTCCACCGTGCTGAAAGAGTATCTGGTCAAGGGCTTTGTCATGGACGACGAGCGGCTGAAGAACCCGGACGGCCGCCCGGACTACTTCGACGAGATGCTGGGCCGCATCCGCGATATTCGGGCCTCGGAAAAGCGCTTTTATCAGAAAGTGCGCGACCTGTTTGCCCTCTGCAGCGACTACGACAAGACCGACAAGGCCACCCAGCTTTTCTTTGCCACGGTGCAAAACCAGTTGATCTATGCCGTGACGCAAAAGACCGCAGCCGAACTGATTACCGCCCGTGCCAACCCGGCAGACCCCAATTTTGGCTTGCTTGCCTGGCAGGGAAATAAGGTACACAAGGCAGATATCCTCGTGGCCAAAAACTACCTGACCGAGGACGAAATCGACACCCTGAACCGGCTGGTGGTGATCTTCCTGGAAACCGCCGAACTACGGGCCAAGAGCAAGCAGGAAACCCGCATGGCCTTCTGGAAACAGAATGTGGACCAGATCATCACTCTCAACGGTTTCCCGCTGCTGACCGACGCCGGCAGCATCAGCCACGCGCAGATGGAAATGCACATGGGCGAGCTGTTCGTGCAGTTTGATCAGGACCGCAAACGGCAGGAAGCCATTGCCGCAGACTTGCAGGATGAGGCCGAATTGCAGGCGCTGGAGAACACCCTGAAACGGCGGGCAAGGTCTTAAGAGACGCGTTCTTTGCCAAGTGGCGACTATCATGTGGCCGTGACTTATCCGGATGATGAGCAATGCGAGCTAATTTCCGATCCCTATGTTTTCCAGCATGAAGTGCAGGCCATCGTATCTATTGCAGATGCCCACTGCTGAACGTTGTCAGTCGATGCACCGACAATCACGACACCTCACCACGAGAAACCAGCCATGTACGACGAAAAAGACCTGATCTACTCCCCGCTGCAACAGAAATACAGCGCCGATGGCAAAACGGTGGAGGTGTTCATCTATCGCCTGCCGGATAGCGGCTGGACGCTGGAAATCGTCGATCAGTACGACAACTCCACGGTTTACGATGGCGAGTTCGCTACCGATCAGGAAGCCTTTGATCTGTTTCTGGAAGAAGTGGAGTCAGAAGGTATTGAGGCGATGATAGGGCCGGCTCCAGGCTTATAAGGTCAGATCGGTAGGGCGGAAGCCCCCCGATTCATGGGGGCGTTCCACCATCACACACCCACGCCATTGCGTATTAGCTGCATTTCAGGCTTGTGTTTATGCCAAACGCGTGCTTTCCTGTTGGGGTCAATTTATTGATGCTAAGGGAGAGTGGGTGTGGCCCGTCGTAAGCCAAAGCAGAGTTTCGCTCAGGGGCTGATTGCCTCGCCGTGGTATGTCAGTGTGGGCTTTGCTGTTGCCAGTTTGATTCTGTTCAAGCAGATACTGCCCGCCATGTGGGCGGGCAATATGTTCTTGAAACCTCTGTCACAAGCCTTTGCCGCCATGGCGTGGCTGCCTGCTGGTTTCTTTTTCCTGCTTGCTGCATTAGCAGCCCTGCGCGAGTTTGGCCAACGTCCACCCGCCAACAAACGGGTTATCCCACCACTCACCCCCGCCACACCACGGCCAAGCGCTCCCCCTCCACGTGATGTCGTCGCTGATGCGTATGTCCCCCCGCCTACCATCACCAAACCCACGCCACCGTCCAAACCCCAAGCCTGGTCGCTGGCGCTGATTCATAGTCTGGAATGGAAACGCTTTGAAGATGTATGTCAGCAGTTTTACCAACTGCACGGCATCAAAAGTGAAACCACCCCGCTGGGGCCGGATGGCGGGATTGATATCCGCCTGTATCAGGATGATTCCGGCAAGGCTACGTCCATCGTGCAATGCAAAGCCTGGGGCGAACGCTATGTGGGCGTTAAACCAGTGCGGGAATTACTGGGCGTGATGACCCACGAAAAAATACCCAAAGCCTTCTTCATGACCAGCGGCAAGTTTTCCGACGATGCCAAGCTGGTAGCCAGCAGTAACCACATCTCACTGATCGACGGCGCCATGATGCTGACCATGATTGAGCGCCTGCCCGTAGACGCAAAACAGCAGCTACTGGAATTCGCCACCCGCGGCGATTACACCACCCCCACCTGCCCACATTGCGGCATCCCCATGCGCCATGTGGCTGGCAAAGGCGGCCGGCCGGATTTCTGGGGATGCCACAACTATCCGAGGTGTAAACAGACGCTGGGGATGAGGGGGGGATAATAAGCAAGGAGTGCTTAATCGGCCTGAGCTGAATTGGCATTACAGTGCGGATTTAGTTGCTTTCGAAGATAAATGCCACCTATTTTGCTCGTTTATCTGGTGTAATTTTGGGATTATGTTCCAGTCAAGTAGTGAATGTTTTAGATGGAAAATAATGAAATGTTTAGTAAAAACATATCATGTTTTTCAATGGGTTGATGTTGAAGGGAAAGTCATTTGAATAATTTTCTTAAGAAGCGCATGTTGCGTGAGCCGATTCAAGAGATATTTGATGTGGCTCGTTACCTTGATGCTGCAGTATCTGCTCATATGCAAGGTAAGTTTGAGGTGGCAAAGCAGCTTTTTGTTTTGGCCAATGACCAAAAGGTTAGGGAATGGACAGAGTCTATTTGGGGGAAAAATAGTCCCTATGTTGTCGTCAGGAAAATTGAACGTATCGAGCAGGCTGAAAAACTTCCTGTAAGAATGCCAAATGCTGAACAGAAACGGCAGCTACTGCATCGTGATGGCCATCACTGTCGATTTTGTGGTATTCCGGTCATTCGTGCAGAGGTAAGGAAATACCTGCATTCAATTTATCCGGAACAGATTCCTTGGGGAAATAGTAATATTACTCAGCATGCCGGTTTTCAATGTCTTTGGCTCCAGTATGATCATGTTATTCCACATTGGCATGGTGGGAGTAATGATTTAGAAAATGTTGTGATTACTTGCAGTGCCTGTAATTATGGAAAAATGCAGTATTCTCTGGAGGAAATAGGCTTGTATGACCCTAGAGACTTTGACCCAGTACGATCTGGATGGGATGGTTTGGAGCGTATTTTGTGATTCTCTCTACCGAGTATTCCGGATAATACTTTTATTGCATAACGGTGGATCGTCCCTTCCGGGCATCCCCTGCGGTCTCACCCCGGCCAAACCAGTACAGTGTGCAACACAGGCATTCTCAAATGTGTGATCGGTAGGGCGGGGCCGGGCTTTCCCCTCGGTACGCCGATGCCATCATCTATATCAGTCACTCAATTATCCGGGGCGTTGCCAGAGCAGCGGGTGCAATGGCTCTGCTGATACCGTCAGTAAGCAAACTGTTGGACTCTACCTTAAAGGATTTTTTTGAAGGTGGAGGGCTGTGTTGGATGGCAACTGTCAAGGAATCCTGGACAGTTCAAATCGAGGGCCGCCGCAGGGTGCCGCGCCCGGTCACTCTCTACAAGCTCGATGCTAGTTTCGCCGTCGCTAGCCAGACTACCCCGTCACCCGGCTTAGGTATCGGCGTCGCTGTCGTGCAGGATGGCCGCGTAGTCTTGCCCGCCATAGAAGATGCCAATAATGGATACCGTTTCGGCATCCACACTGAAGGCAATGACGGTGCGTTTCCTGTAATGGGTAATGCGTAGCCCTGGCCGCACCTCGTCGCGGCTGGTCCCGCGCAGCGGAAAGCTGTGCAGGTTTTCGCAATAGCTTACGATGGCCTCGGTGTATTGCGCTGCGATAGGCGGCGAAGCGGCTTCTGCGATATAGCGGTACAGCGCGGCAAGCTGCTCCATGGCCTCCGGGCTGAACACTACTTGATGGCTCATGGTTTTTTGGCGTGCTCGGCGGCCAGGCGGGCGCGCACCTGGTCTGCGCTGACAGCGCGGGACGGGTCGGCCTGCAGGGCGTCATAGGCCGGGCCTACCTGATTGAGCAGCCAGCTTTCCACGGCACGGTCCCGTGCCATCAGTGCGCGCAGTCCATCGCGGATGACTTCGCTTTCACTGGCGTATTCTCCAGAGCGTACTTTTGCTTTCACCTCTTCTGCCATGTCATTGGGCAGGGTGATGCTCATTTGCTGGGTGGTCCGCATGGCAATCTCTTTTGAAATCAATAGGATTTAATCCTACGCACGACAAAACGCGCTGTCCACCAAGCAATATGGCTGTGGTGAGCAGCGGCAAGAAAAAAGCGACCAGAAAATCCGGTCGCTTTTTTTACCTCAGTGCCATGCAGTTCTGCATGCGCGGCGGGTGCTTACCCCTTACACATCAATATTCCGCGCAATCAGGGCATTGCCTTCGATAAAGGCGCGGCGGGGTTCCACGTCGTCGCCCATCAGGGTGGTGAACACGTCGTCGGCGCCCATCACGTCCTCGATGCGTACCTTGAGCAGGCGGCGCACGTTCGGGTCCATGGTGGTTTCCCACAGCTGTTCCGGGTTCATTTCGCCCAGGCCTTTGTAGCGCTGGATGTTCATGCCCTTTTTCACTTCGGCCAGCAGCCAGTCCAGTGCCTGGCCAAATTCGCTGATCGGCTTCACGGTTTCACCGCGGCGGACGGTGGCGCCATCGCGCAGCAGGCCGCTGAGCAGTTCGCCGGTTTTGGCCAGTTCGGCGTAGTCGCCGGTTTCCAGGAAGTCCTGGTCGAGCACGGTCACCAGCACGTTGCCGTGCAGCTTGCGGGTGATCTTGATCAGGTGGCCGTCGTTCTTTTCGTCGTGCAGCAGGTCCAGCGTGATGGCTTCGGCCGGTACCAGTGCGCGCAGGCGGGCGACGCTGTCGTTGGAGGCTTGCTCGGTTTCCAGTGACAGGCGGCCGGATTTGAGCATGGCTTCCAGTACCAGCGGGTCGATGACGCGGCTTTCGCGTTCGATCACGGCGCGGGCCAGCAGGAACTGGCGGGCTACTTCGGCCAGGGTGTCGCCGGCCAGCGGGGCGGCGTCGGTGCCGGGGACGAGTTCGGCTTTTTCCAGTGCCAGTTGCAGCAGGTACTGGTTCAGTTCGTAGTCGTCCTTCAGGTAGCGCTCTTGCTTGCCGTGCTTGGCCTTGTACAGCGGCGGCTGGGCAATGTAGATGTGGCCGCGTTCCACCAGTTCGTGCATCTGGCGGTAGAAGAAGGTGAGCAGCAGGGTGCGGATGTGCGCGCCGTCGACGTCGGCGTCAGTCATGATGATGATGCGGTGGTAGCGCAGCTTGTCCGGGTTGTATTCGTCCTTGCCGATGCCGCAGCCCATGGCGGTAATCAGGGTGGCGACTTCCTGGCTTTGCAGCATCTTGTCGAAGCGGGCGCGTTCCACGTTGAGGATCTTGCCCTTCAAGGGCAGGATGGCCTGGAATTTGCGGTCGCGGCCTTGCTTGGCGGAGCCGCCGGCGGAGTCACCCTCGACCAGGTAGAGTTCGCACAGCTTGGGGTCTTTTTCCTGGCAGTCGGCCAGTTTGCCGGGCAGGCCCAGGCCGTCCATGATGCCTTTGCGGCGGGTGATTTCGCGGGCTTTGCGCGCGGCTTCACGGGCGCGGGCGGCATCGACGATCTTGCCGCAGATGGTTTTGGCGTCGTTGGGGTTTTCCAGCAAATAGCTCTTGAGCGCTTCGCTGATGACTTCGTTGACTACCGGGCCGATTTCGCTGGAGACCAGCTTGTCCTTGGTCTGGCTGGAGAACTTGGGGTCGGGCAGCTTGACGGACAGTACGCAGGTGAGGCCTTCGCGCATGTCGTCGCCAGTGGTGTCGACCTTGGCCTTTTTGGCGACTTCGTGTTCTTCGATGTACTGGTTGAGCGTGCGGGTCATCACCTGGCGCAGGGCGGTCATGTGGGTGCCGCCATCACGCTGCGGGATGTTGTTGGTGAAGCACTGGACGCTTTCCTGGTAGGAGTCGTTCCATTGCATGGCCACTTCCACCGTCATGCCGTCTTTTTCGCCCATGCCGTGGAACACCTTGGGGTGCAGCACGGTCTTGTTGCGGTTCATGTATTCGACAAAACCGGCCACGCCGCCGGAGAAGGCGAAGTTTTCTTCCTTGCCCGTGCGTTTGTCCAGCAGGTTGATGCCCACGCCCTGGTTGAGGAAGGACAGTTCGCGGATGCGCTTGGCGAGGATGTCGAAGTGGTATTCCACCAGGCCGAAGGTTTCTTCGCTGGCGCGGAAGGTGACTTCGGTGCCGCGGTGGTTGCTGTGGCCGGTGACGGTGAGCGGGGCCACGGCGTCGCCGCGGCGGAATTCCATTTCGTGTACCTTGCCGTCACGCCAGATTTTCAGCTTCAGCCAGTCGGACAGCGCATTCACTACCGATACGCCCACGCCGTGCAGGCCGCCGGAGATCTTGTAGCTGTTGCTGTCGAATTTGCCGCCGGCGTGCAGGATGGTCATGATCACTTCGGCCGCCGAGCGTCCTTCTTCCGGGTGGATGTCGGTGGGGATGCCCCGGCCGTTGTCCGATACGGTGATGGAGTTGTCGGGGTTGATGATGACCTTGATGGTGTCGGCATGGCCGGCCAGGGCTTCGTCAATGGCGTTGTCCAGCACTTCGAACACCATGTGGTGCAGACCGGTGCCGTCCGAGGTATCGCCAATGTACATGCCGGGGCGTTTGCGTACTGCATCCAGACCCTTGAGGACTTTAATGCTATCCGCGCCGTATTCCTGTTCGCTCATGCTTGTTCCTGAACAGCGGGAGTGGGGAGTCGGGAGTGGGGAGTAAGCCACTGCGTCATCACGCTTCCTGCTGTAATAAAGTCAAATTCAAGACCTGCGGGGGGAGTGGTCAAACCCGACTCCCCACTTCCTACTCACTACTCCCTAGATGCGCATCGGCATCACGATGTATTTGAAGTTGCTGTAGTCGGGAATGGTGACCAGCGTGCTGCGGTTGGCATCGCCAAACGCCATTTGCAGGGTGTCGGCCGGCAGGTTGGTCAGCACATCCAGCAGGTAGTTGATGTTGAAGCCGATTTCCAGTTCGCCGCCCTGGTAGGCGATTTCCAGTTCTTCTTCCGCTTCTTCCTGCTCGCTGTTGGTACACAGGATGGACATCTTGCCCGGTGCCAGTACCAGACGCACGCCGCGGAATTTTTCGTTGGCCAGAATGGCGGCGCGTTGCAGGGCGTGCAGGAAGGTGAGGCGTTCGATCAGGAAGATCTTGTCGTTATCCAGCGGAATCACCCGGTTGTAGTCGGGGAACTTGCCGTCCACCACCTTGCTGATGATGACGGTGGAGCCAAAGCTGAAGCGCACCTGGTTGGCCAGCACTTCGATGTTGATTTCGTCGTCGCTGTCTTGCAGCAGCTTGTACAGCTCCAGGATGGTCTTGCGCGGCAGGATGACTTCGGCCTTGGGCAGGGTGGCTTCCACGTCGGCGCTGGCAAAGGCCAGGCGGTGGCCGTCGGTGGCGATCAGCTTGACCTGGTTGCCGTCGGTCTGCATCAGCAGGCCATTCAGGTAGTAACGGATGTCCTGCACCGCCATGGCAAATTGCACCTGGGAGATCAGGCGTTTCAGTTCGCGTTGCGGCAGGGTGAAGCTGGCGTCCGAGGCCGAGCCTACCGACAGCAGCGGAAAGTCTTCGGCCGGCAGGGTTTGCAGGTTGAAGCGGCTTTTGCCGGCTTTCAGCGTCAGGCGGCCGTCCAGCTGTTCCAGCGTGACGGTGGCCTTGTCCGGTATGGCGCGCAGGATGTCTTGCAGCTTTTTGGCCGAGGTGGTCAGGCGGAAGTCTTCGCCCGGCAGTTCGTCGGCACTGGCGGTGGTGATCTGGATTTCCAGATCGGTGGCCAGAAAGCCTACCTGGCCGCCCTTCTTTTCAATCAGGACATTGGAAAGAATCGGCAGGGTATGGCGTCGTTCGACAATACCGGTCACCGCCAGCAGGGGCTTGAGAAGGGCATCGCGTTCGGCTTGCAGGATCAGCATGTTTCGGGCTCCCGAATGTGTCCAGAGTCAGTTATCGGTTGGTTCAACATCATCAGTTACGCAGCATGGATAGCAGCGTATCGTAATCGTGTGCCATATCGGCGTCATTACCGCGCATTTCGGCAATGGTCTTGCAGGCATGCAGCACGGTGGTGTGGTCGCGCCCGCCAAAGGCATCGCCGATATTGGGCAGGGAAAGCTGGGTCAGCTCCTTGGCCAGGGCCATGGCTACCTGACGCGGCCGGGCAATGTCGCGGCTGCGCTTTTTGCTGTGCATGTCGGACAGCTTGATCTTGTAGTACTCGGCCACGGTTTTCTGGATGGCGTCCACGGTGACCTGGCGGTTGCCGGCGGCCAGGATGTCCTTCAGCGCTTCTTTCACCAGGTCCAGCGAGATGTTCTGGTTGGTAAAGCGGGCATAGGCCACCACGCGCTTGAGCGCGCCTTCCAGTTCGCGCACGTTGGAGCGTACGTTCTGGGCGATGAAGAACGCGACGGGGTGGTCCAGCTTGATGCTGTCGGCCTCGGCCTTTTTCATCAGAATGGCCACGCGCATTTCCAGCTCCGGCGGCTGGATTTCCACGGTCAGGCCCCAGGAGAAGCGCGAGATCAGCCGCTCTTCCATGCCTTCTATCTGTTTGGGGTAGGTGTCGCAGGTCATGATGACTTGCTTGCCGCCCTCGATCAGCGCGTTAAAGGCGTAGAAGAATTCTTCCTGGGTGCGGTTTTTGCCGGCAAAAAACTGGATGTCGTCGATCAGCAGCAAATCCAGCGAGTGGTAGTAGCGCTTGAATTCGTCAAAGGCCTTGTGCTGGTAGGCGCGCATGATGTCGGCCACATAGCGCTCGGCGTGGATGTAGCGGATCTTGGCTTGCGGGTTCTTCTGGAATACGTGGTTGCCAATGGCCTGAATCAAGTGGGTCTTGCCCAGGCCCACGCCGCCATACACAAACAGCGGGTTGTAGGCCTGGTCGCCCGGATTCTCGGCAATCTGCATGGCGGCGGCGCGCGCCAGCTGGTTGCCCTTACCGGTTACCAGGGTGTCGAAGGTAAACGAGGGGTTGAGCCGGGTGCTTTCGTGGCTGCCGCCAATGGCTTTTACCGCGGCCTGCTTGGCCTGGCTGGGAAGGCTGCTGGCGGCAGGGGCCGGCGCGGGTTTGCGCGCGCCATTGCCCACGGCGGCCGGTACGGCCAGCGGCTTGCTGCTGGGAGCGCCCAGGCGCAGCTCGACCGGGGCTTCGCCCACCAGCTCGACTGCCAGTTCTTCAATGCGGCCGAGGAAACGGTCCTTGATGAACTGCATGATGAAGCGGTTCGGTGCAAACAGCGCAATGCCTTCATCGTTGGCTTCGGCCGCCAGCGGCTTGATCCAGGTGTTGAACTGCTGTGAAGACAGTTCGGCCTCGAGGCGAGCGAGGCAGGCAGGCCAGAATTGATCCAGTTCGGTCATTAAGTACACACAAGTAAAAGCAAAAACCCGCCGTGACGATGATGAGGTTCGGCGGGATGGGCCATGGTTTGCCGCCCGGTGGGTTGGCCGGCGCTGCGCGCCTGGCATGGGCGTAACCCTGGCATGTGTTCATGCATGGCAGTGGCTTGCACCCTCCTCCTGTCGCGTGGTTCACCCTGGGCGGGTGGTCTCGTTTAATAATTACGCAGGGGGTGGGGTGCGTTAAGTTTCGACATTCTAACGGTTTTCAGCAAAGTTATCCACAGGTGCGCTAAAAATTTGCCATTGACAAGCGGCGGTTTTTCTTGTGAAATCACGCGTTTATTTCCGTTTCGAAACAGGAATTCTTTATCATGAAGCGTACTTACCAGCCTTCCACTACCCGTCGCAAGCGCACTCACGGCTTCCTCGTTCGCATGAAGACCCGCGGTGGCCGCGCCGTTATCGCCGCCCGTCGCGCCAAGGGTCGCAAGCGCCTGGCCGTATAAGTTCAGCAATGACTTATCGCTTTCGCCGTGTGCACCGGCTATTAAAAACGGATGAATTTTCATCCGTTTTTAGTTTGCGGCAAGCGCGCAGCACGGCCTTGTTTCAGGTGTACGCCCGCCCCAACGAACTGGGCCATGCCCGCGTCGGCCTTGTTGTCGGCAAAAAGGTTCACAAGCGGGCGGTACGCCGAAACTACATCAAGCGTACGGTACGCGAGTGGTTTCGCCTGAATCAGGCAAGTTTGCCGGCGCAGGACTACATTGTCCGGGCCAAACAGGCTTTTTCACGCGCTGACAGAGCAGAAGCTGTCATCGCCTTGTCTACACTCTTTGCTAAACTGGCACGATGTCGCGCCTCCTCATCCTCCTGATCCGCTTTTACCAACTGGCCATCAGCCCCTGGCTGGCACCGCGGTGCCGCTATGTGCCGACCTGTTCCAGTTACGCGATCGAGGCGGTGAGAAAGCATGGCGCCTGCAAGGGCGGCTTTCTGGCGATGAAACGCATCGGGCGCTGTCACCCCTGGGGTGGCAGTGGTTATGACCCGGTTCCCTGAACTTTCCGGTATCGTAGAGATGGATTCCAAGCGACTCATAATCTTCATCGTCCTGTCCATGGGCATCCTCCTGCTGTGGCAGGAGTACTTTGCGCCCAAGCCTGCCCCGCAGCAGGTGGCCCAGACCCAAACGGCTTCGCAGCCGGACGCACCGGCCAGCCATACCGCCAGCGCCCAGCCTGCTGATGCAGCCAAGCTTACCGCCGGTCAGCGCATTCGCGTCAGCACCGATGTGATCAAGGCCGAAATCGATACCGTAGGCGGCGACCTGCGTCAGCTCGACCTGCTGAAACACGATTCCGCCACCGATGCCAAAAAGCCCTTCGAGCTGCTCACCGACAAGAATGGTCGCGTGTATGTGGCGCAGACCGGCCTGGTGGCAGCCAGCAATCCGGCCCTGCCCACCCACAAGACGGTCTACACCGCCGAGCAGTCCAGTTACACCCTGAACGGCGACAGCCTGCAGGTGAAGCTGACCGCCCCGGCCGCCAATGGCGTGCAGGTGGTGAAAACCTATACCTTCAAGAAGGGCAGCTACGATATCGGCGTTCGCTTCGATATCCACAACGGTGGCAGCACCCCGCTGGCCCCGACCGCCTATTACCGTCTGCTGCGTGACGGCCAGGCACCGGAAGGCGAAGGCCGCTTTGCCCACACCTTTACCGGCCCGGCGGTGTATACCTCCGACAACAAGTTCCAGAAGGTTTCCTTCGACGATCTGGCCAAGGGCAAGGGCGACTACGCCAAGAACGCCACCGACGGCTGGGTGGGCATGCTGCAGCATTACTTCATGACCGCCTGGGTACTGAAGCCGCTGGACGCTGCCAGCGTGTGCAAGGATGACAAGTCCTGCCACTTCGAGCTGAAGGACAGCAACGGCCTGTACTCCGCTGCCGCCACCGTCGACCTGAAAACCATCAATCCGGGCCAGACCGCCTCCATCACCGTGCCGCTGTATGCCGGCCCGGAAGACTACAGCGTGCTGACCAAGGTGGCCGACGGCCTGGAATACTCCAAGGACTACGGCTGGGTACACATCTTTGCCTCCCCGCTGTTCTGGCTGCTGACCAAGCTGCACGGTCTGGTGCAGAACTGGGGCTGGGCCATCGTGCTGCTGACCCTCACCGTCAAGGCCATCTTCTATCCGCTGACGGCTGCGTCCTACCGTTCCATGGCCAAGATGAAAGCCCTGGCACCGCGCCTGGAACGCATGAAGGAACAATACGGCGACGACCGCATGAAGTTCCAGCAGGCCGTGATGGAAATGTACAAGAGCGAGAAGGTGAATCCGCTGGGTGGCTGTCTGCCCATGCTGATCCAGATTCCGGTGTTCATCGGCCTGTACTGGGCGCTGCTGGCTTCGGTCGAGCTGCGTCAGGCACCGTGGATCCTGTGGTACACCGACCTGGCCCGCCCGGACCCGTACTATGTATTGCCGGTGATCATGGCCGCCACCATGTTCCTGCAAACCTTCCTGAACCCGCCGCCGACTGACCCGATGCAGGCCAAGATGATGAAGATCATGCCGGTTGCCTTCTCGGCCATGTTCTTCTTCTTCCCGGCTGGTCTGGTGCTGTACTACGCCGTCAACAACATCCTGTCGATTGCCCAGCAGTGGTATATCAACAAGAGCATTGAAAACAGCAAGAAAGTCGCCCTGCAGTCCTGATAGGGACGGTAGTGAATGACAAAGCCCGGCCGGACAAAGGCCGGGCTTTCTTTCTGATACAGTAAAAAACAGCGCACGCTAACCCAAGCCGCTGTCGCCATCCATGTGGCGGCGGCTTTGGTCAGCCTGTTTGCAGCAAGGAAAGTCCGCATGCCTACCCTTTACGCTCCCGTCACCATCTGTGCCATTGCTACTGCGCCCGGTCGTGGCGGCGTGGGTGTCATCCGTGTATCCGGCCGTGACCTGCTGCCTTTTGCCGCGGCGCTGACCGGCGGCAAACAGCCCAAGCCGCGCTACGCTACCTATACCGATTTCTACGCGGCAGATGGCCAGGCCATCGACAACGGCCTGCTGCTGTACTTCCCCGGCCCCAACAGTTTTACCGGCGAAGACGTGCTGGAGCTGCAAGGCCACGGCGGGCCGGTGGTGCTCAATATGCTGCTGTCGCGTTGCCTGCAGCTGGGCGCACGGCTGGCCGAGCCGGGCGAGTTTTCCAAGCGCGCCTTCCTCAATGACAAGATGGACCTGGCCCAGGCCGAGAGCGTGGCCGACCTGATTGATGCTTCCAGCGAAACCGCTGCCCGCAGTGCGCTCAAATCGCTGAAAGGCGCCTTTTCCAATGAAATCCATGTGCTGGTGGACGAGCTGATCACCCTGCGCATGCTGGTGGAAGCCACGCTGGATTTTCCGGAAGAAGAAATCGACTTTCTCAAGCAGGCCGATGCGCTGGGCAAGCTGCAAACCCTGCGCCAGCGCCTGCAACAGGTGCAGGCCACCGCACGGCAAGGCGCCATCCTGCGTGAAGGCATGCATGTGGTGCTGGTGGGGCAGCCCAATGTCGGCAAATCCAGCCTGATGAATGCGCTGGCCGGCGATGATATCGCCATCGTCACCGATATCGCCGGCACCACCCGCGACACCGTGCGCGAAGAAATCGTCATCGACGGCGTGCCGGTGCATATCATCGATACCGCCGGCCTGCGCGATACCGACGACGTGGTGGAGAAAATCGGCATCGAACGCACCTGGCAGGCAGTGGAGCGCGCCGATGTGGCGCTGGTGCTGGTGGACAGCCGCGACGGCGTCACCGCCGAGGTGGAAGCCATTCTGGAGCGCATTCCGCCGCAACTGCCGCGCTTGTTCATCTACAACAAGGCCGACCTCAGCGGCGACGCCATCGGCCTGTCCGAACAGGATGGCCGCAGCGTGTTGCACCTGTCCGCTCGCACCCATGCCGGGGTGGATTTACTGAAGGCGCGGCTGCTGGAACTGATTGGCTACAGCGGGGCCAGCGAAGGGGTGTTCCTGGCGCGCGAACGCCACCTGGACGCCATCCGCCGCGCTGCCGAGCATATGGAGCTGGCGCATGCCGATTGGGAAATGGTGGAGATCTTCGCCGAAGAGCTGCGATTGGCGCAGAACGCGCTATCGGAAATCACTGGTCAGTTCACCCCGGACGATTTGCTGGGGGTGATCTTCAGCCGTTTTTGCATTGGCAAGTAATTCTCAGCCTGCTCTTGGCGCATGACCCGGCCCCGCTTCTGCGGGGCTTTGGTTTTGATGGGCTTGCCTGGCCTGTTGCCCAGGCTGGGGCCGGGCGGGTGTCGGCTATCTGGCTTGACGAAGGACGCGGGCAGGCGTGCTGTAATCAAAAAATCGTTGTTTGCAATCAATCTAAATGACAGGGGAATGGCTATAGTGGTAGCTCCGTCCTACCCCGCATGAGGCATTGTAATGGCTGCCAGTCCTGCTCTTGGCATGAAAACAAAAATGATGGGCCTGACCCTGGTCATGCTGCTTGGCCTGGCCTTGTTTGGTGGCTGGTCGGTATGGCAGATACGGCAGGAAATCCTGCTGCAAAAGCGTCTGGCACTCCAGGCGCTGGTGGAGTCGGCCAGTCATGTCATCCAGCAGCAATACCAGCAAGCGCAAGAGGGCAAGATCAGCACGGCCGAGGCGCAAAAACGCGCCAGGGATATCCTGCGCAGCAGCCACTACAATGGCGGCGCTGATTACTTCTTTATCTATGACTTCAACGGCGTCAACATCATGCACGGTGGCAAGCGCAGCCGGGAAGGCAAGGCCTTTCTGGACGCCGCCGATCCGACAGGCAAGCACTATATCAGCGACTGGATTACCCAGCTGCGCCTGCATGGCAGCGCAGAAATGGATTACCTGTTTCCCAAGCCTGGCAGTACCGTGCCGTTGCCCAAGATTTCCTATGCCAAATCCTTTGAACCCTGGGGCTGGTGGCTGGGCACCGGTGTCTATATCGAAGATGTGAATGCCGAGTTCACCAGTGCGGCGACCCGTTCCTTTATCTTCCTGATTGCGCTGGTGCTGGTGCTGTGGTGGCTGAGCTGGATGATCGGCCGTAATGTGATTGCGGCCATTGGTGGCGAGCCCGGGCAGGCGGCGCAGCAGGTGGCCAAGTTGTCGCATGGTGATCTGACGCAGGAGTTTGCCGTGTCAGACCGGCAGGACAGTTTGCTGGCCTCGCTGTCCCAACTGCAGCAGCGGCTGCGTGCCATCGTGGCGACCTTGCACGGCACGACGGCGCAGCTGCACCAGCAATCCAGTAATCTGAATCAAGCCTCGCAGGCAATCGAAGCTGCGGCCAGTTCTGAAATGAAGTCCAGTGCAGAAACGGCACAGCTGGTGACGCGCTTGCTGAACCGTATTCATGATGTGTCGGCCATTGCCCAGCGTAGCTATACCAATTCGGAACAGACCCTGCAGCAGACGCAGCGTGGCCAGGCGGTGGTGGAGCAAGTGAACGCGGAAATCGCCGATGTCAGCAGCGCGGTACAGGAATCAACCCATCGTATCGGCATGCTGCAAAGCCGTTCGCAGGAGATTGGCAATATTACCCAGGTAATCGCCGAAATTGCCGCACAAATCAATCTGCTGGCCCTGAATGCCGCCATTGAGGCTGCTCGTGCCGGCGAGAGCGGGCGTGGTTTTGCGGTAGTGGCCGACGAAGTGCGCAAGCTGGCTGAGCGCACCAGTGTGGCAACCGGTGAGATCGCGCACATGATTGATGCCATCCAGCAGGAAACCCGCTTTGCCGTTGATGCCATGACCAATGCTTCGCCACGGGTTGCCAGCGCGCACAGCCTGGCGCGTGATGCAGCCCTGTCGCTGACCGAAATCCGCCAGGTGGCGGAGGACTCTTTCCACAATGCGCAATTGGTTGCCAATGCCAATCAGGAGCAGGAAAGTACCGTGGCGGATATTTCACAGCAGATGAAGCGCATTGTCAGCATGATTGAAGAAACTGGAAGCATTTCGGCCAATAATGCCCAGGCCGCCCAGCAGCTGTTGTCGCTATCGGTGCAACTGCAAGCGCAAGTCGAGTTTTTCCGAACCTGATGGTCAGGCCGTATCTGCATCGCGCTACAAAAAACCAACAATAGCGGAGCCTGCTTTGCTGTACAGTTTGGTACAGGCACCCAGCGTGCCGTTTTGCCATGCCTTGCGGATCAAGTCTGATGGAACAAATCACCGTATATGCCTTCCCGGTTTTCCTGCTGTTGATGCTGCTGGAGCTGGGTTATGGCCTGGCCATCGGCCGCAACACCTATCGTCTGAGTGACGCGCTGGCCAGCCTGAGCCAGGGCCTGCTCAGCCAATTGGTGGCCAGCGTCAGCACCTTGTTCCAGATCGGCCTGTATGGGCTGACCTGGCGGCATCTGGCACTGTTCCCCCGCGCCGCGCTGTGGCATGGCGCCTGGGGCTGGCTGCTGGCCATCGTGATGTTCGATTTTTGCGATTACTGGCTGCACCGCGTGGGGCATGAGAGTGCGGTGTTCTGGGCGGCGCATGCCGTGCATCATCAGAGCCAGGATTTCAATCTGTCCACCGCACTGCGCCAGGAAAGCACGGTGGCCTTTCTCGGCTGGCCCTTCTATTTGCCCATGGCGCTGGCCGGTGTCGCACCGGAGCAGTTCGCACTGGCCGGGCTGATTGTGCTGCTGTATCAGTTCTGGATTCATACCGAGCACATCGGCAAGCTGGGCTGGTTCGACCGGGTGTTTTCCTCGCCCTCCAACCACCGGGTGCATCATGCGGTGAATGATCAGTACCTGGACAAGAATTACGGCGGCATGTTGATTATCTGGGACCGCCTGTTCGGCACCTTTGCCGAAGAAGTGGAAGCGCCGGTGTACGGCACCCGCACGCCGCTCAACAGCTGGAACCCGCTGTGGGCGGTGGCTTCCGGCTATGTGCCGCTGTGGCAGCTGGCCCGGCGGGCTCCACGCTGGCAGGACAAGTTCAAGCTGTGGTTCAAGGCACCGGGCTGGCTGCCGGCCGGCGTGGTGGACCACGGCCCGGCTTTTGATTTGCAGCGCGCCCGCCAGCGCTATGATCTGCCGCTCACCCGCAGCAGCACGGCGCTGGCCCTGTTGCAGTTTGCCCTGCTGACAGCCGCCGGTGCCGCCTATCTGTGGCAGGTGGATGGCCTGGATACGCTGCATCTGTGGGCGTACGCCTTGCTGCTGGTGGCCGGCCTGACCGGCTTGGGCGGCCTGCTGCAACGGCGGCTGGCGGCGGCGGGGCTGTTGCTGCTGGATGCCCTGCTGATGCTGGCCGCCTGGCTGTTGTAAGAGCCTGTCTGACGCAGCGAGAACGGCGAATAGCCGCGCAGACAAGCAAGAATGCGGCGTTTGCCGTGAGTCAATCAGCGTTATCCCGGCGTTTCAGATGCGGCATCACTGCCGCCCTGTAGGGGCAGGCACGGCATCTTGCGGGCGCGCCGACAAAAAACCTGCACCGTGCCGGGGTTTGGCGCTAGCATGAGCAAAAATCATTTTGCGGATGCCATATTGCCTTTCCTGCGCGGCTTGTTGCCCATCATCCTGTCACTGTGCTTATGCCCGGCTTGGGCGGCCAGTCCGCCACTGGTATTGGCATTCAATACCTTCAGCCCCTGGAAAACGCTGGATGCACAGGGCCAGCCGTCTGGCCCTTATGTGGAAATCGTCAAATTGCTGGCCGCCCGGCTGGATGCCCCCGTACATTATCTCTCCTGCCCCCTGCAGCGTTGTCTGCAAGCCATGCGCCAAGGCCAGGCCGATCTGGTGATTGGCGTGCGCAATAGCGATGAGCGCGATGCATACATCGACTTTCTTGATCCCCCCTATGCGGCAGCCACGCCGCTGGCGATTTACCTGCGGCGCACGGATACGCGGCAGGTGCGCCGCTATGCCGATCTCTACGCATTACGCATCGGAGTGGTGGAGGGCATGCGCTATCAGCCTGCCTTTGATCAAGACAAACAGCTGGAGCGTGATTTCGCACCAAACAGCCTGTCCAATTTTCGCAAACTGCTGGCCGGGCGCGTGGATGCGCTAGTCATCAACCGCCGTAATGGCATGGAGCTGCTGCACAGCCAGGGCTGGGAAGCCCTGGTGCGCGAGCAGCCACTGCAATTGCCGGGGCTGGAAGAGCGCCGGCTCGGCTTGTCGCGTCGCTCGCCCTGGTATGCCCGGCGCGACCGGCTGACGGTGGTGCTGCGTGGCATGCTGCGCGATGGCAGCATTGCCCGTTTGCTGGCGGCAAACGGCGCCGCGCCAAAATGAGCGCCGGTGAGGCTGCCGCCGCTGCTCTGCTGCTGCTGATGCCGCGCACTGGGGCTGACCGTCCTCTTTGCCAGTGCCGGCAAGCGGCTTTGCATTATGGTGCACTGCACGATAAAAGCCTTTCCGCCCAAGGTTTTCACCCCGGCCGGCCGGCCATTCATTTTGATTTACAGTACCTTAGTGTTAATGGTTAACCCTGCTTTACAAGCTGGCGGGCGAACCGTTAGTGTCAGGCAACGAGGTGCTTTTTCATACTTGGCACTGTTCTTGCCACCCTGGATGGCAGTTGATCTTCCCTGCGCCAGTGGTGCCGCACCGGCTGATGCACAGAACAGGCAATGCCGATTCCCTGCCCGCACCCGACTTCCGCGCTGCGAGACCCCGGCCCGGATAACCCTGCCGTATTGACCAGATCGTCAGACGGTATATGGTTGGTGATTGTCGCAATTTTGTAAAAGTATTGCGCAAAATCAACATTCATGGTTTTAATATAATTCAAACGCTCGTTCGAAAATGGCCTCGCACGGGCGTTCGCTATCTTTATTTTTTGTTTTTTGTCATTTCACTTTGCAGGAGATTCACACCATGCAGATCGCTATTCCGGCCGAAAGGCTGGCTGGTGAAAAACGCGTGGCCGCGACACCGGAAACGGTGAAAAAGCTGATCGCCATGGGTCATTCCGTGGTGGTGGAGCAGGGGGCCGGGCAGTTTGCCGCCGCTCCCGACGCGGCCTATGCCGAACTGGGAGCCAGCATTGCGGCCAATCGGGCCGAGGCGCTGGGGCAGGCCGACATCGTGCTGACCGTGCGTCCGCTGGACGAAGCCGGTATTGCCGAGCTGAAAACCGGCGCGGTGCTGATCGGCCAGCTGGCCCCGTATCAGAACAGCAGCTTCCCGGCGCTGGCGGCCAAGAAGGTTTCCGCCTTTGCCCTGGAACTGCTGCCGCGTACCACCCGCGCACAGAGCATGGACGTGCTGTCCAGCCAGAACAATATTGCCGGGTACAAGGCGGTATTGCTGGCCACCCATTACTATCCGCGCTTCATGCCCATGCTGATGACGGCGGCCGGCACGGTAAAGCCGGCCAAGGTGCTGATCATGGGTGTGGGCGTGGCCGGTTTGCAGGCCATTGCCACCGCCAAGCGGCTGGGTGCGGTGGTGGAAGCCACCGACGTGCGCCCATCCACCAAGGAGCAGGTGGAATCGCTGGGCGGCAAGTTCATCGAAGTGCCGATGACCGATGAAGAAAAGGCCGCCAGCGACGGCGTGTACGCCAAGGAAATGTCGGACGACTACAAGCGTCGCCAGGCCGAGCTGGTGAGCAAGCACGCGCGTGCCGCCGACATCATCATCACCACCGCGCTGATTCCGGGCAAAAAGGCGCCGACGCTGATCAGCGCCGACATCGTAGCCGCGATGAAGCCAGGCTCGGTGATCATCGACATCGCCGCCGAAGCCGGTGGCAACTGTGCATTGACCCAGCCGGGCGAAGTGGTGGTGACCGACAACCACGTCACCGTGGTGGGCCAGTTCAACCTGCCGGGCCAACTGGCGGCGGATGCATCCAGCCTGTATGCCAAAAACCTGCTGACCTTCCTGTCGCTGATGCTGACGAAGGAAGGCTTCACCCTCAATCTGGAAGACGACCTGCTGGCGGCCACCCTGGTGACCCACGACGGCCAGGTACGTTTCCCGGCGGCCAACTAAGGAGAACAGAGATGGTCGATCCCTTTATCGCCAGCCTTACCGTCTTCGTGCTGGCCGTGTTTGTCGGCTACCACGTGGTGTGGAATGTCACCCCGGCGCTGCATACCCCGCTGATGGCGGTGACCAATGCCATTTCCGGCATCATCATCGTCGGCGCCATGCTGCAGGTGGTGGACATCAACGGTTCCGAAATCACCCTCACCTCGGTGCTGGGTACCATCGGCATCTTCCTGGCCAGTATCAACATCTTCGGCGGCTTCATGGTCACCCAGCGCATGCTGGACATGTTCAAGAAGAAGAAAAAGTAAGGAAGAACCATGGCTAATATATCTGCAGTACTTTATCTGGTGGCGGCCGTGCTGTTCATCCTGGCGCTCAAGGGCTTGTCCAGCCCGGTAACAGCGCTGCGCGGCAACAAGTTCGGCATCATCGGCATGGTCATCGCCGTGCTCACCACCTTCATCATCATGGACAAGCCGGTGCTGGGGCTGATTGCCGGCGCCATCGTGGCCGGTGCCGTGATCGGTGGCTGGAAGGCCAAGACGGTGGAAATGACCGGCATGCCGGAACTGGTGGCCGCCATGCACTCGCTGGTGGGCCTGTCCGCGGTGCTGATTGCCGTGGCTGCCATCTTCCATACCGGTGTGGAACACACCCCGGTGCAGAAGGTGGAACTGTTCATCGGTGCGTTTATTGGTGCCATCACCTTTACCGCCTCGGTGATTGCCTACGGCAAGCTGTCCGGTCGCTTTGGTTCCAAGGCGGTCAGCTTCAATGGCCAGCATCTGCTGAACCTGGTGCTGGCGCTGGCCATGCTGGGTTTCGGCATTGCCTACTTCCTGACCGACAGCCACGCCGCCTTCCTGGCGATGGTGGCCATTGCCCTGGTGCTGGGCGTGACGCTGATCATCCCGATTGGCGGTGCCGACATGCCGGTGGTGGTGTCCATGCTCAACTCCTACTCCGGCTGGGCGGCGGCGGGTATCGGCTTTACGCTGAACAACCCGGTGCTGATCATTGCCGGTGCCTGCGTGGGTTCGTCCGGTGCCATCCTGTCCTACATCATGTGCAAGGCGATGAACCGTTCCATCGTATCCGTGCTGCTGGGTGGCTTTGGTGCCGAAGCGGCGGCTGGCGGTGCCGCGGGTGACAGCGGCCCGAAGAACTACAAGTCCGGTTCGGCCGAAGACGCAGCCTTCCTGATGAGCAATGCCGACAGCGTGGTGATCGTGCCGGGTTATGGCCTGGCGGTATCGCGTGCCCAGCATGCCTTGCAGGAGTTTGCCGAACTGCTGCATGAAAAGGGCGTCACCGTGCGCTATGCCATTCACCCGGTGGCAGGCCGTATGCCGGGCCACATGAACGTGTTGCTGGCCGAAGCCGAAGTGCCCTACGAACAGGTGCTGGAGATGGAGGAAATCAACTCCGACTTCAACAATACCGACGTGGTGCTGGTGATTGGTGCCAACGACGTGGTCAACCCGGCGGCGCAGAAGGACAAGTCCAGCCCCATCTACGGCATGCCGATTCTGGAAGCGCACAAGGCACGCACCGTGATCGTGGTGAAGCGTTCGATGAGCGTGGGCTATGCCGGCCTCGACAACGAGCTGTTCTACATGGACAAGACCATGATGGTGTTTGGCGATGCCAAGAAAGTGGTGGAAGACCTGGTGAAGGGCGTGGTGCACTAAGCCTCTGCCGGTTTTCACAACAAAAACCCTGTCGCGCCGGCAGGGTTTTTTCTTGCCTGCCGTCCACACTTGGCGGCGAGCGTGGCCATCCTTAGGATGGGTTGACAGTAGCAGCTGCATGGAACTCATGGCCGGTTGCGGCCTCTTAAATATTAGCGTTGATTAATTTTGGAGATGAATATGCACTGGAAAACCACTGCCGTGATGGCCGCCCTGTTGTCTGCTCCTGTGCTGGCCCAGCCCAATCTGATTGGCACTGACTGGCAACTGGCCTCACCCAAGGTGGCCGAACCGCTGCCCACCCTGTCGTTTCAGGCCAAGGGCATCAGCGGTTTTGCCGGGTGTAACCGCTTTACCGGCCACACCAATACCGAGGGCAAGCTGGTGGTCGCCACCACGCGCATGATGTGCCCGCCCGCCATGATGCAGACCGAACAGGCGTATATCGGATTCCTGTCGCAGCCCTTCCAGATCAAGACCGATGGCAAGGCACAGCAACTGGTGCTGACGGGTAGTGCAGGCGAATACCGCTTTGTGCGCAAGCCGGAGCAAGCGGCAGGCCACCCCGCTGCCGCCACGGCTCCGATGCAGCGGCCGCAGTATCTGTATGTCAGCAGCCAGCGCAAGAACTGCAGCGCGGGCGCCGGGCAGATGCAATGCCTGCAGGTACGCAGCAGCGAAAACCAGCCCTGGCAGCTGTTCTACGGTGAGATCGAGGGTTTCACCCCGCAGCCCGATACCGCCTACTACCTGAAGCTGCGTTATGAAACCGTGCCGAACCCGCCGGCCGATGCCTCGGCCGTGCGCACCATTCTCGACCGTGTGGTGTTCAGCGAAACCATCAGCCGCAGCGTGCAATGAGCAGGGACTGCACCGTCAGGAGTCAGCGCATGAAACATTTCTGGATACCGGTACTGGTCCTTGGCTGGCTAAGCGGCTGTGCCAGCACGCCCCCTGCCGTGCCCGCCGACAAGCCGCAGGGCTGGCAGGCGCCGCGTGATCTGGCCAGCCTGCAAGGCCGCTGGCAACAGGTGGACGCGGGCCAGCAGCAGCCCTACCGGCTGGAGTTTGCCGCCGGCCGCCTGCAGGCTTCCGCCGGCTGTAATGGTCTGGGCAGTGTGGTGAGCCTGGAAAACGGCCTGCTCAAGACCGGGGCGATGATGTCGACCCTGATGGCCTGCCCGCCAGCGCTGGAGCAGCGTGAACGCAGCCTGAGCCAGCTGTTGTCGGCACAGCCCCGGCTGGTGATGCAGGGCAATCGGCTGCAATTGCAGGCGGGTAGGGATAGGCTGGAGTTCCAGCGCGAGGCCAGTTCTGGCGGCAGCTGAGCGGCAGGGATGGCAAAGAAAAAGCCCGCGTTGTTAGACGCGGGCTTTTTACTGGCTGACCGGGCTTCAGTCGCCTTTGGCCAGTGCCAGTTCCAGGCTGCGGTGGTAATGCTGCGCGGCCTGTTCTTCCTTGCCGGTGGCCTCGAACAGGCGGGCCAGCTCGGCATTGGCGCACAAGGTGGGGCTGATGGAGTTACTGGCCTCCAGATAGCTTTGTGCCTTACCCCACAGCTGCTGGTTCATGGCCAGCCGGCCCAGTGCCAGCAGCAGCATGTGATCGCGCGGGCGGCTCTTGAGCCAGCCTTCGGCATCGCGCATCAGTTCCAGCCGCTTTTCCGGCGACAGGCGCTCGGCCAGCTGGCCCAGCTCGCGTGCCAGTTCCGGCGTGGCCTGTTCTTCGTCGGCCAGTGCCTCACCCAGCAGGGTGGCGGCATAGTCGAAGTCTTCCAGCGCAATCAGCCGGCTGACGATTTCGCTGACCAGCACCGGGTTGCGCCGTTCGGCCTCAGGGATGCGACGCAGCCAGTCGCGTACTTCGCGGCCGCCGACAAAGCCGGTCAGCTGCTGGCTGTAGGCGGCCAGCCGGTAGCGGCGGGCTTGTGCCGGCTCCAGCGCCTCGGCCTTGAGCAGTTTTTCGGTCAGGGCCAGTACCGCTTCCGGCTGGCGTTGCAGCAGGCGCACCTTCAGCTCCAGGCGCAGGGCATTGGTGAGATTGGGCGACAGGGCACGGGCGCGTTCGATGGCGGCCAGCGCACCCAGTGCGTCCTTGGCTTCCAGCTTCAGCTCGGCATCCAGCATGTGGCGCGCCAGCTGCAGGCGTTCCGGCAGGACATCCAGCTGTTGCAGATAGCTGTCGCGCTTGTCCAGATCGCCAGTGGCACCCGCGGAGCGTGCTGCCAGCAGCAGGGCAAGGGCGCGGTTTTCCGGCGCGTACTCGTCGGCCATGGCCTTGAGCGCTTCGCGTTCGGCTTTCTGGAAACGGCCTTCAAAAAAGGCGATACCGGCTTCACGCAGGGCGTGGCGGGCAGCTTTCAGCTTTTTCTGGCGCTGGAAACGGCGCACTTCGGTAGGCAGGCCGGCGGTGATGCTGATGATGCGCATCACCACATAAGCCAGCGCAATCAGTGCCACGATGCCCAGCAGCAGCAGGTTGAACGACACCTCCATGCGGTAGGGCGGCAAAAACAGGATGGCGTAGCCGGTATTCAGGGTGGAGGCCAGCCCCACCAGCACGGCCAGGGCAAACAGCCCGGTAATCCAGATGACAAATTTCACCGGTCAGTCTCCCTTGTTGCCCTGGGCATCACGTACCGCTTTCAGGCTGGCATTGAGGTCGGGCAGGGTTACCGACAGTGGCGCACCTTTCAGTTCCAGCAAGGTGGACAGCCACTGGCGCGTGGCTGGTGCGTCATTGTCGAAGTAGCGCAGCACATAGGACTGGGCGGCGCTGACATCGGCATCGAAGGTGGTGCCGTCACGCTGGATCAGCGCCAGGCGGGCATCCAGCAGGCGCATTTTCAGGTTTTCGCGCAGGAAGAAGGATTGCTCAGGCGACAGCAGCAGCGCTTCGGGCTTGTCCATGCGGCGGATGTGCACCAGCTCGCCCAGGCTCTGGCTGATATCGGCCACCAGGCGCTCCCAGAAGGGGGCGCTGGCCGGCAGCGTCTTGGCGGTACGTTTGTCTTGCAGGCGATGTGCATCCACCACCAGCGGCAGGCTGTCGCTGGACAGCATCAGCCGGTCCAGCTTGACGGTCAGGCCGACGGTGTCCAGATAGGGCAGGGCCTTGAGCTTTTCCAGATCGGTGGCCACGGCTTTTTTCACCGCGATCAGCTGCGGCTGGTCGAATTTGGACAGGCGGGCATCCACCATCTGCAGTGCGGAGATGGCGGCGGGAACATTGCCGGCCAGTTGCAGCTGCTGGCTGGCAATGGCCAGGGTGTGTTCCACCTCGGACAGCAGCCAGTCGGAGCGGGTCTTGGTCAGCTCCTGGTACATGCCGTTCAGCGTGGCGTACTGGCCGGCGGATTCGTTGACGCGGGTTTCCAGTACCGCCAGCTTGGCGTCGGTGGCGCGGGCGGCGGTCAGTGCCTGCTCGGTCATGCCGCGCAATTCCTTGGAGGCGCCATTGCCTTCAGCCAGCCGGCCTGCCAGTTCCTGGCGGGCGGCAGTCAGTTCCTGCTGGGTGCTGTACAGCTGCCAGCCGGACAGGCCAAGGGCAGCCAGCGCTACCAGCAAGGCCAGGTTCAGCTGTTTTTTGCGGGACGGACGGGGGGTGTCGACAGTCTGGGTTTCGCTCATGGGTGACGGGAGAACCATTCTCTGAGGCCGGCGACGAGCGCATCGTCATCGGCCCGGGTTGTCACGATGCGTGTCGCGCCCAGAGCCTGCAATCGTTCGGCAATGCGCGGGTGCGGCACACAATACAAAAGGCATTGTAACGTCCCGGCTCTTGCCGGACCAGCCAGTCTGAACAATTGCTCGGCCATTTCACTGGAAGTGATCACCATGGCGTCCGGCGGGCCTTCGTCCAGCAGGCGCCAGTCCGGCCGGCCATCCACCCGCTGGTAGACCTCGGCCAGGCTCACCTGCGCGCCACGGGCGCACAGGGTGTCAGCCAGCAGGGCACGGCCACCCTGGCCGCGCACGATCAGCCAGTGCTGGCCGGCGACATCGGCCAGCTGGGGCAGGGCCAGCAGGGCTTCGCTGTCGCTGCCTGCCGTGGGAAACAGGATGTCCTGGCCGCTGAGCCTGGCCAGGCGGCCGGCGCTGGCCTGACCGACACAGGCCAGCCTGGCCTTGAGCGGCTGTTGCTGTAGTGCTGGCCAGGCAATGTCGATGGCGCTGGGGCTGACAAAGAACAGCCAGTCAGCTTGTGCAGCTTGTTGTGGCAGGCGGGCCAGCGCAGCAGCAAGAGGCGGGATGTCCATTACCGGAAAGGCTTGTCCCTGCCAGCCGGCATCTGCCAGCAGAGTCAGCAAGCGGCCGCTTTGCGCGGCCGGTCTGGCCACCAGGATGCGGCGGCCGGCTGCTGTCATTGCTGGTCTTTCAGTACGGCGTCGATCAATGGCTTGGCGCCATCATCCAGCAGGCGTTTGGCCACGGCGCGGCCCAGCGAGTCGGCATACTGGCGCGGCGCACTGGCGGCGGCGGTCAGCATCACCGAGCCATCCGGATGCGCCACAAAGCCGCCCAGGCTGATCACGTCGTCGCTGAGGGTGGCAAAGGCGCCCAGCGGTACCTGGCAGCTGCCGCCCAGTTCGCGTGCCAGCGCACGTTCGGCGCTGACGCAGGCGTGGGTGTCGGGATGGTTCAAGGGTTGCAGCAGGGCCAGCATGTCGGCGCGGTCGGCGCGGATCTCGATGCCCAGCGCGCCTTGCCCTGCCGCCGGCAGGCTTTCCGACGGGGCGAGTTCTGACCGGATACGGTCGTGCAGCTCCAGGCGCTTGAGGCCGGCAGCGGCCAGAATGATGGCGTCGTACTCGCCGTCGTCCAGCTTGCGCAGACGGGTTTGCACATTGCCGCGCAAGGGCTTGATCACCAGTTGCGGATAGCGGGCGCGCAGCTGCGATTCGCGGCGCAGGCTGGAGGTGCCCACCACGGCACCAGCCGGCAGCTCGGCCAGACTGGCGAACTTGTTGGAAACAAAGGCATCGCGCGGGTCTTCGCGTTCGCAGATGGCCGCCAGGGCAAAGCCTTCCGGCAGCACCATGGGCACGTCCTTGATGGAATGCACGGCGAGGTCGGCACGGCCTTCGGCCAGCGCCACTTCCAGCTCTTTCACGAACAGACCCTTGCCGCCGATCTTGGACAGGGTCTTGTCCAGGATCTGGTCGCCCTGGGTGGTCATGCCAAGGATTTCGACGGTAAGGTGCGGATACAGCGCTTGCAGGCGGGCCTGGATGTGTTCGGCCTGCCACATGGCCAGGCGGCTTTCGCGGCTGGCGATGACGATCTTGTCCATCAATTGCATTCCTGACGATGAAATTCGTCCGATTCTAGCATGCAGGCAGGGCAAGGCCTGGAGTCGGATCAAGGAAGGGATATTTGCGGCGGAACAGCGCCGTCAGGGTGGCCGGCGGGCACTGGCCATTTGTCTGGCGCTTGCGCAGTGAGGGCCTGGCCGCGCTGCAAAACTGCCCCGGCCGGCCTGCTTACTGTGGTTTGTTTGCGGCCTGCTGTTCAAGCTGGCTTTGTGTATCGATGATTTTCTGGATGGAAATGCCGCTGGCCAGGGTAAAGAATTTATCCCAGTCCTCGTGTTTGTCGTGGGTGAAGTCCTTGATCTGGCGCCGTTCATCCGGCGTCAGTAGTACCAGCGATGCCATCTTCCATGGCCTGGAGGTATTCATTTTGGCGATATCCATCGTCAGCAGGCTGTGACGGGCACGCAAGCCTCCCCAGCCGGCGAGCAACAGCAGCACCAGTAATAGCAGGAGGGATTTGCGCAGCAGGGAGCGATGTTCAGACATGGCGAACGGTTAACCTTATCGATAATGTTTCAACAGCCGCCGGCATCCAGCTGCTTGTTCTTGGCGCGACGGGCCAGGCCGATGGCAACCGGGTTCTTGTCCAGAGCCCGGCCAATGGCCTGATTCTGCAGGATGCGTTTTCCCCTGGCGGCTTGCTCGGCCTGTGGACAATCGACAGCAGGGGCGCTGGCGCCATGGGCAAGCGCCATTTCACCCAGCAGCAGGCTGCTAGCCGCCAGCAGGGCCAGGCGGGTGAACATAGGTGTTCTGTGGTTCGAGCTGTTTATGACGTAAGGGTTATTATCGATCATTCCATTTCACAAGCAAGTTGTTTTCTGAAGGCTGGTGCCACAGCAAGTCCGGGGTGCCTGACCGCTACGGTGGTGGCGGATTCGCGTAGCCGCCGCGGCTGTCGTTTTGGTGGCATGCCTAGACTTGCCGGAAGGGGAAATGGTTCAGCCGCAGCAGGAAAGTCTGCTGCGCTTGATTTGTGTGCAGGGTGCTTGCATGGCTTCGTCGGGCTGCGGCCGGGCGCAGGCAAGGGTCAACCCCCGTTGCTGTTGTGCACAAAATGTGCGAAAAAAATCAGGAAAATTCGGTAATGAACACACTACAGCGGCAATGCTGCCTATGATGTTTGTTCGCCAGTCTGCTGACGCCAGGTAGCAACCTGTCTTGAGAAGATTGCCATCCCATTCATACACAAGGCCGTCATCACGTTTGCGCGGTCATGCACAGCGCAAGCGGATAGCTCGGCCAGACGATTCTACAAAGGAAACAGGACATGACGGAGCTGGACAAGGATCTTCCCCTACGTGCCGACCTGGCGCGGCTGGACCGCCTGTTGGGCGAAGTGCTGCACGCCCAGGAAGGCCCCGAGGTGTACCAGGAGGTGAAAGCCATTGCCGCGCGCACACCGGAACAACGCGCGCTGCCGCTGCCGGATACCCTGTCGCCCAAGGCCACCACCGCGCTGGTGCGCGCCTGTGGCCTGTATGCCCAGTTGTTCAATATTGCGGAAGACCTGCACCACACCCGTCGTCGTCGTGCCCACCAGATTGCCGGCTCGCGCCCGCAGCAAGGTAGCCTGAACCGGGCGCTGGCGCGGTTGAAGGAAGAGGGCGTCAGCTTTGCCCAGCTGTCCGACACCCTGCAGGACGCCTATGTCGGCGCCATCCTCACTGCCCACCCCACCGAGGTACAGCGCCAGAGCGTGCTGGATGGCCACCGCGCCGTACGCAAATTCCTCAGCCAGCTGGGTTCGCCGGACATCACCCCGGAAGAGGAAAGCGAACTGGACGGCAAGCTCAAGCGGGTGATCCTGTCGCTATGGCAGACCTCGGAAATCCGCCATTTCAAACTGTCGGTGGAGGACGAAATCAAGAATGGCGTGGCCTACCACCCGATGACCTTTTTCTCCGCCCTGCCGCGGCTGTATCAGCGCCTGGGCAAGGAAGTGGAGACGGCCTGGGGCCAGACGCCCACCCTGCCGCCCTTTATCCGGGTGGGCAGCTGGATAGGCGGTGACCGCGACGGCAACCCCAATGTCAACGCCGCAGTCTTGCGCCATGCCTTTACCTTGCAGGCTACCCAGGCTTTCGAGCATTACCTGGGCGAACTGGCCGCGCTGTACCGCGAGCTGTCGCTGTCCGAACGCCATGTTGCGGTCAGCCCGGCCTTGCAGGCCCTGTCCGGGCAGACGCCGGATAACAAGGAAAGCCGCGAGCAGGAACCCTATCGCCGCGCACTGGCCACCATCGAGGCCCGTCTGCTGGGCAAGGCGGCCGAGCTGGGCCTGGCGGTGCGCGGCCGCTGGCCGGCCGGCGCGCCCTATGCCGATATTGCGGCATTTCAGGCTGATCTGACGACCGTGGCCGATTCGCTGAGCGCCCATGGCAGTGCCTTGCTGGCGGACGGCCGGCTGGCCCGGCTGCGCCGTGCGGTGGAGGTATTCGGCTTCTTCCTGATGCCGGTGGACTTGCGTCAGTTTGCCGGCATGCACGAAGCGGTGGTGAGCGAGCTGTTTTCCAGTGCCGGACTGGAACACTACCCGGCGCTGGACGAGGCGGCGCGCATCCGCGTCTTGCTGCGCGAACTGGCCACGCCACGCCTGCTGTACTCGCCCTACCAGCAATACAGCGCGGATACCGACAAGGAGCTGGCCATCTTCCGCGAGGCGGCATTGATCCAGCAGCAATTCGGGGTGGAGGCCATCAGCCAGAGCATCATTTCCAACTGCGCCTCGGTCAGCGACATCCTGGCGCTGGCACTGATCCTGAAAGAAACCGGGCTGATCCGGCTGGAAAACGGCCTGCCGGTGTCCACCATCAATGTGGTGCCGCTGTTTGAAACCATTGCCGACCTGGTGGCCGCCACCGACATCATGGACACGCTGTTTGCGCTGCCGTGGTACCAGTTGCTGCTGAAGAGCCGCGGCATGCTGCAGGAAGTGATGCTGGGCTATTCCGACAGCAACAAGGACGGTGGCTATCTCACCAGCCAGTGGGAGCTGTACAAGGCGGAACAGCGTCTGGTGCAAAGCTTTGACAAGGCCGGGGTCAAGCTGCGGCTGTTCCATGGCCGTGGCGGCTCGGTGGGTCGCGGTGGTGGCCCGTCCTTCGAGGCCATCATGGCGCAGCCGGCCGGCAGTGTGGCCGGGCGTATCCGCATTACCGAGCAGGGCGAGGTGATTGCCTCCAAGTATTCCGACCCCGACATCGGCACCCGCAACCTGGAAGCGCTGGTGGCCGCCACGCTGGAAGCCAGCCTGACCAGCCATCCGTCCAGCGAGGCCGATGGCGAGGTGTTCGACGAGCTGTCCGAGGCGGCGTTCAAGGCCTATCGCCAGCTGGTGGAAACCGAGGGCTTCATGCAGTACTTCCTGGAAGCCACGCCGATCAACGCCATTGCCAAGCTCAATATCGGCAGCCGCCCGGCCTCGCGCAAGAGCCTGGCCTCCATCAAGGACCTGCGTGCCATCCCCTGGGTGTTCTCCTGGTCGCAATCGCGGGTGATGCTGCCCGGCTGGTTCGGTTTTGGTTCGGCGGTGGCCAGCTTTATCGCCCGCCATGGCGACCAGGGGCTGGCGCGCTTGCAGGGCCTGTACCGTAGCTCGCCCTTCTTCCAGGTGATCCTGTCGAATATGGAACAGGTGCTGGCCAAGGCCGACCTGGGCATTGCCCGCCGCTTTGCCGCCCTGGTGGAGGACCGCGCGCTGGCCGACAAGCTGTTTGGCCAGATCGAGGCGGAATGGCAGAAAACCCACGATGCCTTCTTTGCCATCAGCGGCCAAAGCAGCCTGCTGCAGCAAAACCCCACCCTGCACCGCAGCCTGGAAACCCGTCTGCCCTATCTGGATGCGCTCAACCTGCTGCAGGCCGACCTGCTGCAGCGCCTGCGCGCCAATCCGGATGATGCCGAGGCGCTGTATGCCATCCATCTCACCATCAATGGCACTTCGGCTGGTCTGCGCAATAGCGGCTGATCCGCCACCTCGCCTGGCAAACGAAAAAACCGTCACCTCCGGGTGACGGTTTTTTCTTGCCGGCCAGCCGCTCAGGCTGCTGGTCTGCCCGGCTTGCCCATCCGGCCGGGCCCGGTTTCCTGCAAGCCCAGGATCAGCAGGATGGCCAGCACGGTACAGCCAATGAAGAACAGGCCGGACTGCTGAAAGTGTTGCAGCAAGGTGCCGGGCCTGCTGTTGCTGTAAGCCAGGAACAGGTTGTACAGCATGCCCACCAGGGTGGCGCAGCCAAATACCAGAAAATTGGCACAGCCGGCGGCACTGCCCTTGACCCGATCAGGGTTCACTTCCTTGCTGATGCTCACCACCAGCAGCTCGGCGCCGGATACCACGCCCAGCAGCAACATGCTGATTTCGCCCGGTAACAGGTCCGGAAACAGGAAGAGCTGCATCATCACCAGCAACATCAGTACCGCGCCGGTACACAGCACCGGCTTGCGCTGGCCCAGCCGGTCCGACCACAGGCCAAACAAGGGGCTGCCGGCAATCCAGCCCAGCGACACCATCGAGCTGACCAGCACCGCATCGGCATAGCTGAACTGGCGGTCGCTCTGGAACAGGTCGACTGCCCAGGTCATGGCAAACAC
Source organism: Aquitalea magnusonii (assembly GCF_003202035.1). Classification (GTDB taxonomy): domain Bacteria; phylum Pseudomonadota; class Gammaproteobacteria; order Burkholderiales; family Chromobacteriaceae; genus Aquitalea; species Aquitalea magnusonii. Next base: position 244,228 of record NZ_QJKC01000003.1, on the reverse strand, counting down.
CGAGGTCGGCACCGTCATCAGCCCGCCGATCACCCCGGCCAGCCACGACTGCCGGTTTGACAGAATGATGCGGAAGGGCTGCAGCAGGGTCAGTGTGTCCGTGGCCGCTGCGGTGTGCGGCGTGGGCTGCTGTTGCGGGCGCAGTAGCAACAGGAAGCCGCCGGCCAGCAGCAGGATCAGCACGGCCAGTATGCCCCAGTACTGGGTGATGCCAAGCCCGGCGGCCAGCGCATGGCCGATGCCGTACTGCCCCAGATAGCCGCCCAGATTGCCGCTGGCCTGGGTAATGCCCAGTATGGTGGCCAGCCGGTGCGGGCTGAAACCCTGGGTGGCAATGAACACGCAGCCCGGCCAGGCAAAGGCACAGCCGGCCCCTTGCAACAGCCGGCCGACATAGCCGCCGGTCTGCGAGCTGGCCAGAAAGCACAGGCAGCCCAGCGCCAGGATGACACAGCCGGCCACCAGCGATGGCCGCGGGCCCAGGTGATCGATGGACAGGCCGGCGACCAGGCTGCACAAGGAATAGGTAATGAAATAACTGCCCAGCAGGCTGCCGGCCTGCAGTGGCGTGATGCCAAACTGTGTGGCCAGTGGGTGCAGCATGACTGCCGGGCTGGTGCGTACCACGTAGTCGAGAAAATAGAAAACGGCACCCAATAGCCAGGCCAGTAGTAGTAGCCGGGCAGGGGAGAGGTGTCGGGCAAGCGTCATGGGCTGCTCCTTGGCGATCTATCGGGCAATGGGCAAAGGGGAGTGACCCCGGCCAGGGCTGGCCGGGGCGGTGTGGCTTAACGGCGCAGGAAATTGCTTTCGATCAGCTTGACCACCTCACCACCATGACCGGACAGGATGGCCTTGGCCGAATACAGGGCGGTGTGCAGCACTTCATCCGAGGTCACGGTGGGCGGCATCACCAGCTCGTACTGGTTCACCTTGACATCCAGCAGCATGGGGCCGGGCTCGGCCAGCCAGCGGGCCACCGCATCGGGCAGCTGGTCGGCATGCTCGACACGCAGACCCTTGAAGCCGATGGCTTCGGCCAGTTTTGCCCAGTCCGGGTTGTGCAGATCGGTGTAGGCATTCATCAGGCCCTCGGTTTTCTGTTCGATCTCGACAAAATCCAGCGCGCTGTTGTTGAGGATGACAATCTTGATGTCCAGCCCCTCCTGCACGATGGTGAGCAGATCCCCCATCAGCATGGACAGGCCGCCATCGCCGCAGATGGCAATGACCTGACGGTCCGGAAAGGCGTTCTTGATGCCCAGCGCCTCCGGCATGGCATTGGCCATGGTGCCGTGGATCAGGCTGGCCAGGGTGCGGCGCTTGCCATTGGCGGTGGTGTGGCGCAGCAGCCAGACCATGGCGGTGCCGGAATCACCCACCAGGAAGGCATCTTCCGCGGCCATCTCATCAATCAGCCGGATCAGGTATTGCGGGTGAATCAGCCCGTTATGCCCCGGTTTTTCTTGCTCAGCCAGCCAGCGCAGCGATTTGTGCCGCAGCTTCTGGCACTCCTGCAGGAAGTTGTCATCGTGCCGTTCCGGCAGCCGCGGCAGCAGCTGTTGCAAGGTGGTGCGGATATCGCCCACCAGCCCCAGCTTGACCGGATGGCGCCGCCCCAGATGGGTGGCCTGGTTGTCCACTTGCACGATGGTGGCGCGGTGCGGGTAGAACGAGGACCAGGCGAAGTCTGCCCCCAGCAGCAACAGCGTGTCGCACTCCTGGGTGGCGTGATAGCCGGATTCGATGCCCAGCATGCCGGTCATGCCCACATTGTAGGGATTGTGCGGTTCGATAAAGTCCTTGGCGCGGCTGGTGTGGGCCACCGGTGCCTTGAGCCGGCGGGCCAGCTCGACGATTTCATCATGTGCATCGGCGCAACCGGAGCCGCAATACAGTGCCAGCCGCTCGGAAGACAGCAACAGCTCGGCCATCTGGTCCAGCTCGCTGGTGGACGGGCTGCATACCGGCTGGGGGTGGTGGGTGCTGAAGGGCAGGCCGGGTGGCACCGGCTGTCCGGCCAGATCGCCCGGCACGATCAATACCGCCACGCCGCGCAGATTGATGGCGGCCTGCGCAGCCTGGGCCGTCAGCCGGCGTGCTTGCGCCGGGGTATACAGCGTGGCGCAGAAATGGCTGCAGGTCTTGAAGATGGCGGCCAGGTCCACCTCCTGCGGAAACTCCATGCCCAGCTCGGTCAGCGCCACCTGGGTGGCGATCATCACCACCGGTGAGCGGTTGCGGTGGGCTTCCAGCAGGCCGTTGATGGTATGCAGGCTGCCGGGGCCGCAGCTGCCGGCGCAGGCGGCAAGCCTGCCGGTCATATAGCTTTCCGCGCCGGCGGCCATGGCGGCCACCTCCTCGTGGCGCACATGAACCCACTTGATCTGGCTGCGCCGGATGGCATCGGTAATGTGATTGAGGGTGTCGCCAACAATGCCGTAGCAGTTTTGCACCCCGGCTTGTTGCAGGGTTTCGACGATGACTTCACCGACAGTCTGGTGGCTCATGGTGGGCTTCTCCAAGGTTGGGCTGGTCGGAAGGAGTGGAATAACTGTAGTAACCGCGCTATGCAGCCAGCAGGTTTTGGGTGAGATGGGCTGTCTGCTACAAGCCGAAGTTACTGTTTTGCATCTTTGCCTTTGCCGCACTGCTTTGTCCCCGCCTGTTTTCCGGAGTTAGCTGCCGAAGAATTATTTGTTTTGCGTCATTTTTTCCCTTGAGCCAGAGAAATTTCCTTTTCCACTGGCGACCTCCTTCAGCCCCTTGTTTTTGCCTGTTGCCGGGAATCATTCTCCATCCAGCCACTCCGGTCGGACCTCTGCCGGACGGAGGGCTCCCATTGCTACAGACCGCTCCAGGAGTTTGTGATGCCCCATTCTGTCGATTCTCCTTCCTCCGCTCCGGCCACCGCCTCGCGCCGGGTTTTCCTCAAACAGCTGGCGGCTGCATCCGGCAGCCTGCCCCTCGGTCAGGCCCTTGCCGGTGGCACGGCGGCGGCCCTGCTGCTGCAGGCCCCGGATGCCGCGGCGGCCACGACCAAGGCCCCGGTGATCAACACCGTCTATGGCTATGAAAGCTTTGGCCCGGACGAGGCCGCTTTTGTCGAAAGCATGCTCAACATCATGTGTCCGGCTGATGCCCATACCCCCAATGGCGTGGATTGCGGGCTGGCCATTTATATCGACCGCCAGTTGGCCGGCAGTTTTGGCCAGGGGGCACGGCGCTATGCGGCAGGGCCGTTCCTGCAAGGTGCGGTGCAGTGCGGCCCGCAGTTGCCGCTCACCCCACAGCAGTATTTCAAGACGGGCATAGCAGAAGCTGACCGTGCTGCACAGCGGCTGCATGGCCAGTTGTTTGATGCGCTCAGCCCTGAGCAGGGCAATGCCTTTTTGCAGCAACTGGCCGCCGGCCAGATTCAGGGCGAGCAGCTGGACCTGGGCGAATGGTTTAACAGCCTGGTGTATCCGCTATTTTGCGAAGCCTGTTATGCCGACCCGCTGTACGGCGGCAATGTCGGCATGGTGTTCTGGAAGATGATCGGCTACCCCGGCCTGCCGGCCACCCATGCACTGGATGTGGTGAATTATCTGGGCAAACCCTACCCAGGGCGTGCCACCCCCAAATCGATTGCGGATTTCAGCTAAGGGAGCCGGTATGAAACAACGAGCAAGCAAAACCGTGGTGATTGTGGGCGGCGGCCTCACCGCCGGTCTGATCGCCCGCCAGCTGACCGCCAAAGGATGCGAGGTACTGGTGCTGGAACGTGGTGGCGATCACAGCAAGGGCCCGGAATCCAGCCTGCCCAACCAGCGTGACGAATTGCGCTGGGCGGTGCGCCAGGGGCTGATCCAGGACTGGTCGCGCGAAACCTACACCCTGCGTCATCAGCATAATCAGACCGCACTGCCGGTGCGCTGGATGGAGTCCTTCCTGCCGGGACAGGGGCTGGGCGGTGCCGGTAATCACTGGAACGGCCATTTGTGGCGCTGGGCCGAGTACGACCCGCAGCTGCGCAGCCATTATGAGCGGCGCTATGGCAAGCAGGCCATTCCGGCCGACATGCCCTTGCAGGACTGGGGGGTGACCTATGCCGAGATGGAGCCTTACCACGACCTGTTTGAAAAGCTGTTCGGGGTATCCGGTCAGGCGGGCAATATCGATGGCAAAAAGCTGCCGGGCGGCAATCCCTTCGAAGCACCGCGCAGCGGACCCTATCCCCAGGCGCCGCTGCATGTGCTGGAATCCGGGCTGGTGTTCAAGCAGGCCTGTGACAAGCTGGGCTACCATGCCTTCCCCCAGGCGGCGGCCAACTCCTCCGGCGCCTATACCAATCCGGACGGGCAAAAATTGGGGCAGTGCCAGTATTGCGGCCATTGCGAACGCTTTATCTGCGAGGCCAATGCCAAGGGCTCGCCCCAGGTCTTGCTCTACCCCATGCTGCGCCAGCGCAAGAGCTTTGAAGTAAGGCTCAATACCCAGGTGCTGGGCCTGCGTTACGACGCACAGGGCAAGCGGGCCACGGCGGTGCACTGCCTGGACTTGCTGACCGGGGAAGAATACGAACAGCCGGCCGAGGTCATCGTGCTGGCCGCCTTTACCATGAGCAATGCCCAGCTGCTGCTGCATAGCAAGATCGGCACGCCCTACGACCCGGTGAGCAATACCGGCGTGGTGGGCAAGAACTTCTGCTATCAGGTGAATACCGGGGTAGACCTGTTCTTCAAGGACAAATGGTTCAATCCCTTCCTGGCCAGCGGCAGTACCCAGATCCTGATCGACGATTTCAATAACGATAATTTCGACCACACTGGCCTGGGCTTTCTGGGTGGCGGCACCATTCAGGCTTACCAGTTCAGTGGCCGTCCCATCAAGGGACGACGGGTGCCGGATGGCACCCCGCGCTGGGGGACGGCGTGGAAGCAGGCCAATGCCGACTGGTATGCCCACTCCATGTCGCTGGGTGTCGAGGGCAGCTGCTATCCGCACCGGGGCAACTATCTCAGCCTGGACCCGACCTATCGCGATGTCTATGGCCGGCCGCTGGTCCGCATGACTTTCGATTTCCGCGCCAACGAGCAAAAGATGGCGCAGTTTGTCAGCGGCAAGATGATGGAGATCGCCCGGCACTGCGGTGCGGACAAGGTGGGCAGCCTGCAAGGCCTGGTGGTCCCGTTTGACAGCCGCATCTATCAGACCACCCACATCGTCGGCGGCACCATCATGGGTGAAACACCCCATGACAGCGTGGTGTCACCGCATCTGCAGCATTGGGATGCCCACAACCTGTTTGTGGTGGGCGCCTCGGTCTATCCCCACAACTCCGGCTACAACCCCACCGGCCCCTTGGCTGCACTGGCCTTGCGGCTGGGGGATGACCTGCTGCGCTATCTGCAGGCTCCCGGCCGTCTGTAATGCAATCGGGCCGCCCGCATGGTGCGGCCTTGTCCACCCCCAAAGGAGATTCCCATGCGTACTCTGTTATTTGCTGCTGCCTTGCTGCCCCTGCCGGCGCTTGCCGCCGCCCCAGCCCCCGCCGCTTTTGCCCAGTGTGCCGCCTGTCACAGCGTGAATGGCAGCAATGGTGTCGGCCCCAGCCTGAAAGGCATCATGGGCCGCAAAGCCGGCAGTTATCCCGGTTTCCGTTACAGCCGGGCGATGAAGACCTACGGCAAACCCTGGGACAAAACCAGTCTGGCGGCTTATCTGGCCAACCCGCAGCAAGCGGTGCCGGGTAATACCATGCCATTTCCCGGCGTGCCCGATGCCGGGCAGCGCACCGCCATCGTCAATTACCTGGCCACGCTGAAATAAGCAGGAGCAGCAGGCGCGCTCCGTCAGCGGCTGGCGGAGCGCGCCTGTCCGGCCCGCCCTTGGCGCGCCGGCAAGACACTGTAAGGTGGTACAGGCCAGCACCAAGGGCCAGCAGTCAAGCCGGGCGCTTGCCCCAACCATCGGCAGACCCTGATCGTGATGACCCCTCACCCACACGGAGCTGCCATGTCCACACGTTTTCCCCATTTGCTGTCACCGTTGCAGATCGGCAGCGTGACCTTGCGCAACCGCATCGTATCCACCGGGCACGATACCGTGCTGCCGGTCGACTGCCAGGTCAGCCCGGAATTGATTGCCTATCATCAGGCGCGGGCACAGGGCGGTGTCGGCCTGATCGTGCTGCAGGTATCCGGCGTGCATGAGAGTGCGCGTTACACCTCGCATGCCCTGATGGCCACCGACGATGGCTGCATAGCCGGCTATCGGGCACTGGCCACGGCCGTGCAGGCCGCCGGCGCCAGGGTGTTTGCCCAGCTGTTTCATCCCGGCAGTGAAATCATGGAAACCGCCGACGGCATGCAGGCGGTGGCCTATTCCGCCTCGCGCTGTGCCAGCGAGCGTTTTCATGTGGTGGCGCGCGCGCTGAGTACGGCGCAAATCGCTGAAATCGTGGCCGGCTATGCCGCGGCCGCGCGCCGTATTCGCGCGGCCGGCGTGGACGGGGTGGAGATCGTGGCCAGCCATGGTTATCTGCCGGCACAGTTTCTCAATCCGCGGCTCAACCAGCGCAGCGATGGCTATGGCGGTGATGCCGCGGCCCGGCTGCGCTTTTTGCAGGAAGTGGCGGCGGCGATCCGCGCGGCGGTGGACCCGGACTGCGTGGTGGGCCTGCGCATTTCCGCCGGCGAATGCGATGCCGAGGGGCTGACGGAAGACGAGGCACTGGCGGCCTGCGTGGCCATGCAGCCGGCGCTGGATTATGTCAGCCTGGTGGCCGGCACCTCGGCCACGCTGGGCGGCGCCGTGCATATTGCCCCGCCCATGGCCTATCCGGCGGCCTACCTGGCCGGGCAGGCCGAGCGCTTCCGTCGCCAGCTGGACATTCCGCTGCTGCTGGCCGGCCGTATCAATCAGCCGCAGGAGGCGGAACAATTGCTGGCCGCCGGCGTGGTGGATGCCTGTGGCATGACACGGGCGCTGATCTGCGACCCGGAACTACCCAACAAGGTGGCGCAAGACCAGGCGGATGCCGTTCGTGCCTGCATTGGCTGCAATCAGGCTTGCATCGGGCGTTTTCACCGTGGCCTGCCGATTTCCTGCATCCAGAACCCGGTATCCGGGCGCGAGCTGCAATTCGGCCAGCTGACTCCGGCCAGCAGCGCGCGGCGGGTGCTGGTGGTGGGCGGGGGGCCGGCCGGGATGAAGGCGGCGGTGATTGCCGCGCAGCGCGGCCATCGGGTGACGCTATACGAAGCGGCCAGCCAGCTGGGCGGCCAGGTGCTGCTGGCGCAGCAGCTGCCGGGCCGGGCCGAGTTTGGCGGCCTGCTCACCAATCTGCACTACGAGTTGCAACAGGCGGGCGTGCAGGTGGTGCTGGGCCAGACGGTGGACCGGGCGCTGGTGCAGCAGCAGGAGGCCGAGCTGTTGATCCTGGCCACCGGTGCCCGCCCTGCGCCGCCACGGCTGGACATCAGCGGTGACCTGCAGCTGCTGGATGGCTGGGCGGTGCTGCAGGGCGCACGGCCGGGCAGCCGGGTGGTGGTGGCGGACTGGCGTGCCGACTGGGTCGGGCCGGGGCTGGCGATCCGGCTGGCGCAGAGCGGGCACCGGGTCACGCTGGCGGTCAATGCCACCCATATGGGGCAGGCGCTGCAAATGTATGTGCGCGACCAGCTGGCGGCCCAGCTGCACCGGCTGCAGGTGACGATCATTCCCTACGCCCGGCTGTATGGCGTGGACGATGACACCGTCTATCTGCAACACACCGCCAGCGAGGAAGCCATGCTGTGCGAGGGGGTGGACACGCTGGTGCTGTGCCAGCCCTTGCAGCCGGAGGATGGCCTGCGCCAGCAGCTGGCAGGCTTGCCCTTGCCTATCCATGCCATTGGTGACTGTCTGGCACCGCGCACCGCCGAAGAAGCCATCTATGAAGCCACCCGGCTGGCCTGGCAGCTCTAGCGGCGCAGGGGTTACACCAGTAGCAGGCGGCCGTCTTCTTTTTTCAGGTGCGGGATCAGGGCATCCATGCCTTCCCCATCGATCCTGATGAAATCGATGCGTTGCAGGCCCAGCGAATCCAGGCTGACCAGATCAATGTTGCGCCCGCGCCGCCTGTTCCATGCGCTGGTCCGGTACCAGCCACCACAGCGCCATCAGGCCGTAGATGGCCGCACCCAGCCAGCTTTGGTAAAACGACAGCCCGATGCCGGCCAGGTAGAACAGGGGCGACAGCCTGCCTTTCAGGTCGGTGCCCAGGGCCCGGCCCATCACCTCGCGGTTGCCCGCCACACACAGCAGGGCGCGCTGCATCAGATACCAGGCCAGCGCGGACATCAGCAGCACCACGCCGTACAGGGCCACCGGCACGGCAGCCATGTGGTTTTCCCCCATCCAGCCCGTGACAAAGGGCAGCAGCGACAGCCAGAACAGCAAATGCAGATTGGCCCACAGCACGCGCCCGTCCACCTGGCGCACCACATGGTAGAAATGGTGGTGATTGTTCCAGTAGATGCCGACATAGACAAAGCTCAGCACATAGCTGAGGAAGACCGGCCACAAGGCGCTCAGTGCTGTCAGGCTGGTGTCGTGCGGGACTTTCAGTTCCAGCACCATGATGGTGATGATGATGGCGATCACGCCATCGCTGAAGGCTTCCAGGCGGTTTTTACCCATGGTGGCTCCCTTGGTGGTGTTCAGTGCAGCAGTGCGGATTGTTGCTGGCGCGACAGCGGGCGATAGGGCAGGCGGATCAGCGTGTGGTACTGGCCGTCGGCGGCGGCTACCTGCAAGGAGGCCTCGGCATCGTAAAACAGCTCCAGCCGTTCGCGCAGATTGTCCAGCGCAATGCGGTTGCCACGATGCGGTTCGCCAGCTTCAGCAGCCAGCGGATTGCTGACGCTCAGCAACAGCTGGCCGCTTTTCAGCTGGGCACGGATGCGGATCTCGCCACCCGCGCCGCAGCGCTCCACGCCATGGTGCACGGCGTTTTCCACCAGCGGTTGCAACAGTAGCGGCGGCAGGCTGGCATCCAGCGCGGCCTGGATGTCCCATACCACGTTCAGGCGCTGCCCCAGCCGCTCGCTTTCGATGGCCAGATACATCCTGGCCAGTTCGATTTCCCGCTCCAGGCTGGAGGCATGGCCGGGGTCGGCCATCTGCGCGCGAAACAGGTCGGCCAGGTTTTCCAGCACCATTTCCGCCTTTTCCGGCCGCGAGCGGATCAGGGCAATGGCGGCATTCAGGCTATTGAACAGGAAGTGCGGGCGAATGCGCGCCTGCAGCGCCGCCAGCCTGGCCTCGCCCAGCGCCGGCGACAGTGCGCGCTGGCGCAGGCTGAAGTAATGCAGCAGCAGCCAGGCCAGCAGTGCGGCCAGCAGCGGGCGGTCCAGCCGCGGCAGCTCCAGCGGATTGAGCAATCTGTCCTGCACCAGCACGCAGGCCATGCACAGGGCCAGCACCAGCCAGCTGCCGCGCCGCTGCCGGGCCAGCCAGGGCGACAGCAGGGCCAGCAGGCCCAGGCTCAGCAGCAGTGACGGCTCCACCCAGCTGGCCCGGCTCAGGATGCGCAGGGTCAGCGTATCGCCATCCGGCAGGAAAACCGCGCTGCATAACAGCAGCAGATTGAGTGACAGCAGGATGCGCAGCATCACCCCCAGATTGCGGAAGTCGGGGACGGCAAGGAGCGGGTGTGGTCGCAGAGGCTGGCGCATGGGGTCGGGGACAAGGGACAGGTAGTCCAATGATAGCAAGCCGCCATCCGCCCAGGCGAATCAGCGCGGCGGCATTCAGGCGGTGGCCGTTTGCAATCTGCCCGGCCGTACCGCCCACAGGCTGGCGGCTACCATCAGCAAACCACCCAGCCAGCTGCTGGCGCTCAGCGTTTCGCCCAGCCACAGCACGGCAAACAGTGCACCGAACACCGGCTCGCTGCCAGTCAGCAGGGCCACACGGGTAGCACTGCTGTGACGCAGCGCGTAGTTCATGGCGAAAAAGGCAAACAGGGTGCACAACAAGACTAGAAACAGGATATCGCCCCAGAATGCCGGCTGCCGCGGCAGGGCGGGCAGACCGCCATTCAGGCCGGCCAGCAGCAGGCAGCCCAGGCAGATCAGCAGCCCTTGCAGGCCGGTCAGCGCCAGCGTGGCCACCGGCCGGTCTGCGGTCAGCTTGCGGGTCAGGCTGGTCACGACTGCACGCAGAACGGCGGCCAGCAGGATCAGCAGATCACCGCTGTTCAACTGCAAATGAGTGGCACCGCTCAGCAGCCAGGCACCGCAGAGTGCGGCCGCTGCCGCCAGCAGCGCATCCGTGGTGGGCTGTTGCCCCAGCAGCAGCCATTCGGCAAAAGGCGTCAGCACCAGGCACAGGCTGATCAGAAAGGCGGCATTGGCCGCCGTGGTATGGGCGATGCCATAGGTCTCGCACAGGAAAATCGCCAGCAAGCCCAGCCCCAGCGGCAGCGCTGCGCCCAGGGTGGCGCGGCGGACGGCAGGGTCGGCCAGGGCGCGCTGGGTGGGCAGCAACAGCAGGAAGCTCAGGCCGAAGCGCAGGGCCAGCACGCCCAGCACCGGATAAAACTGCAGCGCCTGCTTGGCCAGCCCATAACTGCTGCCCCACACCATGGCCACCAGCAGCAGCAACAGGTCGGGCAGGCCGGGGTAACGCTGATGCAAAGGGTGGCGGCTAGGCATGGCGGGCTTTCATTGTCGGGTCAGTGCGCTCATTATCATTGCCTGGTCATGGCTTGATAATCACGGTTAGCGGAACAGGAATTGTGCGTAATGGGAACAAATCGGCTGATCGCCATGCTGCCGGACATGGCGGTATTTGCGCTGGTGGCGGAGCGCGGCAGTTTTTCGGCAGTGGCGCGGCAACTGGGCATGACCCCGTCGGCCATCAGCCGCCAGGTGGCCCGGCTGGAAGCGGCACTGGGCGTGCGGCTACTGGAACGCAGCACCCGCCAGCTGCGGCTGACCGATGCCGGGCAGGCCACGCTGGCGCGCTGTCGCAGCATGCTGGATGCCGCGGACGAAGCGGTGCAACAGGCCCAGCAACAATATGCGCGGCCACAGGGCCGGGTGCGCATCAGCATGCCCAAGGCCTTTGGCCGCTTTGTGGTGGCGCCGTTGCTGCCGGCCTTCCTGGCCCGTTATCCACAGGTGGATGTGGAGCTGTTCATCAGCGACCGTGATGTCGACCCGCTGGCCGACGGACTGGACCTGACCGTGCGGGTGACCGACACCCCGCCACCCGGCATGGCCGGGCGGCCCTTGCTGCCGGTGCGCCAGTTGCTGTGCGCCTCGCCGCACTACCTGGCCATGCATGGCCGGCCCGCCCATCCACGCGATCTGGCGCAGCACCAGTGCCTGTACCTGGCCGAGCATGAGGCCGACAAGCGCTGGCAGCTGCAACGCGGCAAGGAACAGCTGACGGTGGCGGTAACCGGCCGCTATGCCACCAATCACAGCGAGCTGCGTCTGGAAGGTGTGCTGGCCCACCTGGGCATTGCGCCCTTGCCGCACTTTACCGCGCAGGCGGCGCTGGACGCCGGGCAGATAGAAACCGTGCTGGACGACTGGGAATTCACTACCGCCTATCGCGGCATGGCCTGGCTGCTGTATCCGCCCAACCGCTATCTGCCACCCAAGGTGCGGGTGCTGATCGACTATCTGGCCGATGCGCTGGCGGATCACACCACACCCATGACACGGTAATGCCACAGCCGGGCAAGAGCCGACTCGCCCTGAGGGGAGGCTTTCCCTATAATTGCCGCTGCTGCCTTGGGGTAGCCCAGAACAATCACCGCAGGGAATCATCGAGATGCAAGAAAGCCATGCCTGGTCCGGTCGCTTCAGCGAACCGGTTTCCGAACTCGTCAAGAAATACACCGCCTCGATCGACTTCGACAAACGTCTGGCCGAATTCGACATCGAAGGCTCGCTGGCCCACGCCACCATGCTGAACAAGGCTGGCGTGCTGTCCGATGACGATGTGGCGGCAATCCGCCGTGGCATGGCTGAAATCCTGGACGATATCCGCGCCGGCCGACTGGAGTGGAGTGTGGATCTGGAAGACGTGCACATGAATGTGGAGCGTCGCCTCACCGACAAGATCGGCGATGCCGGCAAACGCCTGCACACCGGCCGTTCGCGTAACGACCAGGTGGCCACCGACATCCGCCTGTGGCTGCGCGCACAGATCGACGCCATCGTCGGTTTCATTGCCGAACTGCAAACCAGCCTGCTGGAACTGGCCGAACAGCATGCCGACACCGTGATGCCGGGCTTCACCCACCTGCAAGTGGCCCAGCCGGTGACTTTTGGCCACCACATGCTGGCCTATGTGGAAATGCTGGCGCGTGACGCCGAGCGCATGAGCGACTGCCGCAAGCGCGTCAACCGCCTGCCGCTGGGTGCGGCCGCCCTGGCCGGCACCACCTTCCCCATCGACCGTCACTACACCGCCCAGCTGCTGGGGTTTGACGATGTTTGCCACAACTCGCTGGACGCCGTGTCCGACCGTGACTTCGCCATCGAATTCACCGCCGCCGCCAGCCTGGTGATGGTGCACCTGAGCCGCCTGTCGGAAGAGCTGATCCTGTGGATGAGCCCGCGCGTCGGCTTTATCGACATCGCCGACCGCTTCTGCACCGGCAGCTCCATCATGCCGCAGAAGAAAAACCCGGACGTGCCGGAACTGGTACGTGGCAAATCCGGCCGCGTGGTGGGCCATCTGATTGCCCTGGTCACCCTGATGAAGGCGCAGCCGCTGGCCTACAACAAGGACAACCAGGAAGACAAGGAACCCTTGTTCGATACCGTGGACACCCTGATCGACACCCTGCGCATCTACGCCGACATGATGCGTGGCGTCACCGTGAAGCCGGAAGCCATGCGCGCGGCGGTGCTGCAGGGCTTTGCCACCGCCACCGACCTGGCCGACTACCTGGTGAAGAAGGGCCTGCCCTTCCGCGACAGCCACGAAGTGGTGGCACTGAGCGTGCGCTATGCCGAAGGCCGTGGTGTGGATCTGGCCGATCTGTCGCTGCAAGAGCTGCAACAGTTCAGCCCGCTGATCGAGCAGGACATCTACCAGGTACTGACGCCGGAAGGCAGCCTGGCCCAGCGTGACCACGTGGGTGGTACGGCACCGGACCAGGTGCGTGCCCAGATCGCCCGCCACAAGGCAAGACTGGCCAGTTGATCAGTTAATACTGTTTAAAAGCAAACCGCCGCTCTCGGCGGTTTTTTATTGGCCTACAGTGGGACCTGTGGTGAATTTTCATCGGAGGTCCCGTGCAATTTCCTTCCCTCGAGCCACTGGGTCGCAGTCAGCGCATCATGCTGACCATGCTGCCCGGTCTGGCCTTGTTCATGCTGGGCGGCCTGTTGATGCTGTACCAGTTTTATTCCGGCATCCAACACATGCTGGAGGGGCAGCATGCCTTCAAGCTGAAAAAGATCGAGCAGATACTGGAACAGGCACAGAAAACCGGCGAGGCCATGTTGCAGCAGCCCAGTCTGGACTGCCATGCCATCTACCCGGAAATACGCCGCCAGGTCACCACCCAGCCCTATGTCCGTTCGATGCGGCTGATTGATCACGAAGGCAGGGTGTATTGCGATTCGGTGATTGGCTGGCACGCGCCGGCCTATTCGCAGGAGTACCCGCGCGAGGAACGGCTGAAATTATGGCGCGGCAACCGGCTATCGCCCTGGCACCCCTTGCTGATGTTGTGGCTGGAGGCAAAGCGTGGCGATGTGAACGGCATCCAGGTCGTGGTGGATAGTGATTATCTCAAGGACCGGCTGGCGCATCTGGAGCAGAACACCTGGTTTTACCTGCATGTTGGCGACCGCTGGCTGGACGAGGACGGCGGCATGAGCTCGCCGCCGGACCGCCCTTACTGGCAGCAGCGCAGCCTGCACTCGGCGCATTATCCACTGGCCATCGTCATGGATTACTCCATGCCCAACCTGCTGCTGGAACGACTGGGTCAGGAGCCGGATCAGCTGATCCTGCTGCTCCTGTTCAGTGCTACCTTCAGCTGGGGCTTTCATCGCCTGCTGCTGCGCAGCGGTGCGCCCAGCCGCGAATTGCAACGGGCAGTGCGCCAGCAGGAATTCATTCCCTACCTGCAACCGCTGGTGGACAGCCACCAGCTGCAGTGGTGCGGGGTGGAGGTGCTGATGCGCTGGCAGCATCCGGTTGATGGCATGGTGCTGCCCGACCTGTTCATCCCCTTTGCCGAAAGCACCGGCCATATCGTGGCCATGACCCGTTCGCTGATGCAGCAGACCGCCGCGCAACTGGGCACGCTCAGCTTGCCGGCCGGTTTTCAGATCAGCATCAATGTCAGTGCTGCCTATGTGGCGGATGGCTCCCTGCCAGCCGATTGCGCGGCCTTTCTGGCGGCCTTCCCGCCCGACAGCATCCGGCTCACCCTGGAACTGACCGAGCGCGAACTGATCGCCACCGGTCCGCAAACCGATGCCCTGCTAGGCCAGCTGCATGATCTGGGCGTGCGCATCGCCATCGATGATTTCGGCACCGGGCACTCTAGCCTGTCCTATCTGCAAAAAATGGATGTGGATGAACTGAAGATAGACCGCAGCTTTGTCGCCGGCATCGGCAGCGACAGCCTGTCGGCGGATATCCTGGACAGCATCCTGCAGCTGGCGGCCAAGCTGGGACTGACCGTGGTGGCCGAAGGGGTGGAATTCGTGCAGCAGGAAGACTATCTGCGCCAGCATGGTGCCCACCTGCTGCAAGGCTACCGTTATGCGCGGCCGATGCCGATCGGCGAGTTCATCTTGCGTCCCGAATGGCATAATAGGTCTTCCGAACCGCGTACCCGCGCACGTGCCGAGGTACACCCCTGATGGATGACAAACCCCAACATGACTCTCCCCGTTATCGGCGTGGCCGGCGTGACCGTGCCCGGCGCCCTTGATTGCCTGTCCAGGCTGCACCAGCTGTCTGCCCGCTTGTGCGGCGGCCACCATCACCACCCGCGTTTCGTGCTCGACCAGCCAGACTTTGGCGTGGTGCACGCCGCCCAGCTGCAAGAGCGCTGGGACATCGTGGAAGACTCCATCGTCGGTTCGCTGCAGCGGCTGGCCGGGGCCGGGGCGCAACTGGCGGTGATTCCGGCCAATACCGTGCATTGTCGTATCGACGGCATCCGCCAGCGCTCCCCGCTGCCGGTGCTGAGCATGCTGGACGTGGTGGCGGCCGATTGCCAGCGCCGCGGCCTGCGCCGGGTGGGCGTGCTGGGCACGCGCTGGACCATGCAGTCCCATCTTTACCGCGCGCCGTTTGCTGCCGTGGGCATCGAGGAATGCATTCCTGACCCGGCCGGGCAGGCCATGCTGCAGCAGGTGATTTTTGACGAGCTGGTGCCCACTGGCCGGGCCAGTGCGGATGGCCTGCGCCAACTGCTGCAGGTGGTGGCTGCTTTGCGCGATCAGGGCTGTGACGGCATTGCCCTGGCCTGTACCGAGCTGCCGCTGGTTCTGGATGATGCCAATTGCGGCCTGCCGGCGGTGGATACCACGGCCGTGCTGGCGGCGGCGGCCCTGCATGCCGTGCTGGGCTAGCCTGCCGGCTGTTGTACGGGATACGGCTTTCGCTGCCGGCTTGTGGCGGGTCAAGGGTGGATTGGCGCAAGCATTTGCCCTTTGACCGGAAAATATGTTAGTAACTAAACATGATTTTCGGAATCGAATCCCTATGAGCCGCTCACCCCGTCACGACAAGATTCTGCAGCTGGTCCGCGAAAACGGCTTCATGCCGATCGAGGAGCTGGCCAGACTGCTCGATGTCACGCCACAGACCATCCGGCGTGACATCAACCAGCTATGCGAAGAAAATTTGCTGCGCCGTTATCACGGCGGTGCTGCGCTGGGCAGTAGCGTGGAGAATGAGGATTACTTTGCGCGCAAAGGAAAATTCCAGAGCGAAAAGGCACATATTGCCGACATGATCGCCGGCAGCATTCCCGATCACGCCTCGCTGTTCATGAGCATAGGCACCACCATCGAAGCGGTGGCGCAGGCACTGACCATCACCCACAAGGGTTTGCGGGTCATCACCAACAATATCCATGTGGCGTCCATCATGTCGGCCAATCCGGATTTCACCGTGATGATCACCTCCGGCGTGGTGCGTGCATCGGACGGCGGCATCACCGGGGTGGCCACGCTGGATTTCATCAACCAGTTCAAGGTGGATTACGCCATCATCGGCGTATCCGGCATCGAAACCGATGGCTCGCTGCTGGATTTCGACTACCGCGAAGTGCGGGTGGCACAGGCGATGATGGCCAATGCCCGTCACCGTTACCTGGCGGCCGACCACAGCAAGTTTGGCCGCAATGCCCTGGTGCGCATGGGGCATATCAGTGAATTCCACACCGTGTTCACCGATGCCGAACCGCCGGAGTCGCTGGCCAAGCTGCTGGAAGAGCACAATGTGCGGCTGATCCTGGCCGACGCAGTCTGAACCGGCAGCCATGCCTTCCACCAAGCAAAACGCCCGCTGAGCGGGCGTTTTGCTTGGGTGGTCTTGCCGCCGGGTTCAGGCTTCCGTTTCGCGGCGGGAGTACGGCACATGCTCGGGCGAATAGCCCTCCACCCGGTTGCGCCCCAGCCGCTTGGCCTGGTACAGCATGTCGTCTGCCTGCTGCACCAGCTGGGTGGTGTCCTCGGCGCTGGCCAGCGAGCTGATGCCGACGCTGAAGGTCTGGTGGAAGGTTTGCTGGCTGCTGCGCTGCTCGATCTGGGAAAAGGCCTGGCGCATGGCATTCATGATGCGCAGCGCATCTTCCTGGCGGGTGCCGGGCAAGACGATGGCAAATTCCTCTCCGCCATAGCGGCTGATCAGGTCGGAGCGGCGCAGCCGCTCTTTCAGGAAACGCGCCAGATTCACCAGCACCTCGTCACCCGCCGGGTGGCCATAGCTGTCGTTGATGGTCTTGAAATGGTCCAGGTCCAGCATCACCAGGGACAGCGCACGCTGGTCGCGCTTGGCGCGCAACACTTCGTACTCCAGCTGGGCATACAGATGGGAGTGGTTGAGCAGGCCGGTGAGGCTGTCGTTGATCATGTAGGAGCGCAGCTTGCGGTAGCGGCGGGCGCGATTGATCACCGTCACCACCAGCTCCTCCGGCGCCACCGGCTTGGTCAGGAAGCCATCGATGCCCAGCGTCAGGGTATCCAGCTGGATGGACTGGCGTTTTTCCACCGACAGGAACAGGATGGGAATGCCGTCCAGCAAGCGTTGCTGGCGGATGATCTGTGCCAGCTCCATGCCATTGCACTCCGGCATGTACATATCCATCAGGATCAGGTCCGGGCGGAACTGCACGATGCCATCCAGCACGCGTGCCGGGTCGGTCACCTGCAGCGCATCCACGCCATGCCGGTTCAGCACATTGGCGTAGAGGCCGGCCAGCGAGGCCATGTCCTCCACGATCATCACCCGCAGCGGATCGCGCTTTTCTCCCAGATCGCCAAAATTGAGGTTGTCGATCAGCTCGTGCGCCAGCAAGGGCCAGGCCAGGAAGCCGGCGGCACCGGCCCGTACCGCTTGCAGCCGGGCCTCGAAGTCGTAGCGCGGCGAGCAGAACAGCAGCGGACACAGGCCGCGTATGGTGTCGGCCAGCGCCATGATCGGGTCGCCAGGGGTGAAGTCGGTATAGGCCACCACCGCTGCCGGCGTGGCATCCTGCAGGGCCTGGGCCAGCTTGGAAGCCTGGTACATGGTCTGCACCGTGAAGCCGTAACAGGATAGCTGTTCGCTCAGGTTGCGCGCCTCCTCGCTGGGGGGCATCCACAGATAGACCAGATGCGGACCCTGCTGCATCAGCCCGCCGCTGAAGTGTTCCGGCAAGAGCTGGCGGCCTTCCATCATGGCCAGCTGGCTGACGATGCCCAGATGGTGGCGCAGCGCGCCATAACGTTCGGCTTCGTCCGGTACCGTATCGTTCTGCAACAGCCACTGCTGTAACAGATCGCGCAGCGCCAGACATTCCGGCAGCAGCTGGGCGGTGTCTTCGCCCAGAATGTAACGTTCCAGATTGCTGACCAAGGACAGCAGGTGTGCGGCGAGCGAACGGTCCCAGCGGGTGACCAGCATGTGGCCGATGCGATCGATTTCGCGTGCCGCGTGCTCTCTAGCGGAAATATTTGCGTTGCTTCCCAGCGTCATAGTGGATACCCGATTCCTGCCGACATGCGAATTGTTATGTAAGGTCGAGCGGGCTTGTGGCCGCTGCTAAAGCGCGGCAGACACAATCCTGCTGCGGCATTGCACCTCCATGCCCACCCTTTGCCACTGTCGGCGTCGGCGCACCCGGCATCAGGGACGCGATGTCATGCTGTCAGCCGCACCACATCCTGATGCTGCGCCTGCGTTTGCAAAGTGGCGCAGGGCTGGAAGGTGAAATGATATAATTTTGGCTTAATGAATCAGTTGGCGCGCAAATGAACGTATTTTACGAAGAAAGCGGCTCCTTCAAGGTTGGCACGATCGTTTCCCGTTCCGATGCCAGCTTGCAGGTAGATACTCAACATGGCAAGCGGGCCAAGATCAAATCCAGCAATGTTTTTCTCGAGTTTAGCTCGACTGTGGCAGATTTTCTGCCCGCAGTAGAAAAAATGGCGAATGAAATTGATCTGGATTTCCTGTGGGAGTGCAGCCCGGAAGACGAGTTCGAGCACGATGCGCTGGCCGCCGATTACTGGGGCCATGCGCCGTCGGCACTGGAAAGTGCCGCCATCATCCTGCGGGTGTTTGGCGCGCCCATGTATTTTTACAAAAAAGGCAAGGGCCGTTACAAGAAGGCCCCGGAAGAAGCCCTGAAAGCCGCGCTGGCCGGCATCGAACGCAAGAAGCGCGAGCAGGAGCAGATCGATGGCTGGGTGGCCGAACTGAAGGCCGGTACCCTGCCGGACGCCATCCGCAGCCAGTTGATGTCGCTGCTGTGGAAGCCGGACAAGAGCACGCTGGAGTTCAAGGCTTTTGATCAGGCCGCGCGCGAACTGAACCAGCCGCCGCTGAAACTGGCGCAAAGCGTGGGCGGCATCAGCTCGGTGCCCGACTACCTGATGGCCGGTTTCCTGATGGAATACTTCCCCAAGGGGGCCGGTTTCGGCAAATACGCCGCCCCGCAGCTGCCGCAGGATCTGCCGCTGGCCGAGGCGGTGGCCTTCTCCATCGATGATGCCAACACCACCGAGATCGACGATGCGCTGTCGGTGGTCGACCTGCCGGATGGCCACAAGCGCGTGGGCATCCACATTGCCGCCCCCTCGCTGGGCGTGCCGGTGGATTCGGACATCGAAAAGCTGGTGTGGAGCCGTCTGTCCACCGTGTACTTCCCCGGCGACAAGATAACCATGCTGCCGGATGATGTGGTACAGGCCTTCACCCTGCAGGAAGGCCAGGATTGCCCGGCGCTCAGCCTGTACGTGGATGTCACGCCGGACTTCGAGCCGGTGGCCTACGAAAGCCGCATCGAGAAGGTGCGCATCGGGGCCAACCTGCGCCATGCCGAGCTGGAACAGCAGTTCAACGAAGACACCCTGCTGAACGATCCGGGTGTGGATTACCCCTTCAAGCGCGAGCTGACCTGGCTGTGGCACTTTGCCAATGCGCTGGAAAAGCGCCGTGGCAAGTACGACCCCACCCGCCCGGTGCAGATGGACTACAACTTCGATGTGGTCGACGGCAAGGTGCAGATCACCCTGCGCAAGCGCGGCGCGCCCATGGACAAGCTGGTGTCGGAGCTGATGATCCTGGCCAATAGCGAATGGGGCCGCATGCTGGCCGAGGCCGACATTCCGGCCATGTACCGCGCCCAGAGCATGGGTAAGGTGCGCATGACCACCCGTCCCGAGCCGCATATCGGCCTGGGCGTGGCGCAATATGCCTGGGCCACCTCGCCGCTGCGCCGGGCTACCGACTTCGTCAACCAGCGCCAGCTCACCGCCATGATCCGGGGCGAAAAGCCGCAGTTCGAGCAGGGCAATGCCATGCTGTTTGCCCTGCTGCGCGATTTTGACACCACCTATTCGGCTTATCTGGGCTTCCAGGACAAGCTGGAGCACTTCTGGTGCCTGCGCTGGTTCACCCAGGAAGGGGTCAGCAACATCACGGCGACCTATATCAAGGAAGACCTGGTGCGCATCGACGGCCTGCCGCTGCGGGTGCGTATTCCCGGCCTGCCGGAACTGGCGCGGGGCGACCGTATCCAGCTGAGCGTGATCCGCATCGACGAACTGATGGCCGAGATCGAGTTCCGCTTTACCGGCGTGGTGGGCCATGTCGAGGCCGCCAGCGAGGACGAAGAAGGCTGAGACCGGCGCTGTCGGGTAGGAAAGCAAAAGGCTGCCTGCGGGCAGCCTTTTTTCGTATTGCTATGGCAGGTCAGAACATATCGTCGATGCCGGTGCAGGCTTCTTTCAGCTCGCTGATGGCTCCGGTCAGCACATCGCGCTCAATGCCCAGTTTGTCCACCACGCTCCACGGCAGGGTGGTCAGCATGTCGCCCTCGCTCATGTCGTGATTGAAGCCGGCCACCAGATAGGCCGACAGGCCAATCACGATGGCAAAGCGTGAGACATCGCCCAGCAGGTCGTGCTGATCGCGAATGGCTTGCTGGATGTCGTCCGGGAAATTCCAGCGCCGGGCCAGCTCGGCACCCACTTCGGTCAGGTCCACGCCCAGCAACATGCGTTCGGTGGCCACCCGGTCTGCGCCGCCGGCGACGATCTTGTCGATCTGCACGGCTTGTTCCGGCATGGCCACATGCAGTACCAGCTCGCCGATATTGGATAGCAGGCCGCAGGTATAGCCCAGCTGGGCATCCAGTCTGGCCAGCCGCGCCAGTCGCTTGGCGGTGTTGGCCATGGCAAAGCTGCGCTGCCAGAAGCCTTTCATGTCAAAACCGGCAATGCCGGCCGTGGCGCCGGTAATGCCGGAGGCAATCACCAGAATGCGCAGATTATCAAAGCCCAGCAGCACCACGGCGTCGTCCAGCGAACCGACGCGGCGGCTGCCACCAAAGCGGGCGGTATTGGCCAGCCGCAGCACACGCGCGGTCAGCACCTGGTCGTGCCCGACCTTGTCGCTGATTTCATCGATATTGATATCCGTCTTGTGAAAGCTTTCGATCAGCTCCTGCACCACCTTGGGCACCATCGGCAGCCGTCCCGAGGCTTTTTCAAAAATGTCCGCCACTTGCATGTCTTATCCCCTTTGTCATTGCCTTGCTTATTGAGCTTAGGCGAAGCGGCGCGGAAAAAAAGATTTAAAAGACCGTCGCTGCGCGCATTCAGGCCAGGCTGTGGCCATGGGCGGCTTCCAGCAGCGCAAACCAGTGCTGGCGCTCCAGTTGCAGGCGGCAGGCGGCGGCAGCTTCATCCAGCGAATGCAGGCTGCGCGAGCCGGAGATGGGGATGGGGCGAGCCGGATGGCGCAACAGCCAGGCCAGCGCCAGTGTGGCAGGGGTGACGGCCAACTCGGCGGCCATCTGCTGCAGTGCCGCGTGCAGTGCCGGGTGAGCGGCCGCCTGCAACAGACGGCCACCCGCCAGCGGCGACCACACCATGGGGCGGATGCCGGCTTGCAGGCATTGGTCGAAGCTGCCATCGAACAGCGGGGCAGTGTGCAGCAGCGAGGCTTCCAGCTGATTGGTCAGCAAGGGCGTGCGGGAGGCCAGCAGGGCAAACTGGCTGGGGCTGAAGTTGGACACGCCAAAATGCCGCACCTTGCCGCTTTGCTTGAGGCTGGCAAAGGCCGCGGCCACCTCGTCCGGGTCCATGAGCGGGTCAGGGCGGTGAATCAGCAGCAGGTCCAGATAGTCCGTGCCCAGATTGCGCAGGGAAGCCTCCACCGAGGCCAGGATATGGGTGTGGCTGCTGTCGTAGTGCTTTACCTGCCAGCCACGGCTGGCATCCAGCGGCTTGATGCCGCATTTGCTCACCAGCTGGATGTTTTCACGCTGTCCGGGATTGGCCTTCAGCCACTGGCCGAACAGCGCCTCGCAGCGAAAGCCGCCATACAAATCGGCATGGTCGAAGGTGGTGATGCCAAGGTGGATGGCACGCTCCACCCAGGCTGCCAGTTCCGCAGGGGAGAAATTCCAGTCGTGCAGCCGCCACAGGCCGGCGGCTACCGGAGAAAAAACTGGCCCTCCGGGGGCCAGTTGTGCAGATGACAAGGTGTGCATCAGGCAATCCGTTGTTCGGTGGCGGGGTCGAACAGCACGGCCTTGGACACGTCGAATACCAGTTCCATGCTGTGGCCCGGCAGTTTGGCTTCGGTCGGGTGGGTACGGCAGCATACCTTGGTGTTGTTGAGCGAGACAAATACCAGGGTGTCCGGCCCGGTGGGTTCGATCACGTCGATGTGGCAGGCCATTACCGGCAGCCCTGCGCGGTAGGCAGTGCGGGCATCGGTGATTTGCTCCGGGCGGATGCCGAAGATGACTTCGCGGCCCAGCCAGGGCTGCATCTTGTCCTGGGCATGCGGCAGCGGCAGGATGACGCAACCCTGGTCGTCACAGATTTTCACCCCCAGCACCCCGGCGGATTCCACCACCTGCGCCGGAATGAAGTTCATCGACGGCGAGCCGATAAAGCTCGCCACAAACAGATTGGCCGGGTTGTCGTAGATGTCTTGCGGGCTGCCAAACTGCTGCACGATGCCGTCCTTCATCACCGCAATGCGGTCGCCCAGCGTCATGGCTTCGATCTGGTCGTGGGTGACATAGACGATGGTGGATTTCAGCCGCTGGTGCATCAGCTTGATTTCGGTACGCATTTCCACCCGCAGCTTGGCGTCCAGATTGGACAGCGGCTCGTCAAACAGGAAGATGGAGGGGTTGCGCGCCAAAGCACGGCCCATGGCCACACGCTGGCGCTGTCCGCCGGACAGCTGCGAGGGTTTGCGGTCCAGCAGGTGGGTCATTTGCAGCATCTGCGCCACGCGCTCGACAGTGGCGTCGATTTCACCCTGCGGCATCTTGCGGATTTCCAGGCCGAAGCTGATGTTCTTGCGCACGCTCATCGAGGGGTAGAGCGCATAGCTCTGGAACACCATGGCGATGTCGCGGTCCTTGGGCGACAAATCATTCACCCGTTTGCCGCCGATTTCGATATCGCCGCTGGAGATGTCATCCAGCCCGGCAATCATGTTCAGCAGCGTGGATTTGCCGCAGCCGGAGGGGCCTACCAGAATCAGGAACTGGCCATCTTCGATGGCGATGTCGATGCCCTTGAGCACCTCGGTGCCGTTGGCGTAAGTCTTGCACACATTATTGATGGAGAGAGCAGCCATCGTTCAACCTTTCACAGCACCGGCTGTCAGGCCACGCACGAAGTAGCGGCCGGCAACCATGTAAACGAACAGGGTGGGCAGGGCGGCAATGATGGCCGCTGCCATGTCCACGTTGTATTCCTTCACCCCGGTAGAGGTGTTCACCAGATTGTTCAGCGCCACGGTGATGGGCTGTGACTCGCCGGAGGCAAACACCACGCCGAACAGGAAGTCGTTCCAGATCTGGGTGAACTGCCAGATCACGCACACCATGAAAATGGGGCCGGAAATGGGCAGCAGGATGCGGAAAAAGATGGTCCAGAAACCGGCACCGTCAATGCGCGCGGCCTTGACCAGCTCGTCCGGGATGGTGACGAAGAAGTTGCGGAAGAACAGCGTGGTGAAGGCCAGGCCGTAAATCACATGCACCAGGATCAGCCCGCTGGTGGTATTGGCAATGCCCAGCTCGCCCAACAGGCGTGCCATCGGCAGCAGCACCACCTGGAAGGGAATGAAACAGCCCACCAAGAGCAGGGTGAACAGCACGTCCGAGCCACGGAAGCGCCACATCGACACCACATAGCCGTTGACCGCGCCAATCAGCGTGGAAATCAGCACCGAGGGCACGGCCATCTTCACCGAATTCCAGAAAAAGCCCTTCATGCCGCCACATTCCACGCCGGTGCAGGCGCTGGACCAGGCCTTGCTCCAGGCATCAAAGGTGATGGATTGCGGCAGGGCAATCAGGTTGCCGCCACGGATGTCGTCCAGGGTTTTTACCGAGGTGGACAGCATCACGTACAAGGGCAGCAGGTAGTAAATGGCCATCAGCAGCAGTGCGGCATACAGCACGATGCGGCCGGGAGTGAGGTGTTTAGCCACGTTTGGCGCTCCTTGTTTCCATATACATCAGCGGCACCAGCACGGCGACGATGGTCATCAGCATCATCATGGCCGAGGCGGCCCCCAGGCCCAGCTGGCCACGGGTAAAGGCGAACTGGTACATGAAGATGGCCGGTACGTCGGAGGCGGTGCCGGGGCCGCCGCCGGTCAGTGCCATCACCAGGTCGAAGCTCTTGATGGCGATGTGCGACAGGATCAGCAACACGCTGAAAAACACCGGGCGCAGGCTGGGGATGATGATGCGCCAGTAGATCACCGGCAGGCTGGCGCCATCCACCTGGGCGGCCTTGATGATGGAGTCGTCGATGCCGCGCAGGCCGGCCAGGAACAGCGCCATCACAAAGCCCGACGACTGCCATACCCCGGCAATCACCACGGTGTAGATGGCCTTGTCCGGGTCCACCAGCCAGTCGAAGGTGAAGTCGGGAAAGCCCCAGTCATTGATGACCTTTTGCAGGCCCATGTCGGGGTTGAGCATCCATTTCCAGGCGGTGCCGGTGACGATGAAGGACAGCGCCATCGGGTACAGGTAAATGGTGCGCAGCGTGCCTTCGGCACGGATTTTCTGGTCTAGCAGCACGGCCAGGAACAGGCCGACCGCCAGCGTGCAGCCGATGAACAGGCCGCCGAAAATGCCCAGATTGGTGACGGCGGTCCACCAGCGGTCATTCTCGAACAGCGCCTGATACTGGATCAGGCCGGCCAGGTCCATCTGCGGCAGCAGGCGCGACTCGGTCAGCGACAGCCAGCCGGTCCAGGCGATAAAGCCGTAGACGAACACCAGGCTGATCAGCAAGGTGGGCGACAGCACCAGCTTGGGCAGCCAGCGGTCTGCCAGTGCCGACAGACTGGCTTGTGATTGGGATGTGGACATGAATCAATCCTCGCCATGCCGCTGAGGCGGGACCGCGCGGCGCGCAGCCTCGATCTGTCCTGGCGGGGGCAGGACGGATGGTCAGACGGTATGGCTTGCTTGGCTAGGAGTTAGACAGACAGCCGCTGGTGGCAGGGTGCAACAGGGCTGTCCACGCAAAAAAGCGCCCGGGCCGGTTGACCCGGGGCAAGGTTGCTGCTCGCTTAGTGCACTTTCCCGGCCTTGGCCAGACGTTCGGTGGCGGTTTTCGGGCTCATGGAAGAGTTCATGAACTGCGAAATCACGTCGTCCATGGCGCCTTCGGTGGCCGATGCCATGGCCATCTTGTGGGCAAAGCTGGGCACCAGGCCGCCGCTCTTGGAGGCAGCGGTCAGGTCGGCCTTGGACTTCTTGGCACAGTCGTCAAACTTGTCCATCGGCGTGTCCAGACGGGCCGGGATGGAACCCTTGTTCAGGTTGAACACTTCCTGGAAGTTCTTGCTCATCACGGTTTCGGCCAGATCAGCCTGCGCCTTCTGCGCGGCCGGGTCCTTCTGCTTGAACATGGCCAGGCTGTCGATATTGAAGGTGAAGCTGCCTGCCGTGCCCGGTGCGGCTACGCACAGGAAGTCCTTGCCCGGCTTCTTGCCGGCGGCGGTGAATTCGCCCTTGGCCCAGTCGCCCATGAACTGCATGCCGGCCTTGCCGTTGATCACCATGGCGGTGGCCAGGTTCCAGTCGCGGCCGGCGGCACCCTTGTCGATATAGCCCTTCACACGCTGCAGGGTTTCAAACACCTTGACCGTGGTCGGGCCGGCCAGGGTGGCCTGGTCCAGCTGCACGAAGGCCTTCTTGTAGTAGGCCGGGCCACCGACACCCAGTGCCACCGATTCAAACAGGGTGGCGTCCTGCCACGGCTGACCGCCATGGGCGATGGGCATGATGCCGGCTTTTTGCAGCTTGTCGGCGGCTTCGAAGAACTCCGGCCAGGTGGTCGGCACCTTGGCACCGGCCTTCTTGAAGGCATCCGGGTTCACCCACAGCCAGTTCACGCGGTGCACATTGACCGGAGCGGCCACGTACTGGCCCTTGTATTTCATCACCTGGCTGACCACCGGCGGCAGCTGCTTGTCCCAGCCTTCGGCCTTGGCCACGGCATCGATATTGGCCAGCACGCCTTCGGCACCCCATTCCTGGATGGCCGGGCCCTTGATCTGGGCGGCGGTCGGCGGGTTGCCGGATACCACGCGGGTTTTCAGCGCGGTCATGGCATTGTCGCCACCGCCACCGGCCACGGCGAAGTCTTTCCAGTTATCGCCCTTGGCGGTCATCATTTTTTTCAGTTCGGCCACGGACTTGGCTTCGCCGCCCGAGGTCCACCAGTGCAGCACTTCCACTTCGCCGGCAAATACCGTGGCCGGCAGCAGGGTGGCAGCCAGCAGTGCTGCGCTCAATTGCGTGCGTTTCATTCTCTTGTCTCCATCTTGTAGCGTTGCATTTCGGTTTTTTATGATGCATCCGGCGGCGCTCGGCCAGGACCGGGGCCGGATGTGCAAGAACTATAGCGGCAGATTGTAAGTTTTGTGTAAGGTTTGAAGCGAAATGCTGTAAGAAAATGACAGGGCCTGAATGCGACGCAGCATGACATTGGAGATAATTCAATAGACATAAGGCACTGCGCTGGTGCTGCTATGCAGCAAAATGGTGCGCCGTAGTGTGTCAACTACACTACGGGCCAGTATGAGCGGGGGGATTTTCCCGCTGGAACAGCAGGCTGGCACACAGTCCGTGCGGGCTGTTGTCGTGCAGTTCCACCCGCGTGTGATGGCGGCGGGCAATCTCCTGCACGATGGCCAGACCCAGGCCGCAGCCCTTGCCGCCTGCCAGATTGTTGACCCGGTAAAAGCGCTGGAACACCTTGTCGCGTTCTGCCGGGGCAATGCCGGGGCCGGTATCGCACACCTGCAATTGCACATGCCGGCCCTGCCGGCGCAGTGTCACGGTGATTTCGCCGCCGGGCGGGGTGTACTGGATGGCGTTGTCCAGCAGATTGGCCAACAGTTCGCGCAGCAGGCCGGCATGGCCCAGCACCAGCAGGCTGTCGTCATCGCTGTCCAGCCCCAGGTCCAGCTTGCGCGCCAGCGCGCGCGGCACGGCCTCGGCGGTGACTTCGCGGGTCAGCTGGTTAAGGTCCAGCAGGCTGCGCTGCAAGCCGGTTTCCGGCTCGGCCCGGGCCAGCGCCAGCAGCTGGTTCACCAGGTGAATGGAGCGGGCCACGCTGGTTTCCACCTGCTCCAGCTGGCGGCAGGCGCGCGGAATGTCCGGCGTGCTGCCCAATAGTTCGGCCTTGACCAGTTCGCTCTGCGATTTCAGCCCGGCCAGCGGCGTGCGCAGCTGATGGGCGGCATCGCCGATAAAGCGCCGCTGCTGTTCCACCTGGCGATTCACCTCCTCCAGCAGACTGTTGATGGCGGCGGTGAGCGCACGCACTTCCGCCGGGGCATTATTGAGCTCGATGGGTGCCATATCGCGTGGCGAGCGGTTTTCCACCACCCGGCGCAGGCGGCGCAGTGGCGACAGGCCGCGGCTGATGCCGGCCCAGACCAGCAGGCTGGTCAGCAGCATCAGTCCCAGCAGCGGCAGGCCCATGTCGAACAGGATCTTGCGCGTCAGCTCGGCACTCAGTGCCCGGCTTTTGGCCACCTGTACCAGCATCAGCTGTGGTTGCTCCGGCGTGCCGGCTTGCAGATAGAGTGCCGCCACCCGCACATCCTGGCCCTTCATGCTGGCATTGTAGAAATAGCTGTTGCCGGCCTTGGCCAGCAGTGCGCGCGGTGGCGCGGGCATGGCCGGTTCGCCCAGCAAAAAGGCGGCCGGTGGCGAGCTGACCCGGTAATAGACGCGGTCGGTCGGGTCTTCTTCGAGGATTTCGCGCGCGGCCCGCGGGAAGTCGACATAGAAACCATTGCCAAAGGGTTTGACCTGCCGCGCCAGCGCGCGCGAGGTTTGCGCCAGCGTCTGGTCGATCACCTCGTTGGCGTAACGTACCGCCATGGCGTGCGCCAGCATGGCGGCAGCCAGCCACAGCACCAGCTGCGGCAGCAGCAGCCAGATCAGCAGCTGGCGGCGCAGGGAGAGTTGGCGCGGGCGGGCCGACTCAGTCATCGGCAGCCAGCATCAAGAGATAACCCAGTCCGCGTACCGCGCGGATACCCACGCCGCTGCCATCCAGCTTCTTGCGCAGGCGGTGCACATAGACTTCCACCGCATTGCTGCCGATTTCCTCGCCCTCGCCGGACAGGGCGGCGGAGATTTGTTCCTTGCTCAGCACTTTTTCGGCCTGGCTCATCAGGATGAACAGCAGCTCCAGCTCGCGTGCCGACAGCTCCAGCGGCTGCGCGCCGGCCCAGGCGCGCTGGGCGCTGCGGTCCAGTCGCAGCGGGCCGAACTGCAGTTCTTCCCGTTGCAGTTCGTCGCGCACGGTATCGCTGGCGCGCTGGCGGCGCAGCAGGGCGCGGATGCGGGCTTCCAGTTCCGGGAAATCAAAGGGTTTGACCAGATAGTCGTCGGCGCCGGCATCCAGCCCGGCCACGCGGTCTTCCATGCTGTCCAGGGCAGTGAGCAGCAAAATGGGCAGGGCCGGCTGGTGTACCCGCACATGGCGCAGCACCTTCAGTCCGTCCTGTCCGGGC
This sequence comes from Aquitalea magnusonii, assembly GCF_003202035.1. Classification (GTDB taxonomy): domain Bacteria; phylum Pseudomonadota; class Gammaproteobacteria; order Burkholderiales; family Chromobacteriaceae; genus Aquitalea; species Aquitalea magnusonii. The sequence goes on along the minus strand of NZ_QJKC01000003.1, from coordinate 215,464 downwards.
AGGCCGATATCCAGAATGACGGCATCAAAGCTCTCGCTCAGCAGCAGCTGTTGCGCAGCCAGGCCATCGCTGCGATGGCTGACCTCGAAGCCCAGCTGGGTCAGGCGGGTAAGCAGGGCATCGGCCAGTACGGCATCGTCTTCGGCCAGAAACAGTTTCATAGGAGCGGCAGGCGGCAGGTGAAGCCAAGATGGTAGTGCAGATCCGCCGGGCTGTGCCATTGGCGTGCGCTGTGCGCTGCAACAAAAAAGCCCGCACGAGGCGGGCTTGCAGGCTGCTGACAAAGTAATCTGGTTCGATTGCACTGGATCCGGCAAAGCCGGGCCTTTCGACTCACTTATTGATTCCGCAGCCTTCCCATCTATTCCCCATCCCCCCGCCCTTGCCTTGCCAATTGAAGATGGGAGCCTCGCTTTCTTTTCAGAAAGCGAGAGGAGTTGGTCAACAATCAGTAAAGCCCGCACGAGGCGGGCTTATATATTGCGTGGGTGGGTTTACTGCGCCAGCGCGCTGGCCTGCTTGGCCAGTTCGGTGATGCGGGCCCAGTCGCGGTTGGCGATGGCGTCTTCCGGGGTCAGCCAGCTGCCGCCAACGGCCAGCACGTTTGGCAGGGCCAGGTAGTCCTTGGCCTTGACCAGATCAATACCGCCGGTGGGGCAGAAGCGCAGGTCGGGCAGCGGGCCGGCCAGCGATTTCAGCAGCTTGATGCCGCCCACGGCTTCGGCCGGGAACAGCTTGAGGATGTCAAAGCCCTCGTCTTGCGCACGCATGGCTTCCGAGGCGGTGGCCACACCCGGCAGCAGGGTGAGGTTGGCATTGCGCGCGGCCGAGGCCAGCTCCGGGGTCAGGCCGGGGCTGACGCCAAACTGGGCACCGGCATCCAGCGCGGCTTCCAGCTGGGCGCGGTTGCGCAGCGTGCCGGCACCGACAATGGCGCCGGGCACTTCGTCGCGCATGCGGCGCATGGCGGCCAGCGCCGCCTTGGTGCGCAGGGTGACTTCCAGCACGCGAATGCCGCCATCCACCAGCGCGCGCGCCAGGTCTACCGCAACAGCGGCGTCATTTACCACGATGACCGGCACTACCGGCCCCTGACGCAACAGGGTCAAAGCGTCCATATCAGTTTCTCCACAGCGGGTGATGGAAGCTCATGGCACCAGCTTCCGCGGCATCGGCCGATTCGCGGAATACCGCGAACAATTCACGCCCGACGCCAAATTGATTGTGTTGCAGATCGGCACTGATCTGCTCGCGCGCCGCCCATTCTGCGGCCGGCACTTTCACTTCCAGCGTGCCGGCATTGGCATCCAGTTTCACGATGTCGCCATCGCGAACCTTGCCGATACTACCGCCCATTACCGCCTCCGGCGAGACGTGGATGGCAGCCGGCACCTTGCCCGAAGCACCGGACATGCGGCCATCGGTGACCAGGGCCACGGCAAAGCCGCGTTCCTGCAGGATGGACAGGGCCGGGGTCAGCTTGTGCAGCTCCGGCATGCCGTTGGCGCGCGGGCCCTGGAAGCGGATGACGGCGACAAAGTCGCGTTCCAGTTCGCCACGCTTGAAGGCGGCCAGCAGTTCGTTCTGGTCGTGGAACACCACGGCCGGGGCTTCCACCACGCGGTGTTCCGGCTTGACGGCAGACACCTTGATCACGGCACGGCCCAGGTTGCCCGCCACCACGCGCAGGCCGCCATCGGCGCTGAACGGGTTGGCTGCCGTACGCAGCACGCTGTCGTCGCCGCTCACCGCCGGGGCCGGACGCCATTTCAGTTCGCCATTGTCCAGCCAGGGTTCGTTGGCATAAGCCGACAGGCCACGGCCGACGATGGTGTCCACATCCTCGTGCAGCAGGCCGGCACCCAGCAGTTCGCGGATCACAAAGCCCATGCCGCCTGCGGCGTGGAAGTGGTTTACGTCGGCCTTGCCATTGGGGTAGACGCGGGTCAGCGACGGGATGATGGCCGACAGTTCGTCGAAATCGTCCCAGTTGATGTCGATGCCGGCGGCACGGGCAATGGCCACCAGATGCAGGGTGTGGTTGGTGGAGCCACCAGTGGCCAGCAGGCCGATGATGGCGTTGACGATGGATTTTTCATCAATCATGCGGCCCACCGGGGTGAAATGGTCACCCTGGGCGGCAATGTGCGCGGCCTGACGGGCGGCGGCGCGGGTCAGTGCCTCGCGCAGCGGTGTGCCCGGATTGACGAAGGCGGTACCCGGCAGGTGCAGGCCCATGATTTCCATCATCATCTGGTTGGAGTTGGCGGTGCCATAGAAGGTACAGGTGCCGGGGCCGTGGTAGGACTGGCACTCCGATTCCAGCAGCGCATCCCTTCCCACCTTGCCTTCGGCGAACAACTGGCGCACCTTCGCCTTTTCATCGTTGGCGATGCCGGTGGTCATCGGCCCGGCCGGCACGAATACCGCCGGCAGATGGCCGAAGGTCAGTGCGCCAATCAGCAGGCCGGGCACGATCTTGTCGCACACGCCCAGGTACAGGCTGGCGTCGAACATCTGGTGCGACAGCGCCACCGCGGTGCTCATGGCGATGACATCGCGCGAGAACAAGGACAGCTCCATGCCGGGCTGGCCCTGGGTCACGCCGTCGCACATGGCGGGCACGCCGCCGGCAAACTGGGCGGTGGCGCCGGCCTTGAGCGCTTCTTCCTTGATCCAGGCCGGGTAGGCTTCCAGCGGCTGGTGGGCGGACAGCATGTCGTTATAAGCCGAGACGATGGCCAGGTTGGGGCGGTGTGCTTCCTTGAGGTAGATCTTGATATTGTCCGGCATGGCCGCAAAGGCGTGGGCCTGATTGGTGCAGGACAGCTGGGCGCGTTCTACCTTGCCCTGCTGGGCGGCGGCAGCCAGATGATTCAGATAGGCCGCGCGACGCTCGCGGCTGCGCTCTATGATGCGCTGGGTAACAGTGTGCAGTACCGGGTGCAGGGCCATGGCAATTCCCGTGATGAATGTGGGTAAATGGTAGTTTTACTACACTTAAATTGCAAGAAAACAGCCTGACCCAATTGGCGGCTTGTCCGGTCGAATGAGTGTGAGAGGCTTTCTGGTAAAGGTTTCTGCCAAATTTTCCATGAAATGGCAGGTGTTGCTTTCTATGTATTACCCCGGCAAATCACATGGACATGCCAAAATCGGGTGGTAATATAACTACATTGCAAATGCACGAGACGGAAGATCACTATGGATAACCGTAGCACGCCTACCCCTGCCTTCGATATGGTGCTGTTCGGTGGCACCGGCGACCTGGTCATGCGCAAGCTGTTGCCCTCCCTCTACCAGGCGCATGCCGCCAGCCTGCTCAACCAGCAAGGCCGCCTGCTGGCACTGGGCCGCAAGGCGATGAGCCGTGACGACTACCTGGCGCTGGTGGAAAAGAGCGCGCGCCAGCACGTCAAGGAACACTTCGATGCGGCGGCCTGGGCCTCTTTCTGCAGCCGTATCGACTATCTGCAGGTGGATGCCGGCAATGCCGCCCACTATCCGGCATTGGCCGAAGCCGTCGGCCAGCACCCGGAGCGGGTGGTGGTCTGTTATCTGGCCACCGCGCCCAATCTGTTCGCCGGCATTTGCGAAAACCTGGCCGCCGTCGGTCTGAACCGTCCCAACGTACGGGTGGTGCTGGAAAAGCCGCTGGGCATCGATCTGGATTCGTCCAACGAAATCAACGACGCCGTGGCGCACTTCTTCAAGGAAGAACAGCTGTACCGCATCGACCACTACTTGGGCAAGGAGTCGGTACAGAACCTGATGGCCATCCGCTTTGCCAATGCGCTGTTTGAACCGCTGTGGCGGCGCGAGTGGATTCACGACGTGCAGATCACCATTGCCGAGGACCTGGGCGTGGGCACCCGTGGCGACTTTTACGATGGCACCGGTGCGCTGCGCGACATGGTGCAGAACCACCTGCTGCAACTGCTGTGCATCGTCGCCATGGAGCCGCCGGCCAGCATGGAAGCCGATGCCGTGCGCGATGAAAAGCTCAAGGTGCTCAAGGCCCTGCGCCCGTTCAGCGAGCAGGATGTGGCCAACAAGACGGTACGTGGCCAGTACAAGGCCGGTGCCGTGGCCGGCCAGCCGGTGGTGGGCTATCTGCAAGAGCAAGGCATTCCCGCCGACAGCCAGACCGAAACCTTTGTCGCCATCAAGGCGGAAATCGACAACTGGCGCTGGGCCGGCGTGCCCTTCTTCCTGCGTACCGGCAAGCGCATGCAGGACCGGCTGGCCGAAATCGTCATCAATTTCCGCGATGTGCCGCACCAGCTGTTCTCCGGCCCGCTCAGCGGCAGCCACACCGCCAACCGGCTGGTGATCCAGCTGCAGCCGGAAGAAAGCATCCGCCTGTACTTCCTGGCCAAGGAGCCGGGCGACACCATGCGCCTGCAGCCGGCCTTTCTGGACCTGGACTTCTACAAGGCCTTCAAGGTACGCCGCGCCGATGCCTACGAACGCCTGCTGCTGGACGTGATCCGCGGCAAGCTGGCGCTGTTCATGCGCCGTGACGAACTGGTGGAAGCCTGGCGCTGGGTGATGCCCATCATGGAATGCTGGCAAAACAGCAGCAATACCCCGCCCAAGCAATACACCGCCGGCACCTGGGGCCCGGCGGCTTCCAGCGCGCTGCTGAGCCGCGACGGCATCAGCTGGCACGAAGAAAGCTGATCGACCAGCCCGTCCGGGCCGCCAGTCCGGCGGCGCGGGCCGGACCATTCATAACAAGCCGGCCAGCAAGAGCGGCAAACACCCGGTGTCATGGAGATCAGGGGCCGGGTGCAAGGTGAGGATGACATGCATGCAATGGTTTGAATTCCCCGCAGCGGCGGACTGTGCCGCTGCGCTGGCCGCCACGGTGGCCCAGCGTTTGGAGCATGCACTGGCGCGCGATGGCCGCGCCGTGCTGGCCGTCTCCGGCGGCAAATCGCCGGTTCCCTTCTTTCACGCGCTGCGTAGCCAGCCGCTGGACTGGTCACGGGTGGTGATCACCCTGGTGGACGAACGCTTCGTCCCTGCCGACCACCCCGACAGCAATGCCGCACTGGTGCGCGAACATCTGCTACAGGATGCCGCCGCCGCCGCCCGTTTCCTGCCACTGGTGGGCGATGCCCGCGATGCCACCGCCGAACTGGCTGCCGCCAACGCAGCCTACCAACAACCGACTGTCGCCGTATTGGGCATGGGCGAAGATGGCCATACCGCTTCGCTGTTTCCTGCTGCCGCGGCCCTGGCCGACGGACTGGACCCGAGCCGCAGCCTGCCGCTGCTGACCGTGCAGCCGCTCACCGCGCCGCACCTGCGCGTGAGCATGAGCAAGGCTGCCCTGCTGGCGTGCGACAGCCTGATCCTGGCCATCCAGGGCGCGGGCAAGCGCCAGGTGTTCGATCAGGCGATGCAAGGCGTCAACGACAGCCTGCCCATCAGCCATTTCCTGCTGCAGACGGAGTGCCCCATCGATGTCTACTGGACTGCCTAATACCTGGCCACGGCTGGTGGCCGACATCGGCGGCACCAATGCCCGCTTTGCCCTGGAAACCGCCCCGGCGGTGCTGGAGGATGTCGAGGTACTGCCCTGTGCCGATTTCCCCACGCTGGAAACCGCCATGCGCAGCTATCTGGCGCGCGTCGGCACCCGTGCGGTGGCCCATGCCGCCATCGGCATTGCCAACCCGGTGACCGGCGACTGGGTGCAGATGACCAATCACCACTGGGCCTTCTCCATTGAAGCCACCCGGCTGGCGCTGGGGCTGACTTCGCTCATCGTCATCAACGATTTCACCGCGCTGGCGCTGGCGTTGCCGCACCTGCCACGCAAGGAGCTGGTGCAGGTGGGGGGCGGCGAGGCAATCAGTGGCAGCCCCTTGGCGCTGATCGGCCCCGGCACCGGCCTGGGCGTATCCGCCTTGCTGCCCTATCCGGGTGGCTATATGCCGCTGGCCGGCGAAGGTGGCCATGTCAGCTTTGCCCCGTTTGACGAACGCGAGGCCGCCATCTGGCGCTATGCGCGCGACCGCCACGGCCATGTGTCGGCCGAACGCCTGCTGTCCGGCCCCGGTCTGGTGTTGATCTACCACGCGCTGGCGGCACTGGCCGGCGAGCCCGAGCAAGATTTGTCCGCTGCCGACATCACCAGCCGTGGCCTCGCTGGCAGCTGTCCGCGCTGCCGCGAAACGCTGGATGCCTTCTGCGCCATGCTGGGTACGGCGGCGGCCAACCTGGCGCTGACGCTCGGCGCCCGTGGCGGGGTATACCTTGGCGGTGGTATCGTTCCACGTTTGATCGACTACTTCAAAACGTCGCCATTCCGCCCGCGCTTCGAAGACAAGGGCCGCTTCTCCGCTTATCTGGCGGCGATTCCGGTGTTTGTCATCGATAGCCGCTACCCTGCGCTGATCGGCGCGTCGGCAGCGCTGGCGGCGCACCTGGAGCACTGACCCATGCTGGAAAGAATCAAGTCTCAGCTTGAAGCCCTGTCCTCGGCCGAACGCAAGGTGGCCGAGCTGGTGCTGGAACAGCCCTACACCATGATGCAGGCTGCGGTGGCCGATATTGCCCGCAATGCCGGCGTCAGCCAGCCCACGGTGATCCGTTTCTGCCGTTCCATGGGCTGCTCGGGTCTGCCCGATTTCAAGCTGAAACTGGCCGGCAGCCTGGTCACTGGCGTGCCCTATGTGCATTCCAGCGTCCGCCCGGAAGACCCGACCTCGGAAATCGTCGCCAAGGTATTCGACAACACCGTCACCGCGCTGCTGAAAAGCCGCAACGACGTCAATCCGCAAGCCATCGAGGCAGCGATCGAGGCCATCTCGCGTGCGCGGCGGGTGGAGTTCTACGGCCTGGGCAACTCCGGCATCACCGCCGCCGATGCCCAGCACAAATTCTTCCGTTTCGGCATTTCCACCGTGGCCTATGCCGACACCCACATCCAGATGATGGCGGCCTCGGTACTGAATGCCGACGACGTGCTGGTGGCCATTTCCAGCTCCGGCCGCTCGCGCGAGTTGCTGGACGCGGTGGAAGAGGCCACCGCCTCTGGCGCCACCGTGGTGGCCATAACGGCCAGTGGCTCACCGCTGGCCCGTGCTGCCACCATCGCGCTGATGGCTGACACCCAGGAAGACAATGAAACCTACAGCCCGATGATCTCCCGCATCATCCACCTGGTGCTCATCGACGTGCTGGCCGTGGGCGTGGCCTTGCGCCGGGGCCCCGGCGTGATCGGACAACTAGAAAAAACCAAGCACAGTCTCAAAGCAAAGAGACTGGCCGAACGGACAGAAGAGGATTAATCATCATGAGCGAACTGACCCAACTTCCCGCCTGGCAAAAACTGTGGGACCACTTTGCCGACGCCAAGCAGCTGCACATGCGCGAGCTGTTCGAAAGCGACCCGGAGCGGGCCGAACGCTACGGCCTGGAAGTAGGTGGCCTGTTCCTCGATTACTCCAAGAACCGCATTACCGACGAAACCCTGCAGGGCCTGATGCAGCTGGCGCGTGAAGCCGGCCTGCCGGAGCGCATCAAGTCCATGTTCAAGGGCGAGAAGATCAATACCACGGAAAACCGCGCCGTATTGCATGTTGCCCTGCGCAACCGCACCAATTCGCCCATCTTTGTTGATGGCGAAGACGTGATGCCCAAGGTGAATTCGGTACTGGAGCGCATGGGCAAGTTTGCCCACGCCGTGCGCTCCGGCGAGTGGCTGGGTTATACCAACCAGCCCATCACCGACATCGTCAATATCGGCATTGGCGGCTCGGACCTCGGCCCCTTGATGGTGTGCAGCGCGCTGCGTCCGTTTGGTCACCCGCGCATGAACATGCACTTTGTCTCCAATGTGGACGGTGCCCAGCTCAAGGAAACCCTGAAAAAGGTGCATTCGGAAACCACCCTGTTCGTGGTGGAATCGAAAACCTTCACCACCCAGGAAACCCTCACCAATGCGCTGACCGCGCGTGACTGGTTCCTGCAGCGTGCGCGGGACGAAAAAGCAGTGGCCAAGCACTTTGTCGCGGTGTCCACCAACCAGAAAGCCGTGGCGGATTTCGGCATCGACCCGTCCAACATGTTTGAATTCTGGGACTGGGTGGGTGGCCGCTACAGCCTGTGGTCGGCCATCGGCCTGCCCATCATGCTGTACCTGGGAGAGGAAAACTTCACCGAGCTGCTCAATGGCGCCCACATCATGGACCAGCATTTCCGCAATGCGCCGTTCGAGCAGAACATGCCGGTGCTGCTGGCCATGATAGGCATCTGGTACATCAACTACTTTGGCGGCGGCAGCCATGTGATTGCACCGTACGACCAGTACCTGCACCGCCTGCCGGCCTTCATCCAGCAACTGGACATGGAGTCCAACGGCAAGCAGACCCGCACCGACGGCAGCCCGGTCAATTTCGAAACCGCGCCCATCATCTGGGGGGAAACCGGCATCAACGGCCAGCACGCCTTCTTCCAGCTCCTGCATCAGGGCACGCATATTTCGCCGATCGACCTGATCGCCTCGCTGGAAAGCCGTGGCAGCCTGCCTGGCCACCATGAAATCCTGCTGGCCAATGTATTTGCCCAGGCCGAGGCCTTCATGCGCGGCAAGACCGCCGAGGAAGTGCGCGAAGAACTGGCCGCACAAGGCATGAAGGGCGAGGCGCTGGAAGCCCTGGTGCCGCACAAGGTATTTGCCGGCAACCGCCCCACCAATACCCTGCTGATGAGCTTCCTCGATCCGCGCAATCTCGGTTCGCTGATTGCGGCGTACGAGCACAAGATTTTTGTGCAAGGCGTGATCTGGGGGATCAACAGCTTTGACCAGTGGGGGGTGGAGCTGGGCAAGCAGCTGGCAAAAACCATTCACGGCGAGCTGACCGGCAAGCTGAAATCGGCCGAACACGACAGCTCCACCCGCCGCCTGATCCAGCTGTACCGTCAGGCCAACAAGAGCAAGTAAGCCCGATTTACATCAAACCCCTCTCTCGCTTTCCGGGAGGAAAGCGAGGCTCCCTTTCAGGGAAAGGGCGGGGGGATAGGGAATGGAGGGGAAGGCTGCGGAATCAGTCTTTTAGTCGAAAGGCCCGGCTTTGCCGGGACCTGTGCCATCGCACCAAATTACTATGGTCAGCAGCCTGGCGCCTCCCTTGGGAGGCGTTTTGCATGTGACTGACAGCGAGTATCAGAAATTGTACTTGGCGCTGTAGATCACCGCGTTCTGGTATTCGCCAGAACCCAGCTTCTGGTCGGCATAGCGGTATTGCACGCCGGTGGTGAAGCGCTTGTTCACATTCCACCACAGGGCGATGGCACCGTTTTCGCCGGTGTTGTGCTTGTAGTTGGCCACGAACTCCTGCTTGCGGGCGAATTCGGTTTCATGCCACTGGGTCACCAGGAAGGACTGACCGAAGGCGCTGAACGGGTACAGCAGCACGTAGCCGGCCATCCAGCCGTTGTAACCGGAGCCGATGCCGAAGGAGTCCAGCTCGTTGTGCGCGCCAATGAAAGGCTTGAGGGTCAGGTTGCCGTACTTCAGCTCGGTGCTCAGGCCCAGCACGCGGTTCTGGCTGAAGAAGTTGTTGCCACGGGTATCGTAAACGTGTGCGTACAGTTGTACCGGTACGTTGCCGACCTGGGTCAGGTTGAAGCGGCCAATGGCCTTGGTGGTGTAGCGACGGTCGTAACCGTTGGTGCCGTGGTCGCTCTTGCCCGGATTTTCCAGGTCGAAGAAGCCATACACATCACCCCAGCTGCCACCCATGCCGCCTTCGGCTTCCAGATAGCCGAAGTCTTTCTTGCCGCTTTGCTCGGTGGTACGGGAAGACCAGTCGAGATAGTTGGCACTGACATTGGCAAAAGACCAGTTGTCGGCCTGGGCCAGGGTGGAGCCGCTGATCAGAGACAGGGCCAGCAGCAGTTTGCGAGCTTTCATTTTTTCCGCCTAAGTGAACTTTTTTTATATGGATTTCCCCGCATGCAGCCATGCGGGGCGCGCAGGGTAGCGCAGAAAGCTCCATATTGAAAAGTTTCAGCTCAAGCGACGTAACATTTCAGCAACATGATGAAAACGGGCTGTAGTGCTGTTGGACAATATGCAGCAAATGTCGCCATCAGCGGACATTGGCTGGCAAGTAAGCACTATCCGGCCAGCCGTAGCGCAGCAGGCTGATGCTGCCGCTGGCAGCAAACTCGATGCCCTCCTGCTCCAGCAGCACGCGCTGCCAGTCGGCCTGTTCCGTGCCGGGGCGGGACAGGCGGCCCGCACCGTTCACCACCCGGTGCCAGGGCAGGGCGTGGCCGTCCGGCAGGCTGCCCAGCAGCTTGCCGACATGGCGGGCATGGCGCGGGAAGCCGGCCAGTTGCGCCAGCACGCCATAACTGCTGACCCGGCCGGGCGGAATCTGCCCGACCAGTTGCAACACGGCGTGCTCGAAGGCGGGCGACATCAGCGGAAGCGGGCGTCGGCCACGAAGGGGTTGTGGCGCTTTTCCTCACCGATGGTGGTGAGCGGGCCGTGGCCGGGAATCACCACCGTGTCATCCGGCAACAAAAACAGCTTTTGCTGGATGGCATCGATCAGCTGCTGGTGATTGCCCATGGGGAAGTCGGTACGACCGATGGAGCCCTGGAACAATACGTCACCGGCTACCAGTACGCCGGCTGCCGCGCTGTAGAACACCACATGGCCGGGGGTATGGCCGGGGCAGTGAATCACCTGCAGGGTTTCCTGGCCGATGCTGACGCTGTCGCCCTCGTTCAGCCAGCGCTCCGGCGTAAGGGCCGGGCTGGAAGGAAAGCCGAACATGCGGCCCTGATTGGGCAGCTGGTCCAGCCAGAAGCTTTCGCTTTGCTCCGGGCCTTCGATCTGCACACCCAATTGTGCCGCCAGTTCGCCGGCACCGCCGGCATGGTCGATATGGCCGTGGGTCAGCAGCAACTTGGTGACGGTGAGCCCCTGTTGCTCGGTCCAGGCGCGGATGCGGCTGATATCGCCACCGGCATCGACGATGGCGGCCTCGCGGCTCACACTGCACCACAGCACGCTGCAGTTCTGGGCAAAGGGGGTAACCGGAATCAGATGGTACTGCAGGGACATGGCGGTGCTCGGTGCAATGGGGATGGCAAATTGTGGCATGGTGCGCGCCAGCGGCCAAGCTTGTCGGGGGCTGGGGCGGTGAAACTGGTAAAATCGCGCCATTCCCGCTTTACCGGAGGCCAAGATGAGCCTGATCCCCGAAATCAAACCGCAGCAGTCGCTGGAGTTGCTGAAAGAACTGCACATTCTCACCCGCGACGGCAAGATCAACCAGGATACCCGCCGCAAGCTCAAGCAGGTTTACCACCTGTACCAGTTCATCGAGCCGCTGTTGCAGGACGTGCTGGACAGCAAGGGCAGCGTGACGCTGGCCGACCACGGTGCGGGCAAGTCCTATCTGGGTTTCATCCTGTATGACCTGTTTCTCAAGGACAAGGCGGTGGGCGAGGTATTCGGCATCGAGACCCGGCCCGAGCTGGTGAAAAGTTCCCAGGAGCTGGCGGCCCGGCTGGGCTTTGACCGCATGGGCTTTCTCAACCTGACGGTGGAGCAGTCCATCACCTCGGATGCGCTGCCGCCGCAGGTGGACATCATCACCGCGCTGCATGCCTGCAATACCGCTACCGACGACGCCATCCGCTTTGCCCTGGCCAAGGACGCCAAATACATCGTGCTGGTGCCCTGCTGCCAGGCCGAGGTGGCGGCGGTGCTGCGCCAGAAAAAGAACGAGACCTTCGGCAAGACGCCGCTGTCCGAACTGTGGCGTCACCCCATCCACACCCGCGAATTCGGGAGCCAGCTGACCAATGTGCTGCGTTGCCTGCAACTGGAAGCCCGCGGCTACCAGCTGACGGTGACCGAGCTGGTGGGCTGGGAGCATTCGATGAAGAACGAGCTGATCATTGCCAGGAAAACCGGCAAGGGCAAGCAGAGTGCCCGCGAGCGGCAGGAGGCCATCCTGCGTGAGTTGAACCTGGAAGATTTGCGCGAACGCTTTGTTTACTGAGTGCTGTCTGGCTGGGGGCTGCGTGCCGCCAGCCAGTCGCCCAGGTCCCCTTTGGCCGCCAGCTGGCGTTTGGCGGCGGCCGACAGGCGCTTGACGGCGTGTTCGGCCTTCAGCGCCTGTGATTTGTCGGCAAAGGCCTGCACCAGCACGATGCGCTGCGGCGGATTGAGCCGGGTATAGCGCGCGCCCTTGCCGGCGCAGTGCGCGGCATAGCGCCGTGTCACATCGGTGCTGATGCCGGTGTACAGCGCGCCATCACGGCATTCCAGCATGTACAGATACCAGCTGCTGGCTGCCGCCGGCGCGCTGCCGTCGGCCTCAGCCTTGCTCATCGTCCAGCTTGGGCAGCGGGCGGATGCTCACCCGTTCGGTGCGGTTGCCCTTCTGCTCGGTCACCACGATTTCCCAGCCGCCTTCGCGGATGCTGTCGCCCTGGCGCGGAATGCGCTCCAGCCGGTGCATCAGCAGACCGGCCACGGTGTGGAAATCTTCTTCCTCGTAGTTGCCCAGCTCGATGTATTGTTCCAGCGTCACCAGTTCGGTGCTGCCTTCCACATCCAGACTGCCATCTTCGCCTTGCACCAGTGCCGGCTGTTCATGGCGTTCATGTTCTTCCGGGAAGTCACCGGCAATCGCTTCCATCAGGTCCTTTTGGGTGACGATGCCTTCCAGGCTGCCGAATTCATTCACCACAAATGCCATGTCGGCCGCTTGCTGGCGGAAGGCTTCCAGGGCTTTGAGCACGGTCATGCCTTCCGGCAGCACCAGCGGCTGGCGCAGCGCGGCCATCACATCCAGCGTCTGGCCATCCAGCAGCTGGGCCAGCAAGTCCTTGCGGGCGACGATGCCCAGTGGCTCGTCGATGCGGCCGGCGCCGACCACCAGCAGGCGCGAGTAAGGGCTGTCGCGCAATACCTTGCGTTGCTGTTCGGCATCCTGGCTGATGTCCAGGCGGTGGATGTCCGAGCGCGGGGTGGCAATCACCCGGATCGGCCGCTCGGCCAGGGTCAGCACGCTGTGGATCATCGCCCGCTCATTGTGGGCAAACGCGCCTTCCCTGTCTTCACGCGGGCCTTCTTCCTTTTCCTGCTCGTGATGGTTGCCATGTTGCAAGGGCGCATTGCCCAGCAGGCGCAGCACGGTGTCGGCAGTACGCGAGCGGAAGGTATTGCGGCTGTTCAGATAGCGCTGGTGATTGACATTGGCCACCTGGTTGAATACTTCAATCAGCACCGAGAAGCCGATGGCGGCGTACAGATAGCCCTTGGGAATATGGAAGCCGAAGCCGTCGGCAATCAGGCTGAAGCCGATCATCAGCAAAAAGCCCAGGCATAGCATCACCACGGTGGGGTGGGCGTTGACGAAGCGGGTCAGCGGCTTGCTGGCCATGATCATCATGCTCATGGCGATGACCACCGCCAGCATCATGATGCCCAGGTGCTCCGACATGCCGATGGCGGTGACCACTGAGTCGATGGAAAACACCGCATCCAGCACCAGGATCTGCACGACGACGGTGGCAAAGGCGGCATAGGCTTTCTGGCCGTTGCCGTCGCTGTGTTCCACCCCTTCCAGTCGCTCGTGCAGCTCCATGGTGGCCTTGAACAGCAGGAACAGGCCGCCACCCAGCATGATCAGATCACGGCCGGCAAAGCTCTGGCCCATGACGGAGAACAGCGGTTCGGTCAGCTTCACCAGCCAGCTGATGCCGGCCAGCATGAACAGGCGCATGATCAGCGCCAGCGACAGGCCCAATACACGGGCGCGGTCACGCTGCTGTGGGGGGAGTTTTTCGGCCAGGATGGCCACGAAAATCAGGTTGTCGACGCCGAGCACGACCTCCAGCACGATCAGGGTCAAGAGGCCTAGCAGGGCATAGGGGTCAGACAGCCATGAAAAATCCATGATGTAAAAACGCGATCCTTGAAAAGAAACAGTCCACACAATAACAAAGCCCGGCTTTCTTGTCCGTGCCGGGGGCAAAGCAAAGCCCCGGCCATGTGACGGGCCGGGGCTGGGTGAGGTTTACAGGCCGCCGTAAGAATGCAGGCCGGTCAGGTACATGTTCACCCCGAGGAAGGCGAAGGTGGTCACCAGGAGGCCGATGACCGCCCACCAGGCCAGCGGTTCGCCGCGCCAGCCCTTCACCAGCCGGATATGCAGCCAGGCAGCGTAGTTCAGCCACACGATCAGCGCCCAGGTTTCCTTCGGGTCCCAGCTCCAGTAGCCACCCCAGGCATCGGCAGCCCACATCGCGCCCAGGATGGTGGCGATGGTGAAGAACAGGAAGCCGATGGAAATGGCCTTGTACATCATCTCATCCAGCACCTCGGCGCTGGGCAGCCGGTCTTTCAGCACACCCTTGAGCACCAGCAGTTCGGCCACACCCAGCATGGCCGACATGGCGAAAGCACCATACCCGACAAAGTTTGCCGGAACATGAATCTTCATCCACCACGATTGCAGGGCCGGGATCAGCGGCTGGATTTCATGTGCCTGGCGGTCGAAGCTGTACCACAGGATGAAGCCGACCGCGGCAGAGATCACCAGCAGCACGAAGGCACCTGCCTGGCGGGTGGCAAAGCGCGCTTCGTAGTACAGATACATCAGCGCGGTGATCAGGGTGAACAGGATAAAGACTTCGTACAGGTTGGATACCGGGATATGGCCGACATCGCTGCCGATCAGATAGCTCTCGTACCAGCGCACGAACAGGCCGGCCGCCCCCATCACCGCCGCAGCCCAGGTCAGGCCGCTGCCCATGCGCGACAGCATGGCCGAGCGGGTGAGCAGACCGGCCCAGTACACCAGGGTGGCCAGGAAGAACAGCGTGCACATCCACATGATGGCCGACTGGCTGGACAGCAGGAATTTCAGCCAGAACGCCGTTTGCGCCCGTGCCAGCTGGCCATGGTAGAGGCTGATGCCCAGCAGGGCGACGCCGGCCGACAGCGGAAAGAACCAGCGCCAGGATTTCCAGAACCAGCCCAGTGCCACCAGCCCGATGGCGGAGCCGGCCAGAATCGCCTGCTCATAGCCATCCATGAAGGGGTTGTACAAGCGCCAGGCTTGCCCGGCAGCCACCAGCACCAGCACCGCATACAGCCAGTCGCTGGGCTTCAGCCGCTTGTACAGCGGCTGCTCGACAAAGGATTGAGCCAGTTCCATCACTTACCTCGTACCAACTGTTGAATTGCCTCGCTGCGGCGGCGGAAGTCCTCGTCCAGGTCACGGTTGTGACGGTTGGAACTCATGGCCAGCCGCACGCTGGCCGTGCCACATCGCAGCCACAGCCGAACTTCGCGTACATAGAACATCAGGATGATGCCGATCACCAGCATCAACGAGCCAAGATACACCAGGTTCTTGCCCGGCGAGCGGGTCAATTGCAAGCCGGAAGCCTGTACCTGGTCAAAGCCCTGCAGCTGCAGCAACACCGGGGCCTGGTAATCATGCAGGGCGCTGATGCCCACCAGGCTGTCCAGCAGGAAGCGATAGTGCTGGCTGTCCGCGCTGGCCGGCGGCAGGCCAGCCTTGGCATCGGCCACATCCATCACATCCACCACGGCACCTTGCAGGATCTTGACATAGGTCTGCGCCACGGCCTGACGCTTGTCTTGCGGCACCTTCTCATCCAGGAACTGCTCCAGCGCCACGAAACCGCCCTGGGCAAAGCGCGCCAGTATCCATTTCACGCTGCCGGCAAACTGCTGCTGCATGGCCGGGCTGATGGCCGAGCCCTGCATGGCCTTGGCGGTGGTGCGCTGTGCAATCTCATCATAGAGTGCCGGATTCATGAAGGCGCTGCGCAAACGCATGAAACGCTCCAGCGACAGCTTGTCGTCCAGCGGCAGGCGCAGGTACTGGAAGGGGTCGGACACCTTGCTGCGCACCCCGGCCACCAGATAGCTGGCACCATCCTGCTGGATCGGCGCCATGTAGTGGTGGAACTCCACGGCCTGGCCCTGTTTGTCGCGCAGTTTGAAGCTGATCGACGGGCCGATATTCTTCAGCTGCTTTTCATGCTTCACCTCGCGCGCATCCTGCATGCGCTGGGACAGGCTCTTGCCGGCGGCATCATCGCTCTTGCCGCTCATGTTCTCGATATTGAACACACGCAGCTCGCCGAACTCCAGATTGTAGTCCTTGCCATTGGCGCGCAGCGGCTGGCTGCCCATGGAAATGCCCTTGATGTCCACCGGCTGCATCTGCGGCGCATCCAGATTCCACGCCTTCAAGGACAGCGGCGAGCCGCCATCGCCAAAGCTGGCCTGGTAAATGGCCACGCCATCCACGATCAGCGGATGGTTGACCTTGACCTGGGCTTCGGTCACCTTGCCGGTGGCCTTGTCGGTGACCACGATGTCACTGGCAAACAGCTTGGGCATGCCATTGCTGTAGTAGTCGACATAAAACTTCTTCAGGCTGACGGTAAAGGGCAGCTCCTGCACCAGATAGCCATTGCCGGCATTCAGGAACACCACGTCGCCGCTCTTGCCCTCGGCAATGGTGACATTGCCGCGAAAAGACAGATTGGCAGTGGACAGCCGGCTTTGTGCGGGAATCTGGCTTTGCGGGATGTCGCGGGTTTCCGGCACCACGCTGCCCACCATCTCGGCCAGCTTGAGCGGCAGGTTGCCATCCATCAGGCCGCCAATGCAGATCACCACCAGGGCAATGTGGGCGAAGAAATAGCCCAGCTTGCTGGCCGCGCCTTTCTTGGCTGCCAGGACCAGGCTGCCGTCCTCGCGCTGGTGTTCGCGCCAGCGCCAGCCCTGGCCGCGCAGATAGGCGCGCAAGGCATCCGGGTCCACCTTGTCCGCCGGCAGCTCCACGCTGTGCCGGATGGCAGCCAGCGAGTTGTCCGAGGCTTTTTCGCGGTAGGCCTTCATGTCCTTGATGAAGCCCGGACCATTGCGCAGGATGCACAGCGTGGTGGACAGCACCAGGAAGGCCAGGATGGTCAGGAACCAGCCAGAGTGGTAAACGTCATACAGGCCCAGCTGTTCGAATACGGCAAACCAGTACTGGCCGAATTCGAAGGCGTAGTTGGGGTAGGGTTCGTTCTGCTTGAGCACGGTGCCGATGATCGAGGCAATGGCCAGAATGGTCAGCAGACCAATGGCAAAACGCATCGAGCTGAACAGCTCGTACAGCTTGTACAAAGTGGTGTTGCGGGAGTTTTTTGTCATCTTGGTGCCGAACACAAAAAGGGAAGCCGGTTAAGGCTTCCCTTTTGAACAAGGCTATTCGCAAAAGTTGCGATTAGCGCAGACCCGAAATGTATTCGGCTACCGCCTTCATTTCAGCATCGCTCATGCGGGAAGCGACTTCCGACATGGTCACGTTCTTGCGATCGACACCTGCCTTGAAGTCGGCCAGCTGTTTGGCGACGTAAGCGGCATGCTGGCTGCCCACACGCGGGAACTGGTCCGGAATGCCCTTGCCGGCGGGGCCGTGGCAGGCCATACAGGCCGGTACGTGGGTGGTCGGGTTGCCCACGCGGTATACCTTGGCACCCAGCGCCATCAGATCCTTGTTGGAGGCTTCACGCGCCTTGGGTTTCTGCTGGCTGAAGTAGGAAGCGACATTGCGCATGTCGGCATCAGACAGGGCCGAGGCCATGCCCAGCATGATCGGATTCTTGCGCTCGCCCTTCTTGAAGGCCTGCAGCTGGTTGTAGATATACACCTCATGCTGGCCGGCCAAGGTCGGGTTTGCCGACGCTACGCTGTTGCCATCAGCACCGTGACAGGCAGCACATACCGTGTCAACGATCTGCTTGCCCTTTACCGGGTCTCCCTTGGCAATGCCTTCTGCCCACGCACTTCCAGCCAGGGTTGCCGCAGCTACAGCCAACAGCATCATCCGTTTCATGATCGCTCCTTGTGAGGAATTCTTAAATATCTGTAAAAGTGGCAATTTCAAACCTGTTATTCTATACCAACTGAAATCAACCTTACTACTATGTCGATTTTTAAAAACGCCACTTTTTATACCACCGTCAACCATTTGAAGGACCTGCCGCCCACCCGCGCCGAGGTTGCTTTCGTGGGACGGTCCAATGCCGGCAAGTCCAGCGCCATCAATACGCTGGCCAACCGCACCCGGCTGGCGTATGTCTCCAAGACACCGGGCCGTACCCAGCATATCAACTTCTTTGACCTGGGCAATGAGCGTTTCATGGTGGATTTGCCCGGTTATGGCTATGCCGAAGTGCCGGAAGCCGTACGGGCACACTGGGTGCAGCTGCTGGGGCGCTATCTGCAAACCCGCGACAGTCTGATCGGCCTGATCCTGATCATGGATTCGCGCCGGCCACTGCTGGAGCTGGACCGGCAGATGCTGAACTTCTTCCGCGATACCGGCCGGCCCGTGCATATTCTGTTGTCCAAATCCGACAAATTGTCGCGTAGTGACCAGCAGCAGACCCTGAACATGGTGCGACGCGAGCTGGCCGACTACCCCGCGGTGAGCGTGCAGCTGTTCTCCAGCCTGAAGAAAACCGGTACCGAGCAGGTGGAGCAGGTGGTGGTCAGCTGGTTTGATGCTGTACTGAAAGAACAGGAAGAGCCGCCGGCAGCCGGATGACGGAACTTTGTCGGGGAGGCCGACACTAACCGTGCAGGTGCTCCGGCACCTCCCGCTTGCCTCCCTGAGCGGGAGCCTTACGCTGACAATTAAGGCCTTTACCCCGGCGCCCTGTGCGCCGGGTTTTTTATGGCCGGCATGCCGGCGCGGCGACCAGACATGAAAAAAGCGAAGGGAGTCCCTTCGCTTTTGTTTGGGCAATCGGGCGGCGATGCCAGGCCGCCACCATTCCCTCAGTTCTTCATCACCACGTTTTCCACCTTCAGGCTCTCCGCAGCGCTGCGCACGGCAGCATCCGACGGGAAGGGCCCCAGGCGCACCTTGTAATTGCCTTGCTGGTTGATGATGCCCAGCTTGGAATCGTAACGGTCGTCCATTTCATCCAGCATCTTCTTCAACAGGGCTTCGGCATTGGCCAGCTTGTTGAAGGAGCCCAGTTGCAGATACTTGGGATTGTCCTCTGCCTTGATGTCGGGGCTGTTGCTGGCGACGGCTTCACCGCCGGCCATCGGCCATACCCGCTCGATGCTGACCTTGGCGCTGCCCTGCTTGACGAAGCCCAGCTTGTAGGCGGCAGCGTAGGACAGATCCATCGCACGATTCTTGTGGAAGGGGCCACGGTCGTTGATGCGGACGATGACCGACTTGCCATTGGCCAAATTGGTCACCCGGGCATAGCTCGGGATCGGCAGGGTCGGATGGGCGGCCGTCATGGCAAACATGTCGTAGCGCTCACCCGAGGTGGTTTTCCTGCCATGAAACTGCTTGCCATACCAGGAGGCCCGGCCGTTGGCCTGAAAGGGTTTCTCGCTGGTGTCGGGACGGAAGCTCATTCCCATCGCCGAGTAAGGCTGGTTGGCTGACTTGATCAGCGGTTCCGCCTGGGGTACGGCATCCGGTACCAGATTCAGATTGACCGGAATGTGGTCGGCAGGGCCGTCTTTCTGAAAATAGGCACCGCCATTGTTGGCTACGGTGGGCTTCTTGGTCGGCTTGGCCGACGCTTGGCTGGTGGCGCTCGCCGTCTTCACGGTGGAGCAGGCCACGAGTACGAGACTGACAAAAACAAGCCACAGCCATCGGAGTACTGATTGCATAGACCTCCCTTATGCTGTTGGGCACATCAAAAAAACACTGGCGACTTGCGCTCGGCTGGCGAGTGCAGTCCCTGCCTGGAAGAGCAAAACTGCCTGGCCTGTGTTGTCACGGCGCTGCCGCGATGGCGGCAGGGTGCAGGCTTGCAGTCTGGTTCACTTCAGCAGCAATGTTTCTTGCTGGCCCGTTAGTGTTGGCCGGTCTGTGAACTGTCAGCTGCCTCCTTCAAATCCGATCTGCCGCCACGCTTCGAACACCGTGATTGCAACGGCATTGGAAAGGTTCAGGCTTCTCGATTCGGGGCGCATGGGCAAACGAATCCTCTGTGATGAAGGAAAATCCTCCAGCACTTCAGGCGGCAAGCCGCGGGATTCGGGACCGAACAGCAGTACGTCCCCAGATTGGAAAGAGATCTGGTCATGGCGCGTGGCGCCTTTGGTGGTTGCAGCGAACATTCGCCGTCCTTGCAGGGCCTGCTGACAGGCAGCCCAGTTTTCATGGACAACGACACGGGCATATTCGTGGTAGTCGAGGCCCGCTCGTCGCAACTTGGCATCCTCCATGGGAAAACCCATGGGTTTGACCAGATGCAGTTCACAGCCGGTGTTGGCACATAAACGAATCACATTGCCCGTATTGGGCGGGATTTCCGGCTGAAAAAGAACAACGGTGAACATCGTTGGCTGGCTGGATTGTTCCAAAGAATCAAAATCTTGGTCAAGTTTTTGGGAAGAATGCCCTGCAGAGCACCCACGCATCGACCCGTTTTGCCCCCTGTTTTTTGAGCTTTTCAGCCAGGGCGGACAGGGTCATTCCACTGGTGGCGACATCGTCCACAATCGCGACGGAAAGCCCGTCAATACGTTGTTTTACGCCAAATGCATCGCGAACGTTTTGGCGTCTTTCGGCACGTCCGAGAGAGGCTTGCGGCACAGTGTTGCGTTTTCGCCAACACAGTGTGGAGGAAAAACGGCTTTCCATTGTAACAGCGATTGCCTGGGCCAGTGGAATGCTCTGATTGAAGCCCCGTTCTGCAAGTCGTTCTTTTGACAAGGGAACAGCCAGTACCAGATCGCTGCGCATGGCGGTTTTTCTGGCAAATTCGGCCATCAGCGCGGCCAGTGTACCGGTCAGTTGCAGCTGTTTTCCGTACTTCATGGCATAAATAATTGTATTCAGGGGGTAGCCAAACAGATAGGGAACGTGTAGGGCGTCAAAAGCGGGGGGTGAACGCAGGCAAAAGCCGCAGATATCCCCCGTGGCTGCTGGTTCTGCACAAATGGGGCAGTGCAGCTCCGGCAGCAGGGGCAGGCTGGTTTTGCAGCCCCGGCACAGCCCGAATTCACTGTTTCGTGTATTACACAACAAACACGATTGATTAAATATTGTGCAGTTGTCAATTAATCGTCTGGTGATATTTGACAGCATGATGCCCCCTCTGCAAGACTGCGACCAGACACTCTCACGCACGCGGTTTTTTTCTTAAATTATCCATTTGTCCAGTTGCCATCAGCCATTAAATGCAATTGGAATTTTCCAGTGACGAAAGCGCATTCATGACCACTCAAGCCATCCAGTTTTCCCGTCCGGCGACGCCGCATCCACAGAGCAATACCTGGTCGGTGGCGGAAATCGAGGCACTGCTCAGCCTGCCCTTCATGGAGGTGGTTTTTCGTGCTGCCGAGATTCATCGCCAGTTTTTTGATCCGACCAAGGTGCAGCTGTCGACCCTGGTTTCGATCAAGACCGGTGGCTGCCCGGAAGACTGTGGTTACTGTCCGCAATCGGTACATCACGACACGCCGGTGGAAAACCAGCCGATGATGACGGTGGACGAGGTGATTGCCGTGGCGCGTACCGCCAAGGCCAATGGCGCCGGCCGCTTCTGCATGGGTGCCGCCTGGCGTGGCCCCAAGGATGCCGACCTGGAGCAGACCTTGCGCATGGTGAACGAGGTGAAGGCGCTGGGGATGGAGACCTGTGCCACCTTTGGTCTGTTAAAGGACGGGCAGGCTGAAAAACTGAAACAGGCCGGTCTGGACTATTACAACCATAATCTGGACACCGCACCGGACAAATATGGCGACATCATTCATACCCGCGAGTACGAGGACCGCCTGGATACGCTGGGCAAGGTGCGCGGGGCGGGGCTGTCGGTGTGCTGTGGCGGCATTGTCGGCATGAATGAAACCCGCCAGGACCGTGCCGGCCTGATCGCCCAGCTGGCCAATATGGAGCCGCAGCCGGAATCGGTGCCGATCAACAATCTGGTGAAGGTCGGCGGCACGCCGCTGGAAGGCGCCGAACCGCTGGACTGGACCGAATTTGTCCGTACCATCGCGGTAGCGCGCATCACCATGCCCAGAAGTTATGTGCGGCTTTCGGCCGGTCGACGCGAGATGCCGGAGGCGATGCAGGCACTGTGTTTCCTGGCGGGTGCCAACTCGATTTTCTACGGCGACAAGCTGCTGACCACCGGTAATCCCGAGGTGGATGCCGACCGTCTCTTGATGGAAAAACTGGACCTGTCCCCGCTGTAAATCCTTGGCCATTTCTGCCCTGGTCCGGCCGGATTTTTGAAATGTATATATAAGGAATACTTTTCGCGAAATCCGCCGGCCAAGGGCAATTATTTTCTGGAAAACCCCATGCGCTCCCAGGACCTTTCCGCGGCACTGCTGGAATTGCAGCAGCAGCACCGTTTTCGCCAGCGTCATATCGTGGAAACGCCACAATCCTGCGCGATGATCATCGAGGGCAAACGCTACATTGCCTTCGCCAGCAATGACTATCTGGGACTGGCCAACCACCCGCAGCTGATCGAAGCCGCTCGCGAGGCCATGCTGCGCTGGGGGGTCGGGGGAGGCGCCTCGCACCTGGTCGCCGGGCACTTTGCCATTCACCAAGAAGCCGAAGAGGCGCTGGCGGCATTTTGTGGTCGCGAGGCGGCCTTGCTGTTCAGCTCCGGCTATGCCGCCAACCAGGCGGTGATCACCAGCCTGGTGGGGCGGGGCGATGCCGTGTTTGCCGACAAGCTCAACCACGCTTCACTGAATGATGCCTGTCTGCTGTCGCGGGCCACTTTCCGCCGTTTCCGCCATAACGACCTGCAGCAGCTGGAGCAATTGCTGGCCAGCACCCCGGCCCGTACCCGGCTGATTGCCGTGGATGCGGTGTACAGCATGGACGGCGATGAAGCACCGCTAAAGAAGTTGCAGGATCTTGCCGATAAGTACGATGCGTGGCTGTACATTGATGATGCACATGGATTCGGCGTGCTGGGCGATGGCCGTGGATCGGCAGTGGAACAGGGTTTGCACGGAGAGCGGCTGATCTATATGGCCACTCTTGGCAAGGCGGCTGGCGTGGCCGGGGCCTTTGTCGCGGCGAGCAGCCAGTTGATTGCATGGCTGGTCAACACGGCTCGCAGTTATATTTTCACTACCGCCCAACCGCCGGCGCTGGCCGCCGCGGTGCTGGCCAGTCTGCGGCTGATGGCGGACGAGCCGTGGCGTCGGCACCGCTTGCAGCAGAGCGTGAGCCGGCTGAGGGAAGGCTTGTCGGAGGTAAATTTTCCGCTGATGGCATCCCGCACCCCGATCCAACCCATTATCATTGGTAGGAACGAGCAGGCATTGTTGCTGGCCGCACAGTTGAAGGAGCGTGGATTCTGGGTGCCTGCGATACGGCCGCCCACCGTCCCTGAGGGAACGGCACGTTTGCGCCTGACATTGTCGGCAGCCCATACGCAGGACCAGCTGGAGGCTTTGCTGGACTGTATGGTGCAAGCAATGCAGCCATAGGGGATGGCTGCGTCTGTTCGTAGCATGACCGGAATTTCCGGCTAACTCATACTACGATAATGACATGAAGAGTACGGCTGATTATCTGTCCTCCCAGCAAGAGGCTGCTGAAACTGCCTTGTCCCTGCTGCGCCAGCGGGGCGAACCTGCTGCCGCAGCCGTCTGGGCGCTGGTGGGGACGACATGGCAGCTGCTGGCCACGCTGGGGATGGCGGACACCTTGACACCGGCGGCGGCCCTGTCTGCGGGACGACTCCCCGGGCCGGATGGCGGAGCCATGCCCTTGTCCGTGCAGGGCGAGCTGATCGGCTGGCTGGTCTGGCGTGGCAAGGTGCCGGAGAATACCGCGGCGATTGCCTCGCTGCTGACCGGGCATCTGTTGAGCGCCCGTCAGCACTCCGAGCAGTCCCAGGCGCGGGTGATGAATGAAACCCTGCTGGAAATCAGCCAGCTGCCCAGTGAATGCAGCGCGTTGGATGACATGCTGCCCAAGCTGCACCGCTTGCTGATGCGGCTGATGGATGCCCGCAATTTCTATATTGCACTGTACGACGAGCAGGCCAGCAGCCTGCACTACCCTTTTTACGCCGATCAGCTGGACCCGGCCCCACCTTCCCCCGAACAACTGTTTTCCGCCAGTCAGAGCGAACGCTCGCTGACCGCCTGGCTGATGCGTCTGGGCAAGCCCCTGGTGCTGACCCGTGCCCGGCTGCTGGAAATCTGCGCCCAGGAACAACTGGTGCTGGAAGGTCCGGTGCCGGAGCTGTGGATGGGGGCGCCGCTGAGCAATGCCAATAACAGCGTCATCGGCGCTGCGGTCATGCAGTTCTATGCCGAACAGGCGCCCTGCACCTCGGCCGAGCAGACGCTGTTTCTGTTTGTTGCCCGCCATGTCGGCTATGCGCTGGACCGCATGCTCTACCGCAGCCAGCTGGAGCGCCAGGTCTGGCTGCGTACCTGCGAGCTGGAAGGGGTGAATGCCCGCTTGCGCTCCGAAGTGTCCGAACGCAAGCGGGCCGAGCGCTTTCAGGATGTATTGTTCCGCATCGCCGACCTGTCCAATACCAGCCTGTCGCTGGAAGCCTTTCTGGCCGGCGTGCACCGGCTGCTGATGGAGCTGGTGGCTGCCCGCAACTGCCAGGTGGCGCTGTACAGCATGGAGAACGACCTGCTGAGTTTTCCCTATTGCTCCGACGAACAGCAAGCGGCGGCCAAACCCCGCCGGCCGGGCAAGGGCCATGTCGAGCAGGTGCTGCACAGTGGCCGGGCGCTTTTGCTGGATCGACTCAATCCGCAACTGCCGTCTGCCGATGGCGCCGGGCCGGCGCTGTACAGCTGGCTGGGGGTGCCGCTGTATTGCGGACACGAGTTGCTGGGGGTGCTGTCGGTACACAGCTATCAGGAAGAAGTGATCTACAGCTATCGCGATCAGGAAGTGCTGGAGTTCGTTGCCAACAATATCGGCACGGCACTGGCGCGGGTACGGGCCATGCAGGAATTGCAAAACGCCTATGCCGAGCTGGAACAGCGGGTGCGCGAACGTACCAGTGAGCTGGATGCGGTCAATGCCCAGCTGGAGTTCGACAGCCTGCACGATCCCCTGACCAAGCTGCCCAACCGCAATTACTTTGCCAAGACCCTGCGCCGCGCCTGGGAAGGCTATGTGGCGGGCAATGGTGCCCGCTTCAGCGTGATCTTTATCGATCTGGACCGCTTCAAGCTGGTGAATGACACGCTGGGCCATCTGGCGGGCGATCATCTGCTGTTCGAGGCCGGTGCGCGCATTCGCTCCTGCCTGCGTCATTACGATTTCCTGGCCCGGCTGGGGGGCGACGAATTCGCGGTGCTGCTGTTCGGGACCGAAACGCTGGAGGGCTGCGAGCTGATCGCCCGGCGCATCGTCAGCGAATTCGAGCGGCCGGTGATCCTGGCCGGACGTGAAGTCTTCTCCACCGCCAGTGTCGGCGTGGTGCTGGCCGACCGCGAGCATTATCACAAGGCAGAAGAGCTGCTGCGCGATGCCGACCATGCCATGTACTGCACCAAGCAGCAGGGCCGGCAGGGTTATACCGTGTTCAACCACCAGTTGCGCATCAATCAGGCCGACCAGTTGGCGCTGGAAAGCGAATTGCGCCGGGCGCTGGAGGTCGACGACCAGCTGCAGCCCTATTTCCAGCCCTTTATCGATGCCAACAGTGGCGAGCTGGTGGGTTTCGAATCACTGGTGCGCTGGCAGCATCCGCTGCGCGGCCTGATTTCGCCGGCGCTATTCCTGCCCATGGCCGAGGAAAGCGGGCTGATCACCCGTGTCGACCGCTACATGATCAATGCCGCCTGCCGCCAGCTGCGGCGGTGGCTGGACGAGGCGCGGGTATCGCCGGACATCGCCCTGCATATCAATCTGTCCTCCGCCAATTTCCACGACCCGGAACTGGTGGCGTGGATGCGCGACATCATCGACAGCTACCAGCTGCCAGCCGCCATCCTGCATCTGGAAATCACCGAAAGCGCGCTGATCGACGTGCCGGACATCGCCGCCACCGTGATGCATGCCCTGCATGATCTGGGCGTCAAGCTGGCGCTGGACGATTTCGGCACCGGTTATTCCGCGCTGTCCTATCTGCACCGCTACCGTTTCGATGTGCTGAAAATAGACCAGAGCTTTGTGTTTGATGTCGACCGCAAGGAAGAAGCGTTTGCCATCGTGCGTGCCATCCTGGCGCTGGCGCAGGCTTTGGGGCTGGACGTGGTGGCCGAAGGCGTGGAAACCGCTGCCCAGCTGGCGCGCTTGCAAGAGATGGGCTGTGGCAAATTGCAGGGTTATTACTTTGCCGCCCCGGCCCCGGCTGACGCCATCGACTGGGAACGGCTGGCGCGCTTTGTGCAGGAGTTTCGCCGTGCCGCCTGAGCCGGCAGCCCGCGCGGCGGCTTTCTTTCGCTGCGCGCTCTTGCGAAAACCACCTTTCTCCCCCATTTGATTGCCCATGACTCTGTTTGTTGAAAGCCGCGGCCGTGGCCCGGACGTGGTAATGCTGCATGGCTGGGGCCTGCATGGCGGCGTATTCGACCGTGTGGCCGACGTGCTGGCCGCGCACTATTGCGTGCATCTGGTCGATCTGCCCGGCCATGGTGCATCCGCCCCTTTGGCGCGCTTTGATGCCGACGCAGTGGCCGACCTGGTTGATGCCCAATTCCCCTTTCCGGTACAAGTTGTCGGCTGGTCGCTGGGCGGCCTGATTGCCCAGCACTGGGCAGCCCGCCATCCCGACAAGATCAAGAGCCTGGCGCTGGTGTCCACCAGCCCGCGCTTCGTGCGCGACGACAGCTGGCCACACGCCCAGCAGCGCGCTGCCATCGAAGCGGTGGGGGCCAGCCTGGAAGGGGCCTTCGAGCAAACGCTGGAGCGCTTCCTCGCCCTGCAGATGATGGGGGCGCCCGCGGCGCGCGATACCGTCAAGGCGGTGCGTGAGCAGCTGTTTTCCCACGGCCGGCCGCAAGGCCTGCTGCCGGCACTCGAATTATTGCTGGAGGCCGATGCGCGTGCGCTGGCCGGCCAGATTCATTGTCCGGTGGCACTGTTTTACGGGGTGCGCGATGCCATCACCCCCATCGGTGCCGGCCGCTGGCTGCAGTCTGCCCTGGCCGATGCCACCCTGCACGAATTCACCCAGGCTTCGCACGCGCCATTTTTGTCCCACCAGGACGAATTTGTCGCCAAGCTGGCCCAGCATCTGGAAGCCTCCGCATGAGCGAAGCGTTTTACACCGACAAAGCCCGTATCCGCGCCTCTTTCGAGCGCGCCGCCAGCAGTTACGACTCCGCCGCCGTGTTGCAGCGTGAAGTGTCCGACCGCATGGCCGAGCGCCTGTCCTATATCAAGCATCAGCCACAAGTGATTCTGGATGCCGGCACCGGCACCGGTTATGGCGCGGCCCAGCTGCGCGCCCAGTATCCGGAGGCGCAGGTGGTGGAGCTGGATCTGGCCCACGCCATGCTGTGCGCCTCGCGCGAGCGTCAACGCGCCGGCGACGGCCTGCTGAAAAAACTGTTCAAGCGCAGCCAGCCCTGGCAGGTGTGTGCCGATGTGGAAAGGCTGCCGCTGGCCGACAATAGCGTGGACATGATCTGGTCCAATCTCACCATCCAGTGGGTGAATATTCCGGACAGCGTGTTCAGCGAATTCGAGCGCGTACTCAAGCCGGACGGCATGCTGATGTTTTCCACGCTGGGCCCGGACACCCTGTTCGAACTGCGCGAAGCCTTTGGTGGCGTGGACCAGGCCACCCACGTCAACCAGTTCATCGACATGCACGACCTGGGCGATGCGCTGATGCGCGTCGGCTTTGCCGAGCCGGTGATGGACATGGACAAGATCGTGCTCACCTACGACAAGGTGCGCGACGTGATGCACGACCTGAAAGCCATTGGCGCGCACAATGCCACCCGCGACCGCAACCGTGGCCTGATGGGCAAGCAGGCCTGGCGCCGGGTCGAGGCCAATTACGAAACACGACGGCGCGACGGCACGCTGCCCGCCACCTATGAAGTGGTCTATGGCCATGCCTGGAAAAGTACGCTGAAGAAAAAGGGCAATACGCTGCCGGATGGCCGGCAGGTGATCGAATTCGTCAAACCGGGCAGCTGGCCGGGCAAGGTCTGATACGACAATGACTGACCGCCTGCGGCCAGCACGGTCGGAAGACGCCGCATGCCTGGCGGCACTGGCCAGCCTGGTATGGCTGGATACCTATGCCAGCGCAGGCATCCGTCCGGCACTGGCGCGTTATGTGCAAGCCAGTTTTACCCCGCAGGTGTTTCTGGACAAGCTGGCCGACCCGCAACAGCACATCCTGCTGTTGGAGCGTGATGGCCATCTACTGGCCTATGCCTTGCTGCAAGAGGCTGCCGCCTGCCCTGGAGAGCCGGCCTGGCAGGCCGAGTTGGCCACGCTTTATGTCATGCCGCGCTTTGCCGGGCAGGGGCTGGGACGGTGTTTACTGTCAGCCAGCTTGCAACTGGCCGGCCAGCTGGGTTACCACGGCTTGTGGTTGAGCGTGTTTCACGGCAATCAGCGGGCCCTGGGTTTTTACCGGCACCTCGGTCTGCAACAGGGGGCTGATTGCTTTTTCGAGCTGGAGGGCGAGCGCCATCTCAATCATGTTTTCCTGCTGGCAGACACGGGTGAGGGGAACCATGTTGCGCCGCAATAATCAAACGAGCCCTATACGCTCCCAACCCCGTCACTACTTATTCAATCCATCATGACATTCCTACGCCGCCTGGCTCCGGCCAGCCTGCTGTTGCTGCTGGCCGCCTGTACCCTGACCCAACCCAAAACCGAAATCACTCCCCCGAAAGTCCCGGTCAAGCCCCGTATCGCGCTGGCGCTGGGCGGCGGGGCGGCCAAGGGCTTTGCCCATGTCGGTGTGATCAAGATGCTGGAAGCCAATGGCATCGTGCCGGACATCATCACCGGCACCAGTGCCGGCAGCGTGGTGGGCAGCCTGTATGCTTCCGGCCTGAACGGCATGCAACTGCAAGCCAAGGCCATGCAGCTGGACGAATCCGAACTCACCGACTGGACGCTGTCCACCAAGGGCTTCCTCAAGGGCGAGAAGCTGGAAGCCTATATCAACACCCAGCTGGGCAACCGGCCCATCGAAAAACTGCCGCGCCGCCTGGGCATTGTCGCCACCGAGCTGGACTCCGGCCAGAAAGTGGTGTTCCGCATGGGCAATACCGGCCAGGCCGTGCGCGCCTCGGCCAGCATCCCCAATGTCTTCCTGCCGGTGGTGATCGGTGGCAAGCGCTATGTCGATGGCGGCCTGGTCAGCCCGGTGCCGGTATCGGCAGCGCGCGAGATGGGGGCGGATTTCGTCATTGCGGTGGATATTTCCGCCAAGCCCAAGCCGGGCAAGGCCACCGGCCTGTTTTCCATGCTGGACCAGAGCTTCAATATCATGAGCGGTCCCACGCTGGCCGCCGAGCTGAAACAGGCGGATGTGGTGATCCGCCCCAATGTGCTGAATATCGGCTCGGCCGACTTCGAGGCACGGCACCAGGCCATTCTGGAGGGCGAGAAGGCCACCCAGCAGTTGATCCCGTTGCTGCGCAGCCGTTTGCAGCAGAAGTCGCTGGCCATGGCGCGCTAAAGCACCGTTTGGCGGGCCTTGCCGTCTGGCTGAGAGCGGGAAAGATGGCATAATGCAGGCGTTGTCGGCCAAGCCGGGCAGACAAGGCCTGTTTTGCATTGCGCCCGGAGCCGGGTAAAACACCGTCTTTCACTCTGGGCGCAGCCCGCAAGGAGAACCGCATGATCAAACTCTACGGCGTGCAGCTGTCCGCTTACTACAACAAGGTCAAGATTGCCCTGCTGGAAAAGGGCGTCAATTTCCAGGAAGTGCCGACGCGTCCCTCGCAGGAAGCGGCGCTGCTGGAACTGAGCCCGATGGGCAAGATTCCCTTTGTCGACATCAATGGCCATGCCCTGTCCGAGTCCACGGTGATTCTGGAATGGCTGGAAGATGCCTATCCCACCGCCGCCCTGCTGCCGCCGACGCCAAATGGCCGTGCCAGCGCGCGCGAACTGATGACCATGCTGGATCTGTACCTGATGCCGGCCGCCGCGCCCTTGTACCGCCATCTGCTGTTTGGTGCCGCGCTGGATGAAGCCGGCAAGGCAGCGGCCAAGGCGGCCATCGAGCGCAGCCTGCTGGCCGTGTCGCGCCTGGTGCAGTACGGCCCGTGGCTGGCGGGGGAATATTTCAGCTTTGCCGACATTTCCGCCGCCTGTATCTTGCCGCTGGTGGCAGCATCCACCCAGCAGGTGTATGGCGAAGACCTGACCACCATCATTCCGGGCATCGAAGACTATCTGGCCTTGCTGGGCAAGCGTGCCAGCGTGGCCCGCACCTGGCAGGACAGCGCCGCCGCCCGGGCGGCCTACCTGGAAGCCAGCAAGCAATAAGCCCGCTTACAGGACATCGAACAGCGGCAGTTGCTGCGGCTGGTCGGCATCATCGGCCAGCCTGACCCCCACTCCCACCAGCCGTACCGGGCGCTGGCCGCGGGCATAGGCGATTTCCAGCAGGTCGCGGTAGTCGGCGCTGCTCAGCTGCCGGCCGCTGTGTTCGGCCGTGGTCTGGCTGAAATCGGCAAACTTCAGTTTTACGCTCAAGCCCTTGAATGGTGGATTCTCCGCCCGGGCAATCCGCCCCTGCAGCTTGCTCATCAGCTCTGGCAGCTTGGCCAGGCAGGCCGCCAGGTCGGGCAGATCCTGCGCATAGGTTTCTTCCACGCTGATGGACTTGCGGCTGCGGTCGGTGGATACCGGCCGCTCGTCCTGGCCGCGCGCCAGTTGGTACAGCCGTTCGCCAAAGCGGCCGAAGTGGCGCATCAGGTCCAGCTTCTCCCATTGACGTAAGTCGCTGCAACGATGAATGCCCAGCTGTTTCAGCTGGGCCGCCGTCACCTTGCCCACTCCATGAATTTTTTCGACCGGCAGGCCCAGTACAAAGCTGTCGACATCCTGCGGCCGGATCACCAGTTGGCCATCCGGCTTGTTCCAGTCACTGGCAATCTTGGCCAGAAACTTGTTGGGTGCGATGCCGGCCGAGGCGGTGATGCCGACTTCGGCACTGATCTGGTGGCGAATGGCGGTGGCCATGCGCGTGGCGCTGCCTTGCTCATGCGGCTGGCAGCTGACATCCAGATAGGCTTCGTCCAGCGACAGCGGCTCGATCAGCGGGGTATAGCGCTCGTAGATGGCCATGATCTGCTGGCTGGCCTCGCGATAGCGGCGCAGGTCCGGCGGCAGGATGATCAGCTGCGGACACAGCCGCAGGGCACGCGCCGATGACATGGCGCTGTGCACGCCAAAGCGGCGGGCGATGTAGTTGCAGGTGGCGATGACGCCACGGCTGTCGGGCTGGCCGCCCACCGCCAGCGGCACTTCGCGCAGGCTGGGGTCGTCACGCATTTCGATGGCGGCATAAAAGCAGTCGCAATCGACATGGATGATCTTGCGTTGCCCGGTCATGCGGCCTCGTGATCAGTCGGCCGCGCGTTCGCTGTGGCCCAGTGTCTTGTCAGGTGCCACCCGGTCGCGTACCAGCTGTTTCAGCTGCTTGATGTCGGGAAAACCGCCATCGCGCTTGCGGTCCCACAGGGTCTGCTCATCGATGCTGATGCGGAACACGCCACCGCTGCCGGGACGCAGTGCCACTTCGCCCACTTCCTTTTCAAAGGTGGTCAGCAGCTCCTGTGCCATCCAGGCGGCGCGCAGCAGCCAGCGGCAGCCTGTGCAATATTCAATGGCAATGCGGGGCAAGGCGGGCTGGGGGAGGATGGGGGTATTCATGAGAGTCCGGCTTGAATGCAGTGCCGGATAGCATAACGCAGAATGAGGAAAAATCCGCCGGTTCCCTGAGTCGATCTATTATTTGACGGGGCTTGACTGGCAAGACCCGTTCTCCTCCATCGTGTTGACTCTTTTAGTGCAGACTTGGCGCTTACTACTGTGTAGGGTAACCGGCGGACTGAGCAGTACAAAGATGTGTTCAACTCAATTCCCGGACGCCAGTGTGCCCAAGGATGGTGCGGTGGTAAAGCGATTACTCTAACAAAGGCGGAATGCTGCATTGCACGATGTCACATTGGCGCAACGTTGGGCAGAAAAATGCCCGCCTGAGCGGGCAGTGGCAATAATTGGCCAGAAAAATCAGCAGATTGGCCGAATTTTGCCGGCCCCAAACCCTTAGTGTTCCATCGCCATCGGCGCGTCTTTTTCCACCAGTACTTCCACGGTCACTGTGCCGGCCTTGGCGAATTTCAGCGTCAGCGGGAAGTGTTCGCCTGCCTTCAGCGGCTGCTTCAGGCCGATCAGCATGATGTGGTAGCCACCCGGGGCAAATTTCACTTCGCTGCCGGCGGCCACGCTCACACCACCGCTTACTTCGCGCATGCGCATCACGCCATTGTCGTTGACATGCACATGCAGTTCGGCCTTGTCGGCGCGGGGTGTGCTGGCGGCCAGCAGGGTGTCGGCTTCCTTGCCGGTGTTCTTGATGCTCAGATAGGCCGCGCCGGTGGGGCTGGCTTCCGGCATGGCGCGGCTCCAGGGGTGGCCCAGCTCCAGCGCGCCCAGCTTGAAGCTGTGGGCAGAAACGGTGGCGGCCAGCAGCAGGCCGGCAAGCAGGGTCAGCAGTCGGGACAGGGACATCGGATTCTCCAGAAAAGTTGCGCTCAAAATTAGCACACATCAGACCATGCCGACTGCGACAAAGTGCCGCAGGTGCGCGGGTTTTCGGGATGCGACACCAATATGGGCAGGCACGACGCGGCACTATCATTTCTGCTGGGGAAATTTATAATCGGGCGCTGATATTCCATGTGTTTTCATCATGCTTGAAACCCTGTCCCTGAAGTTCCTGTTTGGCGGCTTGCTCAGCTTGCTGACCATTACCAACCCGCTGTCCAAGATTCCGCTGTTCATTTCACTGACCCAGCAGATGAACGACGCCGGCCGTGCCAATCAGGCGCGCCGTGCCTGCCTGTTTGCCGCCGCCATCATGCTGGTCAGCCTGCTGGCCGGTAACCTGATCATGGCGGCTTTCGGCATTTCCTATGGTGCGCTGCGCATAGCCGGCGGCCTGGTGGTGGCGGTGCTGGGTTACCGCATGCTGTTTCTGTCGCAGGACCCCGGCATGGCGCCCAAAACCGGCGAGCGCGAAGACTACGCCTTCTTCCCGCTGGCCATGCCCGGCATCAGCGGGCCGGGGACCATCGCGGTGGTGATCGGCATTTCCACCGAAATCGCCGAACTCGCCGGCTGGCCGGCCAAGGCGCTGGCCTTTGGCATGACTTTTGTGGCGATTGCCGGCACCAGCCTCGGCATGTGGCTGGTGCTGCGTTCCTCGGCCATGATCTCGGCCCGGCTGGGGCGTGGCGGGCGCGAGGTCACCACCCGGCTGATGGGTTTCCTGCTGATCTGCGTTGGCGTGCAGTTTGTCGGCTCCGGCATCCGTACCTTCATGGCCGGTTCCTGACGGGCGCAAGATCGTTCAAGTTTTCCGCTGGTGGCTGTGCCAGAATGAGCCGGACCATGTTTGTCCCGGTTTCAAACCATGCCACTGCCTGAGCACGAATTTTCCCGTTTCTTTCGCGCCGACGATATCGCGCCGCTGGAATGTCTGGATGCCTTTTACCGGCAGCAGGTGTTTGCGCCGCATTTCCACGAAGAATACGTGGTGAATGCCTTGCTGGCCGGCGCCCAGGCTTATCGTCATCGCGGCGGCAATCATATTGCCGGGGTGGGGGCGCTGGTGCTGATGAATCCGGGCGAGGTGCATACCGGCGAGTGCGCGCACCAGCAAGGCTGGGCCTATCGCGGCTTTTATCCCTCTGCCGAGCTGATTGGCCGGCTGGCGGCGGAAATCAGCGGTCAGCGCGGGGTGACGCCGTATTTTCGCGAGACCGTGGTGTTCGACCCACCCCTGGCCGCGCGGCTAAACCAGTTGCATCAGGTCTTGCGCGACAGCCGGGATACGCTGCAACGCGAAACGGCATTGTATGCGGTGTTCAGCCAGGTGGTGTTGCGCCACATGCAGATTGCCGAGCGGCCAGTGCGGCCGTGGCCACAGGCGGTGGAGCGCGCCCGGCAGCTGCTGGCCGACTGTGTGACGGACAATCTGTCGCTGGCCACACTGGCACAGGCGGTGGGGCTGTCGCCCTGGCAGCTGAACCGGCAGTTTTCCCGCCACCTGGGCTTGCCGCCGGTGGCCTGGCGCAATCAGTTGCGCGTGGTGCGTGCCCGACGCATGCTGGCCGATGGCCATAGTCCGGCGGCCACGGCGCTGGAGCTGGGTTTTGCCGACCAGCCGCATCTGACCCGGGTGTTCCGGCACGCGCTGGGCATTACCCCGGCAGCTTACCAGCGCAGCCTCCGGCGCTGAGCGCAAGATCGTTCAAGTCAGCCTGCCATGCATGGTGATAGCGTGGCGGCTGTGTTCACCTTTATCATCGTCCCATGTCTCCACAAACCTGTTCATCCCGTCGCGCGCTACTGCTGGAAGGCGTGCGCGATACCGTGCCCATGCTGGTGGGCGCTGCTCCGTTTGGTGTCATCTTCGGCACGCTGGCCATTGCCGCCGGCCTGTCCAGCGCCACGGCCATCGGCATGTCGGTGCTGGTGTTTGCCGGCTCCTCGCAATTCATCGGGGTCAGCCTGATCGGGGCCGGCACCGCCTTGCCGGTGCTGTGGCTCACCACTTTTGTGGTGAATCTGCGCCACGCGCTATATAGCGCCACCTTGCTGCCCTTTGCCCGTGACTGGTCGCTGGCCTGGCGCTGGCCGCTGGCCTTCTGGCTGACCGATGAAACCTTTGCCGTGGTCGAACACCGTTTTCGCACCAAAGGAGCGGCAGGCGGCCAGTGGTACTGGCTGGGTTCGTCGCTGGCCATGTATGGCAATTGGCTGTTATGGACGGTGGTGGGGGTGAGCCTGGGGCAGTCGCTGCCGGGGCTGGCCAATCTGGGGCTGGATTTCGCCATGGGGGCGACCTTTGCCGCCATCGTGGCGCCGCAGCTCAAGCACCGCCCGGCGCTGGGGGCCGCCGTGGCGGCTGGCGTGGTGGCCATGCTGGGGCGCGGCCTGCCTTACAAGCTGGACCTGATGCTGGCGGCGCTGGCAGGGGTGCTGAGCGGTCTGCTGCTGGAGCAGTGGGCCAGGCGCAAGGAGCAGGCAGCATGAATCACTGGCTTGCCATCAGCGGCATGATGCTGCTCACCGTATTGATTCGCGCCAGCTTTCTGGTATTCGGCCAGCGCCTGGCTTTTCCCGAGTGGCTGAACCGCGCGCTGCACTATGTGCCGCCGGCCGTGTTGTCCGCGCTGGTGGTGCCCATGGCACTGGCGCCGGCCGGCACGGTGGATCTCAGCCTGCGTAATGCCTATCTGCCCGGCATCCTGGTCGCCGCGCTGGTGGCCTGGAAAAGCGGCAAGACCTTGCTGGCCATCGTGGTCAGTTTTGTGGTGTATGGTCTGTGGCGCTGGGGCCTGCTGCCCGGGTGAGGGCTGCGGCCTGTTCCGGCGCGCCCAGCAGCAGGACCAGCCTGCTGCGCCAGCCATCGGCCTGCCAGGCTTCGCGCAGCATGTCGCGCCATTCCACCAGGCTGACCCATAGCGGGTTGACGCTGTTCACCGGCTTGACCGTGCCATAGTCGCAGGGTTCATCGTCGCGTTCGGCCACAAAGCTGCCAAACAGCCGGTCCCAGATACACAGCACGCCGGCATAGTTGCGGTCGATATAGCAGGGATTGCGTGCGTGGTGGCTGCGGTGGATGGACGGGGTGTTGAACACATATTCCAGCCAGCCCAGCTTGGGAATGGCCTGGGTGTGCACAAAAAACTGGAAGGCCAGATTCAGCAGCACCACGCCGATCACCTGCTGTGGCGGGAAACCCAGCCAGGCCAGCGGCAGCCAGAATGCCCACATGCCGGCCAGCGGATACATCAGGCTCTGGCGAAAGGCCGTGGAAAAATTCATCCGCGTCGAGCTGTGGTGCACGCTATGCGCCGCCCACAGCCAGCGTATGCGGTGGCTGGCGCGGTGAAACCAGTAATAGAGGAAATCCTGCGCCAGAAACAGGCCAACAAAGCTGAGCCAGCTGGCAGAAAAGTTGAACAGGCGGTGTTGCTGGTAGAGCCAGCCATACAGCGGCAGCACCAGCAGCTAGGCCAGCTTGTCGGCGGCCTGATGCAGCAGGGCGAGACAGGCATTGCACAGGCTGTCGCGCCAGTCGTAGATATCACTGCGGCCCTGCCGCCGCCAGTAATACAGCTCCCAGCCCATGCAGGCCAGAAACAGTGGTGCCAGTGCCAATAGCAGCAGTTGCACGTCGAATTGCATGATGTCTTCCTCGTAGATGGCCTTGCGTCATGGCGCAAACGCTCGATTGGAGTTGTGGCTCTATTTCTACAGGAAGACGCAGTCTGCCGGCAACAGCAGCGCATGGAAACGGGGGCAAACAGGCCCCCGGCTGTGGTGGGAATGGCTGACCGGCGCTCAGCGCCGGGCGTTGCCTATGCTCATCAGCATGCCCATGCCGACAAACAGGGTGACGGTGGCGGTACCGCCGTAGGAGACAAAGGGCAGTGGCACGCCCACCACGGGCAGAATGCCGGCCACCATGCCCATGTTGACGAAGGCATAGACGAAGAAGGACAGGGTGATGGCACCGGCCATGGCGCGGCCATACAGGGTTTGTGCGCCGGCGGTGATCATCATGGCGCGGCTGAGCACCAGGGTGTAGAGAATCACCAGCACGATATTGCCGATCAGGCCGAATTCTTCCGAATACACCGCGAAAATGAAGTCGGTGGTGCGTTCCGGAATGTAGTCCAGGTGGGTCTGGGTGCCGTTGAGCCAGCCCTTGCCCCAGGGGCCGCCGGAACCGATGGCAATCATCGACTGGATGATGTGATAACCGGCGCCCAGCGGGTCTTCCATCGGATCGATCATGGTCATTACCCGGCGGCGCTGGTAATCGTGCAGCATGTTCCACACCACCGGCATGCTGGCCCCGGCTGCCACCATGCCGCCCAGAATCACCTTCCACGGCAGGCCGACGAAGAACAGCACGAAAAAGCCGGAGGCGGCGATCAGCATGGTGGTGCCCAGGTCCGGCTGTTTCAGGACCAGCGCGCAGGGAATGGCGATCATCACCGCCGCCACCAGGTAGTGCCACCAGCGCATGGAGAGCTCGTACTTCTGGAAGAACCAGGCCAGCATCATCGGCAGGGCGATCTTCATGATTTCCGAAGGCTGGATACGGGTGATGCCCAGCTCCAGCCAGCGGGTGGAGCCGTTGACCGTCACGCCCTTGAAATGCACCGCCAGCAGCAGCACCACGCCAATGCCATAGATGGGCGGGGCAAAGTTCATGATGCTTTGCGGCCGGCTGCGCGCCAGCAGCCACATGATGGTGAGCGACAGCAGGGTGTAGACCAGCTTGTTGTCGATCTTGTCCAGGCCCTGGTTATTGGCGGAATACAGCACCACCAGGCTGAGGGCGAAGATCAGTCCCAGGAACAGCATCAGCGGGCCATCAAGCGGAGCCTTGATCGCCAGCCACAGCCGCCTAATCAGATGTGGCTGCAGAGTCATCGGCAGTATCCATTGGCACGGTCTTCATGTCTCCGCTGATGGAGTTGGGGACCTTGCCCGTCATGTAGTAATCGAACAGGCCGCGCGCAATCGGCGCTGCCGCTGCCGCGCCGAAGCCGGCGTTTTCCACGATGATGGCCACGGCAATGCGCGGCTTGTCCACCGGGGCAAAGGCGACAAACCAGGAGTGGTCGCGGTATTGCTCGGCCAGGGCAGAGGCGTTGTACTTGGCCCCCTGCTTGATGGCCACCACCTGGGCAGTACCGGTCTTGCCGGC
This sequence comes from Aquitalea magnusonii, assembly GCF_003202035.1. Classification (GTDB taxonomy): domain Bacteria; phylum Pseudomonadota; class Gammaproteobacteria; order Burkholderiales; family Chromobacteriaceae; genus Aquitalea; species Aquitalea magnusonii. The sequence goes on along the minus strand of NZ_QJKC01000003.1, from coordinate 177,493 downwards.
CATGGTATAGGGCAGGCCGATACCCAGCCGCCAGGCGGTACCGCCCGGTTTCAGCACCGATTGCATGGCGGATTTCACATATTCGAAGTTTTCCTGCTTGAAGGGCAGGATGCGATCCGGCTTGGCCTCGACCAGCCGGCTCTTGCCGCTCTTGGCGTCCACCACTTCCTGTACCAGGTGCGGCTTGTAGGCCACGCCGTCATTGGCCAGGATGGCCACCGCATTGGCCATTTGCAGCGGGGTATAGGCGTTGAAGCCCTGGCCGATGCCGATGCTCACCACATCGGCCGGATACCAGCGGCGGTATTCTTCCTTGTAACGGGCAAAGCGCTTGGCCTTCCATTCCTTGGTCGGCAACACGCCACTGGCCTCGCCGTCCAGATCGATGCCGGTGGGGCGGCCCAGGCCAAACTGGCCGACGGTGGGGGCGATCTTGTCGATGCCCATATCCCAGGCCAGCTTGTAGAAAAAGGTATCGCTGGACACCTGGATGGCCTTAGCCAGATTGGCCGAGCCGTTGCCGTTCTTGTTGCTGTCGCGGAACTGGTGGCTGGAGCCGGGCAGGGTAAAGAAGGCGGGGGCCGGGCGGATATCGTGCATGCCGATGGAGTGGGTTTCCAGCGCCGCCATCGACATGAAGGGCTTGAAGGTGGAGCCGGGCGGATAGGTGCCGCGCAGGGCGCGGTTGATCATCGGCTTTTGCCAGTCGTTGTTGAGCGCGGCCCAGCTTTGGCTGTCGATACCGTCGATGAACAGATTGGGGTCGAAGCCCGGCTTGGACAGAAAGGCCAGCACGCCGCCGCTTTGCGGGTCGATGGCCACCAGTGCGCCACGGCGGTTGCCGAACAGCTTGTCGGCCACTTCCTGCAGGCGGATGTCCAGCGCCAGCTTGAGATTATTGCCATTCACCGGCGGCGTGCGGCGCAGGCTGCGGATGGCGCGGCCGCCGGAGTCGGTTTCCACTTCCTCGAAACCCACCTGGCCGTGCAGGTCATCCTCGTACACCGCTTCCAGGCCGGTTTTGCCGATGTAATTGCTGCCTTTGTAATTGGTGGTTTTATCTTCGTCGTCCAGCCGCTCCTGGTCTTTCTGGTTGATGCGGCCGATATAGCCCAGCACATGGCTGGTGAGTTCCTTGTAGGGGTAGTCGCGGAACAGGCGGGCCTTGACCTCGACGCCGGGATAGCGCCAGGCATTGGCGGCCACGCGGGCGGCTTCCTCCTCGGTGAGCTTGACCTTGAGCGGGATGGATTCGAAATCCTTGGACTCGGCCAGCAGTTTCCGGAACAGCTTCTCGTCACGCGGTGTGATGTTCACCAGCTTGGCCAGCTCGGCAATGGTGGCGTTCATGTCCGGCATCTTGCTGGGCACCAGTTCCAGCGTGTAGGCCGAGTAGTTTTGCGCCAGGATCACTCCGTTGCGGTCCATGATCAGGCCGCGGTTGGGCAGGATGGGCAGCAGGGAGATGCGGTTGTTCTGTGCCAGCGTGGCAAAGTGCTCGTACTGGTAGACCTGCAGCCAAACAAAACGGGCAATCAGGATGCAGAACATCAGCAGCATGAAGCAATAGGCCACGATCAGCCGAAGCTGGAACTGGCCGTCTTCAGCCTGCGGATTCTTGAAGCGGGTAGGGCGCACGTCTTACACCGAATGATGACGGTAAGGCAGCAACAGCAGCTTGGTCAGCAGCGGCCACAACAGCGCGCCGATCAAGGGCGGCAGGAAATAGCTCCAGCCGACAAAGGCCGAGCCGCTGAGCATGCGTGCCACCACCATGATGCTCTGGTTGCACAGCATCAGCCCGAGTACGGCCAGGGCTTGCTGGCCCAGATTGAACATCACCAGCTGGCGCTGGCGGCTGAGTGCCAGATAAGCGGTGGTGGAATAGGCCAGTGCATGCTGTCCCAGCATGCCGGCGGTGGCGATGTCGGCCACCAGCCCCATCAGGAAGGCGATGCCGACATTGACCCGGCGCGGCTGGTTGATCAGCCAGTACAGCAGCACCAGGCTGATGAAGTCGGGCAGCCAGCGGGTGGAGCCATGCGGCAGCGGAATCATTTCCACCAGCACCGCCAGCAGCAGGGTCATGAAAATGAAGCGGCGCTTGACCGGCTTGAGCAATTCCTTGGGACGGTCGAACGACATGCTTACTCCGAATCGGCGGGCTTTTTGCCCTTGGTCTTTTTCACCGGCACAACCGGCTCGGCCGGACGCGGCGGCGTCTGGCCCTTTTGCTGCAGTACCAGCACGAAACGGGTTTGCTGCACGCCAGCCACCGGCTCGGTGGTGATGCGGCTGAAAGCCGCGCCGGCATTGCGTTCCACCTTGCTGACCCGCGCCACCGGCGTCCCTTCCTGATACAGGCCGTCGATGCCGGAGGTCACCACCATGTCGTTTTCACGCACATCGGCATGCAGCGGCAGATAGCGGATTTCCACGCCGCCGCCATAGCCGTACAGGATGGCGCGTTCGCCGGTACGGGCAATCATCACCGGCACCATCTGGTTCTTGTCGATGATCAGCGACACTTCGGCGGTCAGCGGCTGCACGCGGGTGATCTGCCCCAGCAGGCCACGGCCGTCCACCACCGGCTGCCCCGGCTGCAGATGGGCGTCGGCACCCTTGTCGATGATGATCTTGTACGAAAAGGGGTCGCGCCCGGTATACAGCGTTTCGGCCAGCTGGGCGGCATCATTGCGGCTGGCCTTGATGGCATTCAGGCTGCGCAGCTCGTTCAGCTCGCGCTCCAGTGTTTCCAGCCGGGCCAGCCGGGCCGACATTTCCAGCTGGCGCGTGCGCAACTGGTCGTTTTCGCTTTTGAGATCGGCCTGCACGGTAAAGTAGTCGCTGACATGGCGCACCAAGCCCAGCGGCAGGTTGACGGCGCGCTGCAGCGGATACAGCACCAGCGACATGCCGTCGCGAGCCTGCTCCATCAGCCCATAGCGGCTGTCGCCCACCAGGAGTGCGATGGAAGCCAGGGCACAGAGAAGCAGGCGCGTGCCAGGCTTGGGCCCGGAGCGGAAAAAGCTGGGGGTGTTGGCGAAGTCCATCAGGCGGTATGCCGCCCCTTGACGGGGCAGCCGCAGGTCCGTTTAGGGAAGAATCAGGGTACGTTGGTGAAGATGGTGCCGATCTTGTCCATCTTTTCCAGCGCCTTGCCCGAGCCGCGTACCACGCAGGTCAGCGGTTCTTCGGCCACGAATACCGGCAGACCGGTTTCTTCGGCCAGCAGGCGGTCGATGTCCTTGAGCAGCGCACCACCACCGGTCAGTACCATGCCCTTGTCGGCAATGTCGGCACCCAGTTCCGGCGGCGTCTGTTCCAGCGCGATCTTCACGGCGGAAACGATCTGGTTCAGGGGTTCGGTCAGCGCTTCCAGGATTTCATTGGACGACACGGTGAAGGCGCGCGGAATGCCTTCGGCCAGGTTGCGGCCCTTGACTTCCATTTCACGCACTTCGGCACCGGGGAAGGCCGAGCCGATGGTTTTCTTGATTTCTTCGGCGGTGGTTTCGCCAATCAGCATGCCGTAGTTGCGGCGAATGTAATTGATGATGGCTTCGTCGAACTTGTCACCGCCCACGCGTACCGAGTTGGAATACACCACGCCACCCAGCGAGATCACGCCCACCTCGGTGGTGCCGCCACCGATGTCCACCACCATGGAGCCGGTCGGCTCCTCTACCGGCAGGCCGGCACCGATGGCGGCGGCCATCGGCTCTTCGATCAGTTCCACGCGGCGCGCACCGGCGGCCAGGGCGGAATCGCGGATCGCCTTGCGTTCCACCTGGGTGGAGCCGCAGGGCACGCAGATCACGATGCGCGGGCTGGCAGCAAAGAAGCGGTTGGGGTTCACCTTCTTGATGAACTGCTTGAGCATCTGCTCGGTGACGGTGAAGTCGGCGATTACGCCATCCTTCATCGGACGAATGGCCTGGATGGAGCCCGGAGTACGTCCCAGCATGCGTTTTGCTTCCAGGCCGACGGCCAGGATGGATTTCTTGTTGGTGGGCACATCGCTGTGAATGGCGACCACGGATGGTTCGTCAAGCACGATGCCCTTGCCACGCATGTAAATGAGGGTGTTGGCCGTGCCAAGGTCGATGGCAAGGTCGTTGGAGAAGTATCCGGTGAGCGAACGAAACATTGGGCGGTCCTGGTTCAGTTTCCGTCAGTCGGGCGCGATGCGCGTCCGGCAAATTCTTGCATGGGCTTGGGTTCCCGGTTCCCGTCGCAGCGCACGCCCAGGCTGGCCTGAGGCGGCGGACGGCGGCCTTCCGGGGGACATCATTGTTGCATCACCTCGCATAAATAAACAGCAAGGCCGGCTGGCAGAAAACCCTAGCCCGGCAGCAGGATTCATGGTGCGAAGTGTGATGTCGATCTTGGGAGAATCAAACCCGTTATGATACCCTATAAAGCTTGAAATATTAAAGGTTTTAACGAGGACGCCATGTCTCTGACCCACCAGGATGTCGCGCGGATTGCCAAGCTTGCCCGCATCAACGTAAGCGATGAAGAAATCGCCGCGGTTGGCAACCAGCTTAACAATATTTTTGGCCTGATCGAGAAGATGCAGGCCGTCAACACCGATGGCATCGAACCGATGGCCCATCCGCAGGATGTAAGCCTGCGTCTGCGTGAAGACATCGTGACCCAGACCAACCAGCGCGAGGCGTTTCAAGCGGTCGCCCCGCAGGTGGAAAAGGGCCTGTTCCTCGTTCCCAAGGTGATCGAGTGAGTTTCAGAGCAGCACGGTTTTGGATGGTTCCCGTTGGGGAATGGCTTTTTTCCGCCCTCGTGCTGCCGGCCTGCCATGGCAGGCACACCCGCTCACTGATCCCAGCTTAACCGGATATCAAGACAAAATGACGAACGCCACCCTCAAGCAACTGTCGCAACAACTGGCGGCGGGCGAGGTGTCGAGCGTGGAATTGGCCACGCACTACCTCGACCGCATCGAGGCGCTGAACCCGCAGCTGAACGCCTTCATCACCGTGGACCGCGCCCGCACCCTGGCCGATGCCGCTGCCGCCGACGCCGCCCGTGCTGCTGGCCAGGCCGGCCTGCTTACCGGCGTGCCGATGGTGCACAAGGACATCTTCTGCCAGCAGGGCTGGAAAACCAGCTGCGGCTCGAAGATGCTGGACAACTTCATCTCGCCCTACAGCGCGCATGTGGTGGAGCAGTGCCATGCCGCCGGCCTGGTGACGCTGGGCCGCGCCAATATGGACGAATTCGCCATGGGCTCGTCCAATGAAAACAGCTACTACGGTGCGGTGAAAAACCCGTGGGACCTGAACGCCATTCCGGGCGGCTCGTCCGGTGGTTCCGCTGCTGCTGTCGCTGCGCGCCTGACCCCGGTGGCCACCGCCACCGATACCGGCGGCTCCATCCGCCAGCCGGCCAGCCACTGCGGTGTGACCGGCATCAAGCCGACTTATGGTGTGGTGTCGCGCTACGGCATGGTGGCCTATGCCTCCTCGCTGGATCAGGGCGGCCCGATTGCCCAGGCCGCCGAAGACTGCGCGCTGATGCTGAACGTGATGGCCGGTTTCGATGAGCGTGACTCCACCAGCCTGGAACGTGCGCGCGAAGACTACACCCGCGAGCTGAACCAGCCGCTGTCAGGTTTGCGCGTGGGCCTGCCGCGCGAGTACTTTGCCGCCGGTCTGGATGCCGACGTGGCCAAGGTGATCGAAGACGCGGTGGCCGAGCTGAAAAAACAGGGCGCGCAGGTGGTGGAGATCAGCCTGCCCAATACCGAGCTGTCCATCCCGGCCTACTACGTGATTGCCCCGGCCGAAGCCTCCACCAATCTGTCGCGTTACGATGGCGTACGCTACGGCCATCGCGCCGCCGAGTACAAAGACCTGGTGGACATGTATGAAAAGACCCGTGCCGAAGGCTTTGGCGCCGAGGTCAAGCGCCGCATCCTGGTGGGCAGCTATGTACTGTCGCACGGCTATTACGATGCCTACTACCTGAAGGCGCAGAAAATCCGCCGCCTGATTGCCAACGATTTCAAGGCCGCGTTTGAGCAGTGCGACGTCATCCTGGGGCCGGTGGCACCGACTGCCGCCTTCAATATCGGTGAGAAATCCGGCGATCCGGTGCAGATGTATCTGTCCGACATCTACACCCTGTCGGTCAACCTGGCCGGCTTGCCCGGCATGAGCGTGCCGGCCGGTTTCGACCGCCGTGGCCGCCCGGTGGGTCTGCAGATCATCGGCAACTATTTTGGCGAAGCAAAAATGCTGAATGTGGCGCACCAGTTCCAGTTGGCCACCGACTGGCACACCCGCGCCCCCGCCCTGTAATCAAGACCGTAGCGGGGCAGCGCAGCGTCCGTCCCTGTCGGCATAGCAAAAGGATTTCTCCGCGATGAAATGGGAAGTCGTCATCGGTCTTGAGGTGCATGTGCAGCTCAACACCGCTACCAAGATTTTTTCCGGCACCAGCACCGCCTTTGGTGCCGAGCCGAACACCCAGGCTTCGGCCGTGGAACTGGCCTTTCCCGGCGTACTGCCGGTACTGAACAAGGCGGTGGTGGAAAAAGCCATCCGCCTGGGCCTGGCTTTGGGTTCGAAAATCAACCAGAAGAACGTGTTTGCGCGCAAAAACTACTTCTACCCCGATCTGCCCAAGGGCTATCAGATCAGCCAGATGGAGCTGCCGATTGTCGAAGGCGGCGCGCTGCCGATTCTGGTGGGCGAAGAAGAAAAGCTGGTCAAGCTGACCCGCGCCCACATGGAAGAAGATGCCGGCAAATCGCTGCATGAAGACTTCAGCGGCATGACTGGCATCGACCTCAACCGTGCCGGCACCCCGCTGCTGGAAGTGGTGTCCGAGCCGGACATGCGCTCGCCGGAAGAGGCCGTGGCCTATGCCCGCGCCCTGCACAGCCTGGTGATGTGGCTGGGCATTTGCGATGGCAATATGCAGGAAGGCAGCTTCCGTGTGGATGCCAACGTCTCCGTGCGCCCGTTCGGCCAGCAGGAATTCGGCACCCGCCGCGAAATCAAGAACCTCAACTCCTTCCGCTTCCTGGAGCAGGCCATCAAGTATGAAATCCAGTGGCAGATCGACACCCTGGAAGATGGCGGCCGTGTGGAGCAGGCCACCGTGCTGTTCGACCCGGACAGCGGCGAAACCCGCATGATGCGCAGCAAGGAAGACGCGCACGACTATCGCTACTTCCCCGATCCGGACCTGCTGCCGGTGCGCATTGCCGACGAGCAGATCGAACGCATCCGCAGCGAAATGCCGGAACTGCCGGCCGCCATGAAAGCCCGCTTTGTCGAAGCCTTCGGCGTGTCGTCTTACGATGCCGCGCTGCTGACCGGCAGCCGCGCCACGGCGGAATACTTCGAAGCCGTGGCCCAGGCCTCGGGCCAGGGCAAGCTGGCGGCCAACTGGGTGAATGGTGAAATCGCCGCCCGCCTGAACCGCGAAGGCAAGGATATTGGCGATTGCCCGATCTCGGCCGAACGTCTGACCGGCCTGATTCAGCGCATTGCCGACAACACCCTGTCCAGCAAGCTGGCCAAGCAGGTGTTCGATGCCTTGTGGGAGAGCGACTTGTCCGCCGATGCCATCATCGAGCGTGATGGCCTGAAACAGGTGTCCGACGTCGGTGCCATCGAGAAGATGGTGGAAGAAGCCATCGCCGCCAATCCCAAGGCGGTGGAGGAATACCGTGCCGGCAAGGAAAAGGCGCTCAATGCGCTGGCCGGTCAGGTGATGAAGGCTTCCAAGGGCAAGGCCAATCCGGCTCAGGTGCAGGACATCCTGAAGCAGAAACTGGCCTGATCCAGCCGCCGCCACCCCCTGGCGGCGGTGTTGAGCGAACGGCATGCGGCAGCATGCCGTTCTGTTTTTGCAGTTTAAATAGGCAATTTCAACTGCGGGCCGGCTTTTTTTGCAGACTGGCGACGGCCGTGCATTTGATTGTCATGAAAAATCATTGTGTTGTCTTCCCGCACCATTTCAGCTCACAGCTCACTTTGACTGCCGGTATTAACCCACTGATTTGACACGGAAAGCGCTTTTTGAGGCTGTCGCTAAGTCATTGTCGCAAAAGGTGAATTAGCGCCGAGTGATGTTGACCGTGGTGAAGTTCTTTCTTATAGTGGCGAAAAGTGGGGTGAAGTGGGTAAATGTGGGGCGACGGCCCCTCAACTTTCAGCGGTGGTGTCCAGCTCATGATCGGCGGCGTCAGTATTGTCTCTCTTGATAGCAAGGGTCGTTTGGCCATTCCGGCCAGACACCGTGAGACACTGCTGTCCGCGTTTGGCCACAAGCTGGTCGTCACCCTCGAATCACCCGACCATCTGCTGATTTACCCCGAACCCAACTGGCGTCCGGTCGAAGCCCGCCTGCTTGCACTTCCCACCGGCAATCCCACGCTGAAACGCTATCAGCGCCTCGTGCTTGGCCACGCAGAAACGCTGGAAATGGACAGCGCCGGACGCATCCTGCTGCCTTCCCGCCTGCGTGAACTGGTCGGTCTGGACAAGGACGTGGCACTGGTAGGCATGGGCAACCGCTTCGAGCTGTGGAATGCCGAGGAATGGGACAGCCAGACCACGGAAGCACTGGCCATCGACCAAGCCGATCTGGCACAACATCTTGGAGACTTTACCCTGTGAGTTCCACCCCGTACGTGCACCGCACGGTGCTGCTAGCCGAAGCTGTAGCCGCGCTCGCCATCAAGCCTGATGGCGTGTATGTGGACTGCACCTTCGGTCGCGGTGGCCACAGCCGGCTCATCCTGTCGCAGCTGGGGCCGCATGGCCGCCTGATTGCCTTCGACAAGGATCTGGAAGCCATTGCCGAAGCGGAGAAGCTGGCGGCAGAAGACAGTCGTTTTACCATTGTTCACAACGGTTTCGAGACCCTGGGCCAGGAGCTGGCCCGTCTGGGCGTGGCCGTGGTGGACGGTGTATTGATGGATCTGGGCGTGTCCTCGCCACAGATCGACGACGGGCGTCGCGGCTTCAGTTTCCGCTTCGACGCACCGCTGGACATGCGCATGGACACCACCCGCGGCATCACTGCCGCGCAGTGGCTGGCCACTGCGGAAGAAGACGAAATCAAAGAGGTCATCAAGACTTATGGTGAAGAGCGGTTTGCTCGCAAGATCGCAGCAGCCATTGTTGCGCAACGGGAGCTCGCTCCCATCCAGACCACGCGTGAGCTCGCCCTGCTCGTTGGGCAAAACGTCCGTACTCGGGAACCGGGTCAGGACCCAGCCACGCGGACCTTCCAGGCGATCCGGATCTTTGTGAACCGCGAGCTGGACGAGCTGAAGGCGGTATTGCCGCAAGCAGCCCGTCATCTGGCTGAAGGCGGCCGGCTGGCCATCATCAGCTTCCACTCGCTGGAAGACCGTATCGTCAAGCAATACCTGCGTGATGCCAGCAGCGTGGAAAAGCTGCCCAGCTGGGTCATGGTGCGTGCCGACGACATGGCGCGGCCGCCGCTGGAAACCGTGGGCAAGCCGGTGCGCGCCAGCGAGGAAGAGGTGCGTGAAAACGCCCGTTCGCGCAGTGCCATCATGCGTATCGCCGAACGCACCGCCGCGCCGTGGCGCGAGGGGGATGCATGAACCGTCTGTGCGCGATCCTTCTGGTGCTGGTCGTGGTGTCCGCCTGGTCGGTGGTCACCTCGCAGCACGTATCGCGCAGGCTGTACAGCGACCTGCAGAAAGAGCAGAAATCCGCCCAGCAACTGGAAGTGGAATTCGGCCAGCTGCAGCTCGAGCAAAGCACCTGGGGCGCCCACGCGGTGATTGAAAAGGCCGCCAGCACACGGCTGGGCATGCACACGCCGGATCCGCGACAGATCCAGGTGATTTCTGCGCGGGGAGGTGCCTGATGCGCACCAGCTACTCCGCCCATCAGCGCGAACGCCTTGCCGATGCCAGCCCTGCCCTGAAAATGACGGCAGGGCGTGTGCGTTTTGTACTGGTGATGCTGGGCATGCTGTTCCTGGCGCTGATTGGCCGGGCCATTTACCTGCAAGTGGTGCAGCAGGACTTCCTGCAAGGCCAGGGTGAGGCGCGTTTCCGCCGGGCGATGACGCTGGAGGCCAACCGCGGGGTGATCACCGATCGCAATGGCGAACCGCTGGCCATCAGTTCGCCGGTGCAAACCATCTGGGCCAGCCCGGCCGACATGGAGCCGGTGCCGCCGGCCAAGCTGCGCGAGCTGGGCAAGCTGCTGGACATGTCGCCGGAAGAACTGGCCACCAAGCTGTCCGACCGCAAGAAAGAATTCGTCTACATCAAGCGTCAGATCAATCCGGAAGTGGCGGACAAGGTGATGGCCCTGGGCATCCCCGGCATTGCCAAGCAGCAGGAATACCGCCGTTTCTATCCGGCTGGCGAGATCATCTCCCACATCATCGGCTTCACCGGGGTGGACGGCAAAGGTCAGGAAGGCGTGGAGCTGGCGCGTGAAAAAATGCTGTCCGGCAAGGATGGCCGCCGCGTGGTGATCAAGGATCGTCGTGGTCACATCATCGAGGATGTGGCCGCCATCGAGCCGCCGCGCGATGGCCAGACCCTGGCGCTGGCCGTGGATCATCGCATCCAGTACCTGGCTTATCGCGAAATCAAGGCCGCGGTGGAAGAGAACAAGGCCAAGGCAGGCAGCGTGGTGGTACTGGATGCCAAGACCGGCGAACTGCTGGCGCTCGCCAACTACCCCTCCTTCAATCCCAACAACCGGGTCGGCACCACGCCGGAAATGCTGCGCAACCGGGCGGTGATCGACCTGTTCGAACCCGGCTCCACCATGAAGCCGCTGTCGATCTCGCTGGCACTGGAACACGGCAAGGCCAACGTCAACACCGTTCTCGACACCCACAGCTACATGATCGGTCCCGCCACCATCCGCGACGTATCGGCCCAGCCCAGCCTGAACATTCTGGGCATCATCCAGAAATCCTCCAACGTGGGCACCAGCAAGCTGGCGCTGCTGAGCAGCCCGCAGGATTTCTGGACTTATTACGATTCACTGGGCTTTGGTCGTGCGCCCAATACCGGCTTCCCCGGCGAGGCGGCCGGGCGCTTGCGTGACTGGAAAAGCTGGCGGCCCATCGAGCAGGCCACCATGTCTTTCGGCTATGGCGTGTCGGTCAGCCTGCTGCAGATGGCGCGGGCTTATACCATTTTCACCAATGACGGCGTGATGCTGCCCATCTCGCTGTACAAGACCAGCACCCCCATGCCCGGCAAGCGCGTGCTGAGCGAAAAAACCGCGCATGAAATGCACGACCTGCTGGTGGCCAATAGCGAACCGGGTGGTGGCGCTGTCGGTGGCCGCATCATCGGTTACAGCATCGGCGGCAAGAGCGGCACGGCGCGCAAGCTGGAAGGCCGCACCTATGTGGCCAACAAGCACCGCGCCCTGTTCATCGGTTTTGCCCCGGGCAAGAGCTCACGATTGATCGTGGCGGTGATGATCGATGAGCCCACGGCCGGCAAATATTACGGCGGCGCCATTTCCGCGCCGGTGTTTTCCCAGGTGGCTGGCGGCGCGCTGCGCGTGCTGAATGTGCAGCCGGACGAGCCGTCCAATAACAGCTTGCTGCCGGATTCCACTCCGGTCCCTGCGGATTTTTGAAGAAACAGAACATGAAAAGTCGCCTGACAAGCTTGCCGGACTGGGATCCGGCACAACTGAACCAGCTGGGCTTCCCCATCAAACGGGTGGAAGCGGACAGCCGCCGTGTATTGCCCGGCGATGTCTTCCTGGCCTGCCGCGGTGAATACACCGATGGCCGCGACTTCATTGCTGCTGCACTGGAAAAAGGTGCGGCTGCCGTGCTGTGGGATGCCGCCGACGGATTCAGCTGGAATCCGGACTGGCAAATCCCCAACCTGCCTGTCCCCGCCCTGCGCGAACGCGCCGGCATGGTGGCCGCACATGTTTATGGCCAGCCCAGCCAGGCGATGACGGTGATCGGCATTACCGGCACCAATGGCAAGACTTCCATTTCCCACTGGCTGGCGCAGGCGTTTTCCTTGCTGGGCCAGAAAGCCGCCTTGATCGGCACCGTCGGTAACGGTTTTTATGGCGAACTGACCCAAACAACGCACACCACACCGGACCCGGTCACCGTGCAGCAAAAGCTGGCCGAATACCGTCGTCAGGGCGCGCATGTGGTGACCATGGAGGTATCCAGCCATGGCCTGGATCAGGCACGGGTGAACGGTGTGAGTTTTGCCACCGCAGTATTCACCAACCTGACCCGCGATCATCTGGACTACCACGGCAGCATGGAAGCCTACGGCGCGGCCAAGGCCAAGCTGTTCCACTGGGAGGGCCTCAAGCACGCCGTCATCAATGTGGACGACCCGTTTGGCCGCCAGCTGGTACAGGAGATTGATGCCAGACAGACGCAGGTAGTCAGCTACGGCCTGACCCAGGGCGATGTGCGCCCGCTCAGCCTGACGGCCAATCTGGACGGCCTGCAGTTGCAGGTGACCACACCCTGGGGTGAGGTGGAAGTACGCACCGGCCTGGTGGGCCGCTTCAATGCCAGCAACCTGCTGGCGTGTCTCGCTACCCTGTGTGTCAACGGCATCAGCCTGACTGATGCCGCCGCCGTGATGGCACGCATCCAGCCGGCGCGTGGCCGTATGCAAAGCATTGGTGGCAGTCACGAACCACTGGTGGTGATTGATTACGCCCATACCCCTGATGCGCTGGAAAAGGCACTGGCCACACTGGCCGACATCCGTCCGGCAGGCAGCAAGCTGTATTGCGTGTTCGGTTGCGGTGGCGACCGCGATCCGGGCAAGCGCCCGATGATGGGCGAAATCGCCGAGCGCATCGCCGATGTGGCGGTGGTGACCAGCGACAATCCGCGTACCGAAAACCCGCAAACCATCATCGACCACATTCTGGCGGGCATGAGCCATCCGGGCCATGTCGAGCTGGACCGCGCTGCCGCCATTCACTGGGCAGTCAGCCGCGCCCAGGCCGGCGACATCGTGCTGATTGCCGGCAAGGGCCATGAGGAATACCAGGACATCGCCGGGGTCAAGCACCCCTTCTCCGATTTCCGCATCGCCGAAGAAGCGCTGACGGCCTGGGGAGACCAGGCATGATGACCCTGCAACAGGCGGCGCAACTGGCTGGCGGCATCCTGGTGGGTGGCGACGGATCGGCGCGTCTGGCCCGCGTGGTCACCGACAGCCGCGCCGTGCAGCCGGGCGACCTGTTTGTCGCGCTCAAGGGCGAGCGCTTCGATGCCCACGATTTCGTAGCCGATGTACTGGCGCGCGGTGCGCTTGCTGCGCTGGTAGACGAAAGTTTTGCACTGGAAGCTGCCAGCCTGATCAAGGTGGACGACACCCGGCTGGCGCTGGGCCGGCTGGCTGCCGGCTGGGCTGCCGCCCTGCCTGCCGTGCGGGTGGGCATCACCGGCTCCAATGGCAAGACCACGGTCAAGGAAATGCTCACCGCCATTCTCAAGGCCCATGCCGGAGATGCCGCCGTGCATGCCACTGCCGGCAACTTCAATAACGACATCGGCCTGCCGCTCACCCTGCTGGGGCTGAAGCCCGCCCATCGCTATGCGGTGCTGGAAATGGGCATGAACCATCACGGCGAGCTGACTTATCTGAGCAGCCTGGCCCGGCCGCAAGTGGCGCTGGTCAACAATGCCATGCGCGCGCATATCGGTTATTTCGCCGATACCACCGATGTGGCCCGCGCCAAGGCGGAAATCTTCTCCGGCCTGCAGGCGGATGGCGTGGCCATCGTCAATGCCGACGACGCCAATATTGCGCTGTTCCGCGCCGCTGCCGGCAGTCATCGGCAATGCAGCTTCGGCTTGCAACAGCCAGCGGACATCCGTGCGCGCGACATCAGCCTGCAGGCGCTGGATAGCCAGTTCATCCTGTGCTGCCCGCAGGGTGAGCAAGCCATCAGCCTGCCGGCGCCGGGCGAACACAATGTACGCAATGCGCTGGCCGCCGCCGCCATGGCGCTGGCGCTGGACGTGCCGCTGGCGGCCATTGCTGCCGGTCTGGCGGTGTTCGGCAATGCCAAGGGCCGTCTGCAGCAGAAAACCGGCCTGCATGGTGGCGTGGTGATCGACGACAGCTACAACGCCAATCCGGATTCGATGAAAGCCGGCATCGATGTACTGGCCCGCCTGCCGGCACCGCACTGCTTTGTCATGGGCGATATCGGCGAACTGGGCGAGTCGGCCGTGCAACTGCATCGCGAAGTGGGTGAACACGCCCGCCTGCGCGGCATTGCCCAACTGGTGACGCTGGGCGAGCTCAGCCATCACGCCGCGGCCGCCTATGGCGAGGGCGCACACAGTTTTGATGATTTCACGGCGCTGGCCAGCTGGCTGGGCGCCAATTTGCAAGCGGGAGCCTCAGTGCTGGTGAAGGGTTCGCGCTTCATGCGTATGGAACGGGTGGTGGAACACCTGACGACCGCAAAACAACAAGAAGAGGGAGTGTAAGGTGCTGCTCTGGCTAGCTGAATTGCTGGGTTCTCATATCCGGACCTTTAACGTTGTGTTCTACGTCACCCTGCGGGCGGTGATGGCAGCGCTGACTTCGCTGACCATCTCGCTGCTGCTGGGGCCGTGGGTCATCCGCAAGCTGACCGAACTGAAAGTCGGCCAGGCGGTGCGCAACGACGGCCCGCAAAGCCATCTGGTCAAGGCCGGTACGCCGACCATGGGCGGTTCGCTGATCCTGCTGTCCATCACCATCACCACCCTGCTGTGGGCTGACCTGTCCAACAAATACGTCTGGCTGCTGCTGGCGGTGATGCTGGGCACCGGCGCGCTGGGCTTTTACGACGACTGGCGCAAGGTGGTGTACAAGGACCCGAAAGGGGTGTCGGCCAAATTCAAGATGGTATGGCAATCCACCATCGCCATTGCCGCGGGCATCTTCCTGATCGCCACCGCCAAGCTGCCGGCCTCCACCGAATTCATCGTGCCCTTCTTCAAGACCGTGGCCTATCCGCTGGGCGTGGTGGGCTTTTGCGTGCTGACCTATCTGGTGATCGTCGGTACCTCCAATGCGGTCAACCTGACCGACGGTCTGGATGGTCTGGCGGCGCTGCCGGTGGTGATGGTGGCCTCCGGCCTGTCGATCTTTGCCTATGTGGCTGGCCACGTGGTGTTTTCCCGTTATCTGGGCCTGCCCTTCATTCCCGGCGCGCATGAGGTGGTGGTGTTCTGCGCCGCCATCTGCGGCGCCTGTCTGGGCTTTTTGTGGTTCAACGCCTATCCGGCCCAGGTATTCATGGGCGATGTCGGCGCACTGGCACTGGGCGCGGCACTGGGCACCGTGGCGGTGATCGTGCGTCAGGAAATCGTGCTGTTCATCATGGGCGGCCTGTTCGTGATGGAAGCGCTGTCGGTGATGATCCAGGTGACCTCGTTCAAGCTCACCGGCAAGCGCGTGTTCCGCATGGCACCGCTGCATCACCACTACGAATTGAAGGGCTGGAAGGAAACCCAGGTGGTGGTGCGTTTCTGGATTGTCACCATGATGCTGGTGCTGGCTGGCCTGGCATCGTTGAAATTGCGTTAAGGAACAGGGCTCATGGACTTTGCTGATCGACACATCGCGGTAGTGGGGCTGGGAGGCTCGGGGCTGGCTGCCGCGCGCTATCTGGCGGCCCACGGTGCACGCGTGGTGGTGGCCGATAGCAAGCCCGCGCCCGAGCGCGTGGCCGAATTGCAGCGCCATGTGCCGGATGCCGAACTGCGCGTCGGCGCATTCGATGCCAGCACCTTTGCCGGTGTCGACATGCTGGTGCTCAGCCCCGGCGTACCGTTGAAGAACCCGGCCGTGGATGCTTTCCGCCGCGCCGGTGGCGAAGTGGTGGGCGATGTGGAACTGCTGGCCCGCGCCATCAAGGGCAGCGGCAGCAAGGTGATTGCCATTACTGGTTCCAATGGCAAGACCACCGTCACCAGCCTGGTGGGCCATATATGCCAGCAGGCCGGGCTGGATACCATTGTCGCCGGCAATATCGGCCTGGCGGTACTGGAAGCCCTGCTGGAACGCGAACAGTCCGGCAAGCAGCCGGACGTATGGGTGCTGGAACTGTCCAGCTTCCAGCTGGAAACCACGTACAGCCTCGCGGCCGATGCCGCCACCGTGCTGAATATTTCCGAAGACCACCTGGACCGCTACAACGACCTGCTGGACTACGCCCACGCCAAGACCGCCGTATTCAATGGCCTGGGTGTGCAGGTGCTGAACCGCGACGATATCCTGGCCCCGGCCATGGTGCGCCCCGGCCATCAGGTCAAGTGGTTCTCGCTCAAGCAGCCGGTGGAATACAGCCTCACCCGGCAGGACGGCCAATACTGGCTGAGCGCGCAGGGCGAGGCCGTGTTGCCGCAAGCCAGCCTGCAACTGCAAGGCCTGCACAATGCCGCCAATGCACTGGCGGCGCTGGCCTTGTGCGACAGCATCGGACTGGACCGTACCGCCCTGCTGCAAGGCTTGCAAAGCTTCCAGGGCCTGGCGCACCGCGTGGAGCTGGTGGACGAATTTGACGGCATCGCCTGGATTGACGATTCCAAGGGCACTAATGTCGGCGCCACCGAGGCCGCCCTCAATGGCATGACCCGCCAGGTGGTGCTGATTGCCGGTGGCGATGGCAAGGGCCAGGATTTCAGCCCGCTGGCACCGGCTTGCCAGCGTATTGCCCGCGCTGTGCTGCTGATTGGCCGCGATGCCGGCCGCATCCGCGCCGCGCTGGCGGATAGCGGCGTGCCGCTGCACGACTGCGCCACGCTGGAAGAGGCCACCCGCCTTGCCGCCAGGCTGGCCCAGCCGGGCGATGTGGTGCTGCTGTCGCCGGCCTGTGCCAGCCTGGACATGTTCCGCAACTACGCCCATCGCGCCCAGGTGTTCATCGACACCGTGGCACAGATCAAGGCCGTATCCGGAAAGGGGCAGCCATGATCGTGCACTCGGCGCGCCGTTACACCGCCATCAAACCCTTCGACGAGGCATTGGCCTGGGCCCTGGCCCTGCTGCTGTCCATCAGTCTGGTGATGGTGTATTCGGCGTCGATTGCCTATGCCGAGGCCGATGCTGCCACGCAAAACCGCTACTTCTACCTGATCCGCCACATCATCTTCATGGTGATCGGCCTCTGTGCCTCTTACATCCTGTTCCAGGTGCCCACCCGTATCTGGCAAAAGTACGCTGGCAAGCTGTTCCTGCTGGGCATCGTGTTGCTGGTACTGGTGCTGGTGCCCGGCATTGGCCGGGTGGTGAACGGTTCGCGCCGCTGGATCAACCTGTTTGTGCTCAATCTGCAGCCGTCGGAAATCATGAAGTTCGCCACGGTGATCTACGCCGCTGACTACACCGTGCGCAAGACCCACAAGCTGCACAGCCTGAAAGAAGGCTTTGCGCCGATGTTCGCCGCCATGGTGGCCGTGGCCTTCCTGTTGCTGCGCGAACCGGACTTCGGCGCGCTGATGGTGGTGATGTCCATTGCCATGGGCGTGTTGTTCCTCGGCGGCATCAATATGCGCATCTTCTCCGGGCTGGCGGTGATGGCGGCCGTGGCCATCGTGCTGCTGATCATTTCCTCGCCATACCGGCTCAAGCGCGTGCTGGGCTTCATGGACCCGTGGGATGACCCGTATGGCAAGGGCTACCAGCTGTCGCACTCGCTGATCGCCATTGGTCGTGGCGAATGGTATGGCGTGGGGCTGGGCTCCAGTATTGAAAAGCTGTTCTACCTGCCCGAGGCGCACACCGACTTCATCATGGCGGTGATTTCGGAAGAGTTCGGCTTTGTCGGCATCTGCGTGGTGATCGGCCTGTATGCCTGGATTGTACGGCGTGCGTTTCACATCGGCGTGGAATCGAAAAAGCTGGAGCGTTTCTTCCAGGCGCTGGTGGCACAGGGCATGGGCATCTGGCTGGGCATTCAGGTGTTTTTCAACATCGGCGTGAACATGGGCCTGTTGCCCACCAAGGGCCTGACCCTGCCGCTGATGTCGTTTGGTGGTTCGGCCATGTTGATGAATCTGGTAGCCATGGCCGTACTGCTGCGGGTTGATTATGAAAACCGCCGCATCATGCGCGGTTACAAGGTGTAGCCGCGCAGGACAAGCGCCGACTGGCGCGTGAGGGCGCAAGCCCGGTGGCGGCGGTTTCTGAGAGGCCAAAGGCCGAAGCTAAAACCCGAGAGTAGGGCGGCTACAAGGTGTAGCTGCGCAGGACGAAGCAAAAATCAGCGCATCATGCGCGGCTACAAGGTTTGATGAAGATGACGAACAGAACGGTCATGGTAATGGCAGCCGGTACGGGTGGACACATTGTCCCCGGCCTTGCCGTGGCCAAAGAGCTGCAACAGCGCGGCTGGAAAGTGGTGTGGCTGGGTACCGAGCGCGGCATGGAAAACAAGCTGGTGCCGCCCACCGGCATTCCGCTGGAGCGGCTGGCTTTTCATGGCGTGCGTGGCAAGGGCCTGCTGGGTTCGCTCAAGGGTGTGCTGCAACTGTGCGGCGCCTTTGTGCGGTCGGCACAGCTGTTGTTCCGTCACCGTCCGGACGTGGTGCTGGGCATGGGCGGCTATGTCTGCCTGCCGGGCGGGGTGATGAGCGGCCTGTTGTGGAAGCCGCTGGTGCTGGTGAATGCCGATGCCAGCCTGCTGCTGAGCAACAAGGCACTGCTGCCGTTTGCCCGCAAGCTGGTGTGCGGTTTTGACGGCAGCGCCGCCAAGAGCAGTCCCAAGGCGCTGGTGACCGGCAATCCGGTACGCCAGGAAATCGAAGCCCTGCCGGCTCCGGCACAGCGCATGGCAGGCCGTAGTGGCCCGCTGCGGGTACTGGTGGTGGGTGGCAGCCTGGGGGCGCGGGTGCTGAACCAGACCCTGCCGCAGGCAATGGCGCAGTTGCCGGCAGCACAGCGGCCGCAGCTGACCCACCAGACTGGCGAAGCCAACTTTGCCGAGGTGCAGGCCGCCTATCGTGCCGCCGGGCTGGAACAGGAGGTGACGCTGTTGCCGTTTATCGATGACATGCCCAGCCGCCTGGCCGATTGCGACCTGATCATCTGCCGCGCCGGGGCCATTACGGTAAGCGAGCTCTGCGCCGCTGGTGTGGCCAGCATTCTGGTGCCGCTGGTGGTGTCCACCACCGCGCATCAGCGCGACAACGCCAAGTGGATGGCGGCAGCAGGCGCGGCGATTCATCTGCCGCAAAGCGAACTGACAGCACAAAAGCTGGCAGACGTGCTGGCCGGTCTTGACCGGCCCCGTCTGCTGGAACTAGCCAGCCACGCCCGTGCATTGGCCAGACCGGGCGCAGCCGCCCGGGTGGCCGATGTGTGCGCCGCTCTGGCAGACGAACAGTAATACGGCAGCCACAAGCGGCCGGAAGCAACGAGAAAGAACATGAAACACAGGGTCAAACACATTCACTTCGTCGGCATCGGTGGTGTCGGCATGTGCGGCATCGCCGAGGTTCTGCTGAACCTCGGTTACAGCGTGTCCGGTTCCGACATGGCTGATGGTGCCGCCACCCAGCGCCTGGCGGCGCAGGGCGCACGCGTGTTTTTTGGCCATGACGCCACCTATATGGAAGGTGCCGATGTGGTGGTGACCTCCACCGCGGTGAAGGCGGACAATCCGGAAGTGCTGTGTGCCCGTGAGCGCCGCATTCCGGTGATCCCGCGCGCCATGATGCTGGCCGAGCTGATGCGCTTCAAGCAGGGCATCGCCATTGCCGGCACCCACGGCAAGACCACCACCACCAGCCTGACGGCCTCGGTGCTGGCGGCAGCCGGGCTGGACCCCACTTTCGTGATCGGCGGCAAGCTGACTGCCGCGGGGACCAACGCCAAGCTGGGTTCCGGGGAATTCCTGGTGGCCGAGGCCGACGAATCGGACGCGTCTTTCCTGCACCTGACGCCGGTGATGGCGGTGATCACCAATATCGACGCCGACCACATGGACACCTACGACCACAGCTTTGACAAGCTCAAACAGGCTTTCGTCGATTTCCTGCACCGCCTGCCGTTTTATGGCCGTGCCGTGCTGTGTGTGGACGACCCGAACGTGCGCGAAATCCGCAGCCGCATCACCAAGCCGGTGACGACCTACGGCCTGGACGATTCGGCCGACATCTATGCCGAAAACGTGGTGGCTGCCGCAGGCCAGATGCATTTCGACGTGGTGGTCAACAATGGCAGCCAGCAGCGCTTCCCGGTGGTGCTCAACCTGCCGGGTCGTCACAACGTGCTGAACGCCTTGTCGGCCATTGCCATTGGTCTGGAATGCGGCGCGGACATCCCTTCCATCCAGCGCGGCCTGGCCGAGTTTGCCGGTGTGGGCCGCCGCTTCCAGCGTTATGGCGAAGTGGCCCTGCCGGATGGGGGCAGCTTCACCCTGGTGGACGATTACGGCCACCACCCGGTGGAAATGGCTGCCACGCTGGCGGCGGTGCGTGGCGCCTTCCCGGACAAGCGACTGGTACTGGCCTTTCAGCCACACCGCTACAGCCGCACCCGTGATCTGTTCGAAGATTTCGTCAAGGTATTGAACGGCGTGGATGCGCTGTTGCTGTCCGAAGTCTATGCCGCGGGCGAAACCCCCATCGTGGCGGCGGATGGCCGGGCCCTGGCGCGTGCGGTGCGCGTGTCCGGCAAGGTGGAGCCGCTGTTTGTCGAGCAGATTGCCGACATGCCGCGCACCATCATGGACATCGCGCGGGACGGCGATGTGGTCATCACCATGGGTGCCGGTTCCATTGGCGCGGTGCCAGGCAAGCTGGTGGCGGGCAAGCTGTAAGTAGCAGGCGAATTTTGGCGGGAGGGGACAGACCCTCCCAGTAAGGAAGAGCAATGAAGCAGTACGGCAAAGTGGCAGTGATGATGGGCGGCAGCTCCGCCGAGCGGGAAATCTCGCTGATGAGCGGCAATGGCGTGTTGAACGCGCTGCGTTCGCGCGGCGTGGATGCCCACGCCTTCGACCCGGCTGACAAACCGCTGTCGGCGCTGAAGGACGAAGGCTTCGAGCGCGTGTTCATCATCCTGCACGGCCCGTTTGGTGAAGACGGTACCTTGCAGGGTGCGCTGGAAACGCTGGGTATTCCGTATACCGGCTGTGGTGTGATGGCTTCGGCCATCTGCATGGACAAATGGCGCACCAAGCTGTTGTGGCGCGGTGCCGGCCTGCCGATTCCGGAATTCGAACTGCTGGACGAAAACAGCGACTTTGCCGCCGTGGAAGCACGCCTGGGCCTGCCGCTGTTCGTGAAGCCGGCAACCGAAGGCTCCAGCATTGGCGTGACCAAGGTAAAACAGCCGGGCGAACTGCAAGCCGCGTTTGAGGAAGCCCGCAAGTACGACCCGCTGGTATTGGCCGAGCGCTTTGTCGGTGGTGGCGAATACACCTGTGCGGTGATAGATGGCCAGGCTTATCCCACGATCAAGATCGAGCCGGCTACCGAGTATTACGATTATCAGGCCAAGTATTTCCGCGACGACACGGTCTACCGCTGCCCGTCCGGCCTGAGCGAAGAAGTGGAACAGCGCGCCCGCGCCCTGTGCCTGCAGGCTTTCCGTGTGCTGGGCGGCCAGGGCTGGGGCCGGGTGGATTTCCTGATGGACGAGGATGGTGGCATCTATCTGCTGGAAGTGAATACCAATCCGGGCATGACCAGCCACAGCCTGGTGCCGATGGCGGCACGCG
This sequence comes from Aquitalea magnusonii, assembly GCF_003202035.1. Lineage (GTDB taxonomy): Bacteria > Pseudomonadota > Gammaproteobacteria > Burkholderiales > Chromobacteriaceae > Aquitalea > Aquitalea magnusonii. Next base: position 155,771 of record NZ_QJKC01000003.1, on the reverse strand, counting down.
CCCAGGGCATCAGCTACGAGGACCTCTGCCTGAACGTGCTGGATATGGTGCATGTGGGATAACCATCAGCTGCTGAAAGGCCTGGCCAATTTCCTGCTGGGCGCCTCGCTGCTGATGCTGATGTATGCAGGTGGATTCTGGGTGACGCATGCGCCGGTGTTTCCGGTGAAGAAGATCCAGATCCAGGGACAGATGAAAAGGGTGACGCCGGAACAGCTGCGCTTCATTGCCGAGCATGAGCTGACCGGGACTTTCTTCACGCTGGACATCGACAAGACGCGGGCCGCATTCGGCAAGCTGCCCTGGGTGCGCGATGCCCAGGTGCGGCGGCGCTGGCCGGATGCCCTGGAAATTGCAGTGGAAGAACATGTGGCGCTGGCGCGCTGGGGCGAAAACGGGCTGGTGGACAGCCACGGCGACCGCTTCGATGCCGCCAGTGATCAGCAACTGCCGGTGTTTTACGGACCGGCAGGCGCAGAAAAGGACATGACAGCCATGCTGGCGCGTTTGCGCCAGGGCCTGAAACCGACGGGGCTGGCCCCCAAGGACATCTGGCTGTCGCCACGCCGTGCCTGGCAGGTCGGGCTGGATAACGACATCAAGCTGGACCTGGGTCGTGGCGACGTGGATTTGCGGGTGGAGCGATTCGCCCAGTACTGGAAAGACAAGCTGGCAGCGCTGCCCTACCACATCGATTACGTGGACATGCGCTACCCCAATGGATTTGCCGTGCGGATGCCTGATTACAAGGCGCCGCCGGCTCAAGTGAAAAAGTAATACCAAGCTGGAGCGACAGGTGAGCAAACCTAAGGAAAGCAAGAACATGCTGGTCGGCCTGGACATCGGCACATCCAAGATCGTGGCGATTGTCGCGGAGGTCCTGGATGACGGCCAGCTCAACATCATCGGCATGGGCCAGACCCCGTCTCGCGGTCTGAAGCGCGGCATGGTGGTGAACATCGAATCCACGGTGCAGGCCATCCAGCGTGCATTGGAGGAGGCCGAGCTGATGGCCGACTGCAAGATTCACGAGGTGTTTGCCGGCATTGCAGGCAGCCACATCAAGAGCATCAACTCGCACGGCATGGTGGCCATCAAGGACCGCGAAGTCATGCAGATGGACATCGAGCGCGTGATTGAAACCGCCCGCGCCGTCACCATCCCGCCGGATCACCAGGTGCTGCACATCCTCACCCAGGAATACAGCATCGACGGCCAGGAAGGGGTGCGCGAACCGCTGGGCATGAGCGGCGTGCGCCTGGAAGCCAAGGTACACATCGTCAGCGGTGCGGTGTCTGCCGCGCAGAACGTCACCAAGTGCGTGCGCCGCTGCGGGCTGGAAGTGTCCGACCTGGTGCTGCAGCCGATGGCCTCGGCCATTGCCGTGCTGTCGGAAGACGAAAAGGAACTGGGCGTGTGCCTGATCGACATCGGTGGCGGCACCACCGACATCGCGGTGTATGCCAACGGTGCCATCCGCCATACCGCGGTGATTCCGATTGCCGGTGACCAGATCACCAACGACATCGCCATGGCGCTGCGCACCCCGACCAAGGAAGCGGAAGACATCAAGATCCAGCACGCGGTGGCACTGGTGACCATGGCCGATCCGGGCCAGATGATCGAAGTGCCGGGCGTGGGCGAGCGCGGTCCGCGCCAGATGTCGCGCGCCACCCTGGCCGAAGTGGTGGAACCACGGGTGGAAGAACTCTTCCAGCTGGTACAGCAGGAGCTGCGCCGCAGCGGCTTCGAGGACTTGCTGTCTTCCGGCATCGTGCTGACCGGTGGCGCCAGCCTGATGCCGGGCATGGTGGAACTGGCCGAAGAGGTGTTCCACATGCCGGTGCGCGTGGGCGTGCCCAAGTATGTAGGCGGCCTGGCCGAAGTGGTGAAGACCCCGCGCTTCTCCACCGGTGTCGGTCTGTTGTTGTACGGCAAGGACCAGATCCAGACCCATAGCGGCCCCAAAGTGGAAAGCGCGGGTGTCGGTCATCTGTTCGGCCGCATGAAGGCCTGGTTCGCCGGGAATTTTTAAGCCCGGGCGGCCGGGTGGCCGCCGGGCTGTCGTGTTTTATCGGGCAGCAGTAAATATCGGAAATGCAAGCTCATCTTAAACTTGAGGAGAGGCAAATGAGCGGAATGGTTTTTGAAGTCATGCAAGAGACCGCCAATGCGGCCGTGATCAAGGTCATCGGCGTAGGCGGTGGTGGTTGCAATGCCATCGACAACATGATCAGCAGTCATGTGCATGGTGTGGAATTCATCTGCGCCAATACCGATGCGCAATCCCTGCAGCGCAACAAGTCGCCGCAGAAACTGCAACTGGGCAACAACCTGACCCGTGGTCTGGGTGCCGGTGCCAACCCGGAAGTGGGCCGCAGCGCCGCGCTGGAAGACCGCGAACGCATCGCCGACGCCCTGCGCGGCGCCAATATGGTGTTCGTGACTGCCGGCATGGGCGGTGGTACCGGTACCGGTGCCGCCCCGGTGGTGGCCGAAGTGGCCAAGGAACTGGGCATCCTCACCGTAGGCGTGGTCACCCGCCCGTTCGACCACGAAGGCAAGCGCCTGAAAGTGGCCCAGAGCGGTATCGAAGACCTGAAAAAGCATGTCGACTCGCTGATCGTCATCCCCAACGAAAAGCTGATGGAAGTGCTGGGCGACGATGTCACCATGCGCGAAGCCTTCCGTGCCGCCGATGACGTGCTCAAGGGCGCGGTAGCCGGTATCGCCGAAGTGATCACCTGCCCCGGCCTGATCAACGTCGACTTTGCCGATGTACGCACCGTGATGTGCGAAATGGGTCTGGCGATGATGGGTTCGGCTTATGCATCGGGTATCGACCGTGCCCGCGTGGCCGCCGAGCAGGCCGTGGCCAGCCCGCTGCTGGACAACATTACCCTGGAAGGTGCCCGCGGCGTGCTGGTGAACATCTCCACCGCACCGGGTTGCCTGAAGATGAGCGAATACCGCGAAATCATGGGCATCATCCGTCAGTACGCCGACGAAGATGCCCAGATCAAGTTCGGTACTGCCGAAGTGGAAGAAATGCCGGAAGACACCATCCGTGTCACCCTGATTGCCACCGGCCTGGGCCAGCAAAAGCCGGTACGCGAAGAGCGTCCGGAATACATCAAGATCGTCAAGACCGGCACCGACGACCGTGCTGTCGAGGTCATCAACTACGACGATTTCGATACCCCGGCCATCATGCGTCAGGGCCGTCGCCGTGCGGCGCCGTCCACCGACTTCTCCAACCCGGAAGTGAGCGACAGCTACGATATTCCGGCCTTCCTGCGCAAGCAGGCAGATTAAGAAAGGTCTGCCAGGATAAATAGTTAAATACTATTAACGTGTGACGAGCAATCAATAAAGCATGGCGCAAGCCTGTGCTAGAATCGGGTTTTCCCGATTGCCTGAAAGCTTCACATGATATTCCAGCGCACGCTGAAACAAGCGATCAGCGCCACAGGTGTCGGCTTGCATTCTGGCGAGCGGGTGAAACTCACCCTGCTGCCGGCAGCACCCGACACCGGCATCGTCTTTCGCCGCACCGACTTGCCCGAGTCGGAGGATGTGAAAGCCGAGCCTGCGCTCGTCAACGACACGCGCCTCTCCTCCACGCTGGTGACCGCCACCGGCGTGCGTGTCGGCACGATCGAGCATTTGATGTCGGCCTTTGCCGGCTTTGGCATCGACAACCTCATTGTCGAGGTGACGGCGGCGGAAATGCCCATCATGGATGGCTCCGCCGCCCCCTTCATTTACCTGCTGCAAAGTGCCGGGGTGGTCGAGCAGACCGTGCCCAAGCGCTTCATTCGCGTCAAACAGGTGGTGGAAATCATCGAAGAGGACAAATGGGTCAAGCTGGAGCCGATGGATGGCTTCAAGATCACCCTGTCCATCGAATTCAACCATCCCGCTTTCAATCTGGCACCGCAAAAAGTCACGGTGGATTTCGCCAGCAGCTCTTATCTGGACGAAATCAGCCGCGCCCGCACCTTCGGCTTCATGCACGAAGTGGAATACATGCGCCAGCACGGGCTGGGGCTGGGCGGCAGCCTGGACAACGCCATCGTCATCGATGACGAGTACGTGCTGAATCCGGAGGGACTGCGTTTTCCCGACGAATTCGTGCGCCACAAGATTCTGGACGCCATTGGCGACCTCTACATCATCGGCCACCCGCTGATTGCCGCCTTCTCCGGCCATAAATCCGGCCATGCGCTCAATAACAAATTGCTGCGCAAGCTGCTGGATACGCCGGATGCCTGGGAATACGTCAGCTTTACCGACCCGCTGGATGCCCCGTCCAGCTTCCACCGCCTGCCCGAGGTGGTGTAGACATGCTGGCGCTGTGGCGGCTGTGGGCCATTGTCATCATTCTGGCTTTTGGCTGGTCCGCCATCAGCTATGCGCTCACCCGCAACCCGCGTTATTTGCATATCAGCCTGCGTCTGTGCAAGTGGACTGGCGGCCTGGGCCTGCTGCTCACCCTCTTCTGGCTGATTGGCAAACTGCTCCGTTAACCGCACACTGCCAGCCATTTCAATCTGCTGGCAGCCAGCGGCTGCCACTTGCTGGAGGTTTACATGTCCGGACTGACCCATTTCGATGCCAGTGGCCAGGCCCATATGGTGGATGTCGGTGACAAAGAGCACACCCGCCGCCGTGCGGTGGCCAGCGGCAGCATCCGCATGCTGCCGGCCACCCTGCTGCTGATCCGCGATGGCCATCATAAAAAAGGCGACGTGCTGGGCATTGCCCGCATCGCCGCCATCATGGCCTCCAAACGTACCGCCGACCTGATCCCGCTCTGTCACCCCATCGCCCTCACCCGCGTGGCCGTGGAATTTGCACTTGACGAAGCCAGCAGCAGCGTCAGCATTACGGTGACTGCCGAGTGCAGCGGCCAGACCGGTGTGGAAATGGAAGCGCTGACAGCTGCCAGCGTTGGCCTGCTCACCATTTACGATATGTGCAAGGCGGTGGACCGTGGCATGGTGATTTCCGCCGTGCAGCTGCTGGAAAAAGAAGGCGGCAAGAGCGGGCACTGGCAGGCGGGGGCCTGAGCCGCCGGCATATTCATGCCTGCCTTGTGGCGTTTTATTGCAAAGCAGGGCAGTCCAGATCGCCTTCCTGGCATTGCAGCAGTTTTTGCAGCTCCTTGATGCGGTTCTCCGTCTTGCCGGTCAGGCACTGTAACCAGATGGTGGGGAAAATGCTGCCACCACTGACCTGGGCGGTTTCAAAGCGGCAAGCGGCATCCCGGTAGCCTATCCAGGCACGCTGGGCGATGGTCAGCCGTTGCTGGTCGTCGGCAGCTAGCCGTTGGCGATACTGTTGGTAGAGGCTGTTCAGCTGCTTATCTGCCAGCTCATGCGCCTTGGCCGCGCACACATTCATGTCCGCCTGCGTCATGGCATGCTGGCAGCTGTCGCCGGCAGCCTGCACCAGGTTGCTACACAGTCCTGCCAGCAGCAGGGCGGTCAGACCGAATTTCATTGATGCTTCCTCCCGTATCACCCGGTTTCAGTCATGTAGCTCGGTCAGCTGCACCTGCTCCGGCCGTGCTTCGCGGCTGATCAATACCACCGCGGCCAGAATCAGCGCGCCGCCCACGGCCTGGCTCCAGCCCAGCTGCTCGCCCAGCAATAGCCAGGCCAGCAGGATGGTGACCACCGGCTCAGCGGTGGAAATCAGCGAGGCCTGGGTGGCCCCGGTACGCGCCAGGCCGGACAGGAACAGCGCCAGCGCCGCCACCGTGCCAAAACAGGCAATGCCCAAGACCGCCAGCCAGCCGTGCAGGCTGGCCGGGCCATGAAAACCGGTGATGCCCAGATAGATGCCATAGCAAGTGGCCGCGGAAAACACCACCACGCAAGCCGAAGTCAGCGGATCACAGGCGCTGGTATAGCGGCTGCCAGCCAGGATATACAGCGAATAGATCAGCGCCGAGGCCAGCCCCAGCAGCAGGCCCAGTGGCTGGGCCGACAGTTCCAGGCCGATGGTGATGGTCAGGCCGCCCAGCGCCAGCAGCAGGGCCAGCAGTCGGCGGGTGCTGAAGCGTTCGCCCAGCAGCAGGGTGGACAGCACCAGCACGATGGCCGGGAACAGGTAGAGCAGCAGGGCGATGGTGCCGGCACTGGCATAGTGCAGGCCGGAAAAATAGCAGGCCGCCATGCCGGCATAACCCAGGCTGCCCATGCCCATCAGCACCAGCAGGGCGCGTCCGCGTGGCCAGGGCAGCTTTTTCCAGAATACCCATGGCAAGAGCAAGAGCCCGGCCAGGAAAAAGCGCAGGAACAGCAGGCTGGCGGTGGACACGCCGTCGGCATAGGCAAAGCGCGCCAGGATGGCCATGCTGCCAAAACCGATGGCGGAAAGCAGGATCTTGAACTGGGCCAGCGTCAGGGCGCTGCGTGGGGAGGGGGCAGGTGAAGACACAATACGGCCAAAGAATGGGTAAAGCCATATTGATAACCCAAATTCACTTGCTTGTCATGACCAATGCACCGGGCTGGTGCAAGCAGGGCAATAGCCGTCGGGGATGACGGATATTGCCCTTGCGCTGTTTGGTGCCCTGTTGTTGTCAGCGCCAGGGCGCGGCGCGCAACAGCTTGACGGCCTGTTCAGCGGATTTCGGTGCGGTCTTCTCCACGCACAGGTCTTCGCGCAGGGTGCGGCGCGCCTTGTCGTCGTAGGCAATCTTGCGCCAGTCGGCACGCATGGATTCGATCCAGCGCTTGTTGATGCTGTCGCCAAAGGCGTAGCTGCGATACGTACCCTCGGCACACTGTATGCCTTCCACGCTCAGGTTTTCCGCACCGGACGGGCTTTGCACGCGCAGAATCAGCCGGATCACGCCATCTTCACCCACCGTCATGCTCTTGCTGTCGGCAAAGTATTTGTTGGCTACTTCCGGGCCGACATAAAAGCCGACCCAGTCCGGTGCTGCCGGATAGTCGGGGATGCTGAACTTGCCTTCGGCCCATGGCTGGACATCGTCCAGCGCGTAATTGGTATTGTTGAAGCTTTTGCTGTATTCGCTGGCCTGGGCGTTCAGCGCCAGCAGCAGTCCGGCCACGGCCAGACCATATCGGGACAATTTCAAGCACGTCTCCTGCTTCAAAGCTTGGCCGGGTGTTGTACCTGCCCCGGCCGGATGGTGTAACGGCGGCGGCCGGCTTCGCGGCCGGCCAACCCCCAGGAAAGTTCGGACAAGCTTACATCACCGCGTGCGGATACGTTGAGCAGCATGGAAGAGCGGGTGCCGTAGTCGCGGCCCTGAATGAATACCGGCGACAAGACTTTTTCCAGTGCCAGTCCCACCCCGGTATTCGGCAATTGGCCGGGTCCGGCGGCGGTGGCATCGGCCAGCCAGGCAAAGGCTTGCTCTTCGGTGGGCGGACGGCGCAGGCCGCGCAGATGCTCGGCCAGCCGTTCGCTCTTGAACCAGGGCGTGTCCAGCGTGGCATTGGACAGGGTGTGTATGCCGGGTGTCACGCGGGCGATGCGGGCGCCGCGGCTGTGAAAGTGGAACAGATCATCCACCTTGCCGTACAACAGGTTGAACGGCGCATAGTGCTGATGGTTGTCGCGCAGCCAGTCGGCAAAGGCAAACGGGTCGTCATCACCGGTGACAAAGCGCTGCACCAGCTCGCCACGCGAGCGCTCGCCGCTCTTGCCATAGCCTTCGCGAAAATTGGTCAGCGCGGCAAAGCGGCCACGGCCATCCACCATCAGCCAGCTGCCACCCGCCTGCAGGTCACGCCCGCCCAGGGTGTCGGTAAAGCCATCCCACCAGTCCAGCGCTGCGGACGGGCGGGCGTAGTATTCGTCGCGGTTGGCCAGCAAAACCAGCTGGCCCAGGCCGGGCATCTTGTAGGCAAAGGCAATCACGCACATGGCGGGTGTCCCGATTTTGGGGGGCTTGACGAGTGGCGTACACTAAGCGGATACAGAGCCGGTAGAATACCGCCTCCGATTGGCATTGTAACGTAAGACTGAGCGAAACCCCCATGACTCCCGACCGCCTGATTGACCTGTCCGGCCTGAACTGCCCCTTGCCCATCCTGCGTGCCAAGAAGGCACTGGCGGAAATGGACAGCGGCACGGTGCTGGAAGTGATTGCCACCGATCCCGGTGCGCCCAAGGATTTCGAGGCCTTCTGCCGCCAGACCGGCAATGCCTTGCTGGAGTCCACCACCACGGCGGCAGGCAAGTTCCGCATGGTGTTGCGCCGCAAATGATGTGGGCGGCGGCGCACCCGGCCGGTGGCCGCCTGCCTGTCCTGATCCCGATAGCCCAGCGATAGAGCGAAACCGCATGCAGACCCTTACCCTCATTCGTCCCGACGACTGGCACTTGCACCTGCGCGATGGCGCAGCCCTGGCGGCCGTGCTGCCCGACACCGCGCGCCAGATGGGCCGCGCCATCATCATGCCCAACCTGAAACCGCCGGTGACCACGGTGGAGGCTGCTGCTGCCTATCGTGAGCGCATTCTGGCCGCACTGCCGGCCGGCAGCCGTTTCGAACCGCTGATGACGCTTTATCTCACCGACAACACCAGTGCCGAGGAAGTGCGCAAGGCGCGCGCCAGTGGTTTCGTGCATGGCATCAAGCTATATCCGGCCGGTGCCACCACCAATTCCGACTTTGGCGTCAGCAGCATCGACAAGGCCATGCCGGCACTGGAAGCCATGGCCGACTGCGGCATGCCGCTACTGGTGCATGGCGAAGTGACCGATCCGGCCATCGACATCTTCGACCGCGAAGCGGTGTTCATCGAACAGGTATTCCAGCCGCTGCTGGCGCGTCTGCCGTCGCTGCGCGTGGTGTTCGAACACATCACCACCCAGGATGCGGCCGAGTATGTGGCCAGCGCGCCGGATAACATTGCCGCCACCATTACCGCGCATCACCTGCTGATGAACCGCAATGCCATCTTTGTTGGCGGCATTCACCCGCATCACTACTGCCTGCCGGTACTCAAGCGCGAGCTGCACCGCCAGGCGCTGCTCAAGGCCGCGACATCCGGTTCGGCCAAGTTCTTCCTCGGCACCGACAGCGCGCCGCATGCCCGTCACGCCAAGGAAGCCGCCTGTGGCTGTGCCGGCATGTATACCGCCAATGCCGCCATCGAGCTGTATGCCGAAGCCTTTGAAGCCGCCGGGGCGCTGGACCAGCTGCAAGCCTTTGCCAGCCTGAACGGCCCGGCTTTCTACGGCCTGGCCCCCAATGCCGACACCATCACCCTGGTCAAGGAAAGCTGGACCGTGCCGGCCGAACTGAGCTATGGCGATGATGTGCTGGTGCCGCTGCGTGCCGGCGAAGCCATTCACTGGCGCATGCAAGACTGAAGCCGACCGGCTGCTCCTGCTGATGAAAGCTCCCTGCGGGGAGCTTTTTTCATGGTTTTTTCGCCTGGTATTGTCGGGCAATCCAACGCCTTGCCGGCGAATGGCCGCGGTTTGCCATGCCATGCCGTAGTGGTCGGGAGCCTTTTACCGTGGGCAATCCGGCGGTATTCAGCTTGTTATCGTACTGATATTTAGTCTCAGTCAACGGCTGATTAATATGCTGCCGGCCTGAATGGGCAAATGAAAGTCGCGGCTGGCGCCATATCTGCCGCTTAAATCAGTCCATGCATGCAAGATAATAATACCTGCCAATATAATTACTCATGGCAGGGGTGGTAAATTTTGTGGTTCAGCCGAAAATCCTGTGAAAAATTGCTGGCAAAAGCGCTAACGTCGTTGAAATGACACGGGTTTTGCAAAACGCTTGTCATATTGTTCTGATTCACACTTGAAGAATTGAAAAACGCTGGCGCATAATGGCCCGGCCCGTTTCGGACAGTTAATCGGGAAGTTCCGGACATAATTCGGATAAAAGAATTTGCGCACCCGCAATAAGCGGGGCTCTACAGAACAGGAGAATAGGCGAATGTCACACAATAAATCGCTGCGCGTGGCCGCGGCAGCCGTAGCCCTGGCACTGGCTGGTACGACCGGTTTCGCCATGGCCGCCCAGGTGCCGGCTGGCGTCAAGCTGGCTGCCAAGCAGGAGCTGACCCGCAACACCGGTTCCGAGCCGGAATCGCTCGATCCGGTACTGGCCGAATCGGTACCGGCCAACACCATTACCGCCGACCTGTTTGAAGGCCTGACCGCCACCGACAGCTTTGGCAAGGTGGTGCCGGGCGTGGCCGAGTCCTGGAAGCAGACCAGCCCCACCACCTGGGTATTCAAGCTGCGCAAGAATGCCAAGTGGTCGGATGGTTCCGCGGTGACCGCAAGCGATTTCGTGTATGGCTGGCAGCGTTTTGTCGAGCCCAAGACCGCCTCTCCCTATGCCTCCACCTATGGCATCTTCATCCTGAACGGCAAGGAAATCACCGAAGGCAAGAAGCCCGCTTCTGCCCTGGGCGTGAAGGCCGTGGACAAGTACACGCTGGAAGTGCAAACCCCCTACCCGGTACCGTTCATGCCGTCGCTGGTGGCCAATACCCAGCTGGCACCGCTGCCCAAGGCCACCATCGACAAGTTTGGCAAGGACTGGACCAAGCCGGGCAAGATGGTCTCCAACGGCGCTTTTGCGCTGAAGGACTGGCAGGTCAACAGCAAGGTGGTGGTGGAAAAGAACCCGCAGTACTGGGATCTGAAGAATGTGCAGCTGGGCAAGATCACCTATCTGCCGATCGAAGACCACAATGCCGACGTGAAGCTGTATGAGTCCGGCGAAAACGACTGGGTGCTGGAACTGCCGTCCGGTACTTACGACAAGTACAAGACCCAGTATCCGAAGGAAATCCGCAATGCGCCCTTCCTGGGCCTGCGTTACTACTCGCTGAACAACAAGGACCCGCTGCTCAAGGACGTGCGCGTGCGCAAGGCCCTGTCCATGGTGATCGACCGTGACATCCTGGCCAAGAAAGTGACCGCCGACGGCCAGGCTCCGGCCTACAGCGCCATCGTGGCCGGTACTGCCGGTGCCGATGTCACCAGCTATGACTGGGCAAAATGGCCGATGGCCAAGCGGGTGGAAGAGGCCAAGAAGCTGCTGGCCGAAGCGGGCGTGAAGCCCGGCACCAAGCTGAAGTTTGCCTACAACACCAGTGACTACCACAAGAAGATGGCCATCTTTGCCGCTTCCGAATGGAAATCCAAGCTGGGCCTGAACACCGAGCTGGAAAGCCTGGAATTCAAGGTGCTGCTGAAGAAGCGCCATGACGCCGACTACCAGATCGCCCGTAATGGCTGGGTAGCCGACTATAACGACGCCACCACCTTCCTGGCGCTGGTGCAGTGTGACAACGACCAGAACGACAACAAGAACTGCAATGCCAAGGCCGAAGCCCTGATCAAGCAGGGTAGCGATACCACCGATCAGGCCAAGCGCAAGCAGCTGTTCACCCAGGCAGTCAAGATGATCATGGATGACTATCCGATGATCCCGCTGCTGCAATACACCGCACCGCGTCTGGTGAAGTCCTATGTGGGTGGCTACGGCAAGAACCCGATGGACCGCTACCGCGGCAAGGACCTCTACATCATCCAGCACTAAGCCTTGCGCTTGACTGAGTGATGCAAGAGGAGGGGGCTGCGGCCCCCGGTTGAACAGAGGCCGGATGTCCGCCAGACGGACATCCGGCTTGTGATGTAGAGCATCATGCCGGAGCTTCGCCCTGCAGGCGCGTTGACCAGACGTGCGCCCTGCCGGCGGCTGCCCCTGGCTGGAGTATCCCCATGTGGTCCTATACTTTCCGACGCGTGCTGGCCACCATTCCCACGCTGCTGGCCGTCATTACCGTTTGCTATCTGCTGCTGCACCTGACGCCGGGCGGCCCCTTTGACGGGGAGCGCAAGGTGTCTGCCGCGGTGCTGGCCAATCTGCAGGCCAAATACCATCTCGACCTGCCCTTGTGGCAGCAATACCTGTATTACATCAAGAGCCTGTTGCAGGGCGACCTGGGCGCTTCCTTCCGCTATGCCGACTGGAGCGTGAACGATCTGGTGGGCAAGGCCCTGCCGGTATCGGCGGCCATCGGTGGTGGTGCCATCGTCATTTCGCTGTTTATCGGCGTGGCGCTGGGCATTGTCGCCGCACTGCGCCAGAACAGCCTGATCGATTACTTCGTCATGCTGCTGGGCAATATCGGCGGTGCTTTTCCCTCTTTCGTGCTGGGCCCGGTGCTGGTGATGGTGTTTGCCATTGGCCTGGAATGGCTGCCGGCCGGCGGCTGGGATGATTTCTCGCTGCGCTACATGGTGCTGCCGATTGCCCTGCTGGTGTTCATCAACATCTCCACCATCGGCCGCGTGATGCGCGGCAGCATGATCGAGGTACTGGGCAGCAACTTCATCCGTACCGCCCGCGCCAAGGGCCTGCCCATGCGCACCATCGTGCTGCGCCATGCGCTCAAGCCGGCGCTGATGCCGGTGGTGTCGGTGATCGGCCCGCTGGCCATTTCCTCGATTACCGCTGCCGTGGTTACCGAAACCGTGTTCGGCCTGCCCGGCCTGGGCAAGCTCATCGTCAATGGCGCCGCCAACCGCGACTACACCCTGGTGCTGGGGCTGGTGGTGCTGGTGACGGTGATTACCGTTGTTCTCAACCTGCTCGTGGATCTGGCCTATGCGCTGCTGGACCCGAAGATTCGCTACTGAGCGGGAGGAAGCAATCATGATGCAAAGCAAACAGAAAGCCATGACGGCTGCGCTGGACAATGGCCTCGCCGATGCCGCCGTGGAAGGCCGCAGCCTGTGGCGCGACGCGCGCCTGCGCTTTTTCCGCAACAAGGCCGCCGTGCTCAGCCTGATCGTGCTGGCCTTTATCACCCTGGCCTGTGTGTTCGGGCCGATGCTGTTGCCGCACACTTATGAAGACACCGACTGGGACGCCATGGGCATCGCCCCGACGCTGGCCAATACCCACTGGTTCGGCACCGATGCGCTGGGCCGCGACCTGCTGGTGCGCTGCCTGATCGGCGGACGCATTTCGCTGATGGTGGGCGCGCTGGCCACCATCGCCTCGGTGGCGCTGGGCATCGTCTGGGGTGCCACTGCCGGCTTCATGGGCGGCAAGGTGGATGCGCTGATGATGCGCGTTGTCGACATGATGTATGCCGTGCCCTACCTGCTGATTGCCATCCTGATGGTGACCCTGCTGGGCCGCGACTTCTACCTGGTGGTGCTCACCATTACCGTGTTCTCGTGGATGGACATGGCACGGGTGGTGCGCGGCCAGACGCTGGCAATCAAGTCCAAGGAATATGTCGAGGCCGCCCACGCCATTGGCGTATCCACTCCCAAGATCATCTTCCGCCACATCGTGCCCAATCTGTTGGGCATCGTGGTGATCTACACCACCGTTACCGTGCCGGGCGTGATCCTTACCGAATCGGTGCTGTCCTTCCTGGGCCTGGGGGTGCAGGAGCCGATGACCAGCTGGGGTGTGCTGATTCAGGACGGTGCCGGCGTGATGGATGCCAGCCCGTGGATTCTGCTGTTCCCGGCCGGCCTGCTGTCGGTCACCTTGTACTGCGCCAACTATATCGGCGACGGCCTGCGCGATGCGCTCGATCCGAAAGATCGTTGAGGTAGCAACAGATGAGTCTATTGAAAGTAAGTAATCTGGGCGTGCAGTTCCAGACCAACGACGGTGTGGTCAGTGCCGTCAACGGCGTCAGCTTCGAGCTGGAAAAAGGCCAGACCCTGGGCATCGTCGGCGAATCCGGTTCCGGCAAAAGCCAGACCGTGCTGGCCATGATGGGCCTGCTGGCCAAGAACGGCAAAACCACTGGCGAGGCGCTGTACCAGGGCCAGAACCTGCTGGCGATGAGCCCGGCCGAACTCAACCGCATCCGCGGCGACCGGCTGGCGATGATCTTCCAGGACCCGATGACCTCGCTCAATCCCTATCTGACGGTAGAACGCCAGATGACCGAGGTGCTGGAGCTGCACAAGGGCATTAGCCGCCGCGACGCCAAAAAGCGCGCCATCGAGCTGCTGGATGCGGTGCGTATTCCGGAAGCCGCCCGCCGCATCAATATGTATCCGCACGAATTCTCCGGCGGCATGCGCCAGCGGGTGATGATTGCCATGGCCCTGCTGTGCGAACCGGAAGTGCTGATTGCCGACGAACCCACCACCGCGCTGGACGTGACGGTACAGGCGCAGATCCTCACCCTGCTCAAAGACCTGCAGCGTGATTTCGGCACCTCCATCGTCATGATCACCCACGATCTGGGCGTGGTGGCCGGGCTGTGCGAAAAAGTGATGGTGATGTATGGCGGCCGCGCCATGGAGTACGGCAGCGCCGACAATATCTTCTATCAGCCCAGCCATCCCTACACCATCGGCCTGCTCGGCGCCTTGCCGCGGCTGGATCACGATGGCAGCGAGCTGGTGAGCATTCCGGGCAATCCGCCCAATATGGCCAGAATGCCCAAGGGCTGCCCGTTCTCCGAGCGTTGCACCCATGCCAGCAGCCGCTGTGCCGACGAACTGCCGGCACTGGCTGCCAGCAGCGTCAATCCGCAGGTGCTGCGCGCCTGTCACAAACCGGCAGACGAATTGCAGCAGGCAGCACAGGAGGTGGCCCATGTCTGAACAAAGCAAGCAGCCGATTCTGTCGGTACGCGATGTCAAGGTGCACTTCCAGGTGAAGGGCGACGGCAAGTGGCCGTGGAGTGCCAAACGCACGCTGAAGGCGGTGGACGGGGTCAGCTTTGACCTGTATGCCGGCGAAACCCTGGGCGTGGTGGGCGAGTCCGGCTGTGGCAAGTCCACCTTGTCGCGCGCCATCCTCAACCTGATTCCGGCCACCGCGGGTGAGATCGTGTGGATGGGCAAGGACCTGACCCGTGGCACGGACAAGGACTGGCACGCAGTGCGCAAGGACATCCAGATGATCTTCCAGGATCCGCTGGCCTCGCTTAACCCGCGCATGACGGTGGCGCACATCATTGGCGAGCCGCTGCGCGTACACAAGCCGGAGCTGTCGGAAGCCGAGGTGATGAAGCGGGTACGCGCCATGATGGCGCGGGTGGGCCTGCGCGAGCAGATGATCAACCGCTATCCGCACGAGTTCTCCGGCGGCCAGTGCCAGCGTATCGGCATTGCCCGCGCGCTGATTCTGGAACCCAAGCTGATCATCTGCGACGAGCCGGTGTCGGCACTGGACGTGTCGATCCAGGCGCAGATCATCAATCTGCTGAAAGAGCTGCAACGCGAGATGGGGCTGGCGCTGATCTTCATCGCCCACGATCTGGCGGTGGTCAAGCATATTTCCGACCGCATCCTGGTGATGTATCTGGGCCGCGAGATGGAACTGGCGCAAAAGCATGCCTTGTATGATGCGCCGGCGCATCCTTACACCCGCGCGCTGCTGTCGGCCATTCCCATCCCCGACCCGAAGCTGGAAAAGGGCAAGGTGATCCAGATCCTGCAAGGCGATCTGCCCAGCCCGATCAACCCGCCGTCCGGCTGCGTGTTCCGCACCCGCTGCCCGCAGGCCGAGGCGCGTTGCGGCACGGAGAAAATCCAGCTGCGCCGGATCAGTGAGCAGAGCCAGAGTTCCTGCCTGCTGGCTTGATTCGCTTCTGCAAAAACCAACGCCCGGCCTGTTGCCATGCCGGGCGTTTTTTATGGTCTGCCGGATGTTTCAGTTTTTCTTTTTCGCCTTGGCCAGCTGCTTCAAGGCATGCGACACCGCCACCAGGCCAAAGCTGGCGGTCACCACCATGCCCGCGCCAAAGCCGGCGCAGGACAGGCCCTGCGGGCCACGGCTGCTGTCGGCATCGCAGCTTTGCGTGTCGGGATAAACCAGCTGTTCGGTAGAGAACACGCAGGGAACCTGCAGCTTCTTGCCGGCATCACGCGGGAAACCGTGATAACGGCGCAAGTTGTAACGCAGCTTGGACAGCAGCGGGTCGTAAGTCACTTCACCCAGGTCAGCCAGCTGGATCCTGGTCGGGTCCATCTGGCCACCGGCACCGCCGGACACGATAAAGGGCTGGCGATGGCGCACACACCAGGCCGCCATGGCGGTTTTCACCCGCAGATTGTCGATGCAGTCGATGATGAAGTCGAAGCCCTGGCCCAGCATGGCGTCCAGATTGTCTTCGGTGACGAAATCCTCGATTTCCTGCACCACGCAGGCCGGATTGATGGCGCCCACCCGCTCGGCCAGCGCCGTCACCTTGGCCATGCCGTAGTGCGGGTCCAGCGCGGGCAGCTGGCGGTTGGTGTTGGACTCGGCAATATTGTCCAGATCAATCAGTGTCAGGCGGCCGATTGCGCTACGAGCCAGCGCCTCCACCGCCCAGGACCCCACGCCGCCCACCCCGACCACGCAGACATGAGCCTGCTGGAAACGGCTTAGCGCCTCTGCGCCATACAGGCGGGCAATACCGCCAAAGCGGCGTTCAAGATCAGCATCGTGCGACATCGGGACATCCGGTACGGAAAAACGGCCAAGCATAACCAAGCCGGGGCCGGCTGACCAGCGCTGTGGCAGAAAACGGCTGCGTCCTGCCTGCAACAGTGCACAGCGGCAGCTGCTGAACAAGCAGCTGATTTATTGGAACTTTCCCCGGCCTTGCCTATCCTTGTCTGTGGGCCTGTCAAGAATGCATGTCGGCATTCCTCTGATCCGGGCCAGCCTGTGTGATCTCAAGGGAGTTCCCCATGAAGCACCCGCGTTTCGATATCGATCTGGACAAGCATTACAACGCCACCGTGGTGATTGCCTGCGTGGCCTGCGGTCATGAAAACCGCCATCATCTGAAAGCCCTGTCCCCCGACCATACCCTGCGCTGCCAGTGCGGCAGTGACATCTCGATGAACAGCACGGCCATGCTGGCCGCCCAGCGCCGCGTCAGCGAACTGAAGCAGGCATATCGAATACCCTGATGGAGTGATTCCCACAACCCGCGCAATACCCCCGGCAACCCGTTTGCTGGCACAATCAGGCAGGGCCTGATTCATCATTTTCCCCATGCGGCGGCCTTCTGGCCGCCGCTTTCATTTGCAGGAGCACAGCATGCAGTGGATTGATATGCGCAGCGATACCGTCACCCAACCCACCCAGGCCATGCGCCACGCCATGGCCCACGCCGTGGTGGGCGACGATGTCTATGGCGACGACCCGACCGTGGTCGAACTGGAAGCCCTGGCAGCCCGCCTGCTGGGCAAGCAAGCCGCGCTGTTTGTGCCCACCGGCAATTTTGGCAACCAGCTGGCCATTTTCACTCACTGCCAGCGTGGCAATGAGGTGATTCTGGGCGACGACTGCCATATCGTCTGGCATGAAACCGGCGGTGCTGCGGTGATCGGCGGTGTACAGCTGCGCACCATCACCAGCAACAAGGGGGTGCTGGACCCGGACGAAATCGAAGCGCGCATCCGGGTCGGGCAGGATGTGCATTGGCCCAAAACCGGGCTGATCTGCCTGGAAAACGCCCACAGCAATGGCCGGGTGATTCCACTGGACATCATGCAGCGCACCGCCGACATCGCCCGCCGCCACGGCGTGCCGGTGCATCTGGATGGTGCGCGCGTGTTCAATGCCGCGACGTATCTGGGCTGCAATGTGCAGGACATCACCCGTCATGCCGATACGGTGATGTGCTGTCTGTCCAAGGGCCTGGCCGCACCAGTCGGTTCCATCCTGGCCGGTTCGGCCGAATTCATTGCCCGCGCCCGCTACAATCGCAAGTTGCTGGGCGGTGGCTGGCGTCAGGCCGGCGTGCTGGCGGCACCCGGCCTGCTGGCGCTGACCGAGATGACGCAACGCCTGGCGGAAGACCATGCCAATGCCCGCTATCTGGCCGAGCAGCTGGCTGGCATGCCGTGTATTGAAGTCGATCTGGATGATGTGCACATCAATATGGTGTGGTTCCGTTTTCTGGCCGATATTGATGTCAGCGAACTGATGGCCGCGCTGGCCGCGGCCGGCATCAAGGTTAACCCGCCCGAGGCCGGGCGCATGCGGCTGGTGACACACTGGCAGGTCAGTCGTGAAGCCATTGACCGCGTGCTGGAGGTGTTTCAGCGGGTGTTGAGCGACTGAGCAGTCGCGCCGGGTGCGGCTGGCGAAACAGGAGGGGCGAGATGAAAAGCGTATTGATCTGCTTGCTGGCATTGTGTTGTGGCCGGGCGCTGGCCGATGAACAGATGCTCACGCTCAGCACCCGTCCCGGCGTGACGCAGCGGCTGTTGTTGCTGGAGCCGCCCGGACAGCCGCTGGCCAGCCTGATCCTGTTCACCGGAGGCGAGGGCACGCTGAAACTGAGCGATGGCGGCCAGCTGCGCGCCGGTGCCGGCAATTTTCTGGTCAGGACCCGCCAGCGCTGGGCCGGGCAGGGTTTCCAGGTGGCGGTGGTGGATGCGCCGTCCGACCATCCGGACAATATCAGCCGTAACGATTTTCGCAGCAGCGCCGAGCATGCGGCAGACATGGCGGTGGTGATTGATGAGCTGCGCCGCCGGGCGGATGTCCCGGTATGGTTGGTGGGTACCAGCCGTGGCACTACCTCGGCGGCGGCCATCGGCATCCGTCTGCAAACGCGTGTGGCCGGGCTGGTGTTGACCTCCACCATCAATCACGACCGGGGCAATGTCGCGGCCATGGATTTGTCACAGCTCACCCTGCCGGTCCTGCTGGTGCAACACCGGCATGACCAGTGCAAGGAAAGCCTGCCGGCCAATGTGCAGCCGGTACTGGACGGGCTGCTCAAGGCCAGGCCGCGCGCCCTGCTGGAGTTTGATGGTGGACAGGACCGGGGCGACCCCTGTCAGGCCTGGGCCGCACACGGCTATAACGGCATAGAGGATGAAGTCATCAGCCAGGTCGCGGCCTGGATCAAACAGCATCAGCCCTGAGCTTGGCCTGGCCGTCGTCATCCGTGGACGAGCAATCGGCAGTCATGCACAGGGCTGGTCATGGTGTGTTCAGTCGTACACCACGGTAACGATGGCCTTGGCCGGGCTGACCGTCAGCGTGGTGCTGGTCATGGATGCCGGGATATAGCGCGAGACCCGCACCGACTGGGTTGCCGCCGGGCCGGCACAGCTGGGATTGGCCGCAGCCGTACGGGCCATTTTGTAATTGGCCGGGTGCTGGGCGTAGTTCATCCAGGTTTCAGCCGGGATGACGCAGGGTGTATTGACGATGGCGCCACGAAAAGTAATGGTGCCACTGCTGGCCGAGGCAGCATGGCTGAACAACAGGGCAAGCAGGCTGCAGGCAATCAGAATGTTTTTCATGATTTTTCCAATACTTTAAGTAAATAGATAGATATATAAAGAAATTTCTGAACGATTTATAGGAAAATAATCAAATTACCGCCAGCTATTGATTGTTTGTGTTTTCCTATAAATTCTTTTATTCGTTCATATCAAAAACGCGGCTTTAGGTTTTGTATTTACAAAGACGCTGTTATTTGACATCGATGGCTTAATAATTAGAGCGTAAATAGGGCTGATGTGTTGACCCTTTTGCAAGAAATAGAGTTTTTGCACGGAAAATGCCGTACTAAAGGATGGTTTTTCGCCGCCATGCTGTCGCGTGTTTGATTCATGCCGGCCAGGTGTCGGTGCTAAGCTGTGCGCCTGTTAGCATTTCTGGTTCTGTCATGTCCCACCTTCCCGATCCCCATCAGTGGCTGGAAAGCCTCGACGACCCTGCAGTCCTGCAATGGGTTGCTGCGCAAAACAGCCGTACCCAGGCCCTGCTGGATGCCGATGCGCGCTATGCCCCGCTGCAGCGCGACATCCTGGCCCACCTGCGCGATACGCGGCAGATTCCCTTCTTTTCCGAGCACGCCGGCTGGCTGTACAACTTCCATCAGGACGAACACCACCCGCGTGGCATTTACCGCCGCAGCACGCTGGCGGCTTACCGTGCAGGTAGCCAGCAGTGGCAGACGGTGCTGGACGTGGATGCGCTGGCGGCGGAGGCTGGCAAGGACTGGTATCTGGATGGCGTGGCGCATTGCACGGTCGCCCCGACGCGGGTGCTGGTGCACTTGAGCGAAGGGGGCGGTGATGCCAGCCTGGCCTGGGAATACGATCTGGAGGCCGCGGCCTGGGTGGAGCAGGGCCTGCGCTTTCCCAAGGGCAAGAACCATATCGCCTGGCGCGATCCGGACAGCGTGCTGGTCTGCCCGGGCTGGCAGGGCGCACCGCTGACCCGCTCCGGTTATCCCAGCGAGGTATGGCTGGTGGAACGGGCGGCCGATGGCCAGCATCAATGGCAGCAGCTGTTTGTTGCCCCCAAGGGGGCGATGATGGTGGCGGCCTGGCGTTATCTGGATGGCACGGACGGCGTCCTGGACCTGATCGAAGCGGCCGACGGCTTTTACAGCAAGACCTATCATCTGATCGATGCCGAGCTGCAAACCCGACCGCTGCCGCTGCCGGCCCGAGCGGATATCGAGGGCTATCTGCATGGCCAGTTCATCGTCAAGCTGGCAGAAGACTGGTCGTGGCAGGGCGTGGTCCATCTGGCCGGCAGCCTGCTGGCGGTGCCGCTGGACCACTTGCTGGGCGGTGATGGCAGGGTGCAGTGCCTGGTGCAGCCGGCGCCGCGGCTGGCCATCGAGTCGGTGGAAACCACCCGCAGCAGCGTGGTGGTAAACCTGATTGACAATGTGCGCAGCCGTCTGCTGGCCTTTGACCTGCATGGCGCGCAGTGGCAGCCGCGCAGCCTGCCGGTGCCGGATTCCGGGGTGATCGAGTTTGCCGACCAGCCCTGGGACAGCGAAGTGCTGTGTTATAGCTTCAGCGATTTTCTCAATCCCACCGGCCTGTACCGGCTGGATGTGGCCAGTGGCCAGCAGGAATGCCTGCGCCAGCAGCCCGCCGCCTTCGATGCCAGCCGTTTTGTCGCCGAGCAATGCTGGGCGACGGCACCGGACGGAGTGGCCATTCCCTATTTCGTGGTACGTGCCCGCGATATGGTGCCGGATGGCAGCACGCCCACCTTGCTGTATGGCTATGGCGGTTTCGAAGTGCCGATGATGCCCTACTACGTGGAAAACTTTGGCGCACACTGGCTGGAAAAGGGTGGAGCTTTCGTGCTGGCCTGCATCCGTGGCGGTGGCGAATTCGGCCCCGCCTGGCATCAGGCTGCGCAAGGCGTGAAGCGCCCGGTTTCCTTTGATGACTTCTGCGCCGTGGCCGAAGCGCTGATGGCCAGCGGCCTCACTAGCCCGGACAAGCTGGGTATCGAAGGCGGCAGCAATGGCGGCTTGCTGGTGGCCGCCTGCATGCTGCGCCGACCCGAGCTGTTCAAGGCCGTGGTGTGCGAAGTGCCGCTGCTGGACATGCTGCGCTACACCGAGCTGCTGGCCGGTGCCAGCTGGATAGACGAATACGGCGATCCGGCCAATCCGGAGGAGGCCGCCGCGCTGGCCGCCTACTCGCCTTATCACCAGATCAAGCCAGGGGCGACCTATCCGCTGGCGCTGTTTACCACCAGTGCGCACGACGACCGGGTACACCCCGGCCATGCCCGCAAGATGGTGGCGCGCCTGCAGGAACTGGGCCACGCCGCACTGCTGATCGAAACCGCTGCCGGCGGCCATACCGGCAATGCCGGTCAGCAACAGACGGCCGAGGAACTGGCGCGGGTGCTGGTGTATCTGTACCAGCAACTGATGGACTGAAGCCATCGTCATCCTGCGCCGGTGGTGCTAGTCTGAACGCCTTGCCACCCCGCGGAGTGCTGCCCGTGATCACCCTGTATGTGTTTGGCCCGGCCTTTGGCCTGCCCGATGCCAGCCCCTTTGTCATCAAGGCCGAAATGCTGCTCAAGCTGTCCGGCCTGCCATATCGCAAGCAGCCCGGCAGCATGCGCCGGGCGCCCAAGGGCAAGCTGCCTTATCTCGATGACGATGGCCGGCGCGTGCCGGACTCCACGCTGATCCGCCTTTATCTGGCCGAGCAGTATGGCATCAGCCTGGACGCCGGGCTGTCGGAGACTGACAAGGCGCTGGCCTGGAGCGTGGAATGCCTGTGCAGCGATCATCTGTACTGGTGCGTGGTGCATGAACGCTGGCTGGACGACGCCACCTTTGCCCGTGGCCCGGCGCAGTTTTTCCAGCGCGTGCCGCGGCTGTTGCGCGCGCCGATCATGGCCATGGTGCGGCGCAAGGTGCGTGCCAGCCTGCAGGCCCAGGGGCTGGGGCGCTTCAGTCCGGCCGAACGCCAGCGCCTGTTGCAACTGGATGTCGCCACCCTGGCCACCCTGCTGGGCGAGCAGCCCTATATGCTGGGCGCGGCGCCCAGCTGGCTGGATGCCACGGTATTTGCCTTTCTCGCTTCCGCCTGGCTGGGCACACTGGGCGACACCCCCAGCCAGCAGGCGCTGCGGCAGCACCCCAATCTGCAGGCTTATGTCGAGCGGCTGCGCCGGCAATACTTTCCCGATTGGACGGTTCCTGCATGACTGGCGCGTTTCTTGCACCACCCGGCAGCATCATCCCGTCCCAGACCCTGAGCATGAGCCAAGATATCCACATCCGACCGGCCACGCTGGCCGACGCCGCCAGCATCGTGGCGATTTACAATCCCTACGTGCTGGACACCACCATCAGTTTTGAAGAGCAGGCAGTGAGCGAGCAGGACATGGCCGAGCGCATGCGCAAGGTGGACGAGCAGGGCCTGCCCTGGCTGGTGGTGGAGCTGCATGGCGAAGTGCTGGGCTATGCCTATGCCACGCGCTGGCGGGTGCGCCATGCCTATCGCTTTGCGGTGGAAACCTCGGTGTATTTTGCCGCCGCCGCCCGCGGCCAGGGCCTGGGCAGCCGGCTGTATCGCGCCTTGCTGCAGCAATTGCGCGCACGGGGGGTGCATATGGCCATCGGCGGCATCGCCCTGCCCAATGAGGCCAGCATCGCCCTGCACGAGGGTCTGGGCTTCCGTCAGGTGGCCACGTTTCACGAGGTGGGCTGGAAGGCCGGCCGCTGGCTGGACGTGGGCTATTGGGAGCTGAAGCTCAATGATGGCCCGCCACCAGGCCATGGCAGCTGACGACGCCATCTGCGCCATGCTGGGGCCATGCCCTCCCCAGTGTGGTGCGTGCAAAACCTTGGACAGCCGCTGCGCTTTGTGACAAATTTGATCAAATACTCACAAAAGGAGCAGACATGACACAGGCCAGCGACATCATCGTGTTTCAACGCAACCCGGTACGGGTCGAACAGTTCAACGCGGCGGACGAGCGTCGTATCGAAGGCGAATGCGCCCAGACCGTGGAGAACCATTACTCCGATCCCAGCGGCCAGTTTCATGCCGGGATCTGGAGCGGTGGCCGTGGCAGCTGGAAAGTGAAATACAGTGAGCACGAATTCTGCACCCTGCTGGAAGGCTATGTGCGGCTGACCGACAAGCAGGGTGAAAGTGTGGAGCTGTATGCCGGCGACCACTTCGTCATTCCGGCAGGGTTCGAAGGGGTGTGGGAAGTGCTGGAACCGGCGCGCAAGACCTACGCCATCTTTGAGCCCAAATAGTTGCGCCTTGCCGTAATGCACAAAGCCCCGCCCTGGCGGGGCTTTGTGCATTACCGACCAACCGCAGGGCCTGGCGCGGCGAGCAAGATCGCGCACCCCGCCGGGCCAATGCCACAACGGGCCGGGTGTTGGTGGCGCTTACTCGCCCAGGCGGTGTTCCAGTTCTTGCAAGCGGGCCTTGAGGGCGGCCACCTCGGCTTCCAGCGCCGCCACCCGTCCGGCAACGCCGACATCGATGATGGCCGCGGCGCTCAGTTCGCTCTGGCTGGGTTCGCCACTGAGCAGGTGGCACCAGCGCGCTTCGCGCTCACCCGGCTGGCGCGGCAGTTTCATCACCAGCGGCGGGTATTTGTCGGCCAGTGCGTCCAGCGCGCCTTCCACTTCTTCCACGCCTGCAAAACTGTAGATGCGGCCGGAGCGGGTGCGGATTTCCGCGCTGGTCTGCGGGCCGCGCAGCATCAGCAGCGCCAGTGCAGCCTGCCGTGCGCCGTCGATATTCCATTCATAGTTCAGGCGATGCTCATACTTGGCCACCCGGCTGCCGGCCGGCAGGCGCTCGGTGACCAGCTTTTTCGTCATCAGCCCGTCCAGGGCGGCACTCAGCTCGGCATCGGACAACTGCATCACCGGTTCGCGGCTGGTGAGCTGATTGCAGGCGGAAGACAGGCTGTTCAGCGTCAGCGGGTAGGCATCCGGTGTCAGCGCCTGTTTTTCGACCAGTGCGCCCAGTACCCGCACTTCCGCGGCATCCAGTTGGTGTGTATCCATCTTGTGCTCCCTTGTTGCAATGCGCACATCATCGCACCAAGCACACCCGGCAACCAAGCTTTGTCGCCGCCACCGCTCAGCGTGGTGGCTGCTGTTGCGCCAGCAGGGCATCCAGCTGCTGCCGGCGCTGGATCTGGCGCAGGCGGGCGGCATCCTCATCCTCGGCCAGGGCCTTGTACAGCGAAATCGCCATGCCGATCATGATCAGCATGAAGGGCAGCGCTGCCACGATGGACATGGTCTGCAAGCCCTTCAGCCCGCCGCTGGAGAGCAGTACCAGGGCAATGGCCGACAGCAGCACGCCCCAGACCAGCTTGACGCGGTGTCCCGGATTGAGCGAACCGCCGGAGGACAGCATGGCCAGCACAAAGGTGGCGGAATCGGCCGAGGTGACGAAAAAGCTGACCACCAGCAACATGGCCAGCATGGATAGCGCGCGCCCACCCGGCAGATAGTCGAACATCACGTACAGCGCGGTGGAAACATCCTGTTTTACCGCGCTGACCAGGTCGGCCCCGCCAAACAATTGCAGCTCCAGTGCCGTACCACCGAATACGGCAAACCAGACAAAGCTGGCCAGGGCCGGCACCAGCATCACGCCCACCACGAATTCGCGTATGGTGCGGCCACGCGAGACGCGGGCGATGAACATGCCGACAAACGGTGCCCAGGTCACCCACCAGGCCCAGTAAAACAGCGTCCAGCTGGCCATCCAGCTGCTCTGGCTGAAGGGCGACATGCGCAGGCTCATGCTGGTGAGATTGCCCAGATAATCACCGAGGGTGGTGGTGAAGGTATCGAAGATGAAGCCGCTGGGGCCCAGTACCATCAGCAGCAGCATCAGGCCGCAGGCCAGCAGGATGTTGAGATTGGACAGCCACTTGATCCCCCGTGCCAGGCCGGTGAGCGAGGACAGCAGGAACAGCACGGTGGCAATGGCGACGATGGCAAAGGTCAGCCAGGGCGAAGCCGGCAGGCCAAACAGCTTGAGCAGTCCGCTCTCGATCTGCAAGGTGCCAAAGCCCAGCGAAGTGGCCACACCGAATACCGTGGCCAGTACGGCCAGGGTATCAATCGCCTTGCCGATGGGGCCATCCACCCGTGCGCCCAGCAGCGGGCGGAAGGCGGCGCTGATCAGCCCCGGCGTGCCACGGTTGAATTTGAAATAGGCCAGTACCAGCCCCATCAGGCTATAGATGGCCCAGGGGTGCAGGCCCCAGTGGAAAAAGGCATAGCGCATGGCGGCACGGGCTGCCTCGGCCGACTGCGGCGTGACGGCCGCGCTGGCCGGGCTGGCGAAGTGGGACAGCGGCTCGGCCACGCCCCAGAACACCAGACCGATGCCCATGCCGGCAGAAAACAGCATGGCAAACCAGCTGCCGCGGGAAAACTCCGGTGCCTCATCCGCTTTTCCCAGCCGGATATGGCCGAAACGACCAAAGGCCAGATACAGGGCAAACACCAGAAAGCCGAATACGCCAAGCAGGTAAAACCAGCCGAAGCGGGCAATGGTATCGCTCAGCAGGGCGGCCGTGGTGTCGGCCAGCTGCTGTGGGGCAAGAGCGCCAAACAGCACAAACAGGGCAGTCAGTAACAGGGATAGTCGCAAGACCAAGCGTGTCTCCTTTCGTTAGACGGCCAGCAGAACGCCGGGCTGGCTGGCCTTCACTGGCAGGGTGGGGCAGGGCTGTCGCCCGCTCCGGCGCAAGGGCCGGGCAGGGGACGGGCGGATGATGTCAGCTGGCGGCGATGGCATGGCAAGCAGCCATGCAACAGGCGCAGCAGCCTGAAATGGGCGGCAGTCTGTGGGCTGCCATATGGATAATTCAATGAATTCAATACATTGCCTTTTTACCATAACATTATTAGTAAATTGATGTAAACAAATATACTGAATCAGCTGGTGGCCGCCGCAGCCCTGACCGGCGCCTTGTCCCGCCGCCTTGGCCGCGCCAGACGGGTTGATGCTTGACAGCATGCGGCGGACTGGCCAACCTGTCGCCTTTTGAAAAGCATGCAAGGAAACGGTGATGAAGCGGGTGGATCTTCTGTTGGTGGAACAAGGACTTGCCACTTCCCGGACAGCGGCACAAAGCCTGCTGGAAAGCGGCCGGGTCAGCCTGGACGGCCAGGTCATCAGCAAGGCCAGTTCAAAATTTCCCGCTGGCACACCCTTGCAGGTCCGGCCCGATCCGGCCGACCGCTTCGTCTCCCGTGGCGGGCAGAAGCTGGATGGCGCCTTGCGCCAGGCCGGGCTGGACATCACCGGCTGGCGGGTGCTGGATGTGGGGCAGTCTACCGGCGGCTTTACCGATTGCGCCTTGCAGGCCGGGGCCGAGTATGTGGTGGGCGTGGATGTCGGTCACGACCAGCTGCATCCCAGGCTATGGGATGATCCGCGCGTACGCTGCTTTGAAGGGGTGAACGCGCGCGCACTGGATGGCCGCAGCCTGCTGCAGGCCAATGACGGTTTGCCCTTCGACCTGATGGTGTGCGATGTGTCGTTTATCTCGCTCACGCTGATCCTGCCGTCGGCCCTGCCTTTGCTGGCGGAGAATGGCCGTTTGCTGGGGCTGGTCAAACCGCAGTTCGAGGTGGGACGCGGCGCGCTGGGACATGGCGGCATCGTGCGCGATGAAAGCCTGTTCGCCGGGGTGCAGGACAAGATCAGCAACTGCCTGGACGAGCTGGACTGGGAGGTGGAGCAGTGGTTCGACAGCCCGTTGACCGGTGGCGACGGCAACCGCGAGTTTTTCGTGCTGGCACGCCGGGCGGTCTATTGAGCAGGCAAAGAAAATCCGCAGAGGCGTCATGCACTCTGCGGATGGCACCGGCCACCTTGCCTGTGGCCTGACGGTGCGGTGGGATCTTGCGAGTGAGGCGGCCGGCGGTTTCAGTCTTCCTCGCCGCGCACCACCAGCAGCGGGCAGTGGGTCTTGCGCATGACGTTTTCGGCAAAGCTGCCCAGCAGCAGATGAGCCAGTCCGCTGCGGCCATGGGTGCCGATGACGATCAACTCGGCCTTGCGGCTGTCGGCAAAGCGGATCAAGGCATCCGCCATGTCCTTGCCGCCTTCCCAGCTTTCTGCGATATGGCAGTCCACCCGGCTGACCCCTTCGTTGATGGCCTGTTTTTCTGCCTTGTCCAGCAACTCGCGCGCCTGACGGAAGGCCAGATCATGCAGCTGATGGGTGTCCAGCGCACCCACGCCCTCGATGGCCATGTCGCGCAAACTGGCCACATGCACCAGCGACACGCTGGATTGTGCCGTTTTGGCAATACGTAGTGCCTCGGCTAGAGCCTTTGCAGAAGTTCGGCTACCATCTACTGCAATAACAATGTGTTGATACATGGAGTGCTCCTCGTAAAACCGTCGCTCGCGCCAGGTCAGATGGCGGTACTGTCGGCCGGCATGAGGCCCTGCCCGGCGTCCTGAAGCGGCTGAATGCCCTGTTTGATTTTAGGATACTCGCGGCGGCAGAAAGACTCTCCGAACTAATTGTTATGCATTTGATCTATAACAAACTCGAACAGACCATGGGCCGCGTTTAATGCGTGAACCCATGGTCTGCCGCTATTCCGGCCCGACCCATTTGCATACCAAGGAGGATGGTTTTACATCATGTTGATCTTTGCCTTGCTGTCCTTGCTCGTTATTGCCGCCATCGTTGCCTGGAGTCTGAAGTCGGGCAAGCGCAAAAACAACAAGGTGGCGGACGATAGCCGCATCTATGCCGCACATACCCAGTCCCGGCCCCTGGAGCCGTTGGAACACAGCACCGGCCACGCTTTCGGCCTGTTGCTCAAGGCCGCCCGTGGCGACCGTTCGGTGGTGGAAAAGTGGATCATGGCCGAGCAGCACCAGAATATCCCGCCGATCAGCCGCGATGGTGCGATCGAGCAACTGGCCAAGCGCCTGCAGGCCAGCCGCCGCTAGCCCTAGCGGCCGAGTACCAGCCCCTCGCGGCGTGGATCCGCACCACCGGTATAACCATTGCCCGTCCTGACCAGTGCCGACAGGCCACTGGTCATGTCCACCATTTTCACCTGATGCCCCAGCGCCGTCAGCGTGCTGGCCTGCAAGTCCAGTCCCTGACCCGCTTCCAGTTCGGTGGCTCCGTTGCGGTTGCCGTAGTGCGGCAGGCTGACGGCCTGTTGCGGATCCAGCTTCCAGTCGAGCAGGGCGATCAGTGTCTGGGCAACATAGCCGATGATCTGGCTGCCTCCGGGGGAGCCGGTGGCCAGCAGGAACTTGCCCTTGCTGTCGAACACCATGGTGGGCGACATGCTGCTGCGCGGCCGTTTGCGGGCTTCCACCCGGTTGGCTACCGGCAGCCCGTGGTCTTCCGGTGCAAAGGAAAAATCCGTCAGCTGGTTATTCAGCAAAAAGCCCTTGACCAGCATGCGGCTGCCAAACTGGTCTTCAATCGAGCTGGTCATGCTGACCACCCGCCCTTGCCGGTCCACCACATTGAGGTGGGAGGTACAGGGCAGCTCCACTGCACTATCCCTGCCATAGGCCGATAATTTGACGCCGGCCGGCTCACCGGCGCTGGCCGTGCCCATGCTGCGTTCCGGCCGGATCAACAGGCTGCGCTGCTGCACATAATCGGTGGCGACCAGTGCCGCGCTGGGCACGCTGGCAAAAGCCGGGTCGGCCAGATAGCGGTTGCGATCGGCAAAGGCCAGCTTGCCCGCTTCGGCAAACAAATGGATGGTGGAGCCGGCGGTGGGCGACATGCCCGCCAGCGGGAAGCGTTGCAGCATGCCCAGCATTTGCAGCACGGCCACACCGCCGGAGCTGGGTGCATCCATGCCGCAGACCTGCCAGCTGCGATAGGGGGCGCACAGCGGTTTGCGTTCGATGGCCTGGTAGGCTGCCAGATCAGCCGGCAGCATGCGGCCGGGGTTGCGCGGATGCTGGTTGACCTTGTCGATGATGGCCGTGGCGATCTCGCCCTGGTAGAAGGCGCGCGGGCCATGGCGGGCGATCTGCTCCAGCGTTGCCGCATACTCGGGGTTTTTCAGCAGGCTGCCCATGGCTTTGGGCTGGCCATCCGGCTGGTAGAAATAGCGGCGGGCAGCGGCGTCCTCGCGCAGAAACCGGTCGTTAGCCAGCAGGGTGTACAGCCGTGGTGAAATGGCGAAGCCCTGTTGCGCCAGGCGGATGGCCGGCTGGAACAGGCTGGCCCATGG
Source organism: Aquitalea magnusonii (assembly GCF_003202035.1). Taxonomy (GTDB): domain Bacteria; phylum Pseudomonadota; class Gammaproteobacteria; order Burkholderiales; family Chromobacteriaceae; genus Aquitalea; species Aquitalea magnusonii. Next base: position 126,285 of record NZ_QJKC01000003.1, on the reverse strand, counting down.
CAGATGGCCACCTTGCTGGTGTGCCAGCTTCAGCATGGCCAGCACGCCGGGCACCCCCACCGAACGTCCCCCCACCACCGCCTGATAAAAGTCCATGGGCTGGCCTTGTGCCTGCAGGAAAAGCTTGCCATCCGCCGTGGCCGGGGCGGTTTCCCGGCCATCGAAGCTGGTGAGCCGGTGGCCGTCGTAATACAGCATGAAGGCCCCGCCCCCGATGCCGGACGATTGTGGCTCGGTCAGGCCCAGCACCAGCTGGGCGGCGATGGCCGCATCGATGGCGCTGCCACCGCGTTGCAGGATTTCCAGCGCAGCCTTGCTGGCGTAGGGATTGGCGGTCGCTACCATGCTGTTGCGTGCGCTGACGGCGGGGCGGGGGCTAAAGCCGCTGGCGGCTTCAGGCGCTGCGGTTTCCGCCAGGGCTGGCAGGGCGCACAGCAAGAGCAGCAGACTGCGTAACAACATGAATTCGGACCTCGTTGGCGATGGGCTGGATCAGCGGTGGCCTCCCGCAGCGCGCGCGGGCGGTGTGAAAAGCACAGGGGCAATGGTGCGACAGGGGCGGGAGAGGGTCAATCCTGCGCGGTCGGCCCCATGCAGAACGGCCTGGCGCGTATAGGCGTCAGGCCGTTGTCCCTGCCAGGGCTGCCGGATCAGGACAGGGTGGCCAGGTACTGGCGCTCCCATGGCGTGATCTGGTTGTGGAAATGGCTGAGTTCCACTTCCTTGACGGCCAGATAGGCGGCGTTGAATTCGCTGCCGAACAGGCGTTCGGCCGTGTCATGGGCAGCCATCAGCGCGCAGGCGGCGTCCAGGGTATTGGGCAGGGTGGCGGCATCGGCATTGTTGAAGACATTGCCGACAGCCGGCTCGCTCGGGCTGCATTTTTCTTCCACGCCGAGCAGGCCGGCGCCCAGGCTGGCCGCCAGCGACAGGTAGGCATTGGCATCGCAGCCTGGCAGGCGGTTTTCCACGCGGCGGGCTTCCGGGCCGGATACCGGCACGCGGATGCCTACCGAGCGGTTGTCCACGCCCCAGCTGACATTCACCGGTGCGGCCAGACCCTTGACGAAGCGGCGGAAGGAGTTGGGGCTGGGGCAGAACAGCGGCATCAGGTGCGGCAGATACTGTTGCAGGCCGCCGATGTAATGGAAGAATTCGGCGCTGGCCTCGCCATTGGCCTGGCTGAACACATTATTGCCCTGGCCATCCACCACGCTCTGGTGCAGGTGCATCGAACTGCCGGGCTGGCCGGGCAGCGGCTTGGCCATGCAGACCACGGTCAGGCCGTGCTGGTAGCCGATTTCCTTCAGCGCGTACTTGAATAGGAAGGTCTGGTCGGCCAGCTCCAGCGCATTGCCATGCTTGAGGTTGATCTCGAACTGGCTGGGGCCCATTTCGTGCACATAGGTGTCGGTCTGGATGCCCAGTTGCTCACAGGCGCGGTACAGGTCGTCGAAAAAGCCTTCCAGATCGTTGAGCGTGGAAAAGCTGAAGGCGTCGAAGCCGGTTTCACGGCGGCCGGTGCGCAGGGCCGGTGCCTGGAAGGGCTGCTCCGGATTGGCGTGGGCATCGAAGATGTAAAACTCCAGCTCCGGTGCCACCACCGGGGTCCAGCCACGGGCCTGGTAACGCGCCAGAATGTTTTTCAGCGCCGAGCGCGGTGCCAGCGGCGACAGGCTGCCATCGTGATCAATGTTGTCGCACACCACCATGGCGCGCGGGGTCTTGGCCCAGGGTACCGGGCGCAGGGTAGCGAAATCCGGGCGCAGCACGACATCGGGGTCGTTTTCGCCATAGAAACGGTAGTCGGGAAATTCGCCCACGCAGGTCTGGATGGCGACGGCACGGGCAATGCGCAATTCCTGGCCTTTGATCAGGGCCTTGGCGGGCAGGGTTTTGCCGCGGGCAAAGCCGCTGACATCGGCAAAGGCCAGCTCAACGTCACGGACGTTTTGCTGAATCAACCATTCGGCTTGAGCAGCCGCGATGGAGTGTTGGGACATGCAGGTCTCCCCTGGAGTGTTCTCGATTGTTTCATCTATCTGCCTGTCTGTCGGTGCTGCATTTTTTTGATTTTGCGGGCTGAGCCCTGTGGGCATTATGCCACCGGCAGGGGGGAGGGCAAGCGCGATATCGCTGCGGCCGGCCATGGCACATGAAAAAACCGGCCCTGCTTGCAGGCAGGACCGGTTTGATCACAGGCAGGGAAAAGCGCTTACAGCCGGAAGCGTGCTACCGACTGCTGCAACTGGCGGGCGTGCTGGTCGATATTCTGCATGGCCTGGACCGCCAGCTTGACCGAACTCTGGGTTTCCTCCACCACGCCAGCCACCTGTTCCACGCTGACGGCGATATTGGCACCGGCCTGGCTTTGCTCGGTCATGGCGCTCACCACCGAATGCAGGCTTTCCAGCGCACTGTGTGCCTGGCGGCTGATGGTATCCAGCGTCTGGGCGGCCTCATTGGCCTTGCCCACGCCCAACTGCACCGCGGGGCGGATTTCCTGCATGCGTCCGGCCACGCTGCCTGTTTCATCCACCACGGCCTGGACGATGCTGGTGATTTCATTGGTGGCGCTGGCGGTGCGCTCGGCCAGCTTGCGTACTTCGTCGGCCACCACGGCAAAGCCGCGGCCCATCTCACCGGCACGGGCGGCCTCGATGGCGGCATTCAGCGCCAGCAGATTGGTCTGGTTGGCGATGTCGCGAATGGTTTCGGCAATGCCGCTGATGTTGCGGGTGCGTTCGGCCAGGCTGCCGACCAGATCGCTGACATCGCCCACCTGGGTGGCGATGGATTCGATGCCGCTGGCGGCTTCCTTGGCCACCAGCTCACCCTCGCGTGCCAGCTGGCTGGAGCGACGGGCGCCTTCTTCCGAGCCGCCGGCATTGTCCTTGACATGATCGATGCTGACCGACAGCTGCTCGATGGAGGCGGCGGCAGAGGCGGTGGAGTTGCTGGCAATGCCGGACACTTCGTCCACCTTGTTCATCTGTGCCGACAGCTGCTGGCCGGCCTGGCCGATATTGTCGGTGGACTGACGGATCTGGTTGATCATTTCGCGCAGCTTCTGCTGCATGTCGTGCATGGCGGCCAGCAGGCTGTGCGGCGGGCCGTTGACCCGGATTTGTTCGGTCAGGTCGCCCTGGGCAATCTGGCGCACCACTTGGGCGGCGTAGCCGGGCTCACCGCCCAGCGAGCGCACGATGCTGCGCGACATGGCGCTGCCCAGCACGACCAGCGCCAGCACCGACAGGCCGCTGATGAGCAGCAGGATGGTGCCCTGACGCCAGAACAGGGCGTCGATATCGTCAATGAAAAAGCCGGTGCCCACCGTCCAGCCCCAGGGGTCGAAGCGCACCACGCCGTTGAGCTTGGGCAGCTGCTCCTTGCCTGCCCCGCGCGAGGTCAGGATGGTGACGATGCCGTAATGGTCTTTTTGCAGTGCTTCGTTGTACACGGCTACCGTGGTGCGGCCATCGGGCACGGTGCTGCCCATGTCCACCTTGCCTTCACGGTCAGCCTTGGGATGCAGCACCAGCCGGTTGTCGCTGTCGCGGGCAAAGAAGTAGATGTCGTCCACCTTCAGTGCCTTCAGCGCCTTGCGTGCCATGTCCTGTGCCTGTGGCCGGCTCAGTTTGCCGCTGGCTTCCTGTTTGGCGTAGTAGTCGAGCGTGTTCTCCGCCATGCGCAGCAACAGGGTGATCTGCTCGCGCTTTTCGCTCTGCAGCGTGCTGCGGGTGATGTACAGCGAAGTGGCTGCCAGGGCGATCAGCGCGATCAGGCTGGCAGCAATGATGATGAGCAGACGGGTATTGACGCGCACGATGGCAGTCCTTGGCGTGGAGTGAGTTCTTTAAGATGGCATCTTCTGTAAGTTGCCCCGGTAAATATACCGGGGCATTGTTAATACTAAACGCAGGGTCAGGCCGGAATAACTGCTGAAAACCCCTAGTCGCTCTTTATTGGCGGCGGATGATTCACTTATAGCTTGTGTTCGGCCAAAGCGGCAGTAAAAACAGCAAAATCCAGCTCCACCTGATCGGCATAGCTCATGGCATAGCTGGCGATGGCCTGGTCGAATTTGTCCGACTGGCCGATATAGCCGGCCATTTCCGCAGCACGGCCACCGGATTTGGCATGGGCGCGTGCCAGTGCCCAGGCACAGGCCTGGCCGAATGCCGCCAGGCTTTCCGCCGAGTCGAATGATTCCAGTGCCGGTGCTGCCTTCATGTCGCGCAGCTGGCGTACATAGAAATGACGGTCGCCCGGCCCGGTCGTCCAGCCCAGGAACAGGTCACTGGCAGCCTGCATCAGCCGCTGGCCAAACACCACACGCTTGCCCTGGTGGCCGTGCACGCAGGGCTGGGTGTAGGGCTCCAGCACCGAGTTGCGCGCTTCTTTCAATTGCAGGAACAGCGGCTGGTCGTATTCATCCTGCAGCAGCATCACCAAGCAACGGGTGCCGACGCTGCCCACCCCCACCACCTTGAAGGCGGCATCCACCAGCCGGAAGCGGCTGAGCAGGGTGCGGCGGTCTTCTTTCAGCGTGGCGCTGTACTCGGCCAGCATGGTGTGCAGCAAGTCGTGTGAGCTGCCATCGCCCAGCCAGTGCTCATCATTGCCCCAGACCTGGTCTTGCTGCTGCATGTGGAAGATCACCGGCGGGTTGTCGCGCAGCCGCAGGCTGCCGTCTTCCAGTACCGTCATCTTTGGCAGCAGTTTTTCCTGGGTCTGGCCGCGCGCCTTGTCCGCCAGCTTCAGCAGCTGCTGGCGGATGCTGTCGCTATTGGCCCGCTGCAGTAATTGTTCGAAGCCCACCTTGCAGTACCACAGCTCCAGCTGGCTCATCTGGGCATATTCCTGCATGCGCTTGCGGTAGGTTCCCACCAGCTGGCACACCGCCTGGCGTGCTGCCGCATTGCTGAAGCCGCGATTGCGCGCCGCCAGCACCACGCTGACCGCCAGGCGCTTGATGTCCCATTCCCACGGCGCCTGGTGCGTTTCGTCGAAGTCGTTGATGTCGAACATCAGCTGGCGTTCCGGCGAGGCGAAGAAGCCGTAGTTCATCAGGTGGGCATCGCCGCAGGTTTGCAGGGTGATGCCGCTATTGGGGGTGGCGGCCAGATCGGCGGCCTGGATCATGGCCATGCCGCGGAAGAAGGCAAAGGGCGAAGCCTGCATGCGGCTGTAGCGCAGGGGAATCAGCGAAGGGACCCGGCCAGCGGAGGTCTGGCGCAGCATGTCCACCACGTCGCGTTGCGGGCTGAGCAGGCATTGCGCCTGCAGGGTGCGGGAGCAGCTTTCACGGCGCGCCTTGCCGGCGGCCAGGCGTTTTTCATATTGCAGATGTGCGGGAGTGGGCATGGCAGTTAACTGGCTGTAGATGACAATTCAGCACAGTGTAATCCCGCAGACATGAAAAATTGATGATGGGATGTCATTTGCTGTCACGGACAGCACGGTGGCTAGTCTTGCAGCAGGCAGTGCAGCAATTGCTGGCGCTCGTGCCGGGCCGCTGCGGGATGGGTGGAAGGCGCCGTCTGAAGCCGGGGGCGGGTGAGGGTCATGCCGATTTTATCCACAGATTCATGCACAGGCTGTGCACAATATCCACAGCAGAATGGCCATCTGGAAAAATATGCACAGCGGCGGCGGCGCCATGTGCGGGGCATTGTCACGCATTGCGGGCAGGTTGCGCATGTCTTATGCACAGCTTGTTCAGGTTTTATCCCGCTCATCCACAGCGCAGACGCTGCTGGTGGACTTGTCCACAGCTGGCGTCAGCTGGCGCAGCGCTTGATCAGGCGCAACCAGGGCGGGGTCAGCGGGATGCCGTTCTGGTCGACCTGCAGCCGGCTGTGCTCGCCATCGGGCTGTACATCCACTTGCAGGCTGGTGTTGCCGCTGACCGGGTTGAGCAGCCTGATGGTTTCCGTACCATCGGCCTTGCTGTCGCGCCGTACATAGTCATCGGGAATCTTCAGCTGGCGGATGCCCTGTTTCAGGCAGTCCGCCACCTCTGCGGGTTTTTTGTCGGATGACAGCTGCAAGCTGCTGTCGGCAAGGGCGGTGAGCGGGATGAGCAGCAGGACGGCAAACAGGTGTGCACGGCGAAAAGCTTGGCACAAGGCCGTAAAGAATGGGGGTGTTGGCATGAGGTTCTGCTCTGGCAAGTGATATGCGGATGGAGGCCCGATTGCGCCTGCTGGTTCCGCCAGGCTGTGCCAACAGATGTTAAGGAGTGTTGAACGCGCCGCTTTGCCAGGCGCTGGACAGCATGAGCAACAGCAATAACAGCAGCAATTGCCGCCGGCTCTGGCCTGCCAGCTGGCTGCACAGCTCTTCTGCAGGCAGGCGGCCACGCTCCAGCCGCTGTCGGCACTGGCTGAGCAGCGGGCGGATGCGCCATTCCAGCAGTAGCAGCAGGAGCATGCCCAGCAGCTTGGCCATGGCAAGCGGGACCGGCCGCCCTTGTTGCCACAGCATGGCGGCATGGTAATACGCCAGCCCGGCACCGCTGCACAGCCACAGCAGCAGGCTGAGCCGCCACCAGTTGTCGGCGCGCAGGCAGCGTGTCAGGGCGGCAGCATCCAGTGGCGGAGCCAGATTGCGGGCTCGCGCCGCCAGCGCGCCCAGGCCGCAGCCCAGGGCCAGCAGATGTAGCGTGGCAAACAGCCATTGCAGCATGATGACCCCCCGGCCAGCCAAGTCTGACTACACTAGTGAAGCCGGCTGCTGCTGGCAAGCATTCAGCGGTATTTGCCTGTCATGCTGGCGGCGGCTGTGACATTTGTCCGCCGGCGGCAGGCGCAAAAAAACCGGCCGCAGCCGGTTTCATGGCACCGCAACGGGGGTCAGCCGCGTACCTGGCCATCGCCCAGCACGATCCATTTCTGGCTGGTGAGGCCTTCCAGGCCGACCGGGCCACGGGCATGGATCTTGTCGGTGGAAATGCCGATTTCCGCGCCCAGGCCATATTCGAAGCCATCGGCAAAGCGGGTGCTGGCATTCACCATCACGCTGGAGGAGTCCACCTCGCGCAGGAAGCGGCGGGTACGGCCGTAATCCTCGCTGATGATGGCATCGGTGTGATGGCTGCCGTAGTGGTTGATGTGCTCGATGGCTTCGTCCAGGTCCTTGACCACCTTGATGGCGAGGATGGGTGCCGAGTACTCGGTATACCAGTCGTCCTGGGTGGCCGGCACGATCTTCTCGCCCAGAATCACCCGTGTGCGCTCGCAGCCGCGCAGCTCCACGCCTTTTTCCCAATAGGCTTCCGCCAGGCGCGGCAGGATGAATTCGGCAAAGGCGGTGTGCACCAGCAGGGTTTCCATGGTGTTGCACGGCGCATAGCGCTGGGTTTTGGCGTTGATGGCGATATTGAAGGCTTTTTCCGGATTGGCCGTGTCGTCGATATAGACATGACAGTTGCCATCCAGATGCTTGATGACCGGTACCCGTGCTTCGGCACTGATGCGGGCGATCAGGCTCTTGCCGCCACGCGGCACGATCACATCCACGTATTCCTGCATGGTGATCAGCTCGCCCACGGCGGCGCGGTCGGTGGTTTCCACCACTTGCACCACTTCGGCCGGCAGGCCGGCCAGGCGCAGGCCTTCGTGCACGCAGGCGGCAATGGCCTGATTGCTGTGGAAGGCTTCCGAGCCACCGCGCAGGATGGTGGCGTTGCCGGATTTCAGGCACAGGCCGGCGGCATCGGCGGTGACATTGGGGCGGGCTTCATAAATGATGCCCACCACACCCAGCGGCACGCGCATCTTGCCCAGCTGGATGCCGGAGGGGCGGTAGCAGAAATCGTCCATCTCGCCCACCGGATCGGGCAGGCTGGCGATCTGGCGCAGGCCTTCGGCCATGCCGGCCACGGTGGCCTCGGACAAGGCCAGACGGTCGATGAAGGCGGCGTCCAGCCCGGCGGCGCGCGCAGCGTCCAGGTCTTGCCGGTTGGCGGCCAACAGTTTGGCGCTGTCACGCACGATGGCATCGGCCATGGCATTGAGTGCCTGGTTTTTCTGGCGGGTATCGGCCTTGGCAATGGCGCGGCTGGCTTTGCGCGCCGCCTGGCCGACGCGCTGCATGTAGTCCTTCACATTCATGGCGGATGTCCTGAATCAGATCTTGTCGGGGTAGTCAGCCAGATTACCCCAAAACCTGCTGCCGTATCCAGTCAGCCGCCAGGTGGATATTGTCGGACAGTGGCTTATTCCACCAGTGCGCAGGGGTGGAAATCCAGCGCGGTGAAGTCATCCGCCACTTCCTGGCCGAATTCCAGAATGGTTTCGTCGTCCTCGATGTAGTGCCAGTTGAGGGTGACGTAATTGCCTGCCACTGCTGCGTCATTGAACAGGCTGAACAACTCCAGCAGCACCTTGGTGCTGGAACTGTTGAAGTAGGCCAGCTGCACGTCCACCGTGACCTGGGTGGATTGCAGGCTGGGCAGGTAGTTTTGCACCGCCTGCATGATGGGGCCGAAAAAGGCTTGCGCGTTTTCCGGGTAGCTTTCTCCGCGCAGACTCAGCTGGTGCTGGTCGAACTGGAAGTTCACTTCCGGCGTGGACGAAGTCGGGGCGATATACAGGTTTTGCATGGCTCGGTGCTTTAAATGGTGGCTTTGAGATAAAAGGTGGTGAACGGGCCGGCTGTGCCGGTTTCATCGACGAAATCAAATTCGATGGGATTGCTGGAGTCGCGGGCCACGGTGAGGAAGCCCAGGCCGGCGCCCTTGCTGCCGGCTTCGCCTTCGGCGCGCAGCTTTTCCTTGTACAGGGCCTTGATTTCGTCATTGGTCATGGTGCGCAGCGGTTCCAGCTTGGCGCGGATATGCGCGGCCCCTTCGCTGCTGATGGGATTGGCGCATACCACGTAGTAGTGGCCGTCGGCCTCGCCCACCCACAGCGAACCCATGCGGATTTCATGGTCGGATTCATCGGTGGCGGTCAGGTGATCAGCCGAGTAATGCACCACGTTTTGCGCCATTTCCACGAATACGGAAAACAGCTTGCGGCGGGCGGTCTGGCTGGCGTCCAGGCTGGACAGGCGCAGGCGCAGCGAGTCACCCATGGCGGTGACGATGCTTTGCGAGAAATAGCCGGTGTAATAGAACACCACGTTTTCCTGGCGGGCCAGTTCCTTGAAGCGGTGGAAATCGGTCAGGCTCATGTGCGTTCTTTCTTGATGGGTGGTCGCTGGAATCAGAGCAGGTGGACGCCAAACAGGCTGACGTCATCGCGGCGGCTGTTGTCACCCTGCCATTTGAGGAAGGCGTCGATCAGCTGCTTCTGTTGTTGCTGCATCGGCTTGTCGGCATGTTTGAGGATGTTTTCCTTCAGGCGCTTCTTGCCAAAGCAGATGCGCTTGGGGCCGCCGATCTGGTCGATGATGCCGTCGGTGCTGATATACAGGCGGCTGCCCGGCGGCAGCTGCACGGCGTGGTTGTCCCACTGGTAGTCCAGCGGCGTGCCGACATAGCCCACGCCCTTCTTGTTGGCATCCAGGGTGTGGACTTCGTCCGCGCCCGGCTCCAGTACGAACAGCGGGGTCTTGGCCGAGGCATAGGTGAGGGTGCGGCTGGCATAGTCGAACCAGCAGAAGGCACCGTCCATGCCGTCGTCGGAGTTCAGCTCCGGGTGGTCGGCGAGGCCGGCTTCTTCCGGGGTAAGCTGGCCCAGCGACTGCTTGACCTGCTGGTTGATCGCCTGCAGCAGGGCTGCCGGGTTGTGCAGGTCGTGGCTGGTCAGCACCTGCTTGAGCGTGGAGGCCATGATCAGCGTCATGAAGGCGCCCGGCACGCCGTGGCCGGTGCAGTCGATGACCGCGACAAAGAAACCATCCGGCCGTTTGACAAAGTAGTAGTAGTCGCCGCCGACGATGTCACGCGGGGCCCATACCATGAAGTAATCGTCCAGTGCGGCCGCCATGTCGCGGCGCGAGCTTTGCAGGAAGGATTGCTGGATCACGCTGGCGTAATTGATGCTCTCCATCATCTGGCGGTGTTTTTCCGCCTGCTGGTCGGCCAGTGCCTGCATCAGCGACACGCCCAGTCCCATGCCGGCATAGGCATTGTCCAGATTGATGATGAAGCCGTCCGACAGCACTTTCTTGTCCGCTTCCAGCGCCATGAAGGACAGCTCGGTAATCGGCGTCAGATAGTCGACGATCAGCGGGCTGGCATTCATGAAGGCGGTGCAGGGCTTGCGGCCGAAGATTTCGCGGTGGAAGGGGCGGGCCAGCGTGCTCATGAAGGTATTGCGGTTGATGATGCCGATTGCGCGCTGCTGCTCCACCACCGGGATATTGCTCAGCCCTTCATCCTGGGTGAACAGTTCCAGCACGTGGTAGTTGTTGTCATTGGGGCTGACAGTCGGCGGCGTTTGCAGCAGATGTCCCGCCATGGATTGCGAGCGAGCGGCGTGGGGGGTGCTATCTAGCGGCATGATGTTCTCGGCGGAATTGACGTGGCCGCAGTCTAGTTTTGCCGGATGATGATTCGGTTACTACAAGATGAATTTTGTTTTATTGCTAACTAAACTTGGTGTTATTTATTAGATGTTTTGATTATTGAATGAATACAAGCTGGCAGATCCATGGCCTGTTGTTTCGCCCCGACGGCTATTGGCGCCGGCCTGCCCGAGATGGCGATGCTGCTTGACCCTGTGGGATAAAGGGCTTATTTTGCTTGTCTAGCAACCGCTTGGTTGATAAATAAAACAAAGATCTAGCTACCATCCTCGGGAGAATGCATGAGCGACTATCAAGAATTCCATCGCCGTTCCATCGAGCAGCCAGAAGCATTCTGGGGTGCCGAGGCCGCGCGCATTTACTGGCACAAGCCCTATACCCAGGTATTGCAGTACGACAATCCCCCCTTTCGCCAGTGGTTTGCCGGCGGCGAAACCAATCTCTGCTACAACGCGGTAGACCGCCATCTGGAAACCCGGCCCGACCAGGCCGCGCTGATTCATGTTTCCAGCGAAACCGGTGCCGAACTCACCTACACCTACCGCCAGCTGCATGAGGAAGTCAGCCGCTTTGCCGCCATCATGCAGGCGCAGGGCGTGGGCAAGGGCGACCGGGTATTGATTTACATGCCGATGATTCCGGAGGCGCTGTTTGCCATGCTGGCCACGGTACGGCTGGGGGCGATTCATTCGGTGGTGTTTGGTGGTTTTGCTTCGGCCAGCCTGGCCACCCGCATCGAGGACGCCGCCCCCAAGCTGCTGGTCACTGCCGATGCCGGCATGCGTGGCGGCAAGGTGATTGCCTACAAGCCACTGGTGGATGAGGCGATGGAGCTGGCCGGCAGCGCGGCCGCGGACAAGGTGATCCTGGTCAATCGCGGTCTGGCCGAAGCGCCGATGATGAAGCCGGGGCGCGACCTGGATTACGCCACCCTGCGTGAGCAGCACTGGCATGACCGGGCCGAAGTGGAGTGGGTGGAGTCCAACCATCCCAGCTACATCCTGTATACCTCCGGCACCACCGGCAAACCCAAGGGCGTGCAGCGCGATACCGGCGGCTATGCCGTGGCGCTGGCCTCCACCATGGACTACATCTATGGCGGCAAGCCGGGCGAAACCTATTTTTCCACCTCGGACATCGGCTGGGTGGTGGGGCACTCCTACATCGTGTATGCCCCGCTGATTTGCGGCATGGCCACGCTGGTGTATGAAGGTCTGCCCGTCCGCCCCGATCCGGGCATCTGGTGGCAGCTGGTGGAGAAATACCGCGCCACGGTGATGTTCTCGGCTCCCACTGCCTTACGCGTGCTGAAAAAGCAGGACCCGGCATGGCTGCACAAATACGATCTGTCCAGCCTGCGTGCCCTGTTCCTGGCCGGCGAGCCGCTGGACGAGCCGACGGCCAGCTGGATTGCCGACGAGCTGAAGATTCCGGTGCTGGACAATTACTGGCAGACCGAAACCGGCTGGCCGATGCTGACCGTGTGCAATGGCGTACAGCCGCTGCCCACCAAGCTGGGCAGCCCCGGCCTGCCGGTGTATGGCTATAACGTCAAGCTGCTGGACGAGGCGACCGGTGCGGAAGTGCCGGTGGGCGAGAAGGGGGTGATTGCGGTGATTCCGCCGCTGCCGCCCGGCTGCATGAGCACGGTGTGGCGGCAGGACGAACGCTTTGTGAATACCTATTTCAGCCTGTTCCAGGACCGCAAGGTGTATTCCTCGTTTGACTGGGGGGTGCGCGATGCCGACGGCTATTTCACCATTCTTGGCCGTACCGATGATGTGATCAATGTCGCCGGCCACCGGCTGGGCACGCGGGAAATCGAAGAGGCGGTGTCCGGACACGCTGCCATTGCCGAAGTGGCGGTGGTGGGGGTGCATGACACACTGAAAGGCCAGGTGCCGCAGGCGTTTGCCGTGCTGCGCGATCCCTCGGTGCTCAAGGACCCGGAAAAGAAGGCCGCGCTGGAAAAAGAGGTGATTGCCAAGGTGGCGTCACAGCTGGGGGCCATTGCCAATCCGGCACGGGTGTATTTTGTCAATCAGCTGCCCAAGACCCGCTCCGGCAAGGTGCTGCGCCGTTCGATACAGGCGCTGGCCGAGGGGCGTGATCCGGGCGACCTGACCACGCTGGATGATCCGACCGGCCTGGAACAGGTACGCGAGGCCGTGCAGTCTTGAACTGAAGGTGGGTGGACACGGCCGGCACGGGTCAGTTGCCGGCTGTGGATTCAGCCGCATCCTGTCATGGGATGCGGCATTTTTGCGTCCGTCTGCTTGTCCGGCTTAGCTGCGGAAGACGCTGACCGCCGCATTGAGCGCCTTGGCATGGCTGTTCAGCTGGTCGGAGGCGGAGGCGGAAGCCTCCACCGTGACCTGATTGGCTTCGGTCATGCTGGCAATCACCTCGATGCGCTGCGCCATGTCGCCCATGGCGCTTTGCTGCTCGCGCAGCGCCAGGCTGATGCCCTGGATGTGCTCGACGATCTGGTCGGTATTCTGGCGGATGCCGCTGATGGCCTCGCGTGCCTTGTGGGTCTGCTCCACCCCGTGGTTGGAGGCATCCACGCTGCTTTGCATGACGCCGACCACCCCGGTCATGCCCTGGCGGATGGTTTCGATCTGCCCGGAAATCTCTACCGTGGCCACGCCCGTGCGCTCGGCCAGCTTGCGCACTTCATCGGCCACCACGGCAAAGCCGCGGCCCATTTCCCCGGCGCGCGCGGCCTCGATGGCGGCATTGAGCGCCAGGAGATTGGTCTGGTCGGCGATGTCGTGAATGGTGCGGGTGATGGAGGCAATGGCGTCGGTCTGCTTGTTCAGGTCGTCGATGGCGTTGGCGGCATTGCCGATGCGCTCGGCGATATGGCTGATATCGCTGGCAGTCGCATGGATCAGCTGCTCGCAATCGCTGACCATCTGTCCGGCACCTTGCGCCTCGCCGCCCACATCCTGACTCTGGCTGCCCAGTTGCTGGATGCTTTGCAGCACTTCTTCCACCGACACGCTCATGGAACGGGTCGATTCGCTCTGTACCGCGCTGGATTTCTGCAGCTGGTGCGCCGCGCCGCTCATGCTGTCGGCGCTGCTGTCCAGTTCGCCGGACAGGTTGCGGATATTGCTGGTGATGGTGCGCAGCTGGCCCTGCATGTCGGCCAGGCTGTGCAGCAGGCTGCCTTCGCTATCTGCCGGCAGCACGATGCGCTGGCTCAGGTCGCCGCTGGCAATGCGGTTGGCCACTTCCATGGCCACAGCCGGTTCGCCGCCCAGCACGCCGAACACCCGGCGGTACAGCAGCACGCCGCCCAGGACGACCACGATCACCAGCACGGCGGCCAGGCCCAGAATCATGTCCCGCAGATGGGTGGTGGTCTGGTTCATGGCGGCGTAGGCGGCATCATCGGCCTTGTTGATATGCTCGTTCAGCGCTTCCACCTGCTTGGTCAGTTCTTCCGCACGGTCGTCAAAGCCACTGCCCTTTTCCTTCATCAGTACATTGCCGGCTTCGCGGCCACCTTCGACATAAGCCTTGGCCATGCGCTTGCCCACGCTGTAGAACTGCTCCACGGCCTGCTGCATGGCGTTGACCTTGCCCGCCAGCGACGGGTCGAGCCGGCTGATGGCGGGCAGATTCTTTTGCAGTGCCTGGTAGTGTTCCTCGGCATCCTTGTAGCCATCGGCATCACCGGTGGCGCTGACATCGGTGAGGAACTGCTGGATCTGCACCACGTGGTAGCGCACATCGGTCATGTTCTGCACCAGGCTGTTGGTGACATCCTGTTCGTAGTGGGTGGTTTCGTCGATACGCTGCAGGCTGAACAGGGTGACCAGTCCAAGCGTCAGCAGCAGGGCAACGACAATGGCAATGAAACCGACCAGGATGGGCTTGAGTTTTTGTGTTTTTCTGGGCATGGGTTCACTTGCTGTTGGTAGGGTGGCCAGGCGGTAATGGCACCGTATGTGTTATTCAGATTGTCCAGGCTGCTGCGGATCCGTCTTGCCGTGGCGGGCCTTGCCGGATGGCAACCCCGCGACGGTCAGGGTTGATTTTGGCGGAAACAAAATTGTCTGACAATAAGAATTGTTTTTGTTTTTATGGCCTACATCAAATGCACCGGCTATTTTCGTTAAGGAGTTGAAAAACAAGCAATCAGCATGGGGAATCGCTGCGCTGGATGGACTGCGTGGCCCGTATCCGTGACGGATACGGGCCACGCCAGGCCGGCAGCCGGCCATATTGCAGCAGCATGGGCTGCCGCCGCGCGGGGAATGTGCAGCAGGTTTAGCGCAATAGCTCGCTATCCTGATGGGCGTCCTGTCCCTTGTTCAGCGATGCTTTCAGCCGGCGCATGCTCAGCCATACGGTCAGAGCCACCAGCGGAATGGCCAGGCCGGTCAGCAGTTCCACATTCAGATGCAGGCCGGCCGCTTCCACCGCTGCCAGCAGATGGTGCAAGAGGCTGACCATATAGTAGGTCAGCACACCAACCGACAAGCCTTCCACGGTTTCCTGCAGCCGCAGTTGCAAGGCGGCGCGGCGGTCCATGCTGGCCAGCAAGGCACGGTTCTGTTCTTCATGCAGGACTTCGACCCGGGTGCGCAGCAGGGCGGTGGTGCGTTGCAGGCGGGCGGTGATGCGGTCCTGGCGGCGTGCCACGGTTTCGCAGGTATTCATGGCCGGGGACAGCCGGCGTTCCATGAACTCGCGGAAGGGCTGCATGCCGGAGATGCGTTGTTCGCGCAATTCGCTGATGCGCGCTTCCACCAGCCGGTAATAGGCGTGAGCCGCCGAAAAACGGTACTGGCTTTCCGCAATCAGCTGCTCCACCCGGGTGGCCAGCCCGGTCAGCTCCGACAGCAGCTGGGCGTCCGAGCCATTGCCATCCGGTGCCGCCATGCGTTCGGTGATGGCGCGCAGGGCGATCCCCAGATTGTCCAGATCGCGCATCTGCTTCTTGGCAATCGGCAGCGCCAGCAGGGTGAGCATGCGATAGGTTTCCAGTTCGAACAGCCGCTGCAGCATGCGGCCGGACTGGCTGGCGCCCATGGCGCGGTCCACCACCACATAACGGGAAAAACCTTCGGCCAGCCGGGCGTCGGGGTGCAGGCGCAAATCGGTATAGGCCGCGCCGTTGCCATCGCCGATTTCCGCGCCGATCAGGTCGCGTCCGCCAAACCAGCGGCTGGACATGTCGGCCAGCTCGGTTTCGCGCTCGGCGGGCAGCAGCACGGCATGCAGTGCCACCAGCACCACGCCGGGCAGCTCGAGCAACCAGGCGGCGGGAATGCGGTCCAGTGCCGTGCGTTCGAATGGATCGGCGCAATCGCCGCCAACGATGAAGGTGTAGCGGGCAAATTCGGTATGCAGCGACCAGCGCACCGTCAGGTCGCCGGCACTGGCCGAGTAATACGCCTGTTCCGCCAGCGGCGCCGGCAGGCCGATGCGCTCGGCCAGGTCGGCCAGCGCGGCGCGTTGCGGTGCGTCGTCGAAATCGTAATACAGGCTGAGCGAGGTCAGCCGGGCCGGGGAGGGAATGGCGGCATAGGGCCGCGCATGGGCTTCCTCGTTCAGTTCACGGCGCAGGTGGTGCGGGGTGAGTGTCGTCATCGGTGGGTCCTGAAAGGTAAACGGTTTCAGTGCTGGGGAGGCCGCCGGACCCGCCAGGACTCAAACCGCTCGAGCGCACCAGCATACCCGATACGCCTTTGGCCACACCATGCAATTAGCGCGCCAGTCCGTGCCGGACTGGCTGAACACCATTCAGCTGTGGCAGGCCGCCTGTTTGCGGCCCGCGCTGGCTGAAGCAGCCTGCCGCTAGTGGAAAGCCGCTTGTCAGCGCTGCTAAGCGCCGCTAACAAAAAACCTGCTGCTGCGTTGCGCCTCCTTGCCATGCCGATTGGTCGCGGCTGTAGCGGCGCGCCCTGGTTGAATAGTATTTTTCGATATAAATGTATCTCACAATATTATTAATGGGAATATGGCAGCTGGGTTAGCATGATGTCAGTTCAATCTTCCCGGAGTCCGTCATGAAATTGCGCGCTTTGTTCGGCCTGGTGGCCGCCGTGCTGTCCGCCCATGCGCTGGCAGATGTCACTTTGCTGAATGTTTCTTACGATGTGATGCGCGATTTCTACAAAGACTACAACCCGGCCTTCCAGAAAGCCTACAAGGCCAAGACCGGCGAAACCGTCAGCATCCAGCAGTCGCATGGCGGCTCCAGCAAGCAGGCGCTGTCGGTGGCCAATGGCCTGGCAGCAGACGTGATCACCATGAACCAGGCGTCGGATATCGACCTGCTGGCCACGCGCGGGCTGATTCCGGCCAACTGGGCCAGCCGCCTGCCCAATGCCTCGGTACCGTTCACTTCCCCCACGGTGTTCCTGGTGCGCAAGGGTAATCCGCACAAGCTGCGTGACTGGAACGACCTGGCCAAGCCGGGTGTGCAGGTGATCATTCCCAATCCGAAAACCTCGGGCAATGGCCGCTACAGCTATCTGGCCGCCTGGGGTTACGGCCTGAAACAGCCGGGTGGCAGCGAAGCCAAGGCGCGTGCGCTGGTGGCCGGCATCTTCAAGAACGTACCGGTGCTGGATGGTGGTGGCCGCGCCGCCACCACCACCTTCATGCAGCGCCAGATCGGCGATGTGCTGGTGACCTTCGAAAACGAGGCCGAGCTGATCGCCCGCGAGTTTGGCCGTGGCAGCTTTGAAATCGTCTACCCGCCGCTGTCGGTGCTGGCGGAAAACCCGGTGGCCATTGTCGACAAGGTGGTGGACAAGAAAGGTACACGCAAGCAGGCGGAAGACTATCTGCGCTTCCTGTGGAGTACCGAAGGCCAGACCATTGCCGCACAAAACTATCTGCGTCCGCAGGACAAGGCGGTGGCGCAGAAATTCGATGCCCAGTTTCCCTATGTGAAAACCTTTACCGTGCAAAGCGTGTTCGGTTCGTGGGCGGCGGTCAATAAAAAGCACTTTGCCGATGGCGGCGTGTTTGACCAGATTTACAGCAAGCATTAAGCGGAGCCAGCGTGAGCAATATCCTCAATCTGCGCCATAGCGTGCTGCCCGGTTTCCGGCTCAGCTTTGGCATTACCCTGTTCTGGCTGGCGCTGATCGTGCTGCTGCCCTTTGCTGCCCTGGTGTATTCCACCGTCGGCATGGGCTGGGACGGTTTTGCCGCTGCGGTAGGCAGCCCGCGGGTGATCGCCGCCATCCGGCTGTCGTTCTTCACGGCCGGCCTGTCCGCCCTCATCAATCTGGTATTCGGCTTTCTGGTGGCCTGGGTGTTGGTGCGCTACCCCTTCCCCGGCAAGCGGCTGGTGGATGCGCTGGTCGACCTGCCGTTTGCCCTGCCCACCGCGGTGGCCGGCATCGCGCTGACCACGCTGTATGCGCCCAATGGCTGGATCGGCCAGTATCTGGCGCCGCTGGGCATCAAGGTGTCGTTTACCCCGCTGGGCATCATCGTGGCGCTCACCTTTATCGGCCTGCCCTTTGTGGTGCGCACGGTGCAGCCGGTGCTGGAAGACCTGGAAAAGGAGCTGGAAGAGGCCGCCACCTGCCTGGGGGCCAGCCGCTGGGACATTTTCCGCCGGGTGATTTTCCCGGCCACGCTGCCCTCGCTGATTACCGGCGGCACCATGGCCTTTGCTCGTGCCACCGGCGAATATGGCTCGGTCATCTTCATTGCCGGCAACATCCCCATGGTGTCGGAAATCGCGCCGCTGATCATCGTCTCCAAGCTGGACCAGTTCGACCAGCAAGGCGCCACCGCGGTGGCGCTGGTGATGCTGGGCATTTCCTTTGTCTTCCTGTTGTTGATCAACCTGATCCAGTGGTGGGCCGCACGCCGCCACGGTGCGCGCTAAGGGGTAAACATGGCCACTCTGACCACTGAAAGCCGCCCGGTACGCTATGCCCTGACTGCCGTGGCCCTGGTGTTTTTGTTCCTGTTCCTGCTGCTGCCCTTGATCGGGGTGTTCTGGGAGGCGCTGCACAAGGGCTGGCAGCTCTACCTGGCCGCGCTGGTGGAGCCGGAGGCACTGTCCGCCATCCGGCTGACACTGATTGCCGCTGGCATTGCCGTGCCGCTGAATCTGGTGTTTGGCGTGGCGGCAGCCTGGGCGATTGCGCGCTTTGATTTTCGTGGCAAAAGCCTGCTGACCACGCTGATCGACCTGCCGTTCGCGGTGTCGCCGGTGGTGGCCGGGCTGATGTTCATCCTGCTGTTCGGGGCCAATACCGTGGTGGGGGGCTGGCTGCAAGACCACGGCCTGCAGGTGATCTTTGCCGTGCCGGGCATTGTGCTGGCCACGGTATTCGTCACCTTCCCCTTTGTCGCGCGTGAGCTGATCCCGCTGATGCAGTCGCAAGGTGCGGACGAGGAACAGGCCGCCATCGTGCTGGGCGCCAGCGGCTGGCAGACCTTCCGCAAGGTGACCCTGCCCAATATCAAATGGGGCCTGCTGTACGGGGTGATTCTCACCAATGCCCGCGCCATGGGCGAATTTGGCGCGGTCAGCGTGGTGTCCGGCCATATCCGGGGCGAAACCAACACCATCCCGCTGCATGTGGAAATTCTGTACAACGAATACAACTTTGTTGGCGCCTTTGCCTGCGCCTCGCTGCTGGCCTTGCTGGCGCTGGTGACCCTGCTGGTGAAATCGCTGGTGGAATGGCGGCTGCACCGCCAGCAACAGGCTTCCACCCTGCGCACTGCCGCAGCCCGCCTGCAAGCCCAGGCAGCACAACCCTGAACCGAATGATGTGAACCGCTGCCAGGGGCGGCGGCCGGAGAACCACGATGAGCATTGAAATCCGCAATATCCGCAAACAGTTTGGCCAGTTCACCGCGCTGGACAATGTCAGCCTTGATATCGCTGCCGGCGAGTTGCTGGCCTTGCTGGGGCCATCCGGCTGCGGCAAGACCACCTTGCTGCGCATCATTGCCGGGCTGGAAAAGCCGGATGCCGGCCAGGTGCTGTTTGGTGGTGCCGACGCCACCCACACCCATGTGGCCGAGCGTCAGGTGGGCTTTGTGTTCCAGCATTACGCGCTGTTCCGTCACATGACGGTATTCGACAACGTGGCCTTTGGCCTGTCGGTGAAACCGCGCCGCGAACGCCCCTCGCAAGAGGAAATCCGCGAGCGGGTGATGAAGCTGCTGAAAATGGTGCAACTGGACTGGCTGGCCGATGCCTATCCCGGCCAGTTGTCCGGCGGCCAGCGCCAGCGTATCGCCCTGGCGCGTTCGCTGGCGGTGGAGCCCAAGGTGCTGCTGCTGGATGAACCCTTTGGCGCGCTGGATGCCAAGGTGCGCAAGGACTTGCGCCGCTGGCTGCGCGAACTGCACAACGACATGCATATCACCAGCGTGTTTGTGACCCACGATCAGGAAGAGGCGCTGGAAGTGTCCGACCGCGTGGTGGTGATGGATCACGGCCATATCGAACAAGTGGGCCGCCCGGATGATATCTACGAACATCCGGCCACCCCCTTTGTCACCCAGTTCCTGGGCGATGTGAACCTGTTCCACGGCCGGGTGGATGCCGGTCAGCTGACCATCGGCAGTTATGAACAGGCGCTGGGCCAGCATCAGGATGCTGACGGCGATGCCGCCGTGGCCTATGTGCGCCCGCACGATCTGGACCTCACCCTGCAAGCCGCTGGTGCTTTGGCACAGGGCCGGGTCGAGCATATCCATGCCGTCGGGCCGGTGGTGCGGGTGGAGCTGCAACAGGCGGATGGCCAGACCATCGAGGCAGCGGTCAGCAAGGAGCGCTTCCGCGCACTGGGCATCGTGCCGGGCGACACCGTCTACGTCACCCCGCGCAAGCTGGCCGTCTTTCTGCAAGAGGATGCCGGACAGCAGGATTACGTGATCTGATTCCGTCCGCGCTGCGCATGACAAAGCCGCCCGTGGGCGGCTTTGCTGTTTGGCTGCCGCTCAGCATGCGCTGGGCGGCAGGGCTTGCGGCTCAGCTTCAGACAAACAGCTTGCTGAATACCCAGTACAGGCTGGCCGACAGCGCAATGGCCACCGGCAGGGTCAGCACCCAGGCCATCAGCAGATTGCGGATGGTGTCGATTTGCAGGCCGGAACGGTTGGCCGCCATGGTGCCGGCCACGCCGGACGACAGCACATGGGTGGTGGACACCGGCAGGCCGAAGGCATCGGCCGCGCCAATGGTGGCCATGGCCACCAGTTCGGCCGATGCGCCCTGGGCATAGGTCAGATGGGTTTTGCCGATTTTCTCGCCCACGGTCACCACGATGCGGCGCCAGCCCACCATGGTGCCCAGCCCCAGCGCGATGGCTACCGTCACTTTCACCCAGGTCGGAATGAATTTGGTCGAGGCATCCAGCTCGCCCTTGAAGGTTTTCAGATTGGCCAGCGTGGCCTGATCCAGATGTGCCTCCTTGCTTTGCTGCAGCAGGCGGATGGATTCGGAGGCCAGATACATGTCATTGCGCACATTGCCCACCGACGCCTCCGGTACCGACGCCAGGCTGCCATAGGCTGCGATCTGCTGGCCGATCTGGCCGGTCACTGCTGCCAGCGCCGGCACCACATCCGGCTGCCAGTGCTGGCCGCGGATATAATGGGTCAGCACGGCGCGCGGCTGCTCCGGCGCCGCTGCCGGCACCGCCTGTTGCAGCGACTGCTGGGTGGCCTGCGCCACCAGTGCGAACTTGCCCATTTCGCTGGCCGGCAAGGCGCGGTTCAGGCCATAGGACAGCGGTACGGTGCCGACCAGGATCAGCATGATCAGGCCCATGCCCTTCTGGCCATCGTTGGAACCGTGGGCAAACGATACCCCGGAACAGGTGAGTACCAGCAGGCTGCGAATCCACCACGGCGGTGCTTCTTTGTTCTTGGGGGCATCAAACAGCTGGGCTTGCTTGACCACCCGCTTGAGCAGCACCAGCAGCAGGGCGGCGCAGAAAAAGCCCACCAGCGGCGACAGCAGCAGCGAATAGCCCACCTTGCTCACCTGGGCCCAGTCCACACCGCTGGTGCCGTCGCGACCATGCATCAGCGCATTGGCAATGCCGACGCCGATGATGGAGCCGATCAGCGTATGCGAGGAGGAGGCCGGCAGGCCCAGCCACCAGGTACCCAGATTCCACAGGATGGCGGAAATCAGCAGGGCAAACACCATGGCGAAGCCGGCGCTGGAGCCCACTTGCAGGATCAGCTCCACCGGCAGCAGCGAGATGATGCCAAAGGCCACCGCGCCGCTGGAGGTGAGTACCCCGAGGAAATTGAACAGGCCGGACCACACCACGGCCACATGCGGTGGCAGCGAATGGGTGTAAATCACCGTGGCCACGGCATTGGCCGTGTCATGGAAGCCATTGACGAATTCGAAACCCAGGGCGATCAGCAGGGCCAGGATCAGCAGCAGGATGGCAATCCAGCTGCCATGGCGGGACATGGTGTCATTGACATCGTGAAACAGGTTGAGTCCGGCAAACAGCAGGCCACCGATCAGCAAGGCCACAAACAATAAAACGGTGCTGCTGCTGGTGGGGCGGTGCACTGCCGTTGCGGCGGTGCTGCGGCTGAGCGCCACCTCGGAAGACTGGTCCATGAAAGCTCCTTGAAAATATTCAAGAAGCATTAATACGCCAGACAGATTGCAAGGTGGTGACAGTAAGCCCTTGTTGATTGATTTGAAACAAAATTTAACATGCAAGCCCGCTCCGGCGGCGCTGCGGCCCCGCCAGACTGTGGCGTCCTGGCCGCAGTGCTCAGCGCTGGCGGTGGTGGGCGATCAGCCGTGCCAGCGCCGCGCTCACCAGCGGGTTGCTCACCTGTTGTGCGCCGGCCTCGATTTCTTCCAGCGCCTGCTGGCTGATGCCGATGCGCTTGGGCGCTGGCGGTGGCGGGTTCAGATGAATGTCCACCTTGATGCGGATCTTGCTGGCGCTGTAGCCGCGCGACTCCAGCGGGGCCAGCAGGCTGTTGCCCATCATGCGCAGCCGGGCGGCCACGATGCCGTTATGGGCAAACACCACCAGCTCGCCATCGCGAATGCGCACCGCGCGGCAGGCCTCGGCCAGCTGCGGCGGCAGCTGGCTGCGAAATGCCTGGTCCAGCGCCATCAGCGCATTGGCTTCGCGCGTCAGCTGGCGCAGCGTGCTGTCGCCGCGGGCGATATCCTGAAATTGACGTTCTGACATGGGGTATTGGCGGTAAGGGCAGGGGGCCATTGTAGCCCAAGGGGGCATGCGTGACAGTGCTGTTGCCTTGTTCTGGTCGGGCGGCCAGCCACATCAGGTGGCGCCCGCGCTGTCCGGGCTACTGGTAGGACAGGGTGAATGTTGCCACCGCCTTCACCGTGCCACCTTGCACCGCGCCAGTACGGATGTATCGGGCAGTGAACGGAATGGTGACATTGCCAAGCAGGTTGGTGCCAATTAAAAACTGATTGGTATTGCCCGCTGCACTGGAGTCTGGCCCCAGCAGGACCGGATTGCCGTTGCGCAAAACCTGGATGCCGATACCGCTGGCCGTGCTGCCACTGCCGGCCAGGCCGATGATGGAAGTCGTGCGGCCGGGATTGCTGTTGTCGGTCAGGGTCATGTAGACGTTTCTGCTGGCCGGACAATTCAGGGTGACATTAAACGGCGTGCTGCCCGCCGTGGCATTGAGCGAGGGTAATACCGCGGTATTGATACTGGGCAAGGATACCGGAATGCTTTGCGTGCTGACCGTGCAGGTGGCAATGGGCACGGTCACCGAACTGCCATTCATATAGACATAGCCAACGGCGGTGTTGGTGGGCGTTACAATCGAGAAAAAAACCAGTGTGGTCTTGGGCAGGGTATAGCTGGCTGCGGTGAGACTGGCGGTTTTGATGAAGCGGACACTGACCGTGAGGTTGATGGTGACATTCGCGGTGACATAACCCGATGCAAGCGTTTGGGCGTTGTAGCCGCTTAGCGCGGTGGGGCTGATTGACGTTCCTGCAGCATTGCCGCTGGTCTTGATAATGTAGCCAATGCCGGGAACCGTTGTGTTGTAAACCGTAAAGCTCAACCCCCCTTCGTTATAAGTGCCCGAGGTCAAATTGGTGACCTGGCTGTGTGACAGGGTGGTGAATACGGGGATGAAATTACCGCCTGTTGGGCAATAAACCAGGTTCTGGCTACTCAGGCTATACCAATCACTGATCGGGGTGTTATTCGGTGCGGCGCTTTGCGCTGCCGTCAGCGCCAGTGTGCTTGGAATGGTGGTCATCGGCAGTTGGCTGGCGGTCCAGCCATAATTATTGCAACCGGCCAGCGCAACATGGCTTAGCAGTAAAATGAGCAGGCCCAGGCAAAAGTGAATAAATTGTATAAGGGGCTTTTTCATGCTTGAGTCATGCTTTCAGTAAGATATCGGTCTTGTCCGAGGCGGTCATCATCCAGAGCATGGTTTCCCCGCTAAGGCGATGCGGCATCATCCCCGCGCAGTCAGACACAGCAGCCAGCTCTTACCTATTTTTAGAGAGCGATTTCCGGATCGTCACCTGGCATATGCAGGCAGGTATTGCCCTGTCGCGACACTGGCCCTGCATGGCCTGAGCGTCTGGCCTACTCAGCTTGGGCAAGCTGCTGTGGCTGTCTGGCTTTTGCCTGCCGTGCCAACAGCAGCTGATGCGCGCCGCGCCAGGTGCTATCCCTGCGCGATAGCGTGGCCTTGCCCGGACATGATGCTGGCGAGCAGTCAGGGTGGCAGTGAGGGCGGGGGAGGGTGAAACAGCCTTGGTGAATTCGGATTATAAAATTGTCAACCGGCAAATAAGGCTGAATTTAGACAGGAAAATTCCTAAAAACACGGGCCGCACCCTTTGCAAGGTGCGGCCCGTGTTGATTCGGCACCATCGTGCCGGTATGGAGCGTGGTGCTTACTGCCCGCCTTCCACGTCTTCCATACTGAAGGTTTCGGTGTGGTCGTTGTAGGAGAAGATTTCCGCGTAACGCCCCCAGCTGATCACCGTATCCAGTGTTTCCTCGGCGGCGCTGTCGCTGAGCGAGTCTTCCAGTTCCTGTTCGAAGCGCAGGCGTGGTGCGCGCTGGCCCGGGCGTTCCTGCAACACGCGGCGGATACGTGCCGCCAGCGGGATATGGCGCAGCAGGTGCTCGGCAAACAATACCTTGCGCTCCTGCGTGCCGTAGTCGGCAAACAGTTTGCCGGCAGCGGTCAGCTCGATGTCACCGTCGCGCAGTTCGACAAAGCCCAGGTGCTCCAGGGTTTCGGTCACCGGGAACAGGTCATCCACCTCCAGCAGCAGCTTGCTGCCGATTTCCGGCAGGTCGGCGCGGCCGTTGTACGGCGCGGCGGCCAGCGCTTCCATCAGACCGGCCATCAGGTTGGTGGACACTTCGGTCAGCGGGCTGCCGATTTCCAGTTGTACCTTGTGCAGGGTGTCGGCGCTGCGGCGCTGGGTCATCAGGGCGTAGATGTCATCCACCATCTTGCGGAAGGCCGGATCCAGGCGGTTGCGCGGATGGGCAAACGGCACCTTGATCTCGGCCACCACGCGGCCCGGATTGGACGACAGCACCATGATGCGGTCGCACATGAACACCGCTTCCTCGATGTTGTGGGTGACGATCAGGATGGACTTGATCGGCAGCTGCTTCTGGTTCCACAGGTCGAGCAGGTCGGTACGCAGGGTTTCGGCAGTCAGCACGTCCAGCGCGGAGAACGGTTCGTCCATCAGCAGCAGGGTGGGGTTGACCACCAGGCCGCGGGCGAAGCCCACGCGTTGACGCATGCCACCGGACAATTCGCGCGGATAGGCGTTTTCAAAGCCGTCCAGACCGATCAGGTCGATGGCGGCCAGTGCGCGGCGGCGGCGTTCCTTGGGTTCCACCCCCAGTGCTTCCAGGCCGGCTTCCACGTTTTGCAGCACGGTCAGCCAGGGGAACAGGGCAAAGGTCTGGAACACCATGGCCACGCCTTCGGCCGGGCCGTTCAGCGGCTGGCCGCAGTAGTTGACCTCGCCGGCGCTGGCCTGGATCAGGCCGGCAATGATGCGCAGCAGGGTGGATTTGCCGGAGCCGGAGCGGCCGAGCAGGCCGACGATTTCACCTTCGTGCAGGGTGAGGTTGACGTCGTCCAGTACCTGGATGTCTTCTTCCCCCCCCTTGTGATAGCCCTTGTCGACATGCTTGAGGGAGAAGATTTCCTGTCTCAGGGTTGCGGTTTCTTGTGGCATGAGTTTCCCCCTTTTAGTTGAGACGGAGTTTGTTTTCGGCAATGGCGTACAGCGGGCGCCACAGCAAACGGTTGAACAGTACGACAAACAGCGACATCACGCAGATGCCCAGCAGAATCTTGGGGAAATCGCCGGCGGCCGTGGTTTGGGCGATATAGGCACCCAGACCGTGTGCGGCCAGTTTGTCATCGCCCCAGGACACCATTTCCGACACGATGCTGGCATTCCAGGCACCGCCCGACGCGGTGATGGCACCGGTGATGTAATAAGGAAAGATGCCCGGCAGCATGACCTGCTTCCACCATTGCCAGCCCTTGATGTGGAAGTTGGTGGCCGCCTCGCGGAAGTCATTGGGGAAGGCACTGGCCCCGGCCACCACGTTGAACAGGATGTACCACTGCGTGCCCAGCACGATCAGCGGGGACAGCCAGATGTCCGGGTTCAGCTTGAAGTGCACGATGAACACCACAAACACCGGGAACAGCAGGTTGGCCGGGAAGGCTGCCAGGAATTGCGCGATCGGCTGGATCGTCTCGGCCAGGCGCGGGCGCAGGCCGATCAGCACGCCCAGCGGCACCCAGACGAGGGAGGCCAGCGCAATCAGCACGGTGACGCGCACCAGGGTGATGAAGCCCAGGCCGACAACCCGGATGGTTTCGCCCAGCCCAACTTCACTGCTGATGAAGCTGTACAGCTTCCAGCTGACGTAGCCGCACAGCAGCACCATGAAACCACCCCAGGCGATATCCAGTCCGCGTGACACGCTGGAATGGGATTCGGAGTGGATGGCACGCGGCAGGGCAATGTTCAAGCGCATGCGCGCCAGCTTTTTCAGCAGCTTGCCAAAGGGGCGCAGCAGCTGCTGGATGATGCGGGTGCGCTGGATCAGGTTCAGCACCCAGGATTCCGGTGCCGCCTGCGACATGGTGTCTTCCAGGCGGAACTTGTCGGCCCAGGCCACCAGCGGACGGAACAGGAACTGGTCGTAGATGACGATGACCACCGTCATGGTGAGGATGACCCAGCCCACGGCCGTCAGGTCCTTTTGGCTGATGGCCATGGCCAGATAGGAACCCACGCCGGGCAGGGTGACCGTCTTGTCGCCCACGGTGATGGCTTCGGAGGCCACCACGAAGAACCAGCCGCCGGACATGGACATCATCATGTTCCAGATCATGCCCGGCATGGAAAAGGGCACTTCCAGCTTCCAGAACTTCTGCCAGCCGGACAGGCGCAGGTTTTGCGACACTTCTTTCAGGTCGTTGGGCACCGTGCGCAGCGACTGATAAAAGCTGAAAGTCATATTCCATGCCTGCGAGGTGAAAATCGCAAAAATGGCCGCGAATTCAGCGCCCAGCACCCGGCCGGGGAACAGCGCCAGGAAAAAGGTCACGGTAAACGAGATATAACCGAGCACCGGCACCGATTGCAGGATGTCCAGGATGGGCACCAGCAACTGGCCGGCACGGCGGCTCTTGGCCGCCAGCGTGCCGTAGATCAGCGTGAATACGATGGAAGCGACCATGGCTGCCAGCATGCGCAGCGTGGTGCGCAGTGCATACTCGGGCAGATTGGCCGCGTCCAGCGAAATGGGCTCGGTCTGCAAGGCACTGATCGGCGCCCAGGTACCCTGGATGCCGGTGGTGGCGAATAGTAAAAAACCCAGGATCAGGGGAAAGGCGATCAGGTCCCAGCGGTTGGGAAGCAGCCGTTTGGCTGTGGCAGGAATAAACGGACGGATAACGGTAGTCATCAGGCCTCTCCGATTGGTGTGGTTAACCTGGCAGAACAGTGCAGGCCCTGTTCCGCTTCTTCATCAGATGAGCACCATCTTTTGTCAGGACACGGCTGGCTGGCCGTGGGCAAACATAAAACTGGCTCTGCAAACGCGCAAGAATAATAGCAAGGCGAACATAAAATTTTGATGAAAATTGACAATTTTTTGTATGGATTATGTAACGACACAATTCTGTTGAAAAATAGCTTTCGGCCGCGTTTTTCACAGCCTTTATATTGGCCAGTGGCATTTTCAGAATCAGCCACTGGCTGCCCCGTCCTCCCCGCAGCGTGCGGGGCGTGGGCAGGACAGGCAGCCTGCCACGCGCCCGCCGCCGTGGCGACAAGTTTGACGGTGCGGGCTTGATTCAGCGCAAGCTCGCCCCCATAAACTTGTGCACGGGATGTGCTACACTTTCGCCTATTTTGTTTTGTCGGCCCGTCCGGGCCTCTGGATTGGAATACATGATTTCCTCGCTACTCAAGAAAGTATTTGGCAGCCGCAATGACCGCCTGCTGAAGCAGTATCGTCAGGAAGTGGCGCGCATCAATGCCCTGGAAGAAGGCATGAAAGCGCTGTCCGACGAGGCTTTGGCGGGAAAGACCGCCGAGTTCAAAAAGCGCATCGTCGATGGCGCCACGCTGGACAGTATCCTGCCCGAGGCCTTTGCCGTGTGCCGCGAAGCTTCGCGCCGCGTGCTGGGCATGCGCCACTTCGACGTGCAGCTGATTGGCGGCATGGTGCTGCATAACGGCAAGATTGCCGAAATGCGTACCGGCGAAGGCAAGACCCTGGTCGGCACCCTGCCGGTCTACCTCAATGCACTCACCGGCAACGGCGTGCATGTCATCACCGTCAACGACTACCTGGCCAGCCGCGACGCCGGCATCATGGGCCGCCTGTACAACTTCCTCGGCCTGACCGTGGGGGTGAACCTGTCGCAGATGGCGCATGACGACAAGCAGGCCGCTTACGCCTGCGACATCACCTACGGCACCAATAACGAATTCGGCTTCGACTACCTGCGTGACAACATGGTGTTCACCACCGGCGAGAAGGTGCAGCGCAAGCTGGCCTTTGCCGTGGTCGACGAAGTGGACTCCATCCTGATCGACGAAGCACGTACCCCGCTGATCATCTCCGGCCCGGCCGAAGACAATATCGACATGTACCAGCGCATGAACGCGGTGCCGCCGCTGCTCAAGCGCCAGGAAACCGAAGAGGGCGAGGGCGACTACTGGGTGGATGAGAAGGCCCACAGCGTGCTGCTGTCCGAAGCCGGCCACGAGCATTGCGAAGAAATCCTGGTCAATCTGGGCATGCTGAAGGAAGGCGACAGCCTGTACTCGGCCACCAACATCACCCTGATGCATCACCTGATGGCCGCGTTGCGCGCCCATTCGCTCTTCCATCTGGACCAGCACTATGTGGTGCAGGATGACGAAGTGGTGATCGTGGACGAATTCACCGGCCGCCTGATGGCCGGCCGCCGCTGGTCGGAAGGCCTGCACCAGGCGGTGGAAGCCAAGGAAGGCGTGGAGATCAACCGCGAAAACCAGACCCTGGCCTCCATCACCTTCCAGAACTACTTCCGCCTGTACGGCAAGCTGGCCGGCATGACCGGTACGGCCGATACCGAGGCTTACGAATTCCAGAGCATCTACGGCCTGGAAACCGTGGTGATCCCGACCAACCGCCCGATGGTGCGTATCGACTCGCAGGACAAGGTGTATCGTTCCGCCCGCGAAAAATACGAAGCCATCCTGGCCGACATCAAGGACTGCCACGAGCGCGGCCAGCCGGTACTGGTGGGCACCACCAGCATCGAAAACTCCGAGCTGATTGCCGACCTGCTGCAAAAAGCCAAGCTGCCGCACAATGTGCTGAACGCCAAGGAACATGCGCGTGAAGCCGACATCGTGGTGCAGGCCGGCCGCCCCGGCGTGATCACCGTCGCCACCAATATGGCCGGCCGTGGTACCGACATCGTGCTGGGTGGTAATCCGGAACCGGAAATCAAGGCCATCCAGAAGGATGACAGCCTGTCCGACGATGAGAAGAATGCCCGTATCGAAGCCATCCGTGCCGAATGGAAGCTGCGCCACGACGCGGTGCTGGCCGCCGGCGGCCTGCACATCATCGGTACCGAACGCCACGAATCGCGCCGTATCGACAACCAGCTGCGCGGTCGTTCCGGCCGTCAGGGCGATCCGGGTTCCTCCCGCTTCTACCTGAGCCTGGAAGATCCGCTGCTGCGCATTTTCGCCTCCGACCGCGTGGCCGCCATCATGGACCGTCTGAAAATGCCGGACGGCGAAGCCATCGAACACCCCTGGGTATCGCGCTCCATCGAAAATGCCCAGCGCAAGGTGGAAGGCCGCAACTTCGACATCCGCAAGCAATTGCTGGAATACGATGACGTGGCCAACGACCAGCGCAAGGTGATCTACCAGCAGCGCAATGACATCCTGCAGGACGAGGATGTCAGCGAAGTGGTGGTCAATATGCGCGAAGGCGTGCTGTCCGACCTGGTCGACCTGCACCTGCCGCCGGAATCCATGGAAGAGCAGTGGGACCTGGTGGGGCTGGAAAAGACCCTGGAAGCCGAATTCCAGCTGGTCGCACCGGTGGCCGAGTGGATCAAGGCCGAGTCCACCCTGGATATTCCGGACATCAAGCAACGCATCCTCACCCTGGCCGCCGAGGTGTATCAGGCCAAGGTCGAGCTGGCTGGCGAGCAGGTGATGCGCCAGTTCGAGCGCAGCCTGGTGCTGCAGATGCTGGACACCCACTGGCGCGAACATCTGGCCGCCATGGACCACCTGCGTCAGGGCATTCACCTGCGCGGCTATGCGCAGAAGAACCCCAAGCAGGAATACAAGCGCGAGGCATTCGAGCTGTTTGCCGACATGCTGGAACGCATCAAGCGCAGCGTGGTGAATGTATTGATGACGGTGCAGATTCGCGGTCAGGAAGACGTGGACGCGGTCGAACCGCATCAGCATGGCGAGTACGAGATGCAGCATGCCGAGCCGGGTTCCTCGCTGGGTGCGGACGATGGCGAAGACAATCCGCTGTCGCCGGAAGCCCTGTCCGAACAAGGCCTGCGCGTGGGCCGCAACGACCCTTGTCCCTGCGGCAGCGGTAAAAAGTACAAGCAGTGCCACGGCCGCCTGGCCTGAGTCTGACTACCGTCTGACCCTGCCATGACCGACCAAACGCCCTGCCTTGCCGCAGGGCGTTTTGCGTAGGTGCTATTACGAGGCGGGGCGCTTTTGCAGTGCAGCAGATGGTCGGCCACCGGCCGCTCTGCTACCCTTGCAGCTAATAAATCGATAACACTGGCAGCGACAACATCATGACCCCGAGCGATACCCGTATTTACCTGGCATCCGGCAGCCCACGCCGGCGCGAGTTGCTGGAACAACTGGGCGTACACCTGGAACGCATCCACGCCGACATCGACGAAGCCGTGCTGCCTGGCGAAGCGGCCGTGGCCTATACCGAACGCCTGGCGCGCGAAAAAGCCGCCGCCGGCTGGGCCGTGGTGCAAAACTGCGGCCTGCCGTCGCGCCCCTTGCTGTCGGCCGATACCACCGTGGTGCTGGATGGCGAAATCTATGGCAAACCGGCCGATGCTGCCGATGCCGCGCGTATGCTGCGGGCCTTTTCCGGTCGCAGTCATCAGGTAGTCACCAGTGTGGCCGTGCGTCAGGATGAGCGGGTAGAACTGCGTACCAGCATCACCGAGGTGCATTTCCGTGTACTGAGCGAAACCGATATCCAGCGCTATATCGACAGTGGTGAGCCGTTTGACAAGGCCGGAGCCTATGGCATCCAGGGCCTGGCGGCGGTGTTCATCGACCATATCGCCGGCAGCTATACCGGGGTGATGGGGCTGCCGGTGTTTGAAACTGCCGAACTGCTGGGCCTGTTCGGACACTCATTCCCCTAAGGAGGAAAGACCATGTTGCATCAGTCCATTCCTCTGCCGCGCGATATCCAGCGCCCCAAGGAACAAATCCTCGTCAACATCACCCCGCAGGAAACCCGCGTGGCGGTGCTGGAGGATTCCATCGTGCAGGAACTGCACGTGGAACGCGCCGCCAGCCGCGGCATTGTCGGCAACATCTATCTGGGCCAGGTCAAGCGCGTGCTGCCCGGCATGCAGAGCGCCTTTATCGAAATCGGCCTGGAGCGTGCCGCCTTCCTGCATATCGCCGATGTGCTGGAGCAGCGCCAGCACCCCACCGAGCCGCAGCGCATCGAAAAAATGCTGTTTGAAGGCCAGACCGTGCTGGTGCAGGTGATCAAGGACCCCATCGGCACCAAGGGCGCCCGGCTGTCCACGCAAATGTCGCTGGCCGGCCGTTTCCTGGTGCATCTGCCGCAGGAAGAACACATCGGCATCTCGCAAAAGATCGAAAGCGAGTCCGAGCGCCACAGCCTGAAAGCACGGCTGGAAAAACTGCTGCCACCCAATACCCCGCGTGGCTACATCATCCGCACCAGCGCGGAAACCGCCACCGATACCGAGCTGCAGGCCGATATCGAATATCTGTCCAAGCTGTGGGCCGACATCCGCCACAAGTCACAACACCTGCCGGCGCAAAGCCTGCTGTACGAAGACCTGCCGCTGGCGGTGCGCGTGCTGCGCGACATGGTGAGCGACACCACCGAGCATGTGATTGTCGACTCCACCGAAAACTACAGCCGCATGGTGGAATTTGCCGAGCAATACGTGCAGTCCGCCGTGCGCAAGATCGAGCGTTATTCGGGCGAGCGCCCGCTGTTCGAGCTGTTTTCCATCGAAGCGGAAATCGACAAGGCGCTGTCGCGGCGGGTGAACCTGAAGTTTGGCGGCTACCTGATCATCGACCAGACCGAGGCGATGACCACCATCGACGTCAATACCGGCGGCTTTGTCGGCAACCGCAATTTTGACGAAACCATCTTCAAGACCAATCTGGAAGCCACCCAGGCCATTGCCCGCCAGCTGCGGCTGCGCAATCTGGGCGGCATCATCATTGTCGATTTCATCGACATGGACAATGAAGAACACCAGACCGCGGTACTGACCGAGCTGGCCAAGGCCCTGGCGCGCGACCGCACCCGCGTCACCCTCAACGGCTTTACCAGCCTGGGCCTGGTGGAAGTCACCCGCAAGCGCACCCGCGAAAGCCTGGCCCATGTCCTGTGCGAACCCTGCCCCACCTGCCAGGGCCGTGGCGAGATCAAGACTGCCCAGACCGTGTGTTACGAGATCCAGCGCGAAATCGTGCGCGAGGCACGCCAGTTCGATGCCAAGGGCTATCGCATCCTGGCGGCCCAGCCGGTGATCGACATGTTCCTCGACGAAGAATCGCAAAGCCTGGCCATGCTGGTGGACTTCATCGGCAAGCCGATTTCGCTGTCGGTGGAAAGCACCTATACCCAGGAACAGTTTGACGTGGTCCTGTTGTAACCATCGCCCCGCCATGCCGGACGATGTGAGAACGGAGTAGCAAGCATGAAGCAAGATTCCGGCGATGCCCTGTGGCTCGCCATCCTGCAGGAAGCCGAACAGGCGGCGCGCGACGAGCCCATGCTGGCCAGCTTCCTGCACATGACGGTATTGCGCCATGGCACGCTGGAAGACGTGCTGGCCTTTCACCTGTCCAGCAAACTGGCCAGCCCGGTGATGGATGCGCGCGCGCTGATGGAGCTGTTCCGCGAGGCCCTGGCCTCCGATCCCGGCATCAGCGCCTCGGCCCGCGCCGATATCCGCGCCTGTTTCGAGCGCGACCCGGCCTGTGACAGCTATTCCACCCCCTTGCTGTATTTCAAGGGCTTTCATGCCCTGCAAAGCCAGCGCATCACCCACTGGCTGTGGCAGCAGCAGCGCAAGACGCTGGCCTTGTTCCTGCAAAACCGCATCTCCGAAGTGACTGGCGCCGACATCCATCCGGCGGCGCGCATCGGCCAGGGCGTGATGCTGGATCACGGCACCGGACTGGTCGTCGGCGAAACGGCCGTCATCGGCAATAATGTGTCCATTTTGCATGGCGTGACGCTGGGTGGCTCCGGCAAGGACCGTGGCGACCGTCACCCCAAGATCGGCGACGGCGTGATGCTGGGTGCCGGCGCCGCCGTGCTGGGCAATATCCG
Organism: Aquitalea magnusonii; assembly: GCF_003202035.1. GTDB lineage: Bacteria > Pseudomonadota > Gammaproteobacteria > Burkholderiales > Chromobacteriaceae > Aquitalea > Aquitalea magnusonii. The sequence goes on along the minus strand of NZ_QJKC01000003.1, from coordinate 92,665 downwards.
CGTCGGCGACTGTGCCAAGGTTGGGGCCGGCAGCGTGGTGCTGGAGGACGTGCCGCCGCATACCACGGTGGCCGGCGTGCCGGCGCGCATCGTGGCCCAGGTGAATGAAGGCATGCCTTCGCTGGACATGGACCAGCGGGTGTGACGAGCAGCGGCCAGGCTTTGCATGTGGTGCAGGGCGACGCCGCCGCCGCATTGCTGCGCCAGCTGGCGCTGGCAGGCGAGGTACTGACCTTTGCCGAAGACTTCAGCCACGGCCCGCTGGCCGATGCCGATACCATGGACCCGCAGCTGCGCATGGCCTGGTGGAACCGCATCTGGTGGTCACAGCCCTGGTGGCCGGACATCGACCAGCAATTCCAGCTGGCCTGGTGGCAATGCCGCAAGCGCCTGTTCCGCGCGCTGTCCGAGCGGCAGCCCTTGTGCATCTGGCTGGGCAATACCGTACACGACCAACTGATGCTGGCCATGCTGGCGGCCAATGCCCATGCCGATCAGCTACTGATGGTGCAGGAGCTGGCCGGGCAAGTGACATCGTGTCACAACGGCTGCTACGCCGTGGCCATGTGTCATGCCGCCGAGCTGCAGCCGCTGAGCGCCCGCCTGCTGCCCGCAGCAGAACGTGCCCGGCTGGCGGCGACCTGGAGCCATTGGCAGCAGCATGCCCAGGGCTGGCGTGGCCTGATGAATGGCCAGCTGCACGACTATCCGGCCGATCATTTCGATGCCCGCCTGCTGGCCTTGCTGCGACAAGAGGGCGCGCAGCCTGCTGCCCGGCTGGTCGGCCTGCTGATGGGGCAGCTGATGGCGCAGCCGATAGCGGAATTGGTGGGCGACAGCTATCTGTTCTGGCGCCTGGCGGACTTGGCCGAGTCAGGTCGGCTGCTGCTGGAGCCACAGCCGGACGGCCCGCCGCGGGTGCTGCCGCTGTAAGGCGGGACCGCCTGCTTTGCAGGCAGGCGGCAGGCGGGTAGAATCCGCCGCCGTGGTCCGTCCCGATCTTGCCTGACGGCCATTCCTTGCGAGGAAACCATGCGATGAACGTCCGCGTTGTCGATTACCGCGCAGCCGATGCCGCTGCCCAATTCACCCGCTCCCTGCACGAAACCGGCTTTGGTGTGCTGGTCAACCATCCGCTGCAGCAAGCGCTGGTGGAAAAAATCTATGCCGACTGGCTGGCCTTCTTTGACAGCCCGGCCAAGCACGACTTTGCCTTCGACCCGCAGCGGCAGGATGGCTATTTTTCCACCGCCATTTCGGAAACCGCCAAAGGCGCCAGCCACAAGGACATCAAGGAATATTTCCATTGCTATCCCTGGGGCCGGGTACCGCCGGCGCTGGCCGATGACATCCAGCGCTACTATGCCAGTGCCAATGCGCTGGCGCGCGAACTGCTGGGCTGGGTGGAGCAATACACCCCGGCTGATATTGCCGCCCACTACAGCGAACCCTTGTCCGGGATGATTGCCGACAGCCAGCAAACCTTGCTGCGGGTGCTGCGTTATCCACCGCTGACCGGCCAGGAGCCGGCCGGTTCGCTGCGCGCGGCCGCCCATGGCGATATCAATCTGCTGACTCTCCTGCCTGCTGCCAATGAACCCGGCCTGCAAGTGCAGGACAAGCAGGGCAGCTGGGTGGATGTGCCCTGTGATTTCGGCATGCTCATCATCAATATCGGCGACATGCTGCAAGAGGCCTCGCGCGGCTACTATCCGTCCACCCAGCATCGGGTGGTGAATCCCCAAGGGGAGGCTGCGCGGAGCAGTCGGGTATCACTGCCCTTGTTCCTGCATCCGCGGCCAGAAGTGGTGCTGTCGGAGCGGCATACCGCGGGCAGCTATCTGGATGAAAGATTGCGTGAACTGGGCGTGAAAAAATGAATCGCCCATGGCCGGTTAATTAAATTAATGGATTGTAAATGACTGTAAATGCCCTTCGGGGCATTTTTTTTTGCTGCTAGGGTTGGCCTTGTTTTTATCGTCTGGCGAGTAATAAGGTGAATGATCTGTGGCGCTATCTTATGGCATCTGCTGCACTGTCTTTGAGCGCATGCAGCCTGATTACCTCACCGCTGGTGGCGGGTGTGCAATTGGCCAGCACTGCCGTCACATCGGTGGCCAATATGGCACCCAATACCAGCACCAATGGCATGGTGCACCCGCATGAGGAGTTGCACGATATCTGTATCGAATTGAATGCCAATGTGATTGTTGCGGATTTCATTCCGGAATTGCAAAAGCAGTTACGGGGGCGGGAAATAGAAAGCCGTATTTATGCGCCAGGTAATATACCGTCGGCTTGTGAGGCAACGCTCTATTACACGGTATTGACGCAATGGGGTTCACCACTGTTCAGCGATGAATTGCGTCCCTATATCACTGACATCAATTTGCTGCTGAAGAAAAACGGCAAGGTATTGGCCAATGCCGCCTACCGGCTGGACGGCATGGCCTATGACAAGTGGAGCAGTACCGGCCACAAGCTGTCGCCGCTGCTGCTGAAGATGTTTGCCAGCGATAGCATGGCGCAGTGGCAGAATGCTGCAAGCGGTGGCGACGAGGCCAGCCACTTTGAACAAGATGTAGCGAAGCGCGCCGCTGCGGCTACCAGAAATTGATCAGTCCGGCGAAAAAGCGCTGGGCATCGGTGCGCGAAGCCACATCGCTGGCCACCCCGTTCACCACCTGCTCGATGCGTGCATCACCCACATCAGACGATGACACCACATTGCCCACCTTGATATCGCGTTTGTTCACCACGCCGGAGAAACGCAATATCGTGGTATTGCCACTGGCGGCCACGGCTTTTTCCCCGGCAATGGCCATATAGCCATTGGGTAATACATCGGTGACCGACACCATCAGGCTGCCACTGATCTGGTTGCTATTGCTGACCTGGCCAATGCCTTTCAGGCTGTTGCTGCCACTGGCCTTGCCGTTGTAATCAAATATTTCCTTGAGCAAGCCCCCCATGGAAGAGAGCGCGCCAGGACCGGATTCGGAAATGGAAGAGGTCCGGTTGGTGGTGGTGTTGGCATTATTGCTGGAGGAAAGATTCTCGGCGATATTGATTTTCAGAGCATCGCCCACATGGCTGGCAATCGGCTCTTCAAATAGCAACATGGCCCTGTTTGGCTGGTAAATCGAGCCGGGGCTGTCTTCCAGCGCCACCGGGGTATATTGCGGCCGGATATGTACTGGTGCCGTGACCAGATTTTGCGGTGATGAAGCACAGCCGCTGATCAATCCTGTCAATAAAAGATAAGCCCGGACATGAATAAACATGGTTTTCACTTTGGCCCTCTCTATGGTTGGTATGACTCCTCTGATTCTATTGGGCTGAATGGTTAATTGCGGTTAGCGAGCAGAAAGTAAGGTAAGAAAATGTAAAGCGCATGGCCGTTATCCTTAACGCGGCATAACGTAAATTTACATGCCGGCCGGTCTGGCATCAGAACATGTAAAAAAACGCGATGGGGAGAAGGACATGAGCACAATCAATGGCGTAGCCGCATCGACACCCCCCTTGTCTGCCTACGGGGTGTTGCGACGTGATGTACAGGCCGTGGTCGGCGATGTGGCAGGTGTGGCCACGGCAATCGGCCATGGTCTGCTGGCCGGCAGCAGTGCCACCGGCTCGGCGCTGGGGAATGGACTGAGCGCGGTTGGCGACAGCCTCAGCACGCTTGGCCATACCATCAATACCTATGTCTAGGCCGGCGCAGCGGCCTGTGCCAGGCAGGTCTGGCTGCTGCTTCAGTGCACGGTGAAATCGGCAATATGGGCCGGGACCTTGTCCCGGCCCATGTATTTCTGGCGCAGGCGTTCGGTGTAGCCACTTTGCTCCAGCGCATCCAGCGCGGCCTGCAAGCGCCTGACCGTGTCGTCCGGGGTTTGCCGGTTCAAGGCATACCAGTACTGGCGCGCGTCATCCAGCAGGGCCACGGGCTGCACCAGATGGGCATCCAGCCCAGCCTGCTGCAGTTGCCAGGCCATGGCCCAGTCCAGCATGGCCACCAGATCGACGCGCCCCAGCTGCAGCTTGCCCAGATTCACCGCATCGCTGCGGCCGCTGTCCTGTTCCTGGCCGATGCGCAAACCCAGTTCCAGCAGCCGCTTTTGCGTGGCGGACTCGAACAGGGTGCTGGTGCGCAGCTGTCGCAGCTGTTCGATGCTGTGCAACTGAATGTCCCTGCGCCCTGCCAGCCGGTACAGATAGATGCGCCGCGGGCTGATCGGGCCTACCCAGCGGAACAGGTTTTCCCGCTCCGGCGTACGTACCGTGCTGAACAGCAAGCTGCCGGGGGTGGACTGTGTCATGGCATAAGCGCGCGCCCAGGGCAGCAGCTGCAGGCTGAGCGGGATGGCGGCCTTGTCGGCCATGGCCTGCAACAACTCGCTGGAAAAACCGCTGACCTTGTCATGCTGCAGAAAGTTCAGCGGTGGCAATTCCTCGGTATAGGCGAGCAATGTGCTGGCCATGGCCGGATGGCCGCACAGGAGTACAAACAGCAACAGCAGGCGTGAGCACATGGGCAGTCTAAAGATTTTTTTAACAGAATTTATCGTCAGCTTAACAGACGGGCAAGGGCTGGCATCTGCCCGCCCATTGCAGCAGGCCGCCGCGACAATCGTGTGACAGCCCCGGCGGCGTGCCCAGCTGGTGTAAAATGGCCCCTTCGATCAAGCCTTGAAGAAACGCCTGCCATGAGTGAGCTGTTAGCCGGACTGAACAACGAACAACTGCGAGCCGTCACCTGGCCTGCCAAGAGTGCGCTGGTGCTGGCCGGAGCCGGCAGTGGCAAGACACGGGTGCTGACCACCCGCATCGCCTGGCTGATTGCCACCGGGCAGGTGAATCCGGCTGGCGTGCTGGCGGTGACTTTCACCAACAAGGCCGCCCGCGAAATGCACACCCGCCTGGGCTCCATGGTGCCGGTGAATGTGCGCACCATGTGGATCGGCACCTTCCATGGCCTGTGCAACCGCTTTCTGCGCGCCCATTACCGCGATGCCGGCCTGCCGCAGACTTTCCAGATTCTCGATTCGGCCGACCAGCAGGCTGCCATCAAGCGCCTGCTGAAAAGCATGGAGCTGTCGGACGAAAAATACCCGCCGCGGGCGGTACAGAGCTTTATCAATGGCAGCAAGGAAGCCGGCGTGCGTGCCGAGCGCCTGCCGCCACCGCTGACACCCTACGAAGCCAAGCTGCACGAGCTGTATGCCGCCTACGACGCCCAGTGCCGCCGCGAAGGCGTGGTGGATTTCGCCGAACTGCTGTTGCGCAGCTACGAGCTGCTGCAGGCCAATGCCGCCTTGCGCGCCCACTACCAGGGCCGCTTCCGCCATATCCTGGTGGACGAGTTCCAGGATACCAACCGCCTGCAATACGCCTGGCTCAAGCTGTTGTCCGGCGAGCACAATGTGCTGTTTGCCGTGGGCGACGACGACCAGTCCATCTACGCCTTCCGCGGTGCGGAAGTGGGCAATATGCGTGCGCTGCTGACCGACTTCCAGGTGGCCGAGCCGGTGCGGCTGGAACAGAACTACCGCTCGGTCGGCACCATCCTGAACGCGGCCAATGCCCTGATCGAGCGCAATGACGGCCGCCTGGGCAAGAATCTGTGGACCGATGCCGGCGAGGGCGAGCAGATCCGCCTGTACGAAGCCTATTCCGATGGCGATGAGGCGCAGTTCATCATCGACGAGGTCAAGAGCCTGCAGCGCGAAGGCATGAATCTGTCCGACATGGCCATCCTCTATCGCTCCAATGCCCAGTCGCGGGTGCTGGAACATGTGCTGGTCAATGCCCAGCTGCCCTACCGCATTTACGGCGGCCTGCGCTTTTTCGAAAGACTGGAAGTCAAGCATGCGCTGGCCTATCTGCGCCTGGTCAGCAATCCGGACGACGACAATGCCCTCTTGCGCGTCATCAATGTACCGGCGCGCGGCATCGGCGCCCGTACCGTGGAAAACCTGCAAGCCATCAGCCGCGAGCAGGGCGTCACCCTGTGGCAGGCCTGCTGCGCTGCCGGCGGCGGCCGTAGCGCGGCCAAGCTGGGCGAATTCGTGCTGCTGATCGAAGCCTTGCGCGCCAAGGCCGAGGGCATGACGCTGGCGGAAACCGTCAGCCTGATCATCGATCATTCCGGCCTGCGTGCCATGTATGAGCAGGACAAGAAAGAGGGCGAGGAACGGCTGGCCAACCTGGACGAACTGATCAATGCCGCCGCCGGTTTCTTCCCGGATGCCGCCGAGCAGGCCATTGTCGAATTCCTCAGCGCCGCCAGCCTGGAAGCCGGCGAGCATCAGGCCGAAGCCGGCGAGGACGCGCTGCAACTGATGACCGTGCATGCGGCCAAGGGTCTGGAGTTCGACGCGGTGTTTGTCTCCGGGCTGGAAGAGGGCCTGTTCCCGCACGAAAACAGCATGAACGACAGCAAGGGTCTGGAAGAAGAGCGCCGGCTGATGTATGTGGCGGTCACCCGCGCCCGCAAGCGCCTGTATCTGTCCTGCGCCCAGAGCCGCATGCTGCATGGCCAGAGCCGCTACCCGATCCGCTCGCGCTTTGTCGAGGAAATTCCGGCCGAGCTGGTCCGCGTACTGTCTGCTACAGTGAAACCTGTGCCGCAAAACACCCATCGCCGCGCTCCCTGGCTGGACGAGGTGGCTGTGCCGGCGGCACCGGCGGCCCCATTGCCGGGTTACCGCATCGGTCAGAGCGTCAGTCACGCCAAGTTCGGTTCCGGCGTGGTGATCAATGCCGAGGGCAGCGGCAGCGATTTGCGCTTGCAGATCAATTTTGCCGAGCACGGGCTGAAGTGGCTGGATTTGCGTTATGCCAAGCTGACCGCCGAACAATGACATTCCATCCGGGTTGGCCGATGATGACGCCATGAATGATATGTACCCTTCCACCAGCTACCAGAGCCTGACCGCAGGGCAGGGGGATGCCGAATCGGGACGCAAGCCCTACGAGGACCCGTACGCCAGCCGCCTGTTCCTGATCATCGACAGCCTGCCGGAGATGCAGCGCGCACTGGCCATGACCCTGGCCTCGTTTGGGGCCGACAAGGTCGAATACGCCAGCAAGGCCGGCGATGCGCTGGCCAAGATGGCCAAGTTCGAGTTCGACGTGGTGCTGTGCGACTACGACCTGGGCAATGGTTACGATGGCCTCTACCTGTTTGAAGAGGTGAAGGAACGCAATCTGATCAAGCAGTCCTGCGTGTTCATGATCGTCACCGGCGAGCGCCGCTCGCAGAGGGTGATTTCCGCCGCCGAGCTGGCGCCGGACGACTATCTGCTCAAGCCCTTTACCGGCGAAGTGCTCAGCCAGCGCCTGGAAAAAGCCATGCGCCGGCGCGAGGCTTTCCGCGTGGTGGACGAAGCCATCATGCGCCACGAGTACCTGGCTGCCATCGATGCCTGTAGCCGCAAGATCAGCCAGCGTGGCGAATTCACCCTCGATTTCATGAAGCTCAAAGGCTCGCTGGCGCAAAAAATCGGCGACTTCGACACCGCGCGCAACCTGTATATGGAAGTGCTGCGTCTCAAGCCGCTGGCCTGGGCCAAGCTGGGGCTGGCCAAGTCGCTCACCGGGCTGAAATCCTATGACGAGGCGCGCCTGCTGTTCGAGGAAGTGCTCACCGACAACGAAAGGGTGATGGAAGCCTACGACTGGCTGGCCAAGCTGCATCGCATTCACCACAACCTGCCGGGCGCGCAAAACACCCTGGAAAAAGCCACCACCCTGTCGCCGGTGGTGTTGCGGCGACAAAAGCAGCTGGCCGAGGTGGCACTGCTGAACAAGGATCTGGAAACCGCCGAGGCCGCCAGCGAAGAAACCCTCAATATCGCCAAGTACACCTGGCACCGCAGCCCCACCCATTACGCCATGCTGGCGCGGGTGCAGATGGCGCGGGGGGAAACCGGCACCGCCGCCCGCACCCTGGGCAATCTGCGCCGTGACTACCGCTACAACGAAGCCGGCGAATGGATGTGTACCGTCATCGACAGCCAGTTGCAAGGCAAGCTGGGCAATCGTGACAAGGCCCGCGCGCTGCTGGCCGAGGCCGAGGCCGGCTACCAGAAGCTGAGCGAAAACCTGCCGGCCGATGCGCAAATGGAGTTCGCCCGTGCCTGTTTTGCCCAGGGCAGGCAGGACAGTGGCAATGCCGCCATGCGCGACCTGGTGCGCAACAACCACGACAACGAAGAACTGCTGTCCTCCATCGGCGGCCTGTTCGACGAAATGGGGCTGGGGGAAATGGGCCGCCAGCTGATTGCCGAAAATGTGCAGTCGGTGCTGGAGCTGAACAACCAGGCGGTGCGCGAAGCCCAGGCCGGCCGCTTCGACCAGGCCATCGAGCGCTTCGTCAAGGCGCACGAGGAAATGCCGCACAATGTGCAGGTCATGCTTAACCTGGCCAATGCCACCATGGCCTATGTGCATGGCCATGGCTGGCATGAAAGCCATATGCGGCGGGCCTACGACATGCTGGTGCAAGTGCGCACGCTGGCCCCGGCCAACAACAAGTTTCAGAAAATCCTCCGCGCCTGGCGGCAGCTGGTGGAAAAGCTGGGCAAACCGCAATGGGTACTGTAGAGCGGCTGCGGGTACTGGTGGTGGACGATGAGCCGCTGGCCCGCGAACGCATGGTGGCACTGGTGGCGCAGTGCGGTGGCAGCGCCGTGGCCGCGCTGGGTGATGCCGCAGCCGCCAGCGACTGGCTGGAGCGGCATGCCGCCGATGTGCTGCTGCTGGATATTTCCATGCCCGGCATCAATGGCGTGGAGCTGGCGCGGCGCCTGCGCCAGCGCCCGCTGCCACCGCAACTGATCTTCACCACCGCTCACGAACACTATGCGGTCGATGCCTTCGAACTGGATGCCGCCGACTACCTGCTCAAGCCGGTCAGGCTGGAGCGCCTGCGCCAGGCGCTGGACAAGGCCGCACGCCGCTGTGGCGGCAAGCCCGCCATCGAAGCCCATTTCAGCGTGCGCCACCGCGACCGCCTGCTCACCATCCCCTTCAGCGAAGTGCGCTATCTCAAGGCCGAGCAGAAATACGTCAGCCTGGTCACCGCTGACGGCGAATACCTGCTGGATGAGTCGCTGGTGGCACTGGAACAGCGGCTGGGCGACAGCGTATTGCGCATCCACCGCAATTGTCTGGTGATGCGCCATGCGCTGCAGGAACTGCTGCGCACCGGCAATGCCGATGAAGAACTCTGGGCCGTGCGCTTGCGCGGCATTACCCAGCCACTGGCAGTCAGCCGCCGCCAGCTGCCCGCCATCCGCGCCAGCCTGCGCCAGATAAGCAGCTAGTTAAGCAGCTGGTTAAGCAGCTGGTTTAGACAGCTGCCGCGATCCCTTGCCATTGGCGGCAATTTGGGTTAAGTGAAATTACTTAACAGGCCGCTTTGCGGCGGTTTGTGCCGCCCAGGCCGCCACGCCTTCTATAGAATCACTGTTTTTCTCCCCTCCAGCAGCTGCCCATGCGGATCAAACTCGCCACCCTGGCTTGTACCCTGCTCTGGTTCGTGTTGAGTGCCTTGATCTCCATGGCCTTCCTCAGCCGGGCGGTGCTGAGCGCCGAGCAAGAGTTCGATCTGCTCGCCACACGGCTGTCCGAGCAGCTGACGCAAAAGCTGCAGGTCAACGACACCATACTCGACAGCTATGCCGCCTTTGCCATGCTGGACCATCAGCATGCCGAACAAGAGCAGCTCTTCGTGCGGCAGATGGCCGCGCGTTACCCGCAGATGGTGTCGCTGGAGCGCATCCGCCGCGTCAGCCAGCAGCAATTGCCAGACTGGAGCAAACAGATGGCCGCGCGCTGGGGCAGCGATTTCCGCCTGCATGCCTATGCCGCCGGCAGCCTGGCCCCCCGCTATCCCTTGCCGGCCTGGCCCGACTACTACCCGATAGAGTCCATCCAGCCCCTGACGCAGGCCGTGCGCCCCCTGCTGGGTGCCGACATCAAGCATGATCCCCAGCTGCAACAGCCCTTGCAGCAGGCACTGCGCAGCGGTCGCGCCAGCATGTCCGCCCCCTTCTTGCTGCGTGAAGGCTATCGCGGCCATGTGCTGTTGCAACCACTGAACGACAATGCCCTGCTGTTGCAGGGCCGCCCGCCGGAACAGTTTGTCGCGCTGGTGCTGCGTTCCGATTATCTGCGCCCGGCCGACACCACGCTGCCGGCCGGCATGCGGCTGAGCCTGCGCCAGCACGGCCAGCCGCCAACGGCGGCGGCTTATGTCGATATCCCCGGCCAGGCGCATGGCTGGCTGAGTACGCTGGGTTTTCCGCGACTGCAGCTGGAGCGGACCCTGGGCAGCGAAGCACAGACGCTGGATTTGCGACTGGACTGGCAGCTGGGCTGGTTTCTGCTCAGCGGTTTCGAACGCAGCGTGATTTTCTGCCAGTCCTTGCTGCTGTTGCTGCTGCTGGCCGTGGCCCTGCGCTTTTACCGCGGCCTGTTGTCCAAGCAGCAGCGGCGGGAAAGCCACCTGTTCTATCTGGCCAATCACGACCGGCTGACCGGTCTGGCCAATCGCAACCTGTTTTACGACCGGCTGCAACATGCCATTTCGCGGCTGAACCGCAATGGCAAGCGGCTGGCGGTGCTGTTTCTGGACATGGACCGCTTCAAGCCGGTCAATGACAGCTATGGTCATGCCACCGGGGACAAGGTCCTGCAGCTGATTGCGGCCCGCATCCTCGCCATCATGCGCAGCGAGGACACCGTGGCGCGGCTGGGCGGGGACGAGTTTGTCCTGCTGATGGAGGATGTCGAGTCCAACCGCGAGGCCGACCGGGTGGTGGAACGGCTCAAGCATGCCATCCAGCAGCCCTACGAAGTGGATGGCCACAGCATCCGGCTGGGGGTGAGCATCGGCATCGCCTACTATCCCGAGGACGGCATGCTGATCGAGGAATTGCTGGATGTGGCCGACCGCAAGATGTACGGCGACAAGCAGCCGGAGATCGAGCGCAGCTGAGCCGCGCTGTGGTGTTTGTGCCGCCGTGCCGGCAAATATCCGGCAATACCATGGCCTCTGCCCGGCGTATCGATTAAAATCCGCCGATCAACGACAGGGGAAAACCATGTACCAGTCCGACTTCACCAAATTCATGAGCGAATTTCTGGACAAGAATCCGGAAGTAGACCAGCAGCGCCGCGAGCTGCGCCTTACTCTGTGGGACCGCAAGGTTAGCCTGGACGACCAGCGCCGCTGGAAGGAATCGCGCGTACCGCAAAAGCCTTACGTCTATCAGCCCGAATAAGCCGTCCCCGGCCCGGCCCATGCCGGGTCCACCCTGAACGCCCCCTGCTGCCACCCCCGCCCACGCTCTCCGTGCCGGACTGGCAAACCAAGCGGGCGTTTTGTCATTCTGCCGAGAACATCCATGACCAGTCGTACCGTGCCGCTGGACGGCCCACTGCATGATTACCTGATGGCCATTGGCCTGACCGAGCATCCGGTGATGCGCGAACTGCGTGAATTCACCGCCGGCCATCGCATGGCCAAGATGCAGATCGCCCCGGAACAGGGGCAGTTCATGGGCTGGCTGGTACAGCTGATGGGGGTGCGCCGTTACCTGGAAATCGGCGTATTCACCGGTTACAGCATGCTGGCCGCCATGCTGGCCATGCCGGCCGATGGCGAGGCCGTGGCCTGTGACGTCAGCGCGGAATTCACCACCATCGCACGCGAATACTGGCGCAAGGCCGGGGTGGAATCGCGCATCCGCCTGGTCTTGCAGCCGGCGCTGCAGACGCTGCAACAGCTGCTGGCAGAAGGCCGCGCCGGCCAGTTCGACCTGGTATTCATCGATGCCGACAAACCGTCCTACCAGGACTACTACGAGACCTGCCTGCAACTGGTACGCCGCGGTGGGGTCATCGCCATCGACAATATCTTCCTGTCCGGCCGCGTGGTGTCGCCAAGACCCGAAGACCCGCCCGGCGTGCGGCTGATGCACGATTTCAATGCCCGGCTGCAACAGGATGCGCGCATCCGCCACTGCGTGCTGCCGATCGGCGACGGCCTGACGCTGTGCACCCGGCTTTGATCCGGGCGAGCGACTGCCGGCTGCGAACTTTCCCGGCATGCCCCGGGTCAGACCCCTTTTTTGTTAAGCAAGATGTTTGTCATCCGGCCCATTCGGGTGCGGTGCTATGATGGCGAACTGAACTTTCGTCCGGACCCCCATGCTGAATCGCCGCCCCCGCCGCCAAATGAACCAGATGAACGTGGTGCCCTACATCGACGTCATGCTGGTGTTGCTGGTCATCTTCATGGTGACTGCGCCCATGTTCACGCCCGGTGTCATCCAGGTGCCCAGCGTATCGCAGGCCGCCGCGCTGGATCAGCCGCCACTGGAGGTGGTGCTGGATGCCGGTGACAAGCTGCAAATCAAGGACGGCGACAAGGTGACTGCGGTGGAATCGCGCAGCACGCTGGTATCCCAGGTGGCCGCCTTGCTGGCCGGTGCCGACCGCCCGGTCGCCATCTCTGCCGACAAGGATCTCAAGTATTCCGATGTGGTGTCCGTGGCCGACGACCTGCACAAGGCCGGCATCAAGCGCGTGGCCCTCACCGTCAAGCAGCAGAATCATCAGTAAGGCATGAAACGCTCCGACACCTCCTTTTCCGGCTCATTGCTGGCCTCGCTGCTGTTCCACGCCGCGGTGGGCGGCCTGTTGCTATGGGCTGGCCTGCACAGCCAGCAACCAGTCAAGGAAGTGCCGCTGGCGCTGGAACTATGGAGCAGCCCGCCGCCACCACCCCCCGCCGTGGCCGAGCCGGTCCCCGTGGTGAAACCAGCGCCTGCGCCACCCGTGGTGACTCCGCCCGCCCCGCCGCCGGAACCGCCGGCCGAGGTCAATCTTGGTGCGAAGAAAAAGCCCGAGCCCAAGCCCAAGCCGCAGCACGAAGTAAAACCACCACCGGAGCATGTCAGCAAGCCGGCGCCGGTACAAAAGCTGTTGCCAGAAAAAGCCAAGCCGCAGTCGGTAAAGAAAGTGGAAACGGAGAAAAAGCCGGAACCGCCGAAAAAGCAGGACAAGCCGGTGGAAAAACCGCAGGCCAAACCGGTCACACCGGCCGTTGCCGACAAGAAAACAGCCAAGACCCCGCCGCCAGCCGTACCGGGCAAGGGCAGCAAGCAGTCCAAAACCTATAGCAACGAAGTCGATGACGCACTGGCTACGCTGGATAGCCCGAATACCGGCCACAAGGCCAATGCCCGCAGCACGCAGGCGGGCAGCGCCACTGGCATGGCCGGTGGATCGGTCAATGGTTCGGCCGCGGCCAAGGGCGCGTGGATCGACAAGGTCAAGGCCAAGATCACTCCGCTGGTGCAGATTCCCCCCGATCTGAGCGGCAATCCCAAGGTGGTGCTGCTGGTGACCCTGCTGCCGACGCTGGAAGTCAGCAAAGTGCAGCAGATCAGCTCCAGTGGCAACAAGGCGTATGACGAAGCTGTGCAGCGCGCCATCTGGGAGGCGCGTACCTTCCCCAGCCTGCCGGCCGGGGCCAACTTCAACGATGGCTATCGTCAGTTCAAGATGGAATTCCGCCCCCGCTCCTGAGGGCGCAGGTGGGTAATGGCTGAAGAATCACAGGTTTTTTACGAAATTTCGTATGTAGAGGGAACTCATGCCGCGCATTCGCACTCTGTTTAAGGCATTGCTAATGTTTGCCTTGCTGGTCAGTGGCGCCGCCCGCGCTGAAATGACCATTGAAATCGTCGGCGGCGGTGCCAGCAAGCATGCCATCGCCGTGGTGCCGTTCAAGGACGAAGGCAGTCGCGTGCGCGAAGCGCTCACGCCCATCATTCGCAGCGACCTGGAGTTGTCCGGCGTGTTTCGCATGGTGGATGGCACGGCGGTCGCCAATGTGCCGGTAGAGCCGGCGGATGTCCGCTACCCGCTGTGGCAGGCTGCCGGCGCGCAGTCCATCGCCATCGGCAAGGTCGAGCCAGTGGCCGGCGGCCAGGTCAAGATCAGTTTCCGCTTGCTGGATGTGGCACAGAAAAAGCAGCTGACTTCCGGCGAGTTCACCGTGACGCCGGACCGTGGCCGCGAAGTGGCGCATACCATTGCCGACATGATTTACGAGGCCATCACCGGGCAGAAGGGCATTTTCAATACCCGCGTGGTGTATGTGCTGAAAAACGGCCGCAATTATATGTTGCAGGTGGGACTGATCACGGATGTGGACAGCAACCGCGCGCAAACCATCCTGCGTTCGAAAGAGCCGATCATCTCGCCCAGCTGGAGTCCGGATGGCCGCTACCTGGCCTATGTCTCCTTCGAGAGCAAGAAACCCGTGGTATGGGTGCAGGACCTGGCCACCGGCCAGCGCCGCGCCGTGGCCAATTTCAAGGGCAGCAATTCCGCCCCGGCCTGGAGTCCGGATGGCAGCAAGCTGGCGGTGGTGCTGACCACCACCGGCAACTCGCAGATTTATCTGGTGAACACGCTGGGCGGTGCGCCGCGTCGCCTCAGCTATAGCGATGCGATTGATACCGAGCCGGCCTTCACCCCGGATGGCAGCCAGATCTACTTTGTCTCCGACCGTACCGGCGGACCACAAATTTATCGCATGGCTGTCAGCGGCGGGCAGGCCCAGCGCGTTACTTGGCAAGGTAGCTATAACGTTTCGCCACGTGTTTCACCGGATGGCCGCACCCTGACCTTCATCCGGCGCGAGGCGGGCCGTTTCCGGGTGATGGCGCAGGATCTCACCACCGGTGATGTGCGCGCGCTGTCGGACAATGGTTATAACGAACGACCCAGCTTCGCCCCCAATGGCCGCATGGTGCTGTATGCCAGCGAGACCGGCGGCAAGAGCGTGCTGTATGCCACCACGCTGGATGGCAGCAGCAAGGTGAAACTGGCAGTCATCAATGGTGAAGTGCAGGACCCGTCATGGGGCCCTTTCAACAATCCGCAATGATGTAATGCATTCAAATCCAAGGAGTGAAGGCATGAACTGGAAGCAACTCGTACTCGGCACCGCCACGGTCACCCTGCTGGCCGCCTGCGCCAGCACCAAACCGGCCCCGGTGGCCCCGGCAGGCAATAATGGCGCAGCCAGCAGCCAGGCCACTGCCCCGGTAGATACCGGCAGCAGCAACCAAGGCAATCTGTCGGCAGACCCGCTGCATGATCCGCACAGCCCGCTGGCCAAGCGCAGCGTGTATTTCGACTTTGACTCCTCCACCGTCAAGAGCAGCGACAAGCCCACCGTGGAAGCCCATGCCGGCTATCTGAAAGATCACGCCGATCGCAAGGTCATCATCCAGGGCAACACCGACTCGCGTGGCAGCCGCGAGTACAACCTGGGCCTGGGTCAGCGCCGTGCCGAGGGCGTGAAGCGCTCGCTGGAAGTGCTGGGCGTGAAGGAAAGCCAGGTGGAAGCCGTCAGCCTGGGCAAGGAAAAGCCGAAGGCGACCGGCAATACCGAAGCTGACTTCGCCGAAAACCGCCGCGCCGACATTCTGTACAACGGCGAGTAAGGCAGGCGACACCGGCTGCCAGCATGGCAGCCCGCCGCCGGCGCGCATGCAACAGGCCGAACATCAGTCCATGGACATCCACGGGCTGCTATGATGTTCGGCCAACCTGTATTCAACGGACCGAGAACTGCCCATGAAACGGCTTGCCCTCAGCGCGGCGCTGCTGCTGACCCTGTCAGCCTGCGCCACCACCAGCGACATCGAAGCAACCCGCAACCAGATCGATCAGGTCAATCGCCAGGCCAACGCCAGATTGTCCGAAGTGGAAAGCAAGCTGTCCAATGAGAAGCTGCTGGAAATGGTCAATCAGGTAGACAGCCTCAAGGCCGAAGTCGCCAAGTTGCGCGGCGAGGTGGAAGTGGCCAATTACAATCTGCAAACCACGCAGAAGCGGCAGAACGATTTGTATAACGATCTGGATGGCCGTCTGAGCCATCTGGAGAGCGCCGGCAAGGAAGCCGCGGCCCAGCAGGCCGCCAGCCAGCCCGCCGCCAACAGCGCCGCCGCGGCCGATACCCAGACCAGCCCGGACTACGACAAGGCACTGAACCTGCTGCGCGCCCGTGATTTCCCCAAGGCCACCGCTGCGCTCAGCCTGTATATCCAGCAGAATCCCGGTGCGCCACAGGCGGTGGATGCCCTGTACTGGCTGGGCGTCGCCCATACCGCGCAGCGCCAGTACGATGCCGCCATCGAGATACACCGCCGCTTTGCCGAGCAATATCCTGACAATCCCAAAGCACCGGACGCGCTGCGTAATGTGGCCAACTGCCAGCGCGACCTGGGCCAGGCCGACAGTGCCAAGACCACGCTCAAGCGGCTGATCAAGTTGTACCCTGCCAGCAGCGCCGCGCAGAAGGCGCGCGAGCAACTCAGCAAAATGTAAGTCACCACAGCCCGCCACACGGCAGACGCCGCCTGGCGGGCTGGGCCCACCCCATGATGCTACCCGCCCCCCTGGAACTGGCCGGCTTCGGCCTGCTGGCCACCGCCTTGCTGCTGCAAAGCCTCAGCCTGCCACGCTCGTCCGTGCTGGCCGGTGGCGCTGCCATTGTGCTGGCCGTGTACAGCGGTTTGCTGCAGCCGCTGGGCTTGCTGGCCGTCTTGCTGGCTGCCGTTCTCAGCTATCTGGTTTACCGGCGCCCCCGCGCCGAGCTGCAGGTGCTGTGGATAGCCCTGTTGCTGGCGCTGGCCCTGCATGCCTTGCCCGGCTTTGACAATCCCTTGCTGTGGCAGGGCAGGGCCACCCCCGGCAGCGAGATCTACCGGCTGTTCTGGAGTTTCGACAAGGGCGTGGCCGGCTGGCTGCTGCTATTGGGCTTGCATGATGCGCCCCATCGTGGTCGCGCCTGGGGTGGCACCGTGGCCGCAGTCGGGCTGTTGCTGCTGCTATTGGTACTGGCGCTGGCGAAGGAAAGCGGCATGATCGCCTATGCCCCCAAACTGCCGGCCTGGTTGCTGCCCTGGCTGTTTGCCAATTTCTTTCTCACTGCCCTGCCGGAAGAGGCGCTGTTCCGCCACGGCCTGCAACGCTGGCTGGAAAACCGGGTGGAACCCCTGCCCGCGCTGATTGCCGCCTCGCTGTTGTTCGGCGCGGCCCACCTTGCCGGCGGCTGGGGCTGGGTGGGGCTGGCCACCCTGGCCGGCCTGGGTTATGGCCTGATCTACGCCGCCACCCGCCAGGTAGCGCTGGCGGCACTGGCGCATCTGGCCTTCAATACTGTCCACCTGTTGTTGTTCACTTATCCGCGGCCGGGCTGAGGCGGGCTGGCCTGGCCGCACAGTGCGACAAATGTCTTGATATCAAAATAAAAAACCATTCCGGCCCACCCCTGCTCTCAGGTAAAATCACCTCTTTATTCCTCCCCGAGCTGCACCGCCATGATTGAAGTCGGCATCGTGATGGGTAGCAACAGCGACTGGGAAGTCATGCAGAACGCCGCCCGCGTACTGAAGGACTTCGGCGTTGCTTTTGAAACCCGCGTCGTCTCCGCCCACCGTACCCCGGACCTGCTGTTCAACTACGCCGAAACCGCTGCTGCGCGCGGTCTGAAAGCCATCATCGCCGGTGCTGGCGGTGCTGCCCACCTGCCGGGCATGCTGGCGGCCAAGACCCACCTGCCGGTGCTGGGCGTGCCGGTGCCGTCCAAATACCTGCGCGGCGAAGATTCGCTGCTGTCCATCGTGCAAATGCCCAAGGGCATTCCGGTGGCCACCTTCGCCATCGGCGAAGCCGGTGCCGCCAATGCCGCGCTGTTTGCCGTGGCCATGCTGGCCAATACCGTGCCGGAGCTGGCGGAAAAGCTGATCGCCTTCCGCAAGCGCCAGGAAGAAACCGTGCTGGCGATGTCGCTGCCGGAGGTCGAATAAATGGCTGCCATCCTGCCGCCGTCCATGCTGGGCATACTCGGCGGCGGCCAGCTGGGCCGCATGTTCGCCGTGGCCGCCAAGACCATGGGCTACCGGGTGACGGTGCTGGACCCGGATGCCAATGCGCCGGCCGCCCAGTTTGCCGATGTGCACCTGTGTGCGCCCTTCAATGACGCTGCTGCCCTCAAGACCCTGGCGCAGACCTGCGCTGCGGTCACCACCGAATTCGAAAACGTCAACGCCGATGCCATGCGCGAACTGGCCCGCACCACCCGTGTATCGCCGTCTGGTGATTGCGTGGCCATCGCCCAGGACCGCATTGTCGAAAAGTCGTGGATCAACAAGGCCGGCCTGCCGACGGCGCCGTATCTGGCCATTGAAAGCGTGGAAGACATCCAGGTCGACCTGACGCCTTACCTGCCGGGTATCCTCAAGACTGCCCGTCTGGGTTACGACGGCAAGGGCCAGGTGCGGGTCAGCACCCAGGACGAAGCCCGCGCCGCCTATGCCAATCTGGGTGGTCAGGCCTGCGTGCTGGAAAAGATGCTGGACCTCAAGCTGGAAGTGTCGGCCATTGTCACCCGTGTCAGCACGGCGCAGATGGCGGTGTTCCCGGTAGCGGAAAACAGCCACAAGAACGGCATTCTGGATGTGTCCATCGTACCGGCGCGCATTGCCCCGGCGCTGGCCGCATCGGCCCAGCAGATGGCGCAAAGCCTGGCCGAAGCGCTGGACTATGTGGGCGTGCTGGCGGTGGAATTCTTTGTGCTGGACGACGACAGCCTGGTAGTGAATGAAATCGCCCCGCGCCCGCACAATTCCGGCCATTACACCCTGACGGCCTGCCTGACCGACCAGTTCCAGCAGCAAGTGCGCGCCATGTGCGGCCTGCTGCCGGGCCGCACCGACCTGCTCAGCCCGGTGGTGATGGTGAACCTGCTGGGTGATGTCTGGAAGGAAGACGGCCGCGAACCCAACTGGGACGTGCTGGCCGAGGCCCCCAATGCCCAGCTGCACCTGTACGGCAAGAAGCAGGCGCGGCCGGGGCGCAAGATGGGCCACTTCAACGTGATGGCCGCCACTGCCGACGAGGCTCTGGAACAGGCCGAAGCGCTGAAGGATACGCTGTAAGCTCATGCCAGTTGGCGGATTGAATCACCTGACGCTGGCAGTGGCCGATTTGGAACGCTCCTGGCAGTTTTATACTGCGCTGCCCGGAGTGCGGCCTCGGGCGCGCTGGTTGCAGGGCGGCTATCTGCTGTGGGGCGATGTCTGGCTCTGTCTGTCGTTAGATGAAACCGTGACAGAGGGAGTAAAGGCGGGCTACACGCATGTCGCTTTCAGTGTGTCGGCTGAGCATTTTGCCGCGGCAAGAGCGGCGCTGACTGCCTTGGGCATTAAGCCGAGCAAGGAGAATCGCAGCGAAGGTGATTCCTTTTACTTCCGCGATCCCGACGGTCACCTTCTCGAGTTGCATGTCGGTTCGCTAGAGAGTCGTTTGGCCGCCTGTCGACAGCAACCTTATGAAGGCATGCAATGGTTTGACTGAGGTGCAGCACCTGACAGCAGTGCCGCACCAGGATCAATACGATCAATTTGATGAAAGACGTGTCATGACCGGACTTAATACCACCAATCTGAAAAGCCTGAAGAAAATCTACTCCGGCAAGGTACGCGATCTGTACGAGATCGACGACAAGCGCATGCTGATGATCGCCACCGACCGCCTGTCCGCCTTCGACGTGATTCTGGATGATCCGATTCCGGCCAAGGGTCAGATCCTCACCGCCATTTCCAACTTCTGGTTTGAAACCCTGAAGGACGTGGTGCCCAATCACCTGACCGGTGACAAGCCGGAAGACGTGGTGTCGGCCGAAGACCTGCCGCAAGTGGAAGGCCGCGCCGTGGTGGCCAAGCGCCTGAAAGCGGTGCCGATCGAGGCCGTGGTACGCGGTTATCTGGCCGGTTCCGGCTGGAAGGAATACCAGAAGTCCGGCACCGTGTGCGGCATTGCGCTGCCGGCCGGCCTGCAGGAATCCAGCCAGCTGCCCGAGCCCATCTTCACTCCGTCCACCAAGGCGGCTGTGGGCGATCACGACGAAAACATCAGCTACCAGCAGTGCGAAACCATTGTCGGTGCCGAACTGGCCGCCAAGGTGCGCGACACCGCCATCCTGCTGTACAAGACCGCAGCCCAATTCGCGGCCAAGCGCGGCATCATCATCTGCGATACCAAGTTTGAATTTGGTCTGGATGAAGACGGCACCCTGGTGCTGATGGACGAAGCGCTGACCCCGGACTCCAGCCGTTTCTGGCCGGCCGACAGCTATGCTGCCGGTAGCAATCCGCCGTCCTTCGACAAGCAGTTCGTGCGTGACTGGCTGGAAGCCTCCGGCTGGAACAAGCAGGCGCCGGCCCCGGCCGTGCCGCTGGAGGTGCGCGAAAAAACCGCCGCCAAGTACCGCGAAGCGCTGGAACGGCTGACTGGCAACTAGGCCGCCACGCGCCACGCAGCAAGACCCGACGCCCGGCTTGTCCGGGCGTTGTTGCGTCTGGCAGGCGGCTTGAGTCACCGGTGCGCTGCGCTTACACTCTCAGGCCAACCTCTCTTGCCTGCCGCCGCCATGACCACCATCCAGCCCGTCCTTGCCACGCCACGCCTGCAGCTGTTGCCCGCGCACATCGGCCTGGCGCGTCCCATGCTGGATTATCAAGTGCGCAACCGTCAGCATTTTGCCGCCTGGGACCCCAAGCCGGGCGACATGTTCTTTACCGAGCTGTACTGGACCATGCAGCTGCGCCAGCAGGCGCTGAGCTGGGAACAGGGGCGGGGCGCGCGCTTTTTGCTTACCCGGCCGGAGCAGCCGCGGCAGATCATCGGCACGGTCAGCCTCAGCAATATCGTGCGCGGCGTGTTTCAGGCGGCGCATCTGGGTTACGGCATCGACCACAGCCTGCAAGGGCAGGGGCTGATGCACGAGGCGGTCAGCGAGATCATCCGCTTTGCCTTTGACGACCTGCGGCTGCATCGCCTGCAAGCCAATTACCAGCCGCATAATCAGCGCAGTGCCGCCTTGTTGCAGCGTCTGGGCTTTGTTGAAGAAGGCCTGGCACGTGACTACCTGTATATCAATGGCGCATGGCGCGACCATGTGCTGACTTCGCTTACCAATCCACAGTTTGACCCGGCGCGGATGCTGGCCTGATGCTGTCGTGCTGCGCCTTGCGGCACGCTTTGCAAATCACCTTCCCTCCTGTTTGTCCCCAGTATTTTTGGCCAGTTTGCCAGCGCTTCCTGCGCGACCGGCACGGCTGGACCGGCTTTGCCCTGCCATGCACCATGCGCATGCTGCCCTGACACCGCGGGGCAAACCTCATCCTGAAGCCGGGGAAATCATGCTGCACACCATCCTTCTATCTTTGTCGCCCATGTTCTTTGTCCTGAGCCTGGGCTTTTATGCTGGCAAACGGCAGCGTGTAGACAATGTGCATGTCGAATCACTCAACAGCCTGTTGATGCGCTTTGCCTTGCCCTGTTCCTTGTTCCTGACCACGGCGAATGCCTCGCTGGGTTCCTTGCATCAGCAACTGCCATTGTTTGTCTTGCTGGTGTTGTCCATGCTCTTGCTGTTTGGGCTCAGCTACGCGCTGGAACGGCTGCTGTGGCGGCAAAAGCCACCATTGGCCGCCATGCAGGCCTGTACGGTGGCACTGCCCAACTATGCAGCGGTAGGCCTGCCCTTGCTGGCCACGGTGATGTCGCCAGCAGAATCGCTGGCCGTAGCGGTAGCCATCATTGCCGGCAGCGTGGTCATTTCGCCGCTGACCCTGTTTTTATTACAGGGCAAGCCGGCCAGTGCCGCCGCGTCTGATCACCTGCCACTGCTGCGGACGCTGCTGAACATCCTGCGTAATCCAGTGGTATTGGCACCGCTGCTGGGGAGCTTGCTGGCCGTGCTGCAATGGCCTTTGCCTGATTATCTGCGTGCTGCTTTTTCGATGATGGGGCTGGCCGTGGGCGGTGTCGCCCTGTTTGTGACCGGCTTGCTGGTTTCGGCCCAGCCCTTCCGGCTGGATTGGCATATCGTGCTCGGTGCGCTGCTGAAAAACATCCTGCATCCGGCTTTGGTATACGGGCTGGCGCTATGGCTGGCATTACCGCGCGAGCTGACGCAGGCGCTGGTGCTGCTGGCCGCCATCCCTTCCGGCTTTTTTGGCATCCTGTTCGGGGTGAGCCTGCGGCTGCCTTATGCGCTGTCGGGCGCCACCTTGCTGTGTAGTACCGTGCTGGGGATTCCCACCCTGGTGATGACCATTGCCTTGCTGCCCGCCCTGTAGCTGCGGAGCGGATTTGTGCTTGCGACATCTGCCGGCAAGGACGCATGATGGCTGCATCATCAATGCAGCACCGCACCCCAGGTCTGGGCAAGCGGAGCGCACAGCGCAACGAGGAAAACATGGAGCATTTCGATTTGCTGGCGGCCGATGGCCACCGTATTAATGGTTGTTGCTGGTTGCCACCCGAGGGGCAGGCCGTGCGTGCCGTGCTGCTGATTGCCCACGGCATGAGCGAATATGCCGCCCGCTATCAGCCGGTGGCGCTGCAGCTGGCAGCGCAAGGCATCGCGGTCTATGCCCACGACCATCGCGGCCATGGCCCGCATGCGGCCCATCAGGGTTGGTTTGCTGCCGAACAGGGCTGGGACAAGGTGGTGGATGACGTGGAGTGTGTGCGCCGGCACGCCGCGGCACAGCATCCACAACAGCCTCTGCTGCTGTTTGGCCACAGCATGGGTTCCTTTATCGCGCGCAGTTATTTCCTGCAATACGGCGAGCAATTGTCTGGCCTGCTGCTGTCCGCCACCGGCTATCGCCAGCGTCCGCTGGCGTATGTACTGCGCGCCGTGGCCCGGCTGGCAGGGCGGCTGGGCGGCATGAATGCACCCAGCCGCTTCATGGCCAGGCTGGTGTTTGGCAGCTTCAATCTGGCTTTTATTCCCGCACGCACCCGCATGGACTGGCTGTCACGCGACCGCGCCCAGGTGGATGCCTATATTGCCGATCCGCTGTGTGGTTTTGACCCCACTCCCGGCCTGTGGATCGATCTGTTCGGCGGCATCATCGCGCTGGAGCAGGGCGAGGCCATCGCAGCCGGGCGCCTGCCTCGGCATTGCCCGGTGTATCTGCTGGCCGGCAGCCGCGATCCGGTCAGTCATGGCCGGCTGGCCCTGGGGCAGCTGGAGATCCGCTACCGCGATGCCGGGCTGATCGACATCCACAGCCATGTCTATCCCGGGGGGCGTCACGAAATGCTTAACGAGAGCAATCGGGCCGAAGTATTGCAGGACATGCAGGCATGGCTGGACAGGGTGATCAAGCGCTAGCACCGCCGCTTCAGACGGGGTGGGCGACATGCCACAGCCAGGCAATCCAGCCGCCCCAGGCCAGCCAGTGGGCCAGCACGATCAGCCAGAACATCAGCTGGTAGCTGCGCTTGCTCGACTTGTGCTGCAGCCAGTACTGGCCCAGCAAACCGCCCGGCCAGCCGCCCAATAGCTCCAGCCAGTGCAGCAGTTTTTCCGGTGTGCGCCGCCCGTGATGCACGGCCTGGCGCTTGTCCCAGCCGTAGAGGGCAAAGGTCAGCACGCTCATGCCGAAATACAGCAGTAGCGGCCAGAACAGGCTGTCGGTGAGGGCAAAGCTGCCGGCGGCCAGCAAGGGCGGCAGGGCAAGCAGATTGGCTAGCGGGCGCGGCAGGGACATGGGGTATCCGGCAGAAAAGACACAGTGTAAGCAGGCTGCCTGTACACGCCAAGCAGGGTGAGCGCGCATGCGCGGTGCAGGAGCACATCCGGGCTATGGCTTGCGTTGACAACTTACTTACTAGTAAGTATTGTCGAGCGACAATAATCCATGTCATGCCGGCAAATGCCCGGCGGCTGAACCACAATCAGGGTGAGCGCCTGCTCGCCACGTCGACGAGGACGAAACATGACTGCCTATCCGCATTTGCTGGCCCCGCTGGATCTGGGTTTTACCACGCTGAAAAACCGTGTGCTGATGGGTTCCATGCACACCGGCCTGGAAGAAGCCCCCGGTGGCTTCGACAAGATGGCGGCTTTTTATGCCGAGCGCGCCCGTGGCGGCGTCGGGCTGATCGTGACCGGCGGGGTGGGACCGAATGCGGAAGGCTGTGTGGCCGAGGGCGCCTCCATGCTGGCGGATGAACAGCATGTGCCGGACCACCGCAAGGTGACCGATGCCGTGCATGCGGCAGGCGGCAAGATTGCGCTGCAGATCCTGCATTCCGGCCGTTACAGCTTTCAGGAAAAATGCGTGTCGGCCTCACCCTTGATTGCGCCGATCAACTTCTACCGCCCGCGTGAACTGTCCGATGCCGAGGTGTGGCAAACCATTGCCGACTTCGCCCGCTGCGCCAGATTGGCCCAGCAGGCCGGCTATGACGGCGTCGAGGTCATGGGCTCGGAAGGCTATCTGATCAACCAGTTCATCGCCCGCGCCACCAACAAGCGCAGCGATGACTGGGGCGGCAGTTTTGAAAACCGCATCCGCTTTGCCATTGAAACCGTCAAGGCGGTGCGCGCCGCGGTGGGCAGCAACTTCATCATCATCTATCGCCTGTCGATGCTGGACCTGGTGCAGGACGGCAGCAGCTGGGACGAGGTGGTGCAGCTGGCACGGGAAATCGAACGCGCCGGGGCCAGCATCATCAATACCGGCATCGGCTGGCATGAAGCGCGTGTCCCCACCATTGCCACCATGGTGCCGCGTGGCGGCTTTGCCTGGGTCACCAAAAAGCTGATGGGCCAGGTGAACATTCCGCTGATCACCACCAACCGCATCAACACCCCGGAAGTGGCGGAAGACATCCTGGCCAGCGGCTGTGCCGACATGGTGTCGATGGCGCGTCCCTTCCTGGCCGACCCGGATTTCGTCAACAAGGCGGCAGCCGGCAAGGCCGATGAAATCAATACCTGCATCGGCTGCAACCAGGCCTGTCTGGACCACATCTTCCAGGGCAAGCTCACCAGCTGTCTGGTGAACCCGCGCGCCTGTCGCGAAACCGAACTCAACTACACCCCGGCGCAACAGCCCAAGCAGATTGCCGTGGTGGGGGCAGGCCCGGCCGGGCTGGCGTTTGCCACCATTGCCGCCGAGCGCGGTCATCAGGTGACGCTGTTCGATGCCGCAGGCGAGATCGGCGGCCAGTTCAATGTGGCCAAGCGCATTCCCGGCAAGGAAGAGTTCCATGAAACCCTGCGCTATTTCGACCGCCGTCTGGCCGCAACCGGCGTGACTTTGCGTCTGAATACCCGTGTGGATGCCGCCATGCTGAAGGACTTTGAAGAAGTGGTACTGGCCACCGGCATTGCGCCGCGCCTGCCGCAGATCGACGGCATCGACCACCCCAAGGTGCTCAATTACCTGGACGTGCTCAAGCACGGCAAGCCGGTGGGCCAGCGTGTGGCCATCATCGGTGCCGGTGGTATCGGCTTTGATACCGCCGAATACCTGACCCATGAGGGCAGGTCGACATCGCTGGACGTGGCGGCCTTCATGCGCGAATGGGGCGTGGACATGAGTGTGGAACATGCCGGGGGTCTCAGCCCGCAAGGCCCGCAGCCGCATGCCAGCCCGCGCGAGGTTTACCTGTTGCAGCGCAAGCAAAGCAAGGTGGGGGATGGCCTGGGCAAGACCACCGGCTGGATTCATCGCGCCAGCCTGCAAATGAAAAAGGTGAAAATGCTGTCCGGCGTCAGCTATCAGAAGATCGACGATGCCGGCCTGCATGTCATCATCAAGGACGAGGCACAGGTGTTGCCGGTGGATAACGTCATCATCTGTGCCGGACAGGATCCCCTGCGCGAATTGCAGCAGCCGCTGCTGGATGCCGGCAAGACGGTACACCTGATTGGCGGTGCCGATGTGGCGGCCGAGCTGGATGCCAAGCGTGCCATCAATCAGGGTGCCACGCTGGCGGCGGCCATCTGATCGGGCGGTGCCCGGTCTTCACCCTGAAAAATCCCCGCAGCGTGCTGCGGGGAGGGTGCTGGCGGTGCTGTAGCGCACTTACAGAAAGTGGCGCAGCGTATCTTCCAGATTCTTTTCGTTCAGCCGCCCCAGCAGGCTGCCCACCTGTTTGCCGTTGCGGTCCAGAATGATGCTGTAGGGCAGGGCACCGGCCGGGTTGCCCAGCGTGCGCAGCAGGCTCAGGGTATCGCTGTCGCCCAGCAGGATGGGATAGCCGATTCTCAACTGGCGGGCGAAATTGTAAGTCTCTGCCTTGTTGTCCAGCGCAATGCCCACCACCTCCACGCCTTTGGGCGCCAGACGATCACGCAGGCTATTGAGCATGGGCATTTCTTCGCGGCAGGGGCCACACCAGGTGGCCCAGAAATTCACCAGCACCACCTTGCCCTGATAGGCGCGCAGCGAGACCGAGCTGCCGGCCTGGTCGGTGAAGCGGGTTTGCGCCAGCGTGGGGGCAGCCAGCGCGCCCAGTGGCAGCAGGCAGAACAGGGCGGCCAGCAGGCTGGTGCGCAGGGTAGTCGGGCTCATGTGGCCTCCGTCATGATGAGTGGCAAGTCGCCAGGGGGAATTTTACCCGGATGATTTTGGAGTGGCAGCCTGTGGTCAAGTTTCCTGTCTGCAGGGCAAAATATGGTGTACCGCCCTGGCCGCTGCCGCATGATGCCAAACCGGATGCGCTGAAGCATTCCTTCATCCAGCAGGCTTGAATTCCCCGACTGCAACCCCCACCATAGATCAATTCGCTGCAAGTCATCCACCGTCTAGGGGAACCCATGACCGTCCCACATCTGTCCACTGCACTGACCGGCCCGCTGCTGGAGCTGGAAAGTCGCATTCTTACCGCCCAACCGCATATCGAACACTGGTTCCGCAGTCAGTGGCATAACCACGCCGCACCGTTTTACGGCTCGGTCGACTTGCGCAACAGCGGTTTCAAACTGGCTCCGGTGGACATGAATCTGTTTCCTGGCGGGCATAACAACCTGAATCCGGACTTCCTGCCCCTGTCCATCCAGGCGGCGCAGGCCGCGGTGGAAAAAGTCTGTCCGGAAGCGCGCAGTATCTTGCTGATTCCGGAAAACCACACCCGTAACACCTTCTACCTGCAAAATGTGGCCACGCTGGTGCATATTTTCGAGCAGGCCGGCCTCAAGGTGCGGCTGGGTACGCTGAACCCGGAAATCACCGAGGTCACCGAGCTGACCAGTGCCGGCGGCGACATCGTCAAGCTGGAACCCATCCTGCGCCAGGGTAACCGCCTCAAGCTGGCCGACGGTTTCAACCCCTGCGTGGTGCTGCTTAACAATGACCTGTCCGGCGGCATCCCGGCCATCCTCAAGGATCTGGAACAAAACCTGCTGCCGCCGCTGCATGCCGGCTGGGCAGTACGGCGCAAGAGCAATCACTTCACCGCCTACGATCAGGTGGCCGAGCAGTTCTCGCAGCTGATTTCCATCGACCCGTGGATGATCAACCCCTACTTCGTCAACTGTAGCGGGCTGGATTTTCATGCCCGTCAGGGCGAGGATGCGCTGGCCGAAGCCGTGGCCGGCACGCTGGACAAGATTGCCGTCAAATACCGTGAATACGGCATCAAGAACGACCCCTTCGTCATCGTCAAGGCCGACGCCGGCACCTACGGCATGGGCGTGATGAGCGTGAAGAGCCCGGAAGAAGTCATCGGTCTGAACCGCAAGGCGCGCAACAAGATGTCGGTGGTGAAGGAGGGGCTGGAAGTCTCCGAAGTCATCGTGCAGGAAGGCGTGTACACCTTCGAAACCGTGGATGACGCGGTGGCCGAGCCGGTGGTATACATGATGGACCGCTTTGTCACCGGTGGCTTCTACCGCGTGCATACCGGCCGTGGCATTGACGAAAACCTCAACGCACCGGGCATGCAGTTTGTACCGCTGTCGTTTGAAACCCCCTGCCTGCCGGACAAGCACGGCTCGCCGGACTGTGCGCCCAACCGCTTCTACGCCTATGGCGTGATTGCCCGTCTGGCGCTGCTGGCGGCCGCGCTGGAGCTGGAAAACACCGACCCAGAGCGCGACTGAAACCATGAAGCCGCTGTGTGGCCTGTTGCTACTGCTGTTGCCGATGCTGGCCACAGCCGCCAGCTTTGATTGCAGCAAGGCGGCAAGCGCCACCGAGCAGGCCATTTGCCGCCAGCCGGCGCTATCCGCGCTGGACGAGCAAGTGGCTGCCGCCTACCGCCAGCACAATCAGCAAGGTCTGCTGCAGGACAATCAGCGCCAGTGGCTGGCTGGTCCGCGTGCCGAGTGCAAGGCCGATGCCAGCTGCCTGCAAAACGTCTATCAGCAGCGGCTGGCGCAATTGCAGCGGGCGCAGTTGATCCACCAGCACATCGACAATGCCACACCGGCATATCGCTTTGACATCGCGCTGCTCGACTGGGGCGAGCAGGACTGGGCAGCCGCCGGCCCGGCCATCATCAATATCATCGACCAGCGCAGTCAGCGCCGCATCCAGCAGCTGCGGCTGGACAATGTCTATATGGCGCATGGCGATGATGGCAAGCCGCTGGTCAATACGGCGCGGCTGTATGATGTGCAGGGGGTGATCAATGTGGCCGATTTCGACTTCGACGGCCATGCCGATTTCGCCGTGCAGAATGGCAACGACGGTCCTTATGGCGGCCCCACCTACAGCGTTTATCTGTACGACACCACCAGCAAGCAGTTTGTGCTGAACGATGAATTATCCACGCTGACCGGGGAAACACTGGGCCTGTTCCAGGTGGATGCCAAGCGCAAGCGCTTGCGCACCCTGGCCAAGAGCGGCTGCTGTTACCACGAAACCACCGATTACCAGTTTGATGCCCACCACCGCCTGCAGGCGGTGGAGCGGCTGATTGAAGACGCGCAGGACCCGGCCGGCAAACAGGTGCGCGTAACCCGCGAAACCCTGGTCAACGGCCACTGGAAGAGATCCACCCGGCGCTATGCGCTGGATGCCTACTATCATCAATGAATCCGATGGCCGTCTGCCGGCCCGCCAGTGCCTGCTGGCGAAACCCTGGAGAGCACCATGCGTATCCTGTTCATCGCCGACCCGCTGGAACAGTTCAAGATCTACAAGGACAGCACCTTTGCCATGATGGAAGAGGCGGCACGACGCAATCACGCCATCAGCTTTGCCGAGGCGCGCCAGCTGTCGGTGGAGGGCGGGCGGCTGCTGGTGGATGCCCGTGGCCTCACCGTTACCGACGAACGCAAGGGCGATCACCCGGCCTGGTACAAGCTGGACGATGTCCATCGCCAGCCGCTGACCGCCTTCAATGCGGTGGTGATGCGCAAGGACCCGCCCTTCGACATGGAATACCTGTATGCCTCGCAGCTGTTCACCCTGGCCGAGGCGCAGGGCGTCAAGGTCTTCACCAGCGGCCAGGCGCTGCGCGACTTCAACGAAAAGCTGGCCATCCTCAATTTCCCCGAGCTGACCGCGCCCACCATGATCACCGGCGAAACGCCACGGCTGAAAGCCTTTATCCGCCAGCATCTGGACGTGATCCTCAAGCCGCTGGACAGCATGGGCGGGGACAGCATTTTCCGGGTGACGCCGAACGACCCGAACCTGTCGGTGATTCTGGAAACCATCACCCTGCGCGGCAAGCGCACCATCATGGCCCAGCGCTATATTCCGGAAATCCGTGATGGCGACAAGCGCGTGCTGGTGATTGACGGCGTGCCGGTGGACTACTGCCTGGCGCGCATTCCGGCTGCGGGGGAAACCCGTGGCAATCTGGCTGCCGGTGGCCGTGGCGAAGCCCGCCCGCTCAGCGCCCGCGACCGGGAAATCGCCGAAGCGGTCGGCCCGGAGCTGAAAAAGCGCGGCATCCTGCTGGCCGGGCTGGACATCATCGGCAATTACCTGACCGAAGTGAATGTCACCAGTCCCACCTGCTTCCGAGAAATCATGGACCAGACCGATATCAATGTCGCCGGCCTGTATATCGACGCACTGGAACGCGCCACCGCCCATTAAGACCCGCTCACAAAACCCCCGATTCTGCGTTGCGCCGACTTGCCGTACTCACTGTACTGTCTGCGTCGGCGCGCCTTGACTCGGGTACTCTACGAGGTTTTGTTAGCGGCTCTAAGCCTTGCCATCAGCCTGTCATCTGCCGGCGGCAACATCGCCGCTGGCAGCAAGGCCGGTTCGCTTGCCCGGCTGGCCGGCAGCGCTTAACATGCCGCTCGCCGGGCCGGCAAATGCCACCCGCCATCCGCGCAATCACTGGATCTGACATGAGCAAGCATGAGGAAAGCCCGTTCAAGGGCAAGACCGGCGTCCGCCGGCTGATCAACGCCTTCGGTTATTCGCTGGACGGCATCAAGGCGGCCTACCGCCATGAAGATGCCTTTCGCCAGCTGGCCTTGCTGGCCTGCATCCTGATTCCCTGTGCGCTGTTCCTGGTGCCGGCCAGCCCGCTGGCACGCGCCATGCTGGTGGCCAGCTCGCTGGCCACGCTCATCATCGAATTGCTCAATTCCGCCATCGAGGCCGCGGTCGATCACACCTCGCTGGAACGCCACCCGCTGGCCAAGCGGGCCAAGGACATGGGCAGCGCCGCCCAGCTGCTGGGCCTGATCAATCTGGCCGCGGTATGGCTGCTGGTGTTGTTCGGGCGCTAAGGTCGCAAGCCACGGCGCGACGCCGACTGCGCCAGCAATGACAGCAGGCTGGCCAGCAGGAAGGAGATGTCGCGGTCCAGTCGCGGCAGCAGCAGTACCAGCGTCAGACAGAATGCGGCAAAGGCAAAGCGCCCCAGCAGCATGCCGCGCAATAGCATCTGCACCGCAGCAGCGCCCTGCGCCTGCTGCATCGATACCGCCATCACCACCCCCAGCAGCGGAAACACCGCCAGCACGCCGCTCCAGGCCGCACCCAGCCGCTGCGCGGCCGCACTCACCGCCAGTGTCAGCACGGCGGCAGCCAGCATGCGCAGCCACAGCCGCTCGTGGCTGGGGCTGTCCGGCGGCAGCTGCGCTGGCCGTGGCAAGCAGAAATAATTGCCCCCGACACTCAGTGCCGCTACGCCCAGCGCCAGAAGCAGCGAGGGCGTGAGTTGCTGCAGCAATAGTGCGGCGAGCAGCCAGCCGCCGAGGGCGGCGGCCAGCGCCAGCGGCCAGTGCCGGCGCGCTGCGGTACGGGCATAAATCAGGTTGAAGGCTTCGGATGCCGCAATGGCGGCGATGGCTTGCATGGCTGCCACGGCAGCAAACGCCTTGCCCTGCTCATGGGCCAGCAGCCACAGGATGGGGCCGGCGACGACCGGCAGACCGGACAGCCAGCCGGCCAGGGCGGGGCCGCGGTAACGCGCCACCAGCGACAGCGCATACAACAGGGTGGGGATCAGGGTCAGTTTCAGCAGCAACATGCAGTGGACCGGTAGCAACAGCCGGCCCAGCATAACATGCAGATGGCATCGCGCGCTGCGCTGCCGGGCTGCCTGGCAGCGTGCTTGCGTGTATGCTGGTCAGCTCCTGCCCTGTCAAGCGAGAGGATGCATATGCTGTCACCGGCCGATTCTGGCGTGGAAGAACTGGTGCTCAATCTGGTGCTGTGGCTGAAACTGGCGGTGGAAGCCAGTGGTGCGCTGGTGATTGGCGTGGGAGTGCTGTTTGCCGGCCTGCGTTATCTGCAGCGCTGCTTTGAGCCGGGCATGGCGCAATACAACGCAGTACGGCTGAGCTTTGCCCGCTTTCTGGCACTGGCGCTGGAACTGCAACTGGCGGCGGATATCCTGTCGACTGCAGTAGCCCCCAGCTGGGACCAGATCGGCAAGCTGGCGGCCATTGCCGTACTGCGTACCGCGCTCAATTTTTTCCTGGCCCGGGAAATCCGCGATACCGAGCAGGCAGAGCAGCCGCCAGCGCGCTAGCTGCCCTGTGCTGGCCTGCTATGCCGGCCTCAGCGCGCCTGGCGGCGGTACAGATAGCCGGGATAGACCCGGATGCAGCCGCTGACATCTTCGACCTTGCCATATTCCCCCACCAGCTCCCAGCTGGCGCCATTGGCCTGCAGTATCCGGTAGACCGGGCTGCCGGCCTGATAGAACAGCAATTCATTGCCATGGAAGTGGTCCAGCGGCAGCAAGGGCTGCTGGCTGGGCAGCACCAGCAGCATGGCCGCGGTATGGATGTCCATGTCGGCCAGTTGTTCGCGATCGGCGGCCACCATGCCGCAGAAGGCCATCAGGAAGGCAAGCGGCAACATCAGCCAGTGGCCGCTGAGCAGGCCGAACAGGGTGAGAATGGTGGCGCCGGTAAAAAAGAAGCTGCTGTGTGTTTTCATGAGGTGGTTCATTGCCCGGGCTTGTGGCCTGCAAATGGCAAACGCCGCCTGGCTGGAGGCGGCGTTGTGCGGGTAGGTATTGCTCCGTCGCGGGAAGCTGCACCGCTGGCACGCTCAATCCGGCAGGGTTTGTCGGCAGGCTGTGCGGCGCATATTCGGAATTATATGAGTATTTTTCTGAAATTAAGCAATAAAAACAGTGTGTTGCGAATGCTGATGGCGTAGCGGCAATCACGGCCTGCATTGTGACGGCCTGACAAAAAAACAACGCCACCCTGAGGTGGCGTCGTGCTGGGCAATCCGCGGGCGGTGAATCACTCTTCCGCCGGCTTGGCTTCCGGCGGGGCAATCACCTCGCTGTAGCCGCATTCCTTCTGCGGGCACACCTTTTCCGTACCGCGACGCTTGGTGGTCTTGATGGTGAGGATAGGCCAGTTGCACTTGGGGCAGGGCTCGGCGACCGGCGGGTTCCAGGTGGCGTACTTGCACTTGGGATAGGTATTGCAGCTGTAGAACAGCTTGCCGTAGCGGCTCTTGCGCTCGATCAGGTGACCGGTCTTGCACTCCGGGCATTCCACACCGGTGTCGCGGGGTTTTTCCAGCGGCTCGATGTGCTTGCACTTGGGGTAGTTGGCGCAACCGATGAATTTGCCGTAACGGCCCTTCTTGATGTGCAGCTCGCCGCCGCAATCCGGGCAGACCCGGTCTTCGATCACCGTCGGGGCTTCGGCTTCTTCGGCAGCCTGCTCGGCGGTTTCACCGATATTGCGGGTGTAGTCGCAGTCCGGGTAGCCGGTGCAGGCAATGAAGCGGCCGCGCTTGCCAAACTTGATGGACAAGGGCTTGCTGCACTTGGGGCAGGCTTCGTCCAGGCTTTCGGTGGTGACTTCGGCGCGGGAAATGCTCTCTTTTTCTGCCAGCTGCTTGGAAAAACCCTTCCAGAAGCTGTCCATCACCGGCACCCATTCACGCTGGCCGCTGGCGATGTCATCCAGCTGGTTTTCCAGCTTGGCGGTGAAGTTGTAGTCCACGTACTGGCTGAAGTGTTCAGTCAGGAATTTGTTGACGATGTCGCCGGTGTCGGTGGGCTGGAAGCGCTTCTTGTCCAGAATCACATACTCGCGGTCTTTCAGCGTGGAGATGATGCTGGCGTAGGTGGAAGGACGGCCGATGCCGAATTCTTCCAGCGCCTTCACCAGGCTGGCTTCGGAGAAGCGCGGCGGTGGCTGGGTGAAGTGCTGTTCGCCGTACAGCTTGTCCACCGGCAGGCTGTCGCCTTCTTCCAGCAGCGGCAGCTTGGCGTTGTCTTCGTCCTCGGCATCATCCACGTCTTCTTCGTACACGGCGAGGAAGCCGGCAAAGGTCTGCACCTGGCCGCTGGCGCGGAAGATGCCCTCGCCCATGGTGATGTCGACGCTGGTGGTGTCGAACTTGGCCGGTGCCATCTGGCAGGCCAGGGTCCGCTTCCACACCATGTCATACAGCTTGAACTGGTCGGTGGTCAGGAAGGGCTTGACCGATTCCGGCGTGCGCAGGATGGAGGTGGGGCGGATGGCCTCGTGCGCTTCCTGGGCATTCTTGGACTTGTTCTTGTAGGCAACGGCGTTCTTGGGCAGAAAGTCGTTGTTGAAGGTGTCGCTGATATAGCTGCGGATTTCTTCCACGGCTTCATTGGCCAGCGCCACTGAGTCGGTACGCATATAGGTGATCAGACCGACCGTGCCCTGGCCGATGTCGATCCCTTCGTACAGCTGCTGTGCCGTCCGCATGGTGCGGTCGGTGGTCATGCCCAGCTTGCGCACGGCTTCCTGTTGCAGCGTGGAGGTGGTGAAAGGGGCAGCCGGGCTGCGCGATTTCTTTTTCTTCTCGATGCTGGTGACGGTGGCCGGATGGCCTTGCAGGCGCGCCAGGATGTCGGCGTGTTCGGCGTCGCCGGGAATGGCGAACTGGTCCAGCTTCTGGCCTGCCAGGGTGGTCAGCTTGGCCGAGAACTTGGTTCTGCCCTTGTGGCTGTCCAGATGTACCGACCAGTATTCCTGCTGTACAAAGGCCTTGATCTCGTTCTCGCGTTCGCAGATCAGGCGCAGTGCCGGGCTTTGTACCCGGCCAGCCGACAGGCCGCGGCGGATTTTCTTCCACAGCAGCGGCGACAGGTTGAAACCCACCAGGTAATCCAGCGCACGGCGTGCCTGCTGGGCATCGACTAGGTCCTGGGCGACTTCGCGCGGGTTGCCGATGGCTTCCAGTACCGCATTCTTGGTGATTTCGTGGAACACCACGCGCTGGGCAGTCTTGTCCTTCAGCAGCTTCTTGCTGTTGAGGATCTGCACCAGGTGCCAGGAAATGGCTTCCCCTTCGCGGTCCGGGTCAGTGGCCAGGTAGACATGGTCCACCTCGGCCACCGCCTTGACGATGGCGTCTACATGTTTGCTGTTGCGGGCGATCAGCTGGTACTTCATGGCAAAACCCTTTTCCGGGTCTACCGCACCGTTTTTCGGTACCAGATCGCGCACGTGACCGTAGGAAGCCAGGACTTCGAAGTCCGGTCCCAGGTATTTCTTCAGCGTTTTTGCCTTGGATGGCGACTCAACGATCAAGAGGCTGGAGGGCATGTTTTCGTTTCAGTGTGTACCGGAGGGGCTCCGGCTGATAGCGGGTCTATCTATCAAATAAAGCAAGTGCGCAAATAAAACAAGAGCGCGTGTGGCGCTCTTGTGCAAAATTCCGTGCAGTCTCGTCAGGCGAGGCGGGATGTTAAGCCCGCCGCACCGGCGCTGACAAGTCATTGCATGGTGGGTTCGCCGTGAATGGCGTCCAGCAATTCTTCGCCCAGCAGGATGGGCAGTTCTGCCTTTTGCGCCCACAACACCATCAGCGCCACCAGTTTGGCCGAGCCGACATTGATATCGTCATCCGGCAATTCAAACAGGCGGTCGATCACCATTTCGCGCTGCGAGGGCGACAGTGCGCCGTGGTCTTCCAGAAACTGGATCAGGCCGCGCACTTCGGTCGGCAGGCGTTCCTGCTCGGCATCGGCATAAATGCGCATGCCCGAGGCGTCGTCCGCGCTGGCATACAGGCCTTCCACCATATTGGCGACATTGTCCAGCCAGTCGAGCGCGTCGTTGATTTCCTCGTCTTCGAAGCCGGCGGCTTCCAGCTGGCGCATCAGTGTGCCGCGGTCGCCAAAGGCATCCGGGTCACGGTATTGCTCGAACAAATATGTGAGAACGTCAAACATCAGGTCTTCTTCAAATGAGCTGCTACAGAATCCAGTCTGAATCAGACCAGTCGCTGGACCTGCCCGCCAGGCAGGCTGGTGAGCTTGCCGGCAAGCTCCAGCTCGAGCAGCATCGCGTAAACCTCCCCTTGCGTCAACCCGAGTTGCTGTGCCAGCCACTCGCTGCTGACCGGGTCGTAGCCCATCAGGGTGAGAATCTGCCCGGTCGCCGCGGCCGGATCGGGAGCGCAAACGGTGGCCGGGCGCGCGCTGTGGCGCAGTCTGCCCACTTCTTCCAGCACGTCTTCCACCGATTCCACCAGCCGGGCGCCATCTTTCAGCAGCCGGTGGCAGCCACGCGCCTGCGGGTTGTTGATCGATCCGGGTACGGCCATGACTTCGCGCCCGCTCTCCGCCGCCAGCCGGGCGGTGATCAGCGAGCCGGAATTGATATTGGCTTCCACCACCAGGCAGCCGCGGGCCAGGCCGGCAATGATGCGGTTACGGCGCGGGAAATGGCCGGCCAGCGGACCGGCACCCAGCGGGAATTCGGACAGGATCAAGCCGGCGCTGCCGATCTGGTGTGCCAGCGCGCGGTTGCTGGCCGGGTAGACCCGGTCGATGCCGGTGCCGATCACGGCGATGGTGGAGCCGGCCGCAGCCAGGGCGCCCTGGTGTGCCGCGGCGTCGATGCCGCTGGCCAGTCCGCTGACGATGGTATAGCCGTGTTCGGCCAGTCGTCGGGCAAAGTCACTGGCGATCTGCTTGCCCGGCGGTGTGGCGCTGCGGCTGCCCACCATGGCCAGCATGGGCTGCTGCAGCAATTCACGGCGACCGCGGGCAAACAGCAGCGGCGGTGGAGAAGCGGTTTCTGCCAGCGCCTGCGGATAGTCGTCATCCTGCAGGCTGAGCAGGCTGCATTGCTCGCCTGCGGCCCAGGCCAGTGCGGCGTCGACATCCGGCTGCGCCACCCGCTCGCGCAGCGCCTGGGCAGCCTGCTGGCCGATCAGTGGCGTGGTCTGGGCGGTGCTGGCGGCCACGGCATGGCTGGCCGAACCAAAGCTGGCGATCAGCTTGAGAAAGCCCACCGGCCCAATGCCCGGTGTCAGCGCCAGCAGCAGCCAGTCGCCGGTGCTGTCGCTCATTCGCTTTCCGGTGCGGTAACGACATCGCCGACACTGGCGGCATCGGCGCTTTCCAGCACCAGTCCGTAAGACACCTTGTCAAACACGCGGTAGATGAAAATCTTGCCTATGGTCTGGCCCGGCAATGTGACGATTTTTTGCTGGCCGTCGGCGGTGGTGATGGAAACCGGCTTGGCGTTCTTGACAATGCTGAACACATCGCCCGCTTCCACCTGTTCGCGCCGGCCGCGGTTGATGACTACATTGGAATACTGCGCGGCACCGTCCACGCCATCGTAGACCGAGATGATCTGGCCGCGGATGTCGCCATCCGGGCTGTGCGGCACATAGCTGACAAACTGGTCTTTCGGCGCCTTGATCAGGCGGTCGCCCACCAGGATTTCTCCGGCCACACTGGTGATGTGCATGGTCTGCACGTCCTCGCCCAGCTTGTCCACCACCACGTCGCCACCGTACATGACTTCGTAGCCGAGGTTTTCCTTGGTGTCGGGGTCGATCAGCGGCTTGCCGGCACGATAGGCCTGCCAGTTGCCCATTTCGGTCACACCATTGGCATAGACGCGGTCGCCCGTGCCGAAGGCCAGCCGCTGTTCCGGCCCGGCAATCAGCCTGGGGGCGGTGTTGAACTGCGCTTCATCGACCACCAGCGGACGGCGGAGGAAGGGCTCGATGGCCGCGGCCGGAATACTGGGCACCGCCTTGTCGATGTCGGACATGCGTATTTGCGGTGACAGCCGCACTTCGTCCTGCTTGCCCTTTTCCAGCGACAGGCGCGGCTGGCCGTTGACATAGCTCAGCACCAGCACGTCGCCGGGGTAGATCCAGTGCGGGTTCTTGATGTCGCGCTTGTTCATCTGCCACAAGCTGGGCCACTTCCATGGGCTCTTGAGGTAGCGTCCCGAGATGCCCCACAAGGTATCGCCCTTGGTCACGGTGTAGCGCGCGGGTGCGTCGGGCTTGATGGTGAGGGTGTCGGAAAATGCCGGGAGAGCCAGTCCCAGAGCCAAAGCAAGCGATATAATACTTTTACGCATGAAAAGTGCCCCAATATTGAGTGTAACGAGCGCCCGCGAGCGCTCCTTTGACAAACGAGCATGCGTCAGACCCGTCTATTATCGACGTGCTGATGGCATTACGACAACTTGGAGCAAGAAAACCGATGGCGCTGCTGAACATTCTGCATTATCCGGATGCGCGTCTGCATACCGTGGCCACGCCGGTCGAGACTTTTGACGCTGCCCTGCAGACCCAGATCGACAATATGTTCGACACCATGTACGAGGCCAAGGGCATCGGTCTGGCTGCCACCCAGGTGGACTACCACCAGCGGCTGGTGGTGATGGACATTTCCGAAGAGCACAACGAGCGTCGCGTCTTCATCAATCCGGTCATCCTCGAAAAAGAAGGTGAAACCGTGTACGAAGAGGGCTGCCTGTCGGTGCCCGGCATCTACGACAAGGTGACCCGTGCCGAGCGGATCAAGGTGCGCGCCCAGGATGCCACCGGCAAGGCGTTCGAGCTGGAAGCCGACGGCCTGCTGGCCATCTGCATCCAGCACGAAATCGATCATCTGGATGGCAAGGTGTTCGTCGAATACCTGTCCGAGCTCAAGCAGGGGCGGATCCGCACCAAGCTGAAAAAGCGCGAAAAACAGAATATGTAAGGCATGACGGCCACCTGCCCTTACCGGGTGGCCCTGGCTGATTGAAGACAGGCCTGGCCTGTCTTTGTTAATTGCAGGCTGACAATGAAACTGATATTTGCCGGTACGCCGGAATTCGCCGCCGCAGCGCTCAAGGCCCTGTTGGCTGCCGGACATGAAATTGCCCTGGTGCTGACCCAGCCGGACCGCCCGGCGGGCCGTGGCATGAAACTCAAGCCCAGCCCGGTGAAGCAGGTGGCGCTGGAGCATGGCCTGCGCGTGGAGCAGCCGGTTTCCCTCAAGACGGAAGAAGCCCAGCGCATGCTGCAGGAGGTCGGTGCCGAACTGATGGTGGTGGCGGCCTATGGCCTGCTGCTGCCCAAGGCGGTGCTGGAGATTCCGCCGCGCGGCTGTCTCAACATTCATGCCTCGCTGTTGCCACGCTGGCGCGGTGCCGCACCCATCCAGCGCGCCATCCTGGCCGGAGACCGCGAAACCGGCATCACCATCATGCAGATGGATGTCGGGCTGGATACCGGCGACATGCTGTCCATCCATCCGCTGGCCATTGCCGCTGATGACACCGCAGCCAGCCTGCACGACAAGCTGGCCGCATGCGGTGCCGAGGCCATCGTCAGCACGCTGGCGCAGCTGGACAGCCTGCAGGCACAGCCACAGCCGGAACAGGGCGTGAACTATGCCCACAAGCTGAGCAAGGCCGAGGCCGAAGTGGACTGGTCCTTGCCGGCCGCCACCATTGCCCGCGCCATTCGGGCCTACAACCCGGCACCGGGTGCCTTTACCAAGCTGGACGGCGAACCGCTCAAGCTGTGGTTTGCCCAGGCCATCGCCGGCGCGGGCGAACCGGGTGTGGTACTGCGTGCCGATGCCGAGGGCGTGGTGGTGGGCAGCGGTGAGGGGCTGGTGGTCATCAGCCAGCTGCAAGCCGCAGGGGGCAAGCGGCTGAGTGCGCGTGATTTTGCCGCCGGCCGTACCGCGCTGGCGGGAACCCGTCTGGGCGGCTAGGCATCACAACAGGCCAGAGCAAAGGAGGCTAGCGTGAATAATCTGTTCAAGACTGCAGTGCTGATGGCCGCCTTCGTGGCGTTTCTCGGCTTCATTGGCGCCATGGTGGGGGGCAAGAGCGGGCTGTTGCTGGCCTTGCTGTTTGCCGGCGGGATGAATCTGTTTGCCTACTGGAATTCCGACCAGATGGTGTTGCGCATGTACAACGCGCAGGAAGTGGATGCCAGCACGGCCCCCGAGTTCTACGGCATGGTGGCCGAGCTGGCGCAGCGCGCCGGCCTGCCCATGCCACGGGTGTATGTGATTCATGAAGACCAGCCCAATGCCTTTGCCACCGGGCGCGATCCGCAACACGCCGCCGTCGCCGCCACCACCGGCATCATGCGCATGCTGGACTACCGCGAGCTGCGCGGCGTGATGGCGCACGAGCTGGCCCATGTGCGCCACCGCGACACGCTGATCTCCACCATCAGCGCCACCATGGCCGGTGCGGTATCTGCCCTGGCCAGCTTTGCCATGTTCTTTGGCGGGCGGGACGAAAACGGCCGGCCGGTCAATCCGCTGGCCGGACTGCTGGTGGCCATTCTGGCGCCGCTGGCCGCCAGCGTGATCCAGATGGCCATTTCCCGGGCGCGCGAATTCGAAGCCGACCGCGGTGGCGCCGAAATTTCCGGCGATCCGCTGGCATTGGCGGCAGCGCTGCAGAAGATCGAGTACTACGCTCAAGGTATCGCCATGCCCACGGCACAGGCACACCCGGAAACCGCGCAGATGATGATCATCAACCCGCTGTCCGGTCTGAGCATGGGCGAGCTGTTCCGCACCCATCCGCACACCGAGGAGCGCATTGCCCGCTTGCACGCTATGGCGCGCGGCGTGGGCTGAACGTATCATGCGCCTCTAGCAAGAATCCGTTGCCGCCGGATCCGGCCAGACTGCCTGGTCGCCGACGCCGACGGAGACCCACGGGCCGGTGCCAGGATATGAGCGCCGGCCATTATCAACGGCGAGAACGCAGTCCTCGCCGTTTGCCATTTAAGGTTTTGACATGCATCGCATACAGCAACTGGCCGCCGACGTGCTGGGCCAGGTGGAATCCGGCCATACCCTGACCGAGGCACTGGCCCAAGCCCAGCGCCAGGGCAGCGAACTGACGCCACCAGAGCGTGCCGCCCTGCAGGACATCTGCTACGGCAGCCTGCGCCAGCTGGCGCGTCTGCGCTTCTGGCTGCGGCGGCTGGTGCCCAAGGCCCTGCCGGAGCCGCAGCTGGAACGGGTGCTGCTGGTGGCGCTGTATCAGCTGGTGTATACCCGCGCGGCCGATTACGCCATCGTCAACGAGGCGGTCAAGCTGTCCGAGCGCCTGGCGCGTGGCAAATTCAAAGCGCTGGTCAACGGCGTGCTGCGCAATTTCCTGCGTCAGCGTGAGGAAATGCTGCGGCTGGCCGACAAGGATCTGGAAGCAGCCACCAATCATCCGCGCTGGTGGATCAAGGCGGTGCAGCAGGCGTACCCGCAAGAATGGTCGTCCATCCTGGAATGGAACAACAGCCACCCGCCGATGACGCTGCGCGTCAATCGCCGCAAGAGCACGCTGGCGGCTTACCTCGCACAGCTGGACGCACTGGGCATGCGCGCAACGGCACTGGACGAGGACGGCGGCATCATGCTGGACAAACCGGTCAATGTGCGCGAACTGCCGGGGTTTGCCGACGGCGTGGTATCGGTACAGGACTGGGGTGCACAGCAGGCTGCCCGGATGCTCGACTTGCAACCCGGACAGCGCGTGCTGGATGCCTGTGCCGCGCCGGGTGGCAAAACCTGTCATATGCTGGAAATGGCCGAGGTGGACATGACCGCGCTGGATATCGACCCGCAGCGACTGCAACGGGTGGCAGAGAACCTGCAGCGCGGTGGCTTGCAAGCCAGCCTGCATGCGGCTGACGCCGGGCAGGCGACTGACTGGTGGGATGGCAAGCCCTTCGATCGCATTCTGGCCGACGTCCCCTGCTCGGCATCCGGCGTGGTGCGTCGTCATCCGGACATCAAGTGGCTGCGCCGTCCGGGCGATTTCGCCGCGCTGGCCCGCCAGCAGGCGGCGATGGTTGACACGCTATGGGGGCTACTCGCTTCCGGGGGCAAAATGCTTTACGCTACGTGCTCGATTTTTCCGGAAGAAAATCAGCAGCAGCTGAGCGCATTCCTGGCACGACATCCCGATGCCGAATGCCTGGATCAGCAACAACTGTTGCCCTGTGAGCGTCATGACGGTTTCTATTACGCGCTGCTTGCGAAGCATTAGCCTGGTGTTATGGCTACTGGTCTGTGCCGTCAACACGGCGCAGGCCGATGGCATTCTGGCGCGCCGCGCCGATGCCGAGCTGACCCCGGATGGGCAGCTGTCTCTCAGCACCCGTTTTCAGACCAGGCTGAGCAGCGGTCTGAACGATGCGCTGGAGCAGGGCGTGGCCCTGACTTTCCGGCTGGAGTTCGAACTGACCCGGCCACGCAGCACCGCCTATTACCTCAACCTGAAAGAATGGTTCGAGCCGCATGCCAGCCTGGCTTTCAAGCTGTCCTACCAGCCGTTGACCAGCCGTTACCGCATTACCATCGGCAGTTTTTCCAATTATTACCGTACCCTGGCCGAAGCCATGGGCGCCCTCGGCTCCATTCAGGACTGGCGCGTGCTGCAAAGCGGGGCGCTTGATCCGCGCAGCCCCGGCAGCGTGGCGGGCCGGGTGCGACTGGTGCTGGACATCAGCGAGCTGCCCAAACCCTTCCAGATCAATGCCCTGGGCTCGGGGGAATGGAGCCTGTCCTCCAACTGGACCGCCATCAATATGAAAGATGGCAACTGATGCGTTACGCGGCGATTGCCCTGGCGGCCTTCGGTGCCATCATGCTCTACCTGCTGGCAGTGGCCACCGGCAATGCCTCCAAGCTGGCCGAGTACTACTGGTGGGTGTTCGGCCTCAACAGCCTGCTACTGCTCGGCCTGCTCGGCGTGGTGGGTCGCCAGCTGCTGCGGCTGCGCCAGCGGGTCAAGGGCCGCGTGTTCGGAGCCAAGCTCACCCAGCGGCTGGTGATGATGTTTGCCGTGGTGGCGCTGGTGCCGGGCTTGCTGGTGTTTACCATTTCGGCCCAATTCCTGACGCGCAGCATTGAAAGCTGGTTCGACGTGCGAGTGGAATCGGCACTGGACCGTGGCCTGGAACTGGGCAAGGGCGCGCTCAACTATGTGCTGGAAGACGTTGGCCGCAAAAGCCGCGTGGTGCTGGATGACATCGACGGCCTGCCCGGCAGCATGCTGCCTTCTCGGCTGGAACGCTTGCGCGAGCAGCTGGGCCTGCGCGAGCTGGCGATTTTCAACAAATCGGGGCAGCTACTGAATTTTGCCAGCAATAATGCTCACCAGCTGCCGCAAGCGCCTGCCCGCGATACCTTGCGTGGCCTCAAGCTGCGCCAGGGCAGCAAGAGCATTGAAAACGAGGCCGGCGGCCTGACGCTCAAGGTGCTGCTGCCCTATCGCACGCTGGACGGCGACTGGCGTGTGCTGCAGGTGGTGCAGGCCGCGCCGCAGTCCATTGCCCGCGATGCCGAACAGATTGAAACCGCCCGCGCCGAATATCATCAATTGCTGCTGTCGCGCGATGGCCTGAAAACCTTTTACATGCTGACCCTGGCGCTGGCCTGTCTGCTGGCGCTGACCTCCGCCCTGGCCTTTGCCCTGTTCCTGTCCGAGCGCCTGTCCGCACCGCTATCCGAACTGGCCGCCGGCACCCGTGCCGTGGCCCAGGGGGACTTTTCCAAGCGGCACCCGGTTTATCGCCGTGATGAACTGGGCATGCTCACCACCCTGTTCAACCGCATGACCCAGCAGCTGGAAGAAGCACGCCAGACGGCCAACCAGAACCAGCGGGCACTGGAAAGCGGCAAGCTCTACCTGGAAAGCATACTGGCCAATCTGTCCGCCGGTGTCATCGCCCTGGACGAAAGCTGGCAGCTGCGCGCCGCCAATACCAGTGCCGGCCGCATCCTGGGCGTGGACTTTGCCGAACTGGTCGCCTACCCGGTCAAACAGTGGTCGACGCAGGTGCCGGCGCTGATTCCCCTGGTGGACACCATGCTGCAGCATGGCGAGAACAAGCTGGAGGAAGAATGGCAAACCCAGCTGGATTATGTCACCGGCCAGGGCGCGCGAAGCCTGCTGGTGCGCGGCGCCCGCTTGCCGGAACGCTCCGGAAGCGGTTATGTTGTGGTGTTCGATGATATAACCGAGCTGGGGCGGGCGCAGCGCGACGCGGCCTGGGGCGAGGTGGCCAAGCGGCTGGCGCATGAAATCCGCAATCCGCTCACTCCCATCCAGCTGTCGGCCGAGCGCCTGGCGATGAAGCTGACGGCCAAGCTGGAAGCGGCAGATGCCGACATGCTCAAGCGCTCAACCGACACCATCATCAAGCAGGTGGCGGCGCTGAAGAACATGGTGGACGCTTTCCGCGATTATGCGCGCGCACCACGCATCAAACTCAGTGAACTTGATCTCAATCAGGTAGTACGGGAGGTTGCCACGCTGTACGAATCCAATCCGGCTGTTAAGATTGAACTGGAAGACAGGCCGCTGATGATCATGGGGGATGCCGCATTGCTGCGGCAGGTATTGCACAACCTGATGCAGAACGCACAGGATGCGGTCCTTGACGTTGACATCCCGATGATTCACATTAGCAGCCGACAAGAAGGAAGAAACGCGACCGTCTGCGTGCAGGACAATGGTTCGGGCTTTCCTGCCGAGCTCCTGCCACGCGCGTTCGAGCCCTATGTGACCAGCAAGCCCAAGGGAACCGGGCTGGGACTGGCGGTGGTGAAGAAAATAGCGGAGGAACACCATGGCCAGGTCATATTGGGGAATGGCGAGCAGCAAGGCGCGCGAATTCTTCTCACCCTGCCATTGCTGGAGGCCTAATGCGTAGCAGCGATATATTGATTGTTGATGACGAGATCGGAATACGTGAACTGCTCTCGGAGATCCTGCAGGATGAGGGATACACGGTTGCCCTGGCGGAAAACGCCGAGGTAGCCAGACAGCTGCGCAACCAGACGCGTCCCGCGCTGGTGCTGCTGGACATCTGGATGCCGGACTGCGACGGGGTCACCCTGCTCAAGGAATGGGCCAAGTCCGGCCAGCTCAACATGCCGGTCGTCATGATGTCTGGCCATGCCAGCATCGATACCGCAGTGGAGGCGACCCGCATCGGCGCCTTCGATTTCCTGGAAAAGCCGATTGCCCTGCAAAAGCTGCTCACCACGGTGCAGCGCGCGCTGAAGTATGGCGACATGCAGGCCAATACCTCGCTGAATCTGGACAAGCTGGGACGCAGCGAACCGATTCAGGAGCTCAAGCGCCAGCTGGAGCGGGTGGCCAAGGTCAAGTCGCCGGTGCTGCTGACCGGTGAGCCCGGTTCCGGCTTCGAACTGGTGGCACGCTTTTTCCATCAGGGCAATACGCCCTGGGTGACGCCGGCCAAGCCGGAACAACTGGCGGATGCGCCGCTGGAACTGCTGCAAAAGGCCAATAACGGCGTGTTGTTCCTGCCGGAAATCGGCCAGTACAACCGTCGTGTGCAG
Source organism: Aquitalea magnusonii (assembly GCF_003202035.1). Taxonomy (GTDB): domain Bacteria; phylum Pseudomonadota; class Gammaproteobacteria; order Burkholderiales; family Chromobacteriaceae; genus Aquitalea; species Aquitalea magnusonii. The sequence continues at coordinate 47,728 of NZ_QJKC01000003.1, read as the reverse complement.
CAGGGGCTGTTGTTCCTGCTGTCCAAGCTAGACCGCTTCAACGTGCGCCTGCTGTGTTCCTGCAGCCGGCCATTGCAGGAATTGCTGGTCGATCCGGAATGCGACAACCGCCTGCTGACGGCACTGTCCAGCGTCATCGTGCCGATTCCGCCGCTGCGCGAGCATGCCGAGGACATCATCTTCATCGCCGAACAGATCCTGATCGAGCTGGTGGAGTCGCGCCAGGTGCCCAACAAGAAGCTGACCACCGCCGCACTCAATGCGCTGCGCCAGTATGACTGGCCGGGTAATCTGGAGCAGCTGCGCAGCATCATCAAGAGCCTGGCGCTGACTTCCGAATCGGACGATGTCGACGCGCCCGAGGTCAACAAGGTGCTGGCGCAGTTCCGCCACGAAAAGCCGGTGGAGGAGTCGGGCTTCGACTTCAACATGCCGCTGCGCGAATTGCGCGAGCAGCTGGAGCGGCGGTATTTCGAGTACCACATCTCGCTGGAAAACGGCAATATGAGCCGCGTGGCACAGAAGGTGGGCTTGGAACGTACCCACCTGTACCGCAAGCTCAAGCAACTGGGCATCAAGTTTGCCCGCAAGGTGGTCGAGGAGTAATCCCTGTCCCGCCCAAGCAGACGCCAGCCTCGTGCTGGCGTTTTGTTTTGCCGGCTAGCTCGCTGGAGCTATGGCATCCCTGGCCTGATTTGACTAAGCTTTGACCCCATGACAGATCTGAATGATGCAGCCCTGCTGCGCTATAGCCGGCACATCCTGCTGCCGGAAATCGATATCGAAGGCCAGCAGCGGCTGCTGGCAAGCCGTGTGCTGGTGATCGGTGCCGGGGGGCTGGGCTCGCCGGTGGCGCTGTATCTGGGCAGTGCCGGTGTCGGTCATATCACCCTGGCCGATGACGATCAGGTGGAGCTGAGCAATCTGCAGCGCCAGGTGGTGCACGAGATGGCATCACTGGGGCAGAACAAGGCCGAATCGGCGCGGGCGCGCATGCTGGGGCTGAACCCGGAGATCCAGGTGCGGGCGCTGGCCGAGCGCTTAAGCGCAGACCGCCTGCTGGAAGAAGCGAGACAACACGATCTGTTGCTGGACTGTTCTGACAATTTCGCCACCCGCCATGCGGTGAACCGTGCCAGCGTGGCGGCTGGTGTGCCGCTGGTATCCGGTGCCGCGGTGCGCTTTGCCGGGCAGTTGGCGGTATTCGACCCGCGCGTGCCCGGCTCACCCTGCTATCACTGCCTGTTTGCCGAGGAGGGCGAGGTGTCGGATGGCCCGTGTGCCACCTTTGGCGTGTTGTCACCGCTGGTGGGGGTGATGGGCAGCATGCAGGCGGTGGAGGCGGTCAAGCTGCTGGCCGGGCGACAAGCGGTGCTGGGGCGACTGACTCTGTACGATGCGCTGAGCGGTGAGATCCGTCAGCTGAAATTCAGCCGCGATCCGGCCTGCCCGGTGTGTGCTGCGGCCTGAGCGTCCCCGGTTCTGACCAACACAAAGCCCCGCATTGGCGGGGCTTTGTGTTGGATGGCTCAGGTACCCAGCTGCTGGTTCAGTATCTGATGCACTTCCTTGAAGTCCATCACGCCGACATAGCGTTTGAGAATATTGCCCTGCTTGTCGATCAGAAAGGTGGTCGGTGCCAGCTGGATGTCGCCGAAGGCCTTGGCAATGCTGCCCTGCCCATCCAGGGCGACAAAGAAGGGCAGCTGGTTTTGCTGTACAAAAGCCTGTACGTAATTGGGCGGGTCGTAGCTCATGGCCACGGCCATCACCTGCAGGCCGCGCGCAGCGTACTGCTGATGCAGTTTCTTGATTTCCGGCATTTCCTCCACGCAGCCGGAACAGCTGGTGGCCCAGAAATTGACCAGGACCACCTTGCCCTTGAGCGAGGCGGTATCGGCGTGCTGGCCGCTCAGCGAGGTATAGCTGACCTGCGGTGCCGCATTGCGGTCGAACAGCAGGGTATAGGCCACCAGGCCGATGACGGCAACCGCCAGTAGAGTGATCAGTACCTTCTTCATGCTTGCTACATCCGGAAAAGGGATAGACAGCAGCCCCGTCTGGCGGGGCTGTCGGGCTTATTGGTCCAGCATGGACTGCAGGAGTTCCTTCAATTGTCCTTCCAGCGTCACGGCCTTGTTCTGCTTGGCGTCAAACACCACAAAAGTCACATCGGCCTCGGCAACCACCTTGTCGCTACCGGCCAGGGTGACCCGCTGGTGCATGACGGCGCTGCGGCTGCCTATGCTCTTGACCGAGGTGGCCAGGGCCAGCTCGTCGCCCATGGTGGCCGGGTAGCGGTAGTCGATATTGATGTTGACCACTACCAGTGCCAGCCCGGATTGCAGAAACCAGGGCAGATCGCCACGGTCTTCGAAAAAGCTCCAGCGGGCTTCTTCCAGAAATTCCAGATAGCGGGCATTGTTGACGTGGCCGTACAGGTCCAGATGATAACCCCGGACCTTGATGCGTGTTTCATGCGACATGTGTTTCCCCTTGTGGTGAACGCTGTACCTCAATCCTCGGCGTTGAGGTCCAGCGGGACGAATGGTTCGCGCTCTAGTGGCGTCTCGACCATATCGGTGAGTACGGAGTGGATTTCTACTTCAAACCACTCCAGAAACAGGGCTGGAGAAAGTTGCTCCGGCCACAGTTGTTCATCATCGCACCAGTCGGCCAGCTCTGCCTGAAACAGCAGGCGATAGTGCTGCAGTACGAAGTCGGCGGCCGAGGCGTAATCGTCGGCTGCCGGAATCAGCAGGGCATTGCAGTCGCGGGTGAGGATGTCCAGATCCAGCTGCCCGTCGAGATCGCCGGGCAGTTGCTGCAGCCAGTCGAGAAAGGGGGCTTTGGGGCGGATCAGCGCAATGCTGCGGTTGACTTCAAACATGATGCTTCCTTGTCGTGGGTTCGACTAATTGTTGTCCCGGCTAAAGGTAAAGGCCTTGACGATGGTCAGGGGCCCCTTGCCGGCCAGTGAGGGGGGAAAGCGGCCGAATGGGGCATGTCGGGTGACCAGATTGATGGCCGCTTCGTCCACCAGGCTATTGCCGGATTTTTTCACCAGCTGGATGTCCTGCAAGCTGCCATCCGGCAGGATGCTGACCGCGAGGGTGACCGAGCCGTAGATATGCTGCTGGCGCAAGGCTTCAGGATAGTTTTGTCGCCCGATGCGTTCCATGCGCAGCCGCCAGTCTTCCTTGTAGCGTGCCCAGGCATAGCGATTGGCGCTGTCACCCGCGCCATCGGCCGTGCCGCTTTCCAGCGTGCTGTCTTTCACGTCGCGGTCCCCGCGCTGCACGCTGCCGAGGTTGGCGATCTGCCCCAGCAGGTTGGCGGCGCTCAGTGGTGCACTTGCACTGTTCTGGGCCGGCTTGGCTGCGGCCAGTGCCGGTTTTTTGCGGTGGTTTTCCTGCAGCAGATTGGTGTCGTTGCTGGCTGGCAGCGCGGCGACGGACTGCTCGGTCTGTTCGGGTTTGACCGTGGGCCGGCTGTGGCTGGCCAGATGATTGGGGGCGCTGGTATTGCCGCGGCCCTGGTTGCTGTCTTCACTCTGGCGGAGGGTGGGCAGGGCTTGCCGTGTCGGCACCTGCACCAGCTGGATATTGATACGGTTGTTATCGGGCAGGGTGATGCCGGGAGTCCATGAAATGACGCTGCTCGCCAGCAGTAAGGCATGGGCCAGCAGGGACGCTGCGATCATGATGATCAGCGGTCCGTTCGTGCTGGTGCTGGTGGGTTTGCGCAGATTGGCGGTCATGGGCAACTGGCGGCCTCCGTAAGTCTGCTGCAGTTTACCATGGCTGGGGATGTGCCAAGAAAAACGCCGCGCTGGGCGCGGCGTGGGGCGTGTCAGATTATTTGTCCAGCATGCTGCGCAGCATCCAGGCGGTTTTCTCATGCACTTGCAGACGCTGGGTCAGCAGGTCGGCGGTCGGCTCGTCGGCAGCGCGCTCGGCCAGCGGGAAAATGCTGCGGGCCGTGCGACAGAGGATTTCATGGCCATCCACCAGTTGTGCCAGCATTTCTTCGGCCTTGGGCACGCCGCAGGCCTCGGCAATGGCGGTCAGCTTGGCGTAGTCGGCATAGCTGCCGGGCGCGAAGTGACCCAGGGCGCGGATGCGCTCGGCGATCAGGTCGACGGCCAGCGACAGTTCGTTGTATTGCGTCTCGAACATCAGGTGCAGGGTGTTGAACATCGGCCCGGTGACGTTCCAGTGAAAATTGTGGGTTTTCAGATACAGGGTGTAGGTGTCTGCCAGCAGGCGGGAGAGGCCGTGGGCGATGTCCTGACGATCTTGTTCGTTGATGCCGATATCCATATGCAAACTCCTGGTTGGTGGGTAAGCCGGACCGGATCAGGCTGCCAGGCGCGGCTTGAGCGCGGCTGGATTTGGTCTAGAATTGCCCTTTTGCGGAAAAATCACCATGAAACCCTGGCTGGTCTGTAGCGGCCATACCGTGCGTCTCACCTTGCATGTCCAGCCCGGCGCCCGAAAAACCGAGGTGGCGGGCGAGCATGGCGACTGCTTGAAAATCCGCCTGGCCGCGCCGCCGGTCGACGGCAAGGCCAATGCGGCATTGCTATCCTGGCTGGCCGACTGTTTTGCGGTCGGCAAGCGCGCGGTGGCCTTGCAGGCCGGTGACAAGAGCCGCCACAAGGTGGTGCTGATCACCTCGTCACTGGCCGAGCCGGAAGTGCTGGCCTTGCTGGGCATTCAGTGAAGGCGCTGCTGCTGGTCCGCTGGCTTGTCGACACGGCTGAATTCGCCCTCGATGACATCATCCGCTGCCCTGGTGGCGGCGGCCATGTTCAGTGCCGGGCCCTTGAATGGTAGCAGCAGCAGTATAGCCAGCAGATCGCTGAGGATGCCAGGAATGGCAAACAGCAGGCCGGACAAGGCATAGCGCAGGGGCCACAGCAGTGAGTACAGCGACACCTGCTGGCCTTGGCGCAGCACGCTGGACAGCGTCAGCAAGGCGCCCAGCTTCTGGTTGCGCAGCATCCAGATGCCCAGCAGACTGCTGGCCAGCACCAGCAGGAACACCACGCCACCGCCCAGGTGATGGGCCAGCGTGACCAGTGTGGCGATTTCCAGCAAGGGATAAAGCAGTAACAACAGCAAGATGGCGCGCATCGAATCAAGGTATCCGTATGAATTGTCTGATGGTGATCTGCAATGTGCCGGACGAAACCACCGCCACGCACATTGCACATGTTCTGGTGCAGGAGCGTCTGGCTGCCTGCGTCAATATCCTGCCAGCCTGCAAGTCGGTTTATCGCTGGGAGGGCGAGCTGCAGGAAGCCAGTGAAATCCCCCTGCTGATCAAGACCACCCCGGCCGGCTATCCCGGCCTGCAGCAGCGTTTGCTCGGGCTGCATCCTTATGATGTGCCGGAAATCATCGCATTGCCAGTGGCACAGGGCTTGCCCGCTTACCTGACATGGGTATCGCAGTCGCTGCTTTCAAGTGATGACTAGCGGGCGCGGAGGAAATTTGGACTGCTGGTCCTTGGTCATGGTTCCAGCCGTGTAGCATGAAATGCGGGTCTATGCCCCGGTTTTTCCAAATTATTTCGGTAAAAGCCTTGACTGAAAAAGACGGTTTTATTATAGTTGCGAACTCTTTCGTGGGTCGGTAGCTCAGCCGGTAGAGCAGCGGACTTTTAATCCGTTGGTCGCGAGTTCGAATCTCGCCCGACCCACCACCGTTTCGGGTTGTTAGCTCAGTTGGTAGAGCAGCGGACTCTTAATCCGTAGGTCGAGTGTTCGAGCCACTCACAACCCACCAGTTTTTCCGGTTTTGCCATCAGGCAAGACACGGGTCGGTAGCTCAGCCGGTAGAGCAGCGGACTTTTAATCCGTTGGTCGCGAGTTCGAATCTCGCCCGACCCACCACCGCTTTAGCGGGTTGTTAGCTCAGTTGGTAGAGCAGCGGACTCTTAATCCGTAGGTCGAGTGTTCGAGCCACTCACAACCCACCAGTTTGTCGTTGTCACTCATTGCAGGATCGGGTCGGTAGCTCAGCCGGTAGAGCAGCGGACTTTTAATCCGTTGGTCGCGAGTTCGAATCTCGCCCGACCCACCACCGCTTTGCGGGTTGTTAGCTCAGTTGGTAGAGCAGCGGACTCTTAATCCGTAGGTCGAGTGTTCGAGCCACTCACAACCCACCAGTCAGTCTGCAGAAGCCCGGTCACCCTAGTGTGGCCGGGCTTTTTGCATTGTGCTGATGCCCTGTGGTCGTCAAGCCTGCCATCCGCGTGGATAATGGATGCGTCGAGAATACCTGTGAGAGGGCAAGGCAATGATCAAGAAATTCGCTTGTGTGTTGTGGCTGGCGACGATGGCGCTGCCAGCGCTGGCGCAAACGGTGGATGAGCAGCTGCTGGCAGCGCAGATGGCTTACCAGCAGGCAAACAATCTGCAGGAGCAGGCCCAGGCGCGCCTGACGCAGGCGCAGGCGGCCAAACAGCAGGCGGACCAGCGGCTGGCCGATGCGCAAATGGCGGCGCAGCGTGCGGCGGAAGAGCTGTCGGCGGCGACCGCAGCGAACACGGCGGCCAGTGAGCAGTTGCAGCAGCATACCCGGCAACTGCAGGAGGCATGGCAGCGCAAGGAAGCCGGCGGTTGAGGCGGCGCGGCGGGTTTACTGAGCGCCGCGGCTGAGCTGCTGATAGCGGTTGATGTCTTCCTGCATTTTCTGGCGCACGCTGTTGAGCTCGGCCTGCTTGGTGCTGATCAGCGCGCCCAGCCCCTTCTGTTCCTGCTGGATGACCTGGATATTGTGCTGCAGGGCCGGTGCTGCCGGCCGGTGCAGTTTCTGGTTGGTGTCTTGCTCTTTCAGCATGTCGCGCAGCTGCAGGTTGAGGCCCTTCAACCTGGAATACTGGGCATCCAGCGATGCTTGCAGGATGCTCAGCTGCTTTTCCCGGTCGGCCTTCAGTTCGCCAACACTGCGGTAACTTTCCAGCAAACCCTTGTCATAGCGTGCGCTGTCCAGCTGGCGCTGTTGTTCCTGCTTGTGCAGGGCCTCGCTGGCTTCGCGCTGGCGGCGTGCCTGTTCACTTTCCGCCGGTTTGCGTATCACACCCTGGCGACTGAGCTCGGCCACGCCCTGCTTCTGGTTTTGCAGCGGCGCGGCATCGCTGTAGTGCACCTTGCCTGCTTCGTCCACCCACTTGTACAGCGTGCCATCAGCCATGGCCACGCTGCCGCTGAGCAAGATCAACAAGGCAGACAAGTGCTGGGTCATTTTTCACTCACTCCATATTGGGCGCGATAAGCGCGTACTGCTGTCAGGTGTTGCGCCAGTTGCGGGCTGTCCTCAAGGAAGCCCAGCAGGTCTTGCAGGGTGGCGATGGCCACGACCGGCATGCCATATTGCTGTGCCACTTCCTGCACCGCGGACAATTCACCGCTGCCGCGCTCCATGCGGTCCAGCGCGATGGCTACGCCTGCGGGGGTGGCACCGGCGGCGCGGATCAGTTCCACCGATTCGCGCACCGAGGTGCCGGCGGAAATCACGTCATCGATGATCAGGACACGGCCTTGCAGCGGTGCGCCGACCAGGGTGCCGCCTTCGCCGTGATCCTTGGCTTCCTTGCGATTATAGGCAAAAGGCACATTGCGGCCTTGTTCGGCCATGGCCATGGTCGCGCCGGCGGCCAGGATGATACCCTTGTAGGCAGGTCCGAACAGCATGTCGAATTCGATGCCGCTAGCCATTATCGACTTGGCATAGAAGCGAGACAAGTGCAGGGTGGAAAGGCCATCGTTGAACAGGCCGGCATTGAAGAAATATGGCGATTTGCGCCCGGCCTTGGTGATGAACTCGCCAAACTTCAATACCTGCTTGTCGAGTGCAAAACGGATAAAATCTTGGCGGAAATCGCTCATATCATTCCTCATAGAGACTAGTTAACTATCTGAACGGCTGGAAAAATTGCCGGCAAGGATAGCACAGGAGACTGCATTGCTTCGAATCGTTTCAGCCAACCTCAATGGCATCCGCTCGGCGGACAAGAAGGGTTTTTTCAACTGGTTGGCCGGAATCGCTGCCGATTTTGTCTGCGTGCAGGAGCTGAAGGCCCAGGCGGCCGACCTGAGCGAGCGCATGCGTGCGCCGGATGGCCTGACCGGCTATTTCCACTATGCCGAGAAAAAAGGTTACAGCGGCGTGGGGGTGTATACCCGTCATCAGCCGGATGCGGTGATCGAGGGGCTGGGCGTGGACTGGATCGACGCTGAAGGACGTTTCCTGCAGCTGGATTTCGGTAATCTCAGCGTGATTTCGCTGTATCTGCCATCGGGTTCCAGCAGCGATGAGCGCCAGCAGGTGAAGTTCCAGTTCCTGGAGGTGTTCATGCCGCATCTGGAGCAGTTGAAAGCGGCCGGGCGCGATATCGTCATCTGTGGTGACTGGAATATCGCCCATCAGGAGATCGACCTGAAAAACTGGAAGGGCAATCTGAAAAATTCAGGTTTCCTGCCGGAGGAGCGTGCCTGGATGAGCGATCTGCTGGGCCGCGTGGGCTGGTGTGATGTATGGCGCACCCTGTATCCCGAACAGCCGGGCTATAGCTGGTGGAGCAATCGCGGCCAGGCTTATGCCAAGGATGTGGGCTGGCGCATCGACTATCACATCGTCACCCCATCGCTGATGGCGGTGGCACAGGCGGCATCCGTCTACAAGGATGAGAAATTCTCCGACCATGCACCGCTGATCGTCGACTACGCGCTGGATCTGCCTGCTTGATGAATTTGTGTTGTGCACGGCGTGTTGGCAACACATTGTAATCACTGTATCAAGTCTTGCTGATGTCCTGCCTCTAGGATGAAGTTATCGCGAATCTGCCTGCACCGGCAGGCCAAGCCTGCCGGGCACCTGCCCGTTCGCAACTTCACAGGATGCATCTCATGAGAAACCGTCTGCTGCTTGTTTTACTGGGCCTGGGTGCCGCGCTGCCGGCACTGGCAGCCAATGTCGGCATTTCCGTCAATATCGGCGAACCCGGCTTTTACGGCCAGCTGGATATTGGCCATTACCCCCCGCCAGCCTTGCTTTATCCGCAGCCGGTCATTGTCAGCCCGGTAGTGGTGGCCCAGCCCCCTATCTATCTGCGTGTTCCGCCGGAACACGCTCGTCATTGGGATCGTTACTGCCGTCGCTATCAGGCTTGCGACCGCCGAGTGTATTTCGTGCAGGACAGGTGGTACCGGCAGGAGTTTGCCCCACGCTATCAGCGTGACCATCCGCGTGGTCATGACGGACATGATAATGGCTGGCACAAGGGTGAAGAGCACCGTGGCCATGCATATCGGGATGAGCGGTCTGGTGCGCCCTGGCCTGAGCAAGGCGGTGGCGGCCGACACTGACATGGCTTTGTCCAATCCAGCAACCGCCGCTTTGACCGGCGGTTTTGCATTCCCGCGTGCAAGGCATTAGCCTGTTGCCTGCGCCACTGCTGTTGCGGTGGCGCGGCGATCAACCATGATGCGGCCAGTGCAGGGCAGGCGGCATCAGCATGCAATAAGGGCTGTGATGCTGGACGATGATGATGTGGTACTGCTGACAGTGCCTGGCTGGGGGAATTCCGGGGACAGGCACTGGCAAACCCTGTGGGAGCTGACCTATCCGCTGGCGCGACGTGTCCAGCAACAGGACTGGCTTTACCCGGAGCAGAAGGAATGGGTGGCCGCCCTGGATGCGCTGGTACGGGATACGCCGGGCCGTATCGTACTGGCGGCCCATAGCCTGGGCTGTCACACGGTGGTGGAGTGGCTGCGTACCGTCGATCTGCAGACCCAGCATCGCATCAAGGGTGTGCTGCTGGTGGCTCCACCAGCCCTGCCCATTACCGAAGCCAGGGCGCGGGCCAGTGGTGAACTGCCGGAGGGTGCAGCGCTACCGGCCTTCTCCGGATTTGCCCAGGCCAGTGCAGGGCGCTTGCCCGTGCCGGCGGTGATGGTGGCCAGCCAGGATGACCTGTTCTGCGACTTTGCCACGGCCCAGGCCATGGCGGAGCTGTGGGGTATCCGGCTGGTGGATGCGGGCCGTGCCGGTCATATGGGTAGTCATGCTGGTCTGGGTAGTTGGGCTGCCGGACAGCAGTTGCTGCAGCGCTTCATCCTGGCCTGAGCCGCCAGGCCCCAATAAAAAACCGCCACCTTCGCGAGCGAGGGCGGCGGTTTTTATATTGCGGGGGCTTTATTGGCTGGCCTTAGCGGGCGACCGGGCGCGCCGGGTCACTGCACCATTCGCTCCACGAACCCGGATACAGCCGGCTGCCAGTCAGCCCGGCATGTTCCATGGCCAGCAGATTGTGGCAGGCGGTGACGCCGGAACCGCACTGGTGGACGATTTCTTCCGGCTTGCTGCCTGCCAGTACGACCTCCCACTCGCTGCGCAAGGTCGCCGCGTCCTTGAAGTGACCGTTGCCAGCCAGGTTCTGCTGGAAGAAGCGGTTGCGGGCGCCGGGGATGTGGCCGCCCACCGGATCCATGGTTTCGCCTTCGCCACGGAAACGTTCCGGGCTGCGGGCATCCACCACGACAAAGTCCTGTGCATCCAGATTGGCCAGGACCTGATCGGCATCGACGGTTTCGACCAGGCTGGCATTGACCGGAAAACGGCGCGGCATATAGCGTTTCTTGTCGGTTTCCAGCACCGCTCCGGCTTGCTGCCAGGCCTGGATGCCGCCATCCAGCACGGCGACGGCGGCATGGCCCAGCCAGCGCAGCAGCATCCAGGCGCGGGCGGCATACATGCCGCCAGCGTCGTCATAGCAGATGACCTGGATGTCGCCGGTAATGCCGGCCGCGCCCAGATCCACCGCCAGCCGCTGGCCATCCGGCAGCGGGTGGCGGCCATTGCTGCCGGTTTTCACGCCGGACAGGTGGTAATCGAGGTTGAGATAGCGTGCGCCGGGAATGTGGCCGGCCTGATAGGCATGCAGGCCGTATTCCGGGTCGGTCAGCTGGAAGCGGCAGTCGAGAATGACGTAATGCTCGGGATCAAGCGCCTGCAACTGGGCCGGGCTGATGAGGGTGGTGTACATCGGCTTCTCCTGAATGGGTGTGCCACATGGCGGACATGCACCCTGTGGCAAGGAGGAGCCGCTTACGAGCCGGCCCAGGGGCCGGCTTGAAAGCGGTTCCGCATGCCTGCCGGCAAGCGCGGGCAAACCGGCAGGACCGCTCTAGCCTACACAGAAGCAGCTACAGTCGGCAAGCGGGCCGGGTTATTGCACTGCAGCGGCAAGTGGCTGATTTTGCAAGGCGGCTCGCAGGCTGGCGGCCAGGTCCGGCTGACCGTGTTCTGCCCCCTGGCGCTGCGGGCTGGCCCAGATCGGGCTGGGAAAGTGGGCGTCGTCGGCAAAGCGCGGAATGACATGCCAGTGCAGGTGCGGCACCACATTACCCAGGCTGGCCAGGTTGATCTTGTCTGGCTGCATGACGGCGCGGATGGCTTTTTCGGTCCGCAGCACCCAGTCAAACACATGTGCACAGTCGGCCGGGGCCAGGTCGCTCATTTCGCGTACATGCTGTTTCCAGATGACGCGGCAGAAACCGGGATAGCCGGCTTCTTCAACCAGCAAGACCCACAGTCGGGTATCTTCGTACAGCAATTCGCCGGCAGGCAGGGTGCAAAGCGGACAAGTCATGAGCGGAGCGCCATTTTCTGTTGAAGGATGTCGCTCATTCTACCGTGCTGCGACCGTGCTGTTTTTTTTCGTCTGTTATACTGATTCCACTGTCCGCATATTCAGTCCTGTCATGCGGGCCTGCTATCCTGTACAAGACATTTCGTCGCTAACTCCCTGGAAATACTGTGTGAATCTGGTTCAAAGCCTGATGGTGATTGCCGTACTGATCTTGATCAGTGCCTTCTTTTCCGTATCGGAAATCTCGCTGGCGGCGGCACGCAAGATCAAACTGCGCCAAATGGCCGAAGAGGGCGATGGGCGCGCCGACCGCGTGCTGGCCTTGCAGGCGCAGCCGGGCCTGTTCTTTACCGTGGTGCAGATCGGCCTGAATGCCGTGGCCATCATGGCCGGCATCATGGGGGAAGCGGCCTTTACCCCCTATTTTGCCCAGGCGCTGCATCTGGTGTTCTCCGCCGACTGGGTGGAGCGGGTCAGCTTTCTGCTGTCCTTTGTCACGGTCACGGCGCTGTTCGTGCTGTTTGCCGACCTGATGCCCAAGCGGCTGGGCATGTCGGCGCCGGAGCAGATTGCCGTGCGCGTGGTGCGGCCGATGCAGGCTTGCGTGCGGCTGTTCATGCCGCTGGTGTGGTTGTTCAACGGCATGGCCAATATGCTGTTCCGGCTGTTTGGCCTGCCCACGGCGCGGCCGGACGACCTGACCCCGGACGATATCGTCGCCATGATGGAAGCAGGTGCCGAAGCCGGCGTATTGCAGCAGCAGGAGCATCACCTGATTGAAAACGTGTTCGAGCTGGAAAGCCGCACCGTGCCCTCGTCGATGACCGCGCGCGAAAGCGTGGTGTATTTCACCCTGCAGGAAGAAGAAGCCAGCATCAAGCGCAAGATCGCCGAGAGCCCGCATGCCAAGTATCTGGTATGCGATGGCGTGGTGGATGCGGTGGTGGGCTATGTCGATTCCAAGGATATCCTGACCCGGCTGGTGAACCAGCAAAGCGTGTCGATCAAGCGCGAGCTGACCATCCGCAATGTGCTGATCATTCCCGACAGCCTGACCCTGTCCGAGCTGCTGGCACGCTTCAAGGCTTCGCGCGAAGACTTTGCCGTGGTGATGAACGAATACGCGCTGGTGGTGGGCATCATCACCCTGAACGATGTGATGAGCACGGTAATGGGTGATCTGGTGTCGCAAAGCCAGGAAGACCAGATCGTGCAGCGCGATGCCGACAGCTGGCTGGTGGATGGCGCCTCGCCGGTGGAGGATGTATTGCGTGCCCTGGATATCGACAGTTTTCCGGATGATGAAAACTACGAAACCATCGCCGGTTTCATGATGTACATGCTGCGCAAGATTCCCAAGCGTACCGACCATGTCGAGTATGCCGGCTACAAGTTCGAGGTGGTGGATATCGACAACTACCGCATCGACCAGTTGCTGGTGACGCGGGTGAGCCCGGTGCCCGCACAGCCGGACTGAGCCGGTTACGATTGCTTACACGGGCTTACAAGAGTCTCACAGACGCGTCGGCCCTCCCTCCCTAAGATGCAATGCATGGAGGCAGCAAACACACTGCCCCCGCAACTCAACAAAGTCGCCTTACGGGAGAATGACCATGAAAAAGATCGCCGCACTCGTCCTGACCGCCGTGTTTGGTCTTGCCTCCGCTGCCGGCTTTGCCGCTGATGCCTCTGCGCCTGCCGCCAAGCCTGCAGTGAGCGCTCCGGCCAAGGCCCATCACGCCAAACCGCATCAGGCCAAGAAACACCACGCCAAAAAACACCATCAGGTGAAAAAAGCCGCTTCGGCCCCGGCTGCGCAAAAAGCCCAGTCTGCCAGGAAGCATGTGCACAAGCATCATCACCATCACCACGCCGGCAAGCATCACCAGCATGCCCCGCGCAAGCTTAACCAATAAGCCAGCAGCCGCAGTGCTACGCAAGAAAGAGGAGGCATCAGCCTCCTCTTTTGCATGCCCGCCCTCAATCCAGCTCCGCCACCTTGCATACGCGCAGGGCCTGCGGGGTTTCGTCCATATTGCGCCATACCCAGTTGAAGTGGGCTACCACCTGTTCACCAGTCAACAGCGGACGGTTGCGGCAAGTATGGGCATCTTCCAGTACGGTCACGGCATAGTCGTGCGACAGCGCACTGCGAATGGCGTAATCAATGCAGAAGTCGGTGGCGGAGCCGCCTATCCACACATGGCGCACACCCAGCTGCTGTAACAGTGCATGCAGCTCTGGCCGATAAAAGCTGTCGCCCACGGTCTTGTGCACGACCGGGTCATCAGCGAGCCGCTGCAAGGCCGGATGGAGTGCCCAGCCGGCGCTGCCGGGGGCCAGGTCGGTACCCGGCGGGCTGTCGTGCTGGACGAAAATGACCGGCATGCCCTGCTGGCGGGCCTTGGCAATGGCCTGATTCAGTCTGGCCAGTACCGTAGCGGCCTGGTAGGGCGGGGTGGGTTCGAACTGGGCTACTTGGACATCGACAATCAAGAGTGCGCTATCACGACGCATGGTGTGCTCCACTGGCGGGGGTATGCAGCAATGACTGCAACAGTATCTCGGCGCAGGCTTCTGCTTCGCTGACTGAAAAATTGTCCGGGTCCAGATGGCAATCCAGCCACAAGCCATCGATGAAACTGTCCACGATCATGCCGCAGCGCCGGGCCTGTTCGGCATCTCCCAGCAACTGCTCGAAGCAGGTCGTGTAAGCCATCCGATAGAGCCGGTCTGACGCCAGGGTGGTGGCGCGGTATTGCTGCAGGCTGTGGCGCTCGCTCCAGCTGGCATACCACAGTGCCAGCAGTTCGGGATGGGTGGCGGCGAAATGAATATCGTGCCGGATGTCTGCTGCCAGGCGGGCAGATGGCGTGGTTTCACACTCTGCTAGAGCCGTAGCCAGCGACTGCTGGTAGGTGTGCAGGGCAAGGTCCAGCGCGCTGTCCAGCAATTGTTCTTTCTGCTTGAAGTGGAAATTGACCAGGCTGCGCGATACACCGGCCAGCTCGGCGACGACGGAAATGGTGGCACCCGGTAGGCCATGGCGGGCGACTGCCTGAATCATCGCCTCGACCAATTGTTGGCGGCTGCTGTCGCCTTTGCGGCGGCGACCATCGGGAATGGACTGTGGCATGCAGGTCTCTGCGTGGAAATATCGCCACAATGTACAGCGGATTTCTGTAGTGATGTTGTGAAAACACTGGTTGTTATTGACGTGGTAAATACTTAGCCAACAAACTGGCTGTACGTACAGCTAAATAAAAAAAGTCCTCTGGGTCGCTGTATGCCACCGTTTTCATACCATCTGCGAGGAAAATCATGAGGACTACCCTATCCCGGCTGACAGCCCTGCTGTGCGGTCTGTTACTGTCTGCGGCCGCCACGGCGGAAGAGGCCGTGCTGAATGTCTACAACTGGTCGGACTACATCGCCAAAGACACCGTGGCCAATTTTGAAAAAGAGTCACACATCCGGGTCAAGTATGATGTGTTCGATACCGATGAAACCCTGCAAGCCAAATTGCTGAGCGGGCGGGCCGGCTATGATGTGGTGGTGCCATCCTCAACCTTCATGGCCAAGCAGATTGAAGCAGGCGTCTACATGAAGCTGGACAAGAGCAAGCTGCCTAACCTGGCCAATCTCGATCCGGTGCTGATGAAAATCATCGCCAGCATGGACCCGAAAAACCTGTATGGCGTGCCCTATGCCTGGGGTACCACTGGCATGGGTATCAATATCACCAAGTTGCAAAAAGTGCTGGGCCATGAGGCAGTGCTGGATAGTTGGGACCTGATGTTTCGCCCGGAGCTGCTGGCCAAGGTCAGCTGCGGGGTGAATATGCTGGATTCGCCCACGGATGTGTTTCCGGTGGTGCTCAAATATATCGGCCGCGATCCCAACAGCAAGAGTCCGGCAGACTATCAGGCCGCTTATGCCGTGCTGAAAAAGCTGCGCCCTTACATTACCCAGTTCAATTCGTCCGGCTATATCAACGACCTGGCCAATGGCGATATCTGCCTGGCGCTGGGCTACTCCGGCGATGTGAATATTGCGCGCAACCGCGCACAAGAGGCGCATCGCAGCTATGAGCTGCGCTATGTCACACCCAAGGGCAATATTCCGATCTGGTTCGACCTGATGGGCATCCCCAAGGACAGCAATCATCCGGAAGCAGCACATAAATGGATCAACTACATCTTGCGGCCCGACGTCAGTGCCGGCATCACCAACGAGGTGTTTTATCCCAGTGCCAACCTGGCCGCCAGAAAGCTGACCAAGCCGGTCATTGCCAATGATCCCAATGTCTATCCTCCCGACACACTGCTCAAGACCATGTATGTCGAGCTGCCCTTACCCAGCGACATCACCCGGCTGATGAACCGCATGTGGGCCGAGCTGAAAAGCGGGCGCTAACAAGCAGGTCCCTGCCGGCAAAGGCAGGGTATCCTCCATGAAAAAACCGCAGGCGGTCAAGCCTGCGGTTTTCTGTGGCAGCTCGGTGTGCGGAGCTTACAGCAGCACGCGTTCGATACCGCCGTTGCGGGCCTTTTCCACGTAGTCCTTCATCCAGTTCTTGCCCAGGATGTGCTTGGCCATTTCCACCACGATGTAGTCGGCCTCGGTGCCGGTATCCGGGCTGTAGCGCGACAGGCCCTGCAGGCAGGACGGGCAGGAGGTGAGAATCTTCACCGGTTGTTCGGTGGCACCGATCTTGGCCAGATCCTTGTTGATTTCCTCTTCCTTGCGCGAGCGTACCTGGGTGGCAATGTCGGGCCGGCTGGCGGCAAAGGTGCCGGATTCGCCGCAGCAGCGGTCGCTCAGCGTCACGCCGCCGCCCAGCAGCTTGTTGGCCACGTCCAGCGGCTGATAAGCCTTCATCGGGGTATGGCAGGGATCGTGGTACATATACTTCTGGCCGCCAATCCCGTCCAGCTTCAGGCCCTTTTCCATCAGGTATTCATGGATGTCGATGATGCGGCAGCCGGGGAAGATGTCCTCGAAGCGATACTTGGCCAGCTGGTCGTAGCAGGTGCCACAGCTCACCACCACGGTCTTGATGTCCAGGTAGTTCAGCGTATTGGCCACGCGGTGGAACAGCACGCGGTTTTCCGTGGTGATGGCTTCGCCCTTGTCGGCATAGCCGGCGGAGGTCTGCGGGTAGCCACAGCACAGATAGCCCGGCGGCAGCACGGTCTGGGTGCCGACATGCCACAGCATGGCCTGGGTGGCGAGGCCGACCTGGCTGAACAGGCGTTCCGAGCCGCAGCCGGGGAAGTAGAACACCGCTTCGGCGTCTTCGGCCAGCTGCGGGTTGCGGATCACCGGCACCACGTTGGCGTCTTCCACATCCAGCAGCGCACGGGCGGTTTTCTTGGGCAGGCCACCGGGCATCGGCTTGTTGATGAAGTGGATGACCTGTTCCTTGATCGCTGCCTTGCCCACGGTGGACGGCGGTTGCTTGGTCTGGGCGCTGGTCAGGTGCAGCTTCTTGCCCACGCTGTAGCCCAGGCGCTGGGCCTTGTAGGCAAAGCCGACCAGGCCGCCACGAATGGCCTTGATGGTGGACGGGTCCTTGACGGTGAGGAAGGCCATGCCCAGCGCGGTGCCGGGGTTGAAGCGCTTGTTGCCGGTCTTGCGCAGGAAATTGCGCATGGCGACCGACACATCGCCGAAGTCGATCTTCACCGGGCAGGGCTTCACGCAGCGGTGGCACACCGTGCAGTGGTCGGCCACATCGGACAGCTCGTCAAAATGCTTGAGGCTGACGCCACGGCGGGTCTGTTCCTCGTAGAGGAAGGCCTCGGTCAGCAGGCCGACGCCGAGAATCTTGTTACGCGGGCTGTACAGCAGGTTGGCACGCGGCACGTGGGTGGAGCACACCGGCTTGCACTTGCCGCAGCGCAGGCAGTCCTTGACGCTGTTGGAAATGCTGCCGATGTCGGACTGTTCCAGAATCAGCGATTCCGCGCCCAGCAATTCGAAGGACGGGGTGTAGGCCATGGTCAGGTCGGCACCCGGCAGCAGCTTGCCCTTGTTGAAATGGCCCTTGGGGTCGATGCGCTGCTTGTAGGCACGGAAGGGGGCGATTTCCTCTTCGGTGAGGAATTCCAGCTTGGTGATGCCAATGCCGTGCTCACCGGAAATCACGCCGTTCAGGCTGCGGGCCAGCTCCATGATGCGCGCCACGGCCTTGTGCGCGGTTTGCAGCATGTCGTAGTCGTCGGAGTTGACCGGCAGGTTGGTATGCACATTGCCGTCGCCGGCGTGCATGTGCAGCGCCACGAATACGCGACCGCGCAGCACCTTCTGGTGCAGGGCATGCACGGCATCCAGGATGGGGGCATCGGCCTTGCCGGAGAACAGGCTTTCCAGATCGTTCAGCAGTTCGTCTTTCCAGCTGACGCGCAGCTGGAAGTCGCGCATGGCGATAAACAGGGTGGCCGGCGTGGCATTGGCATCCACCAGCGGTGCATCGGGCCATTGTGCGCGGTACTGGGCAAACGGTGCGTCCAGATTGTCCAGCAGCCACTGCCAGCGCTGGCGCAGCGTGGCAATCAGCTCCAGCGCGGTGCCGCGGCGCTCGCCGATGATTTCGTCGGCGGAAACGGCACCGCCTTCGGTATCCACCGGCAGGCGGCCATGGAAGTATTCGGTGAGGGTGTCCAGCAGGCGCAGCTTGTTGGCCACCGACAGCTCGATATTGATGCGTTCGATGCCGTCGGAGTAGTCGCCCAGACGCGGCAGCGGAATCACCACGTCTTCGTTGATCTTGAAGGCATTGGTGTGGCGGGCGATGGCGGCAGTGCGCGAACGGTCCAGCCAGAATTTCTTGCGCGCCTCGGCGGTGACGGCGATAAAGCCTTCGCCGGTACGGGCATTGGCATAGCGCACCACCTGGCTGGCGGCTTCGGCCACGGCGTTTTCATCGTTGGAGACGATGTCGGCAATCAGCACCATCTTGGGCCGGCCCTTGCTCTTGGCCTTGGTGGCATAGCCCACGGCGCGGACATAGCGCCAGTCGAGGTGTTCCAGGCCGGCCAGTTGCACACCGGCCTTGTAGCCGGCGCCATCCGGCTTGAAGTAGTCGGTGATTTCCACGATGGCCGGCGTGGCCTGGGCGACCGTGCCGAAAAATTCCAGGCACACGGTGCGGGTATGCGCCGGCATCTTGTGCAGCACGAAGCGTGCGCTGGTGATGATGCCGTCGGTGCCTTCCTTCTGCACGCCGGGCAGGCCGGACAGGAATTTGTCGGTCACGTCCTTGCCCAGGCCAACCTTGCGGAAGGACGGGCCGGGGATGTCCAGCTGCTCTGTGGACAGGATGGTCTTGTCGTCGTCCTTGTAGCGGGTGATGCGGAAGCTGGCGACATCGATGTCGTGAATCTTGCCGTAGTTGTGGGCCAGGCGTTCGATGAACATCCAGTTGCCATCGGTATCCACCATTTTCCAGCTGGCCAGGTTGTCCAGCGCGGTGCCCCACAGCACGGCTTTCTTGCCGCCGGCATTCATGGCGACGTTGCCGCCGATACAGGAGGCTTCAGCCGAGGTCGGATCAACGGCAAACACCAGACCGGCGGCACTGGCGGCTTCCGACACTCGGGCGGTGACTACGCCGGCACCGCACTGGATGGTGGCGCGTTCGCCGTCCAGGCCAGGCAGGCTGATGTATTCCACGCCATTGTGCTGTACCAGCTTTTCGGTGTTGATCACCGCACTGCGGCGATCCAGCGGCACGGCACCGCCGGTGTAGCCGGTGCCACCACCGCGCGGGATGATGGTCAGTTCCAGCTCGATCAGCGCACGCACCAGCGGGGCGATTTCTTCTTCGGTATCCGGCGACAGCACCACAAAGGGGTATTCGACGCGCCAGTCAGTGGCGTCGGTCACATGCGACACGCGGGCCAGGCCGTCGAACAGGATGTTGTCCTTGCGGGTATGGCGCGACAGTTTTTTCAGGATGGCCTGGCGCAGCTCGCGGGTTTCGGCAAACTGCTGGGCGAAGCGGTCCACCGCCTCGCGGGCGGCGGCGATCAGCCGGCCCACCTTGTCATTGCCCTCGCGGCGCTTTTCCACTTCCTGCAGGCGGTGGTGCATGGCCTCGACCAGCGCCGACAGGCGCTTGGGATTGTCCAGCAGGTCGTCCACCAGGTAGGGGTTGCGATCCACCACCCAGATGTCACCCAGCACCTCGAACAGCATGCGGGCGGAGCGTCCGGTCTTGCGCTCGCTGCGCAACTCTTCCAGCAGTGCCCACATGGGCTCGCCCAGAAGCCGGATGAAGATTTCCCGGTCCGAATACGATGTGTAGTTGTAAGGTATCTCGCGAAGACGCTGCTGGTTGCTGGTGGTCATGGTCCGTGCTGCAGTAATTGTTTGAATATATTACCGGCTAGTTTAGCCCAATTGCTGCGTTGCGAAAAATGCCGCATGCGTCATTTTCTCATTTTGACGTGAAGATAACCGGGTAAATTGGATGTTGTCGGACAATATTGGCGGTGATGTGCTAAAGCCTTGGCCGCAAAAGGAAAAGCCCCTGTTATCAACAGGGGCTGCAGTGGACGGCATGCGCAGTCATGACCGGTGCTGTGCCAGTTGCTCGGCGAGCTTGACGGCTTCAAACAGGCTGCCCGGATCGGCGCGGCCGCTGCCAGCCAGGTCCAGCGCCGTACCGTGATCCACCGAGGTGCGGATGATGGGCAGGCCCAGCGTGATGTTGATGCCGGCACCAAAGCTGGCGTATTTCAGCACCGGCAGGCCCTGGTCGTGGTACATGGCCAGTACGGCATCCGCTGTAGCCAGCTTGTCGGGATTGAACAGGGTATCGGCAGGCAGCGGGCCAAGCAGCTGCATGCCTTCGGCGCGCAACTGTTGCAATACCGGTTCGATGATGTCGATTTCCTCACGCCCCATGTGGCCGGACTCGCCGGCATGCGGGTTGAGGCCCGCCACCAGGATGCGCGGGGCGGGCAGGCCGAATTTGTGCTGCAGATCGGCATGCAGGATGCGGATGACCGCTTCCAGTTCCGGTCTGGTAATGGCATCGGCCACCGCGCGCAGCGGCAGATGGGTGGTGACCAGCGCCACCCGCATGCCGGCACCGGCCAGCATCATCACGACCCGCGGCGTGCCGGTGTGCTCGGCCAGATATTCGGTATGACCGCTGAAGGGCACGCCGGCATCGTTGATCACCCCCTTGTGTACCGGTGCGGTGACCATGGCGGCAAACTCGCCGGACAGGCAGCCGGCTATCGCCACATCCAGGGTATTCAGCACATAGCGGGCATTGGCCGGATCCAGCTGACCGGGCGTGACTGCGGCGGCCAGCGGGACATGCAGCACTTCCAGTACGCCGGGCGCAGCCGCTGCCTGCCCCGGCTGGTAGGGCTGAAAGCGCAGGGCAGTCAGGCCCAGCTGTGCCGCACGCTGCTGCAATAGCGAGAGGTCGGCAATGATGACCCGCCGGGCGCCGTCATGCGGCTCTGCCAGTTGCAGGACCAGATCCGGGCCGATGCCGGCTGGCTCGCCAGCGGTGACGGCCAGCAGGGGGCGGGGGGCAGCCATGGCTTACTTGTCGTCCAGACGTTCTTCAACAAAGGCGGAGTCGCGCAGCTGGCGTACCCAGTCCAGATAAGCCTGGTCCAGCTTGCGCAGGCGCAGCTGCTGTTTGATGGTCTGGCGTTCGCGGTCGGCCGATACGTCCTGGTTGCGGGTGGCTTCCACCAGGATCAGATGCCAGCCAAAGGGACTGCGTACCGGCTCGGACACCGTGCCCACCGGCAGGGCCAGCATGGCCTTTTCAAATTCCGGCACCATGTCGCCCTTGTTCACCCAGCCCAGATCGCCGCCTTTGACATTGCTGCCGTCTTCGGAATAGAGCTTGGCCATTTCGGAGAACTTGGCGCCGCGCAGAATGCGGTCGCGAATCTGCAGGATGCGGCTTTTGGCATCGGCCTCGGATACCGCCTCGTTGGTGCGGATCAGGATGTGCGAGGTGTGGTATTGCTCCACCACCAGCGGCTGGTTGCCGCTGCGCTTTTCAATCAGCTGGAAAATCATGAAGCCCTGGGCGGTGCGGATGACCCCGGTATGCTGGCCGGGATTCAGCTGATCCAGCATGGAGACGAATTCCGGCGGCAGCGTGGCTGCCGGACGCCAGCCCAGATCCCCCCCCTTGATGCCATTGGGTGCATCGGAGTAACTGGCGGCTACCTTGGCAAAGGGCTGCTTGTCGTTCAGTTCGCCCAATGCCTTGTTGGCCTTGGCCGACAGGTTGTCCAGCTGTTTGGCATCGGCGCGCTCGGGCGTGCTGATCAGGATGGTGGCCAGGTGGTATTCGCTGCGGTTGGCGCTTTGTGCGCTTTTCAGCACCTGGTCCACTTCGCTGTCGGTGACATTGATGCGCGAGCCGATTTCATTGTTTTTCAGCCGTGCCAGCACGATTTCGCGGCGGATTTCTTCGCGGAAGCGCTCAAACGGCACGCCTTCCTTGGCCAGCTGTGCCTGCAGGCCTTTGACATCCAGCTTGTTCTGCTTGGCCAGATCGGCGATGGCCTGGTCCAGATCATGCTCGTCCACGCGCATGCCATTGCTGCTGGCGTACTCCATTTGCACCTGTTCGGTAATCATCTGCTCCAGCACCTGGCGTGCCAGGATGTCGCGTGCCGGCGGGGTGACGTTCTGCCCCTTGAGTTGCTGGATGGTGGCATCGATGCGGTTTTGCAGGTCGATATTGGTGATGACGGTCTTGTTGACCACGGCCACGATGCGATCCATTTCGTTGACCGGGGACGCCGGCGCCGCATGGGTCGTCTGGACAAAGGTTGCGATCAACAGGGCAAGCAGGGTTTTTTTCATGGTCAATTGGATCGGATGTCGGAAATATTGGAGTAGCCCGGAATCGCCAGTTTCAGTTCGGAAGTGGGATTACTGCCCAAACCGCCCAGACCGCGCAGTTCCAGCTGGAAAAATACACCGGTATGTGTAGTGGCGGAAGTAATGGTGGTCGCCAGCGAGGCGTCACGTTTCAGCACGACGCGCGTGGTCCAGCAGCCGTCGTTGTACTCCACCCCGAGCAGATGCTCAAGCGGCTTGTTGTCGATCAGCGAGTAGTTTTCCCGTGCCACGGCATACCACTGGCGGGCGATGGGCCATTGCACGCCCAGGTCGATCTGGCGCAAGGGGCCATATTGCGTGGTATCGCCGATCTGTTCGTAACGGCCATAGCGGTAGCGCAGGCTGACGGTTTTGCCGGGTGCCGGGTTGTAGCGTACTTGCAGGTTGTAACGCTGGGTCTTGGCCAGGTCCTGGTTGTACTCATAGGAGCTGTCCAGGCGCCAGGCCTGGGTCAGATCGCCGCCCAGGCTGCCCAGCAAGCCCTTGCTATTGTTTTGCAGGGTGATCTGGTTGCCGTACAGCGAGGTGTCTTCGTTCTTGAAGTAATAGCGCTGGCCCAGCATCAGGCGCAGGCGCTCGATACCGGTTTCGCTGCTGATCAGGCGGCTGGTGAGGGCCGCGGTCAGCTGGTTGGCGGCATTGATGCGGTCCCAGCCGGAAAAGCGGTTTTCCGAGAACAGCTGGGCGAAGTTGAAGTCGTTTTCCGAGCTGTCGAAGTTGGGAATATTGCTCTGGTCCTTGGCCGGGATGTAAACGTAAAACAGGCGTGGTTCCAGGGTTTCCACATAATCACTGCCATGGAAGCTGGTATCGCGCTCGAAGTACAGGCCGGAGTCGGTGCTGAAGATGGGCAGGGTGCGGGTGATGTTGCTGCCCGGCGTGTTATCGCTGCCCAGCGCATTCAGTGAATAGCTGGTGTAGTTGACACCGAATTTCGGCTTGATGAAGCCCCAGCTGCGCTCGAAGGCCCAGCTCACGCTGGGATAGGCGACAAAGCGGTCACCGGTCTGCAGCGTGGGGTGGGAGAAGCGGGTGAGATCGCCCTGCAGGTTGAAGCTGAAACCGTCCGGCAGCTTCTGGTTGGCGGTCAGGGTGATCTGCGGCAGCCGCGCATAGGGCTGGTCGGCCGGGATGATCGGATCTTCCAGCGTCTGGTAGCGCTGGGCACGCAGCATGGTTTCCAGGCTGCCCCCTTGCCAACTGGTGCTGTACTTGGTCCAGGCCTGGCGCAGCAGGTTGACGTTGGTGGCAGTCAGGGTGCGGTCGCCGAAGTCGGTGAAGTAATTGACATCGGAAACGTAGTTGTAGTCGTAGCCGAAGGTCAGGCCCGGTATTACCGTCTGCTTGTGCGTGGCGTACCAGGCATAGCGGTCGGTATGGGTCAGCTTGTCATTGCGCAGCTGCTCGGTATAGATGCTGCCGGAGAAATCCGGCTCCAGATAGCGGAACTCGCCAGCCACCATGGTGCCGTGCTTGAGATTGATGTGCGGCGTGATGGTGGCATCGTAATTGGGGGCGATGTTCCAGTAGTAGGGCAGTGCCAGGTCGAAGCCGTTGCTGCCGGAGCGGAAGGTCGGCGCCAGCAGGCCGGACTTGCGGCTGCCATCCAGCGGGAAATCGATCCACGGGGTGTAGAGAATCGGCAGGCCCTGGAATTCCAGCCGGGCATTGCGGGCAACGCCAATATTGGTGGCGTAGTTCAGGTCCAGCGTGGAGGATTTCAGATACCAGGAGTCATCGCCCACCACGCAGGAGTTGACCCTGCTGTTGAGCAGGCGGTACTGGTCCGGGCCGGTGAATTGCACTTCGCTGCCATCGCCGCGAAAGGCAATGCCGGCTTTGGCCAGGCTGCGTTTGCTGCCGCCGGCTTTGTTCTGGGTGTCCGGGCTGCCCATCTGGAAGGAAGCTTGCTGGGCCGAGCCGGTATGCTCGTCCATCCAGTAATCCAGGGTGGTGCCGGTGATGACGTCTTTGTCGCGCGTCAGGCGGAAGTGGTCACCGGCCTTGACGCGATTTTGCTGCTGGTAATAGTCCAGCCAGTCGGCTTCCAGGGTCTGGTTGTCATGGATGACCACCACATCACCGCTGGCCTTGAGCTTGTCCTGCATCTGCCCGTCCATGTGGTTGGCCGTGACATGGGTCTGGCCCTGGGCGGCGGGCACCGTGGTGAGCGCCTGCGGCGCAATATCATCAGCCTGGGCAGCAGAAACCGAAAAAGCGGCTGCCAGGGCCAGGGTCATTCTCGTGGGCTGCAGTTTGAGCATGCACAAAGCCATATCGTGTGGGCAGGTGGGCAGGTTAAAATCAGACGATTCTATCAGCATCGTGACGAACCGACATGCAACGTTTGGAACAACTCAAAAGCTGGCTGACCAGCCTTTACCCGCAAACCGACATCGTGGTGGAGTTTGCCGCCGCCGATGCCGACTTCCGCCGCTACTTCCGTGCGCAGTTCCCGGATGGCAGCACCCGCATCGTCATGGATGCGCCGCCGGAGAAGATGGACACCGATCCCTACGTGAAGGTTCGCGAGATCTTTTCGGTGGTGAATGTCCCGCAAATCATCGCCCGCGACCGCGAGCAGGGCTTCATGCTGCTGGAGGACCTGGGCAGGATCACGCTGCTGGCTGCACTGCAACATGACCAGCGTCCACTGGTGCAGCGCCACCTGTTGCTGGAGGCGGTGGATACCCTGGTGGTGCTGCAACAGGCGAGCCAGCCGGGGGTACTGCCGGAATACGACGAAGCCTTGCTGCGCCGGGAACTCAGCCTGTTTCCGGAGTGGTATTGCGCCCGGGAACTGGGCAAGCCGCTCAACTTTGCCCAGCGCCAGTTGTGGGATGCCGGCTGTGAAAAACTGCTGGCTGCCATCCTGCCGCAGAGCAAGGTTTATGTGCACCGCGACTTCATCGTGCGCAACCTGATGCTCACGCCGGGCAAGCCTGGCGTGCTGGATTTCCAGGACGCGGTGTACGGCCCCATCAGCTACGATCTGGTGTCCTTGCTGCGCGATGCCTTTATCGAATGGGAAGAGGATTTTGTGCTGGACATTGCCATTCGCTATTGGGAAAAAGCACGGGCTGCTGGCTTGCCGGTGCCGGAAAGCGTGGACGATTTTTACCGCGATTTCGAATGGATGGGGGTGCAGCGTCACCTGAAAGTGGCCGGAATCTTTGCAAGACTTTACCACCGCGATGGCAAGGAAAAGTACCGCGCCGAGATTCCACGCTTCATCAAGTACCTGAAACGCACCACGCGCCGCTACCAGGAACTGTCTCCTTTCTACCAGTTACTGCTGCAGCTGGTGGGCAAGGACGACACCGATGCCGAGCTGCAGTCGAGCTATCCGGTACTGAGTGTCAAAGGTTGATGGCAAGGCGATGAAAGCGATGATTCTGGCCGCAGGTCGCGGCGAACGGATGCGCCCGCTCACCGACCATAGCCCCAAGCCCTTGTTGCTGGCCGGGGGGCGGCCACTGATCGAGTGGCATATCCGCCGTCTGGCGGCAGCGGGCATCCGCCAGCTGGTCATCAACCATGCCTGGCTGGGCGCGCAGATCGAACAGGTGCTGGGTGACGGCAGCCGTCTGGGCGTCGCCATCACCTACTCCCCGGAAGCCACGGCGCTGGAAACCGCCGGTGGCATTGCCAGCGCCCTGCCCTTGTTGGGGGAGCAGCCCTTTCTGGTGGTGAATGGCGATGTGTTGAGCGATGTGGATTTCACCGCCTTGCAGCAACAGGCAGCGCAGCTGGATGGCAAAATCCGCCTGGCGCATCTGCTGCTGGTGGATAATCCGTCGCACCATCCGGCCGGTGATTTCGGCCTGCTGGCGAATGGCTTGCTGGCGGCCAACCCAGCCGCCGGTAACGGTCTGACCTTTTCCGGCATTGCCGCCTACCATCCGGCCCTGTTTGCTGACACGCCCGCCGGGCAGCCGGCCAAACTGGCGCCGCTGCTACGCGCGGCGATGGCGCAAGGCCAGGTCAGTGGCAGCCGGCTGGACGGCCTGTGGCTGGATGTGGGCACGCCGGCGCGGCTGGCCGAGGCGGATGCCATTGCCACAGGCTGGACGGCGTGAGCCGGCGCATTCTGGGCGTGGACCCCGGTAGCCGCATCACCGGTTTCGGGGTAATCGATCTGGTCGGCCAGCAGCGCCACTATGTGGCGTCCGGCTGTATCCGCACCCCGCAGGGCGCGCCGCTGGCCGAGCGCATCAAGGTCATCATCGACGGCCTGTTCGGTGTGATCGATACCTATCAGCCGCATGAGGCGGCCATCGAGCAAGTGTTCGTCAACGTCAATCCCGCGGCCACGCTGATGCTGGGCCAGGCGCGTGGCGCCTGTGTGTCGGCGCTGGTGATGCGCAATCTGGCGGTGTCCGACTATACCGCCTTGCAGGTCAAGCAATCGGTGGTGGGCCATGGCAAGGCGGCCAAGGAGCAGGTGCAGCACATGGTGGTACGCATGCTCAATCTGTCCGGCACGCCACAGGCGGATGCCGCCGACGCGCTGGCGGTGGCGCTGGCCCATGCCAATCTCAGCGGCGGGGCCATTGGCGAACTGGCGCGCCAGGGGCTGAAAGTGCGGGGCGGGCGTTTGGTCTAGCGCCCTTTGGCCGCTTTACTTGTGCTGACGCAGGCCCTGGTAACGGCTGTTCGCGCTATGCTCTGGTCATTCGCAAGTGGAGCGCTTCATGTCGCAGAGTCCTGTCAGTGTCGAACCCAGCGCTGCGGTGCTGGCCCAGCATCCGGCGCGCTGGTGGCTGGCCACCCGGCCGGCTTTTCTCAGCATTACCCTGGCCGGCGTCGTGCTGGGTGTGGCCGGCAGTGGCTGGCCAGCCTTGCGGCAAAACGGGCTGCTGGCGCTGCTGGGCCTGCTGCTGGCCTTGCTCACCCATGCCGCCGTCAATGTCATCAATGATGTGGCCGACCACCACAATGGCACGGATGCCGCCAATACCGCGCGGCTGTTTCCGTTTACCGGTGGTAGCCGCTTTATCCAGAACGGCGTGCTCAGTGCCGGACAGATGCAGGGGCTGGCCTATGGCCTGTTTGCACTGGTGGTGCTGGGCGGCCTGTATCTGGTCAGCCTGCGTGGTTGGCCCTTGTTGCTGATCGGCCTGGCCGGCGTGGTGCTGGGCTGGGGCTATTCGGCACCGCCCTTGCGGCTGAACAGCCGGGGCCTGGGTGAGTTGAGCGTATTGCTGTGTTTTCTGTTGCTGCCGCAAGGCATGGTGGTATTGCTGGCCGGACAAGGGCAGCTGCCTGTGCTGTGGGCCAGCCTGCCCTTTGCCATCCTCACCAGCCTGCTGTTGTATATCAACCAGTTTCCCGACCGTACGGCAGACCAGCTGGCCGGCAAGTGGCACTGGGTGGCACGTTTGCCGCTGCAGCGGGCTCGCGCTGTTTACGGCGTGCTGGCCTGGCTGGCCTATGCCCTGCTCGGCTGGCTGGTGTGGCGGGCGCTATTGCCGCCGTCTGCCTTGCTGGGCTTGCTTAGCCTGCCGCTGTCCGGGTTTGCCGCGTTGCAGCTGTGGCGGCGTGCCGCCGAGCCGGCACGCTTGCGCCCGGCCATCATTGCCACCATCATGGCGGCCAATCTGTTTCCGCTGCTGCTGGCCCTGGCTTTGCTGCTGGGCTGAGCGGCGGCATATCCCTGGAGAATCACCCCCATGATCGGACGCCTCAGCGGCAATCTCATCGAAAAACTGCCGCCGCAAGTGGTAGTGGATGTCAACGGTGTCGGCTACGAAGTGGATGTGCCGATGACCACCTTTTACCAGCTACCGGCGCTGGGCCAGAAAACCACTTTGTTCACGCATCTGGTGGTGCGTGAGGATGCCCACCTGCTGTATGGCTTTGCCAGCAAGGAGGAGCGCGAAACCTTCCGCCAGCTGATCAAGGTCAGTGGCATCGGTGCCAAGATCGCCCTGGCGGTGCTCTCCGGCATGACCGCCGATGAGCTGGCGGTGGCGATTGCCAGTGAAGACCTCAAGCGCCTGTCCTCGGTGCCGGGCATCGGCAAGAAAACCGCCGAACGGCTGGTGCTGGAGCTGCGCGGCAAGCTGGCCACCGGCAGCAATCTGGCGGTGCCGGGCGGCCTGCCCTTTGCCGCCACGCCGGACGACAAGAGCGATATCGTCAATGCGCTGCTGGCACTGGGTTACAACGACAAGGAAGCCGCTGCCGCCACCAAGGGCTTGCCGGCGGAGGTGACGGTGAGTGACGGGGTGCGGCTGGCGCTGAAGAACCTGATGAAGGGCTAGTGGCTGCTGCCATCTCTGGGCAAGCGGCAATGAACAAGGCCAGCGGCATGCCGCTGGCCTTGTTGCTGTCACGCCACGGCCGGCAAAGCAGGCGTCAGGCGCAGACGGCTTCGGCTTGCTGCTGTCGCCACTGTGCCAGTTCCGCCACCGTCAGCATGGGCAGCTGGTGCAAGGCAGCATAGGCCTGCAGCTGTGCACCGCGCATCATGCTGCCATCCGGGTTCATCAGCTCGCACAACACCCCTGCCGGGCTATAGCCCGCCAGCGTGGCCAGCTCCACGGCCGCTTCGGTATGGCCGCGCCGCTCCAGCACGCCACCGGGGCGGGCGATCAAGGGAAAGACATGGCCGGGGCGGGCCAGATCTTGTGGTTTGGCGAGTGGAGCGATGGCGGCGCGAATGGTGGTGACGCGGTCGGCAGCGGATACCCCGGTGCTCACGCCATGCACCGCTTCGATGCTGACGGTGAAGGCCGTGCCATGGCGGCTGCGGTTGTCCGGCACCATCGGCGGCAGTTGCAGCCTTGCCGCATGAGCCGGAGTCAGGCACAGGCAGACAATGCCGCTGCCATCGCGAATCAGTCGTGCCATTTCCGGCAGGCTCAAGCGGTCGGCCGCCAGGATCAGGTCGGCCTCGTTTTCGCGGTCGTCATCATCGCTGACAATCACTGGCCGGCCTTGACGCAAGGCGGTCAACGCGGCGGCCAGCCGCGGGGGCAGGGAAGAAAGTTGGGTAGGCTGGGTGTAAGGCATGAAACGGTCCTCGATCAGGTCTGAGAAACACGTTTCAGGGCATGAAAAGCCGCCAGCACCACGGCGGTGGTGCCAGCGTGGCGAGCCATGCGGGGGCCGGCCATCATCCAGGATGGACCGCACCGCCCGCAGCACCGCCGGACAGGTCGACAGCAGTCCGGGCTGGCCAGACTGCAGCTGCTGTCATCTTCTTTCATCCGGACTATCACCGTCGGCTCTGGCATCGCACCAGATCTGCTGACCCTCTTTCATCGGAAAAAGGCGCTCGCGGGCTCGGCCTGCCAGTGTGCAGGCCATACCGCCGGTGGGGAGTTGCACCCCGCCCTGAAGACGTAGCAAGGCCGCGCAATGTGCGTCGGCCAGCGGCCAGTATAGCGCAGTGGTAAGATGGCGGGATCGCACCATTCGGCTTTACGGCAACGGCACATGATTGAAACCGACAACCTGATCGGCGGCGCAGCGGAGCGCCGCATCGTCACCCAGCAAAGCCTGTCCACCCAGGAAGAAGCACTGGAACGTGCCCTGCGGCCCAAGCTGCTGGATGAATACGTCGGCCAGAAAAAAGCGCGTGAACAGCTGGAAATCTTTATCGAAGCGGCCAAGCGCCGTGGCGAGGCGCTGGATCATGTGTTGCTGTTTGGCCCGCCCGGACTGGGCAAGACCACGCTGGCCCACATCGTGGCGCGTGAAATGGGTGTCAACCTGCGCCAGACTTCCGGCCCCGTACTGGAGCGTGCCGGCGATCTGGCGGCGCTGCTGACCAATCTGGAGCCGCATGATGTGCTGTTCATTGATGAAATCCACCGCTTGAGTCCGGTGGTGGAGGAAATCCTCTACCCGGCGCTGGAGGACTACCAGATCGACATCATGATCGGCGAAGGACCAGCCGCACGCTCGGTCAAGCTCGACCTGCCGCCCTTTACCCTGATCGGGGCGACCACCCGTGCCGGCATGCTGACCAATCCGCTGCGCGACCGTTTCGGCATCGTGGCGCGGCTGGAGTTTTACACCGCCGAGGAGCTGACGAAAATCGTCAGCCGCTCGGCCGGTCTGCTTAATGTCACCCTGGCCGACGATGGCGCTTTTGAAGTGGCCCGGCGCTCGCGCGGCACGCCGCGTATCGCCAACCGCCTGCTGCGGCGGGTGCGCGATTATGCTGAAGTGAAATCCGATGGCATCGTCACCGCCCAGGTGGCGGATGCGGCGCTGGCCATGCTGGACGTGGACCCGGCCGGACTGGACGTGATGGACCGCAAGCTGCTGGCGGCCATTCTGGAAAAATTTGGCGGCGGCCCGGTGGGGCTGGACAATGTCGGTGCCGCCATTGGCGAATCCACCGACACCATCGAAGACGTGATCGAACCCTTCCTGATTCAACAAGGCTATCTGCAGCGCACACCGCGCGGGCGGATGGCCACGGCACTGGCCTACACCCATTTCGGCCTGCCGCTCAAAGACTAGTCCCATGCAGAAAATCATCATCAAGACCGGCCGTACCTATCCGGCACTGGCAGCACAACTGGGCGATTTCGAAAACTGGATTGAACGCGAACTGGGCGCTGCCCCCGGCGAGTGGCGGGTGGTTGATGTCCAGCGTGGCGAAGCCTTGCCGGCGGTGGCCGACTGCGCCGGTGCGGTGCTGACCGGCTCGCCGGCCATGGTCAGTGACTATGAAGAATGGAGTGTCAGCACGGCGGCCTGGCTGCGTGAGGCGGTAGCGGGCAATGTGCCGCTGCTGGGCATTTGCTATGGTCACCAGCTGCTGGCCGATGCGCTGGGCGGCCAGGTTGGCTATCACCCGCAGGGGCCGGAAGCCGGCGTGGTGGATATCCGGCTATTGCCCGAGGCCGGGCAGGATCCGCTGCTGGCCGGGCTGCCGGCGGCCTTCCCCGCGGCGGTGATTCACTGGCAGTCGGTGACGGCCTTGCCGCCCGGTGCGGTGCGGCTGGCCGCCAATGATTTCGAAGCCAACCATGCCTTCCGCATCGGTTCGGCCTGGGGCGTGCAGTTCCATCCCGAGTTTGATACGGCCGCCATGGCGGCTTATCTGCACCATCTCGCCCCGGCCTTGCAGGCCGCCGGCAAAAGCGCAGAGGTCTTGCATCAGTCATTGCGGCCTACCCCGCATGCAGCGGGGCTGCTGCAACGGTTTGCCCGTTTGCTCGCACACCAGGCGGCCTGATCCGGCCATCCCGGTCCAACTTTGTTTTCCAGAAAGGGAACATCATGTTTTATGCACTGTTTGTCGCCATTGTTGCAGTGGCGCTGGCCGCTTCGCTGGCGGTGGTGCGTTTTTTTGATCCGGCGGTCTACAAGATTCTGCAGCGCACGCTGGGGCAGGATCTGGCGGATGCCTGGCGCCGCTATATCAGCTTTGCCATTCTGGTGGCCGGAATTTCCGGCGGCGTGCGGCCGTGGAATCTGGAACAGTACCTGCCGCCCTCGGCCGGCAAGGGGAGTACCCAGCTGGAAATTACCGGTGCGCGCTGGCTGCTGGAGCTGTGGAATGCGCTGACCGAAACCTTGCGCTCGATTGCGCTGGTGATGCTGCTGTTTTTCCTGTGCTCGATGATGGCGTATGTGATTGCCCGTTCGCTGGAGTTGCGCCGCGCCAGGCAGGGTGAGCCGGATGAGGGTGGCGAGTGAGTCGTGCAAATGAAACAAGCCAGCTTATGCTGGCTTGTTTCATTTCACCGCACAGTTACAGCGTGACCATATTGTCACGGTGGATCAATTCCGGCTCCACCATATAGCCCAGTGTGGCTTCGATTTCGCGGGTGGTTTTCTTCATGATCAGGCGGGCTTCGTCCGAGCTGTAGTTGACCAGACCACGCGCCACTTCCCGCCCTTGCTGATCGACACAGGCCACGGCCTCGCCGCGCAGGAAATCGCCTTCGATGGCGGTGACGCCAACCGGCAGCAGGCTGGTGCCGCGTTCGCGCACGGCCAGGGCGGCGCCGTTGTCCAGCACGATGCGGCCGGTGAGCTTGAGGTGATCGGCCAGCCACTGCTTGCGTGCGGCCATGCGGTTGGTGGGCGCCAGCAGCTGGGTGCCAATGCCTTCACCATCCGCCAGTCGCGACAGCACATCATGCTCGCGGCCACAGGCAATCACCGTGGCGGCACCGCTGCGCGCCGAACGCTTGGCTGCCAGAATCTTGGTGATCATGCCGCCAGTGCCCACGCTGGAGCCGGCACCACCGGCCATGTCTTCCAGCTTGGGGTCGCCGGCTTCCGCCTCGTGCACGAAGATGGCATCCGGATGCTTGCGCGGATCGGCACTATACAGGCCTTGCTGGTCTGTCAGGATGATCAGCGCGTCGGCTTCGATCAGGTTGGTGACCAGCGCGCCCAGAGTGTCGTTGTCGCCAAAGCGGATTTCATCGGTGACCACGGTGTCGTTCTCATTGATGATGGGCACGACATTGAGGTTGAGCAGGGTGGTGAGGGTGGAGCGGGCATTCAGGTAACGCGTGCGATCGGCCAGGTCTTCGTGGGTCAGCAGGATTTGTGCGGTTTTCAGGCCGAATTCGCGAAAAGCCGTTTCATAAGCCTGGCACAAGCCCATCTGGCCCACGGCCGCGGCGGCCTGCAGTTCGTGCACCCCCTTGGGGCGTACCGACCAGCCCAGCCGCTGGCATCCTTCGGCGATGGCCCCGCTGGATACCAGGACCACCTGCTTGCCACGACGCTTGAGTTCGGCGATTTCCGCAGCCCAGCGCGCCAGCGCCGACAGGTCCAGCCCCTTGCCGTCATTGGTTACCAGGCTGGAGCCCACCTTGACCACGATACGGCTGGCGGCATGAATCACCGAACGCATACAAAATCCTCTGTCTGGCTATGAATATCGAGCCGCCCAGTGTACCGCAAACTGCCGTGGCATGGCTCAGAAGTACTCGCTGGCGCGGAATTCCATCAGCTGGAAATGGGGTGACTGCCTGTCCAGGCGCGAGCTGCGGATCAGGCTTTCTCCAGCCTCGTCCCACAGGCGGAATTCGCGCAGCCGGCTGAACAGACGCCCCTGGGTGAGCAGCAGCGGCGGACGGTGCAGGCTGGCGATGGCTGGCAGGCGCAGCGCGAACTGTGGCGTATCGGCGGGATGGGTGATGCTGGGGATGAGCATCACGGCTGCCGGCTGCTTGCCAATGACCTCGACGCCACACTCCACGTCAATGCCATCCGGCAGCAGCGATACCCAGCAGATCATGCACAGCTGGGCGGTATCCGGTTTGCCTGGCCGGGTCAGCAGAATGGCCTCGCCGGCGCGCAGTGTCTGGCCGCGTGGCTGGCCGCGCAGCAAAAAGCCGGTGGCGCTCTGATTCACCACCACAAACAGGCTGGGGGCGGGCGGTGCGCGGGTACTGGCCGGGGGCGCGGCCTGTTCGTTGCCGGCCTGTACCCAGCTCATGCCATTGCAGCGGTACCAGATGGCGGGAATAGTGGAGATCAGCTCGATGACTTCCTGCATGGGCAGGCGCGGATGACGCCGCCGCCGTGGCTGTTGCCATTCGGCAGCCAGTGATTGCAGCAGGGCCAGCTCATCGTAAACCTGGCTGGGGCTGTGGCTGGTGTTCTGCAGCCGGGTCAGCTGCTCCACGCTATGCGTCAGTACCGTGATGGCCTGGGAAAGGTCGAGCAGATAGCAGGCGGCTTCCAGTGTTTCGCTCTGCACACGCAGGAAGCGCGGCGGCTCATCGCGGCTGGAATCCACCAGATAGCCATGCACCGTTCCCTTGAGGGCTTCCACCGGCAGCAGGACGGTCTGGCGCGACAAATCCATGATCAGTTGCTTGGTCACCAGCAGTTCCGGCATCGACAGCCGGTTGGTGGAGGTCAGCCCCAGCAGCAGGATTTGCCGGTAGATCAGCTCCAGTGAGTCGTCCTTTTCCAGCTGCTTTTCCTGCCAGCCGCGCGCCAGGGCAAAGCTGTACAGCTGGTGGCAGTCTTGCCAGAAGTGTGCGGGGGGCGGGCTGTAGCTCTGGCAACAAATGTTCAGCAGCTGCCGCGCCGCCATCATGGTATACAGCAGCAGTTCGATGCGCTGATGTTCACGCTCCAGCAGACCACGCTTGGCCAGACGCTCGCTCAGGGTGAGCTTGAAAGCGACAAAGATGGACTCGAACAGCGCCGCCCCCAGCATGGCCAGCTGGCGGGTCCGCACGACCGAGGTGAGGTCGGTCTGCACAATCTCGCTTTCCAGCGCCGGATAGTAGCGATCCAGCCCTTTGAGGTAGTGCAATAGCAGCTTGTGCCGATTGCCCACTTCCATTGGCGTACGGCTCAGGCCACGCAGGGCCTCGAGCAGGAGGCGACCGCATTCTTGCAGGTCGCTGTATGGCAAGCGCTCTACCCAGCTGGCTACGCTGTCGGGGTTGGTGTCGACCAATCGCGGGTCCCTATCCAGGGCGGGCAAGGCAAGCTGCATCGTGCGTCCTAATGGCAAGGCGGAGTAGCGCAGGGAGGAAAAGGCGGGGTAGTAGCCAAGCGCTATCCCCCCGCCATGTATTCATCCGCCATGCTATTTGAATCAAGCCGGCCAAGGCAAGGTCGCCCTCAGGGCAAGGCAGTCACGGGCCCGGTCAAAACATCGTTTTGTTGACTTAACTCATCCAGTACCTGCGTGGTGGCCTGGAACAGCTGGGTCATCTCCTCTGGCTGCAGGATATAAGGCGGCATGAAGTACACGGTTTTGCCGATTGGCCTTACCAGGCAACCATGCTTAAGCATGGCTGAGAAAAAGGCTTGTGCAAAGTCCGCGCGCGGGCTGTCGACATCAAAGGCCCAGATCATGCCGGTATGCCGGAAATGCCTGACATCCGCCCGCTCTGCCAGTGGTGCCAGAATGGCGCTGAAGGTCGCCGCCAGTTCACGGTTGCGGGCAATGATGTCCTCATCGGCAAAGATATCCAGTACCGCCAGTGCCGCACTGCAGGCCAGTGCATTGCCGGTGTAGCTGTGCGAGTGCAGAAAACCGCGCGTGACCTCATCGTGATAGAAGGCCTGATAGATCGCCGCGCTGGTCAGCACGCAGGACAGGGGCAGGAAGCCGCCGGTAATGCCTTTGGAGAGGCATAGAAAGTCGGGCGTGATGCCGGCCTGCTCGCAGGCAAACAGGGTGCCGGTGCGACCAAATCCGACGGCGATTTCATCGGCAATCAGGTGTATCTGATACTGATCACACAGCCGGCGCAGCTCCGTGAGATAAACCGGATCGTACATGGCCATGCCGGCTGCACCCTGCACCAGCGGCTCGACGATGATGGCGGCCATTTCACCCGCTTTCTTGGCCAGCACATTCTCCAGCGAGCGCAAGGCCTGTCTTGCCACATCGGCTGCACTTTGCCCCGGGCGGGCCTGGCGCACATCCGGGCTGGGAACCCGCACTCCCGGTTTCAGCAGCGGGGCATAGGTGGCGGAAAACAGCGGTACATCGGTTACCGCCAGCGCACCGGCCGTTTCGCCGTGATAGCTGTTGTCCAGGCTGATAAAGCGGCACTTCTCCGGCCGGCCGACATTCTTCCAGTAGTGGAAGCTCATTTTCAGCGCGATTTCGGTGGCGCTGGCACCATCCGAAGCATAAAACGCATGATCCAGCCCGCTCAGTGCGCATAGCCGCTCGGACAGTTCAATGACCGGCCGGTGGGTAAAGCCGGCCAGAATGACATGCTCCACCTGATCCAGTTGATCCTTGATCGCCTGCTTGATCCTAGGGTTACCATGGCCGAACAGATTGACCCACCAGGAACTGACGGCATCCAGATAGCGCCTGCCTTCGAAATCCTCCAGCCACACCCCTTCGGCACGGGCAATGGGAACGATGGGCAAGGTTTCATGGCGTTTCATTTGGGTACATGGATGCCACACATGCTGGCGGCTGCGCTGCAGCCAGTCCTGATTGCTCACGACAAACTCCTGAATGGGGAATGGACTGGATGCTATCACAGGCTGGCAGCGCGACCCGAACTGACAAAAAACGTCACATCCTGCCGCATACAGCAGGCCATGTGCTGCGCTAATGGGCCGAATTCTCAGGATGAAGCTGCTTGGCACGCTTTCTGCAAGGTATGGACAGTGCATACCACGGAGAGGGTCATGCGGGGCAATAATGGTTTTACCCTGATTGAGTTGATGATTGTTGTTGCCATCATCGGTATTCTGGCGGCAATTGCGATACCGGCTTATCAGGATTACACGTTACGGGCCAAGGTGGCTGAAGGGCTTAGCTTTGCGGACCATGCTAAAACATCGGTCAGCGAGTATTACACTTCGATGGGTGGGTGGCCGGCAAATAATGCCAGCGCTGGGTTGCCTACCAGCTTGCCCGGCAATTATGTTAGTGATGTGCAGATTTCAATCAGCAGTGGTGTCAGTATAGTGAATGTTTCATTTGCTAGTGCGGTAGCGTCGGGTTTGGTGCTGACACTGACCCCTGCAGCGAGTAGTCAAGGCAGCATTGTTTGGGCTTGTTCTAGTACTGCTGGTTATGAGAAATACTTACCTTCAACATGTCGTTGATTTTCTAGGAGAGTCGAATTATGAACAATAAAGTTCAACAAGGTTTTACCCTGATCGAACTGATGATCGTGGTGGCGATTATTGGTATTTTGGCCGCCATTGCCATTCCGGCCTATCAGGATTACACCGCCCGTGCCAAGGTGACGGAAGGTTTGAACGCCGCTGCGGCGGCAAAAGCTTCGGTTTCTGAATATGCCATCAGCCAAGGGCAGCTGCCGAGCACCATGGCTTCTGCAGGTATTTCCTCTGCTAGCTCTACTTATGTGGCTTCGACGGTCCTCTCTACTGGTGGTGTTATTTCCATCAAGATGCAGAATATCAATTCTGATATCAATGGTAACTACTTCTCTCTGGTTCCGCTCCTTGCTTCTGGTGCGGTAAACTGGTCTTGCCGTACCGGTGATGGTACCGGTGTTAATTCTAATGCTATTCCGACGAAGTATCTGCCGGCAAACTGCCGCGGTTAATGTTTGAATGATAAGGGGCGCATATGGCGCCCCTTTTTTTATTTTACGGCCCATGAATAAAAACCTTCATCTGAACCCTGTCGAGCTACGACAATTTGGCCTGGCATTGCTGATCAGCTTGTCTGTGACGCTGCCATTTTTTAGCTGGTTTCGCTATGCGCCACTGACAGACTGGGTTTCGGATGCCTCGGCCTTGTTTCTGTTGGCCTGCTCCCTTCCTCTGATGTTACCCATGAAAGGGCGCTCGGTAGTTAGCTCTTCCTGGGTTTTCCTGTTTGCTTTTGCTGTGGGTTTTTACCTGTTGCTCAGTAATAAGCATCTGGATAGTGCTACGGTTTTTATTGTACTTGTGTTGTTTCTTGGTGTGTGGTCCTTGCTCTTTTCGTCATATTTTAATGATAAAAAGACAGAGTTGCTGATAGTTGTTTCGTCAGTGATTTTCCTTGCTTGCTTATTGCAAGCCTTGTTGGGTTTGTCGCAGATTTTTAGGTTGGCTCCTTTTTTTTCTGGCTATATTATTTTTGATCAGAATGGAATTGATTCGAATATAATGGGTAATATTGGTCAGAGAAATCAATATGCCCAGTTTTTGTGTTGGGGTATTGTGTCGGCAAGCTATTTGTATGCGATGGGGCGATTAAGGGGATACCTGTTTTTTATTGCAGTACTGTTCCTGTCCTGGCTCGCGGCTTGTTCGGGTGCTCGATTGGTTTGGGCCTATGCCATTATTTTTGCTTTAGTTGCCTTTTACTGGTACGTCAGAAGAGAGTCTGATGATATTGCTAAAATGTCCGGTGCCATGGCTGTGGCCGTTGTTATCATGATTCTGACACAGCTGATGAGTCACCAGATTACTGGATTGTTGGCCTTGGCCGGGCTGCCAGTCCACACCGTCAGTGGTACAGAGCGGTTTTTTTCTGCCGGGTTTGGTGCTAGGCGCTGGGTTGAGTGGACTAAAGCAATCGATATTTTTCTTCAGCACCCATTCTTCGGTATTGGCTGGGGGCGATTTGGAGCCCAATCTGTTGAAATGGAGTTGAGTGCAGGTTTGCCCAAGGTTCCGGAAAGCTGGCTCTTCACACATTGCCATAATCTGGTATTGCAGCTGTTAGCGGAAACAGGGCTGGTTGGATGCCTACTTTTTTTGGTACCAGTCATTATCGTGTTCTGTGGATATCTGCAGCGGGGTCAGCAGACGAAAGATAATATGCTGCTGGTGAGTATTGGTTTGCTTGTGCTTGCTCATAGCATGTTTGAATACCCTTTGTGGTATTTGCCATTTCTTGTCATGTTTTTGATTGTTCTGCTGATGGCGCCATTAAAGCCAGTGCAGTTGAAGGTCAGAACTGATTTTTTACGTATTGTCGGGCTTGTCGCATCAGTGCTGGCCTTGCTTTATACCATCAATGGTGTGGAAAATTTCCGTGTCTTGGTTGCATTTCGTACCCCAGCCGTTGGTGCTGCGGATAACTTGCAGCGGTTAAATAGACTGTTTGAAATAGAAAAAAATCCATTGTGGGCTGCTGATGCGGATTTTGTATTGACCAGTTATCTTGTGCCATCAAGATCTGATATCGATCTAAAGCTAAAGCATTTTGAAAGATTGGCAAGCTTTCGTCCTTATCCTGATGTGTTGTTAAAGTTATCCATTTTGTATGCATTAAATAAAAATGAGGTTGCTGCTGAGCATACTTTGAAAATGGCCATTGCCAACTATCCGGATTTTGCCGCAAATTACAGTGTTTATCTGACGGCAATGAAGGAGTTGGACTTAAAGAGCCTGCAGCGAATTGCCCTTACTGCGGCTCATGCCTATGCGGCAAAAGGTAGCCAATATGAGGATGCGCGTATTGCCGCCGTCATGACCGTCGCCTCCCCCGTCACCCGCAAGCCCTTGTTCTAGGTGCTTGACGACACCGCCAGTCTGCTGGCCGGCGGTGTCGTCGCTGCCCTACATGCGGTATCCTCCATGCTTTGCTTTCAGCCTTAGACTCCATCATGTCTTTTCCAACCTTTTCCCGCCGTCTGGCCTTGCTGGCGTTTTGCCTGATCGCCATCATGCCTTTTGCCTCACGTATCCATTTCGTGCCATTGCCGCAGTGGTTTGGCGAAATGAATGTGGTGTGGTTGATGCTGGCCGCGGCTGTCTATCTGTTGCCCAGCGGCATGCTGTTCGAGCGGGTGCCACGTGCCAGCTGGTGGTGTCTGTCGTTGGCCCTTGTGTGGGCCGTGCAGCCGCAGCTGGTGCATGCGCTATTCCCCGGCATGAGCTATGCCACGGCGCTGGCCTGGCTGACGATGGCCTTGCTGGCGGGCTTGTCCTATAGCTTGCAGCAGACATTTGGCAGTCGCGAATTTGCGGTGTGGCTGGCGCGCGCCATCATTGTCGGCGGGCTGGTGCAGTCGCTTATCGGCCTGGCGCAACTGACCGGCTTGGCCAATAGCCTGGGACTGTTTTACGACAGCGCTCACCCGACGACCAATATCTTTGGCCATATCGGCCAGCGCAACCAGTATGCCCATTACCTGATGTGGTCGGT
Organism: Aquitalea magnusonii; assembly: GCF_003202035.1. Classification (GTDB taxonomy): domain Bacteria; phylum Pseudomonadota; class Gammaproteobacteria; order Burkholderiales; family Chromobacteriaceae; genus Aquitalea; species Aquitalea magnusonii. The sequence continues at coordinate 7,629 of NZ_QJKC01000003.1, read as the reverse complement.
GGTGAGCGGGGTGTATCTGTTTGCAGTGGAGCGCATGGCGCGTGGCTGGTTGGCACTGCTGGTGCTGTGGCTGGGGCTGATGCTGGCTTATGCCGCGTCACGTACCACCTTGCTGTATCTGCTGGCCTTGACCTTGCTGGGCGGGCTGTGGCACTGGCGGATGCAGTCGGCGGTATCGCGCCGGCTGATGTGGGCAATGCTGCTGTCTTGTGTGGTGGTGTTTGCGGCGCAGTTTGCCTTGCCGCTGGTGAACCATCTGCTGTCTGTGCTGACGCATGCTGCGGTGAACAATGCTTCTGGGGTGGAGCGGCTGGCGGCCAATGGCGATGATATGGGCTCGCGCCGGCTGGCTGAAATGGGCAAGGCCTGGATGAGTTTCAAGGCTCACCCGCTGTGGGGGGTGGGCTGGTCGCAATATGCCGCAGAAAGTGTGCGCTTGCAGCCCCTGCCGCAATTTGCGTCAGCCGGCTTCAACAGCGGCTTGTTTACCAATTGCCATAATCTGATTCTGCAATTGCTGGTGGAAATGGGCTTGCCGATTACCTTGCTGGTGCTGGGTGGCTTTGCCTGGGTGATCTGGCCTTTCTTCAGCGAGCAGGCGGAGGCCGAAGGCATGCTGGCCCTTGGCTGCATGGCGGTCACGCTGATTCACTCCATGCTGGAGTATCCACTGTGGTATCTGTATTTCCTGGCAATGCTGGTGGTGTTTGCCTCGATGTCGCCTGCGCGTACCGGTCGTGCCGGCTGGCTGCTGCGGGCGGGCTGGATACTGGGCATGTTGTTCATCGGCTATATGTCGGTGGTGACCTGGTCCACCTATAACGAGCTGGTGGGGCTGTATACCCAGACGAATAATCCGGCGCGCGATGCCAAGCGGCAGTTGCGGCTGGCCGAGATCATGGAGCAGCAGCCGCTGTTTGCCTACCATGCCCTAAGCACACTGGATGATTATCTGGTGGCCGACAAGGACAATCTGGCGCGCAAGCTGCAATGGGAGGAACGCCTGACAGCTTTCCGCCCCTATCCCGATGTGATGATGAAAAAGGCACAAATGCTGGCGCTGGCCGGGCGTGAGGCTGAGGCGCAGGAGACGGTGCGGACGGCGCTGGCTTCCTTCCCGACTTATGCCAAGGATTACCTGGATGGTATCGATGAAGACGTCCCGGCATGGCAGCCGCTGCGCAAGATTGCACAGCAGGTATTTGACCGCCTGCCAGTCAAATATCGTGGTGGTGAAGGGGATTAAACCCTAATGGTTAAGCTTGAATAGCAAAGCCCGCGCTGGATGGCGCGGGCTTTTTCATTGCAGCAACGGCTTATCAATTGTCGATGACCACACCTTCGCTCAGCGCAGTCTTCATCTTGCTCAATGCCTTGGCTTCGATCTGGCGGATGCGCTCGGCGGAAACGCCAAACTCGGCGGCGAGTTCGTGCAGGGTTGCTCCACCATCGTCAGCCAGCCAGCGTGCTTCGACAATGCGACGGCTGCGGGCATCCAGCGACGCCAGTGCGTATTCGATGCCTTCGGTTTGCAGATGATCGAAGGCTTTGCGTTCCAGGGCATGGGTCGGTTCGTGATGGGCATCGGCCAGCCAGTCGATGGGGGCGAATCCTTCATCGTCGCCATCGTCGGCAATCAGCGCGATATCCTGCCCGCTCATGCGCGTTTCCATTTCGCGCACTTCTTCCGGCTTGACGCCGAGGTCTTCGGCGATCTGCCGGGCTTCATTTTCGCTTAGTGCCGAAAAACTGCTTTTCATGCTGCGCAGATTGAAAAACAGCTTGCGCTGCGGCTTGGTGGTGGCAATACGCACCAGACGCCAGTTGCGCAGGATGAATTCGTGAATTTCAGCCTTGATCCAGTGCACGGCAAAGGAGAACAGCCGTACGCCACGGCCCGGTTCGAAGCGTTTGACCGCTTTCATCAGGCCGATATTGCCTTCCTGGATCAGGTCGGCCTGTTGCAGGCCGTAGCCGGCATAGCCGCGTGAAATCGATACGACAACACGCAGGTGTGACAGCACCATCTGGCGAGCGGCTTCCAGATCATTGTCTTGCTGGAAGCGGGTGGCCAGCTCGGTTTCCTGTTCGGGGGTCAGCATGGGAACACTGTTCACCGCCTGGATGTATTGCTCCAGGCTGCCGCTGGACGACGGAACGGGCAAGGCAAATGTTGTGGTCATCAGTGTAACTACCTCCTTGGGTAGTGCTATGTTAGCACTCGTATATTGAGAGTGCTAGCAAGCAAAGGTTCCAACGTCAATGATTTTTCCTATCAGACTGATAGTTTTTTCAGTGGAAATTGCCGGAATAGCCTGCTGGTCGACATCGGCTGAATGTCACCATAAGCGACATTCAGCCAAATGTGAAAGAGAATGATTGTTAACGAGGTTGAATCTGTCGCAGATGATGATCGGAGGCCAGTCGCGCACCCAGCATCGCCAGCAGGGAGGAAATGGCCAGTACGACCAGCAACTCGACAGGGCTGAGGCCACGCAGTTGTACGGCTTCGTTATAAAGCTGGGCAAACTCGTGAATGGCCGGGTTCGCCGTCATCACCAGCCAGCTGGTCAGCCCCCAGGCTGCCAGGCCGGCCAGCAGGCCCTGCCACATGGCGTGGTACATGAAAGGACGGCGGATAAAGCTGTCCGGTGCGCCAATCAGCTTGGCCACTTCGATTTCATCACGACGCGCCAGAATCTGCATGCGCACCGCATTGTGGGTGACCAGTACCAGGGCGATGCCCAGCGCAGCGCCAAGAAACCAGGTCAGCTGTCTGCCCATTTCCACCATGCCATACAGGCGTTTGGCCCAGCGGGCATCGAATTGCGCGGTTTCCACCATGGGCAGGCCGGACAATTCTTTTTGCAGCATTTCCAGCTCGTGCGGTTCCAGCGTCTTGGGCGTAACGACGAAGGCGTCCGGCAGCGGATTGTCGGTCAGGCCGTCACTCAGTCCCGGCAAGCCGTTGCGCTTTTCCAGGTCGGACAGTGCCTGCTTTTTGCCGACAAAGCTGTAACTCTGGATGCGCGGATGCTTGGTCAGCGTGCTGGAGACGGCGGCAAGGTCGGCTTCTTCGGCCGATTGCTCCATGAACAGGGTGATCTGTGGCGTGGCGGTGAGCCGGCCCGCCCATTCCTGGATGCTGCTCACGGTCAGGTAAAGCGACAAGGGCAGGGCCAGTGCGATGGACAGCATCAGCAGGGTCAGCAGGCTGCCAAAGGGTTGGCGCAGGATCTTGACCAGCGCCTGGCGAGCGCTTTGCCAGTTCAGGTAGAGAAAATGTTTCATGCGGCGAACTGTCCTTCCTTCAACCGGATGATGCGGCGGCCGTAGTCTTCCATCAGGGTTTCGTCATGGGCGGAAATCACCACGGTCACGCCTACCTGATGGAAGGATTTGAACAGCTCCATGATGTCCAGCGCGTAGGCGCGGTCGAGGTTGGCTGAGGGTTCATCGGCCAGCAACAGGCTGGGGCGGTGTACCACGGCACGGGCAATGCACAGGCGTTGCTGTTCACCGCCAGACAGGCGGATCGGCATGGATTTTTCCTTGGCCAGCAGGCCGACCTTGTCCAGCGCGGCACGCACCCGCCGTGCGGCATCGCGACGATCAAAGCCGATGATGTCCAGCGGCAGCATGACGTTGTCGAATACCGAGCGGTCGAACAGCAGCTTGTGGTCTTGAAACACCATGCCGATATGCTGGCGTACATAAGGAATCTGACTGCTGCGCAGCTTGGACAGATTCTGGCCGCTGACAATCACGCTGCCGCTGCTGGCGCGTTCAATGCCGGCGACGAGCTTGAGCAGGGTGGATTTGCCGGCACCGGAGTGTCCGGCCAGAAAGGCCATTTCACCGGTGTCGATGGTAAAGGAAAGATTCTTCAGGGCTTCGTTGCCACCGGGATAACGCTTGGTGACCTGGTCGAACTGAATCATGCGCTGCATTCCCCTTGATCCTGAGCTGCAGGCCGGCGCATCTGCCAGGGCCTGCCGGGTGAGCTGCCGCCGGCAGGCAGTTGCCGGCGCGGGGCTCTATGAAGTAGGTCGATCAGTCGAACAGGGCGTCGACATAATCCTTGCTGTTGAACGGGCGCAGATCGTCGATGCTTTCGCCCACACCGACAAACCGTAGCGGAATCGGCCGCTGCTTGGCAATGGCGGCAATCACGCCACCCTTGGCCGTGCCATCCAGCTTGGTCAGGATCAGCCCGGTCAGGCCCAGGGCATCGTCAAATACCTTGACCTGGCTGATGGCGTTCTGGCCGATATTGGCGTCCAGCACCAGGATGATTTCATGCGGGGCATCCGGCAGCGCCTTCTGGATGACGCGCTTGACCTTCTTGATTTCTTCCATCAGGTGCAGCTGGGTCGGCAGGCGACCCGCGGTATCCGCCAGGACGATGTCGATGCCACGGGCAGTGGCGGCCTGGATGGCATCAAAGCACACGGCGGCGGCATCGCCACCTTGCTGGGCAATCACGGTGACGTTGTTGCGCTCGCCCCAGGCCATCAGCTGTTCGCGCGCCGCGGCGCGGAAGGTATCGCCAGCTGCCAGCAGCACACTCTTGCCTTGCTGCTGGTAATACTTGGCCAGCTTGCCGATGGAGGTGGTCTTACCGGCGCCATTCACCCCGGCCATCATGATCACAAAGGGCTTTTTGCCGCTGACATCCAGCGGCTTTTCCAGGGGATGGATCAGTTCATTGAGCGAATCCTTGAGGGCGCCCTTCAGCTCACTGCCATCTTTCAGGCCCTTCAGGCTGACCCGTTCGCGCACGTCTTGCAGCAGGTGGACCGTGGCATCCATGCCCATGTCGGCAGTCAGCAGTACGGTTTCCAGCTCTTCGTACAAGTCCTCGTCAATCTTGCCGCCACCAAACAGGCCGGCCAGCGACTTGCCCAGTTTGTCGCGGGTTTTGGACAGGCCGGCCTTCAGGCGCTCGGTCCAGCTTTGCTTGCGGGCGGGCTGTTCCACGGCCGGCGCGCTGGCGGGCGGCGTCGGGCTTACTGGCTGCGCCGTGGTGTCTGCGACGATGTCGACGGTGGCAGGCGGCGTCGCTTGCGGGGTGGCGGGAGCGGCGGCCGGGCGGTTTGCCGGCTGGCTGGCTTGGGGTTCTACAGCCGGGGTTTCAACCGGCTTTGGCTTTTTCTTGAAGAAACTGAACATGCGTCTGCGTAGTCAACGATAGGCGATAAATGGCTAAATTGTATCCTTAAATCAGCAACTGGGCAGAAACGATGGTGATGAAAGCCGTGGCCAGGCCGATTGGCCATGGCCAGCCATGCTGGAACAGCTGAGTGGAGGCGGGAGATTTGGCCGGAGGGTGTGGGCGAGGTGCGGCCATTCGCGACCTATATATAGGGAATGGTCTGGCGGAGTCAGGCATGTTCAAGGGCGGAGCCGTGGAATTGCCGGGCCAGGGTGGGGCTGACCCAGTATTGCGAATACCCCACTTTATATGAGCTCCCTGATGAGCGATTGCCAATTGCCAGCGTCTGTCCGCCAGCGCACATTGTGACGGCAGGTGCGACACCTTTGCCCCCAATCTGCGTCAGATGCAGCATGGAGGACGGGAAAAGGGTAAACTCTCGCCCTTGAGTTTTTAGCCCACGTGTCATGAATCAACAGCGAAACAAAGTCCGAATCATCGGCGGCCAGTATCGTCGTCGCTTGCTGCCCTTCCCGGATGCGGAAGGTTTGCGCCCGACGCCGGATCGGGTGCGCGAGACCGTGTTCAACTGGTTGGGGCAGGAGCTTTATGGCAAACGCTGTCTCGACCTGTTTGCCGGCAGCGGTGCGCTGGGGTTTGAAGCTGCATCGCGCGAAGCTGCTCGCGTGGTGATGGTGGAAAAATCACGCAAGGTGGCCGAGTCACTCAAGGCCAACCGGCAGTTGCTGGCAGCACATGCCATCGAAGTCGTTCCGATGGATGCACTGCACTACCTGAAAAGCTGTCGCGAACAATTCGACATCATCTTTGTTGATCCGCCGTATGACTCCAGCTTGCTGCTGCAGACATTGCCCATGCTGCAGGCGGTGCTGGCCGTGGACGGCGTATTGTATTTCGAAGCCAGGCACTGGCCGGATAGTTTGCCGGGCTGGCAGATCATCAAACAGGACAAGGCCGGCATGGTGCATTACGCATTGGCGCGGCCCGCCACTGAAGAATCGCTGTGATACGTCGGCAGGTCGCCGTATAAGGATATAACGGGGCGAACTTGCGACCGTGCTGCACGGATGACAGAATCAATACTGTGAATACCTGAGGAAATTACTATGTCTCTCATGATTACCGACGAATGCATCAACTGCGACGTCTGTGAGCCGGAATGCCCGAATAATGCCATTTCGCAGGGTGAGGAGATCTACCAGATCGATCCCAATCTGTGCACGCAATGTGTAGGCCACTACGATGAGCCGCAGTGCCAGCAAGTCTGTCCGGTGGATTGCATCCCGCTGGATCCGGCCCATCCGGAAACCCAGGACGAGCTGCACGCAAAGTACCTGCGCATTTCCGGCAAAGCCTGATCAAGGCTAAGTGCTTGATGCAAAAGACAGAGCCCCGCAGTTTGCGGGGCTTTGTTCTTTTTCCGGCAAAAATAATGAAAAAAAATGCAGCACAGGTGTTGACGAGAGAAGTGGGTATCTATACTATTCGGGTCTCTCAGGGGGGGTTACCCCAGCGGTCAACGGGTCCGGACTGTAAATCCGGCGGCTCAGCCTTCGAAGGTTCGAATCCTTCTCCCCCCACCAGAATTTTTTACGTCTTGGCGGCGTGTAGTTTGAAAGCCGTATAGTTGTTGCAGGCGGGTGTAGCTCAATGGTAGAGCAGAAGCCTTCCAAGCTTACGACGAGGGTTCGATTCCCTTCACCCGCTCCAAGCGTTAATGCCTGTTAAAGGGCCCATGTAGCTCAGGGGTAGAGCACTCCCTTGGTAAGGGAGAGGTCGGCAGTTCAATTCTGCCCATGGGCACCACCCATTTGTTTGTAGTTATTCAAATCAGGAAATTTTGCCATGGCTAAGGAAAAGTTCGAGCGGACCAAACCGCACGTAAACGTCGGCACCATCGGTCACGTTGACCATGGTAAGACCACCCTGACCGCAGCGATCACCACCATTCTGTCGAAGAAGTTCGGTGGCGAAGCCAAGGACTACTCCCAGATCGACAGTGCGCCGGAAGAAAAGGCTCGTGGTATTACCATTAATACCGCACACGTAGAATACGAAACCGAGTCCCGTCACTACGCTCACGTAGACTGCCCGGGTCACGCCGACTACGTTAAGAACATGATTACCGGTGCTGCCCAGATGGACGGCGCTATCCTGGTATGTTCCGCTGCTGACGGCCCGATGCCGCAAACTCGCGAACACATCCTGCTGTCCCGTCAGGTTGGCGTACCGTACATCATCGTTTACCTGAACAAGGCTGACCTGGTTGACGATGCTGAACTGCTGGAACTGGTTGAAATGGAAGTGCGCGATCTGCTGTCTTCCTACGACTTCCCGGGTGACGACACTCCGGTAGTCATCGGTTCCGCCCGTCTGGCACTGGAAGGCGACCAATCCGAAATGGGCGAACCGTCCATCTTCCGTCTGGCTGCTGCTCTGGACTCCTACATCCC
>NZ_QJKC01000002.1 GCF_003202035.1 Aquitalea magnusonii | reverse complement strand
TTGATCAGCTTGGTCAGCATATAGCCGTCCATTTCCGGCATTTCCACGTCGGTCAGCACCAGGTGCAGGCTTTCGCACAGGCGCTTGCCGGACAGCTCGGCCTGCATGGCCATTTTTTGCAGTTCTTCCCAGGCGCGCATGCCGTTAATGGCGAAGGAGTACTTGACCTGCATGGCATCCAGGGTTTGCTGTACCTGCTTGCGGGCGACGGCGGAGTCGTCGGTGAAGAAGATCATGCGTTCTTCTTCGATGGGTTCGATATTGATGAAGTGATGGGCGTCGTCCACCAGCGAGGTTTCGGCCAGCACTTTTTCCACGTCCATCATCATGGCCAGCGTGCCCTGTTCCAGCTCGGTGACGGCAGTCACCAGGCCGGCCATGCGGTTGGTGATCATGTCCGGTGGCACGCGCATGGCGGACCAGTCCAGGCGCAGGATGGTATCCACCGCCTCGACCAGAAAGCCCTGCGTCTTGCCGTTGTATTCGGTGACGATCATGATTTCCGGCTTGTTGCTGGTGACGATGCCGGCGTATTTGGCCAGATCGATCACCGGCACCAGCGAGCCGCGCAGGCTGACCATGCCTTCTACTGATGATGGCATTTCCGGGGCAGAGGTGATTTCAGGGGTACGCATGACTTCGCGCACCTTGAACACGTTGATACCGAAAATTTCCTTTCTCCCCGTACGCTGGTCGTGACCCAGGGAGAACAGCAGGATTTCCAGCTTGTTGGTCCCCGCCAGTTTTGTTCTGGCATCGATTTTTTTAAGAAGGTCTGACACTAAGGCATCCTAGGTGATGTTTGGAATGGTGCAGCGCAAGCGCCGGTTCTGGCGGATGTGCCACTTCTGCTGGCGCAGTGGCGGCTGATGGCTCGCAAAGGACAGGGCCACAGCACTGGCAGGCTGCTTGCAGTTTATTGCATGGTTTTTAAACTTTTATGCGCCTCAGAGCCGCGCTTAATAAACCACACTATAGCTACTGTTGTTGAAAACAGCCAAGCGCTGCAAGGTTTTGTCTGATGCAATAGCGGGTAAATGGCTGTTACTGGCCAGAGTGAGAGGCATATCCATGCCTTGGCACCGCATTTCCTGCAATTAATCACGCGCTGGCCTGGCCATCACCGCGCTGCATTCACGGCCTGTTTTCCCCCGGCGACAAGGCTTGCGGATAGCCCGGATGACACATGACGCTGGCGCGCAGGCGCATGCGCTTGTCGTTGTTTGGCAGATCGACGATCCAGTCTCCTGCTGCGCTGGACATCAGCAGCGCCACTTCCTGTCCTTGCCGGCTCATGATGTCGCGGAAGACCGCACCGTCATCCACATGCAACTTGCCCTGGTCGGTCATGATGCCGTAGCTGCTGACAAAGGGGCTGCTATTACCCTCTTTGTATTCTTTACCCCAGCCGATCAGGTATTTGCGGATGAGGCAGTCCTGATCATTGTGCTGGGCGACGCTGGCAGGCTTGTTCAGGGATTGCAGCAAATCCTTGCCGCTTTGCAGCAGATCGCTGCAAGCGCTGAGGCAAACAACGCTGCTGAGGAGGAAGATGGCCCGCATGGTGCTCCGGGGTGTGGCAATGCTGCGCAAGGGCAGGCTGGTTTACGGTCTGGCAGCAGCAGTCTGGCTGATGCATTGTGCATACTACCGCAAATCAGCGCCCAAGCGGAATGTTCGGCCAGCCAAATGGCCTGCGCTGGTGGGGGCAGGATGGACTCATCCCGCTTGTGCGGTTGCAGCCACAAGCCGGTTCTGCAGGTCCAGCCAGCCTTGTTCTGCCGCGCTGCCATCCTTGAGCGCCACCCCGGTGCCACTGCCGCGACCGGCGCGGATCAGCCAGGCCAGCTTGTAGGCCGCCAGCGGGTAGGGCAGGCCTTGCGGGCGCACATTGGAAATGCAATTGCGCTGTGAATCCATGCAGCCGACCCGTGGTGCGCTGGTGAGATACACCCCCAGGCTGTCCGGCGAGCTCAGGCCGGGGCGCTCGCCAATCAGCATCACCACCATGGCCGCCTGCAGGCATTCGCCCACCTCATCGGCTAGCGCTACCCTGGCTTCCGCCGCCAGTACCACCGGCCCCACGCGCAAACCTTGCTGCTGCAATAGCGGCAGGGTGGCGGCAAGCAGCGGCAGGGCATGGCTGGCCACGGCGCGGGCGGACAGTCCATCGCCAATCACGAACAGCACATCACAGGGCTCCACCCCGGCAGCCAACAGGTTGGCGCGGCTGTCCGGGTGCAGGCGGCGACCCTGGTCCGGCCTTTGCAGATAGGCCGCGCGGCTGGCGGCGGCGCTACGCACTTGCAGGCTGGGCAATTGCAGGTCTTGCAGGGCTGCGCTCAGCGCAGACAAGTCCAGCGGGGTGTGCACGGCATCGCGTGCCTGGGCATGGGCCAGGGCAAAGCGCAAGGTTTCGCGGGTGGGCAGGCTGGAGCCCACCCGTCCCAGCGCAATACGCGCCACGGTATGGCTGGCCAATTCCTGCCAGCTGTCTTCGGTAATCGGGCTGATGCCGCTGTGCGGGAGGGGGGCATTCATCGGAAGGTCTCCATCAATTGCAGCAGGGCTTGCTGGCGGTCTTGCGCCTGTAGCTTGCCGGCGCGGGTGATGGCCATGCTTTCCAGCCAGTCTTCAAACTCGGGTGCCCGTTTCAGCCCCAGCAGCTGGCGCAGGTAGAGCGCATCATGAAAGGAGGTGCTCTGGTAGCCCAGCATGATGTCGTCGGCACCCGGTACGCCGATGATGAAATGGATGCCGGCCGTGCCCAGCAGGGTGAGCAGGCTGTCCATATCGTCCTGGTCGGCCTCGGCATGGTTGGTGTAGCAGATGTCGCAGCCCATGGGCAGGCCCAGCAGCTTGCCGCAAAAGTGGTCTTCCAGCCCGGCGCGGATGATCTGCTTGCCGTTGTACAGGTATTCCGGGCCGATAAAGCCCACCACGGTATTCACCAGCAAGGGCGAGAAATGCCGCGCCACGGCATAGGCGCGCACTTCGCAGCTTTGCTGGTCCACGCCCCAGTGGGCATTGGCCGATAGCGCGCTGCCCTGGCCGGTTTCGAAATACATCACATTGTCGCCCACCGTGCCGCGCCCGAGTTGCTGCGCGGCCTGCTGCGCTTCGGCCAGCACCGCCAGATTGATGCCAAAGCCGCTATTGGCTTTTTCGGTACCGGCAATCGACTGGAATACCAGGTCCACCGGCGCACCGCGCCGGATCAGTTCCAGTGTGCTGGTGACATGGGTCAGCACACAGCTTTGGGTGGGAATGGCATAGCGCTGGCGCACCTCGTCCATCAGCGCCAGCATGGTGTGGATGGTTTCCGGGCTGTCGCTGGCCGGATTGATGCCGATCATCGCATCGCCCGCGCCATACAGCAGGCCGTCCAGCATGGCGGCGGCAATGCCGCGTGCGTCATCGGTGGGATGGTTGGGCTGCAGGCGTACGCCCATGTGACCGGGCAGGCCCTGGGTATTGCGAAAACGGGTGATCACCCGGCATTTGCTGGCCACCCACACCAGATCCTGGTTGCGCATCAGCTTGCTGACGGCGGATACCATTTCCGGGGTCAGGCCGGGGGCCACCGCTGCCAGCGTGTGGCTGCTGGCGGCATCGGACAACAGCCAGTCGCGCAGGCCGCCCACCGTCAGGTGACGGATGGGAGCAAAGGCGTGGGCGTCGTGGCTGTCGATGATCAGGCGGCTGACCTCGTCCTCTTCGTAGGGAATCAGCAGCTCGTTGAGAAAGGTCAGCAGCGGCACATCGGCCAGGCACATCTGTGCCGCCACCCGTTCTTCGGCGCTGCTGGCAGCAATGCCGGCCAGCTGGTCGCCGGAACGCAAGGGCGTGGCGCGGGCCAGCAGGGTTTTCAGGTCGTCAAAGCGGTAACGGCGCGGACCGATGGTGATGGCGTAGCTCATGGTTTACCGGGGTGTGCCGGACACACCCCGCCTTTCATTATTTGCTGCGGGCGACTGCCGCTTGCAGACGTGCGGCATCATTGCCTTCCAGCAGCACATCGCTGGCGGCGGCAGCACGCTGGCGGTGGGTGAGCAGGTAGTAGGCATAGGCCACGGCCAGGCTGCCGGCAAAAATCAGCGCCAGCAGCTGGTTGTACCAGACCATGGCAATCAGGCAGATCACGGCGCAGGCCAGGGCCAGGCCCGGCAGCAGCGGATAGGCCGGAGCGCTGAACGGACGGGCCAGCGCCGGCTCCCTTCGACGCAGCTGGAACAGCGCCAGCATGGACACGATGTACATCACGATGGCACCGAATACCGACAGGGTGACGATGTTGGCGGTCAGCGGCTGGCCGGCGATCTGGATCAGGTCATCACTGAAGATGGCGGCGATGCCGATTATCCCGCCGACGATGATGGCACGATGCGGTGTCTTGAAGCGCGGGTGGATCACCGCCAGCATCGGCGGCAGGTAGCCGGCACGGGCCAGCGCGAAAATCTGCCGCGAATAGCCCATGATGATGCCGTGGAAGCTGGCAATCAGCCCCAGCAGGCCCAGCCATACCAGCATGTGCAGCCAGCCGCTGTTGCTGCCGACGATCAGCTTCATCGCCTGCGGCAGCGGGTCGTTGATATTGGCCAGCTTGCTCCAGTCACCGGCACCACCCGCCATGATCATCACGCCCATGGCCAGTGCCACCAGGGTGAGGATGCCGGCTACATAGGCGCGCGGAATGGTGCGGCTGGGGTCCTTGGCTTCCTCGGCGGCCATGGCAGCCCCTTCGATGGCCAGGAAGAACCAGATGGCAAAGGGAATGGCGGCAAACATGCCACCGACGGCGCTCAGGCTGAAGCTGTCGCTGCCGGCCCAGCCGTGGTGGGTGAAGTTGTCCCAGCTAAAGCCCGGCGACACCACGCCCATGAACAGCAGCAGTTCAAAGATGGCCAGCAGGGTGACCACCAGCTCGAAGGCTGCCGCCACGCTGACGCCGACGATATTCAGCGCCATGAACACGATGTAGGCGCCACAGGCAATCCATTTGGCGCTCAGTTCCGGAAACTGTACGTTTAGATAAGCACCAATGGCCAGGGCGATGGCCGGCGGCGCAAACACGAATTCGCACAAGGTGGCAAAACCGGCGACAAAGCCGCCGACCGGGCCAAAGGCGCGGCGGGCATAGGCAAACGGTCCGCCGGCATGCGGGATGGCGGTGGTCAGCTCGGTAAAGCTGAAAATGAAGGCCGTGTACATGATGGCGACGAAGATGGAACTGAGCAGAAAGCCCAGTGTGCCGGCCTGGGCCCAGCCATAGCTCCAGCCGAAATATTCGCCCGAGATCACCAGCCCGACGGCGATCCCCCATAGTTGCCAGCCGCCCAGCTTGCGCGCCAGGCCGTGATTGCTGCTGCTCATCAGATTTCCCCTTGTTTTGTCACTGCTCCCTGTCCAGTGCCGTGGCAACTGGTTCCTGCTGTGCATGCTAGGGACTGCCCTGGCGCCGGCGTTATCGAAAATCGGAAAACAATTTGTGGCGGATGGCGGGCGCGACTGGTAGCGGCACCGTTGGTGCAAAAGCCGTGCCTGCCGCTGGTCTTGCCGTGGTGCACGCAATGGGCGCTGCGGCTGGGTTCTGGCACCGGGATGAGGCATGCGGCGCTGGCGTTTGCACCGCGGCAGGGAAATTGCCGATTTACGATAGCCATCAGCGGCTGCTGGCCGGGAATGGCCTGGTGCGCTTCTTGCATTGCCTGTCTGCAACAGTAATGCAGGAGCAGGCAATGGAGCCGCTGGGACATGGAATAGCGCTGCAGTTCGTCACCCGACTGGCAGAAGATGCCGCCGATCAGGCCGCCTTTATCAGTGGCTGGCAGCAGGATTACGCGCAGATCTCCTGCGGGCGTTTTGCCGGCCGGCTGGATGAGCTGTGCCTGGGGCGCTTGCAGGTGTTTCGCGAATACGCGGCCCGCGAAACCTTTCAGCTGTGCCAGCCATGGCCGGGGGCGATCTGGTTCGGCATTCCGGCGCCGGGCAGTGGCGAGCGCCTGCGCTTTCATGGGCGCAGCGTGCCGCCCTCCGCCGTGCTGGTGGCCATGGGGGGCAGCGATTTCACCTTGCGCACCCCGGATGACTTCACCATCTATGGCGTGGTGCTGGAACAGACGGTGCTGCAGCAGCGTCATCTGCAATTGTTTGGCCGGGACATGCCGGCGTGCTGGCTGCAAACCGCCGCCGTACAGCTGCCGCAGGCCAGCCATCTGACCCTGTGCCGGCAACTGGGCGAGCTGCTGGCGCTGGCACGACAGACACCAGACCGCATAGGCCGGCAGCTGTTGCTGGATTGTTCGGCCGATGCCTTGCTGCTGGCCATGGCGCAAGCCTTGCCGGCGGCGGTGGCCGGGCGCGACAGCAGCAGTCAGCGACACTGGCAATGGGTGGAGCAGGCCAGGCAGCGTGCGCTGCAGCCGGCGGCGCGGCCGCTGACGGTGGAAGATCTGTGCCGCGAACTGCACGTGACCCGGCGTACGCTGCAAAACGGTTTTCAGGAAGTCACCGCCATGAGCCCGCTGCCTTTCTTGCGGGCGCTCAGGCTCAATCAGGTGCGCCGCCTGCTGCGCTCACCGCAGGGGGCGGCCGACAGCATCCAGCAACTGGCCGAGGACTGGGGCTTTGCCACGCCCAGCCATTTCAGCTACGACTACCGCCGGCTGTTTGGCGAAACGCCCAGCCAGACCCGGCAGCGACCACCGCGCTGAGCGGGTGCCAGCTCGCCCTGTCAGGCCAGTTGCTGCTGTGCCAGCATGCCGACGCGGGTGAGGGCGGCGACATAGCGCTCGTCCAGCGGATAGCAGCAGGACAGGCGCATGGCATTGCGGTAACGGCCGCCTGGCGAATACAGCGGGCCGGGCATGATGCTGATGTTTTCGGCGATGGCGGCGTGAAACAGCGCCACGCTGTCGCAGGCTTCCGGCAGTTCCAGCCAGATCAGAAAGCCGCCGGCCGGGTCGGTGGCGCGGGTGCCGGCCGGGAAGTGGCGGGCAATCAGGCCGCGCACCTTTTCCACATGCTGGGCGTAATGGCGCTTGAGCGCGCGCAGGTGGTGGTCGTAACCGCCCGACTCCAGAAACGCGCCCAGGGTTTCGGACAGCACCATGGGCTGGGCGACAGAAGACGCAAATTTCAGCTTGCGCAAGGCCGCGCCAAAGCGGCCGCCCTCCATCCAGCCGATGCGGAAATCCGGGGCCAGCGTCTTGGTGTAGCTGGTGCAGAAGATGATCCAGCCGTCTTCATCAAAGGCCTTGGCCGCCGGTGCCTGGGTGTCGCTGAACTGCAGCTCGGCATACAGGCCATCCTCGATCAGCGGCACCTGGTAGTGATTCACCAGCCGCGCCAGCCGCTTCTTGGCCTCCAGCGGCATGCTGCAGCCCAGCGGATTATGAATGTTGGGCATGGCCACCAGTGCGCTGATGCGGCCCTCCGACAACAACAGCTCCACCGCATCCACCGACAGCCCGTGCTGCGGGTCGGTGGGGATCTCCACCGCCTTCAGGCCCAGGCTGGCAAACAGCGGCAGCAGATTGAAATAGGTGGGCGACTCCAGCCCCACCGCATCGCCCGGCTTGGTGACGGCGCGCAGCGCCAGCTGCAGCGCTTCCATGCAGCCATTGGTGAGAATGATGTTTTCCGCCTGCAAGGCCATGCCCAGTTCCATGCTGCGGCGGGCAATCTGTACCCGCAGCCGCTCCGAGCCGGGGGGCAGGGCATAGGTGCTGACCATGCCGGGCTGGCGACGCAATATCTGCCCCATCAGCCGGGCCAGCTTGTTGCCGGGGTAGAAGTCGCTGCCACGCGGGCAGGCCAGCGCCAGGTCGATGAAGCCGGGAGTTTGCTGGGCATCCAGTACCGCGCCGATCAGGTCCAGCACCTTGCTCTCGGTCGGCTTGGCGGCACTGCTTTGCATCATGGCCGGGCGTGCCGGCGAGGGCAGGCGGGCGCGCACATAATAGCCGGACTGCGGCCTGGCCTCGATCAGCCCGCGGTCTTCCAGCACCCGGTAGGCGGCCACCACGGTATTCAGGCTCAGTTGCCGGCTTTGCGAGGTGCGCCGCACCGAGGGCAGGCGCGAGCCAGGCGGCAGCGTGCCACGGGCAATCGCCAGTGACAGGTCTTCAGCCAGTTGCTGGTAAAGCGTGGCGCTGGTGCCGCTGGTACGGGGCTGGGGGGAACTGGGCATGGCAAGCATCCGGGCAAGACAGGTAACAGGCAGACAATGCCGCAGCCGCTGTCGTAGCAACAGTGACAGTGCTCGCCATAGTCTGTGGTGACAGTTACGATAAACCCGGTACTGTCACCATGACAATAGTGGATTATTGCGGCTGTCACCATGGGGCAGACCCGCCTTAGCATGATGGGGAAGCGCCGCACCATGGCCGGCGCCTGCACACCGGAGCCCTGACATGCTGGAAGTCGCCTTGCTGTCCTATGTGGGCGTGATGTCGATCACGCCCGGTCCCAATAATCTGATGCTGGCCAGTTCCGGCGTCAATTACGGTTTTCGCCGTACCCTGCCGCACATGCTGGGCATCAGCCTGGGCTGTGCGGCGCAGGTGTTCATCACCGCCAGCCTGCTGGCCTGGGCCTTGCAATGGCTGCAGGCGGCGCGGCTGCCACTGGCGGTGGCCGGCTGTATCTATCTATTGTGGCTGTCGTGGAAGATTGCCCGCTCCGGTTCGCCGCAAGGCGTGGCCGAAGGCCGGCCGATGAGTTTTATTGCGGCGGCGCTGTTCCAGTGGGTGAATCCCAAGGCCTGGGTGATGGTGCTGAATGCCGCCATCCTGTTCATGCCGGCCGATGGCAGCCAGCGGCTGGGTGCGGCCTTGCTGCTGGCCGTGATTTTTGCCGTGGTGAACCTGCCCTGTATCAGCCTGTGGGCCTGGCTGGGCGAGCGCTTGCGCCACCTGCTGTCAGCGGCGCGCGGCCTGTTGCTGTTCAATCTGAGCATGGGGCTGCTGATGGCCGCTACCGCCTTGTATCTGCTGCTGGACGAGCTGCGCCATGCCATGCCGCTCTGATACCGCCTGCCAGCTTGTCCGGATTTGACCGTGTCTTGTCCGTGACTGGCCTGCTGCCAGCAGCAGGCAGCCGATAGACTGTGTCCACATTTCTCCCGAGGACTTCTATCATGCATCAGGCAGCCCTGCTGGTCATCGATGTACAGGATTCGTTTTTACAGCGCGATTACTGGGACGAGGCAGCCTTGCTGCCATTTCGCGCCCGGCTGTTGGCCTTGATTGCCGGCGCGCGGGCGGCGGGTGTTCCGGTGCTGTATGTCTTGCATGAAGATGGCGACGGCCCGTTTGCCGCGGCAAGTGGTTTTGTGCGGCCCATGGACTGGCTGCCGGCCAATCCGGATGCCATCTTCATCAAACACGTGCACAATGCCCTGCTGGATTCCGGCCTGCAGCCCTGGCTGGCCGAACGCGGCATCAGCAGGCTGCTGGTGTCCGGCATCCGTACCGAGCAGTGCTGCGAAACCACCACGCGGGTGGCATCCGATCTGGGCTTTGCCGTGGATTTTGTCAGCGAGGCCACGCTTACCTTTGCCATGCGTCACCCGCTGAGCGGCCGGCTGTTCAGTGCCGATGAAATCCGCGAAAAGACCGAGCTGGTGCTGGCCGGCCGCTTTGCCGACATCGTCACGGTGGAGCAGGCGCTGGCACGGCTGTAAACGACCCATTTATCCGGCAGGCAGGCCACGGTGGCCGGCGGCCGTTACGGAGCAAGTTTCATGCCCTTGAAGGATGTTTTGCAGGCGCTGGCCATCGTGCTGATCTGGGGTGTCAATTTCGTGGTGATCAAGTACGGTGTGGCCGATGTGCCGCCCTTGCTGCTGGGGGCCTTGCGCTTCATGCTGGCGGCCTTTCCCGCCGTGCTGCTGGTGCGCCGGCCCAGCCTGCCCTGGGGCTGGGTGCTGGCCTATGGCTTGTGCGTGGGCTTTGGCCAGTTTGCCTTCCTGTTTTCTGCCATCAAGCTGGGCATGCCGGCCGGCCTTGCCTCGGTGGTGTTGCAGTCGCAGGCATTTTTTACCCTGATTCTGGCCGGGCTGCTGCTGCATGAGCGCTGGCAGGCGGCGCAAATCCTGGGCCTGTTGTGTGCCTGTGCTGGCCTCGCGCTGATTGGCCTGGCCAAGGGCGGCAGCATGACCGCCATCGGCTTTGGTCTGACACTGGCGGCGGCGGTCTGCTGGGCCTCGTCCAACATCATCGTGCGGCTGATGGGCAAGGCGGGGCACACGGTGCAGCCGCTCAACCTGGTGGTGTGGTCCAGCCTGGTGCCGCCGCTGCCTTATCTGGCCATGTCGTGGTGGCTGGAAGGGCCGGCGCGCATGGAGCTGGCGCTGCGTCATTTTTCGCTCGGTTCTTTCCTGGCGGTGGCTTATCTCGCCTTCATGGCCACCTTGCTGGGCTATGGCATGTGGAGCCGCCTGCTCAGCCGCCATCCGGCCAACAAGGTGGCTCCGTTCTCACTGCTGGTGCCGGTGGTGGGCGTACTCACCTCCGCGCTGTTGCTGGGCGAGCGGCTCAGTCTGTTGCAGGCGGCGGGCAGCGTGCTGTTGCTGGCCGGGCTGGTGGTGAACGTGTTTGGCGGCATGGTGCTGGCGCGCTGGCGGCGCGGGACGGTGGCCCATGGCGCGTGAGGTCTGGTTTGTCCTGCCGCCGCGTTTCATGCTGCTGGACTTTGCCGGCCCAGCCGAGGCCATGCGCATTGCCAGCGAGTTTGGCGCGGATTTCCATCTGCATTACGCCGCGGTGGAGCCGCAGGTGCGCTGCTCGCTGGGTTTGCCACTCGGCGGCATGGCCGCTCTGCCACAGCAACTGCCGGATGACAGCCTGATCATCGTCCCCGGTGCCGATTGCTCGGCCGAGGCATATGTCATGCCCGAGGCGCGGCAGATCGTGCGCTGGCTGGCTGCCTGTGTCGATCCGCAGCGTCATCTGCTGGCCACCATCTGCTCTGCGGCCTTGCTGGCTGGCTCGGCCGGCCTGCTGGCGGGGCGGCAGTGCACCACCCATCACAGCCTGATTGCGCGCCTGCAAGCCAGCGATGCCAGCGCCCGGGTGCAGGAAAACCGGGTGTTCGTGCAGGATGGCCGGCTGTGGACCAGTGCCGGCATCACCGCCGGCATCGATCTGGCGCTGTATCTGATCAGCCAGCTGGCGTCGCCGGCCATTGCCCGCGATGTGGCGCGGGAAATGGTGGTGTACTTCCGCCGCGCCGGGCAGGATGCCCAGCTTTCGCCCTGGTTGGCCCATCGCAATCACCTGCATCCGGCGGTGCACAAGGTGCAGGACCTGATTGCCGCCAGGCCGCAGGATGACTGGAGCCTGCCGGCCCTGGCCAGCCAGGTGCATGTCAGTCCACGCCATCTGTCGCGGCTGTTCCGCGAACATGCCGGGGTGTCGGTGCACGATTATCATCTGGCACTGCGCGCCGCGCTGGCCGGGCAGTGGCGTGCCGCCGGCCTGTCCAAGGAAAAGGCTGCGCTGGCGGCGGGTTTTTCCTCGGCCCGGCAGTGGCAGCGCGCCGTGCAGTCGGCTCAGGCGCTCTGACAAAAATTAACTCAAGTTTACCCGCCGTCAGCCGATATAATGCTGACGCTGCGGCATGGACCGTCCGCAATCCGCATCCAGAACAAGTAGAAATGGTAATCGCCATGAACACCTGCACTCGCCGTATGGCCGCCGTATCCCTGTTGCTGGGCCTGACTGCCTGCGCCTCCGCCAGCCAGCCCACTGCCGAGTCAGCCATGCGCCCGCTGGCCGAGCCGCCTGCCAGCAGCGGCAGTTACACCGGTGTGGGCTATGCCGGCGCCGGTATCGAACCGGAAGCCCCCAAAGTGGTGGTGAAGGAAGTGAATCCCTATGCCCCGGTCACCATCCGCGCCACCGGCAATGGTGCCGCACCTTACACCTCGGCGCTGACCCCGTCGCAGCGCAAGCTGCTGTCGATGCGCGCCGCGCGGCTGGATGCTTTCCGCTCCATTGCCGAACAGGTGCAGGGCATGAAACTGGTGGGTAACAGCTCGGTGGCCAATATGGTGGCCACCAGCGATGGTTTCCGCACCTATGTTGATGCCTATCTGCGCGGCGTGCGCATGGTGTCCACCAGCATGCTGCCGGATGGCACCAGCGAGGCCGTGGCCGAAATCACCCTGGATCAGGATTTCTACAAGCAATACAAGAATGCGCTGGAAAAAACTGGTAGTGTGATGAAGGCAGCCCAGCAAAACGGTGTTGCCGGGGTCGAGTGCGCCGAAGGCAACTGCGGAGCCTCACGTTACGAAAGCAATTTTTACGTAGCTCACTGATGACGATACGTTTGCTTACCCGCCAAGTTGCCGCCCTTGTGGCGGCTTTTGCTTTGTGTGCCCCGGTATGGGCCGCGCCGATTGTCGCCGAAGGCATGGCCGCCATGGATGCCGGCAGTCCGGCTGCGCGTGAAATGGCGATTCGCGATGCCTTGCAGCAGGCGGCCATCAGCAATGGTGCCGAGCTGCAATCGCTGCAGCTGATGGAGTCGGGCAATGTCAGCGAAAGCAGCGTGCTGTCTGCGCCATCGCTGCAGGGCAAGGTCAGGATACTGCAGGAGTACAGCAGTGACGGCGTGTATCACGTGCGGCTGAGCATAGACCCGCAAGCCAGTGCCGCCGGCCCGGTGGGCAGTGCGCCCAAGCCGGCGCAGAATGCCAATTGCGGCATGCCGGCGGGGCGGGTGCTGCGGCGCAAGCTGCTGACCACCTATTTTTATGTGGTCAACCCGGCCGAGGCCAATGACCTGCAGGATCTGGCCACCGCCCTGCCAGGAGAGATGGCACGCCGCCTACGCCAGCAGGGACCGTTTGACGTGCGCAATGCCAGCCACCTGACCGTGCTGAGCAATATGGCGGCCGACGAGCCGGTGGCCGGTTGGGATACCGTGCGCGAGCTGGGGCGGCGCGAGGATGTGCAGTTCGTCATCGCCGGGCGGGTACTGTCTACCGGGGTGGTGGGCAAGAGCCTGCGCCACACCATGTATGAATCCAACAATACCAGCCAGCAGGGGGCGTATTACACCGGACCGCTGGCCGGCCTGTTTGGCGGTGCGCTCAAGTACGCGCCATCGGCACGGCAGTTCGACATGGAACTGTGGGTGTATGACGCGCTGACCGGCGCGGTACTGGCCGACCAGCGCTTCAGCCGGGTCGCCCAGGGCAAGGTGGTGGAGCAATTGCCGGCCGCCTTTGCCAGCGCTGCTTTCTGGCAGGGCGACTATGGCAAGGTGGTGGATGGCCTGCTTGATCAGGCTAGCCGCCAGCTGGTTGATCTGGTCAGCTGCATTCCCTTGTCGGCCAAGGTGGTGAAGGTAGAGGATGGCCGGCAGCTGTTCATCAATGTGGGCGGACTGGATGGCATGAAGGTGGGCGACCAGATGCTGCTGTACAAGCCGCGCTCGGATCAGATACTGCGCAGCGGTGGCGGTGTGCGCGAGCTGGGTGTGCCGGAGGATTTGTCCGGCACCATCACCCTGACCCAGGTGCAGCCCAATTTCTCCATCGCCCAGGTGCAAAGTGCCCGGCTCAAGGTGGAAGAGGGGGATTACGTGCGCTTCATGACCCGGCGTTGACCTGACAAAAAAGCCCCGCAAGTGCGGGGCTTTTGGCTGGTGCAGGTTCAGGCCTGTTCGGCAAATTGCAGCAGGGCATCGCCGGCCAGGCGGTAGCGTATCCATTCCGACTGGGCAGCGGCGCCAAAGGATTCGTAAAAATCGATGGCCGGCTGGTTCCAGTCCAGCACGCTCCATTCGAAGCGCCCGCAGCCACGGGCCACCGCCAGTTGCGCCAGATGGCGCAGCAGCCGCTTGCCGGCGCCGCTGCCGCGTGCCGCCGGGGTGATGTACAGATCTTCCAGATACAGGCCGGATTTGCCCAGCCAGGTGGAATAGCTGAAAAAATACACCGCGTAGCCGATGGGCTGGCCGTGCTGCAGGCAGATCAGGCTTTCGGCGCTGGCCGCGTCACCAAACAGCGACTGTTCGATATCGGCCACGCTGGCCACCACTTCCTGTTCGGCTTTTTCATAGATGGCCAGCTCACGGATGTAATGCAGGATCAGCGCGGCATCCGCGCGGGTGGCCGGACGAATTTCTATGCTCACAAGTAACTCCTGATTGGCGCGGGCTAGCCCGCCTGCTCAATATGGCAAGTGCCATGAGCGGGCTGGTTTGCTCTGTCCATGGTTTATTGACAAACCCACACGCGCTTGGCAGCAAGCGCGGCACCCTTGCAGGGTAAGGGGGCAGGGGAGTAGACGGGAAGGCTGCGGACTCGCTCAGTGAGTGGAATCTCACAGATTACTTTGTCCGCAGCCTGCGGGCCGCTTGGCCCGGCCCTGCGTGGCTGGGGATGGGCGGCGATCAGCCGGCCAGCCAGTTGCCCGGGTGGGCCTCCAGCCAGGTCTTGATGCTGCGGGCATCGTTGACGCGGGCCGAGCTGCCACCGGCAGCCAGCAGCACGATGATCAGCGGCTGCGAACCTACCGTGGCCTGCATCACCATACAGCGGCCGGCTTCCTGGATGTAGCCGGTTTTCTGGATGCTGATGTCCCAGTTACCCTCGCGCACCAGTGCATTGCTGTTGCGATACTGCAGCACGCGGTTGCGTACCGAGACGATCTGGTGTTCCGGCGTGGTGGTAAAGGCACGGATCAGCGGATAACCGTGGGCGGCCTTCACCATGCGCGCCAGGTCGCCGGCGGTGGAGGTGTTGCGCAGATCAAGGCCGGTCGGGTCGTAGAACACGGTTTCGTTCATGCCCAGGCTGCGCGCCTTCTTGTTCATGCGCTCGACAAAGGCGGCGGTACCACCGGGCAGGGCGGTGCGGGCCAGCGTGGCCGCGGCGCGGTTTTCCGAGGACATCAGCGCCAGCAGCAGCATTTCCTTGCGCGGCAGGGTGGTACCCACGGCCAGGCGCGAGGTGGTGTTTTTCAGGCGGTCGATTTCGGCATCGGAAACCGTGACTTCCTGATCAAGCGACACCCCCGAGTCCAGCAGCACCATGGCCGTCATCAGCTTGGTGATGGAGGCAATCGGCATGCGTTGATGGATGTTCTTTTCATACAGCGGCTCGCCAGTGGCGCCATTGAGCACCAGCACCGAGTGCGAACTCAGGCGCGGTACGGCATGGTCGGCCATCTGGCTGGCAACCATGACGCCCGGTGGCGGCGCGGCCACTGCCGGCATCGCCAGGGCGGCGGAAACCAGCAGGGCGGCAAATTTTCTCAGCATAAGAGATACACTCCCGTGTCTTGTCGTTGGAGATACAGCCTGTCAGAAATCATGCTTGCATCATGTTGATGCGCAAGGATTCTTCATCTCGCCTCGTGATCGGGCTGCTTGCATTTTAAACAATGTTTTGCCTCTCTGGCAGGCAATTTTGCAGATAAAAATCAATTACACAGCAGGAGTGAGTTAAAAACATTATCGGCGTAAAATCGACCGACTTGAACCCGCTCAGAAAAGCCATGCTGCTTACATTTCCGGATAGTCCGTTTCGCCTGCACCAGCCCTTTGCCCCGGCTGGTGACCAGCCCACCGCTATCGCCCAGCTGGTGGAAGGGCTGAATGATGGCCTGTCTTACCAGACCCTGCTAGGGGTGACCGGCTCAGGCAAGACCTTCACCATGGCCAATGTCATTGCCCGCACCGGCCGGCCCGCCATCATCATGGCGCACAACAAGACGCTGGCGGCGCAGCTGTACAGCGAGATGCGCGAGTTTTTCCCGGAAAACGCGGTCGAGTATTTCGTTTCCTACTACGACTACTACCAGCCGGAAGCCTATGTCCCCAGCCGCGACCTGTTCATTGAAAAAGACTCCAGCATCAACGAACACATCGAACAGATGCGCCTGTCCGCCACCAAATCCATTCTGGAGCGGCCGGACTGCATCATCGTGGCCACGGTGTCGGCCATTTACGGTATCGGTGACCCGTCCGACTATCACCAGATGATCCTGCATCTGAAAGAGGGCGAAAGCACCCCGCAGCGCAGCATCATCAGCCGTCTCACCACCATGCAGTACGACCGCAATGACGTGGACTTCGGCCGTGGCACCTTCCGCGTGCGTGGCGATGTGATCGACATCTTCCCGGCGGAAAGCAGCGACACCGCCTTGCGCGTCAGCCTGTTCGACGATGAGGTTGAAACGCTGACCCTGTTCGATCCGTTGACAGGCGTCACCAAACAGCGGGTGGGCCGCTATACCGTGTTTCCGTCCAGCCACTATGTGACGCCGCGCGACACCGTGCTCAAAGCCTGCGAAAAGATCAAGCTGGAGCTGGCCGAGCGCGTGGCGTGGTATCTGAAGGAAGGCAAGCTGGTGGAGGCGCAGCGCATCGAACAGCGCACGCGCTTTGACCTGGAAATGCTGTATGAGATGGGCTTTTGCAAGGGCATCGAAAACTACTCGCGGCATTTCTCTGGCCGTGCGCCCGGCGATGCACCACCGACGCTGATCGACTACCTGCCCAAGAACGCGCTGATGTTCATTGACGAGTCCCACGTCACCGTGCCGCAGGTGGGGGCGATGTACAAGGGTGATGCCGCGCGCAAGAGCAATCTGGTGGAGTACGCCTTCCGCCTGCCGTCGGCCGTGGACAACCGGCCGCTGAAGTTCCACGAATTCGAACGGCTGATGCCGCAAACCATCTTTGTCTCGGCCACCCCGGCAGCGTATGAGAAAGAACACGCCGGCCAGGTGGTGGAGCAGGTGGTGCGTCCTACCGGCCTGGTGGACCCGGTGATTGAAATCCGCCCGGTCGCCACCCAGGTGGACGATCTGCTGTCGGAAATCCGCCTGCGCATGGAGCTGGGCGAACGGGTGCTGGTGACCACGCTGACCAAGCGCATGGCCGAACAACTGGCCGATTACTACACCGAACACGTCATCAAGGTGCGCTATCTGCACAGCGACATCGACACCGTGGAGCGGGTGGAAATCATCCGTGACCTGCGGCTGGGCATGTTCGACGTGCTGATCGGCATCAACCTGCTGCGCGAGGGGCTGGATATTCCGGAGGTCAGCCTGGTGGCGATTCTGGATGCGGACAAGGAAGGCTTCCTGCGCTCGGACCGCTCATTGATCCAGACCATAGGCCGCGCAGCACGTAACCTCAACGGCAAGGCACTGCTGTACGCCGACCGCATCACCGACTCCATGCGCCGCGCCATGGACGAAACCGAACGGCGTCGCGCCAAGCAGCTGGCTTTCAATGCCGAGCATGGCATTGTGCCGCAGGGCATCAACAAGAAGATCAAGGACATCATCGACGGCGTGTACAGCGTGGAAGACCAGCGCAAGCGCCTGGTGGACGAGGCCAAGGTGGCGATGATGGACGAAAAGACCCTGGCCAAGGAAATCAAGCGCCTGGAAAAGGAAATGATGGAAGCGGCGCGCAATCTGGAATTCGAAAAAGCCGCCCATGTACGCGACGAGCTGAAGGCGCTGAAGGAAAAAATGTTCATCAGCGACTTGTAAGTGCAGTACGCGTGCAAACGGAAAGCCCCGCCAGCAGGACGCTGGTGGGGCTTTGTTATTGGGAGTCCGTGTGCGTCAGGCTATCTGGCTGGCCGTCTGGGCCGCCAGTTGCTGCTTGCGATAGCGCTGGGCCAGCACCGCGCAGGTCATCAGCTGGATCTGGTGAAACAGCATCAAGGGCAGCACGATGGAGCCGATGGGGTGGCCGGCAAACAGCACCTTGGCCATGGGCACCCCGCTGGCCAGGCTCTTTTTCGAGCCGCAGAACACGATGGTGATCTGGTCTGCGCGGTCAAAACCCAGCTTGCGGCTGGAGTAAGCAGTCAACCCCAGCAGGATGGCCAGCAGCAGGCCGCATACCAGCAGCAGGCCCAATAGCGATTGCGGCGGAGTTTGCTGCCACAGGCCGGTAATCACCGCCGCACTGAACGCGGTGTACACCACCAGCAGGATGGAGCCCTGGTCGACATAGCGCAGCAGCGGCTTGTGCTTGTCCACCCAGCCACCAATCCAGCGGCGGGCAATCTGGCCGGCAATAAAAGGCAGTAGCAGCTGCAACACGATGTCGGTGATGGAACCCATGCCCTGGTCGCTGCCGTGATGGCTGATCACCAGCATGCCCACCAGCAAGGGTGTGATGAAAATGCCGAAAATATTGGAGGCGGTGGCGCTGCAAATGGCCGCCGGGATATTGCCCTGCGCCATCGAGGTAAAGGCAATCGACGATTGCACGGTGGATGGCAGCATGCACAGGTAGAGCACGCCCAGGTACAGCTCCGGCGTGACCAGCGGGCCCAGCAGTGGCTTGAGTGCCAGCCCCAGCAGCGGGAACAGCACAAAGGTGCAGGCCATCACCGTCAGGTGCAGCTTCCAGTGGGTGGCCCCGGCAATCACCGCCTCGCGCGACAGCTTGGCCCCGTGCAGGAAAAACAGCAGGCCGATGGCCAGGGTGGTGATCAGGTTCATGGCCTGTGCCACTTCGCCCTGACAGGGCAGCAGGCTGGCCAGGGTAACCGTGGCAATCAGCGCCAGGGTGAAGGAATCAATCATTTTCAGCATGAGCATGCCCTATTGCAGCGGGAAATCAGCTTGCTATTGAACCGTGAAAACATTCAGACTACAAATTGATTTATCAGATCAATAGATAAGAAAAAATCATGAATGTCAGTTTGCGCCAGTTACAGGTGTTCCGGGCAGTAGCCCGCCTGCGCAGTTTCAGCCGGGCCGGGGACGAAATCGGCCTGACCCAGCCCGCTGTCAGCCGCTGCGTGCGCGAGCTGGAAGCCGAGCTGGGCATGCGCTTGCTGGACCGCACCACGCGCGAGGTAGAGCTGACCGCCGCCGGCCTGCGCTTTGCCGGCCAGCTGAGCCGCTTGCTGGATGAATTGCAGCTGCTGCTGGAAGAGGCGCGCAAGGAGGGCGAACAGGCGCATGGCACGGTGCATATCGCCAGCAGCCCCACTTTGTCCGCCAGCTTGCTGCCTAGCTTGCTGGCGCAATGTGCGCGCCAGTTTCCGCATATCCGCCCGGTATTGCACGACCAGGTGCAGCGGCTGAATGTGGACAGCGTGCGCAGCGGCGAGGTGGATTTCGGCATCGTGGTGGAGCCGGGCGTGGTAGACGATCTGGAATGCCAGCCCTTGCTGGATGACGGTTTCTGGCTGATCTGCCGCGACGACCATCCGCTGGCAGCACTGGCCGCCGTGCCGTGGCAGGCGCTGGACGGGCTGCCGCTGGTGTTGCTGGATTACAGTTCCGGCAGCCGGCCGGTGATAGACCGCATTCTGGCCAGCCAGGGTGTGCACTGCCCGGTGGCGCAGCAACTGGGGCATTCCAGCTCGGTCTTCCAGATGGTGCAGGCAGGCATTGGCATCAGCGTGTCGCCCGGTCTGGCGCTGCCGCTGCCTGCAGGTGCCAGCCTGACCGTGCGCCCGCTGCTGCCGGAACAGCGCCGCAGCATCATGCTGATCCGCCGCCGCCAGCGCTCCTTGTCACCGGTGGCCGAACGCCTGTGGCAGCTGGCCTTGCAGCTGGGGCCGCAATTGCAGACGCTGGCCAGCCAGCATGTGGGCGGGATGGTAGTCTGAGCCCAAGCCGACGTGATTGGTCAGCACGGCTGCTTTTCTGCTAGCCTGCCAGCATTTTCTGCCAGCAGACTTTTCCGGATCATCCTGATGAAAAAACCACTGACCTCCCTGACCTTCTGCGCCGGCCTGTTGCTGTCCAGCATCTGCCTGGCGGATGAAACCATCGTGCTGTTTCGCCATGCCGAAAAGCCGGAGGCCGGTCTGGGGCAGCTGAGCTGCCAGGGGCTAAACCGGGCGCTGGCATTGCCGGCAGTGCTGCAGCGCAAGTTTGACCGTCCGGCTGCCTTGTTCGCCCCCAATCCCGGCATCCGCAAGAAAGACGGCGGCGTGCCGTACAACTACATCCGCCCGCTGGCCACCATCGAGCCCACCGCCATCCGTCTGGGCTTGCCGGTGAATACTGACTTTGGCCTGGATGAGCTGGACGCGCTGGAGGCCGCCATCACCAGCCCGGCCAACCGGGATGCCACCGTGTTCGTGGCCTGGGAGCACCGGCTGGTGGCCAAGCTGGCGGCGCAACTGCTGGGCCGTTATGGCGCCGACCCGGCCCAGGTGCCGGCCTGGCACTACAGTGATTTCGACAGCCTGTATGTCGTCACGCTACAACAGCAGGATGGACGCACCATCGCCCGTTTCCGGGTGGAACAGCAGGGCCTGAACCAGCAGGCGCAGACCTGCCCCGGGGACAAGTGACCAGACAAGGCAGGCTTTTGACTGTGTAGGGAGATGCGCCTTGCGCTAGCCTGGCAGCGGTCCGGCAGGGGCTGTGGCCTGTTGCTGCGCTGCAGTAGAAGTCAGACTTTTCTGAGTAATGACCGGCAGGTATAGTGCTGCCCGGCTGTATCCGTGTGCGAAACCACCCACAGGTGGCCGCGGTGCAGCTACTCTGCTGCGGCTGCTAGCGGCCAGCGGATGGTCCATCACTTTGTCTGACACGCTGAATGATGAACGCTCCTGCCACTGTCACTTTCAATCCATGCCTGGATTGTGGCGCCTGTTGCGCCAGTTTTCGTGTTTCCTTCTACTGGGCCGAGGCGGTCAGCCTTGGTCTGCCCGATACCGTACTGGAACAAGCCAGCCCCTGGCATGCCTGTTTGCGCGGCACCAACCAGCCGGCGCCGCGCTGCCATGCTTTGCAGGGTGAAGTGGGGCAGTCCGTGTCCTGCAGCCTGTATGCCCAGCGCCCCTCGCCCTGTCGCGAAGTACGGGCGGGGGATGCGCAATGCCGCAAGGCCAGACAGCGGCATGGCTTGCCGGCGCTGGCCGCTGCCGAGGCGTTCAGGTGCGAAAGCGGCTGACCACGCCCTGCATCTGGCTTGCCAGCTGCTCCAGTTCGCCGGCCGAATCCGAGGTGTGCCGCGCCGCACCATGATTGTCCTCGGTCATCCTGGCCACTTTTTCCACCTGGGCGGCAATCTCGTGGCTGGTGGCGCTTTGCTGCTGCAGGGCGGTGGAGATGGCATTGATGGCACTGATCACTTGTTCGGTACCGCTCTGGATTTCGCCCATGCGCTGGCCGGCCTGCTTGGCCAGCTGTTCGCCACTGCCTACCCGCAGCACCACTTGCTCCATTTCCCGGGCGGCGGTGTCGGTACTGCCCTGGATCTGGCTGATCATCTTGCCGATTTCCTGGGTCGAGCTGCTGGTGCGTTCCGCCAGCGAGCGTACTTCGTCCGCCACCACGGCAAAGCCGCGCCCCTGTTCGCCAGCGCGCGCCGCCTCGATGGACGCGTTCAAGGCCAGCAGATTGGTCTGGTCGGCGATTTCCTTGATCACCTGCACCACGGCGGAAATATTGCGCGAGTGCTGGTTCAGCTCCTGTACCGTATCGCTGGCGTTGTGCACTGCATTGACGATGTGGCTCATCTCGGCGGCGGCGTCGTGAATGATCTGCCCGCCCTGACGGGAAATCTCGCCCGCGTTGTGTGACAGCTGCAGCGCGGTGCCGGCATTGTTGGCCACATGGTTGACGCTGACCGACATCTGCTCCACTGCCGCCGCCATCGAGGCTGCCGCTTCGTTCTGGCTGTTCACGCTGCTGACAATTTCCTTGGCGGTGCCATACAGCACCACGGCAGAGGAAGACAGCTGCTGCGAACCCTGCTGGAACTGCTGCACCATGGCATGGGTGTGTTCGATGAACTGGTTGACCGCGCGGGCGATGTCCGCCAGCTCGTCCTTGCCGGCAGCCGGCAGCCGGGTTGCCAGTTGTCCGGTACTCAGTTGTTGCAAGGCCTGCAGCATCTGTTGCAGGCTGGTTTTCAGGCTGCGGGAAATGCTGCTGACAAACAGCAGCAAGCAGCAGGCCAGTACCAGCAGCGGTGTCAGCACCAGCCAGAACTGCAGGGCCAGCAGCTCGGCCACCTTGGCCTTGGAGCTGTCACAATCCTTGCTCATGCTGCTGATGGCCGCTTCCACGGTGTGTTGCAGCGGCAGGAATTCCTTGTTGTACAAGGGGATCAACTGATCATTGGCTGCCTTGGCATCGGTCTTGGCCTGGTTCATCAGCGCATGCGAGTCCTGGTCATAGCGTTGCCATTGCGCCCTGATCTGCCTGGCCTGCTCCTGGATGGCCGGTCGGCGGGCCAGCTTTTCCAGCTGGCCCAGTTGCAGCTCGATGTTTTTTTCGGCATCGGAAAATATCTTGGCGGTTTCCACGGTGGTGGGGTCCAGCTGGATGGTGGAAAGGGCGCTGGCTTTCACCTCCAAGAGGCGCTGGATATGTTCCGTGCGGCGGGTCAGGTCATTCTGGTTGCTTTGCAGATTGCCAAGGCTGATGAACACTGCCACGCCGATGGCGATAAAGCCCAGAATCGTTATCGCACTGAGTAACAGCATTTTTCTGGCGATGCTCATTTATTCCCCTTTCAGACCTGTCATGTGTTTGCTGCCGAGCGCGGCATGCCACCTGTTTGCCCCGTCCGGCTCTGCCCGGCTGCCCTGCCGGCAAGCCGCACGCGCGGCGACCCCGCCCTTACTCTATAGCATGTTGGCACCACTGCTGATTTTATATTTGAATGTCATTTAAATGTTGCGCCAGCGCAAGGCAGGTTTGCCAAGACGGTTTGCTGTGGCCTGTGCGGATGTCAACGCCAGCGTGGCTGGCGCTGACATGGCCGTAGTTTTTAAACAGGATGCGATGTCATTTGCTGTTTTTAGTCACTAAATAGTGAGGGTGGAATGGGTAGCGGCAGCGATTAAGGTGAAAACAGGCTGATGTCGACTAAAAATTTTCTATAACAGAGGTAATGGCATTTTTCTGTTTGTCATATTTCATCGGAAAACGCGTCGACATGGCAAAAACACGTTTGTCTCCCTGGAGAGCATTCCTTTACAACCGGCTGTTCTGGCTGCTGCTGCTGTTTGCCATCTTGTTTGTCGCCAGTCAGTGGTGGTTGCGCCATCTGTATGCCGAGCGACTGGCGGAAGCCCGGCAGCAGGTGATCCAGCAGGAGGCCATGCCGCAACTGGAAGGCAAGCGCCGCCAGCTGCAGGACATGTTCAATACCATCTATGAAAACAGTCGCACCATCAGCCTGTTGCCCAGTGTGCGGCAGATTCATGGCGGCAACCGTGGCGACGAAAAAGAAGATGTGGTGGCCGGCCATCGCTTTACTGCCGATGCTTTCAATACGGTCCAGCAGATTTTCAACAATATGGTCAGCCGTACCCGGGTATCCGAGGTGTATGCGGTGATGGACGGGCTGGACTACAAAAAAGGCCAAGTGCCGTTTTTCATGTTTGACACCGTGCGGCTGGAGCCGGAGGCCGGCAAGAAAGAAGAAGACGAAGCCAAGAGCAAGGACCCGGACAAGCCCGAAGAGATGGAGGACGAGGAGTACAGCTATTTCCCGCGCCAGCTGGCCGAGCTGAAAGCAGCCTATCCGCGCTTCAACTTCAAGGTGCTGAATGATATTCCTGCAGCCACCTCGCCGCTGATGCGCACCTGTGACAATACCCAGTACTACTCCAAATCCAAGTGCAATGTGTATGACGCTTCCGGTTTCCTGTATTCGGTGCCGGTTTACAGCAACGAGCACGCGTTTATCGGGGTGATCTCTGCCATTGTCCGTGCCAATGTTTTCGAGGCCGCGCTGCTGGACATGCCTTATCTGGTGCTGACCGACAAAGACCGGGTAGAAGCGGCCAAGGCCGGGCTGAAAATGCCGGCCGAGGCGGCCAGCTTTGCGCTGGTGAATGCCGAGCGCGGCATCCGCATCTTCGACCGGCGCAACACCGTGCTGGCGGATCTGCTGTCCGGCAAGAGCCAGGCCGAGGCCCAGGGCGGGGCCTTGCTCAGCCTGCCCTTGCAGATTCACAGCGACAAGCCCTGGCTGGTTTACTACCATCTGACGCCGGCGCAGCTGGCGCAAAAGCTGGCACCGTTGCAGGCCAGCCAGCGCAATACCATGCTGAACGTGACGCTGGTTCTGGGTTTGCTGCTGTTATTCGGTCTGTTCGTGGTCTATCGGCAATATCTGACTTTCAAGCAGATTTACGATTTGCGGCGCATTGAGAAAACCATGATTGCAGTCGCTGACAATTTCGACCTGACCTGCCGGGTGGAAGGCTTGTGCAGCAAGCAGGCCGAACGGGCCGGCAAGGCGCTGAACAATCTGCTGCAAGCCTTGCAGGACAGCATGCTGGAAGTGGAGCAGCGCTTGCAGCAGGTGGTGACGGCCAATCGCAATATGGGCAGTACTTCGCAGCATCTGAGCGCGGTGGCCGAGGCCGGGGAGCGTGCTTCGCAGCATATCGACCAGGAATTGCAGCAGCTCAATGGCGGCATGCTGGACATCCTGCAAAAGACCGGCCAGGCAGCAGCGCTGTGTTCGGAGTCCGCCGTGCAGGCAAGACAGAACAACGAAGCCATCCAGACCGCCTTGGGTGATATCCGTTCGGTATCAGCCGCCGTGGGGCAGACGGCAGCCTGCCTGCATCAGTTGCAGGACTCCAGTGCCGCCATTACCAAGATCGTCGGGGTGATCGAGTCGCTGGCCGACCAGACCAACCTGCTGGCACTGAATGCGGCCATCGAAGCTGCGCGGGCCGGCGAATCAGGCCGTGGTTTTGCCGTGGTGGCGGACGAGGTGCGCAAGCTGGCGGACTCCACCAGCCGTTCTACCGGCGAAATCGACATCATCGTCAAATCCATCGGCAGCCAGGTGCAGGTGGCGGTGCGTGACATGCAAGCGGTCGAAGCCAGTGTCAGTACCAGTGTGGACAATATCAGCCAGGCTGGTGAGGCGGTGAAAAGCATCAGCCTGCAATCGGATCAGGTGGTGCAGCTGGTTGGCAGCGTCAGCCAGAAAGTGGCAGTCCAGCAGCAAAGCTGCGCCGAGGTGGCCAATGATGTCAGCGGCATCGCCGGCAATGCCTCGGAAACCCGCAGCGAGGTGGATGCCACCAACCAAGCGCTGAGCGCGCTGGACAGCCAGGTCGAGCATATTCACGCCATCGTGGCCCGCTTCCGGCTGCGTTGACGTGGTGCTGACTGCGGCAAATCAGCAGGAAAACCAGCGGGTTTAATGATTTTCTATCAAAAGATGGATTTTTTGATGGAAATACATAAATAATCAGCGGTTTCTGGCATGCATTTTCCGCATGGTCCGCCCGCCTGTTGACTGCAAGGCCGTCAGGGTCGGGCCGGCCTTTTCGAGGCAGTCCCTTCACCGTTCAAGGTCATGGCTGGCATGGTCGCGTCTGTGCGTAATCGTTATATCCGCCTGGTTGTCATCGCCTATGGCGTGCTGGCCATGCTGTGGATCCTGCTGTCGGACAGCCTGCTCAGCCTGCTGGCCGATGCGGACACCATGCGTCTGCTGTCCACCTACAAAGGTGGCGTGTTCGTCCTGATCACCACCGTCATGCTGTACTTTTCCCTGCGCGCCGTGCCGGCGGCAGAACCGTCGCCGGCGGCGGGCTTGCTGGAAAACTGGGCCGAGCGCGTGGGCCATGTCCGCATCGCCCCCTGGCTGGGCTATCTGTTTGCCGTGCTGCTGGCGCTGGCTGTGCTGGGCCTGCGCCAGCAGCTGCCGATCAGCGTGTACCAGCGGCCCATGCTCATCATGTTCATGTTCCCCATCATCCTCAGTGCCTTGCTGGGTGGCATGGGGCCGGGGCTGCTGGCGACCGCGCTGACGGTGGCCGGGGTGGACTGGCTGGCCAGGCCGCATTTTCACAGCAGCGCCGCCGAGCCGTTCACGACCTTGCAATGGGGTTTTCTCGCCTTGTGCGGCGCGGCCATCAGCTTGTTCAGCGGCTTGCTGCGCCAGCTGGCCAGGCGCAATGAAACCCATCGCAATCTGCTGGAAGCGGTAGTGGCCGGCACCCCGGACGCGATTTTCGTCAAGGACCGGCAGGGGCGCTACCTGATGGTGAATGCCGCTGCCGCCCGCATGGTGGGGCGTACGGTGAGCGCCATTATCGGCGAGGATGACCGCGCATTGTTTGATGCCGCCTCCGCCGCCGAGCTGATGACGCTGGATGATGCCATCATGCGAGACGGCAAGCTGCACACACACGAAGAGTTCCTGCGGCTGCAAGACGGCTCCGAGCTGGTGTTCCAGGTGAGCAAGGGGCCGGTATTCGATGCCGATGGGCAGGTGGTGGGCCTGTTCGGCATTTCGCGCGACATCAGCCACAACAAGCAGGCCGAGCAGACGCTGCTGCGGCGTGAGCAGCAGCTGGCGCGGGTGCTGGAAGGCTCCGACCAGGGGTACTGGGACTGGAATATCCAGACCGACGATTTCCAGGTCAGCCAGCGCTGGAAGGAAATGCTGGGCTATCCGCCGGACAGCGGCGACATCACCATCACCCGCCAGGTCTGGCTGGGCCTTATCCATCCGGAAGATTATCCGCAGGTGGAAGCGGCCTTGCAGCGTCATCTGGCAGGGCAGACCCCGGCTTATGAAATGGAAATGCGCTGCCGCAGTCAGGCCGGTGGCTGGCGCTGGATACTGTCGCGGGGCAGGGTGGTCGAGTACGATGGCCAGGGCCGGCCGCTGATGATGTCCGGCACGCATACCGACATCACCGAACACAAGATTTACGCGCTGGCGCAGAAAGAAGCGGCCATCGTGTTCGACAGCAGCTATGAAGGCATCATGGTGGTGTCGCCGAGCGGACTGATGACCAAGGTCAATGCGGCGTTTACCCGCATCACCGGCTACAGCGAAGAGGAAGCCATCGGCCGCTCGCCGGCCATCCTTTCCTCCGGCCAGCACGGGCCGGCCTTCTATCAGGAATTGTGGTCCATGGTGCGGCAGCATGATTTCTGGCGTGGTGAAATCTGGAACCGGCGCAAGAGTGGCGATCTGTACGCCGAGCTGCTGTCGATCTCGGTCGTGCGCGACCAGTTTGGCCAGATCCAGCACTATATCGGCATATTTTCCGATATCACCCAGTTGAAGGCGCACGAAGCAGAGCTCAATCGTATCGCCAATTTTGACCCGCTGACCGGTGTGCCCAATCGCCGCCTGCTGTCCGACCGGCTGGAGCAGGCGCTGATCCGCAGCCGGCGCAGCGGCAAGCCCTGCGCGGTGTGTTTTCTGGATCTGGATGGCTTCAAGGCCGTCAACGACCTGCACGGCCACGAGGCCGGCGACCAGCTGCTGATTGCGGTGACCGAGCGGCTCAAATCGGTGCTGCGCGCCGATGATACGCTGGCGCGACTGGGTGGTGACGAATTTGTCCTGCTGCTGTGCGGGCTGGAAGGTAATGATGAGTGCATTCCGGTGCTTGATCGCGTACTCAGCGCAGTGCGCCAGGAAGTCAGCCTGGCAGCGGCAAGCATCAGCACCAGTGCCAGCGTCGGCGTTACCCTCTACCCGCTGGATGATGCCGATGCCGACACCCTGCTGCGCCACGCCGATCAGGCCATGTACCAGGCCAAGACCTCCGGCAAGAACCGCTACCAGCTGTTCGACCCGGAAAGCGACCGCAAGGCACAGCTGCACCGCCGCACGCTGGAATCGCTGGAACTGGCCCTGCAACAGCAACAATTCCTGCTGTATTACCAGCCCAAGGTCGACCTGGGCAGCGGCCGCATCATCGGGGTGGAAGCGCTGATCCGCTGGCAGCATCCCGAGCGCGGCTTGCTGGCCCCGGCCGCCTTCCTGCCCACCTTGCAGGGCAGCGAGCTGGAAACCGCCTTTGGCCGCTGGGTGCTGGATGAAGGCGTGGCGCAAGCCGCCCGCTGGCAGGCGCAGGGTCTGGGCATGGCAATCAGCATCAATGTCAGTGCCAATTACTTGTTGCATGCCGATTTTTACCCGCATCTGCAGCAGGCATTGCAACGTTACCCGCAGCTGCCACCGGCACGGCTGGAACTGGAAGTGCTGGAATCGGCGGCCCTGGCCGACATGGACCAGGCCCTGGCCGTGCTGCAGCAATGCCGCGCACTGGGCGTGCACTTCGCCCTGGACGACTTCGGCACCGGCTATTCCTCGCTGACATACTTGCGCAAGCTGCCACTGGATACGCTGAAGATTGATCAGAGCTTTGTATCCGGCATGCTGGAAGATGTCGACGATCTGGGCATCGTCGCCAGTGTCATCCAGCTGGCGGATGTGTTCCAGCGGCAGGTGATTGCCGAAGGCGTGGAAACCATGGCGCATGGCGCGGTGCTGCTGCAGATGGGCTGCCGCCTGGTGCAGGGCTATGGCATTGCCCGGCCCATGCCGGCAGCCGAACTGGAAGGATGGTGCCGGCAGTGGCAACTGCAGGGACTGTGGCGACAACTGGGCGACGGACCGGTCATCTGACGATGACGGCGACCGGCGCAGAGCAAGGCAGTGCAGCTGATGACAAGACTGGGCAGAGTATTGCTGGGATGTTGCTGGATGGTGTTTGGCATGCCGGTGCTGGCCTTGCCGGCCAATGGCGTGGTGTTGCAGATCGGCTTTGGCAGCAACAAGCCACCCTATGTCTTCGAGGCCGAGCGTCGTGGGCTGGAGCTGGACATCGTGGTGGAGGCCGCCCGGCGCGCCGGCATGGAAGTGAAACCATTCTTTGCACCCATGGAGCGCCTGCAAAGCATGTTGCAGCAAGGGCGGCTGGACGGCATCGCCACCACCAATCCCTACAGCGGGCTGCATGCCTATTTTTCCCAGCCCTACCTGGAATACCACAATGTGGCGGTGGCCCTGGCCCAGCGCCAGCTGACGATTCGCGACATCAATGATCTGCAGCGCTATTCCATCAGCAGCTTCCAGCGTGCGCGCCAACTGCTGGGCCCTGCATTCGCCGCCATGGCCAGTGCCAATACCCGCTACCGCGAAGAGGGCGATCAGATCATCCGCAACCGCCTGCTGTATGCCGGCCGCGTCGATGTCATCGTGGGTGACTGGCGCATCATCAGCCATTTCACCCAGGAGATCAGCGCCGAACAGGGGCGGCTGCCACCGGTCACCGCCTATCCGCTGTTTGGTCCCACTCCCTACCAGATGGCTTTTCGTTACCCATGGCAGCGCGACAACTTCGACCGTGGTCTGGCCCTGCTGCGCCAGAGCGGCGCCTACCGTGAGATCGAAGCCCGCTACGACACGCAGCCGGCGCCCAAGCTGCCCTGAACCACAGCGTGGCGGGCGCGGATCGGACGCCGCTGCCGATTGCTGGCACAATGCCGGCTTTTCGCCGTATTGCCGTATCAAGGAGTCTGCATGCCAGCCAAACCGCATGCCCAGGCGCGGTCGCCAGCACCCCGCCTGCACCCGCGCAACCGCCACCGGGGTCAATATGATTTTGCCCGGCTGCTTGAGGCCTGCCCCGCACTCAAAAGCCATGTGCGGCCCAATGCCCATGGCTTGCCCAGCATAGACTTTGCCAACCCGCAGTCGGTCAGGCTGCTCAACCGCGCGCTGCTGGCCGACTGGTATGGCATTGACGACTGGGACATTCCGGCCGCCTATCTGTGCCCGCCCATTCCGGGGCGGGCCGACTATGTGCATTGCCTGGCCGACCTGCTGGCCGAATGCCAGCAAGGCCGCCTGCCGCAAGGCCATGCCATCCGGCTGCTGGACATCGGTGTCGGCGCCAATGCCATCTACCCCCTGCTGGCCCATGCCGAATATGGCTGGAGCTGCGTGGGCGCGGATATCGACAAGGTGGCGCTGGCCAATTGCCAGGCCATTCTGGCGGCCAATCCGGCCTTTGCCGCGCATATCGAATTGCGTCACCAGCCGCATGCTGACAGCATGTTCAGCCACATCATCGCCAGTGGCGAGCATTTCGATGTCACCATGTGCAATCCGCCTTTTCATGCCTCGCGGGCGGCAGCCGCTGCCGGCAGCCAGCGAAAATGGCGCAATCTGGGCAAGGGCGGGCAAGCGGAGGGCCGCCAGCCGCTGCTGAACTTTGGCGGGCAGGAAAACGAATTATGTTATCCCGGTGGCGAACAGGCTTTTGTGGCTAGCATGATAGGCGAAAGTGTGCGCTTTGCCCGGCGTTGCTGCTGGTTCACCAGCCTGCTGTCCAGCGCCGACAGCCTGCCGGCCTTGCGCCACGTCCTGCGTGAGGCCGGCGTCAAGCAAAGCCGGGTGCTGGACATGGCACAGGGGCAGAAACGCAGTCGGCTGCTGGCCTGGAGCTTCTGGGATGCCGCCGGGCAGCAGGCCTGGGCGGCCCGTTACTGGCCCGTGCCGGACCAGGCTTCGGCAGCCGGCAAGCGCTGATTGGTTTATGGTGAAAGCAGGTGGCGGCAACGCAGCCCGCATGGAGTAGAGCCCGACATGAAACAACACTACGCAGTCCTGATGGTTTGCATGGGCAATATCTGCCGCTCACCCACCGCCGAAGGCGTGCTGCGCGCCCATGTGCAGCAGGCCGGGCTGGACGAGCTGGTGACGGTGGATTCGGCCGGCACCCATGCCTACCATATCGGTGAAGCACCAGACCCGCGCAGCTGCAAGGCGGCCTTGCAACGCGGTTACGATCTGTCGGCGCAGCGTGCCCGGCAGGTGACAGCGGCCGATTTTCAACGCTTTGATCTGATCCTGGCGGCCGACCGCGCCAATATGGCCGCCTTGCGCGCACTGTGTCCGCCCGGCAGCAAGGCCCGGCTGGATTTCATGCTGGCGCCACTGGCGCAGCAGCCGACCCTGGAAGTCCCCGATCCCTACTATGGCGGCCCCGGCGGTTTTGACCGGGTGCTGGACCTGATCGAACAGGCGAGTGCGCTGTGGGTGGATCAGCTGCGGCAAACGCTGCGCGCGGCGGCCGACTGATTATCTTGGCATAAGACGGGTGGGGCTTTAAGCTAGGCACCTGGATAAAGCCGGCATGACCGGCATGTTTGCAAGGAAATAAATGGGACAGTTCTCCCGGGAACCATTTGTACCAATGGAAGTGGTACCCAGCCATAACGCAGATGTCATCCTGGCACGCCAGACCGGACGCACCCCGCTGGCACGCCAGACCGTCATCGTGATCGGTTCGTCCACCGGCGGCACCGAAGCCTTGCGCGTGCTGCTCAGCGCGCTGCCAGCCACCATGCCGCCCATCCTGGTCACCCAGCACATGCCCGAGCTGTTTACCAAATCCTTTGCCGCCAGGCTGGATTCGCTGTGCCAGCTGCAGGTAAAGGAAGCCGAGGATGGCGAGCGCCTGCAAGCCGGCACGGTGTATATCGCCCCCGGCCACTCCCACCTGCTGCTCAAGTCTGCCGCCACCATCGGCTATGCCACCGCGCTGCATCAAGGCCCGCCGGTCAATCGTCACCGGCCCTCGGTCGATGTCCTGTTCCGCTCGGCGGCCAATCTGGCTGGCAAAAACTGTATCGGCGTCATTCTCACCGGCATGGGGCGGGATGGTGCACAAGGCATGCTGGAGCTGAAAGAAGCCGGTGCCTACAATATTGCCCAGGACGAAGCCAGTTGCGTGGTGTTCGGCATGCCCAAGGAAGCCATCGCGCTCAAGAGCCAGCACGAGATCCTGCCGCTCACCGCCATTGCCAGCCGTCTTGTCACGCTGGTTGCCCAACGCCAGCCTACCGTATAGAAATCCGCGATGAAGTTGCCCATTCTTGTAGTCGAAGACGACGCCGACCTGCGTGAAGCCATTGTCGACACCCTCAGCCTGGCCGGTTATCCCACGCTGGAAGCCGGAGATGGCAGCGCCGCCCTGCAGCAGCTGAAGAAAACCCCGGTGGGGCTGATCATTTCCGATGCGCAAATGGCGCCTATGGATGGTTATAGCCTGTTTGAAGAAGTAAAAACACGTTATCCCGGCGTGCCCTTCATCCTGATGACCGCCTACGGTATCATCGAGCGCGCCATCGAATTGCTGCGGGCCGGTGCCACCCACTACCTGCTCAAGCCCTTCGAGCCGGCCAGCCTGATTGCCGAAGTGGAAAAGCACATTCTCAAGCTGCCGGATAGCGAACGCGACGAAGCCGTGGCGGAATCACCGCAAATGCGCCAGCTGCTGGCGCTGGCCAGCCGCGTGGCCGGCAGCGATGCCAGCGTGATGATCACCGGCCCCAGCGGCGCCGGCAAGGAAGTGCTGGCGCGTTACATCCACCGGCATTCCAGACGGCACGACGGCCCTTTTGTGGCGGTAAATTGCGCGGCCATTCCGGACAATCTGCTGGAATCCACCCTGTTTGGTCACGAAAAGGGCGCGTTTACCGGCGCCGCCCAGGCCTTGCCCGGCAAATTCGAGCAGGCACAGGGCGGCACCATCCTGCTGGATGAAGTCACCGAAATGCCGCTGCCGCTGCAGGCCAAGCTGCTGCGGGTACTGCAGGAACGCGAAGTGGAGCGGGTGGGCAGCACCCGCACCATCAAGCTGGATATCCGCGTGCTGGCCACCTCCAACCGCGATGTGGCCGGCGAGGTGGAGGCCGGGCGCTTTCGCGAAGACCTGTATTTCCGCCTGAATGTTTTCCCGCTGCGCATCCCGGCGCTGGCCGAGCGGCGCGAGGACATCCTGCCGCTGGCACGGCTTGTGCTTAAGAAATATGCTGAAGCCGCCGGGCGTGCCGGATTAAGCCTCTCCGAGGAGGCCGAACGTCATTTGACGGCCTATAGTTGGGAAGGTAACATCCGCGAATTGGAAAACGTCATGCAGCGAGCGGTGATTCTTGCCGCCGGACCGGCAATAATTGCCGCCGACCTGTTGCTGGATGATGTTTCCGGTTCGACACCGCTTACCCGGACAGAAACCACCGTTCCGCCTATCATGTCTGCAGAGTCCGACATGAAAACGCTGGAAAAACGTCATATTCTGGATACACTGGCAGCAGTTGGAGGGGTCAAGAAACTCGCCGCCGAAAAACTGGGCATCAGCGAACGCACCTTGCGCTACAAATTGCAGCGCTACCGCGAGGAAGATGGCCAGGAAGATGATCCGGATGACCTGGACGTACGCAGTACGGAGTAGCCATGTCGATTAATAATGTAGACCAGATGTTGAGCGAGCTGCGGGCCGCGTCGGCCCTGGCCGGCGGCAAGCCGGCCGCGCAGTCGCAGGACACGTCGCAAGTTGACTTTGCCGATGTTCTCAAATCCACGATTGAGCAGGTGAATTCTGCTCAACAAACTTCGCAGGAAATGCAGAAGCAGTTCGAGTTGGGAGATGAGGGGGTTAACCTGCAGGACGTGATGGTCTCCTTGCAGAAAGCCAGCCTGTCGTTCCAGACCATGGTCCAGGCGCGCAACAAGCTGGTGTCCGCCTATCAGGAAATCATGAATACCCAGGTGTAGCCTGGCCGCATACATATCCATGTTGCCGGCAGTGGCTGCACTTGAAACTAAAACCACTGTATGGCTGATCTGGCAGAACAAAACGCGACTCCTGTTTGGCGAACCCGGCTTAACGATGCGTCTGATCGTTTCAAGTCGCTTCCCAACAATAAAAAAATCCTCTTCCTGGTGGCCTTGGCCGC
Organism: Aquitalea magnusonii; assembly: GCF_003202035.1. Taxonomy (GTDB): domain Bacteria; phylum Pseudomonadota; class Gammaproteobacteria; order Burkholderiales; family Chromobacteriaceae; genus Aquitalea; species Aquitalea magnusonii. The sequence continues at coordinate 345,945 of NZ_QJKC01000002.1, read as the reverse complement.
CCTTTTCTCTGTCATTGTCGGCGCGGCGGTGCTCAATCGTCAGCCCAGCTACAAGATCCTGTTTTCCAATATTGCCGACCGCGATGGCGGTCAGGTCACCGCTGCCTTGCAGCAGATGAACATTCCCTATCAATTGGGGGATGGCGGTACGGTGTCCGTGCCGGCCGACAAGGTCTACGATGCCCGGCTGCGGCTGGCCGCCCAGGGGCTGCCCAAGGCCGGTGGTGTCGGCTTCGAGCTGATGGACAACCAGAAATTCGGCATCAGCCAGTTTGCCGAACAGGTCAATTACCAGCGTGCCATCGAGGGTGAGCTGGCCCGTACCATCGAAGCCATCGGCTCGGTGGAGTCTGCCCGCATCCATATTGCCATTCCCAAACAAAGCGTTTTTGTGCGCGACCAGCAGCAGCCCACCGCATCGGTCATGCTCAATCTGTTCCGCGGTCGCACCATGGACCAGGGGCAGGTAGCCGGCATCGTGCATCTGGTGTCCAGTGCCGTGCCCAATCTGCCGGTGAAGAATGTCACGGTGGTGGATCAGGACGGCAATATGCTGTCCAAGCTGTCCGACAAGGACACTGCCGGCATGGACCAGACCCAGCTGGGCTATGTGCGCCAGGTGGAAGATGGCTATGTCAAGCGCATCGAAAGCATTCTTGAGCCCATATTCGGCCAGGGCAATATCCACGCCCAGGTCACGGCCAATGTGGATTTCTCCGAGGTAGAACAGACTTCGGAAAGCTACCGTCCCAATTCGACGCCGAATCCCTCCGCCACCCGCAGCCAGCAGATCGTCGAGCGGCTGGGTAGTGGCGCTGCCAATGCCGGCGGGGTTCCCGGTGCACTGTCCAATCAACCACCATCTGGTGCTTCGGCACCGATCACCCTGCCGCCGGGTGCTGCGCCGGGTACCGCCACCCTGTCCGGTCAGGCCATGGGCCAATCCGGCGCGCTGGAACGCGACATCACCACCAATTACGAAGTGGACAAGACCATCCAGCACACCAAGATGCCGCAAGGCGTGGTGAAGCGCCTGTCCGCTGCCGTGGTGGTCAACTATCGCAAGATGCCGGACAAGAACGGCGAAGTGAAACCGACGCCGCTGACTGCCCAGGAAATCCAGCAGATCAACAATCTGGTCAAGGAGACCATGGGCTATAACAGCCAGCGCGGCGATACGCTGAATGTGGTGAATGCCGCCTTTGCCGATGCTGCCGTGCCGGTCACCATGCAGGAAAAGGTGACCGATTACCTGAGCAACAACGCTTCCAGCCTGATCAAATACGCCTTGCTCACCATTGCCGTGCTGTATTTGCTGTTCGGCGTGGTGCGGCCCATTGTCAAGGATCTGGTCAAACCGGTGGAGCCCGGCAAGAAGGGCGCCGATGGCCGGCCGCTTACCGATGCCGGTGGTCGATTGCTGGCGGTGGCGGGGGATGATGAAGGCGGTGCGGCGGCCGCTGCGGGTGGCAAGGCCGCGGCCGGCACCAATGCCGATGGCACGCCGGAAAATCCCAAGGATGCCCAGATGCGTCAGTACAACCTTAATCTGGAAGCCGCGCGCGAGCTGGTGAAGTCTGATCCGCGCATGGCCGCCCAGATCATCAAGGAATGGATCAGCTCCGATGAGTGATAACGGTGTGCATCGCAGTGCCGTACTGCTGTTCAGCCTGGGTCAGGCCGAGGCGGTAGAGGTATTCAAGTATCTTGGTCCCAAGGAAGTGCAGAAGATTTCGCTGGCCATGGCGGCCATCAATAATCTGAGCTACGACCAGATCGACGACATCGTCGGCAAATTCCGCGAAGAATGTGCGGCCCGCGCCAGCATTGGTGCCTCGGACGAATACCTGCGCAATGTGCTGATCGAGGCGCTGGGGCCGGACAAGGCGGCCAACCTGCTGGACAAGATCATGCAGGGCAACGACCACAGCGGCATCGAAAGCCTGAAGTGGATGGACCCGTCCTCGGCGGCCGACCTGATCCGCCACGAACACCCGCAGATCATCGCCACCATCCTGGTACACCTGGAGCCGGACCTGTCCAGCTCCATCCTGGCCTTCTTCCCCGAGCGCTTGCGCAACGAGGTGCTGATCCGTACCGCCACCCTGGAAGGGGTACAGCCGCAGGCGCTGCGCGAGCTCAACGACGTGCTCACCCAGCTCTTGTCCGGTTCGGACCGCATCAAGAAGAGTGCTTCCGGCGGCATCAGCCTTACCGCGGAAATCCTCAACTTCATGGGTTCCAATGTGGAAGGCTCGGCGCTCAACTACATCCGCGAATACGACCCGGAACTGGCACAGCGCATCCAGGACAAGATGTTTGTGTTCGAAAACATCCTCGACATCGACGACCGTTCCATCCAGACCATTCTGCGCGAAGTGCAGTCCGATTCGCTGGTGGTGGCGCTCAAGGGCACCAGTGCCGAGCTCAAGGACAAGATCTTCCGCAATATGTCGCAACGTGCTGCCGAAATGCTGCGTGACGACCTGGAATCCAAGGGACCGGTCAAGCTGTCCGAAGTCGAGGCCGAACAGAAGGAAATCCTCAAAGTCGTACGCAAGCTGGCCGACGATGGCCAGATCGTGCTAGGCAGCAAGGGTGGTGACGAAGGCCTTGTCGAATAATCCGATTATTCCGGGCGAGCAGCTGCAAGGCTGGAGCAGCTGGATGCCGGCCGAGCTGAGCCAGGACGATGGCGAATTCAGCCCCAGCCAGCTGGCCGGGCTGGATGCCTTGCGCCGTCATCTGGAGCAGGCTCCCACGGCGGCAGCCGCTGAAATGGCCGAAGAGCAGGCCGAGGCGGCCGCTGCTGCCGCCGCAGAAGCTGCTGCGCAGGAAGAGGCCGTCGGCTATCCCACCGCCTCCGAACTGGAAGCCATTCATCAGGAAGCCTGGCAAACCGGCTACGACGAAGGCGTGCAGGCCGGCCATGCCGAAGGACTGGCGCGCGGCATGCAGCAAGGCCACGATCAGGCAAGCGAACAGTTTGCCCAGCTGTGGGCGCCGCTGCAGGAGCTGTCCGGCAATTTCGCCCGCGAACTGGCCAGGGTGGAGGAAGAGCTTTCCGGCGCACTGCTGCAACTGGCCCTGCAATTGGCCGAGCGGCTGGCCGGTGAACACATTGCCCACAGCGACACTGCCATCGTCGCCCAGCTGCGCCAGGTGCTGGGCGAATTGCCTGCCAACCTGAGTCAGGCACGGCTGCGGGTCAATCCGGCCGATCTGGCCGCCGCCCGTGAATTCCTGCAACAGGAAACACCGGAAACCCAATGGCAATGGATAGAAGATGCCCACATCCAGCGCGGTGGCTGCATCATCGATACCTCCTCGCTGCAGCTGGATCTGCGGCTGGCATCACGGCTGGCCGCGCTAAGCAGTGCACTGGGGCTGGATGCCGCACAAGATGACCTCGCTGATTGATCGACAACGCGCCTTTCTGAGCGATTGCGGCCGCGCCGCGCAGGATGCCGCGCTATGGCAACCCTGCGGCCGGCTGTTGCGCGTCACCGGCATGGTGATGGAGGCCACCGGTATCAAGCTGCCAGTGGGCAGTGCCTGTCAGGTGGAACTGGCCGACCGGCATGTGGTGGAAGCCGAAGTGGTGGGTTTCTCCGGCGACCGCGTCTACCTGATGCCGCTGGCCAATGTACATGGCCTGTTGCCCGGCACCCCGGTGCGTCCGCTGGTGCCATCGCACCCGCCCTGCTATGGGCAGAATGTGGTGTCGGCTCGCGTCAACGGCCCGGCCGGCCGTCAGGTGCCGGTGGGGGAAAGCCTGCTGGGACGCATTCTCGATTCGCTGGGCCGGCCGCTGGACGGCAAGGGGCCCATCCATCCCGAAGCCTATTTCCCCCTGCACAGCCAGCCGATGAACCCGCTGGACCGCTCGCCGGTCAAGCAGGTGCTGGATGTGGGCGTGCGCGCCATCAACGGTCTGCTGACCGTGGGGCGCGGCCAGCGGCTGGGCCTGTTTGCCGGCTCCGGTGTCGGCAAATCGGTACTGCTGGGCATGATGGCACGCTTTACCCGCGCCGATGTGGTGGTGGTGGGGCTGATCGGCGAGCGGGGCCGTGAGGTCAAGGACTTCATCGAAAACATCCTGGGCGAGGAGGGCATCGCCCGCGCCGTGGTGGTGGCGGCTCCTGCCGACATGCCGCCGCTGATGCGCCTGCACGGCGCAGCTTATGCCACCGCGCTGGCCGAATATTTCCGTGCCCAGGGCAAGGATGTGCTGCTGCTGATGGATTCGGTCACCCGTTACGCCATGGCCCAGCGCGAAATCGCCCTGGCCATTGGCGAACCGCCGGTGACCAAGGGCTACCCGCCTTCGGTGTTTGCCCGTCTGCCGCAGTTGATCGAGCGCGCCGGCAATGCCGCCAACGGTGGCGGCTCCATTACCGGCTTCTACACTGTGCTGTCCGAAGGCGATGACCAGCAAGACCCGATTGCCGACTCGGCGCGGGCGATTCTGGACGGTCACTTCGTGTTGTCGCGCGAACTGGCCGAAGCCGGCCACTATCCGGCCATCGACATCGAACAGTCCATCAGCCGGGTGATGGTGGACGTGGTGCCACCCAAGCAGATGGACCAGGCGCGCTATTTCAAGCAGCTGTATTCGCGTTATCAGCGCAACCGCGACCTGATCAGCGTCGGCGCCTATGTGCCGGGGTCCGACCCGGTGCTGGACGAAGCCATGCGCCGCCAGCTGCAAATGACCAGTTTTCTGACCCAGCCCATGCATGAGTCACAGGACTACACCAGCAGTCAGTTGCAGCTGGACAGTGTGCTGGCGTGAGCGGCTAAGCCATGGCGCAAAGCAAATACACCTTCCTGATCAAGCTGGCCGAGGACAAGCAGGCCGCTGCCGCCGAACGCATGCGTCAGGCACAGGCCAAGGTGCTGGATGCGATGAGCCGGCAGGAGCAGCTGGAAAATTTCCGCAATGAATACCGCGAGCGGCTGACCACCGGCGGCATGAAGGGCATGAGCATCGCCCAGTGGCAGGACTTTCAGAAATTCCTTGGCCGGCTCGACGAAGCCGTGCGCATCCAGCAGGGCGATACCGAATTCGCCAAGCAGCGTTTCATCATGGAGCGCCAGGCCTGGCGCAACGAGCATAAAAAGCTCAAGGCCTATGAAAAGCTGCTGGAGCGTGAACGCGAGCGCGAGCAACTGCTGCAGGCGCGGCGCGAACAAAAAGCGACGGATGAGTTTGCCACCCGTCGCTTCTGGGACCAGACTCACGGCGAGGACTGAGCCGCGCCGGTCTGCAGGGTCAGGCCGGCAGCAAATGGGCGCGGCCTTGCACCGTCAGTGCCACCATGCTGCCACGCGCTGGCAGCGGCCAGCTGGCACTGCGCAATTGCAGCGGGCTGGCCAGCTCGGGCAGGCGCAGGCTGAGCAGGCTGGAATGGCCGCCAAAATCACACTCCACCACTTGCGCCATCACCGCTGACGCAGCGCCAGCCTCGGCCTGTAGCGTCAGTTGTTCCGGGCGCAGCATGATGCGGCCTGCGCCGCAGAACTGTCCGTCATTGACGGCAATCTCCCCCAAGGCACACTGTGCCTGGCCGGCCTTGACCTGCGCCGGCAGGATAAGCGCCTCGCCCAGAAACAGCGCGGTGGTCTCGTCGGCCGGCTGGCTGTATAGCTGCTGTGGCGTGCCGGACTGGATCAGCCTTCCCTGACGCATCACCGCCAGCTGGTCGGCAAAGGACAGCGCCTCGGCCTGGTCGTGGGTAACCAGGATGGCGCTGATGCCGGCCTCGCCCAGCAGCTGCGCCACCATCTGGCGCATGGCGGCGCGCAAGCCGGTATCCAGTGCCGAGAAGGGTTCATCCAGCAACATCAGCTGCGGCTGCTGGGCCAGCGCCCGCGCCAGCGCCACGCGCTGCTGCTGGCCGCCGGACAGTTCATGTGGCCAGCGCTGCAGCATGTGCTGATCCAGCGCCACCATCTCTACCAGCTCGGCAATGCGCTGCTGGCGGGCGTGGCCCTTGTCAGTCAGGCCGAAGCCGATATTGTCGGCCACTGTCAGGTGTGGAAACAGCGCGCCATCCTGCGCCACATAACCAATGCGCCGCAGATGGGCGGGCAGGGCCCGGCCGTCTGCGGCCAGGGTCTGGCCATTCAGGCTGATGCTGCCGCTATCGGGAAACTCGAAGCCGGCGATCATGCGCAGCAAGGTGGTCTTGCCGGAGCCGGAAGGACCGACAATGGCCAGCCGGCTGCCGGCGGTGGCATGCAGGGAAACATGATCGACAGCCTTGACGCTGCCGTAGTGTTTGCACAGTTGGTGCAGATGCAGGGAGCTCATCGTCCAGCAGTCCGTTTGGAATGGTAATGGAGCAGCCAGGTCAGCGGCAGCGACAGCACCACCATCAGCAGCGCATAAGGCGCCGCGGCGATGTAGTCGATTTCGCTGGTCATGGCCCAGAAGCCGGTGGCCAGGGTGCGGGTGCCATTGGGGGCCAGCAGCAGGGTGGCGGTCAGCTCGTTGCTGATGGCCAGAAAGACCATGGCCATCCCGGCGGCGGCACCCGGCGCGGCCAGCCGCAGGGTCACCCGCCACAAGGCCCTGCCGGGCGTGCAGCCCAGGCTGCGGGCGGCATTTTCCAGCTCGGCCGGTGCCTGGGCGATGCCGGCGCGCAGGCTGATCAGCGCACGTGGCAGGAACATCAGCAAATAGGCCAGCAGAATGGTGAGCACTGTCTGGTATAGCGGCCGGGCAAAGTTGATGGTGATGGTGACCAGCGCCAGGGCGGTGACGATGCCGGGCAGGGCGCTGGTAATGTAATTGCAGCCTTCCTGCAGCCGTTGCAGGCGGCTGGGCGCGCGTACCGACAGCCAGGCCAGCGGCACGGCTGCCAGTACCGTCAGCACCGCCCCGGCGGCGCCAAACAGCAAGGTCTGCCGCAATGCCGGCCACAGCGCAGCGTTGTGCCATGCTTCGCCTCCACCCTCCCACAGCCAGTGGCCCAGGGTCAGCAGTGGCACGCCCAGGGTCAGTGCCGCCGTAGCCAGGCACAGCAGCAGGGACGGCAGTCCCCAGCGCCAGCCCAGCCGCGCCGGTACAGCCTGGCGTGCCGAACCCGCGCCTACACGGGCGTAGCGGGCGGTACCGCGGCTGGCAGCTTCGGCGCTGAGCAGCAGCAGACAGCACAGGGCCAGCACGCCGGCCAGCATATTGGCTGCCGGGCCGTTAAAGCTGGACTGGAACTGGTCAAAAATCGCGGTAGTGAAGGTGTCGAAGCGGATCATGGCATACAAGCCATATTCTGCCAGCAGGTGCAGGCTGACCAGCAGGCCGCCGCCCCAGATCGCCAGCCGCAGTTGCGGCAGGGTGACGCGGCGGAATACTGCCCACGGTGCCAGCCCCAGCGCCGCGGCACTGTCCTCCAGCGCCGGGTCCATGCGCCGCAGCGCAGCGGCGGCCGGCAGATAAATGAAGGGGAAATAGGCGATGACCGACAGCAGCACCGCTGCCGCCAGGCCGTTGAAGGCCGGCAGCAGGCTGATCCAGGCATAACTGTGTACAAAAGCGGGTACGGCCAGTGGCGCAATGGCCAGGGCCGACCAGATGCGCCGCGCCGGCAGATTGCTGCGTTCGGTCAGCCAGGCCATGGCAATGCCCAGCGCCACGCACAGTGGCAGCGTCAGCACGACCAGCAGGCTGGTATTGAACAGCAATTCGCCCACGCGCGGTCGAAAGACCAGCCGCACCACCGTCTCCCAGCCGGTCTGGATGGAAATGGCAATGATGAAGGCCAGCGGTAGCAGGGCCAGTAGCGATACCAGCAGCGAGCTGCCGCTGAGCCACAGTGGCAGCCGCCGCCCCGGCAGCCGCAGCTCCGGGGAGGTAGTGGGGTGGAGAGTATCGGCCGCCGCGGCGGCAGCCGATGTGCTGGATGACGTGCTGGGCATGGTGTTACAGCAGGCCGGCCTGGGTCATCAGCTCAACCGTCTTGCGGCTGTTCAGACGGGATGCGTCGATCTTCGGCGCATCCAGATTCTTCAGCGGCACCAGCTTGGGGTTGGACTGCGCGCCCAGGCCCACGGCGTACTCGAAAGAATTCTCGGTACGCAAAATGTCCTGGCCACCCTTGCCGGTCACCCATTTCAGAAAGGCCTGGGCTTCTTCCTTGTGCTTGCTCGAAGCCAGTACGCCGCCACCGGACAGGCTGACAAAGGCACCCGGATCCTGGTGCTTGAAGTAGTGCAGCGCGGTATTCTTGCTGTTTTCACCGGTCTTGCTCTGGTCGCCGAAATAGTAATAGTGATAGATCACGCCGCCATCGATCTGGCTGGCATTCACCGCCTTCATCACCACGCTGTTGCCCTTGTAGGGCAGGGCATTGGTTTTCATGGCTTTCAGCCAGGCCAGCGTGGCGGCTTCACCCTTTTGTTCCAGCAAGGCGCTCACAATCGCCTGGAAGTCCGCCCCGGCCGGTGCGGCGCCCCAGCGGCCTTTCCATTCCGGCTTGGCCAGGTCCAGCAGTGACTTGGGCAGCTCCTGTGGCGTCAGGCGGTTCTTGTTGTAAACAAAAACGGTGGAGCGGGCGGCAATGCCCACCCATTTGCCCTGGGCCGGACGGTAGGCCGGGTCAACCTGGGCCAGCGTGGCAGGGGACAGCGGGGCCAGCAGCTTGGCATTGTCCACCAGCACCATGGCCGGGGAGTTTTCGGTCAGAAAGACATCGGCCGGCGAGGAGGCACCTTCCTGCACGATCTGGTTGCCCATCTCGCTGTCGCTGCCATTGCGTACCGTCACCTTGATGCCGGTTTCCTTGGTAAAGCCTTCCACCCAGGATTTGGTCAGGCTTTCATGCTGGGCGTTGTACACCACGATGCCTTCGGCGCTGGGGGCGGCATGGGCGCTGCCGGCAAACAGGGTGGCGAGCAGCAGGCTGATTTTGGCAAAGCGGGTGGAAGGGCTGGACATCTGGACGGTGCTCCTTGCTGAAAACTGACAGTAATGGCCGGGCCGGCGGGCGTGTGGGATGCTTCGCCGGCAGCGGTACGGGAATGGGTTTATTGTAATGCAAAAGATAATGATTCGCATTAATAAAATTAATTGCCGCTGATGCGGGAGCTTGGGCTGTCGCTTGGAAGCTGGCATGTAAATTGCTGCAATGCCTGCATCTTTCCAAGGGGTTTCGGCCATGACGATTACCGTAATTCCGGCGACCAGCGCCAAAACAGCCATGCCGCAGGGGCAGGCGGATGCCAGTCCGCAAGATGGTGGCGGCCTGTTTGCCAGCTTGCTGGGGGCGCAGATCGGCAACCTGAATAATGCCTTGTCCGGGCAGGTGACCGACAGTGGCGACGACGGCAAAGGCAAGCAGAGCAAGGATTCTGCAGCGTCTGACGATGCCGCGGCGGCCGATGCCTCCCCCAATATGCTGCTGGCGGCCTTGCCCATGCTGCAGGCCGCCCTGCCGGTGCAGCCGGTGCAGGACAAGCCTGTCGTCGCGGCCAATACCGGTGACGCCCTGACTGCCGGCATCAAGAACGCGGGTATCGATCCACTGCTGCAGGGCGCCGCCGCGCTGAAGCGGTCGGCGCAAGAATTGCCGGCCAATGACGGCAGCGCGCAGCAATTTTTGCCGCCCAATGCCGATCAGCTGGCATCGGCCAGCCAGAGTGCCAATCAGGCCGCACAGGCGGCCCAGGCCAGCCAGAACAAGACACTGACCATCTCGCAGCCGATGACCGACCCGAATTGGTCAAAGGCGCTGGGCGACCAGGTCCTGTCCATGGTCAGCATGAAAATGGACAAGGCCACCATTCAGGTCAATCCACCGCAATTGGGACCGGTGGAAGTCACACTGAAAATGAATGGCAATGACCAGGCGCAGGTGATTTTTACCTCGGCGGTGCCGGCAACCCGTGAAATAATCGAAAACAACATGCCGAAACTGGTTTCCATGATGGCTTCCAGTGGTATAGCTCTTGCCGATGCACAGGTTTCCAGCGGACAATCCGGAAATCGGCAACAGCAATTCAACCAGAACCAGAATGGCCGCCGCCAGAATGCCGCTGGCAACGATGAAGACGACACGCTGGCAGCCATCCAGTCCGCACGCGGGATACTCAGTATCTTCGCCTGATTTTGCTCAAAAGGGGGCTCTATTCAGTTCGTGCGGAAATCTGGAAAATATAATAGGGAAATGGCTTAAGCTTTCCCTATAAACCTAACGTACGGACTGATGACCCATGGCAGAAGACAAAAAAGCGGAAAAAGCGGAGAAGGGCGAGAAAAAAGCGGGCGGGGGCAACAAGCTGATGCTGGTGGTGGTTATCCTGCTGGTATTGGTGCTGGCAGGCATGGGTGGTTTGGCCTATGTGATGTTCAGCAATATGAACAAGCCGCAGGGTGCAGCCCAAACCGAGCAGACCAAGGAAAAACCCAAGAAGAAAAAAGAAGGCCCACCCATCTTTGAAAAGCTGGATACTTTTGTCGTCAACCTGGCGGGTGGTGATGGCAGCCTGCTGCAAGTGGACATGCAGGCCGAGCTGGGTGATGAAGAAGCCAAGAAGAAATTCACCGATTACATGCCCAAGATCCGCAGTGCGCTGATCCTGCTGCTGTCGTCCAAGTCGGCTGCCGAGCTGGCCACGCCGGATGGCAAGGTCAAGCTGAAGGCGCAGGTGAAGCAGATCATCAACGAGTCCATGGATTCCGGCGAAGAAGAGCTGGTGCAAAGCGTACTCTTTACTTCCTTCATCATTCAGAAGCAGTAAGCGATGGGCGACGATATCCTGTCCCAGGAAGAGGTGGACGCCCTGCTCAGGGGCGTCACCGGCGAGGACGAAGATGATGACAGCGCGCAGGACTCGCAAGGTGTCCGCGGCTATGATATCGGGCGGCAGGAGCGCATTGTGCGCGGCCGCATGCCGACGCTGGAAATCATCAACGAACGTTTTGCCCGCAACCTGCGTATAGGTCTGTTCAACTTCATCCGGCGCAATGCGGAAATTTCCGTAGGCCCGGTACGGGTGCAGAAGTACAGCGAATTCATTCGCAATCTGGTGGTTCCCACCAACCTCAACCTGGTACATGTCAAACCGCTGCGCGGTACCGGCCTGCTGATTTTCGACCCGGATCTGGTTTTCCTGATCGTCGATAATCTGTTCGGCAGCGACGGGCGCTACCATGTGCGCGTGGAAGGGCGTGATTTCACCCCGACCGAGCAGCGCATCATCCGCCGCCTGCTCGAAGTGGTGTTTACCGAATGCCAGAAAGCCTGGGAGCCGGTACACCCCATCGAATTCGTTTACCTGCGCTCGGAAATGAATACCCAGTTCGCCAACATCGCCACCCCGACCGAAGTGGTGGTGGCCATGACCTTTCACATCGAGCTGGGGGCCGGAGGCGGCGATTTTCACATCTGTCTGCCATACTCCATGGTCGAGCCGATTCGCGATGTGCTGTCCAGCACCATGCAGGCCGACCGTACCGAAGTGGATAACCGCTGGGTCAGCCTGATGACGCACCAGGTGCAGGCGGCGGAGGTGGAACTGGTGGCCACCCTGGCGGAAACCAAGGTCACGCTGGGGCAGATTCTCAATTTGAAAAACGGTGACGTGGTGATGCTGGATGTGCCGGAGGCTGTGGTGGTCGACGTGTCCGGCATCCCGGTACTGGAGTGCCATTACGGCACCGTGCAGGGGCGCTACGCCCTCAAGGTAGACAAGGTATTGGCCGGGGCCGGTGAGTTCGCCGAGCCCGCAGGAGACAACAAGCAATGACTGAGCAGCTAGAAGAAGGCCAGGGCGCGGGCGCGGCCGACGAAGAAGTATCCATGGATGACTGGGCCGCCGCCATGGCGGAGCAGGAAACCACCGATGCCGCACAGGCTGACAATGTGCAGCCGGCCACCAATCTGTTCCAGGAACTGGGTACGGGCAGCGAGTCCTCGCTGAATGTGCCCAGCAATCTGGACATGATTCTCGATATCCCGGTGCAACTGACGGTGGAACTGGGCCGCACCAAGATCGCCATCCGCAACCTGCTGCAACTGGCACAGGGCTCGGTGGTGGAACTGGACGGCCTGGCCGGCGAGCCGATGGATGTGCTGGTCAACGGCTGCCTGATCGCCCAGGGCGAGGTGGTGGTGGTGAACGACAAGTTCGGTATCCGTCTGACCGACATCATCACCCCGGCGGAACGCATCCGCCGCCTGCAGAAATAATGCGCCGCTCCTGCCGCCTGTCAGGCTGGCTGGCGGCGCTCAGCCTGCTGCCGGCCGCTGGCCCGGCTGCCGCTGCCGCATCGGCCCCGGTCGTGCTGGCGGCCACCCCGACACCCTTTTCCAGCCTGCTGCAGGTGATTCTGGGGCTGGCCGTGGTGCTGGGGGCGATTGTCGGCCTGGCCTGGCTGTTCCGCCGCATGTCCGGCGGCATGCTGGGGGGATCCAATCGCCTGCGCGTGGTTAGCGGCGTGCTGGTCGGCCAGCGCGAGAAAGTGGTCATCGTCGAGCTGGAAGGGGAATGGCTGGTACTGGGTGTCACCAGTCACAGCGTCAATCTGCTGACCAAGCTGGATCGCCCGCCTGATGCCGCCGCCGATGTGGTGCCACCGGGCGAACCCTTTGCCCGCTGGCTGAAGGCCGCCATGGACAAGGGGCGTCAGCAATCCGAAGTCGTAAACAAATAATGAAACCTTTCTTCCGACTATTGCCACTGATGTGGCTGGTCCTGCCATTGTGCAGCCAGGCCAGTGGCCTGCCCTTGATGACCAGTACCCCGGGTGCAGGCGGCGGCCAGAATTATTCGCTGTCGCTGCAGATGCTGCTGTTCATGACGGCGCTGGGCTTCATCCCGGCCATGCTGCTCATGACCACCGCCTTTACCCGCATTGTCATCGTGCTGTCGCTGCTGCGCCAGGCCATGGGGGTGACCCAGTCGCCGCCCAATCAGGTCATTCTGGGGCTGTCGTTGTTTCTGACCCTGTTTGTGATGGGGCCGACCTTTGATCAGGTATACAGCAAGGCCTGGGCGCCGTTTTCCGATGACAAGATCACCTTTAACCAGGCGGTGGAAGAAGCGAGCAAGCCGATGAAGGCTTTCATGCTCAGCCAGACCCGCGAAAAGGATCTGGCCTTCTTCATCGAGATTTCCCGTTCGGAAAAACCGGCCAGCAAGGCGGATGTCTCCATGAAAACCCTGATCCCGGCCTATGTCATCAGCGAGTTGAAAACCGCCTTCCAGATCGGCTTCATGGTGTTCATTCCCTTCATGATCATCGACCTGGTGGTGGCCAGCATCCTGATGGCGATGGGGATGATGATGGTGTCGCCAGTCACCATTTCCCTGCCATTCAAGCTGATGCTGTTTGTGCTGGTGGACGGCTGGACCCTGCTGATGGGTTCGCTGGTGCAAAGCTTTTATACCGGCTAGCCGATATGGAAAACTTCGCACTGCAGCCCGAACATCTGCCCGACTGCCATGCCCTGCTGGCAGACTGCGTGGCCAACCTGCCGGATGACGCTTATTCCCTGGCGGCGCGGCTGGCCTGGGCCGGCATCTGGGATGAAGACTGCCGGGTTAACTGGGAAGCCCGGTTGGCCGGTGCCTGGAGCGTGGGCCTGCGCGATGGTGACCAGTTGCTGGCTTTTGCCTGGCTGACGCAGGCCGGTGAGCTGGACATGCTCTATGTCGCCCCCTGGGCGCAAGGGCGCGGGCTGGCCCGGCAAATGATTCAGCAGCTTGAGGATGCCGCGGCGGCGGCTGGTGTGACAGCCCTGCATGCCTGGGCCAGTCATGCGGCAAGGCCGGTGCTGGAAGCAGCCGGCTATGTGATGCTCAGGCCCAATCGTGTCGTGCGCGACGGCATCCCGCTGGAAAACTGGCTGATGGCCAAGGGCGGCTGGCAAGAGCCTGCCGCGGCAAGGAGTGATACATGAGTCCGGAACTCGTCATCAATATCGTACAGAATGCCTTGTACATCCTGATCATCGTCTCGGCCCCGGTGCTGCTGGTGTCGCTGGTGGTGGGCCTCTTGGTCAGCGTGCTGCAGGCGGCCACCCAGATCAATGAAATGACGCTGACCTTCATTCCCAAGCTGCTGGCCATGTTCCTGGTGCTGGTGCTGGCCGGGCCGTGGATGCTCAACACCCTGGTGGAATACACCACCCGGCTGTTTCAGAGCATTCCCACCGTCATCGGCTGAACCGGCGCGCCATGTTCAGCATTTCTGATGCGCAGATCAATGCGCTGGTCGCCATGTTCGCCTGGCCCTTCGCCCGCATCATCGGCCTGTTCCTGGTCGAGCCCTTGTATGCCTACCGTGGCGTGCCGCGTCGTTTCAAGGCCGGCTTTGCCCTGATGCTGACCATGCTGGTGCTGCCGCTGCTGCCGCCCACCCCTGCGGTGCCGGTGATTTCCGCTGCCGGCATTGCCATCCTGTTCCAGCAATTGCTCATTGGCCTGGCCATGGGTTTTGTCATGCGCCTGACCATGACTGCCGTGGAAATGGCCGGCTTCATCATGGGGGCGCAGACCGGCCTGGGTTTTGCCATGTTCTTCGACCCCATGCATGCCGCCCAGGTGCCGGTGGTGTCGCAGCTGCTGTCGATGTTCGTGTTTCTGCTGTTCCTCACCTTCGATGGCCACCAGGTGGTGTTGTCCACCCTGGTGGAGAGCTTCCAGGTGCTGCCCATCGGCATGAGCATGCCGGCGCAGGGCATGAAGGCACTGGTGCTGTGGGGCGGCCATATCATTTCCTGGGGCGTGTGGCTGTCGATGCCGGTGATTGCTGCCTTGCTGGTGACCAACCTGGCCATCGGCGTGATGACGCGGGCGGCCCCGCAATTCAATATTTTCACCTTCGGCTTCCCGCTGACGCTGATGATCGGATTCATCACCATCTATCTCACGCTGCCCTTGATGGTGCCTGCCATCGAACAGATTTATGGCCAGGCCTTCACCTTCATGCTGGCCATGCTGAAGGCGAAATAGCTTTCTGCTAGAATAGCCGCCAACTTTTCTGGCATTAAACCGGCCCGGTGGGGCCATACGAGATTGAGGCAATTATGGCAGGTCATAGCAAATGGGCGAACATCCAGCACCGCAAGGGTCGTCAGGATGCCAAGCGCGGCAAGATCTTCACCCGTCTGATCAAGGAAATCACCGTTGCGGCCAAGATGGGTGGCGGCGATGTCAACATGAACCCGCGTCTGCGGCTGGCAGTGGACAAGGCCAAGGCCGAATCCATGCCCAAGGACAATATCGATAACGCCATCAAGCGTGGTACCGGCCAGCTGGAAGGCGTGGACTATGTCGAATGCCGTTACGAAGGCTACGGCATCGGTGGCGCCGCAGTGATGGTGGACTGCCTGACCGACAACAAGACCCGTACCGTGGCCGATGTGCGCCATGCCTTCTCCAAGTACGGCGGCAATATGGGTACCGACGGCTGCGTGGCCTTCCAGTTCAGCCATTGCGGTTTCCTGGTGTTTGCTCCGGGCGTGGATGAAGACGCGCTGATGGAAGCCGCGCTGGAGTGCGGTGCCGAAGACGTGCTGACCAATGAAGACGGCTCGATTGAAGTCATTACCGGCCCCTACGAATTCAGCGATGTGAAGCAGGCGCTGGAAGACAAGGGCTTCAAGGCGGAAATGGGCGAAGTCACCATGAAGCCGCAGAACGAAACCGAACTGGCCGGCGAAGACGCCATGCGCATGCAAAAGCTGCTGGATGCGCTGGAAGACCTGGACGACGTACAGGACGTGTACACCTCGGCCACGCTGCTGGACTGACAGGCTGTCGGCCGCACTGCAAGGCTTGCCTGCCGGCAAGCCTTTTTCATGCCTGCCGTTTGCCGCGCATCGGCATCGGCAGCCGGGCCGCCACAGTGTAAACTTCAGCCATGCCGGCCTTGTGCACCGGCTCACCATCCTGCGAAAGAATCAGTCATGTACCAGAGCCATGCCGAGCGTCGCCGCCGCCTGATGCTGCAGATGGGGGAGGGCATTGCCATTCTGCCGACCGCGCCCGAAGTGGTGCGCAATGCCGACAACCATTATCCCTATCGCGCCGACAGCCACTTTCTCTATCTCACCGGCTTTGCCGAGCCGGAAGCAGTGCTGGTGCTGGATGCCGCCCTGGGCAAGTCCATCTTGTTCTGCCGTGAAAAAAACATGGAGCGGGAAGTGTGGGAAGGTTTCCGTTTCGGGCCGGATGGCGCACGCGAAGCCTTTGGCTTTGACGAAGCCTATCCGCTGGCCGAGCTGGACCTGCGCCTGCCCGACTTGCTCAGCGGTCAGAAAGCCTTGTGGTGGAATGTCGGCCGGGATGCGGCATTTGACGTGCGCGTGAATGGCTGGCTGGAGAGCGTGCGCCAGCGCTACCGCAGCGGCGAGCAGCCGCCGGCGGTCTATCACGACCTGCGCTGGCCGCTGGATGAGATGCGCATGCTCAAGGATGCCGGTGAACGCGCCATGCTGCGCCGTGCCGGCCAGATATCCGCAGAGGGCCATCTGCAGGCCATGCGCACCACGCGACCGGGCATGATGGAATACCAGGTGGAAGCGGAAATCCTGCACACCTTCATCCGCCACGGGGCACGCTATCCGGCCTATGAAAGCATCGTGGCTGGCGGTGCCAATGCCTGCACCCTGCATTACGCCGCCAACAATGCCCGTCTGAACGATGGCGATTTGCTGCTGATCGACGCCGGTTGCGAGCTGAACGGCTACGCCGGCGACATTACCCGTACCATTCCGGTGAATGGCAAGTTCAGCGCTGCCCAGCGCGATGTGTATGAAATCGTGCTGGCGGCGGAACTGGCCGGCATCGCTGCGGTCAAGCCTGATGCGCCGTGGAATGCCCCGGGCGATGCGGCGCTGCGGATACTGGTGCAAGGCATGCTGGACCTCAAGCTGCTGAGCGGCAGCGTGGATGGCGTGATCGAATCGGGCGCCTTCCGCCAGTTCTACATGCATGGCATCGGCCACATGATCGGTCTGGATGTGCATGATGTCGGCCAGCGCAAGCTTGGCGGCCAGTGGCGCAGCTACCAGCCCGGCATGTGCACCACCATCGAGCCCGGACTGTATATCCGTCCGGCCGCGAATGTCCCGCTGGCCTTGCACAATATCGGCATCCGCATCGAGGACGATGTGCTGGTGACCGAAGACGGCCACGAGGTATATACCGCTGATGTACCCAAAGAAATCGACGAAATTGAAATCCTGATGCAGGGCGTCTGAACATGAAAACGACAGACAAGCAAACCGGCCGCACAGCTGGCTGTGGTGGCGGTCACGATGGCGGCGAACATGCCGACATCATCATCGTGGGTGGCGGGCCGGTCGGCGCGCTGGCGGCACTGCGCTTTGCCGCCGCGGGGCGCCGCGTACTGCTGGTCGAGGCCAGAGCCAAGAATGCACCGCTGACCGACGCCCGTGCGCTGGCGCTGTCCTGGCACAGCCGCACGGCACTGGCTGCCGCTGCGGCCTGGCCGGATGATTTGCCGGCCAGCGTCATCGACACCGTCCATGTCTCGCAGCAGGGGGCATTTGGCCGCACCCGGCTGGACTGTGCCGACCTGAAACTGCCGCACCTGGGCGTGGTGGTGGATTACCCGGCGCTGACGCTGGCCATCAATGCCCAGCTGGAGCAGGCGGGGGTGCAGGTCTGGTGGCAAACCCGTGTCGAAGCGGTAAACAGCCTGGGCTGCTATGCCTCGGTGAAAACCAGCGGCGTGCATGGCGACATCAGCCTGACGGCGCGGCTGGTGGTGCTGGCCGAGGGCGGCGCGCTGGCCGACAGCCTGCCCGGCATCAAGCGGCTGGTGCATGATTATCAGCAATGCGCGGTACTGGCCGAGGTGACCACCGAACAGCCGCCGGCCGGCATTGCCTACGAACGCTTCTCCAGGCAAGGGCCGTTTGCCTTGCTGCCGCATGGCGACCACTACATGCTGGTGTGGACACGCACCCCGGCCGATGCCAAAGCCTTGCAGGAGGCCGCTGACGAACAGGTGATGGCCGAACTGCAGCAGGCGTTTGGCGAGCGCCAGGGCAAGGTGCTGGCCATCGGCCCGCGTAGCAGTTTTCCGCTGGCACTGCGCCAGGTCAACCGCGTCAGCAGCGGCCGGGTGGTGCTGATTGGCAATGCGGCCCAGACCATGCACCCGGTGGCGGCGCAGGGCCTCAACCTGGGCCTGCGCGATGCCATTGGCCTGACAGATGCCCTGAACGAAGTCAGCGATCCGGGCGATGCCGCGGCACTGGCGGTGTATGCCGCCAGCCGCAAGCTGGACAGCCATGCCGTGGTCGGCTTTACCCATGGGCTGATCAAGTTGTTCGATGGTGATTCGGCGCTGGTCAGCGCCCTGCGCGGCGCCGGCATGAGCGCGCTGGACAGCGTGCCGCCACTGCGACGCGCCTTTGCCCGCCATCTGGTGTTCGGGCTTTAGGAAAGCAAGACATGACACAGTACGACGTGATCATCGTGGGTGGTGGCCTGGTGGGGGCCAGCCTGGCGCTGGCGCTGGCCGACAGCGGCAAGAAAATTGCCCTGCTGGAAGGTTCCGCCGCCCGCTTTGACGATCTGGAGCAGGGCTGGGATGCGCGCATCTATGCCGTCAGCCCGCTCAACCGCCGTTTTCTGGAACAACTGCAAGCCTGGCCGGACATGGCGCGCATCGGCACCATTGCCAGCATGGATGTGCGTGGCGATGCCGGTGGCCGCATCCAGTTTGCCGCCAGCGATGCCGATGCCAGTGCGCTGGCCTGGATCGTGGAAAACCGCTGGCTGCTGGCCAGCCTGTGGCAGCGCCTGCGGCACAGCAGTGTCGACTGCTTTACCGGCGTGCGGCCGCTGGCACTCGAGACCACGGCCACGGCAGCCTGCCTGAGGCTGGACGATGGCCGGGAGCTGCGCAGCCGGCTGGTGGTGGGCGCGGACGGTGCCAACTCCTGGGTGCGCCAGCAAACCGGCCTGGCCGCCAGCATCAAGCCCTATGGCCAGAGCGGGGTAGTGGCCAATTTTGCCTGTGAAAAGCCGCATGGCGATATTGCACGCCAGTGGTTTACCGGCGACAGCATTCTGGCCTGGCTGCCCATGGCGGGCAATCGCATTTCCATGGTGTGGTCCACTGCCGATGCGGATGCGCTGCTGGCATTGTCTGCCGAGCAACTCTGCGCCCGTGTGGCGGCTGCCGGTGATCACCAGCTGGGCCATCTGAGCCTGCTCGGACCGGCCGCGGCATTTCCGCTGCGGCTGATCCAGCCGGCAGCGGTGGTCAGCCAGCGCCTGGCTTTGGTGGGGGATGCCGCCCACACCGTGCACCCGCTGGCGGGGCAGGGGGTCAACCTGGGCTTTCAGGATGCCGCCCAGCTGGCCGCGCTACTGGCCAGCGCCAGCGATGCCGGCGACTGGATGCTGCTGCGCCGCTACGAGCGCTCGCGCCGCGAGGCGGTGAAAACCATGCAGTTTACCTGCGACAGCCTGTATCGGCTGTTTCACACCGAACACCTGCCGGGATTGTCCTGGTTGCGCAATACCGGCCTGACACTCACCAACCGGCTGACACCGCTCAAGCGGCAGTTTGCCCGTCATGCCATTGGCTTCTGAACCCGAGGAATCTGAATGAAAACCACCGTAAAAGCCCTGGCGCTGGCCGCCTCCATGCTGCTGAGCCTGAGCGCCTGCAATGCCAATGCCACTCCCTCCAGCAACGAGCAGGTGAAAAAGGCCTTTTCCAGCCGCTTCCCCACCCGTGAAGTGCTGAGCGTGAGCGAAACCCCGGTCAAGGGGGTATACGAGGTGGTGGTGAAGGGCAAGCAGATTGTCTACACCGACGCCGAGGCCAAATACCTGTTTGTCGGTGATCTGATCGATACCGAAGCCAAGTCCAGCCTGACCGAAAAGAAAATGGCCGAGCTGAATCGCGTCAACTTCAACAAGCTGCCCTTCCAGTACGCCATCAAGGAAGTACGTGGCAACGGCGCGCGCAAGCTGGCGGTGTTCACCGATCCGGACTGCCCGTACTGCAAGCAGCTGGAGCGTGAAAGCCTGCCCGACATCACCAATGTCACCATTTACACCTTCCTCTATCCGTTGGCCCAGCTGCATCCGGATGCGCCGCACAAGGCCCGTCAGATCTGGTGTTCCAAGGACCGTCTGGCTACCTGGACTGCCTTCATGCGCGATGGCAAGGAACTCACCGGCACCGACAAGTGCGATACCAGCGCACTGGACAAGATCGAAGCCATGGGTGACGAACTGGGCATTACCGGTACGCCTGGCCTGATCTTTGGCAATGGCCGCCTGGTGCCGGGTGCCATTGCCAAGGACGACATCGAAAAACTGCTGGATGCCAAGTAAACCAGCTGGCGGAGTGTGGCCAGTTTCATGAAGCTGCCTGCCGGCCTGCGCTGGATGCCGGCCCAGTGGCGCTGGGCCGCTCTGTCAGAAGGCGACCGCCTGCTGCTGATGCTCAGCCTGTCGCTGCTGCTGCACCTGCCGCTGTTTCTGCGGCTGACACAGGACGGCAGCCTGCACGGCCAGCCATCAGCCATGTCGGTGCGGCTGGGGCCGCCCGCCCGGCAGGCTGCGCCCGCGGCAAAAGCCAGCCCGCCGGCCACGCCAGCCAGGCTGGCCGTCCAGCCCAGGTCTCTTCCACGCCATCAGGCCAAACTCCTGCTGTCTCCCGCCAGCAAGACGCGGCTGGCGCAGGCGGCCAGCGCGGCCGCCGTGACCAGCCCGCCGCCGGCGGTATTGCCAGAGCCGGTGGCATCCGCAGTCGCGCCAGTCTTGCCCGATGCCAGCCAGCCGCTGGCCGCCAGCCCGGCCAGTGCGCCCGCGCAGGATGAGGCCACCTCACAGCAGCTGGGGCTGGATTTTTACTATGCCGCACGGCAGCTGGATGTGCTGGCGCTGGAGCAGCTGCCTATCCAGCTGGTCGAGCCGTATGGGCTGGGCATGGATGAGGTCGAGGTCACCCTGCGGGTATATATCAACGAGCAAGGCGGGGTGGATGCGGTACAGCTGGTGTCGGCGCGGCCGGCCGGGGTCGAGGGGCCGCTGCTGGAAGTGTTCCGCCAGGCGCGTTTTTATCCGGCCATCCGCCAAGGTCATCCGGTCAAGAGTTTCAAGCTGATCCGCATCGGTCCACCCGGTGATGGCGCGCTGCCGGGCAACTAGGCCGCCCGCGCGGGGCAGGCAGCAGCGCCTGTTTCGTGCTAAATTCAGCCATCCCGGCACAGCCGGGAGCCGGGTCGGCAGCGTCAGGCAGCCGCCCGTGCCAGTACAGCGGAACATACCGCTCCTGTTACCCAATGACGAAGCAATCACGAAGGAAGAAGCATGTCTGATCTGAATGCACTGTTTACCCAGGCCCAGGCCGATGTCACCTCGCTGTCCGAGCGTCCGGACAACCAGACCCTGTTGCAGCTGTATGCGCTGTACAAGCAGGCCAGTGAAGGCGATGTCAGCGGCGAGCGCCCGGGCATGATGGACTTCATCAACCGCGCCAAATACGATGCCTGGGACAAGCTCAAGGGCATGTCCAGCGATGACGCCAAGCAAGGCTATGTCGACGTGGTGCAAAAGCTGCTGGCTGAATAAGCGCCGCTGCTGCCCGCACGCCAGCCTGGCTGCGCATAAAGAAAAAACCGCTGAACCCTTACGGGGCAGCGGTTTTTTTAATGTGCTGCGGTCAATGCCGCTTGCCGGTCTGCTGCGCAGCCAGGTGTGCGGCCATCACCGGCCACAGCCATTCCACTTGCTGCAGCTGCCAGCCGCCATCCTTGGCTGCTTCATCCAGCCGGCGCAGCAGCAGGATGTCCTGCAGGTCGGGCAGCCGGGCGAAGGTCTCCACCTCGACGGCGCTCATCGGGCCGCCCTGATAAGCCAGGGTGGCGGTGCTGGCGCTGGACAGCTGTTGCAGATAGGCCGGGTCGATGGCGCACAGATAGCGTTTGGCCGCCACATGCATGCCCACCAGCCGGGCCACCCGCGCCGAGAAGCCCAGTTCCAGCAGGTAATCGGCCCCGAGCCGGTCGTGCGCCTGCACGCCGTACTCGCCCATGGCGGCGACACCGTCGTGTTCCAGCAGATGGCCGACATCGTGCAGCAGGGCGGCCAGCTGTATTTCTTCGTCACAGCCCCAGTCGCGCGCCAGCGTGGCGGCCTGGATGGCATGGTCGGCCTGGGTAATGGCTTCGCCATAGTGCTGCTGGCCGTGTTCCAGCAGCAGGCGGCGCAGGGTGGTGATGGTATCCGGCATCAGAATACCCTCCGCCCGGCGTTCCACACCTGCTGCACCAGCGGCACTGCCGGGTGCGGGCGCACTTGCAGCAGGTCGGCACGCAGGCCGACGGCGATCCGGCCGCGGTCGCTCAGCCCCACTGCCTGTGCCGGATTGTGGCTGACGGTGGCAATCGCCTGCGGCAAGCTCCAGCCGGCCTGTGCCACCAGCAAATACGCGGCGTGCAGCAGGCTGGCCGGCACATAGTCGGAAGACAGGATGTCCAGCAGGCCGTGTTGCGCCAGTTCCAGCGCGGCGACATTGCCGGAATGCGAGCCGCCACGCACCACATTGGGTGCGCCCATCACCGTGTGCAAGCCGTGCTCGCGGGCGGCCTGGGCAGCGGCGCGCGTGGTGGGGAATTCGGAAATCGTCACGCCATCCAGCACCGCCTCGCTGATATGGGACAGGTCGGTATCGTCGTGGCTGGCCAGCGGAATGCCATGCTGGCGCGCCAGTTCCACCACGGCCTGCTTGTGCCGGCCGGCATACTGTTGCTGCAGGTGCTGGCGTTCACTGACTGCCTGCAGGAAGGTCTGTTCGTTCCAGCCGACCTTTTTCTTGCCGTAGTACTTTTTGTATTGCTCGATATCGCGATACTGGCGCTGGCCCGGAGTATGGTCCATCACCGACACCAGGCGCACGGCTGGGTGGCTGATCAGCGGCTGCAATTCTTGCAGCAGGCCGGGATAGGCCAGCTCACAGCGCAGGTGGAACAGGTGATTGGCGCGGAACACGCCTTGCTCCATGCCCAGGTTGATGGCGGCAAAGGCGGTGTGCAGGGTGTCGAGCCGCACGCTTTCGCCTTCCAGATCGCCCACGGCCAGCGCATCGAAGACCGTGGTGATGCCGGCTGCCGCACACTGGGCATCGTGGGTGACCACCGCCGGCAGCATCGGCCAGAGCACGCCGTTGCGCGGCATCAGGTGCTTTTCCAGATTATCGGTGTGGATTTCCACCAGGCCGGGCAGCAGGTCGTCGCCATGCAGGTCCTCGCAGGCGGGGGTGTCGGGCGGCAGCGGCTGTTCATGCACGGCGCTGATCAGGCCGTTGTCGATTTCCAGCGAGCCGCGCTCGATGATGCGGTCGGCCAGGATCAGGCGGGCATTGTTGAGCAGGTGTTTCATCGGGCTTCTTTCGCAGTCAGGGCTCAGGCGCACAGGGCAGGGGCCAGCGGCACATCGAAAATGCGGCTGGCCACGGCGGCGCGGGTGTCTTCATCATGGAAAATGCCGACCAGCGCCGCACCGCGCTGGCGTGCTTCAAGCATCAGCTCGACCACCACGGCGCGATTGGCCGCGTCGAGCGAGGCGGTCGGTTCATCCAGCAGCAGGATGGGGCGGGGGGCGATCATGCCGCGGGCGATATTCACCCGCTGCTGCTCGCCGCCGGAAAACGTGGCCGGCGGCAGCTGCCACAGCCGCTCGCCGATATTCAGCCGCGCCAGCCATGCGCCGGCCTGCTGCTGGGCTTCCTGCATAGAGTAGCCCCATTCCAGTAGCGGTTCGGCCACGATATCCAGGGCCGACACCCGTGGAATAACCCGCAGGAACTGGCTGACATAGCCCAGGGTATGGCGGCGCACGGCGGCAATTTCATGGGGCCGGGCGGTGGTCATGTCGACCCAGCTGCCCTGGTGCCGGATGCGGATGCTGCCACCCCCTACCAGGTAGTTCGCATAGAGTGCCTTGAGCAGGGTGCTTTTGCCGGCACCGGAGGGGCCGGTCAGCGCCACGCATTCGCCTGCGGCCACTTGCAGTGAAACATCGGCGAGCACCGGCAGCGCCAGTCCATGCTGCTGGTGCAGGACAAAGGTTTTGCTCAGCTGTTGAGCATCGATCAGTAGCTTCATGATTTCAGGCCTGCAAAATGGAGGACACCAGCAGCTGGCTGTAAGGGTGTTGCGGATCATCCAGGATCTGGTCGGTCAGCCCGGCTTCCACCACCCGGCCCTGTTGCATCACCAGTGTGCGCTGCGCCAGCAGCCGTGCCACGCCCAGATCGTGCGTCACCATGATGACGGCGATGCCGGTATCGTGGACCAGCCGGCGCAGCAGGTCGAGAAAGCGCGCCTGGACCGAGACATCCAGCCCGCCGGTGGGTTCGTCCATGAACACCAGTCGCGGCTGGGTGACCAGATTGCGGGCGATCTGCAAGCGCTGCTGCATGCCGCCGGAAAAGGCGGTGGGGCGGTCGTCCAGCCGCTCGCGGCTGATTTCCACTTTTTCCAGCCACTGGGCGGCGGTTTCGCGCAGCTGGCCGTAATGGCGCTGGCCCAGCGCCATCAGCCGTTCGCTGACATTGGCACCGGCCGATACATTCATGCGCAGGCCGTCGCGGGCATGCTGGGTGACAAAGCCCCACTCGCTGCGTGCCAGCCGGCGGCGCTCGGCTTCGGCCAGGGTGGTCAGTTCGTGGCTGCTGCCGGCGCGGTCGCGAAAGCGCACGCTGCCGGCATCGGCGCTCAGGCGGCCGGCCAGGGTGGCGAGCAGGGTGGATTTGCCCGAGCCGGATTCACCGACAATGCACAGCACCTCGCCCTCGTACAGTTCGAAATCAATGTCAAAGCAGCCTTGCCCGTTGCCATAGTCCTTGGCCAGGCCGCTCACGCTCAGTACTGGCTGGCTCATGCCTTGCCCTCCTGCTGTTGCTGGCAGTAATCGGTATCGGAGCAGACAAACATCCTGGCTCCGGCGTCGTCGGTGATGATTTCATCCAGATAGCTGTCATGGCTGCCGCACAGGGCGCAGGCCTGCTCCCAGCGCTGCACGCTGAAGGGATGGTCGTCAAAGGCCAGGCTTTCCACCCGGGTATGCGGCGGAATGGCATACAGCCGCTTTTCGCGGCCGGCGCCGAACAGCAGCAGCGCCGGGCTCATGTGCAGCTTGGGGTTGTCGAATTTGGGGATGGGCGAGGGCGAGCTCAGATAGCGCTGGTTCACCATCACCGGGTAGTCGTAGCTGGTGGCGATATGGCCGAAGCGGGCGATGTCTTCGTACAGCTTGACGTGCATCAGCCCGTATTCCTGATGGGCATGCAGCTTGCGGGTTTCCACCTCGCTGGCTTCCAGCGTGCGCAGCGCTTCCGGCTCCGGTACCTGGAACACCATGATCTGCCCGGAGCGCAGCGGGGTTTCCGGGATGCGGTGACGGCTCTGGATCAGGCTGGCTGCCGCGGTGCTGCTGGTGGTGGCCACGCCGGTGACACGGGCGAAGAAGCGGCGGATGTTGACGGCATTGGTGGTGTCATCCGCGCCCTGGTCGATGACCTTGAGCACGTCATCCTGGCCGATGATGCTGGCGGTGAGCTGGATGCCGCCGGTGCCCCAGCCATAGGGCAGCGGCATTTCCCGGCTGCCGAACGGCACCTGGTAGCCGGGAATGGCCACCGCCTTGAGCAAGGCCCGCCGCAGCATGCGCTTGGTGTTTTCGTCGAGAAAGGCAAAATTGTATTGCCATTGGCTATGACAGGCTTCAGTCATGGGCGGCCTCTTGTGGTGCGGAGGAGTTGGCCTGGGCGCGCAGGGTGCGGATCAGCGACAGCTCGGCCTGGAAGTCGACGTAATGCGGCAGCTTGAGATGCTGGACAAAGCCGGAGGCTTCCACATTGTCGCTGTGATACAGCACGAATTCCTGCTGCTGGGCCGGGGCGTGGGCCGCTTCGCCCAGTTCTTCGGCACGCAGGCTGCGGTCGACCAGCGCCATGGCCATGGCCTTGCGTTCGGCCTCGCCAAAGCTCAGGCCATAGCCGCGGGTGAATTGCGGCGGGGCGGTCTTGCTGCCGGCAAACTGGTTGATCATCTGGCATTCGGTCAGGGTGATTTCGCCGATGTCGATGTCAAAGCCCAATTCTTCCGGGCAAACGCTGACGCTGACTTCACCCATGCGGATTTCGCCGGCAAAGGGGTGGCTTTCGGCGTAGCCGCGCTGGGTGGAATAAGCCAGGCCCAGCAGCCAGCCTTCATCGGCACGCGCCAGGTTTTGCAGGCGGGTGGCGCGGTCGGCCGGGAACATCAGCGGCTGGCGGGTGAGGTCGGCCGGCTCCGGGTCGCCGGGCAAGGGCTGCTCGGCTTCGATCAGCCCTTCGGCGGCCAGTACTTCCAGCACGCTGGGCAAGGGCTGCGGTACGCCGCTGTCGGCCAGGGTGCAGGGCGGCACTTCGCTGCTGTGGCCCAGCGAGAAGTCCAGCAGGCGCTGGGTGTAATCGGCGGTGGGGCCCAGTATCTGGCCGCCCGGCACATCCTTGAAGGTGCCGGACACGCGGCGGCGTACCCGCATGGCGGCAGTATCCAGCGGCTTGCTGCTGGCAAAGCGCGGCAGGGTGGTACGGAAGGCGCGCAGCAGAAAGACCGCCTCCACCGTGTCGCCGGCGGCCTGCTTCAGCGCCAGCGCGGCCAGTTCCTCGTCGTAGAGCGAACCTTCCTGCATCACCCTGGCCACGGCCAGGCGCAGTTGCTGGCGGATCTGCCCCAGGCTCAGCTCGGCCAGTGCGCTGTCGCCACGGCGCGCGGCGGCCAGCAAATCCCAGGAACGGGCAATGGCGGTTTCGCCACCTTTTACGGCTACATACATGTCATCCCTCCTGTACCACGGTGCTGCGCGGCAAGCCGGCCAGCTGGGTGGCGGAAATCAGCAGCACATCCACACCCAGCGGGAAACGGGCATGGTTGGCCTGCCATTGCGTCCAGAACGCCGGCGGCAGTCCTGTTGCACCAAAGCGGCGTGGGCTGGCGAAGCCAGGGCCGCTGGCTTCCACTTGCTGCGGGGTAAAATCTTCCACTTCCAGCAGCACGGTGGCGGAGCGGTCCGGGTATTCCGGGCTGCCGGCGCGCAGGCTGGACAAGGGGGGCAAGGCACTGCCGGCCGGCAGCAAAATGAAATCGGCCTGCTCTGGTGTATCTGCCAGACGCAGCGCGCAATGAAAGCGCAGGCTGGCCAGCGTGGCGGGCGGCAGCGCTGGCGCCCATAGCGTCACATCCTGATCGATCAGGGTATAGAGCAAGGCACTGGTGGCCGGCTTGAGGCCGGGCAGCGCCGGCGGCAGGCAGGGCAGGGTGCGCGGCAGCAGTGGCTCGGCCATCGCCGCCAGGGTGCAGCGGAATACCTGCTGGCAGTCCTGCACCATATTGTCGAAAGCTTGTAGTAGCATCAGTCCCCCCTGACCATGGTGAAGAACTCGACCTTGCTGGCCGCCGCCGCACGGGCGCTCTGTTCGCGCCGTGCGCTGAGTTCCTGTTGCAGCGGCTGCAGCAGGGCTGCCTGCAGCGGCGGGTAGTATTGCGGGTTTTGCAGCAGCGCATCGGCCTGGGCAATCAGCTCGGCATGCTGGCCATCGCTGCCGCGTACCCAGCCATGCCCCAGCCAGCCGGCGATCTGGCAGCTGGCGCGGGTGACGCTGATCTCGCCCAGATTGAAGCGGCTGCCGCTGCCGCCGCTGCGGCCCTGCAACATCACCAGGCCGGTCTGGGCGCGCCGCAGCCAGCTGATATCCGCAGCCGGAGGCAGGTGCTGTTGCAGCAGCTCGGCCAGCCGTGGTGCCGGGCTGTGTGCCAGCAGACTGAGCCAGTATTGTCTTGTCGTGGTTTCCATGTGGGTGGTGAACCTGTGCTGGTTTCAAGAAAAATTCATATAAACGTATAGACGACTGCATGATAATGGCAGCAGTCGATAAGTGAACAGCACGTCAGCGTGAAGTTTTTGTGAAGCTTGGATTGCGCCGCTAGACCAGTGGCGGTGACGGAGAAAAAAGATGATTGAACGCGGTTCAGGGGTGGCGGTATGGCGTCAGATCGAAAACAGTCTGGCCGAGGAAATTGCCTGCGGCCAGCTGCAGGCCGGTGAGCAACTGCCCACCGAGCTGCAACTGGCGGAACGCTTTCGCGTCAACCGCCATACCATACGGCGCGCGGTGGCCACGCTGGTGGAGCGCGGCCTGTTGCGGGTGGAGCAGGGGCGCGGCACTTTCGTGCAGGACAATGCCATCGACTACGCCATCAGCAAGCGCACGCGTTTTTCTCAGAATATGGCCAGACAGAATCGCAGCTCGGATATCGATGTCCTGGCCAGTGACAGCCTGGCGGCCAATGCCGAACTGGCCGAGCTGCTGGGGGTGAATGTGGGCGAGCTGCTGTTCCGCATCAAGACGCTGAGCCGGGTGGAAAACCGGGTGGTCGATTACTCCACCATGTTCTTCCCGGCTGCACGCTTTCCCGATCTGCCGGCCATCTACCAGCAGCAGCGCTCGGTCACCCTTACCCTGCAGCACTTCGGCATCCAGGACTACACCCGCCGCTTTACCCGGGTGACGGCACGGCTGCCGGACAGCGAGGTGGTGGACTATCTGGGCATTCCCAAGAACCGCCCGGTATTGCATGTCAAATCGCTGAATGTCGATCCCGACGGTCGTCCGGTGCAGTACGGCATCACCTGTTTCAATGGTGACCTGGTGCAGCTGGTGATGGAGGATCAGTGATGCGCTATGCCGTTTACCTGGCACCTGCCCCCGACAGCCGCTGGTGGCAGGCCGGTTGCCACTGGCTGGGCCGGGATGCCGCGCGCGATGTGGCGGTGCTGCAGCCCGCGCTGGCTGGCATCAGTGGCGAACGTCTCGAGCTGCTTACCCGCACGCCAGCGCGCTATGGCTGGCATGCCACGCTGAAAGCGCCGTTTGTGCCGGCCGCCCAGGTCAGCGAGGCCATGCTGTTGCAGCAGCTGCTGGCGTTGGCCCGGCGTTTCCAGCCATTCAGCCTGCCGCTGCAGCCGGCCAGACTGGGTGATTTTCTCGCCCTGCGCCCGTCTGCCCCCAGCGCCATGCTGGATGAGCTGGCCAGCAGCTGCGTGGTGGCGCTGGATGGACTGGTCGAGCGGCAGCAAGCCATACGGCCACGGCCCGGCCTGAGCGAACGCCAGCAGCAATTGCAGCAGCGCTGGGGCTATCCCTATGTGTTCGAGCAATACCGCTGCCACTTCACCCTGAGCGATACGCTGGCGGATGCCAGCGAAGCACAGCAGCTGTTGCAGGCGGCCGAGCGCCATTTTGCCGACCTGCCGCCCCTGCTGGTGGACCGGCTGGCCTTGTTTGTCGAGCCGCAGCCGGCCAGCCCCCTGCGCTATCTGGCCAGCTGCGGCTTTGATGGAGTGCTGCAGCATGTGGGTTGAACCGGGAAGGCTGTGGTATGTGATGGGGCCGTCGGCGGCGGGCAAGGACAGCGTGCTGGCCTATGTGCGGCAGCAGCTGCCGGCCGCGGCCGGTGTGGTGTTTGCCCACCGCTATATCACGCGCGCGGCCGATGCCGGCGGCGAAAACCATATCGCGCTGAGTAGTGAGGAATTCCGTCAACGGCAGGCCAGCGGCTGCTTTGCCTTGTGCTGGCAACGCAATGGCCTGGATTATGCGCTGGGGGTGGAGGTGCAAAGCTGGCTGGCACACGGGCTGGATGTGGTGGTGAATGGTTCGCGTGCCGCCCTGCCGCAGGCGCAGCTGGTGTTCCCCTCGCTACAACCGCTGTGGATTACCGCCAGTGCCGAGGTCCGGGCCGCGCGGCTGGCTGCGCGTGGCCGCGAAACGCCGCAGCAGATTGCCGCCCGCCTGCGTGAGGCCGATGCCTATCAGCCGCCGCCGGGCTGTATCGTGCTGCAGAATGATGGTGCGCTGGAGCAGGCCGGCCAGCGGCTGCTGACCCTGCTGCTGGCCTGAACGCTGATGCAATCAGGCCGGCCAGCGCCATGATCCTGGCGTGGGCCGGCCTTGTCAGCAGCGGACAGCCTGAGGGGAATCAGGCGGTCTTGATGGCTTCCACCGGATCGACATAGGGGTAGCCCAGATCATCGGCCACCGCCTTGTAGGTGATCTTGCCATGGCACACATTCAGGCCATTGCGCAGGTGGGCATTGTCCAGCAGTGCCTGACGCCAGCCCTTGTTGGCCAGTTCCAGCGTGAAGGGCAGGGTGGCATTGTTCAGCGCCTGGGTGGAGGTGCGGGCCACGCCGCCCGGCATATTGGCCACGCAGTAATGCACGATGCCATCCACCACATAGATGGGGTCCTGATGTGTCGTCGCGCGGCTGGTTTCGAAACAGCCGCCCTGGTCGATGGCCACATCCACCAGCACCGCACCCGGTTTCATATTGCCCAGCATGGCGCGGGTCACCAGCTTGGGTGCCGCCGCTCCCGGAATCAGCACCGCACCGACCACCATGTCGGCTTCGCGGATGGATTCGTCGATATTGGCGGTATTGGACACCAGGGTCTTGATGCGGCCACCGAACACCATATCGATTTCCTTCAGGCGCGGCAGCGACTTGTCCAGAATGGTGACATCGGCGCCCAGCCCGGCCGCCATGCGCGCCGCATTCAGGCCCACCACACCACCACCGATCACCACCACGCGCGCCGGTGCCACGCCCGGCACGCCACCCAGCAGCACGCCACGTCCGCCCTGGGCTTTTTCCAGCGCATGGGCGCCGGCCTGGATGGCCATGCGCCCGGCCACTTCCGACATCGGTGCCAGCAAGGGCAGGCCGCCGCGCTCGTCGGTCACGGTTTCGTAGGCAATGGCCACCGCGCCGGATTCGGTCAGCAGCTTGGTTTGCTCCGGGTCCGGCGCCAGGTGCAGATAGGTAAACAGGATCTGGCCGGTACGCAGCATGCGGCACTCCACCGGCTGCGGTTCTTTTACCTTCACCACCATCTCGGCCTTGGAAAATACCTCTTCTGCCGAAGAAGCTATCGAGGCCCCGGACTGGATGTACTGTTCATCGGTAAAACCGATGGCCAGCCCGGCCTGGGTCTGCACCAGCACCTTGTGGCCGTGGGCGACCAGTTCGCGCACGCCGGAAGGGGTGAGACCCACACGATACTCGTGGTTTTTGATTTCCTTGGGAACACCGATCAACATTACCGTCTCCTTCTGTTATTGGATGGAAGCAACAGCAAACGTCTTGGGCAGGTAGCCGGGCGACCTGTTGGTGACAGGCGGCCTGCTCGGTCAGGCAGCGATGACAGGGCTTGTCATCCGGACGGCGGCGCACTGGCATGCTGCATGCCGACTGGCGCGGCCAGGGCTGGCCGGGGTCCGATCCCGTGGCGGGATGTTTTGTAGTATATGGAGGCGTGGACAGGGGTATTCACTGTAGTTTTTCGCCAGGGCAGGGTTATTTTTCGGATATTTCTTATTTTTGGTGAGAATGTGCTGAAAAATTTAACTGGCCGGATTGGTTTGATCATGGTCAAACAGCAGCGTGCCGCCCAGCCCGCTGCTAGCTGCGCATCAGGCAGTTGCCACCGGCATGTTTGGCCAGATACATCGCCTGATCCGCCTCCTGCAGCAGCGAATCGGGCGTGCTGTCGGCCCGGGCCAGGGTCAGGCCGATGGAAATGCCCAGCTGGAATTCCTCCGTGCCAATGCGCAGCGGCGGCTGCATGGCGGCTAGGCATTTTTCCGCCACGATGCGGGCAATGTCCCTGGCCTGCTCGTCCAGGTCACACAGCAGCAGCACGAATTCGTCACCGCCGATACGCGCCAGGGTGTCGGTTTCGCGCAGTACCGCTTGCAGCCGGGTGGTGACCATGCGCAAGGCCTCGTCGCCGGCATCATGCCCCAGGCTGTCGTTGATGTGCTTGAATCCGTCCAGATCCATGAACAGCAGAGCCACGTGCTTGCCGTGGCGGCGTGACTGCGCCAGCGCCAGTTTCAGCCGGTCTGCCAGCAACAGGCGATTGGGCAGCCCGGTCAGGGTGTCGTGGTGGGCGATGCGTTCCAGCTGCGCCTGCTGTTCGTGCAGCTTGCGCAGCAGCCGGTTGAAGGCGGCGATGAAGTGGCCCACTTCATCATTGCGGCGGATGGCCAGCGGCACCAGCGGCAGTTCGCCGCGCGTCATGCGTTCGGCGTCGGCGGCGGCATGAAACAGCGGCCGCAACACGTAATACATGCAGGCCGATGCCAGCAAGGCAAACAGCACGGTGGCCACGATGGCACCGCGAATGGCGAAGGTCTGCACATGGCCGACGGTGGCAAAGGCCTCGCTGCTGGGCAGGCGCGCCACCACAAACCAGCCGCTGCTGGGCACCGACACGATGGCGGCAACTTCTTCCTGACCCTCGGCATTGGTGGTGATGCCGCTGCCGCGATAGCCGGCCATGGCGCGGTCATGCAAGGGGTTGATGCCGCTGGCGGGCAGCTTTTGCAGGTTCATGCCCTTTTGCGAGGAGGCCACGAACAGGTTGTCGCGCGGCGACACCAGCACAAAACCACCATTGTCATGGCCGATCTGGGCTTTCTGCAGCAGGTCGAGAAAGCCGGGTGCCGCCAGGGGCGTGATGCCGGCCAGCACGGCCACCACCTGCATGTCGCGATTGAACACCGGCACGGCCATCGGCAATACCGGTACGCCCAGAGCATGGCCCAGTACCGGGCGGCCGATATAGCTGCTGCCCTGCAAGGCAGCCCTGATGTAGTCGCGGTCGATATAGCTGCGCTCGGTGCGGCCAGGCGCTACCGGGTAGTCGGCCACGGCCCTGCCGTGCAGATCAGCCACGAACAGGCCGCCGGAAAACAGGTTCTGGTACTGGTATTGCTGGCGCAGCCACTGGCGCAGCTGCTCCGGCCGCTGCAGCAAGGCTTGTGGCAGATCGCTGGCGAGATGGGTCAGCAGGGTCTGGCGCTGGCTGATCTTGTCATCGATATCACGCGCCACATAGCTGGCCAGCGCCAGCTGCTGTTCCTGCACCACCGTGCTGAGATCCTGGCGCAGGAAATGTCCCAGCGCGTAATAGCGTGCCAGCGAGCCGATGCACACCAGGCAGACCACCAGGATCAGCAAGCGGGTGATGATGCTGTCAAAGATGCGACGCAGGGTCATTGGGCAGCTTCGGGGTCCGTTTATTTTATGCTTGCAGTGTATACCGCGGGCATTGGCTGCGGCCAAGAAAATCGGCAGCGCCACGCTGGGCGGACTGTTTGCGGGAAAGGTCTAGCAGCGCAAGACAAGTTTCATGTCGGTTTAACTGCCTTGTCATTCATGCCGGTCAAGATGCAGCCATTGACTGGCCGACCAGCCTTCAAGTGCCGGTAAATTTGTCTATACGTCTAAATCAATGGAGTAATGTCGATGAAAAAGCAGATGGCTGCATGTATTGGCCTGGTGTGTACCGGCCTGATGGCTCCGCTGGCACAGGCCACCACCACCCTGACGGTGTATTCCGCACTGGAAGCCGACCAGGTGAAGGATTACAAGGAAGCCTTTGAAAAGGCCAATCCGGATATCGAGCTGCGCTTTGTGCGCGAATCCACCGGGGTGATCACCGCCAAGCTGCTGTCGGAAAAGAACAATCCGCAGGCCGACGTGGTGTGGGGGCTGGCTGCCACCAGCCTGATGATCCTGGATCAGCAGGGCATGCTGCAAGGCTATGTGCCCAAGGGTGTGGAAAAGCTCAATCGCGAATTCGTCGACAAGGCGCACCCGCCGAAGTGGACGGGCATGGACGTGTGGGCCGCCACCATCTGCTTCAATACCGTGGAAGCCGCCAAGAAAGGCCTGCCCAAGCCGGAAAGCTGGGCCGACCTGACCAAGCCGGTTTACAAGGGTCAGATCGTGATGCCGCATCCGGCCTCGTCCGGCACCGGCTATCTGGATGTGTCCGCCTGGCTGCAGATGATGGGCGAGAAGAAGGGCTGGGACTACATGGACAAACTGCACGTCAACATGGCGCAGTATGTGCACTCCGGCAGCAAGCCGTGCAAGATGGCCGCCGCCGGCGAATACCCCATCGGCATTTCCTTTGAATACCGCGGTGCCGAGCTGAAGGAAAAGGGCGCGCCGATCGATCTGGTCTATCCCAAGGAAGGTCTGGGCTGGGATCTGGAAGCCACGGCCATCCTCAAGGGCAGCAAGAACCTGGCCGCCGCCAAAAAGCTGGCGGATTTCTCGGTCAGCCTGCCGGCCATGCAGCTGTATGAAAAGAACTACGCCGTGGTGGCCATGCCGGGCGTGGCCAAGCAGAACCCCTATATCCCCACCGACTACGCCAAGCGCCTGAGCAAGAACAACTTTGCCTGGGCCGCCAAGAACCGCGAAGCCATCCTGCAGGAATGGTCGCGTCGTTATGAAAGCAAGGCCGCGCCGAAGAACTGAGGCGGTGTGCTGAACGGCTAGTTGTCCATTACCCGCGACACCAGCAGTCCGCCGACTGTTGGTGTCGTTTGTTTGGCGCTGCCGCCACTTGCCGGGCCGGCCATTGCGCCGTGCCGGCCCTGGCCCAATCAGCTGGTCAGCCTGTTGTCTGTCGATTTATACCACGCATGCCGGTAGCGCTTGCCGGCGGTGGCAGAAGGAGTGTTTCATGAAACCGGCCGAACACGGCTTGAGCGATCACCTGACCATGCGCGGGCTGTCCCGCCGCTTTGGCAGTTTTACCGCGCTGGATGCGGTATCGCTATCCATACGCAAGGGCGAGTTCGTCTGTCTGCTGGGGCCTTCCGGCTGCGGCAAGACCACCTTGCTGCGCCTGATTGCCGGGCTTGATCTGCCGGATGCCGGCAGCATTGCGCTGCAAGCGCGCGATATCACCCGTGCCGCACCGGCGCAGCGTGATTACGGCATCGTCTTCCAGAGCTATGCGCTGTTTCCCAACCTGAGCGTGGCGGACAATATCGCCTACGGGCTCAAGCCACGGCATGAGCGGCAACGCCACCGCCTGCGGGTACGCGAGCTGCTGGACATGGTGGGCCTGCCCGGTGCCGAGGACAAATACCCGGCGCAATTATCCGGTGGCCAGCAGCAGCGCGTGGCACTGGCGCGCGCGCTGGCGACCTCGCCCGGCCTGCTGTTGCTGGATGAACCGCTGTCGGCGCTGGATGCCCGGGTGCGCGACAAGCTGCGCGAGGAGCTGAAAGGCTTGCAGCAGCGCCTGGGGGTGACCACGCTGATGGTGACGCATGATCAGGAAGAGGCGCTGGCCATTGCCGACCGGGTGGTGGTGATGAATGCTGGCCGGATCGAGCAGATCGGCACGCCGGCGGAAATCTACCGCCAGCCCTGCAGCCGCTTTGTGGCGGAATTCGTCGGCGAGGCCAACTGGCTGCCGGCCACGGCCTGCGGCGCGCATGAGGTACGCGTGGGCAACCATGCGCTGCGGCTGCAACAGCCACTGCCGCCAGCCCCGGCCTTGCAGCTGTTTTTGCGGCCGGAGGACGTCATCATCAAGCCGCGCTGGGAAAACGCGCCCAATACCGTGCTGGCCCGCGTCGACAATATCAGTTTTGGCGGTGCGCTGACCCGCATCCGCCTGTTGCCGGAAGGCATGCCCGGCCAGGTGCTGTATGCCGAAGTCTGTCCCGGCATGCTGGACCGCCAGCCGCTGGTGCCGGGGGAGATCGTGCCGGTGGAACTGCCGGCGGCCCGCCTGCTGGCCTTTGCCGGAGACCTGCCATGCTGAGCGCGGTATTACGCTGGCGGCCGCGTGGCGGGCAGACCGGCATCGCAGGCGAGGCGCGCATTGCCAGCCTGCTGCTGTGGGCGCTGGTGGCGGTGTTGCTGCTGGGGCTGGGCCTGCCCTTGCTGTTTATCTTTGCCAAGGCGGTACAGGATGGCGACGGCGGCTTTGTCGGCCTCGTCAATTTTGCCCAGGTGCTGCAATCACCGGGCCTGATGCGCGCCAGCAGCAACAGCCTGCAACTGGGGCTGACCGTCACCGCACTGGTGCTGCCACTGGCCTTTGCCTTTGCCTGGGCCCTGCTGCGCAGCCGGCTGTGGGGCAGGGGGTTGTGGCGGCAGATCGGCCTGTCGCCGCTGCTGGCGCCGTCGCTGATGCCGGCCATTTCGCTGGTTTACCTGTTCGGCAACCAGGGCCTGCTCAAGGACTGGCTGCACGGCGGCAATATCTACGGCTTCTGGGGCGTGGTGCTGGGCGAGTTGTTCTACACCTTTCCCCATGCCTTGCTGATCATCATGACGGCGCTGTCCGCTGCCGATGCCCGGCTATACGAAGCTGGCCGGGTGCTGGGGGCCGGACCCCTGCGCCAGTTCCTCACCATCACCCTGCCCGGGGTGCGTTACGGGCTGGTTTCGGCGGGGCTGGTGGTGTTTACCCTGGTGCTGACCGATTTCGGCGTGCCCAAGGTGGTGGGGGGCGATTTCAATGTACTGGCGGTGGAAGCCTTCAAGCAGGTGATCGGCCAGCAGAACTTTCCGCGCGGGGCGGTAGTGGGCTTGCTGCTGTTGCTGCCGGCCATCCTGTCCTGTCTGGTGGAGCGGCGCATGGCCAGGCGGCAGCAGGCGGCGCTGACCGCGCGGGCGCAGCCGTTTGCCCCGGCACCATCATGGCTGCGCGATGCCTGCGCCCTGCTGCTGTTGCTGGCCATCAGCCTCTTGCTGCTGGCGCTGCTGGGGGTGGGGGTGGCGGCGTCCTTCATCAAGTACTGGCCGTACAATCTGGACTTTACCCTGGCCCATTATCAGTTCGACACGGTGGATGGCGGCGGCTGGTCGGCCTATGTCAACAGCCTGCAGCTGGCCACGGCCACGGCAGTGCTGGGCAGCCTGCTGGTGTTTGTCGGGGCCTGTGTCTGCGAAAAACTGCCGGGCATGGCGCTGGGGCGCAGCCTGCTGCGCTTTCTGGCCATGTTGCCGATGGCGGTGCCGGGGCTGGTGCTGGGCCTGGGCTATGTGTTCTTTTTCAATCATCCGGCCAATCCGCTGCATGGCTGGTATGGCAGCCTGGGCCTGATGGTGTTGTGCTGCATTGCCCACTTCTATACCACGGCGCACCTGACCGCCGCCACGGCACTCAAGCAGCTGGATGGCGAGTTCGAAGCGGTGGCCGCTTCGCTGAAAGTGCCGTTCTGGGTGACCTGGTGGCGGGTGAGCCTGCCGGTCTGCCTGCCGGCGCTGGTGGATGTGGCGCGCTTTCTGTTTGTGTCGGCCATGACCACGCTGTCCGCGCTGATCTTCATCATGACGCCGGAACACAGCCTGGCGGCGGTGTCCATCATCACCATGGACGATGCCGGCGATACCGCTGCGGCAGCGGCCATGGCCACGCTGGTGGTCTTGAGCTCGGCCGGGCTGTCCTTGCTGCTCAGCCTGCTGGAGCGGCTGCTGGGCCGACGCAATCAGCGCTGGCGCAAGCCCGGCTGAAAGCGGGCCTGGCGCTGGCTTGTGGGCTGCTCAGGAACCGGCCGGCTTGTCCCCGGCGGCCTCGTCCGTCGCCGGGCGCGGCGCAGCGGGCGGGATGAAGAACTGCAGCGGCTGGCGGATAAAGCGTTTGAGCAACAGCGGCAGCAGCGGCAGCACCTGGCGGCCGCTCAGCTTGCGCGAACGCAGCGCCACCCACAAGGCCATGCTGAAGCTGACCGCCAGATTGGTGAAGCCGATCAGCGCCACGCCGCCGCAGTACAGGGCAATCATCCCCAAGGGCAGCTGGAAGTCCAGCGCCACCAGACCGAATGCCAGATTGGCGGCGGAGAAGGTGATGTGACGGATGTCCAGTGGCAGGCCGAGAATGATGCCGATGGTGCCGGTCAGCCCGAGGAACAGGCCGAAATAGAAGTTGCCGGCCAGTGCCCCCAGATTGTGTTCGACATAATGTCCCAGCTTCCAGGCGCGATGCTTGCCCAGCAGCTTGTTCAACAGCGGATGGGCGGCCAGGCGTTCCGGGATGCGCCGGTAGATGGCCTTGTTGTCGTAATAGCCGGCAATCAGCCCGGACAGGAATAGATAGACCCCGGCAATGGCGGCATGCAGCAGGGCCAGGCTGCCCAGCGGGTCCAGATCGTGCAGCAGGTGTTGCGCCTTGGCGGTGCCAACCACCGGCTGGCCGAACACTGCCTGCCAGCCCAGGGCGATGAGGGCGGCGGTGGGAATGGCCAGCAGCACATTGCCCAGGATGGCGACAAACTGCGTGCGCATCACCTTGACCACCAGCTCGGCCAGCTCATCCAGCGGCACCTTGCTGCCGCTTTTTTCCTGCTGGTGCAGGGCGGCGGCAATGCGGGCGGCGGTCATCGCCGGCTGTTTGGTGGCAATGGTGAAATGCAGCAATTGCACGATGATGAAGCCGATGGCGTAGTTGAGGCCATAGGACAGCCCTTCCCACAGCAGTGGCAGGTGGGCCTGGGCCAGCAGCAGCTTGATCAGCGCCATCACCCCCACGATCAGCCCGGCACCCATGGCCGCCCTGGCCATGCCCGCCCATTCCCGGCGCGATTCGGCAATATAGTGTTCGCCGTGGCGGCCGGCATGCTCGGTTACCTGCAGTGCCAGCAGCTCGGTATTGGACTTGAATACATCGCTGACGCTGTATTTGCGGTTTTCGGCGCGGGCGAAATCCTGAATCAGATGAAACAGTGCCGGGTTGTGTCCCGGATCGTGGCCCGGCTCCAGCAGCGCCAGCAGGGCGCGCAGGCGGTGCAGGCTTTGCAGCAGGCGCAGGGCCTGATAGGTGAGGTTGACCGAGATGCCGTTGCGCGAGGCATTCTTGCGGATTTTCCCCAGTATTTCCTCGCACTGATCCAGCAGCACCAGCACATGCTTGTCGTCTTCTGCCTGCGGCGTGTCATCGGCCAGCGCCCGGCGATAGCTGTCGGCATAGCTGAGCACGGCGGCGTTCAGGTGCAGGAAGGGCGATTCGAAGCGCTCGATTTCCGGATACACCCGCACCAGCTCCGGTTCCAGACCGATGGCAGTGACGCGGGCCGACAGGATCTGTACCGCCTCCACCATTTGCAGGCGGGTCTGTACCCAGCCGGCGCGGTCGGCTTCTTCCTGCCAGGCCATGGCCTGCCATAGCTGCTGCCAGGTTTCATCCGGGATGCCAGCCAGCCAGATGTGGTCCTGCTTCCAGCGGAAGAGGCGGCCGAAGCGGTCCTGCAGCGAATCTTCGCGAATGGGCATGGGCAGCAGCCGTTCACCCACCCGCTTGGACAGCGTGGAGAAAAAGCCGGTATTGGCCAGAATGCCCGATTCGGTATACAGCGGTATCTGCCGGGTCTGGGTCAGCAGTTCCAGCAGGGCAGTGCGCAGTGCCTGGCGATATGCCGGGTGGTGCTCCAGCAGCCAGGCCAGCGCACGCAGATTCATCACCGCCTGTTCATGATCGGTGGCACTGGACGGGCGCAGGCTGCGCACCAGGTCGGCCAGTGCGGCAGCACCGCTGCACTCGCCTGCGCTCAGGCTTTGAAAGATGGCATCGAGAGTCGGATTGGGCAAATTGGTCATTCAGTCAGATAGTGTCAGGCCAGTGTATGCCGGCTGCGGGCAGCCGGCTTGTCATGCAGTATGGATAATTCGCCGGCAGAACAACAGTAGTCATCGCCGTTTTTGGCAGCGAGCGGCGTAAGCAGTCAAATCAGACCATGCTGATATACTGCTGGTTCAGTTTCCCAGGGAAAAATCGCACAGCAGAACCGTACTTTTCCGCCTGGCGATTATTCCGACACGGCAGGCTGAATGATCGCCTGTACCGCCGTATGCTGCAATTTGCGGCGGTTGGCAATGGCGTAATACTGCTCTTCCACGCCGGTCACCGGGCCGAGCAGGCTTAGCTTGCCGCTGCCGGTGATATCGCTGGCGGCAAAGGCCGGCGCCGGGAACAGGCCGGCACCCTGTTCGCCAAAGGTATGCAGCAGTGCGCCATCCTTGAATTCCCCGACGATGTCCGGGCGAATGCCACGTTCGTCCAGCCAGTGTTCCAGCTGGCCGCGCAGCACATTGTCGCGGCTGGGCAGCAATAGCGGTGCCCGCTGCAGGCTGTGCGGAAATCCCGGCTGGTAGCGCTCGGCCAGTGCCGGCGTGGCGAAAATCATCACCGGGCAGCGGGCGAGCAAATAGGATTGCAGCGTCTGCTGTGCCGCTGCCGGTGCCGGGCGGTCGGCCAGCACCAGGTCCAGGCTGTGGCTGCTCAGCTCGTGCAGCAACTGGTCGAACGCCCCCTCGGTGCAATGCAGCCTGACGCGCTGTGGCAAGGCCAGCGCGGGTTGCAGCAGGCGGTAGGCAATGCTCTTGGGCAGCACATCGCTGATGCCGCTGCTCAGCCGCAGGGTGTGGTCCAGTTGCTCGTCGGCCAGCATTTCCTGCAATTCTTCCCCCAGCTGGAAAATCCGGTCGGCATAGCCCAGGGCCATGCGGCCGGCTTCGGTCAGCACCAGGCCACGGCCCTGCTGGGTAAACAAGGCGCGGCCGATATGTTGTTCCAGCCGCGAGATCTGGCCGCTGACGGTCTGTGCCGTCATGCCCAGCTGCCGTGCCGCCGCCGTGACACTGCCGGCACGGGCCACCGCCCAGAAATAGTGCAGATGCTTGTAATTGAGATCGCTGAGCATGATTATTCGAAAAAATCTGATGAATATTACTAGTTTATTTGATTTTTTCGTCGGCTGGAAAGCTCTATCATGCAGCATCTGCTTCATGCGGGCCGGCACTCAGCGCCGGCCTGTCATTCACCACTACTGAGAGGACTGATCATGAAACGCGTGATCTTGCTGATCGCCACCAATATCGCGGTGATGCTGGTGCTGAGCATCGCCGCCCAGTTGCTGGGCATCAACCGTTTTATCACCGCTGGCGGCCTGAACATGGGCAGCCTGCTGGCCTTTGCCGGACTGATGGGTTTCGGCGGTGCCTTCATTTCGCTATGGATGTCCAAGATCATGGCCAAGTGGAGTACCGGTGCCCGCGTCATCGAGCAGCCGAGTAACGAAACCGAACGCTGGCTGCTGTTTACCGTGCGCAAGCTGGCCGACCGCGCCGGCCTGCCCATGCCGGAAGTCGCCGTGTATGAAGGCGAGCCCAATGCCTTTGCCACCGGTGCCAGCAAGTCCAGTTCGCTGGTGGCGGTGTCCACCGGCCTGCTGTCCTCGATGACCGAGCAGGAAGTCGAAGCGGTACTGGCGCATGAAATCGCCCATATCCAGAACGGTGACATGGTGACGCTGACGCTGATCCAGGGTGTGGTCAACACCTTCGTGTTCTTCCTGGCGCGCGTGGTGGGCTATCTGGTGGATAACCTGTTGCGCCGCAACGACGAGGAGTCGTCCAGCGGCACCGGCATTGGCTACTTCATCACCGTGATCGTGTGTGAAATCGTGTTTGGCATTCTGGCATCCTTTATCGTGATGTATTTCTCGCGTCAGCGTGAATACCGTGCCGATGCCGGTGCGGCCAGGCTGCTGGGCAGCCCGCAGCCGATGATTGCCGCGCTGCACCGCCTGGGTGGCGTGCATGCCGGCGAGCTGCCGCAGAACATGGCGGCCTCCGGCATCGCCGGTGGCGCCGGCCTGATGGGGCTGCTGTCCAGCCACCCTTCGCTGGAGTCGCGCATCGCCGCGCTGCAAGCTGTGCGCTAAGCCGCCGTATCGCCTGAGTACATGACGATGAGCAGGCTGGTCCTGCTCATCGCCGTTTTACCCCGCGGCCGGCTTCGGTGCAGGCTGCGTTATCGTGAAAGAACAAGATGATGGAATGGTTGAATATGTTGTTTGCCGGCACACCGCTCTGGATGTGGCTGATGTTCATGGCCATCGTGGCGGCCTTGCTGCTGTTTGACCTGGGCGTGCTCAACAAGGACGACCACGAGATTGGCGTCAAGGAAAGCCTCAAGCTGTCGGCGTTTTACATCGCCATGGGCCTGGCTTTTGGCGGCTGGGTATGGTGGTATCGCGGCGGCGATGCCGGCATGCAGTACCTTACCGGCTATCTGGTGGAAAAATCGCTGTCGATGGACAACATCTTCGTGATGTCGCTGATCTTCAGCGGCATGGCGGTGCCACGGCTGTACCAGCACCGGGTGCTGTTCTGGGGCATTCTGGGGGTGATCGTGCTGCGTGCCATCATGATCGGCCTGGGCGCGGTGCTGGTGGCCGAGTTCAAGTGGGTGCTGGTGCTGTTCGGGCTGTTCCTGCTGCTGACCGGCATCAAGATGCTGCTGGGCAAGGAGGAGGGCCATCCCTCGCTGGATGACAACAAGCTCTATCAGTGGCTGCGCCGCCACCTGCGCTTCACGCCCACCCTGCATGGCCATCATTTCCTGGTGCGTGGTGAACAGCACGGTCTGTCCCGTGGCTGGTGGGCCACGCCGCTGCTGCTGACGCTGATCCTGGTGGAAAGCGCCGACCTGGTGTTTGCGGTGGACAGCATTCCGGCAATTTTCGCCATCACCCAGGATCCTTTCCTGGTCTACACCTCGAACATCTTTGCCATCCTCGGCCTGCGTGCGCTGTACTTTGCCCTGTCGGCCATGGTGCACCGCTTCGAATACCTCAAGTATTCGCTGGCCATCGTGCTGGTGTTCATCGGGGTGAAAGTGGGGCTGGTGTATCTCAACGACATCCAGCTGGTGCAGTTCCACATTCCCACCGGCGTGTCACTGGTGGTGACACTGGGCCTGCTGGTCAGCGGCGTGCTGTATTCGCTGTATAAGACCCGTGACGAGAAAGGCGACACCCTGGGCTGACCAGGCGCGGATGCAGTGCCTTGTGCCAAGCCGGATGGCTCCTGGGGAGCCATCCGGCTTTTTGCTTGTCTCGCTCGGGCTTTGCCGCTAGCATGGCTGTTCTTTGTGGGAGATGGCATGCCTCCCGCTTGTCCTGCCGCACGACCTGACGCGGCGGTGGCAGCAAACCGCCCGTCCGGGCTGATGATGCCTGCATGATTCCCGGTATTGGGGATGCTGCAGGCTTGCGCGCGTCAGTACCGGGTGGTGACCCTGTTTTGCTATTCAGAAGAACGCCATGTCTGCCATTTCCCGCTGTGAAACCCTTGCCATGCTGCCGCGCATGGCCAAATTACTGCTGCTGTCCTGTGTTGTCGCCTTGCTGGCGGGCACGGCCTCGGCCTTTTTCCTGCACAGCCTGGTGTGGGCTACCGCCATGCGTGACAGCCACCGCTATTTGCTGTGCTTGTTGCCGCTGGCCGGCTTTGTGGTTGGCTGGGTCTATCTGCGCTATGGCAGCCGGGTGGAAGCGGGCAACAACCTGCTGATCGACGAAATCCACGACCCCACCCGTATCGTTCCCCTGCGCATGGTGCCGCTGGTGCTGTGGGGCACGGTGATGTCGCATCTGTTTGGCGCCTCGGTCGGGCGCGAAGGCACCGCCGTGCAGATGGGCGGGGCGCTGGCCGACCAGATCACCCATGTGCTGCGACTGGGCAATGCCGACCGGCGCATCCTGCTGATGTGTGGCATCGCTGCCGGTTTCGCTTCGGTATTCGGCACGCCGCTGGCCGGTGCGGTGTTTGCGCTGGAAGTGCTGGCCATAGGCCGCATGCGCTACGACGCGCTGTTTCCCTGCCTGCTGGCGGCCATCGTGGCCGACCAGGTGGGCCTGGCCTGGGGCGTGCAGCATACCCACTATGCCATTCAATTCATTCCGGCCATCAGTGGCTGGACGCTGCTGGCCACGCTGGCGGCCGGGGCGCTGTTTGGCCTGGTCGGCAAGCTGTTTGCCGACAGCACCCATGCCTTGGCCGCAGTTATCAAGCAACTGCTGAAGTACCCGCCGCTGCGCCCCTTGCTGGGCGGTGTGTTGCTGCTGGCCATTGTCTGGCCGACAGGGGCGGATCGTTTTGTCGGCCTGGGTATCCCGGTGATCGTCGAGGCCTTCCAGCAGCCGCTGCCGCCCTATGATTTTGCCGCCAAGCTGGGCCTGACCGTGCTGTCGCTGGCCAGTGGTTTCAAGGGCGGCGAAGTGACCCCGCTGTTTTTCATCGGTGCCACGCTGGGCAATGCCTTGTCACCGCTGTTGCAGCTGCCGTTTTCCCTGCTGGCCGGACTGGGCTTTGTCGCCGTGTTTGCCGGCGCGGCCAATACGCCGCTGGCCTCCACCTTCATGGCCATGGAGCTGTTTGGTAGCGAGGTGGGTATTTACGCCGCACTGGCTTGCGTGGCCAGCTATTATTTTTCCGGCCATAGCGGTATTTACCGTTCGCAACGCATTGCCCACGGCAAACACCGCCCCTTTCCACGCGGGCTGAAGCTGAGCGAGCTGGCCGCCTGGCGGCAGCGCGACCAGTGAGTTGAGGGCCTGTTTACGGCCTCTCGCCAGTCAATCTGCCTGTTCAAATAGGCAGGAAATTTCACTGGTAAAATAAATTATTCATATCTGAAATTATTTTGACCGCGCGGTCGGTGGCTGGTTTGATAGGGCTAATACTCTAATCGAGGGGTTTGGCCTGATGCGCACTTACCAGAATTTCATCAACAACTGCTTTATCACGCCGGACAGTGATGCCGGTTTCATTGTGCTGGATCCTGCCACCGGCCAGGCGCAAGCCAAGGTGTCGGCAGCCACCCCTGCCGAAGCACGACATGCGGTGGATGCCGCGGCGGCAGCGCAAAAAGCCTGGGCCGCCTTGCCGGCCTGTGAGCGTGGCCAGTACCTGCACAAACTGGCTGAGGCATTGCAGGCGCGTTCGCCGCAGATCGGCGCTGCGCTGGCTGCCGAGTCTGGCAAGAGCCTGAGCGATGCCACGGCCGAAGCTGGCTATGCGGCTGAAATCACCCGCTTTCACGCCGAGTGGGCCAGGCGTATCGAAGGGGAGGTCATTCCCAGTGACAC
Organism: Aquitalea magnusonii; assembly: GCF_003202035.1. Lineage (GTDB taxonomy): Bacteria > Pseudomonadota > Gammaproteobacteria > Burkholderiales > Chromobacteriaceae > Aquitalea > Aquitalea magnusonii. The sequence goes on along the minus strand of NZ_QJKC01000002.1, from coordinate 301,135 downwards.
CCCGCAGGAAAACCTGCTGCTGCTGCGCGAAGCCATTGGGGTGGTGGCATGCCTCATTCCCTTCAACTTTCCCGTCTACACCTTGCTGCGCAAGATTGCGCCAGCACTGATCACCGGCAATACCGTGGTGGTGCGTCCCAGCAACAACACACCGTGCTCGGCCTTTGAAATTGCCCAGGCGGTGCTGGATGCCGGCCTGCCTGCCGGGGTGGTGAATATCCTGACCATGAGCCATGTGGTGGCGGAAACGGTGTGCACGCATCCCAAGGTGGGCATGATCACCCTGACCGGCAGCGTGGGGGCCGGGCGCAAGGTGCTGGAGTATTCCCAGGTGAATATCGCCAAGTCATCGCTGGAACTGGGTGGCAAGACGCCGGCCATCATCGAGGCCGATGCCAATCTGCTGCAGGCGGCCAATGACATCGTCGGCTCGGCTCTCAGCCATTGCGGGCAGCTGTGTACCTCGGTCGAGCGCGTGTATGTGCAGGAGGAGGTGTATGAAGATTTTGTCCGCCTGCTCAAACAGCGTTTTGCTGTCCGCCAGTATGGCAACCGTGCCGATAATCCCAACTATATGGGCCCGCTGGTCAATGCCACGGCACGGCTGAACATCCACCAGATGGTGGCGCGTGCGGTGGATGACGGGGCCACGCTGGAAACCGGTGGGTTCATTCCGGAAGGCCCTGGTTATTTTTACCCGCCCACCTTGCTCACCGGCTGTCGTCAGGACATGGAAATCGTGCAGGAAGAAATTTTCGGCCCTGTGCTGTGTGTCCTGAAATACCGCAGTGCCGACGAAGCCTTGCAATTGGCCAATGACCACCAGTTTGGCCTGGCCTCGGTGCTGTACACCGAAAACTACCGGACCGCCATGCGTTTTGCCAACCACATCGAAGCCGGCGAGCTCTATGTCAACCGCACCCCCGCGGATCCTTACCAGGGCTACCACGCCGGCTGGAAACGCTCCGGGCTGGGGGGCGACGACGGCAAGCACGGCATGCTGGAGTTCACCCAGACGCGGCTGGTCGTCCTGAAGTACTGAGCTTACTCCCGGTCATTCAGCCGGCATCACAACAAGTCTGCACACGACAGGATGGCCAAGCGATAAGGCCGGATAAAAGTCCTGCGGTGCAGCAGGAGACACCATCAAGATGAATCATGCTGACTCTTTGGCGACAGCAGCGCCGCTGCATGCCCGCAATCGTCTGCGCTATTTCCAGTTTGGCTTGCTGCTGCTGGCCGCAGGTGCCATCTATCCCTTGCTATACCTGCGGCAAAACTTCGAAACCACCATCCTGCAAAGCTTCCGCATCAGCAGCAGCGATCTGGGGGTGTTCTATTCCATGCTGGGCGTGGTGTATGCCCTCAGTTATTTGCCCAGTGGCTGGCTGGCCGACCGTTTTCCTCCGCGCTTGCTGATTGCCTTCTCCTTGTCTGTGGTTGGCGGTCTGGGCTTGTGGTTTGCCACTTTCCCACCGTATCAGTCTTTGGAGTTCATCTTTGTCGGCTGGGGGCTGGCGGCGGGGCTTACCTTCTGGGCGGCCCTGCTCAAGGGGGTGAAGATGCTGGCCGCGGCCAATGAGCAGGGGCGTTTCTTTGGCATTCTGGATGGTGGTCGTGGCCTGGTCGAAGCGGTGCTGGCCTCCATTGCGCTGGCCATCTTTGCCTTTCATGTCGAGCAGGGAGAAGACGCCAGGCTGGCACTGCGGCAGGTGATTTATCTGTATTCCTTTACCTGCCTGGGCATTGCCGTACTGATTCTGCTATTCCTGGACAAGGGCGTGGCCGAGCGCGACAGCAAGGCTGAACGCCAGAACACGGTGCTGGCCGACTTGCGGCTGTTGCTGTCCATACCGCAAGTCTGGCTGCTGGCCTTGATCATCTTCTGCGGTTACCAGCTGTTCTGGGCCACCTATTCCTTTTCGGCCTATTTGCAGCAGGGCTATGGCATGAGCGCAGTGGCTGCCGGCTTCATTACCGTCACCAAATTGTGGATGCGTCCCATCGGCGGGATCGGTGGCGGTTTTCTCGGCGACCGTTTTTCCAAGGAAGGTGTGCTGGGGCTGAGCATGCTGTTTTCCTCGCTCAGCCTGTTTGGCCTGATCTTTTTTCCGGGCAGTGCCGGTCTTTATTTCCTGCTGGCACTGGTGCTGCTGCTCGGCGTGCTGACCTATGCCATCCGCGGTTTGTACTGGTCCTTGCTGGATGCCTGCCGGGTGCCGCTGTCGGTGACCGGCCTGGCCATCGGCCTGATTTCGGTGATCGGTTATTTGCCGGATATTTTCCTGCCCATGATCAATGCGGCGTTTGCCGCACATTATCCCGGCATCGATAGCACCCGTTTCTATTTTGCTTATATCGCCTGCTGCGGCTTGCTGGGCACGGTTGCAGTGTTTTACTTCAAACATCTGAATAAACAACGGGAGTCTGTGTGATGAAGATCATCTCCATGGAAACACATGTCGTCGCGGTTCCTCCGCCACATGTTGGCGGTATGTACTGGATTTTTGTCACGCTGAAAACCGATTGCGGTATCGAGGGCGTGGGCGAAGTGTATGCCGCCACCTTCCATCCCAAGGTGATGGTGCCGGCCATCAGCGATGTGTTCGAGCGCTATCTGCTGAACCATGATCCGCATCAGGTGGAGCGCTTCTTCCGCGAGTGTTATTCCAGCGGTTTCACCCAGCGCCCGGACCTGAGCATGATGGGCATTGCCAGCGGGCTGGAAATGGCCTGCTGGGACATCATCGGCAAGGCGGCCAATCAGCCGGTCTACCAGCTGATTGGCGGCAAGGTGAATGAGCGGCTGCGCTCCTACACTTATCTTTATCCCAGGAATGCCCATGGTCAGTACGACTATGACGACCCTGATCTGGCCGCGGAATGCGCCGCGCAATACATGCAGCAAGGTTTTACCGCGCTGAAGTTCGACCCGGCCGGGCCTTATAGCGTGTATTCCGGCCATCATCTGTCGCTGGAGGTGATGGACCAGTGTGAGCTGTTCTGCCGCAGGATCCGCGAGGCGGTCGGCAGCAAGTGCGATCTGTTGTTTGGTACCCATGGCCAGATGACGCCGGCCTCGGCCATCCGCCTGGCGAAACGGCTGGAGCAATACGACCCGCTGTGGTTTGAGGAACCAGTCCCCCCCGGCCAGGCCGATGCCATGGCGCAAGTGGCCAGCAAGACCAGCATCCCGATTGCCACCGGCGAGCGGCTGACCACCAAGTATGAATTCCTGGAACTGCTGCAAAAGGGCGCGGCCTCCATCTTGCAGATGAATCTGGGACGGGTGGGCGGCATTCTGGAAGCCAAGAAAATTGCCGGCATGGCCGAAGGCTATTACGCCCAGATTGCGCCGCATCTGTATAACGGGCCGGTCGGTGCCGCTGCCAGCATTCAACTGGCGACCGCCACGCCCAATTTCCTGATCCAGGAAAGCATCATGACCTGGGATGGTTTCCATTCCCAGGTGCTCAAGCAGCCTATCCGCTGGGAGGAAGGCTTCATCATCCCGCCGACCGAACCTGGCCTTGGCGTGGAGCTGAACATGGAGGTGGTCAAGGCGCATTCGCCTTATCAGGGTGAACGCCTGCACCTGCTGATGGACCCCAAGCCGTTTGATGTGCGGACGCAGTCATCCGCTGCCTGGAAGAACCGCTGGAATACGGATAAAAGCCTATGAGCCAGCAATACGATTTCATCATCGTGGGCGCGGGTTCTGCCGGATGCATCCTGGCCAGCCGCCTGAGCGAGTCCGGCCAGCATCGCGTGTTGTTGCTGGAGGCCGGCGGCAAGGATGATTCCTTCTGGTTCCGCCTGCCGGTGGGCTATGTCAAAAACTATTACAACCCGCAAACCAACTGGATGTATTACACCGAGCCGGAGGCCGAGCTGGCCGGGCGCAAACTGTACGCACCGCGTGGCAAGGTGCTGGGTGGTTCCGGTGCCATCAATGCCATGATCTATGTGCGCGGGCAGCCGGCCGATTTCGATGACTGGGAGGCCGCAGGCAATCCGGGCTGGGGCTACCGCGATGTGCTGCCTTACTTCAAGCAGCTGGAAAACCATCCGGCTGGCGATACGCCCTGGCATGGCAGCAAGGGGCTGATCGGCATCACCCCGATGCGCGAGCAGGCGCATCCCATCTGCCAGAATTATCTGGAAGCCTGCCAACAGCTGGGTTTGCCGCTTAACGACGACTTCAATGCCGCCCGGTTTGAAGGCGCGGGCATTTACGAGGCCAATATCCAGCATGGCGAACGCGCATCCAGTGGCGCGGCCTATCTGCATCCGGCCATGAGCCGGCCTAATCTCACGGTCGAGACCCACTGTCAGGCCGAAGCCATCCTGTTTGACGAGACGGGCCGTGCCAATGGCGTTGCGGTCCGGCAAAACGGCGTGGCACGCCAGTTTTTTGCCAGTAAAGAGGTCATTGTGGCTGCCGGTGCGGTGGATTCACCCAAGCTGCTGCAATTGTCCGGCATCGGTGATGCCGCCTTGCTGCAAGGGCTGGGCATTCCCCTGCGCCAGCACCTGCCGGCGGTGGGGCAGAATCTGCAAGACCATCTGTGCGTGTCCTTTTACTACCGTGCCAATTGCAAGACGCTGAATGATGAGCTGGGCAGTCTGTGGGGGCAGGGGCTGGCGGCCTTGCGCTATGCCTTTACCCGCAAAGGGCCGCTGGCCTTGAGCGTGAATCAGGCCGGGGGCTTTTTCCGCGGCAGTGAACAGGAGGAGCGGCCGAATCTGCAACTGTATTTCAATCCGCTGTCCTACAGCATTCCCAAGGACGCCAAGGCGGCGCTCAAGCCCGAACCCTATTCCGGCTTTCTGGTGTGCTTCAACCCCTGCCGCCCCAGCAGCCGGGGCGCGGTTGCCATCAGCAGCCGCGATCCCGGGGTCGCGGCCAGCATCCGTCCCAATTATCTGTCCACCGACAAGGACCGCCGCGAGGCGGTGCAGGGCAGCCGTTTCATCCGCCGCCTGATGCAGGCCGAGGCCTTGCGCCGCATCACGGTGGAAGAAGTGTCGCCAGCCAGCCGGGTGGCGGACGATGACAGCATGTTGCGCTTCTTCCGCGAGGAGTCCGGTTCCATCTATCATCTGTGCGGCAGCTGTGCCATGGGCCCCGATCCGGCCAGCGCGGTGGTCTCGCACCGGCTGCAAGTGCATGGGGTGGCCGGGCTGCGGGTGGTGGATGCTTCCATCTTTCCCAACATCACCTCCGGCAATACCAATGCGCCGGTGATGATGGTGGCGGAAAAGGCGGCGGCCATGATTTTGCAAGACTGGCGCTGAGCCGCCTAGCCGCCACCATTGTTATCAACCAGGCCCTGCGCTGGCTGCCTGAGCCGACAGCACAGGGCTTTGTCACAGGACAAGTATCTTGCCAGCGCGACCAACCGCACCTGCTGTCGACAGCTCCATTGCCATTTTGCAGTTGCTGGTCAATGCCTCCTACCCGCTGACCCAGGCCGAGATCAGTGCGCAGACCGGTATTCCCGTTGCCAGCTGCTACCGTATTCTGGGCAGCCTGTTACAGGCCCAGCTGGTGGTGATGGATCCGGGGCGCAAGAAGTCCTACTGCATCGGCGCGAAGATTTTCCAGATGGCCTCCACCATCTATGGCCGGCAAAGCATCATTCCCTATTTCCACCCGATTGCCGAAATCCTCAAGAACGAAGTACACAAAACCGTGCTGCTGAGCATGCCGGTGGGCAATACCGTGGTGGTGGTGGCCAAGCTGGAGTCCGCACTCAGCCACCGCTTCCACTCCTATATCGGCCAGACCCTGCCCTTGCACCGTGCGGCTGCCGGCAAGGCCATTCTCAGCCTGCGCAGCACGGACTATCTGCAAGCCTATCTGGATGGCGAGTACCTGACCGCGCCGCAGGAGCTGCGCAGCCAGCTGGAACGGGCCCAGCGCCTGGGTTATGCCGTGACCCACGGGGAAATCGAGAGCGGCGTCAGCTGCCTGGCCGCGCCGGTGGTCAATCTGAGCCATGAGCCGATAGCGGCCATCAGCATCTGTGTTGCCAGTGATGAACTGAGTGAGCCGGCCAGCCGCAGTTATTCCAGCGCCCTGATCCAGGCGGCCAGGCAGCTGGCCGCGCGCATAGGCTGAGCCGGCGGCTCAGGCCGAGGCGAAATAACCTTCCGGCCCATCGCGCAGGGTGGCGGCGATAATGCGCAGCCCCTGTTCCATCTGCAAGGGATCGGCGCTGCCGCTCAGGCACAGCCTGACCGCATGCGGCGGCGCGGTGCGGCCCACGGTAAAGGCATCGCCCAGCTTGATGATCACTTTGCGTCGCCGCAGCATGGTGCCGAACTCGGTACTGCGCCATGGTGCCGGCAGCGTCAGCCATAGGTGCGGACTGCCGTGGTGGCTGAGCATGGGCAGGCCCTGCAGCAACGGTTCGGCCAGGCTGCGCCGGTAGGCAATATCCAGGCGCTGTGCCTGCAGTAACTGGTGCAGCACACCGTTTTCCATCCAGCGACAGGCAATTTCCACCGATAACGGCGTCGCCATCCAGCAATTGGCGCGAATGATGGCGGCCAGCTTGCCTGACCAGGCATGCGGCGCCTGTACCATGCCCACCCGCAGCCCCGGCGACACCGATTTGGACAGGCTGCAGACAAAAAACACCTGTTCCGGCAGCAAGGCGGCCAGGGCAGGGGGCGGGTCGCGCAGAATGGCCGCAGGCGTGGCATCCTCGATAATCTGCAAATGCTGGCGCCGGGCGATATCGACAATCTGCCGCCGCCGCGTTTCGCTCATGGTGGCGGTGGTGGGATTGTGCAAGGTAGGCACGCAAAACAGCACGCGCGAGTTGACGGCGCGGCACATCTGCTCCAGTGACTCCGGAATCAGCCCTTCCTCATCCACCTCCACGCCTATCAGTTGCAAGCGCATCTGCTGGGCCAATGCCACGATGCCGGGATAGCTCAGCGCTTCGCACAGCACGGTATCTCCCGGCATGGTGAGAATGCGAAACAGGCAGGCCAGCGCATGCTGCGCACCATTGGTGATGGCCACCCGGTCAGCCTCGCCTGCCAGGCCGAAGCGGCGCAGCCAGCCGGCAATCGCCGCCCGATGGCGGGGATGGCCGCATTCCGGCTGGTAGTCCAGTACCCGGCGCTGCGCCTCGGCATCCTGGCTGATATCCAGCAGGGTTTGCGCCAGTGCCAGGTCTTGTCCTACCGCCACAATCACGTTCTGTCCCAGGTCGATCAGCCCCTCATCCCCCTGCTGCGTCAAGTCGTTCGGTCCGTCACTGGCGACCTGTCGTGCCAGTACATAGGTACCGTCGCCAATGCGCGACATGACCCGCCCCTGTTCTTCCAGCCTGGCGTAGGCCCGGCTGATGGTGCCTGGCGTAACGTGCAGGGCGCTGGAGAGGGTACGGTGGGGCGGCAGCTTTTCCCCAATGACAACCTGGCCGCCATCGATGACTGCGCAGATGGCATCGCAGATAGCCTGATAGCGAGGCTGGGCGCAGCTTTCCAGGTCGGGAAGCCAGCTTTTGATGCGCAATACCAGATCCATGATTTCCTCGCGGGGCCGGCAGGGCCGTGATGACGCTGTCGGCATGGTAGCAGTGCTTGTCGCGGAATTGTATGCAGTCATTTACTCAAATTGACTGCATTGTGGCGCGTCAATTAGAGCGATTACTCTGCTGCAAACCGAAGCAATCCTTCACCACAACACCGGCCAAACAGCAAACGGGCAGGGCGGCAGCAGCACCCGGCAGCCCCCTGGAGCAAGGGCGCGCTACGGCCTGGCGTGGTGAGCCGTTTGCTCAGTCACTCACCCTGTTTTCTCACTCACCCTGTTTTCTCACTCCCCTTGGAGAGTCAGCATCATGCATATCGGCGAATCCTTTGTCGGCAGCGGACCCAATGCAGCACATATCAATGTCTTGATCGGCCCGCGCAGCGGCCCGGTAGGCCAGTCTCTGGCCAATAGCCTGGCTGCACCACGGCTGGGTTACATCCCCTTCATGGCCTGCCTGCAACCCAATGTGCCGGTCAAGCCGGCCACCCTGTTCGTGGCCAAGGCCGATCTGCGCGGCGAAACCCACGAAACCATGACCTGGGGCCCGGCGCAGGCTGGCGTGGCCAAGGGGGTGCAGGACTGCCTGCTGGATGGCAGCTTGCCGCCCGAGGCCGAAAACGACTGGGCGGTGGTGGCCGCGGTATGGGTGAACTGGAGCGCAGACAATGCCAGCCAGGTGTTCGCCAATAATCTGCAAGCCACCCGCGAAGCCATCCAGCGTGCCATGGCCAATCTGCCCACGCTGCAACAGGCGGCGGCAGCCAGCGCGCGGCCGGCCAATCCCTTTTTCGACAGCGCAGCCTGAGGAGACCGCCATGCAATACCTCAATCTGGGTCGTAGCGGTCTGAAAGTGTCCCGCCTGTGCATGGGCACCATGTCCTTTGGCAGTTCGCAATGGCGGCCCTGGGTGCTGGATGAGGCGGAGAGCCGTCCCATCCTGCTGCGGGCGCTGGAGCTGGGCATCAATTTCTTCGATATGGCCGATTTCTACTCGCTGGGTGTCGGCGAGGAGGTGGTCGGCCGCACCCTGCTGCAACATGCCCGGCGCGAACAGCTGGTGCTGGCCAGCAAGGCTTTTTACGCCATGGGCAAGGGCCCCAATGATGGCGGCCTGTCGCGCAAGCATCTGCTGGATGCCATTGATGCTTCGCTGCGGCGCATCGGTACGGAGTATCTGGACCTGTACATCGTGCATGGCTTCGATCCGGACACGCCCATCGAAGAAACCATGGCCGCCCTGCACGACATCGTCAAAAGCGGCAAGGCCCGCTATATCGGCGCCTCCACCATGTACGCCTGGCAGTTTGCCAAGATGCAGCATGTGGCGGAACGCAATGGCTGGACCCGCTTCATCTCCATGCAGTGCCAGCTGAATGCTGCCTACCGCGAGGAAGAGCGGGAAATGATTCCCTACTGCCAGGATCAGGGCATTGCGGTGACGCCGTTCAGCCCGCTGGCACGCGGCCTGTTGTCCGGTGCCGCCGATTCGCTGCGCAAGCAGACCGACAATTTCACCCAGGAATTCTACGGCGACGAAGTGTCCTGGCAGATTGGCAAGGCGGTGGAGCGGGTAGCCGCCGCGCGTGGCGTGGCCGCCGCGCAAGTCGCCCAGGCCTGGGTGCTGCAGCGGCCGGGGGTGACTTCCATGCTGGTGGGCGCGGATGCCGTCTCCCAGCTGGAGCTGGCGGTTGCGGCGCTGGACCTGCGGCTGAGCGATGCCGAGTGTTTTGAAATCGACCGCCATTACACCCCGTGCGATGTGATCAACGACCACCACAATGCGCAGCGCATTCCGCGCACGCCCCGCTGAGGAATACACCATGCTCCCCTTGCACAATCCCGCACTGCTGCGCCAGCAGGCGCTGATTAACGGCCAGTGGCTGGATGCCGACGATGGCCAGCATCTGGCGGTGCATAAGCCGGCCAATGGCGAGCTGATTGCCCGGGTACCCGCCATGGGCCAGGCGGAAACCCGGCGCGCCATCACCGCGGCTGCCGCAGCCCAGGCGCAGTGGAAGTTGCAGACCGGCAAGGCCAGGTCTGTGCTGCTGCGGCGCTGGTATGAGTTGATCATGGCCAATCAGCAGGACCTGGCGGTCATTCTCACCAGCGAGCAGGGTAAGCCGCTCAGCGAAGCGCGCGGCGAAATCGCCTATGCCGCCAGCTTTGTGGACTGGTTTGCCGACGAGGCCAAACGGGGCTATGGCGATGTGGCGCCCAGCCCGCAGGCGGACAAACGCATCGTGGTGCTCAAGCAGCCTGTCGGTGTGGCTGCGGCCATCACGCCATGGAATTTCCCGGCAGCCATGATCACCCGCAAGGCCGCCCCGGCCTTTGCTGCCGGTTGTGCCATGGTATTGAAACCGGCCAGTCAGACCCCGCTGACCGCACTGGCACTGGGCTGGCTGGCCGAACAGGCTGGCTTCCCCGCCGGCTTGTTCAATGTCCTGACCGGTTCGGCCACGCTGATCGGCGAGGTGCTGACCGCCAGCCCTCTGGTGCGCAAGCTCAGCTTTACCGGCTCGACCGAAGTCGGGCGGCAGCTGATGGCGCAATCCGCCCCCACCATCAAGAAACTGTCGCTGGAACTGGGCGGCAACGCCCCGTTCATCGTGTTTGAGGATGCCGACCTGGATGCCGCCGTGGAAGGCGCCATGGTGTCCAAGTTCCGCAATGCCGGTCAGACCTGCGTCTGCGCCAACCGCATCTATGTGCAGCGCGCGGTGTATGAGCGCTTTGCCGCCAAGCTGGTGGCTGCGGTACAGGCCTTGCAGGTGGGCGATGGCATGGCGCCGGGCAGCACGCAGGGGCCGTTGATCGACGCCAGGGCCGTGGCCAAGGTGGAAGAGCACATTGCCGATGCCCTGGCCAAAGGAGGGAGGCTGCTGTGCGGTGGGCAGCGCCATGCCCTTGGCGGCAGCTTCTTTGAACCCACGGTCATTGCCGATGCCAGCCCGGCAATGCTGTTTGCCCGTGAAGAAACCTTTGGTCCGCTGGCCCCGCTGTTCTGCTTCGATGACATCGACGAGGTGATCCGCGCTGCCAATGACAGCGAATTCGGCCTGGCCGGCTATTTCTACAGCCGCGACCTGGCGCGCGCCTGGCAGGTGGCCGAGCAGCTGGAATGCGGCATGGTGGGCATCAACACCGGCCTGATTTCCAATGAAGTAGGCCCCTTTGGCGGCATCAAGCAGTCCGGCCTGGGGCGCGAAGGCTCACGCTACGGCATGGACGAGTATCTGGAAAGCAAATACCTGTGCTTTGGCGGGCTGTGATGCCATTGCCACTAGCCGCAACTCCACTCTCGGGAAAGGGGAAGCTCATGAACCGCACCTGACGCCCCGGTACTACCTTCAAGCCAAAGAGAACAACAGGAGAGACAATATGCAAGGCAAACATTTACTCGGATGCACCCTGTCCATGCTGCTGCTGGCCAGCAGCAGCCCCAGCATGGCAGGCAGCTGGTGTGCCGCCGGCAAGCCAGTCAGGCTGGCCGGCATCACCTGGGAGTCGGGGCAATTCTACGCCGCCCTCATCAGCGAAATCATTCGCACCGGCTATGGCTGCCAGGTTGAAACCGTACCGGGCAGCACCGCAGCCACCGAAACGGCCTTGGTCAATGGCGATTTGCAGCTGTGGACCGAGCAATGGAACCGCACCGACATCATCAAGAAGGGTCTGGCATCCGGCAAGATCAAACTGATTGGCGATCTGCTGCAAGGCGGTGCTTATGAGGGCTTTTTCGTACCGGATTATGTGATCAAGGGTGATGCGCGACGCGGCATCAAGCCCATGGCACCGGCTTTGCAGTCGGTGGCGGATCTGCCGCGCTACAAGGATTTGTTCAAGGATGAAGAAGAACCCGGCAAGGGACGCTTTCTGAACTGTCCCAGCGGCTGGGATTGCGAGCGCATCAATACCCAGAAGCTGAAGGCCTACCAGCTGGAGAGCAGCTATACCAATTTCCGCGCCGGTACGGGGTCGGCCATGGATGCGGCGATTGCCTCGGCCTATGAGCGCGGCAAGCCGGTGCTGTTCTACTACTGGGCACCGGCCACGCTGATGGGGCGCTACCGGTTCATCCAGCTCCGGGAGCCAGCCTACAACGCCAGGTGCTGGCCCACCCTGCAGGCCAACAAGGGCGAGGCACCTTGCCCTTCCGCCACGCCGGCGACCACCTTGCAGGTGGGCATCGCCAGCAACTTCATGGCAGCCGAGCCGGCCATCGTTGCCTTCATCAACAAGGTGAAACTCAGCCCGGAACTGCTTAACCGCACCATCGCCCGAATGAGCGAACAAAAGCAGAGCCCTGAGACGACGGCGCGTGAATTCCTCAAGCAGCAGCCCGCCCTCTGGAAGGCCTGGATGCCGGCCGATGTCGCCGTCAAGGTGCAGCAGGCGGTGAAGTGAGGCGGCGACACCGGTCCACAGTACGGCGACCGGTGTCTCGGATTCGCATGAAAAGGATGATTCCATGCCGGATATATTTCTGCAGTTTTCGTTTGCCGACAGCATCAACCAGTTTGTCAGCTGGCTGGTACGCGAATACGGCGACCTGTTCCATCAGTTGACGGCCGTTTTGCTCACCACCTTGCTGGTGCCGCTGGAACAGGCCTTGCTCGCCCTGCCGCCGCTACTGGTGTTATTGACGGTGGCCGTGCTGTGTTATCACGGCACCCGCCGCAAGGGGGTGACCGCGCTGATGGTGGCCGGTCTGTACCTGATAGGCTGCCTGGGCTTGTGGGACAAGCTGATGCAGACCCTGGCACTGATGGTGGTGGCCACCGTGCTGACCATGCTGGTCGGCGTGCCGCTGGGCATCATGATGTCGCGCAGTCAGCGCCTGCGCTGGCTGCTGGTGCCGGTGCTGGATGTCATGCAGACCCTGCCCACCTTTGTCTACCTGATTCCGGTGCTGATGCTGTTTGGCCTGGGCAAGGTGCCGGCCATCTTCGCCACGGTCATCTATGCCTTGCCGCCACTGGTGCGGCTGACCGATCTGGGCATACGCCAGGTGGATGGCGACTTGCTGGAGGCTGCCCGTTCTTTTGGCACCACCCGCTGGCAATTGCTGTTTGGCGTGCAACTGCCGCTGGCCCGGCCCAGCATCATGGCCGGCGTCAACCAGTCCATCATGATGGCATTGGCCATGGTAGTGATCGCTTCGATGATCGGTTCGCGCGGCCTGGGTGAGGATGTGCTGGCCGGCATCAACAATATGGATATGGGCAAGGGCATGCAGTCGGGCCTGGCCATTGTCATCCTGGCCATCGTCATCGACCGCATCAGCCAGGCTTATGGGCAGGACGGCCGGCTGAAAAAGGCGCTGCGGCTGAAAAAAACGGCAGGAGCAACAGCATGAGCAAGATAGAAGTGCGCCATGTATACAAGGTGTTCGGGCCACAGGGCGAGCGGGTGATGGCCTTGTTGCGCCAGCATTGCGACAAGGCCGAGGTGCTGGAAAAGACCGGTGCCAATGTCGGCTTGATCGATGTCAGCCTCAGCATCGAGGCTGGGGAAATCTTTGTCATCATGGGGCTGTCCGGCTCGGGCAAATCCACGCTGGTCAGGCATCTGAACCGCCTGATCGATCCTAGCAGCGGTGAAATCCTGATCGATGGCGAAGACATCCTGCGTTATGACGAAAAACAATTGCAGGACTTGCGCCGTAACAAGATCAGCATGGTGTTCCAGGGCTTTGGCCTGTTGCCGCACCAGACCGTGCTGGAAAACGCCGCCTATGCGCTGCTGACCAAGGGGGTGGCGCGCGGCGAGGCTCTGGCGCGGGCCGGCAACTGGCTGGGCAAGGTGGGGCTGGCCGGCTATGAGGCCAAGTATCCGGATGAACTGTCCGGTGGCATGCGGCAGCGGGTTGGCCTGGCGCGTGCGCTGGCCGCGGATACCGAGATCATCCTGATGGACGAGGCGTTTAGCGCGCTGGACCCGTTGATCCGCAGCGAGATGCAGGAACAATTGCTGCAGTTGCAGTCCAGCCTGCACAAGACCATCGTGTTCATCAGCCATGATCTGGACGAAGCGCTACGCATTGGCAGCCGCATAGCCATCCTGCGTGACGGTCAGCTGGTGCAGGTCGGCACGCCAACTGATATCCTCACCCGACCTGCCGATCACTATGTGCAGCGCTTTGTCGAAAAGCGGGCGTTACAGCCTTTGGCCGGCTGAAGCGCCACGGCAGCGGTATGACAAGAGGCCGCCCACTTCCCTGTGGGCGGTTTCTGTTTGTCCCGTCATGCCGCGTGCCATGCGCAAGCCAGGTCGCACAGGTCGGATGGTGAACAGCAGGGCTGCTGATGTGGCAGCATAATGACATTGTTTTGAACCGGCGTGACAAGGGGTGGCATGCGCATGGATGGGCTGACGGTGGTGGAGCGTAGCTGGCGCAGCATGCTGCGGGCGGTGGCCAGCCTGTTGCTGGCCTATGCCTTGCTGGTGGTGGGCAATGCGCTGGGCAGCACCGAAACCTCGCTCAGCCTGCTGGCCAATGGCGTGCCGGTAGCGGTGGCCGGCATGGTGCAGTCGGCCTACTATGCCGGTTTTTTCATGGGCGGTTTCTTTTGCAGCGGCATGATCCGCCAGTATGGCCATCACCGTGCCTTTGCCGCGCTTACCGCCATCATCTGCGTGCTGACCCTGTGCCAGGCGCTGTTCACCACGCCCTGGCTGTGGCTGCTGGCGCGGCTGGGCAATGGTCTGGCCATGGTGGGCATCTACATGGTGGTGGAAAGCTGGCTTAACGGCTGTGTCAGCAACAGCCAGCGCGGCCAGCTGTTTTCGCTCTACCTGATCATCAGCTATCTGGGCGCCAGTGCCGGCCAGTGGCTGCTCAAGCTGCCGTTCAGCCAGGCTGGCTGGCCCTTCATCATCGTGGCCATGCTGTTTGCCCTGGCCATCATCCCGGTCACCCTGACCCAGCAGCGTCCGCAAGTGCTGGCGGCACAGCCGCCGGGCAATGTGCTGGCGCGGGCCATGCGCACCCTGCGCCTGCTGGGGCGGCGTGCCCCGCTCAGTCTGGCCGGAGCCTTGCTGGCCGGTTGCTTCAACAGTGCCTTCTATACCATGCTGCCGGCCATGCTCAGCCAGTCCGGCCGCACGCCCGCGGACATTGCCAGCTTCATGGGCCTGGCCTTGCTGGCGGCACCGCTATTGCAATGGCCGATGGGCAAATGGGCTGACAGCAGCGACCGCGCCACACTATTGGCGCGCTGCGCACTGGTGGTGGCGGTGCTGTCGCTGATCCTGACCCAGTTGCTGAACACCGGCTGGATGCTGCCGCTGGTGATGGTGTATGTGTCGGTGGCCTTTACCTTTTACGGCACGCTTAGCGGCATCGCCAACGATGCCATGCCAGCGCGCCATCGGGTGGAGGTCAGCGCCTCGCTGCTGATGGTGTATGCGCTGGGTGGCACGCTGGGGCCGCTATTGTGCTCGGCGGTGATGGCCGCCATCGGTCCGGCCGGTTATTTCGTGGTGTCGCTGGGCTTGTCGGCCACACTGGGCGGCTATGCCTGGTGGACGGTCAAGCGCTGGCCGCTGCCCAGCCTGCTGCCGCCGCGCTGAGCGACGGTTTGTCACCTGCTTGATTGATCATGCGGTTTTTCCTCTGGCGAAAGCACCATTCCATGACGGTGAAAATCTTCCGCGGCAGTGCCGCGCTGGCGCTGCTGGGCTTACTGGTGTCGTGGGCGGTGCATGCCGCCAATGCCGATGCCTTGTGGCAAATCGTGCATCAGCAATGTGTGCCGCACTGGCAGCAGGCAGAGGACCCGGCCCCCTGTGCCCAACTTGACATGGCGCAGGGCGAGGCACAGGGGCATGCCGTGCTCAAGGACATCCACGGCGTGCTGCAATATCTGTTGATTCCCACCGCGCGGGTCAGTGGCATTGAAAGCCCCTTGCTATTGCAGGCGGATGCCCCGGACTACTGGGCCGCCGCCTGGCAGGCACGGCGATGGATGGAGCGGCTGCACGGCAGCCCCTTGCCGCGCGAGGCGCTGGCGCTGACGGTGAACTCGCAATGGGGCCGCAGCCAGAACCAGCTGCATATCCATGTTTCCTGCGTCCGGCCAGAACTGCCGGCCCGCTTGCAGCAGGCAGGCATTGGCCCGCAGTGGCAACCCTTGCCGGGCGGCATCAACGGCCATGCCTATCTGGCGCGTGCCGTGCCGGGTGACACGCTGGATGGCGTGCAACCGTTTCGCTTGCTGGCCGATGAGGTGGCCGGCGCCAGTGGGCAGATGGGTAGCTACACGCTGGCGGTGATTGCCACCCGCCTGGCCGACGGGCCGGGCTTCTGGCTACTGGCCAGCAAGGCGGATGTGCTGGCCGGTAACTTTGCCTCCTCCGAAGGGGATGTGCAGGACCATGACTGTCAGCTGTTGGCACCGCCCGTCGCCAGACCCTGATAGCGCGGGCCGGACAAGGCCCAGGCGCACACGCCAGTGAGGCTGCACGCTGCGCCGGTCAGCACCACGCCCGTCCAGCCCCAGTGGCCATAGGCCCAGGCGGATGCCAGCGAACCGGCTGCCCCGCCGATGAAATAGCTGGTCATGTAGGCCGAGGTCAGCCGGTTACGGGCTTCTGGCCGGATGCGGTAAATCGCCCCCTGATTGCTGACATGGCAGCCGGCCACCCCCAGGTCCAGCAGCAGGATGCCCAGCAGCAGGGCGGTAATCGAGTGCGGTGCCAAGGCCAGCGGCAACCAGGCCAGCAACATCAGCCCCAGGCTGAGCCGGGAGGCCAGCGCGCCACGGCCCTGGTCACTCAGCCGTCCCACGATATTGGCCGACAAGGCCCCGGCAGCCCCGGCCAGGCCAAACAGGCCGATGGTGCTGTTGGAAAAGCCAAACGGCGGCGCAGACAGCAAGAAGGCGACCGAAGTCCACATCACGCTGAAGGTGGCAAAGGACATGGCACCCAGCAGCCCGCGCAGGCGCAGGCTGGGTTCTTCCACAAACAGGCGCAGTACCGACTGTAGCAGCTGTCCATAGCGCAAGCCCGCTGTGGCAGGCGTGTGCGGCAGCTGACGGGCCAGTACCAGCGTCATCAGCAGCATGCCGCTGCTGCCGCACCAGTACACGGTGTGCCAGCCGCCCAGGTCGGCCAGGCTGCCGGCCACGGTGCGCGCCAGCAAAATGCCGGTGAGCAGGCCGCTCATGATGGTGCCCACCACCCGGCCGCGTTCGGCTTCGCTGGCCAGGCTGGCACCCAGCGGCAGCAGGATTTGCGCCACCACCGAACACACACCGGCCATGGCGGTGCCCAGCAATAGCTGGCTGATGCTGCCCGCCGTGGCGCTGATCAACAGGCCGCAACTGGCCAGCAGCATCATGCTGATGATCAGTCGCCGCCGCTCCAGCATGTCGCCCAGCGGCACAATCAGCAGCAAACCCAGGGCATAGCCCAGTTGCGCCGTGGTGATGATGCTGCCGGCACTGGCCGCGCGAATGCCCAGCGCGTGGCTGATTTCCGGCAGCAAGGGCTGGGCGTAATAATTACCGGCCACGGCCAGGCCGGTGGCTACCGTCATCAGCCACATCAGCAGCGGGCTGAGCCCGCCATGTGCTTGGCCGGGGTGGGGAAGGGTGTGGGTGGTGTGCATGTGTGTGCTTTCGGTGTGGCTGCGCAGGGTGTTGTCAGAGCCGCTAACAAAAACCCTGCTGCTGCGTTGCGCCTCCTTGCCGTACTTTTGTGTAGTGTCGGCGTCGGTGCGCTTTGCTCCAGGGACGCTACGCTGTTTTGTCAGCGGCTTTTAATGCATGCCGGGGCAGTATCTACTGGCCTAAAGAATGACTCCAATGTATTGTTTTCATGTTTTTCATCGTGAAACGAGATGGATTGAATGAATTTGCGCCAGATTGATTACGTGCTGGCGGTGGCCGAAGAAGAAAACTTCACCCGTGCTGCCGAGCGCTGTCATACCGTGCAATCGGCGCTCAGCCACCAGATTGCCCGGCTGGAACAGGAGTTTGGTGCCAGGCTGTTTGAGCGCACCTCGCGCCAGGTCACGCTGACCCCTGCCGGGCTCACCTTCGTCAGGCATGCCCGTCAGGTGCGCGAAGCCGCGCAAAGGCTGGAGGACGAAATGGCGGCCGCCACCGGGGAAATCCGCGGCAGCCTGCGCATTGGCAGTATCTCCACGCTTGGCCGGCTGGATTTGCCGGCCCTGCTGGCGCAATACCACCGCCGCCATCCGCAGGTGGATGTGCAACTGGCCATGCGCATGAGCGATGTGATGATGGAAGAACTGCGCTTGCAGCAGATTGACGTGGCCTTTCTCGGCGTGTGGCCGGGCGAGCCGGTACTGGGCCTGGATGCCCGTCTGCTGTGGGAAGAACCCCTGCTGGCCCTGCTGCACCCGGATCACCCCTTGGCCGCCTTGCCGCAGCTGGATTTGCAACAGCTGGCTGGCTGCACGCTGGTGGACTGGCCGGGCGGCAGCGGCCCGCGGCAGCAGACTGATATGGCGTTTGCGGCAATGGGTATCAAGCGGCGGGTGACATTCGAGGTGAACCATGCCGACATGCTGGTGGACCTGGTGCGTGCTGGTTGTGCGGTGGGCATGGTGCCGGCGCTGGGGGCCGGGGAGCATGCCGGGCTGGTGACGCGGCCGGTGCTTGATGGCCCGCGCCGCCGGGTGTATCTGGCCAGTCACGACAGCCCCACCCCTGCGGCGGCGGCCTTGCTGGCGCTGGTGGATGGCTATCTGCAGCTGGTGCCGGACCAGGCTTCAGCATGATGCTGGCCAGCCTGCGCCATCGGCCTGCTGGAGGCTAGCCAAGCGGGGCTGGCAGGTTTCTTGCATCTGCCCTGCAGGTCATCGCCAACAGGATTGCCCCGTGTCCGCAGAGCCGCCATCGCCACCCCAGCAAGTCATCCAGCTGCGTCGTGACTACAACAGCTGGGTGGCGCGTGAATCGCTGGAAGACTACGCCCTGCGCTTTACCCCGCGCCGCTTTCGCCAGTGGTCGCTGTGGCGGGTGGCCAATACCGCCTTGGGCGGTGCTGCGTCTTTTCTGGTGCTGGAAGCCGTGGGTGCCACCATGCTGGTGCAAGCCGGTTTTTTCAATGCCTTGCTGGCTATCCTGCTGACCGGGCTGGTGATCCTGCTGGCCGGGCTGCCCATCTCGGTATATGCCGCCCGCTACGGAGTGGATATGGATCTGCTCACCCGTGGCGCGGGTTTCGGCTATATCGGCTCCACCGTCACCTCGCTGATCTACGCCTCTTTCACTTTCATCTTTTTTGCGCTGGAAGCGGCCATCATGGCCTACGCGCTGGAACTGGGTTTTGGCATTCCGCCGGTGGCCGGCTACCTGCTGTGCGCCTTGCTGGTGCTGCCGCTGGTCACCCATGGCGTCACCGCCATCAGCCGTCTGCAAAGCTGGACCCAACCCTTGTGGCTGTTGTTGCTGGTGCTGCCTTATGCGTTTTTGCTGTGGCAGGAACCCGCAGTCCTGCAAGGGCTGTGGCATTACCCTGGTGGGCAGGGTGCAGGCATGCAGTTTGATTTGCGCCGTTTTGGTGCGGCCTTTGCCGTGGGCATTGCGCTGATCACCCAGATGGGCGAGCAGGCCGACTATCTGCGTTTCATGCCGCCGCGCACTGCCGGCAATGCCCGCAGCTGGTGGCTGGCCTGCCTGCTGGGCGGGCCGGGCTGGGTATTGCCGGGCGTGGCCAAGATGCTGGGTGGCGCACTGCTGGCCTGGCTGGCCCTGCGCAATGCGGTGCCGCTGGCCAAGGCGGTGGACCCGAACCAGATGTATCTGATTGCCTATTCCCACGTGTTCAGCGACGGCAAGCTGGCCATTGCCGCCACCACGCTGTTTGTCATCGTGTCCCAGCTGAAAATCAACGTCACCAATGCCTATGCCGGCAGCCTGGCGTGGTCCAATTTCTTTTCCCGCCTCACCCACAGCCATCCGGGACGGGTGGTATGGGTGGTGTTCAACACCCTGATTGCCCTGTTGCTGATGGAGCTGGAAGTCTTCCAGGCACTGGGTCAGGTGCTGGCCTTGTACAGCAATATCGCCATTTCCTGGATCATGACCGTGGTGGCGGATTTGCTGATCAACAAGCCGCTGGGCCTGAGCCCGCGCGGCATCGAGTTTCGCCGGGCCTATCTGTACGACATCAATCCGGTGGGGCTGGGGGCAATGACGCTGGCCTCCTTGCTGGCGGTGGCCGCCCATCTGGGGGCTTTAGGCGAGGTGGCACAGGCGCTATCACCGCTGGTGGCCATGTGTGCGGCGTTGCTGCTCTCGCCCTTGTTTGCCTGGCTCAGTGGCGGGCGTTACTACCTGGCGCGCCGACCTTCGGCCAGTACGCACGCCCATCACCGCTGCGTGCTGTGCCAGCGCGAGTACGAGGCCGAGGACATCGTGGTTTGCCCGGCGTATCAGGGGCATATCTGCTCGCTGTGCTGCACGCTGGACGTGCGTTGCGGCGATTTGTGCAAGCCGCAGGCCACGCTGGCGGCGCAATGGCAGGGCTTGTTGCAGCGGCTGCTGCCACGCGGCTTGCAGCCTTATCTGCAACGCGGGCTGGGGCATTATTTATTGCTGATGGCCGGTATCAGCACCTTCTGGCTGCTCTTGCTGGGCCTGTTGTACTTCATCGCCGTGCAGGAAGGCGCGGTGGCCGGGCTGGGCGGCTTGTTGTTCCGCCTGTTTGCCGTGTTGTTGCTGGCCAGCAGTGTACTGGCCTGGTGGATGGTGCTGACCCATAACAGCAGGCAAGTGGCGCAGGAGGAATCGCGCCGCCAGACCGGCCTGCTGCAGCGTGAGATCGACCTGCACCGCCAGACCGACCAGCTATTGCAACAAGCGCGTGAGGTGGCAGAGCAAGCCAATCAGGCCAAGAGCCGCTATGTCACCACCATCAGTCACGAGTTGCGCACTCCGCTCAACAGCATTCTGGGCTATGCGCAAATCCTGCATGCTGATGCCAGCCTGCCACCGGCGGCGCGCCAGTCGGTGGAGGTGGTACGCAGGAGTGGTGACCACTTGCTGTCGGTGATTGAAGGCACCATGGATATCGCCCGTATCGAAAGCGGCAAACTGACGCTGGACATGCGCCCGCTGGACTTCACCGCCTTCATGCAGCAGCTGGTGGCCATGTTCAGCCTGCAGGCGCAGCAAAAGGGGCTGGATTTCAGTTTTGTTCCGCAAGGCGAGCTGCCAACGGTGGTGCGGGCGGATGAAAAGCGGCTGCGGCAAATCCTGATCAACCTGCTGGGCAATGCCGTCAAGTTCACCGAGCGTGGCGAGGTCAGCCTGGGCTTGCGCTATCAGCGCGAAATGGCCACCTTTACCATTCGCGATACCGGCCCGGGCATTGCCCCGGCCGATCAGCCACGACTGTTTGAGCCGTTCGAGCGCGGCAAGCAGTCGCAGCAGGGCGGTAGCGGGCTGGGCCTGACCATCAGCAAGATGCTGACCGACCTGATGGGCGGGGAAATCCGCCTGGACAGCACGCCGGGGCAGGGCGCGCTGTTTACCGTGCGACTGTTCCTGCCGGCCCTGCACGGCCAGCAAGCCGAACAGGCCCTGCCACGCCAGCAACGTACCGGCTATCTGGGGCCGCGCCGCCGCATACTGCTGGTGGACAACGAGGCGGTGGACCGCGCCATGCTGCGCCACATGCTGCAAGCGCTGGGCTTTGAGCTGGCCGAGGCCAGCAGCGGGGAGGACTGTCTGGCACTGCTGCCGGCCTTCCGCCCGCATGCAGTGTTCATGGATCTGGCCATGCCCGGCATGGACGGCTGGCAGACCTTGCGCGCCATCCGTCAGGCCCAGGGCGGCATGGCGGATGCCGCCGCCCTGGCCATCATCTCGGCCAATGCCTTTGAAAAGGGGCAGGACAACGATGTGGGCATTCTGCCGGCCGATTTCTTCGTCAAACCCATCCGCCTCGACGACATTCTGGACTGGCTGGGCAGGCGCTTGCAGCTGGAATGGCAGACTGACAGCCAGCCCGTGGCTGAAATTGGCACCACGCTGCAAAGCCTGCATGCCAGTGCCGCCAGCCTCACCCTGCCGGATGCTGCCTTGCTGCGCCCGCTGCGCGAGGCGCTGGAGCTGGGTTACCCCAAGGGGGTGAAAGCGGCATTGCAGACCTTGTCCGAACAGGCGGCCGAGCATGGCGAATTCCTGCGCCGTGCCCAGAGCCTGGTGGACGCCTTCCGCTTTGATGCACTGCGCAGCTTGTTGCAGTACCAGGAAGAAACAGATTGATGGAGCAAGATTGATGGAACAGGCGGCCAACCGCAGCGCGCTGGTGCTCATCGTGGATGACATGCCGGACAACCTGCAAATGCTGCACGATGCGCTGGATGCAGCAGGCCATACCGTGTTGGTGGCCACCCATGGCGAAGCCGCCTTGCAGCGGGCCAGGCTCAGCCTGCCGGATGTGATCCTGCTGGATGCGGTGATGCCGGGCATGGACGGCTTCGAGGTGGCGCGTCGCCTGAAACAGGACTACGTTACCCGGCCCATTCCCATCGTGTTCATGACCGGCCTTACCGACAGCGAACACGTGGTGGCGGCCTTTGCCGCCGGCGGGGCCGACTATGTCACCAAACCGCTGCGCCCGCCGGAAGTGCTGGCACGCATTGCCGCCCACACCGCCAATGCCCGTCAGCTGCAACAGGCCAGCAGCGCGCTGGATGCTTTTGGTCAGGCCACCCTGGCTCTGAACCCGGACAGCGGACGGCTGGTGTGGCAAACCGCGCTGGCCCGGCAGCTATTGCAACGCTATTTCGGTGTCGAGGATCAACAGGCCCCGGAAGCACTGTGGCGCTGGGCCGCGCTGGCGCAGCAGGCCAGGCTGCAAGGCGAGGATCTGCCCGGTCAATGGCCGGGCGAGGCCGGGCAGAAGCTGCTTGCCAGCTTTCATCTGACTCCCGGCGAGCCGGAATGGCTGGTGGTGCTGCGCGAAGAAGGGCTGCAAGCCACGCTGGCGGCACTGATTGCGGCCTTCCGCCTGACCCAGCGCGAAGCCGAAGTGCTGCACTGGCTCAGCCTGGGCAAGACCAACCGTGACATTGCCGACATCCTGGGCATGAGCCCGCGCACGGTCAACAAGCATCTGGAGCATGTGTTTGCCAAGCTGGGGGTGGAAACCCGCACCGCTGCCGCCGCCATGGCGCTGGGGCGCGGGCATGCTTAAGGTCCGCTAACCACCCCCGCGGCAGGCTGCGCTACGCGGTTTGCGCAGCGTTCGTTTGTTAATGCGGCTAACAAAATAGCGTAGCGTCCCTGGGGCAAGGCGTGCCGACGCAGACAGTACACTGAGTACGGCAAGGAGGCGCAACGCAGCAGCAGGGTTTTTGTTAGCCGCACATGGCCCGAAACGGTTACTTCACGCCCCGTCATGTTCGGCAAATACCTCTTTTGCCGCAAACATGCCGTTGAGTGCGGCCGGAAAACCGGCATACAGCGCCATCTGCAAGATGGTTTCGTGGATTTCCTGCTGGCTCAGCCCGACATTGAGCCCGGCGGCAATATGCACCTTCAGCTGCGGTGTGGTATTGCCCAGTGCCGTCAGTGCGGCAATGGTGGCCAGCTCGCGCTGTTGCAGGCTCAGGCCGGGGCGGTTGTACACCTCGCCAAAGCCGAATTCGATGATGTAACGCCCCAGGTCCGGGCTGATGTCCTGCAAGCTGGCAATCACGCGTTCGCCCGCCTCTGCGTCGACTTCACGCAGGCGGTTCCAGCCTTGTTGGTAAAGAGGGTTGGTCATGGTCTGCTCCTGTGCTGTCCGGCTGAGCGTCCGCTTGCAAGGCGCTGGCAAGTCCGGTGTAGAAGGCCACCTTGTCGCGCATCACGCTGAGATTGTCTTGCAATGTCGCCAGCCGGTTTTCCAATGCCAGCACATGCTGTTGCAGCATCTGCTGACGCCGGACCACACTGTCCAGTTGCTGCCCGTCCCGGCGCAGCGTGGCATAGGCCAGCATGTCCTGTATCGGCATGCCGGTGGCACGCAGACGCAGCAGGAAGGCAATCCAGCGCTGGTCGTGCTCGCCGTAGCAGCGGTGGCCGCTGCTGCTGCGCGCTACCGGATCGATCAGCCCGATGTCCTCGTAATAGCGCAGGGTATGGGCTGACAGTCCGCTGAGGCGGGCCATCTGGCGGATGCTGAGTGTGGTCATGGGGGCAGTCTGCAAGTTGGAGTGCACTCGAAGTCAAGCGCCATCATACCCGGCCTCGCGCCGGCCAGGGTCGCGGCGGCGGGGCAGCCGTGGTAGATTGCGGCGGTCCGGCCATGCTGCCTGTTGCGCAGGCCGTTCCCAGTCAGGAGTCTTGCCTTGTTCTCTCCCCGCAGCCTGTTTTCCCGTCTGACCGCCCGGCTGAATGCCCTGTTCGGGCGCGGTCTGGTGCTGTCCATGCTCATGATCGTGCTGGCTGGCGTGGCCATCATGCTGCTGGGGCTGCTGCTGACCAATGCCGCGGCACCGACCAGCCTCACCATCGCCAGCGGACCACCGGGCAGCGTATTCGAGAAAACCGCCTTGCGTTATCAGGCCATCCTGGCGCGTGAGGGGGTGAAGGTAAAGATACTGCCTTCCGGTGGCTCGCTGGATAATCTGCATCGCCTGCTGGACAAGCGTCAGGCGGTGGATGTGGGTTTTGTGCTGGGCGGCGAGGCCGGCGGGGTGGATGGCAGCCGGCTGATGTCGCTGGGCAGCATTTCCTATCAGCCGCTGATGGTGTTCTACCGTGGCGCGCCCAAGACCTTGCTGTCGGACTTTCAGGGCATGCGGCTGGATATCGGCGAACCGGGCAGCGGCACTCACACCCTGGCGCTGGCGCTGCTCAAGCTCAATGGCATCGAACCGGGCGGGAAGACCATCTTGCTCGACGCGCTGCCGGGCAATGCCGTCAAGTCCTTGCTGGACAAGCAGGTGGATGCGCTGTTCGTGATGGGCGATTCCACCTCCACCGACCTGTTGCGTCAGCTCTTGCACACGCCGGACATTCATCTGTTCAACTTTGTCCAGGCAGATGCCTATGCCCGCCGGGTCAGCTATCTGAACAAACTGACCCTGCCGCGCGGCGGGCTGGATCTGGGCAAGGATATTCCCGAAAGCGATACCCAGCTGATTGGCCCCACCGTGGAGCTGATTGCCCGTGACGGCCTGCACCCGGCCTTGTCCGACCTGCTGCTGGATGCCGCGCGGGAGGTACATGGCAAGCCCGGCCTGTTCAAGAAAGCGGGCGAGTTTCCGGTGCTGGTGGAGCATGAAATCCGCCTCAGCCCGGATGCCCAGCGTTATTACGCCTCTGGCAAAAGTCTGCTGTACCGTACCTTCCCCTTCTGGCTGGCCGGGCTGGTGGCGCGGGCGCTGGCAGTGATGCTGCCCTTGGTGCTGTTGCTGATACCGGCACTGAAAGTGGCCCCCGCCATTTACCGCTGGCGCATCCAGTCCGGCATCAATCGCTGGTACCGGGTGTTGTTTGATATCGAGCGCGAGGCAGTAGCGCAGCGTACTGTGCCGGGCAAACAGCAAGAATTGCTACGCCGGCTGGCCCATGTGGATGCCACGGTCAGCAAGATTACGGTGCCGGCGGCTTTTGGCGATTTGCTGTACGAGCTGCGCGGCCATATCGACTTTGTGCGCAGCCGGCTGCAGGCCGATGCCGACGCGCTGGAACACCAGGACCACCGGGACTGACTCAGCTGGCGTCCTTCACCGGCAGCACACGCAGAATCAGCCGGCTGATGCCCTGTCGCAACGGTGGCAGGTGCAGGGCCAGGCCACCCAGCAGGCCCACCAGGCCGCCCGCCAGCGTGTCGTAGAAGCGGGCCTCGATCAGGGGAAAGGCCGAGCCCTGGCCCAGATGAGCCGCCTCGGCCAGCAAGATTGCCATGGGTGTGATGAACACCGCGGCCATGCCGTAGTGGCGCACCACCAGTGTTTCCACCACCACCGTGAACAGCATCACCAGCAAGGCAACCGACCAGGCGTTCAGCGGCAGGCTGAATACCCCCCAGGTCAGCAACAGCCCGAGTGCCGTGCCCAGCAGCCGCTGCAACTGGCGGTTCCACACCGCGCGCAGGCTGGCACCCTGTAGCACGGCCAGGCAACTCACCGGCACCCAGTAGGGGCGTTGCAGCTGCAGCCACTCGGCCAGCAGCAGCGACAGGCCGACGGTGAGGCCGATGATCAGTGCATCCATCACCACGAAGTCGAAATCCGGCGCCGGCAAAGGCTGCACCGGTCTGGGTGTACGCCAGCGCAACACATGCAGGCTATAGCCGAAGGCCAGTACGCAGGCCAGCAGGCTGCCCATGGCCAGCAGGCCAACCCGCAGCGGTATCTCCAGCAGGGGCACCGGGGTGTAGGCGGCCAGCGCGGCCACCATCACGAAGAAATAACTGCCGGGCGGTGGCAGGCGGTAGAAGCGGCAGATCATCGTCACCAGAATGGTGATCACCGTCAGCACCGGCGCCGTGGCCAGCGGTAGTAGTTGGCTTAACAGGCCCAGGGTGAAACTGGCGATCAGGCCAAAGCTGCAGGCCATGATGGTGACCATGCGATGGTGCATGGGGGTGGCGGGCAGGTAGAGAAAAGCCATGCCACCCAGCGACGACAGCAGGCCAAAGGCCAGGTGGCCGGTCCAGGCGGCAATCAAGAGCGGCAGGCCGGTGGCCAGCGCGGCGGTCAGCGGCATCTGCCAGGGGCGGTCGCTGGCTTGAAAACTGCGTAATTGCTGCCATTCACGGGCAATCAGGGCGCGTAGCCGCAATGGTTGTCTGGCTGGCTGCATGGTGAATTCCGTTGAAAACCGTCAAGGCGTCCAGCCTGCGAAAAAGTCAGTGCATTGGCAAGCGCTCAGTGTCGGGCGCTTGCTATTGTGGCAGCCGCTTGCCGCCAGCCGCTGACAACAAACAGCAGGGCGATGGCCCATAGCACGGCCACCATCCAGGCCGAACCGGCATGCTGCATCAAGAGGCCGGTGGCGGCCGGGCCCAGGCTGCTGGAGGCATTCCAGCACAGTGAAATCAGCCCGGAAATGCGTAACAGCGCCGCGCCGCTGAACAATTCGCCGCTGGCTGCCATGGACAAGGTATAGATGGCACCGGCGCAGCCACCCAGCACAAACAGATAGGCCTCCCACAGCAGCGGTAGCTGCATCATCCACGGCAGCAAGGGCAGCAGCAGGCACACCAGCACTCCGCACAGCAGATGTACCCGGCGGCGGCCAAGGTGGTCGGCCAGCCAGCCAATGCCAAACTGCAAGGTGGCGTCGCCCGCCAGCAGGATGGAGGCGGAGGCCAGTGCGCGGCTCTGGCTCATGCCGCCTTCCATGGCCACCAGTGGCAGAAAGCTGAGCATCACCGTGTCGAATGAGGCAAAAAACGCCGTGCCCAGCAAAATGGCGGGTGCACGCCGCACAATCTCCAGCCAGCCGCTACTGCTGGCCTTGTCGGCCCTTGCGGACTGCGGGTGGTCCGCATGCATGTCGGTGCGCTGCTCCGGCCGGGCCAGCATGATGCCTGGAACGCCCAGCAGGAACAGCGCGCCACACCAGAGAAAAGCCTGCTGTGGCCAGCGGGCCAGCAGGTCGGTCAGCAAGGGGCCCAGCACCTGGCAGGCGGTGAAGCAGGTGGCGTAGATGGCGACGATGCGGCCACGTGTATGGTCGGCTGCCAGGGTGTTGATCCAGCTTTCCCCCAGCACGAACAGCGGGGCCATGGCCGCGCCAAACAAAAAGCGCGCCAGCAGCCAGCCGGCAATGCTGTCCAGGTATTGCAGCGGCATGACGGATAGTGTCGCCAGCAGCAGGCAGCCCAGCATCACATTGCGCCGCCCCAGCCGCAGCGCCAGCGCCGGGGCAGCCACTGTGGCCAGCACGCCGCCCACGGCACTGGCCGCCACGGTCCAGCCGATCACTTCCGGGCTAAAACCACGGGCAGTGAGGGTGAGGGCGGTCAGCGGCATGGTGCTGCCCAGACCCAGGCCCAGCAGGGCCACGCTAAAGATGACGGCGGTGAAATCACGCCAGGCGCTGCGTGGCAGCATGAACAGCTCCGGTAGCAAGGGGGAGAGACAGCCTAGCACAAGGGCATGGCGGTACGGCAAGCCTGCGGCTGTACCGCCCTGCGCAGGCTGCTACGTCATGTAACGTATTTTGCTGGCCGGGCGTGGATCGTACTCTGATGACGCAGCGCAACATCCATACCAATCATCAGGGGAATCACATGGCAAGCACTCGTCGCACTTTTCTGAAGTCCGCTCCGCTGGTTCTGGCCGCCGCCGGCCTCATGTCCATGCCGGCCTTTGCCGCCGACACCATCAAGGTAGGGGTGTTGCACTCCCTGTCCGGCACCATGGCCATTTCGGAAACCTCGCTCAAGGACATGGCGCTGTTTGCCATCGACCAGATCAATGCCAAGGGCGGCGTACTGGGCAAGAAGCTGGAACCGGTGGTGGTAGACCCGGCCTCCAACTGGCCGCTGTTTGCCGAAAAGGCGCGTCAACTGCTGAGCAAGGACAAGGTAGCCGTGACCTTTGGCTGTTGGACCTCGGTCTCACGCAAATCGGTACTGCCGGTGTACGAGGAGCTGAACGGCCTGCTGTTCTACCCGGTGCAGTACGAGGGTGAGGAAATGTCGCCCAATGTGTTCTACACCGGGGCGGCACCCAACCAGCAGGCCATTCCGGCGGTGGAATACCTGATGAGCAAGGAGGGCGGCGGTGCCAAGCGCTTCTTCCTGCTGGGGACCGACTATGTCTACCCGCGCACCACCAACAAGATCCTGCGGGCCTTCCTGCACAGCAAGGGCGTGAAGGACGAAGACATCCAGGAGATGTACACCCCCTTCGGGCATAGCGATTACCAGACCATCGTCGGCAACATCAAGAAATTCGCTGCCGGTGGCAAGACGGCGGTCATCTCCACCATCAATGGCGACTCCAACGTGCCCTTCTACAAGGAACTGGGCAATCAGGGCCTGAAAGCTACCGACGTGCCGGTGGTGGCTTTCTCTGTGGGTGAGGAAGAACTCAAGGGCATCGACACCAAGCCGCTGGTGGGCCATCTGGCCGCCTGGAACTACTTCATGAGCGTGAAGAACCCGGTGAACAGCAAGTGGATTGCCGACTACCGCGCCTGGGCCAAGAAGAAGGGCCTCGCGAATGCCGACAAGCTGGTGACCAACGACCCGATGGAAGCCACTTATGTGGGCATCAATATGTGGGCCGAGGCGGTGAAGAAAGCCGGCACCACCGATGTCGCCGCCGTCACCAAGGCCATGGCCGGCATCAAGTTTGCTGCCCCGTCCGGTTTCACTCTGGAAATTGACCCGAAAAACCATCACCTGCACAAGCCGGTGATGATTGGCGAAATCCAGCCCAACGGCCAGTTCTCGGTGGTGTGGAAAACCAAGACCCCGATCCGCGCGCAACCGTGGAGCCCCTTCATTCCGGGGAATGACAAGAAGCCCGACACCCCGGTGAAGAGCAAGTAACAGCGGCTGACAACATCCCTGCTGTGCCTGTTTATCAGCCGCTCTTGTTGATTGTTTCAGGCACAGCACGGGACGACGCACGCCCTTGCCCGCTGCTGCCCTGACCGGGTAGTGGCGGGCACATTCTGTAAGGAAAGCACCATGCAATTGTTCAAACCCTTGCTCCTGCTGCTGTTGCTGTACAGCGGCCTGGTGGCGGCCAGCCCGCTGACCGAGCTGGCCCATGCCGACCCGGCCGACCGTGCCGGGCTGATCACCCAGTGGACGGTGCAGGCCGATGGCCCGCGCCGTCAGGCAGTTGCCGCACTGGAAGAGGGCAGGCTGTTTACCAGTGCCGATGGCAACCATGTGCTGTTGCAAGGGACGGACGGCAAGCTGAGCGATGTGGACAACGGCCAGCCGGTAGCTGGCGATGCCGCCAGTCTGGATGCCTTGCCGGTCAACAACAGCGTGCGCAGCGCGCTGGAGGCGTTTCATGCGGCCGGTGATCTGGCCGACCCGGACCGCAGCAAGCGCCTGAGCGCCATCCAGGCCTTGCAGGACAGTGCCAACCCCGGCCTGCTGCCCTTGCTGCTGAGCCGGCAACAGCAGGAACAGGACAGCCAGGTCAGACAGGCCCTGCACATGGCCAGCGCCCGCCTGCAACTGGCCAGCCCGGATGCGGCACAGCGGCTGAGCGCCATCCACACCCTGGCCGACAGTGCCGACCCGGCCACCCTCAGCCTGCTGGCGCCGTTGACGGTAGCCGCCAGCGAGCCGGAAGCCAGCGTGCGCGCCGCCGCCAGTCAGGCCATGGCTGACATCAAGTCCAGCCAGTGGCGTTACAACATGCTGGGCTATGCCTTCAGCGGCATCAGCCTGGGCTCGGTACTGCTGCTGGCCGCTCTGGGCCTGGCCATCACCTATGGCCTGTTGGGCGTCATCAATATGGCGCATGGCGAAATGCTGATGATCGGCGCCTACGCCAGTTATGTGGTGCAGAACCTGTTCCGCAGCTGGTGGCCGGGCGCTTTCGATGCCTATCTGCTGGCGGCGCTGCCGGTGGCCTTTGCCGTCACCTTTGTCATCGGCATGGCGCTGGAGCGGCTGATCATCCGCCATCTGTATGGCCGTCCGCTGGAAACCCTGCTGGCCACCTGGGGCATCAGCCTGATGCTGATCCAGGCGGTGCGCATGCTGTTTGGGGCGCAGAACGTGGAAGTGGCCAACCCGTCCTGGCTGTCCGGCGGCTGGGAAATCACCCCGGCGCTCACTCTGCCGTATAACCGGCTGGCCATCATCGCCTTTGTTGCCGGCGTGCTGGTGCTCACCTGGCTGCTGCTCAACAAAACCCGGCTGGGCCTGTTCGTGCGTGCCGTCACGCAAAACCGCCGTATGGCCGATAGCGTGGGGGTGCCCACCGGCAAGGTGGACATGCTGGCTTTCGGTCTGGGTTCCGGCATTGCCGGGCTGGGCGGGGTGGCATTGAGCCAGATCGGCAACGTCGGCCCGGAGCTGGGGCAGGGCTATATCGTGGACAGTTTCATGGTGGTGGTACTGGGCGGGGTGGGCCAGCTGGCCGGGACCGTCACCGGGGCCATGGGCCTGGGCATCGTCAACAAGATTCTGGAACCGTCGCTGGGGGCGGTGCTGGGCAAGATCCTCATCCTCGGCTTCATCATCCTGTTCATCCAGAAGCGTCCGCAAGGCCTGTTTGCCCTCAAGGGCCGGGTACTGGACTAGGAGAGATCATCATGCAAACCGCACTTTCCCTGCGGCTGGCCCACCGTATCGGGCCACTGCCGCTGAAACTGGCAGGCGCAGCCATCCTGGCGCTGCTACTGGCCATGCCCGCCCTGCATGTGTGGACCGACCCGGCCAGCAGCCTGCATGTGTCGGCCTATACCCTGACGCTGGTGGGCAAGATCCTGTGCTATGCCATCGTGGCGCTGGCCATGGACCTGGTGTGGGGCTATACCGGCCTGCTCAGCCTGGGCCACGGCCTGTTCTTTGCCCTGGGTGGCTACGGCATGGGCATGTACCTGATGCGTGCCATCGGCCATGACGGCAATTATCAGAGCGAGCTGCCGGACTTCATGGTGTTTCTCGACTGGAAAACCCTGCCCTGGTTCTGGCAAGGCAGCGAGCACCTGGCCTGGGCGCTGTGTCTGGCGGTGGGCGTGCCCGGCCTGCTGGCGCTGGTGTTTGGCTGGCTGGCTTTCCGGTCGCGCATCAAGGGCGTGTACTTTTCCATCATGACCCAGGCGCTCACCTATGCCGCCATGTTGCTGTTTTTCCGTAATGAAACCGGCTTTGGCGGCAATAACGGCTTTACCGACTTCAAGCGCATCCTCGGCTATGGCATTGCCGCGCCCGGCACCCGCGCCACGCTGTTCCTGCTGACCGTGCTGTTGCTGGTGGCTGCGCTGGCGGCCGGCTTCTGGCTGGTGAACAGCAAGTTCGGCCGCATCCTCACCGCCATTCGCGATGCCGAGTCACGGCTGATGTTCTGCGGCTACAACCCGCTGTATTACAAGCTGTTCATCTGGGTGGCGTCCGCCATGTTGTGCGGCCTGGCCGGGGCGCTGTACGTGCCGCAGGTGGGCATTATCAATCCGGGGGAAATGTCGCCAGCCAACTCCATCGAAATTGCCATCTGGGTGGCAGTGGGCGGGCGTGGCAGCCTGATCGGCCCGGTGCTGGGCGCTGGTTTCATCAATGCAGCCAAAAGCTGGTTCACCGTGGCCTTTCCCGAGTACTGGCTGTTCTTTTTGGGTGGGCTGTTCATTGCCACCACGCTGTTTTTGCCGCGCGGCCTGCTGGGCCTGCTGCGCCGCCACAAGGAGAAGGCATGATGTCCGTCACTACTTCGCAAGCGGTACAGCGTGAAAGCTGGGATGGCGATACCCCGGCCAGTGGCCGCCTGTTGCAACCGGGGCTGGATGTGACCCATGGGCAGATCCTGTATCTGGACGACATCAGCGTCAGCTTTGACGGTTTCCGTGCGCTCAACCGTCTGTCCTTGTCCATTGGCGTGGGCGAGCTGCGCTGCATCATCGGCCCCAATGGCGCGGGCAAGACCACCATGATGGATGTGATTACCGGCAAAACCCGCGCCGACAGCGGCTCGGCCTTCTTCGGCCAGACCATCAATCTGGCCCAGCATTCCGAGGCGGAAATCGCCCAGCTGGGCATAGGACGCAAGTTCCAGAAACCCACGGTATTCGAGGCGATGACGGTACAGGAAAACCTGGAACTGGCACTGGCCGGGCCGCGTTCGGTATGGGCCAGCCTGCGCGCTCGCCTGACCGGGCAGCAGCGTGACCGTATCGACGAATTGCTGACGCTGATTCGCCTTGGCGAGCAGCGGGCGCGGCAGGCCGGGCTGCTGTCGCACGGCCAGAAGCAGTGGCTGGAAATCGGCATGTTGCTGGCGCAGCAGCCGCAGCTCTTGCTGCTGGACGAGCCGGTGGCCGGCATGACCGATGCCGAAACTGAAAAAACCGCCGAGTTGCTGCTCACCCTCAAGGGCAGGCATTCGCTGATGGTGGTGGAACACGATATGGATTTCATCGCCAGCATTGCCGGCAAGGTGACGGTGCTGGCCGAGGGCGCGGTGCTGGCCGAGGGGACGTTGGCGCAGGTACAGGCCGACGAACGGGTAATCGAAGTCTATCTGGGGCGCTGACATGCTGGAGATACAAGAACTGGAGCAATACTACGGCGGCAGCCACATTCTGCGCCGCGTCAGCCTGCAAGCCGAAATCGGCCAGGTCACCTGTCTGCTTGGCCGCAATGGCGTGGGCAAATCCACCTTGTTGCGCTGCCTGATGGGGCAGCTGCCGGCCAAAAACGGCAGCATACGCTGGCAGGGGCAGGACATCAGCCGCTGTGCGCCGCACCAGCGCGTGGCGCGTGGCATTGCCTATGTGCCGCAGGGCAGGGAAATCTTTGGCCGGCTGACCGTGGAAGAAAACCTGCGCATGGGGCTGGCGCGCTTTGGCGGCAAGGCCGGGCGTGACATTCCAGCCTCGGTGTACGACATGTTCCCGGTGCTGTACGACATGCGCCAGCGCCGTGGTGGCGACCTGTCCGGTGGCCAGCAGCAGCAACTGGCCATTGGCCGGGCACTGGTCAGCCAGCCCTCGCTCTTGGTGCTGGATGAACCTACTGAAGGCATCCAGCCCTCCATCATCAAGCAGATTGGCGAAGTCATCCGCAATCTGGCGGCGCGGCGCGACATGGCCATCCTGCTGGTGGAGCAATACTACGACTTTGCCGAGGCACTGGCCGATCGCTATATGGTGATGTCACGCGGCGAGGTGATACGTTGCGGAGCTGGTGCCGACATGGCGCAGGACGGTGTGCGCGCACTGCTGGCCATCTGAACCGGCATGTTAATTGCTGTGTCTTTCCCCATTCTCCTTGCTGATTGACTACTGATGAATCCGAATGCGCTGAGCATGGCCATTCCCTTGCCCGCCGGTTTGCAAGCCGGCTGGCATGCTGCACTGGAATTGGGCTATGCCGTAGTGCAGGGCCGCACAGTGCCGGTGCATCGTCGTCATCAGGGGCCGTTGCGGGTGCAAAAGCACTTCATCGACGCACATGGCCAGTGCCAGCACATTGTGGTGCATCCGCCCGGTGGCATGGCGGGTGGGGATACGCTGACACTGGACATTGACCTGGCCGCAGGCAGCCAGGTACTGCTCACCAGCCCCGGTGCGGCCAAATGGTATGACAGTTTTGGTCGGCAGGCCGGGCAGCAGCTGCAAGTGCGCCAGCTGCCCGGCAGCCTGCTGGAATGGCTGCCGCAGGAAACCATATTGTTTGCCGGCAGTAGCGTGCGGCTGGACAACGTCTTCCGTTTGCATGGCGATGCCCGCCTGCTGGCGGGCGAGGTGATGTGCCTGGGACGCCCGGCCAGTGGTGCAGCTTTCAATCGCGGCCTGTGGCAGCAAGCCAGCGAAGTATGGCGTGACGACACCCTGCTGTGGTGCGAGCACAACCATGTGCCCGGTGACAGCCCCTTGCTGGCATCCCCGGTGGGCATGGGTGGCCACACCGTGCTGGCTACCCTGCTGTGGGCCGGGCCGGCACTGCCGCCAGACATACATCAGGCCTGTCTGGAACTGCCCTGTGCCGGGCGTGCCGCTGTCAGTCAGCTGCCCGGCATCTGGCTGGCCCGCTTTATTGGTGACAGTGCCGAAGCCGCTCATCACTGGCTGCGTGGCTGTCGCAACCTGATCTACCCCTTCAGCCACGGACGCGCAGCCAGCCAGCCGCGCATCTGGGCAAGCTGACAAGAAAGCACCCCATGGAACTGACCCCCCGCGAAAAAGACAAGCTGCTGATTTTCACTGCCGGGCTGGTGGCAGAGCGCCGCCTGGCCCGTGGCCTGCGGCTGAATTATCCCGAAGCCGTGGCCTATATCAGTGCCGCCATTCTGGAAGGCGCACGTGACGGGCAGAGCGTGGCCGGGCTGATGCACTACGGCACCACCCTGCTCAGCCGTGAGCAGGTGATGGACGGTGTGCCGGAGATGATTCCGGACATCCAGGTGGAGGCCACTTTTCCGGATGGCACCAAGCTCGTTACCGTGCACCAGCCCATTGTCTGACGCAGCCCGCCAACAGGAGATTGCGATGATTCCAGGAGAAATCCGCTTTGCCAGCGGCGACATCGAAATGAATGTCGGCCGCGCCACCATCAGTATGGAGGTGGCCAATAGCGGTGACCGGCCGATACAGGTCGGCTCGCATTACCACTTTGCCGAAGCCAACGACGCCCTGCGCTTCGACCGTGCTGCCGCACGTGGTTTCCGGCTGAATATTGCCCCCGGCACGGCCGTGCGCTTCGAGCCGGGCCAGACCCGGACGGTAGAACTGGTGGCGCTGGATGGCGCACGCCGCGTATTCGGCTTTCAGGGCCGGGTGATGGGGGACTTATGAAAATCAGCAGACAGGCTTATGCCGAAATGTTCGGCCCCACCACGGGCGACGCGGTACGGCTGGCCGATACCGGCCTGTGGGCACAAGTAGAGCGCGACTTCACCGTGTATGGCGAAGAAGTGAAGTTTGGCGGCGGCAAGGTAATCCGCGACGGCATGGGCCAGGGCCAGTGCGTGGCCGCCGAGGTAGCGGATACCGTGATTACCAATGCGCTCATCATCGACCACTGGGGCGTGGTCAAGGCTGACATCGGCCTGAAGGGTGGCCGCATTGCCGCCATCGGCAAGGCGGGCAACCCGGACATCCAGCCCGGTGTGGACATCCTGATCGGCGCGGCCACCGAAATCATTGCCGGCGAAGGCATGATTGTCACCGCAGGTGGCATCGACAGCCACATCCATTTCATCTGCCCACAGCAAATAGAAGAGGCGCAGGCCGCTGGTATCACCACCATGATTGGCGGCGGTACCGGCCCGGCCACCGGCACCAATGCCACCACCTGCACGCCGGGACCGTGGCATATGGCCAGCATGCTCAAGGCGGCGGAAGGCTTTGCCATGAACCTGGGCTTTACCGGCAAGGGCAATGCCAGCCTGCCCGA
The DNA here is from genome assembly GCF_003202035.1 of Aquitalea magnusonii. GTDB lineage: Bacteria > Pseudomonadota > Gammaproteobacteria > Burkholderiales > Chromobacteriaceae > Aquitalea > Aquitalea magnusonii. Next base: position 265,556 of record NZ_QJKC01000002.1, on the reverse strand, counting down.
AGCACTGCGTGAGCAGGTGCGCGCTGGGGCCATCGGCCTGAAGCTGCACGAGGACTGGGGCAGCACCCCGGCGGCCATCGACAACTGCCTGAGCGTGGCGGATGAAATGGACGTGCAGGTGGCCATTCACACTGACACGCTGAACGAAGCCGGTTTTGTCGAAACCACGCTGGCAGCATTCAAGGGCCGCACCATTCATACCTATCACACCGAAGGGGCCGGTGGCGGCCACGCACCCGACATCATCAAGGCCTGTGGCTTTGCCAATGTGCTGCCCAGCTCCACCAACCCCACACGGCCGTTTACCGTCAACACCATAGACGAGCATCTGGACATGCTGATGGTGTGCCATCACCTGCATGCTTCCATTGCCGAAGACGTGGCCTTTGCCGAAAGCCGCATCCGGCGCGAAACCATTGCCGCCGAAGACATCCTGCATGATCTGGGTGCCTTTGCCATGATGTCCTCCGACAGCCAGGCCATGGGGCGGGTGGGGGAAACCATCCTGCGCTGCTGGCAGACGGCTGACAAGATGAAGCAACAGCGCGGCCCGCTGGCGGGGGACTGCGAAGGCTGCGACAACGCCCGCATCAAGCGCTATATCGCCAAATACACCATCAACCCGGCCATCACCCACGGCATCAGCCACGAAGTGGGCAGCATCGAGGTGGGCAAACTGGCCGACCTGGTACTGTGGAAGCCAATGTTCTTTGGCGTCAAACCCTCGCTCATTCTCAAGGGCGGCATCATCGCCATGGCCGCCATGGGCGACGCCAATGCCAGCATCCCCACGCCGCAGCCGGTGCATAGCAGGCCGATGTTCGGCAGTTTCGGCAAGGCCATTGCCGATGGCAGCGTCACCTTTGTCTCCCAGGCGGCGCTGGACGCAGGGATAGGCGAGGCGCTGGGCCTGAGCAAGCGACTGGTGGCGGTGCGCGGCTGTCGCAGCGTGCAAAAGACCGACCTGATCCACAACGACTACCTGCCGCAGATCGAAGTGGACCCGCAAAACTATCAGGTCAAAGCCGATGGTCAGCTGTTGTGGTGCGAACCGGCTGCCGTGCTGCCCATGGCCCAGCGTTATTTCCTGTTCTGAACAGACGCAGCTGGCACAGGAAAACTCATGGCCTGGAAATGATGTCGTCCCGGCCCGGAAAACAGAAAAACGAGGAAAGAACATGCTGCTGATTACTGAGCGACTGCCGCAGCCCTGCCGCAGCGATGCCGACTTGCTGCTCAGCTTTGAATTACGCAGCAAAACCCGGCTGCGTACCCGTACCGTGGATGGCGAGGAAGCCGGCCTGTTTTTATCCGCCGGTGCACCACTGACGCATGGTCAGTGCCTGCGGGCGGAAGATGGCCGCGTGGTGCGGGTGCTGGCGGCCGACGAGCCTTTGCTGCATGTGGTTTGCGTCAGCCCGGAAGCACTGTGCCGTGCGGCCTACCACCTGGGTAATCGCCACGTGCACTTGCAGGTGGGCGAGGGCTGGTTACGGCTGCTGGATGACTATGTGCTGGCGCAGATGCTGCAGCAAATGGGGGCGGAGGTGAGCCGGCTGTTTGCGCCGTTCAATCCGGAAAGCGGTGCCTACGGTGGTGGTCACCATCACTCGCACGGCAAGGAAGCTGCCTTCCAGTACGCGCCCAGGCTGCATCTGTTTGGCCAGCCGACATGAACGCCATGCTGCCCTTGCTGCAATTGCTGCGCCTGGCCAGCCCCGGCCTGCCGATTGGCGGTTTCAGCTATTCGCAAGGGCTGGAGAGCGCGCTGGAGCTGGGCCTGGTCCACGATGCCGCCAGCGCGCGGCAGTGGTTGCATGCTGTCCTGCAAGGCCCGGTCTGCCTGTTTGATGCCGCCATGCTGGCGCAGATGCTGCAAGCGGTGGCTGATGATGACCACGCCAGTTTGTACCGGCTCAACCAGCGCTATCTGGCCAGCCGCGATTGCCGCGAGCAAAGACAGGAAACCATACAAATGGGCTACTCGCTGCGCCAGCTGCTGGCGGGTTTGCCGGAAGGTCAGTCCATGTCCTGGCCGGATGGCTTGGCCAATGGCGAAATCTGCCTGCCGGCCGCCTGGGCGCTGGCAGCCCATGCGCTGGGCATTGCCCGGCGCGAAGCGCTGACGGCGCTGCTGTGGAGCTGGCTGGAAAACCAGGTGATGGTGCTGCTCAAGGCCATGCCCATGGGGCAGAGCGCCGGCCAGCAACTGCTGTCGGCCTTGCTGCCGGCGCTGGCAGAGGCGGTGGAGCAGGCCATCAGCCTGCCTGCGGAACAACACAGCAATTTCGCCCCCGGCCTGATGTGGGCGGCGATGAAACACGAAACCCAATACAGCCGCCTGTTCCGTTCCTGACGCGAAACAGGCCAGAGGAGATACACCATGCAGAAAACCGCCTTGCGCGTTGGAATCGGCGGCCCGGTCGGCTCGGGCAAGACCCACCTCACCTGGGCGCTGTGCAGTGCACTGCGCGACATCTACAACGTTGCCGTGGTCACCAACGATATTTACACCCAGGAAGATGCCCAGTTTCTGGTGAGGAACGAGGCGCTGGCGCCGGAGCGCATCATCGGCGTGGAAACCGGCGGCTGCCCGCACACGGCCATCCGCGAGGATGCGTCCATCAATCTGGAAGCAGTGGCACAGCTCAATGCCCGTCATCCGGGGCTGGATGTCATCTTCATCGAAAGCGGTGGCGACAATCTGGCGGCCACTTTCAGCCCGGAGCTGTCCGACCTCACCATCTATGTGATCGATGTATCTGCCGGTGACAAGATTCCGCGCAAGGGCGGGCCGGGTATATGCAAATCCGACTTGCTGGTGATCAACAAGATCGACCTGGCACCGCTGGTGGGTGCTTCGCTGGAGGTCATGGAGCGCGATGCACGCAAGATGCGTGGCGAGCGGCCCTTTGTGTTCTCCAATCTCAAGAGCGGGCAGGGCCTGGCCGACATCATCGCCATCATCGAGGAGAAGGGCATGCTCAAGCTGTAAGCCAGCTGGTCTGGGCAAGCGGATGGCGAGTTGATGTGACAAGGCCGGGCTTTGCCCGGCCTTGTCATTGCGTCCGTGTTCTTACTGCGGAGCGTGCGACCCTTCATCTGGTGGCGGCGGCGGGAGCAGCGGATGCAGCGGCCTGGCCAGTACCATGCCGTCGTAGGGCTGGCATATGGCGGGAATGCTGTCGCCATGCAGGTAAATGGTGGTCTTGCTGCCAATCTTCCTGCCCATGCAGGCTTTGACGGCTGCCAGTGGCGGCTCGTGTGGTGGTGGCGGCATGTGTCCAGGCTCATCGGCCGGGTGCAGGCCGTGTGGGTCGCAAGGTTTGTGCTCCGGCAGCGCGGCATCCTGGGGTTCGGGCTGGCAACGCTGTACTGCGGTATCCGGCGGCCTGCTGCTGTCTGCCGCATGGCTGGTGCTGCACAACAGCAGGCCCAGCGTGGCGCTGACAACAATAAAGTGAGTGGGGCGCATGAGCATCCTGCCTTCATGGTGAACAATGCGCCCACCTTAGTCAGGCGCTGGCAGCGCTACAAGCCGGCCGCTGCCAGCTTTACACCGCTTTGAGCGAAGTGAAGCCAATTAGCCCCGTTTAACATGTTTTACATGCGCTGCCGGGGCAAGTGTCCGGGCTTAGAACGGCTAACAAAATAGCGTAGCGCCCCTGGGGCAAGGCGCGCCGACGCAGACAGTACAAGGGTAGGGCAAGAAGGCGCAGCGCAGCAGCAGGTTTTTTGTTAGCCGCACTCAGAAGTGGTAATGGGCAAAGGTGAACAGCACATTGCCATTGCCCTTGCCGCCGGGAATATAGGTGCTGTTGATGGTGAAATTGCCATAGCTGATGCCCACCAGCGGCAATACGCCGGGGAAGGGGAAGGAGTGCAGGGTATCGGTGCGCGAAGTGATAAAGGCGGTATAGCCGATTTCGGCACGCCACTCCCCGGCATGGATAAAGGGGTGGGTGTAGGCATAGCCGGCAATCGGCTCTACTTTTTTGTGCGAGTCGAGAAAGGCCATGGCATACAGCGCATGCCAGTTGTCATTGTCGTCACGCAGACTGCGGCCCAGGCCAAAACCCCAGGGGTTTTCGTTGAACTCGGCGATCTTCTCTTTGGTATAGGCCCAGCGCATGTGATAGGTGTTCAAGGGCAGATAGGCATCCAGCGTGCCATCGTTCCAGACGTGCTGGACTTCATCGCGGGCAGCGTCCCACAGCGAGGCGGCGTGGCCGGGGGTGGCAAGGCTGCAGGACAGCAGGGCGAGCAGGGCAAGCGGGGTGGTGTGGCGTTGATGTGAAAGCATGTGATCGGGTTAGCGGCAAGGCGCACGGGGCGGCATTGCGGTTTGATGAAGGAGAGATGTTACCCGTTGCCGGGTAGGGGTCAAGTCAGGACGGCAGACCGCCGGATCAGGCGGGAAGTTCCCGCGCCGCACGGTCTGCCGCTTGCATCTCGTCCTAGTCCTGCATGGCCGGGCTGAGCGCGCTGCGCACCGTGCTTTCATCCAGTGCGGCCGAGCACAGCTCGATGAAACGGTAGGCATAGCTGCGCAGGTAATGGCCACGGCGAATGGCAATGCGGGTGGTTTGCTGGCCGAACAGTGGCTCGCCAGCCACCACTTTCACCGCCTGGTCACGCTGCGGGTCCACCGCCATCGACGCCACAATGCCGACTGCCAGCTCCAGTTCCACATAGGTCTTGATCACATCGGCATCCAGTGCCGACATCACGATGTCCGGCACCAGCCCGGCGCGGGCAAAGGCACGGTCAATCTGGGCGCGGCCGGTAAAGCCCTGGTGATAGGTGACAATCGGGTATTCGGCCAGGGTTTCCAGCGACAGGGCTTGCTGATGCAGCGGATGCTCCGGCGGGGCAATCACGCTGTGGTACCAGCCATAGTAGGGAAAGGACACCAGCTCGGGCACTTCGGCCACCGCCTCGGTGGCAATGCCGATATCGGCATCACCGGACTGCAACAGGCGCACCAGCTCTTCCGGGCTGGCCTGATGCAAGACCAGATGCACTTTGGGAAAGGCTTTCTTGAAGGCGGTCACCACCTTGGGCAGCGCATAGCGGGCCTGGGTGTGGGTGGTGGCAATGGTCAGCTGGCCTTCGTCGCGCAGGCTGAACTGCTCGGCCAGACGCTTGATGTTGCCGGCATCCAGCAGCATGCGCTCCACGATGATCAGCAATTCCTTGCCCGGATCGGTCAGCCCCAGGAAACGCTTGCCCTTGCGCACGAACAATTCGACACCCAGTTCGTCTTCCAGGTCCTTGATGTGCTTGCTGACGCCGGATTGCGAGGTGTACAGCGCGTTGGCCACCTCGGTGAGGTTGAAGTTCTGGCGCACGGTTTCGCGGATGATGCGCAGTTGCTGGAAGTTCATGACCATGCCTTGAATTTATATAACTCAAAGCAGGATATTTCTGTTTTTGATATAACAAAAATAATGTTTACTTGTTTGTATATGCCATCTTGATCTCAACCGGCAGGGCATGCTCACACCAGCCACAGTTCTCCTATCCGTGCCGCCAGCTGCTGGCAGGCCGGCATGGCGGCGGCCTGGCGGTTGCTGATCAGCAAATCGATATCGCCGGCCGCACAGGTGCTGATACGGCTGCTGACGCCCAGCTTGCTGAAATCGGCCAGCATGTAGACCTGATCGGCCTGGGCGCACATGGCGCGGGCTACTTCCGCCTCGCGCGGGTCGTAATTGCTGGCCCCCATGGCGACGCTGACCCCGACTGGCGACAGCAGGGCGATGTCGGCGCGGTAACGGCCGATTTCCGCCACCGTGCTGCCTCCCACCGTGGCCGGAGCGCGTTCGCCCAGTTCGCCGCCCAGCATGATGAGCTGGTGGCCACCGCCCTGGGCCGGCCGGCGCAGCGCCAGCGCCACGTCGAAGGCATTGGTGATGATGGTCAGCCCGCTGAGCGAGGCCAGCTCACGCGCCAGCAGGGCAGTGGTGGTGCCGGCGTCGATGAACAGTGTCTGCCCCTGGCGCAGCCGGCTGCAGGCGGCACGGGCGATGGCCTGCTTGTAAGGCACTTGTTGCTGTGCGCGTTCGGCAATCGGCGCTTCCTCGCCGCTTCGGGCGATCACGCCGCCGTGGATGCGGCGCAGTTCGCCCATGGCTTCCAGTGCCGCCACATCGCGCCGTACCGTTTCCCGCGAGACCTGCAAGGCAGTGACCAGCTGCTCGGTGCTCAGGCGTTGCTGCGCGGACAGCAAGGCACGTATGCGCTGGTAACGCTCCTGTTGCCACATGGGGTTCTCCTGCGGGAAGACGGTGGAAGAATGGCCTTGCACATTGCGAGAGAGTGGCGGGCGCTGTCAAGCCGTTTGCCGTGCTGGCAGGCAAGGTCGCATGGCGGCGTTTTGTGTACTTTTGTGGCAAAGTTGTAATATTGGGTGTTTATTATGCTGGTCATGCTGACGGGCAGGCTGCCTGCCCGTCCACCCCTACCTTACTCCGGGAGAGACCATGCAGCGTCGCCAGTTCATTCATGCCCTTGCCGCCGTATCCGCCAGCAGCCCCTTGTTGCTGGCTTCTGCCACCGCCCGTGCCGCCAGCGGCAAAGTTGCCGTGCCGCTGGATAGCGCGCGCTGGTCGCCACTGAATGTGCAGCGCCTGCAATTGCTGCTGAGCCAGCATGGCAGTGCCAGCGCCGGCTACCGTGCCGAGCGCAAGCCGTATGCGGTGTTCGACTGGGACAACACCTGCATCATGAACGATTGCGAAGAAGCGCTGCTGATGTACCAGATCAACCATCTGCAATACAAGCTGACGCCCGATGAGTTCCGCCAGGTGCTATGGCGTGACGTGCCGGATGAAACGTTCATGGCCGACTACAAGACAGTGGATGGCAAGCTGGTGCGGATGGCGGATATCGCGGCCGACGTGGAGTCGGATTACCGCTGGCTATATGCCAATTACCAGGGGCTGGCCGGCAGCCGCAGCCTGGAGGACGTGCAGGCCAGCGACCAGTTCAAGGATTTCCGCGCCAAGCTGTACTTCATGTATGACGCCATCTGCGATAGCTTCCCGCTGGAAATCGGCTACAAGTGGATCATCTATTTCTACAAGAACATGAGCACGGCCGAACTGCAGGCCATGGCGCTGGCCTCCCACAAGGCCGCGCTGGGTGATGCCCTGCGCAAGGTGCGCTATGAAAGCCCGCGCAGCCTGCCGGGCCGTGCCGGCGTGGTGGCCGACAGCCATTTTCACGGCATCCGCGTGCATGAGGAAATCCGCGGCCTGATGCATACCCTGCGCGCCAATGGCATCGATGTGTATGTCAGCACCGCCTCCATCGACGATGTGGTACGGGTGTTTGCCGGTCATGAAGATTTCGGCTACGGCGTGCCGCCGGAAAATGTCATCGGCTTGCGGCTGGAGATGGACAAGGGGCGCTATAGCGATCGCTACCTGAATGGCTGGCATTTCAACTGGGGGCCTGGCAAGACCGTGGGCATCCGCCAGCAGCTGCAGGCGAAAAAGGGCTATGGCCCCATCCTGGTGGCCGGTGACAGCGACGGCGATGCCTGGATGCTGCGCGATTTTGCCGATACCTCGGTCGGGCTGATCGTCAACCGCATGAAGAAAGGCGAGATCGGCGCCGACAGCAAACTGGCAGCCGAGCAGCTGGGGCAGCCGCAGGCGCGCTTCATCCTGCAGGGACGGGACGAAAGCACGGGCCTGATGTTGCCGGATGAAAAATCGCTGAAATACGGCAAGAGCGAACGCAAGCTGCTGGCCTGAGCCACTGCAGGCGGCGGCCTGCTCAGCGGGCGAACCAGATGGCGCGGTAAGCCTGCTGATAGGGCAGGTCCGCGTCGATGTCCTGCTCGCCCAGCTGCTGCAGCACGGTGCGGGTCAGCAGTATCGGCTTGCTGACATAGCCGCTGGGTTTGGCTCCGGCAAAGGCGCGGTTCATTTCATCGGCCAGCTGCCAGCCCTGTGCGCCCAGCGGTTCGGCCACGGTCGCCAGCTGCTGTGACAGCCCGGCGCGGATGCGGTGGATGGCCTTGCTGGAGCCGTCGCCGGCCGACACATTGCGGATGTCTGCCCGCCCTGCATGCAGCAAGGGGTAGTTCATTTCGTCGAAATAGACATCGTTGATGGCCAGGGTGTGGGTCCAGCGCCGGCCATGACGCCGGTTCAGCTCCTGCACCACGGCCTCCATGCGCTGGTCGGCATGGTTGAGCGGCAGGTTTTGCACTTCCAGCATGCGGCAGCCGCTGCAGCGCTGGATCAGCTCTTGCATGAAGCGGGTTTTGGCATTGGCAATGTCAAAACGCTCGTCATTGAAAATCACCACGCCAGCCTTGCCATGGCTGTCCGCGATGACATGTTCCGCGGCGCGGCGCGCCACTTCCAGCGGTTCGCTGCTGACATTGAAAAACAGTCCCGACACCACGCCGGGATGGGCGGCGGCATGCCAGCCTACCAGCACGATGTGGGCACGCTGCGCTGCGGCGATCTCGTCGGCCAGATCGCTGGCCTGAAATCCACCCAGAATGATGCCGTCACTGTGCGTGGCCACGGCATCGGCAAAGCTCTTGCGCAACAAAACGCTGCTGCCCTGTGCATCCTGCACCTCTACCTGCCAGCCCAGCAGGCGGGCGGCACTGGCAAAGCCGCGATAACTGCCACCTATGCCGCCATTGCGCAGATCCTGGGCGATGAAGGTGATCTTGTGCCTGCCGGGCTGACGGGCCGGACCGTCGCGCGGGCCATCCCAGCTCGCCGCATGCAGCGGCGCAGCCAATCCCAGCGCAAACAGCAACAGCAAGCCAGGTATTTTCATCGCCATGGCAACTTTCCGGCTTCAAAGCCAGCGTTGTGGGTCGGAACAGGGAAGGTGGGCGGCCTTGGCTGCCCGGTCAGCTAGTGCTGATCTGCCATCATTTTAACCACGAATGGCCGCGGCTCTCTATGCTTTTTGCATTGTGTGCCGGGATGGGCCGGCAAGGCAAAACCGCCCGGCAGGCGGGCGGTTTAAGGCTGGGAAGGGGCAGGGTGCAGCGCAGCTTGTTACAGCCGTTCGAAAATCACCGAAATACCCTGGCCGCCACCGATGCACATGGTGGCCAGGGCATAGCGGCCCTGGATGCGTTGCAGTTCGTACAGCGCCTTGGTGGCGATCACGCCGCCGCTGGCCCCCACCGGATGGCCCAGGGCAATGGCGCCGCCATTGGGGTTGGCGCGGGCCGGGTCCAGCCCCAGCCCCTTGCAGACGGCCAGCGATTGCGCCGCGAAGGCTTCGTTGGATTCGATCACGTCCATCTGCTCCAGGCTCAGGCCGGCGCGCTGCAGTGCGGCCTGGGTGGCCGGAATCGGGCCTTCGCCCATGATGTGGTTGGGTACGCCGCACACCGCATAAGACACGATGCGTGCCAGTGGCTGCTGGCCGGCAGCTGCCGCGGCATCGGCGGCGGCCAGCACCAGGAAGGCGGCGCCATCATTGATGCCCGAGGCATTGCCGGCGGTGACCGAGCCGTCTTTCTTGAAGGCCGGCTTCATCTTGGCCAGGGCGTCCAGCGTGGTGGCGCGCGGGTGTTCATCGGTATCGAACACCACTTCGCCCTTGCGGGTCTGGGTCACGATAGGGACGATCTGGCTGGCAAAGCGGCCATCGGCAATGGCTGCTGCTGCGCGTTGCTGCGAATTCAGCGCAAACTGGTCCTGTTCTTCGCGGCTGATCTGCCATTTGTCCACCAGGTTCTCGGCGGTAATGCCCATGTGGCCGACGCCGAAGGGGTCGGTCAGCGCGGCAGTCATCATGTCGATTGCCGTGGCATTGCCCATGCGTGCCCCGCTGCGCAGCTGCGGCAGCAGATAGCCGGCACGCGACATGACTTCCACTCCGCCGCCGATGGCGTAATCACAGTCGCCCAGCATGATGGCCTGGGCGCTGGACACCACGGCTTGCAGGCCGGAGCCGCACAGGCGGTTTACCGCCATGGCGACCGACTCCATCGGCAGGCCGGCGGCAATGGAGGCCAGACGTGCCACATAGGCATAACGGGCTTCGGTGGGAATGCAGTTGCCCACGGTGACATGGTGGATCCGTTCGGCTGCCACGCCGGAGCGGGCAATGGCTTCCTTCATCACCAGGCCGCCCAGTTCGGCCGGTTCCAGGTGGCTGAGTGCGCCGCCAAAAGTGCCAATGGCAGAGCGCACCGCGCTCAATACCACGATTTCGCGTTGCTTCATTTTCTGTTTCTCCCGTTTTGTGCTGCTTGTGCAGTGCATCAAATGTGCTTGCCAACGATACCAGCGTCACCGGGGCTTTGCCAGCCGGAGTGCATGGCCGGCGCCGGCAGGCCTAGTCATCGGCTGGCATGGCCAGATGCTGGATTGCCGCGCGTGGCGGCAGGCCGAACAGGCGCTTGAACTCGCGGCTGAACTGCGAAGGGCTGGCATAGCCCACGGCATAGGCAGCCTGGCTGATGTTGTGAGTATCCTGCAGCAACAAATGGCGTGCCTGATGCAGGCGGGTGTTTTTCAGATACTGGATGGGGGCATAGCCGGTGACAGCCTTGAAGCTTTCATGAAAGGCGCTGCTGCTCATGCCGGCCAGTTCGGCCAGCAAGGCCACGCTGAGCGGCAAGGCGTAATGGCGGTGGATGTGTTCGATGCTGCGCTGGATCTGGCGCAGCCGCCCATGGCGGGCAAACAGTGCCCGCAGGGTTTGTCCGGCATCCGCCAGCAGGATGCGGTAGAGGATTTCCCGCACGATGGCCGGCCCCAGCACCCGGCTTTCCTGCTCCTGCCGCAGGCTGTGCAGCAAGCGCTGCGCCGCGTCCTGCAGTGCTGGCGTCATGGGGCAGAGCAGCATGCCCTGTGGTTTGCCGGCGGATTTGTGCTGGGGTGTGTCATCCATCAGCCGCAGCAGCTGGTCTAGCAGGCTGGGGTCGATGCGGATCACCAGGGCCAGCAAGTGCTCGCCATGCCGCAGGCTGGTCGCGCATTCGAACTGCATGGGAGTGGCCACCACCAGGCAATGTCCGGGGTCGATGCGCAGTACCTGCCCGCCCAGGTAGCCACGCTGGCAGCCCTGGCCGACGATCACCACGCTGGCCTCGTGCAATACCGGAGTGGGGGGGCTGTCCCGGTCCTGGCGCAGCAGGCTGACGCCATCCAGCCGGCTGGGATGCCAGCCCGGCTGTGTGGCCAGCTGCAGCATTTGGCTGGCCAGATCGATTGCCGTGTTCGCAGTCATCATCTTTCCCCTTGTTTCACGGCCAGCACGCTGGCGGCGCAGTCCGGCGCCGGCGGCTGACCGTATCCGGCCTGTAGTGTGGCTAAGCGGCAAAATGCGTAGGAATGGGCAAGAGGGGCGGAGTTTGCGCACTTGTCCCGCCTGGTGCGATCTCTACAATTAGCGGCATTCTGGTTTTTGTTTACTACAGTTTAAATTGATTACCAAGTCAATAGCGGTGCGCAGGGCCGGCGGCAAGCGGCAAAGGATCCGGGCATGAAAAAAATACTGATGGTGGTGACCAGCTTTGAAAAATATCCGCAAACAGCCAGGGCCTGTGGACTCTGGCTGGGAGAGGCCGTCCATTTTGTTAGCCGGCTTGAGGCGGCACGCCATGCCGTGGACATTGTCAGTCCGCGCGGCGGATATACGCCGATTGACCCGCTCAGCCTGACCCTGGCCGACGAACTGGATTGGGAGTGGTATCAGAACAAGCGCTTCATGAACCGGCTGGGCGCCACGCTGCCGCCCACCGCGGTCAATCCGCAGGACTATGCCGCCATCTATTACGCCGGCGGCCATGGCGCGGTGTGGGATTTTCCGGACAATACCGCGCTGCAAGACCTAGGCCGCACGATCTACCAGCAAGGCGGCGTGGTCAGCGCGGTTTGTCATGGTATCGCCGGTTTGCTGAATATCCGGCTGGACAATGGCAGCCTGCTGGTCGAAGGCAAGCAGATCAGCTGCTTTTCCAATACCGAGGAACGGCTTAGCGGGCTGGCCGGGCAGCTGCCCTTCCTGCCGGAAAGCGAAGTGGTCAAGCGCGGTGCCCACTATCACAAGGCACCGGAGCCGTGGGACCCGTTCGCGCTGGTCGACCAGCGTGTCATCAGCGGTCAGAATCCGGCGTCCACCGAGCGGGTGGCCGAATTATTGCTGGAGGCATTGCGCACACATGACTGGCCGTGATTGCGCGGCCAGCGCCGTGCCGGCGTAATATAAGCCTGTTGCGGCCGACGGCCGCCAGACAGCACAAGGAATCGTCATGAGTGTGTACATCTTTGCCACCCTGCAATGCAAACCCGAAAGCACCGCCGCGGTCTGTGCCGCCATGCGTGACATGCAGCAAGCCAGCCGGCAGGAAGCCGGCTGCTTGCAATACCAGGTATTGCAGCCGGACGATCAGCCCCATGTGCTGCATGTATTCGAAGCCTACCAGGACATGGCGGCGGTAGAAGCTCATCGGGCGGCAGCGCACTATCTGGCTTACCGGGAGTGGGTGGCGGACAAGCTGGCGGCGCCGGTCGGGGTGAAGCTGCTGCAGCCGCTGGAATGAGGATGAGGCCGCAAGCCGGCATGCAGCCAGCTTGCGGTCCGGGCGGATGATCAGGCGGATTTCCAGGCCTCGGCATTGCTCAGAATGCTGCTGGCCTTTTCCTGCTGCTCGGCCGAGCCATGCACCAGCAGCACATATTTGTCAGCCTTCAGTGCCGATTCATATTCCACTGCATCGGCCTTCTTGACTCCCAGCTTGCTCAGCGCGGCGGCAATGGCAGATACCCCGCCCACCACGACCGCACCTTCCAGGGCGCTGACCAGGGTGGTGACCACAGGCCCGGCCATGGCTACCAGGCCGACGCCGGGCAGCAGGAAGACCGCCGGCGCAAACAGCAGGCCCCATAGCCCGCCCCAGAAGGCGCCTACGCCGCCCCAGGTCTTGATTTTTTCACCGGTGGTATAAAAGCCGACCGGATGTTCCTCGCTATGGTAGCCCTTGCCGATGATAGACAGTTGCTTGATATCGAAGCCGGCGCGATCCAGGATGCGGATGGCCTGCTCGGCTTCGGCATGGGTGGGGTAGATGAAAACGCTGGGCTGATGTTGTTCCATGTTTGATCCTCTTTGATACGCGGGGTGGACTGCGAAGACGTCACGGAGCAGATGACAAGGCCCTGTATGGGGAGACAGGTCTGTCAGTGACCCGGCGATAATTGCAGCCAAGCGATCAGGATGAAACTGGCTGTTGAAGCAGGCACTGTGACATTGACAGCAAAACGCCCCGGCAGGCGGGGCATCGGCATGACTGGCGCAGTGACTGGAGCGGCCGACAAACTGGCCTTGCGTGGCTGGAACAAGGCGTCGCAAGGCCAGGGCAGGGGTTTTCCTGGCCGCTTTTGTCTGGCCGCCCACCGCCTGGCAAGACGCTGCAGCGCCCCTAGCCTGTGGAGTCGGGCAGGGCCTGGCCCACTGCGGCCGGGGGCGCGATGGTCTCGATGCGCCCCAGCAGGAAGACAAAGGCCAGCATGCCGATGATCAGCATCACTCCGGCCACCAGAAAGGCATTGCTGAAGGAGTGGGTGCTGCCCACGATATAGCCGGTAACGATGGGGGCCACCGCTCCCATCATGTTGTTGGCAAAGTTCATGATGCCGCCCACGGTGCCGGTGCCGCCATGCGGTGCAATCAGCGAGGGCAGCGACCATCCCACCGGTGCCGCCGCCGCCAGCCCGCTGAGCGCGATGGTGATCCAGATGATGGCGATGACCGGGTCGCTGGTGGTGGTGGCGCCGAATACCGCCAGTCCCAGCAGCATGCCGCCCAGCAGCACGCCTTTGCGTACGCGGGTTTCATCGTGGCCACGGGCAATCAGGTGGTCGATCAGCCAGCCGCCCACCAGCAGGTCGGACAGGGTGGCGAATATCCACGGAATGGCGGCATAGCTGGCCGATTTCAGGATGCTCATCTGCATGGTCTGCACCAGATAGCCGGGCAACCAGGTAAGAAACAGGTAAAACACATAGCCATAGGCGGCAAAACCGATGGACAGTCCCCACACCTTGCGCTGCCGCAGCAGATAGCCCAGCATGGCCAGCGATCCGCCCTGGCTCACCCCTTCCGCAGTGGCCCCACCCTCCACGATATGGCGGTATTCCTCTGCCGACAGCTTGCTGTCCTGGCTTGGATCACGATAGATCAGGGTAAAGGCAATGAAGTAGGCCAGGCTGAGCAGGGCGGTGAGGCCAAAACCCCAGCGCCAGCCCAGGTGGACCACGGTCAGCGCCACCAGCGGCACGCCGATCACATTGGAAAACTTGGCGGCCGCATCGAAAATCGCCGTGGCCATGGCGCGTTCACGCCGCGGGAACCAGTAGCCGGTAGCCTTGGCGCTGACCGGAAACCCTGGCGCTTCGGCCACGCCCAGCAGGGCGCGCGCCACGAAAATGCCAGCAAAGCCGCCGGCACAGGCGGTGAGGGTGGAGGCCAGCCCCCACAGCAATGCCCCCCAACGGCCGACGCGAGTGACGCCGAAGCGGTCCAGGATCAGCCCGGTGGGAATCTGCAGCAGCGCATAGGTCCAGAAAAAGGCACTGAACAGCAGGCCCAGATCGCTGCTGGACAGGTGAAATTCCTGTTGCAATTGCGGGGCGGCCACCGACAGGCTGATGCGGTCGAAATAATTGACCAGTACGCCAATGCCCAGCAGGCCGCCTATGCGCCAACGCCGTTGTGGCGTGGTCATGCTGTGTCGTGTTGTCACCTGAATTCTCCTTGGCAGGGATGTGTTGTTATTGGTGTTGCGCCAGTTGCTGCAGCAGCTGCTGCAACAGGCGGTCCAGCGGCTGGCTGATGTCGCAGCGGATGCAGCGTTCATCGCCAGCCGGTTCTTCCAGATCGTGGAACTGGCTGTCCAGCAGGCTGCCGGGCATGAAATGGGCGTCACGGGCGGCCATGCGCTCGGCAATCAGCGCTTTGTTGCCAGCCAGATGGACGAACAGCAGCTTAGGGTCGCCCTGGCGCAGCGTATCGCGGTAGCGACGCTTGAGCGCCGAACAGGCCAGCACCATGGCTTCGCCCTGGGCCACACCGCTGGCCAGCCGTTGCGCCAGCAAGGCCAGCCAGCCTGCCCGGTCGGCATCGGTCAGGGGGATGCCGGCTGCCATGCGCGCAATATTCTGCGGCGGGTGATAGCTGTCGCCTTCGATGTAACTGGCGCCGAGTGCATTGGCCAGGGCCAGGCCCAGGCTGCTCTTGCCGCAGCCGGTGACCCCCATGACCACGATATTGGGTTGCTTCATGTTAGCGCTAACATATGGTGGTGAAAGAAAACCGCCCTGGGCGGTGCGTGCGCAATGTTAGCGCTAACAATTCGGCGGCGGCAATGTCTTTCCATGCTGCAGGGCAGCAGACGATGGTCGCCGCATGCGGCGCGTGAGCGTGCCGAAGCTGATGGCTGGCGGCTGCTCAGGCGCTTGACTGGTACGAGTTGTTTGAAATCAATGGCTTGCCCTGCCGTGGCGGCTGGGCAGGCTTGGCTGTGGGCGGCGTGCAACGGTAGCGCACACCACCCCGCCCGCGGTCTCAGGTACTGCCGCGTTGCTGGAGCTGGAAGCCCAGATCAAGGCAGCGGCTGCCACCGCTGTCCTGCTGTCCGTGCAGCTGTTGCAGCAGCAGGCGGGCCGCGGCAGCACCAATGGCAAAGCGTGGCGTGGCGATCGTGCTCAGTGGCGGCGTGGTCCAGGCGGCAGCCTGCAAGTCATTGAAACCGCCAATGGCCAGTTGCGCCGGCACGGCAATGCCGCGCTGCTGGCAACGGGCAATGGCACCGATGGCCAGGTCGTCATTGCAGCAGAATACGGCGTCGCAATCGGGGTGGGCGGCCAGCAGTGCATCGAGCATGTCCGCCCCCAGCTGCATGCTGGACGGGGCCGGGTTCAGCCATTCCAGCGCCGGATCGTGGCAGCCGGCGGCGGTCAGTTCCTGGCGGTAGCCTTGCAGCCGCTTGAGCACCCGCTCGTCCAGCTGGGCGGCCAGATAGGCGATGCGCCGCCGGCCCCGCTGCAGCAGATGGCGGGTCATGGCCGCGCCGGCGGCTTCCTGCGACAGCCCCACACAGGGTCGGCCATCATCGCTCAGATCCATCATGTACACCGCCGGCAACTGGCGCTCCGCCAGGATGCGGCTGAATGCCTCGGCCTGCTGCAGTCCGGTCACCAGCAAACCATCCGGGCTGTGTTGCAGATAGGCGCGCAGCAGGGCCAGTTCCTCGCTGTCGCTGTAATGGGTATTGCCGATCAGCATCTGGTAGCCGGCTGGCTGCAGCACGGATTCGATACCGGCCAGCGCGTCGATGAACACGGTATTGCTGAGCGAGGGGATCAGCACCAGTACCGTGTGCGAACGGGCCGAGGCCAGCTGGCGTGCCGAGCGGTTGGGCACATAGCCCAGTTGTTCGACCAACTGCAGGATTTTTTCACGCAGGGCCGGCGTGACCCGCTCTGGCGAGTGCAAGGCGCGGGACACGGTGATGGCACTGACGCCGGCCGCCTGGCCGACATCATGCATGGTGACGCCGGAGCCGGAACGAAGGCGCGGTTTTCTCGACATGCTCTACCTGCTGTGAAAGCCGGGCGACACTGCCCGGAGGCGGAATTGTAACGCAGACCGGCCTGCCCACGCTGCCTGCCGCTTGCGGTGCCCTGTTTGAAAATGTGGCGGCGACGGTTATAGTGCCCCTCCCCAAAGTACAGGAGTCGACCAGACGCGCGGACCCGCGGTGGTGGCACGGTAGAAATGCAAAAACGGTTTTATGGCTTGTTGCTGCTGGCCTTGTGCGGCTGTGACAGGGACGGTGGCGTCAAGCTGCCGCGAGAGGTGAAGGCGCTGGCCCAGCTGGGTGAAACCATGGTGCGCCAGCTGCAGGCAGCCGGTGGGCAGACGACAGCGCCGGCGGGTGGACCAGCGGACAAGGTGGTGCTGTCTGCGCTGGTGCGCGGTGACAAGGCGGTGGGTCACCGCGATTTCAACGGGGCCAAGCGCGTGTTGCCCAAGGTATTTGCCGGCATGCAGGAGGATTTTTATTGCGGTTGTGCTTATCAGGGCAAGGCGGTGGACTGGTTGTCCTGCGGTTATGTGCCGCGCAAGAATCCGGAACGGGCCCGGCGTATCGAATGGGAACATGTGGTGCCGGCCTGGGTGCTGGGCCATCAGCGCCAGTGCTGGCAGCAGGGCGGACGCAAGAATTGCTCGGGCAATGACGAGGTCTACCGGCTGGCTGAAGGTGATCTGAACAATCTGGTGCCGGCAGTGGGCGAGGTGAATGCCGATCGCAGCAATCTGTCCTACAGTGCCTGGGCCAGACAACCGACCCGCATCTACGGCCAGTGCGGCACGGTAGTCGATTTTGCCGGCAAGCGCGTGCAGCCGCGTGAGGAAGTGCGCGGCCGTGCCGCCCGCATCACCTTGTACATGCATCAGCGCTATGCATTGAACATGAGCCGGCAGGACCGGCAGCTGATGTGTGCCTGGGCCAGGCAATATCCGGTGGATAGCTGGGAGACGCGGCGCAATGCGCGCATTGTCAGCCTGCAGGGGGAGGGGAACTTCCTGGTCAGCCAGCCGGCGCGGCTGGCTGAAGTCTGCGGCTAAGTCCGGCTCCCGACAGCCGCTGGCCGGGCCATTGCCGGGGTCGGCTGCGCAAGCTGCTGTCTGGTGTCAGCCAGCAGCGCTCAGGCGGCGGGGCTGCTCTTGCGGCGGCTGCGTGCCGGTTTGGCGGCGACGGCTTCGGCCTCCGCCGGAGCGGCTTCGGCTGCCGCGCAGTCTGCCGCTGCCGAAGACTGGACCGGCGGAGTTGCCGGCTCGCTGTCGTCACGGACTGCGGCTGGGCTGGTGCTTTCTTCCACACGCAGATCCGGGGCAATTTCGGTAAGCAGCTGTTCCAGCAGCTTGCTGCGGGCGGCAATATGGTGGTCGAAGCGCCAGTCTTTCAACAAATCCAGTGCGACTTCGAAATAGCGCATATCGATCTGATACAGGCTGCCCAAATCAAAAGGCCGTCCCATTTCCAGTGCCGCAGCCAGGTCTTTCAATACCTGGACTTGCTCATGATCCTTGTTTTCTTCAATAAAACGGCGGATTTTCTTGGCGGCATTCATGCTGGCATTCCTCGCGCGTACAGTGACTTACTCTATCGGTTTGAGTAATTTCAACTGGACTAAAGTGTTTAAAAACCTGCCACAGTCTGCCACATGCTTTGCGTAAAAAATATTACCGATTTATGACATATAGCCATTTTGTCATTATTTTACTGTTTTCATTATCTTTTTTGAATATTCCGTTATCCGTCCCGCTGCGCTGTGGCCCGCGTGTTGGCTGGCGGTGAGGGAATGGCAGTGGCCCGCTGGCGCGGGCCGGCGGCGGCGCAAAAAGTAGGAGGTTTTGTTCGCCGCTCTTAGCCCGCGTGATTGGCGTCGAAGCGCACATTCAGCACGCCTTCCTGCACATCCAGGCAGTACTGCGGCCAGCGCATGTCGGGCCACAGCAGTTCGGCCATCAGCGTGTGCGGATGGTAGGCCGCCGTATACAGCGTGCCATAGCCACGGCCATAGGCAGTCTGGAACAAGGGGGGGCGCAGCAGGGTGCGCAGCACGTCATCGGCGCGTTCCGCCTTGCGCACCCCCTGGCCCAGCATCCATTCGCGCTCTTCCGACAGGGTGGCACGGGCATGCGCCTGCCATTCCAGCCCGTGCTGGTGGTTGGCTACCGCGCTGCGGCTGACCACTTCGGTGGGCCGGTCCGGCGCCACGAACACCGTTGCCCAATGACTGCACTTGTCCAGCAGGCTGATGTTATAGGTCATGTGCACCGGCAGGCGCTGCAGGATGGCTACCGCTTCGGCGGTATTGCTGGCGGTTTCCAGCAGGTAGCGCATGACCAGCGGAATGCCGAAACCCTCGCCAACGGCGGTGCGGCCGCCAAAGGAGAGTGAAACGGCCAGACCGTCCTCGTTGATACCGTCCAGCGCACCCCACAGGCAGTCACTCATGGCCAGCACCTGGCGGCCCAGCCAGCGGGTGGACAGCCAGCTGCCTTCCAGCAGTGATGGCGCGTAGTCGTAATTGCGTGCCAGCAGCGGACCTTCCACACCATAGGGATCCAGCCATACCGCTTGCGAGCAACCGGAAATATACGATGGCGGACACCATTGCGACAGAAAGCGTGCTTCCAGATCGCCGCCGCCGGCCAGCTCGCATAGCTGCTGATACAGCTGCGCCAGCTCCGGCATGTGCTGGCGCAGTGCGCGGCGCCCGGCCAGATAAGAGGGGCGGGCACGATAGCCATCGCGCAGAAACCACTGCTGATAGGCCGGCCAGCGCAGCTGGAACAGTGCCTGCCAGCGCGCTCCCGGTGTGTATTCGCGGATCGCTTCGAATGTACAGCGCATGTGTCTCACTAGGTTGATGACCGCTGCCATGCCAGGGCAACGACCAGGGTGGCGCTGAGCGGATTATAGGATCTTGAAGGCGCCGGGTGCGGGCACTTGCTCGTCGTGCACGGCCATGATGGGTTTGGCGGCATAGTATTTCTTGATGCCGGCTATCCAGTGGCGTGCGCGCTCGTTGAGGGCGAAGTCATCGGTCATGGAGCGGCCACGGGTGATCAGTATGCCCAGGTCGGCGCCTTCGTAGCGATAGTCGCCCGGACCGCTGATGCGCAGGAAGAAGGCTTCGTTTTCCGATTCGATGTCCTGGCGCTTGTAATCGAAGCGATGGTAGGACACCGAGCCGTCATCCGCCATGCGGTAGATGCCGGTGGCCGGGGCATGGGTGATGATGTCGACATTGTTGGCGGTGTGCTTGATCACCAGCTGGCTCCAGCTGTCGATGAAGGCCGGGTTGGCCCAGCGCGCGTTGAGTTCTTCCACGTCCAGTTCGAACTCGATGCCGGAGAATTCCAGCAGGTGGAACAGGAAGAGCGGCACATCGGCATAGGCAAAGGCCGCGTGGTTGGTCATCGGGCTGGCACCGCAGATGCGCGGGTTCAGTTCGCCCAGATAGACCTCGTCCGTGTCCTTGTCGATGAGGAAATCCAGATCGAAATAGCCGCGATAGCCTTCGGCCATCAGCTGGTTGCCAAAGCGGTAAGCCATGTCGCGCGCCTTGGCGCGCACTTCCTCGCTGAAGGCGCCGGGGAAGATTTCATTGCCGCACCAGCCGCCGCGATAGGGGGTCAGCTCCGGTTCGCCCACCACCTCGGTCAGCAGTGGTCCGACCAGGGTGCCGCTGCGGGTGGCACAGGCCTCCAGCGTGGCACCGCGGCAGTTGATGCGCTTCATGATCTTGACTTCCGGGTCCTGGATGATTTCCTGGGCATGCCGGTCGAAATCGGCCTCGCTGGAAATGAAAAAGGTGGTGTGGCCGGAGTCGCCAAAAGCGGTCTGCACCACCAGCTGTTCGCCCAGGCCATGCGCGTCGGCAATTTCGCGCAGATGGGCGTAGCTGTCCACCTTGCTCAGGGCATTGGGGACGGAAGGTACGCCGGCCTTGTTGCCGATGCGTACGGTTTCCATCTTGTTGTCGCAGCGTTCGCGCAAGGCGGCACTGGGGAACCATACTTCGATGCCCAGCTCCTGGCACAGCCGTTCGGTTTCAGCATCGAACATCAGGAACACCGCCACCGGGCGGCCACCAGCGCGTTCGACATAATCCACCACATCCTTGTGTTGCAGCAGATAGTTGTTGATGTCCTCGATGGACTGGAATTCTTCATGCGGCAGTTGCGGCGGCACAAAGACATTGGGGTGGCGGCCATCGAAGCAGTCGATGTAGTTGATGTATTTGAAGCGGTTGACCCACTGGTCTATGCCCAGCAGGTTGAAGTTGGTGGCGCTGATGAAGTAGATCGGCCGTTCATTGCGGTGAAACAGCAGGCGCAGATCGGAAATATTGCTGACTTTTTGCATGGTTGGTTCTCCCTGAACGGCTCGCGGTGGGGTTGTCGGTGTCGGCGGCTGGATGGCTGCCCGCCAGGCTTGCCAGCATTGGCGGCAGTAATGCAGCCAGCCTGATAGCAGGGTGTTGCCTTTCATTCCTGGACCTGGCTGGCGGCCAGGGCATCGCTGTCGGCCTTGATCTCCGCCATCGGGCCGCCGGGGCCGGACAGCTCGCCCTGATGGTGGTCCTCCGGTTTGGTCAGCGGGCCCAGCCGGTACAGATAGGCATCCAGGCCGCTGTCGCGCTGGTACACCGGGAAATCGCAGCGACGGTCGCGGAAGCTCTTGAGCGGCTGGCCCAGCCCGCGCAGGCCGCGTTCACGCTCGCGCCTGACCTTGTCGAAGTCGATTTCCACCGGGATGATTTCCGGGCCATTGCCTGCCTGATGCAGCACGTAGCCGGCAGGATCCACCACGATGGAGCGCCCGGTGCCGCCATCACCCACGCCGTTGATGTCGAGGAAGTACACCTGGTTGGTGACGGCGGAGGCGCGGGCAATGGCCAGTTCCACTTCGCGGTCTATGGTGTCGGTCATGGTGGGATGCAGGATGACCTCTGCCCCCATGGCCGCCAGCGTGCGGGTGGTTTCCGGGAACCACATGTCGTAGCAGATGGAGATGCCGATGCGCCCGGCATCGGGCACGTCGAACACCACGAACTGGTCGCCGGCAGTGATGCCTTTTTCGTAGGGCAGGAAGGGAAACAGCTTGCTGAAGCGGGCGATGACCTCGCCTTGCGGATTGATGACCGGGCTGGTGTTGAAAACATGGCCATCACGCAGCTCGAACAGGGAGCCGGGAATCAGCCAGATGCCGTGCTGGGCGGCAATCTGGCACAGCCGCTGCTCGGCCTCGCCCGGCATGGTTTCCGCTTTCAGCGGGCTGGGGCCGTAAGCGGCCAGCTCGGAAAACAGCACCATGTCGACCCAGGGAAAGCGGTGTTTGACATGGGCGACGTAATGCCCCATGCGCGTGATGTTTTCTTCGAAGGCGGAAACCGACATCTGGATGCCGGCAATGGCGAAGCGTTTCAAGGTCTCTCCCGTGTGGATGCACGCGCTGCAGTGTGGCCGGCGTGAGGCACAGGCCAGGCGTGCGATGCAGCGCGAGACGAGGTTGGTGGGAGAGCAGTCTACAAATGAGGGAAGGCGGCCAGAAATAGCCGATTTCTGATTCAGTGCGCAGGAAACGGACTATCCATTTGCTTGGAATTTTCCGAGTCATGCCGGATGGGAGGGCAGGGCTGTCGCAAAATGCGTTTTGCGACGTGGCGCGCCTGCCAGGTACGCTGTGCGCAGGGTGGAGGCCGGGCCTGCGGGCTCAGCTTTCCAGCAGGCGGTAGCCGACGCCGGTTTCGGTCAGGATGTGCTGCGGCATGGCCGGGTTGTCTTCCAGTTTTTGCCGCAGGTGGCCCATGTAGACGCGCAGGTACTGGTTGTGTTCGGAGAAGGATGGCCCCCATACCGCCAGCAGCAGCTCGCGGTGGGTGATGACCTTGCCGGCATTGCGGATCAGCGTGGTCAGCAGGCGGTATTCGATGGGTGTCAGGTGCACCATGGCCTCGCCCTTGTACACGGTGCGTGCCACCAGGTCGACCTTGATCTCGCCAAAGGCAAAGGTCTGGGCCGGGGCGGCGCTGCCATTGCCACGCCGCCGCAGCAGCACACGGATGCGCGCCATGCATTCGGCCACGCCGAAGGGCTTGGTCAGGTAGTCGTCGGCGCCGGCATCCAGCGCCTGCACTTTTTCCGCTTCCTGGGTGCGGGCGGACAGCACCAGGATGGGCAGGTCGGTCCATTCGCGCAGCTGGCGGATGACATCGATGCCGTTCATGTCGGGCAGGCCCAGGTCCAGTATCACCATGTCCGGTTTGCGGGTGGCCACTTCGATCAGGCCCTGCTTGCCGTTTTCCGCCTGGTGTACCACCCAGTTGTCGCCGTCCAGTGCCGAGGCGAGAAAGCGGCGTATCGGTTTTTCGTCTTCGACGACCACCAGCTTGATCGGGTTGTCACTCATGCTTTGATCTCCTCTTCGCCGGGCAGGGCCGGCATGGCGCGTACCGGCAGGGTGAAGCTGAAGGCGGCGCCATGGGGGCGGATATTGGCCGCCTGGATGACGCCGCCGTGGGCTTCGACGATGCTGCGGCAGATGGCCAGCCCCAGTCCCACGCCCGGTGTGGTGGATTCGCTGTTGCCACGGCTGAACTTGTCGAACAGCTTTTGTTCCTGGCCTGCCGGCAGGCCGGGCCCGTCGTCCTGCACGCAAACACGCATTGTAGCGCCCTCGCAGCTGGCACTGAGCGTGATATGACTGCCGGGCGGGGTGTATTTGGCGGCATTTTCCAGCAAGTTCACCAATACCCGTTCGATCAGCACCGCGTCGTACTCCAGCACGGGCAGTCCGGCAGGCAGGTCGATTTGCAGCTGGTGCTGCTGCAGGCTGCGCTGGCAGGCACGCACCGCGCTGCCCACCACATCATCCAGCAGCTGCCATTCCCGGTTCAGCTGCACGCCGGACTGCAGCTTGGCCATGTCCAGCAGATTGGTGACCAGATGGTTCATGCGCAGTGATTCTTCCTGGATAGACTGGGCGATATCCGCCTGCTTGGCGGCATCGACCTGGCCGGCGGCCAGGATGCTGGACAGCCCGACCAGGGTGGTGAGCGGGGTGCGCAGGTCGTGCGAGATCACCGCCAGCACGCTGTTGCGCAGGCGTTCCGATTCCATGGCGACAATGGCATCCTGCGCCACTTCGACATAGTGCACCCGCTCCAGCGCCAGCGCGATCTGGGCGGCGCAGGTTTCCAGCAGGCGTTGCTGTTCGGGCAGGAAGACCTGGTCGAGTTGTTCGGGCAGCACGGCCAGCACGCCGCGATTGCGCATGGGCGCTTTCAGCGGCAGATAGAGCATGGCATTGGCCGGCAAGGTCTGGGTGCCCAGGCCCGCAGGCTGCTGCTTGTCATACACCCACTGCGCCACGCCCAGATCGGCCTGGGCATGGCTGTCGTTTTCCGCGCGCAGTTCTTCATTGCTGTTGGGGGTGAACAGCACGATGCTGGCATTGAAGAGCGGCTGCAGGCGGCTGACTGCGGTATCGATGATCTGGTTGGCGGTGAGGGCGCCGGCCAGCTCGCGGCCCAGATCATACAGGGCGCGGGTGCGGCGCTCGCGATAGGTGGCAATGGTGGCTTCGAAGCGCAGCCGTGCGGCCAGCTGGCTGATGATGAGGGCCACGGCAAACATCACGGCAAAGGTGAGCAGGTATTGGGTATCCGATACCGAAAACGACATGCGCGGTGGCACGAAAAAGAAATCGAAGGTGGCCACCGCCAGCAGGGACGCCAGCACGCCGGGGCCACGACCAAAGCGCACCGCCACCAGTACCACGCCCAGCAGGTAAACCATCACCACATTGGACAGTTCGAAAAAGGGCGTCAGCAGGCTGGCCAGGCCGGTGGTCAGCAAGCAGGCCAGCAGCGCTGCCAGATAACCATGGCGCTGCTGCTGGCGGCTGGCCTCGCCAAACAGCAGGCTGTTGAAGCCGTCGCGCGTTTGCGGCTGCTCATCTTCCAGTTCGTGGGCCACCACGTAGACATCGACATCATTGGCCTGCAGCGACAGTTGTTCCAGCAATGGCCGTCGCCACAGCCGCTGCAGCTTGTTGCCGGCGGATTTGCCCACCACCAGCTTGGAAACATTGCGGGTGCGGGCATAGGCCAGCAGGGTGGAGGCCAGATCGCTGCCGCCCAGCACCGTGGTTTCCGCGCCCAGCTCCTGGGCCAGTTTCAGGCCCTTCATGATGCGGCTGCGCTTGGTTTCCGACAGGCCTTGCAGTTCCGGCGTTTCGACAAACACGGCAATCCAGTCGGCATCCAGGCTGGCGGCCAGCCGTTTGCCGCTGCGCACCAGCTTTTCGGTGCCGGGGCCATGGCCGACGCAGATCAGCAAGCGTTCGCGGGCATGCCATACCGGCTTGATCGACTGGTCGGCACGGTAGGCGCGCATTTGCGCGTCCACCCGGTCGGCGGTGCGGCGCAAGGCCAGTTCGCGCAGGGCCAGCAGATTGCCCTTGCGGAAGAAGTTTTTCACCGCGCGCTCGGCCTGATGGGCGATATACACCTTGCCGGCAGCCAGGCGGGCCAGCAGTTCGTCCGGCGGCAGGTCGACCAGCGACACCTCGGCCGCCTGATCAAACACGTGATCGGGCAGGGTTTCGCGCACCACGATGCCGGTGATCTGTCCCACCACATCATTCAGGCTTTCCAGGTGCTGCACATTGAGCGTGGTATAGACATCGATGCCGGCCGCCAGCAGCTCTTCCACGTCTTGCCAGCGTTTGCTGTGGCGCGAGCCGGGGACATTGGAGTGGGCGAATTCGTCCATCAGGATCAGTTCCGGCTGGCGGGCCAGCGCGCTGTCCAGGTCAAACTCGGCCAGGCTGTGGCCCTTGTATTCGATGCGGGTGGGCGGCAGCACTTCCAGGTCTTGCAGCTGGGCTTCGGTTTCCTTGCGGCCATGGGTTTCCACCACGCCCACCAGCACCTTGCAGCCTTCCTGCTGGCGCACGCGGGCGGCACTGAGCATGGCATAGGTCTTGCCCACGCCGGCGCAGGCACCAAAGAAAATTTTCAGGCGGCCGCGCTGGGCAGCCAGCTCCTCCTGCTTCAGCTCATCCAGCAGGGCATCGGGGTCGGGGCGGGTATCCGTCATGTTCAGTCCGTCGTCGCTTAGGGCGGTACAGCATAATGCCCTGCCCGGAAGGGGCAGGGCGATGGCGCAGCGCATCCGGCCGGGAGCGGATGCGCGGATCAAACCGGCCGCGGCTTTACTTCACCGCATCCAGGGCCAGGTTCAGTTCCAGCACGTTGACCCTGGGTTCTCCCAGCAGGCCGAAGGTTTCGCCAATGATGTGATCATCCACCAGTTGGTGCAGCCGTGCCAGCGGCATGCCGCGGGCGTGGGCGACACGCTCCAGCTGGTAATAGGCGGCAGCCAGCGATATTTCCGGGTCCAGGCCGCTGGCCGATGCGGTGACCAGATCAACCGGCACGGTGGCGGTCTGCGTGGGATGAGCCTGGCGCAGGTGGTCGAGATTGGCCTTGACCGCATCCAGCTGGGCCTTGTTGGTGGGGCCGAGGTTGGAGCCGCCAGAATTGCCGGCATTGTAGGCCATGGGGCTGGTGGCGGATGGCCGGCCCCAGAAATACTTGTCAGCACTAAAGTTCTGACCGATCAGGCGGGAGCCGATGATCCGGCCATCTTTTTCGATCAGGCTGCCATTGGCCTGCTGTGGAAACAGCGCCTGGGCCAGGGCCGTGGTCAGCAGCGGGTAGGCCAGGCCGGTCAGCAGGGACAGGATGGCAAACAGCAGCAGTGCGGGTCGCAGAGTCTTGAGCATGATGAGTTCCTTGTGTGGGCGGGCCGGTTTACACCAGGCCCAGGCTGCCCAGCAGCATGTCGATCAGCTTGATGCCGGCAAAAGGCAGCAGCAGGCCGCCCAGGCCGTAGATCAGCAAATTGCCGCGCAGCAGTTCGGCCGCGCTTCTGGCGTGGTATTTCACCCCTTTGAGGGCCAGCGGAATCAGCACCACGATGATCAGCGCATTGAACACCACCGCCGACATGATGGCCGAGGCCGGGCTGTTCAGGCCCATCACGTTCAGCGCATTCAGCTGCGGATAGGTGCTGGCAAAGGCCGCCGGGATGATGGCGAAGTACTTGGCCACGTCGTTGGCGATGGAGAAGGTGGTGAGCGAGCCGCGGGTCATCAGCATCTGTTTGCCGATTTCCACGATTTCGATCAGCTTGGTGGGGTTGGAATCCAGATCCACCATATTGCCGGCCTCTTTCGCTGCCTGGGTGCCGGTATTCATGGCCACCGCCACATCGGCCTGGGCCAGCGCCGGCGCGTCGTTGGTGCCATCGCCGGTCATGGCCACCAGCTTGCCTTCGGCCTGATGGCTGCGGATCAGCTTGAGCTTGGCTTCCGGGGTGGCTTCGGCCAGGAAATCGTCCACGCCGGCCTCGGCGGCAATGGCGGCGGCGGTCAGCGGGTTGTCGCCGGTGATCATGATGGTCTTGATGCCCATCTGGCGCAGCTCGGCAAAGCGCTCCTTGATGCCGCCCTTGACGATGTCCTTGAGCTCGATCACCCCCAGCGCGCGGTTGCCTTCGGCCACCAGCAGCGGGGTGGAACCACGCCGCGCCACTTCATCGGCGCTCTTGCTCAGCGCATCGGGGAAGACCCCGCCTTGCTCGGCGATATGACGGCGAATCGCATCGATGGCCCCCTTGCGGATCTGCCGGCCATCGTAGTCGATGCCGCTCATGCGGGTTTGCGCGGTAAACGGGATGAAGGTGGCTTCGTGACTGGCCAGTTCACGTTCGCGCAGGGCGAATTTCTGCTTGGCCAGTACCACGATGCTGCGCCCTTCCGGGGTTTCGTCCGCCAGCGAGGCCAGCTGGGCCGCATCGGCCAGCTGTTGTTCGCTCACGCCCGGCGCCGGCACGAATTGCGAAGCCTGACGGTTGCCCAGGGTGATGGTGCCGGTCTTGTCCAGCAGCAGCACGTCCACGTCGCCTGCCGCTTCCACGGCACGGCCGGAGGTGGCAATCACATTGGCCCCCATCATGCGGCTCATGCCCGCCACGCCAATGGCCGACAGCAGGCCGCCGATGGTGGTGGGAATCAGGCAGACCAGCAGCGCCACCAAGGTGGTGATACTGATGGGCGAACCGGCCTTGGCCGCCTCCACGCTGAACAGCGAGTAGGGCAGCAGGGTGACGGTGACGATCAGGAAGACAATGGTCAGTGCCACCAGCAGGATGGTCAGGGCGATTTCATTGGGTGTTTTCTGGCGCTTGGCGCCTTCCACCATGGCGATCATGCGGTCGAGGAAGGTTTCCCCCGGATTGGCCGTGATTTTCACCACGATCCAGTCCGACAGCACGCGGGTGCCGCCGGTGACCGAGGAAAAGTCACCGCCGGATTCGCGGATCACCGGTGCCGATTCGCCGGTAATGGCGGATTCGTCCACCGAGGCCACGCCGTCGATGACTTCACCATCCACCGGGATGACATCGCCGGCCTCCACCAGCACGATGTCACCCTTTTTCAGGCTGTGGCCATCGACAATGGTGACGCCAGCGTCGCGGCGCGGGCCGGACAGCTTTTTCGCCACCACGTTTTTCTTGGCCGAGCGCAGGCTGGCGGCCTGGGCCTTGCTGCGGCCCTCGGCCAGTGCTTCGGCAAAGTTGGCAAACAGCACGGTAAACCACAGCCACAGTGCGATGGCCAGGATGAAGCCGGGTGCGGCCTCGCCCTTGCCCGCCAGCGCCTGAAGCCACAGGGCGGTGGTGAGGATGCTGCCTACATAGACGACAAACATCACCGGATTGCGCCACTGGGTACGTGGCGACAGTTTCCTGAAAGAATCGATGATGGCCGGTTGCAGCAGGGCCGGGTCAAACATGCCCTTGCCCGGTTTGCCGTGCTGGCTGGCTGCGCTGTTGGCAGCAGCCGACACATTGGAATGATTGCGATCGTTCATATTGTTTTCCTTGATCCTGTTGCGTATCCACGCCCAGGATTAATGTCCGCTCACCATTTGCAGCTGCTCCACCACCGGACCCAGCGCCAGCGCCGGGACGTAGTTGAGCGCCCCCACCAGCAACACCGTGCCGATCAGCAGCACCACGAACAGCGGGCCGTGGGTGGGCAGGGTGCCGCTGTTGACCGCCAGGCGTTTCTTGGCAGACAGCGAGCCGGCAATGGCCAGGATGGGCACAATCATCAGGAAGCGGCCAAAGAACATGGCGATGCCGGTCATGATGTTGTAGAACGGCGTATTGGCAGACAGGCCGGCAAAGGCGCTGCCGTTATTGTTGGCAGCCGAGGTAAAGGCATAGAGGATTTCGCTGAAACCATGGGCGCCGGGGTTGGCAATGCCTGCCTTGCCGGCATCCACGCTGACGGCAATGGCGGTCAGCACCAGCACCAGGATCGGCGTCACCAGAATGGTGATGGCCGTCATCTTCATCTCATAGGTTTCAATCTTCTTGCCCAGATACTCCGGCGTGCGCCCCACCATCAGGCCGGCAATGAACACCGCCAGGATGGCAAAGACCAGCATGCCGTACAGGCCGGAACCCACACCGCCGAAGACCACTTCACCCAGCTGCATCAGGAAGGTCGGCACCAGGCCGCCGATAGGGGTGAGCGAGTCATGCATGGCAGTCACCGCACCGCAGGAGGCCGAGGTGGTGATCACGGTGAACAGCGCGGTATCGATGATGCCGAAGCGGCTTTCCTTGCCTTCCATATTGCCACCGGCCTGCAGGCTGCTGGCCTGCTGGTCCACGCCCATCGCACTCAGTTGCGGCACCCCGGCCTGCTCGGCGCTGGTTTCCACCACCACCGCGGTGGCAAACATCACCAGCATCGCGGCCAGAATGGCCCAGCCCTGACGGCGATCACCCACCATGCGGCCAAAGACAAAGCACAAGGCTGCCGGGATCAGGAAGATGGCTAGGTCTTGCAGGAAGTTGGACAGCGGTGTCGGGTTTTCATAAGGATGGGCCGAGTTGGCATTGAAGAAACCGCCGCCATTGGTGCCCAGCATCTTGATGGCTTCCTGCGAGGCGACCGGGCCCATCGGCAGGGTCTGCTGCTGGGTCTGGCTATCCAGCATGACCGGCTTGCCATCCTTGCCGTTGACCGGGTTGCCCTTGGCATCCAGCTTGGGCTGCTGGAAATGGGTGACTTCCACGGTATGCGCTGTCTGGTAGGGCAGCAGGTTCTGGATGACGCCCTGTTGGGTTAGTGCCAGCGCGAATACCAGCGACAGCGGCAGCAGGATATATGCGGTAAAGCGGGTCACATCGACCCAGAAATTGCCTATCCGGGCCGAGCTGTGACGGGCAAAGCCGCGAATCAGCGCAATCACCACGGCGGCACCGGTTGCGGCGGACAGGAAGTTCTGTACCGTCAGCCCCAGCATCTGGGTCAGGTAGCTCATGGTGGTTTCGCCGCCATAGCCTTGCCAGTTGGTATTGGTGACAAAGGAAATGGCGGTGTTGAAGGACGAATCAGGCGTCACTGCCGCCATGGCTTGCGGGTTGAAGGGCAGCACGCCTTGCAGGCGCTGCAGCCCGTACACGGCCAGAACCCCCAGCAAATTGAATACCAGCAGGGAAACCGCGTAGGACTTCCAGCCCATTTCCTCGTCCTGGCGAATGCCTGCCAGGCGATAGAGCAGTTTTTCCAGCGGTGCGAGCAGGCGCAGCGGACCGGGGTTTTCACCCTGCATGATGCGGGTGATCCAGCTGGACAAGGGCCAGGCCAGCACCAGCAAGACCAGCAGGAACAAACCCAGTTGGAGAATGGCAGGTGTGCTCATGTCAGAAATTCTCCGGTTTGAACAGTGCGTATAGCAGATAGGCCAGCAAGCCCAGGGCCAGCAGGGCGCTGATGAAATAGAACAGGTTCATGGCTATTTGCCCTCCGCGTGCTGGCAGAGCCGCACGAAAGCGAGCGTCAGCGCAGTGAATCCCAGAGTCAGGCCAAGATAGACCAAATCCATTTTGCATTTCCTTTACGAGGCGATATGTGCCAGTGAAAGGTACGCAATCGGATGTCAAAAACCTGATAAAAAGCCAGGAGGGGGGGTAAAGAAACTATAAAGACGCTGCAAATGCTGCTGCACCAGGGCAGCAGCCGGCAGAAAACGGGGGATTTGACGACAAAAAAGGCAGCAAGCGCCAAGAGAGTGGCGCTTTGGCAGGGGCGGGTGATGAGGCTGCGCGGCAGCGCTAGAACAGATCGTCTTCGCTGCGCTCCGCCATGAAGCGGGCGTCATCACGGTCATGGGCGCGCTGGCGTACTTTCTGCTGCCGGCAGCGTTCGGTATCGCTCAATTGCGGTTTTGCCACCGCGTACAGAAAACTTTCATGCTGGTCGCGTGCCTGCTTGCGGCGGACACTGAGAGGAATACGGGAAATCATCCTTGCACCTCCAGATTGGGTACATCACATGCGGTCGGTTGTGCCAACCATTAAAACTTGACTGTATTTCAAACATTTGTAAAGTCTGAAACGTCGCGCAATACGCAAAATGTTGTGTGTTTGCCGCGACAGTCTTCACTAGCTATGGTTATTTTTAGCAGATTTGCTGCTGAATTGCCGGCCAGTGCTGGCTATGGTGCCGTATAGACTTATATCGAATATTGATTAAATCAAACAATCTAGTTTGTTATATGTTGTGTGCAGTAGGATAGCGCCAGAACTTAGTTTGGAGCTGTCATGGAGTTGGGATACGCAGTGGCTGGTCTGGTGGTGGGCTTTATCGTCGGACTGACCGGGGTAGGGGGTGGTTCCCTGATGACCCCAATCTTGCTGTGGTTTGGCATTTCGCCAGCCACCGCGGTCGGCACCGACCTGCTGTATGCCGCGCTGACCAAGGCCGGTGGCGTGTTCGTCCATCACAAGCAGAAGCATGTCGACTGGAAGCTGACGGCCTGGCTGGCTGCCGGCAGTGTGCCGGCATCGCTGCTGACGCTGGGCCTGCTGTCCTGGCTGCACCTGTCCAGCCATGCGCTGGATTCGGTATTCAAGCTGGTGCTGGGCGTGGCCTTGCTGCTGACTGCCGCCTCCATCCTGCTCAAGCCCCGCCTGATCAAGCTGATCAATCCGCAGGGCCACCCGCCGGCCGAGTTCGTGTTGAAACCGTTGCCAACCGTACTGATAGGCATGGGTCTGGGGGTGCTGGTCACCCTCAGTTCCATCGGCGCCGGTGCGCTGGGTACGCTGGCCTTGTTCCTGCTCTATCCGGCCTTGCCCACCACCCGCCTGGTCGGTACGGAAATCGCCCATGCGGTGCCGCTGACCCTGGTTGCCGGCCTGGGCCATGCCAGCATGGGCAATCTCAACTACATGCTGCTGCTGAATCTGCTGATGGGCTCCTTGCCGGGCATCTGGCTGGGCAGCAAGCTGACCCGCCGCCTGACCGATGCCTGGCTGCGACCGGCGCTGGCGGTGATGCTGGCCGTGGTGGGTGCCAAGCTGGTCATGTAGTGCAGGGATTCGCGTACTGCCTGCTGCAATGAAAAGAGCCGCTGCCCGCGGCTCTTTTGCATTGTCTGTCCGACAGGTTCAGTCCGCGTTTGCCGCCGGGCGTGGCTTGCGCCTGCCTTGCTTGCCGGGGGGGCTGTGGTGGGCCAGATACCAGGCTTCCAGCGCTTCTTCGGCATGCATGATGTGTTGCTTGAGAAAGGCGGCAGCGCTGATGGCGTCTTTCTGGCGGCATAATTCCAGCAGGTGGTTGTGTTCCAGATGTGCGCGGTCGTTAAAGCCGGTCAGCAGAATCTGCATGCGGGTGTAGCGGTCGGTGCGGTTATGCAATTGCTCGATCAGGGCCAGGGTTTGCGGCCGGCCTGCCGCCTGATACAGCGCCAGGTGGAAGCTGGCATTGAGCAGGCCCCAGGTGGCGACATCCTGATTGTTCAGCGCGACCTCAAAGCGCGCCAGCAGCGCTTCGGCGGCCGCGATGTCCGCTGCGGTCTGGCGGGGTATGGCTTCCAGCAGCATGTCGCATTCCAGCAGCACCCGTACCCGCAGCAGTTCGACGATTTCCGGCAGCGACAGCTGGCTGACCACGGCACCACGCCGTTCAATGATGCGTACCAGTCCTTCGGCTTCCAGCTGGCGCAAGGCTTCACGTACCGGTACCCGGCTGACACCCAGTTCGCGTGACAGCGCTTCCTGCCGCAACTGGGTGCCATCCGGCCATTCGCCGGACAGAATGCGCTGGCGCAGGGTGTCGGTGGCGGTGGCGGTGAGGGTTTGCTGGGGGGATTCGGTTTTTCTGGCTGGCATGTTGTGGCTCCCGTCTGGCGCTACAGTAGCACAAGCGGCAAGTGCCCAACAAAATCGCAGCGGCTGGCCCGGTGGCCGCGGAGGGTTGCCATCTAAAAAACGAGCCCCGGCCTTGGGGGGGCGGGGCTCCAGCTTGCACCTTCGCTCAGGTGACTGGCAGCCAGCAGGCGCGGGGATCAGTTCCTCCACCGTTGGCTGACAGTCATGCTGCCGTCGTATCAGGACAATGCGTCGGCAGCAGCGGCAGTATGTCGGGTTCCGGCTGGGTGTTCTGGTGTAATTGCATGGTTTTTTTGTGACGGACTTTGACGGCAGCGTTATGATGCAACACAACATGACGTTAACGTAAGGAGCGCTGTCTTGGAAAAATCCTATCCCATCATCGATCGCCAGACCATCACCATGCGCTGGGGCGATATGGATGCGGTCGGTCATCTCAACAATACCTACTACTTCCGCTATCTGGAGCAGATCCGCCTGAACTGGCTGGAGGCGCTGGGGCATGGCATCAATCCGCAGAGCACCGGCCCGGTGCTGGCCAGTACTTCCTGCACCTTTCGCAAGCAGCTGACTTATCCCGCAGTGGTGGAAATCACCATCGAGCTGGAAAAGCTGGGCCGCAGCAGCCTGCAGCTACGCCATCATTTCTATCGCCAGGGTGATCCGGACACCGTGTATGCCTATGCCGACGTGACGCTGGTGTGGGTGGATTATCAGGCGGGTGTGCCGGTGGCCATTCCGGATGATATCCGTCAGGCCATCGAGCAGGCCATTGCGGCTTGAGCATGGCTTGTTACGGGGCTGATCAGTCCTGCTTGCGTATCAGCTTGCGCAGCAGGAAACGGCTGGGGTGCACCGCCTGCATCAGCGCCTGCGGCAGCGGCGCCGCTTCATTGTCCAGATAGGCGGCCAGGATTTCGCCAGACAGCGGTGCGGTAATCATGCCGCGTGAACCATGGGCGGTGTTGACGTACAGGCCGCTGATCCAGGGCGAGGTGCTATCCAGCTTGAGTGTGGCGTCGTTGGCCAGTTCGCGATAGCACTCGGCAAACTGGCGACGATTGGCCACCGGGCCGATCAGCGGCAGGTAATCCGGGCTGGTGCAGCGGTAGGCGGCGCGCCCGCCGATGGCTTGCAGCTTGAGCTCCGCCGCACCCACGGCCTGATGCATGGCCGGAGCCAGCCCTGCCAGCATGTCCAGGTTTTCCTGGTGTTCCGCTTCGTTGGGCAGCAGATTGTCTGCCTCGAACTTGAAGGTGGCCCCCAGACAGTGCTGCTGCTGCCGTGCCGGCGAAATATAGCCTTCGCCACACAGGACGGTTTGTAACTGGCTGCTGGCCGCCGTGGCCGCTACCGTGCTGACCTGGCCGCGAATCGCTTTCAGCGGCAGGTGGCTGGTGCTGTCAAAGCGTGCCGTGTCTGCCGCCGCCGCCAGAATGACGGCACTGCCCATGGCCAGCGGGCCATCTTCATTGCTGGCCAGCCAGCATTGTTCCAGCGGGTTCCAGTCCAGCTCCAGCACCGTGCTGGAAGTACGCAGCTGGATATTGGGATGGCTGCACAGCGCATGTACCAGGCTGGGCGGATTCAGCCAGCCGCCCTGCGGGAAAAACAGTCCACCAGCGGGTAGCGGCAAGCCGGCGATGGCGCTGGCTTCCTGCTGGCTGACCAGGCGCAGCAGGCCATCGGGCAGGCCGGTGGCGGCCAGCTGTGCCTGTCGTGCGGCTTCCTTGTCGTCTTGCGCCAGTTGCAGCACGCCACAGGCGCGCCAGCACTCCTCGCCTTGTTCCAGCAATTGATGGAGCAGGCGCAAGGAGTAGGCATAGCCAGACAATACCAGTCGGGTCAGCGGGGTGAAGTGTGGCGACAGCTTGGCATACAGCACGCCCTGCGGATTGCCCGATGCAGCCTGCGCCAGTTGGGGCAGCCGTTCCACCAGTGTCACCTGCCAGCCGCGCTGGGCCAGGCTGTAGGCGGTGGAGGCACCGGCAATGCCGCCCCCCACCACGATGGCCGAGCGCTCCTGCCCGGCCTGCGCTGCCGGGCGGGCATACCAGGGGGGCGTCCATGCCGGCGCGGGGGGCGTGACCAGCTGGCCGCAGCTCATCTCGCGCTTCTGGCCGTGGCCTGGTACTTTTTTGACGCTGAAACCCGCTTCTTTCAGACCGCGGCGGACAAGGCCGGCACAGGTGAAGGTGGCGAAGGTGGCGCCTGGGGCGGACAGCCGGGCCATGGTCTGAAACAGCTCGGCCTGCCACATGTCCGGGTTTTTCGACGGGGCGAAACCATCCAGAAACCAGGCATCGATGCGGGCATCCAGCTGAGGCAGTACCTCGAGCACATCGCCCACCAGCAGGGTGAGGAGGATGCGGCCGCCCTCCAGCACAAAGCGGTGCCAGCCATGGCTCAGCACATCGTATTGGCGCAGCAGCTGTTGCGCCTGGCTGGCCAGCTCTGGCCACAAGGCCAGCGCCTGGCTGAGGTCTTGTGCGGTGAGCGGGTATTTTTCCGCGCTGATGAAGTGCAGCCGGGCCGTGGCAGGGGCATGTTGCAGGAAGTGTTGCCAGGCACAGAGAAAGTTGAGTCCGGTGCCAAAGCCGGTTTCGCCGATGCTGAACTGGCCATCGGGCGGCAGGGCGGCAAAACGCTCGGCCAGCTGATTGTGCCGGAGGAAAACATGGCGGGTTTCTTCCAGCCCGCTGTTACGGGAGAAATAGACATCGCCAAAGGCGACCGAGACGGGCTGGCCATCCAGCCAATCGAGTTGTGCGTATGAGCTCATGCCGGCTGCGTGATGAATGCGATAGCGAAAGCGGCCATTCTACTCTGTCTGTGGCAGGGCTTGCGCCAGATTATATGGAAAAGATTGCAGCTGTTGCTGATAAAACTTGTAAGGAATGTTCTTATTCGCGGATCGCACTGGCGACCGCATCCAGCAGGGCCGGACTGAGGCCGGGCACCGTCAGCAACTGCGATTGCTGCAAATGGGTGTAGTGGCGGTTCATCGAGCGGACATACAAGGGGTCGTAATGCTGCACCAGCAATTGCTCCACCAGGCTGGCAAACTGGCCCTGTGCAATCATGTCCTGCCATTGCTGCAGCTGCTCGCGTGAATGGACCGCCTTGAGAAAGCCTAGCTGAGTAACGAGTCTGTCTGGTTGCTGCAGATAGAAATCATAGTCTTCCAGCAAGAAGTGCACGCGTTCGGCCAGTGCCACTTCCATGCTCAGGCATTCGCTGGCATGCATGCGGGAAAACAGGCTGTCCGGCAGGCACAGCGTGCCGATCTTGCGGCTTTCGGATTCGATGAATACCGGGCGGGCCGGGTCCAGCTGCAACATGGCCAGCCGCAACATGCTGTCGAACCATTTCTGCGAGGGCTGTGCCTGGTCGGGCAGCCGTCCCAGTACCGAGCCGCGATGCACGGCCAGGGCTTCCAGGTCCAGCACCTGCTTGCCGTTACGCTGCAGGGCATGCAGCAAGCGGCTCTTGCCCGAGCCGGTGGGGCCGCAGATAACCTTGAGCCGCAGCGTGGCCGGCAGGCTGGCCAGATCGGCCAGCACCTGATGGCGATAGCTTTTGTAGCCGCCTTCCAGCTGGTGGGTGTTCCAGCCGATCTGGCTGAAGATGATGGCCATCGATGCCGAACGCTGGCCACCGCGCCAGCAGTAGATCAGCGGCTTCCAGGATTTTGGCCTGGCATGGAAATGCTGCTGCAAGTGCCGGGCGATATTCTGCGCCACCAGCGCGGCGCCCAGCTTGCGTGCTTCGAAAGGGCTGACCTGCTTGTAGAGGGTGCCCACGCGGATACGTTCTTCGTCATCCAGCACCGGGCAATTGATGGCGCCCGGCAGGTGATCTTCGGCGAATTCGGCTGGCGAGCGCACGTCGATGATCTCGTCAAACTCGGCCAGCTGTGATAGTTTCGCGACCTTGAAAAGCATGGTGGGAGTTGCCCTGAAATGGCTGAAATCAAACTGACGCAATTATCCCACGGCGGTGGCTGTGGCTGCAAAATTGCCCCTGCGGTACTGGAATCCATCCTCTCCACGGCACGGGAGAAAATGGTGTTCCCGCAACTGCTGGTCGGTACGGAAACCAGCGACGATGCCGCAGTGTACCGCCTCAACGATCAGCAGGCGATTGTTGCCACCACCGATTTCTTCATGCCCATTGTCGATGACGCCTTTGATTTTGGCCGCATCGCCGCCACCAATGCGCTGTCCGATATCTATGCCATGGGTGCCACGCCCATCATGGCGCTGGCCATTGTCGGCATGCCGGTCAATGTACTGCCCGTCGCCACCATCCGCGCCATTCTCGATGGCGGGCAGGCCGTCTGCGCCGATGCCGGCATTCCCATTGCCGGTGGTCATTCCATTGATTCCCCCGAGCCGATTTACGGCCTGGTGGCGCTGGGGGTGGTCCATCCCGACCAGCTCAAGCGCAATTGCGATGCCCGCGCCGGCGATGTGCTGATCATGGGCAAGGCGCTGGGGGTGGGCATTCTGGCGCAGGCCATGAAAAAGGGCGTGCTGGATGAGGCGGGCTATCAGGCGCTGATCGCCACCACCACCCAGCTGAACAAGGTGGGCGCCACGCTGGCCGGCATGGCGGGCGTCCATGCGCTGACCGATGTCACCGGCTTTGGCTTGCTGGGTCATCTGCTGGAAATCTGCAAGGGCTCCGGGCTGCAAGCACAGGTGGAGATGGCGGCGGTGCCGCTGATCCCGGCTGCGCGCCCGTTTGCCGAGCAAGGTTACGGCCCCGGTGCCATCGAACGCAATCAGGCCAGTTTTGGCCAGCATGTCCGCTTTGCCGCGGGCCTGCCCGACTGGCAGCAGCGCGTACTGGCCGACCCGCAAACCAGTGGCGGCCTGTTGGTCGCGGTGGCGGCCGAGCAGGCTCCTGCCGTACTGGCCGCTTTCCGGGCTGCCGGTTTCGACCATGCCGCGATCATTGGCCAGTTACAGGAAGGTGCGCCGCAGATTGTCGTCAGCTGACGTCCTGCCATGCCATGAAAGCAACACTCTGCAACCCGGCTTCAGCCGGGTTTTTTCATGGCCAGGGCTGGCTGGTGGCAGCCTGCGGCAGAGCGCAGGCTCTTGCTGCAAAAGCAGTCTATGCTGTGAATGCGGCCAGTCAATTGCCGGGTATAAAGTAGGGCTGGTCTGGCCTTGTTCTTGCTTTGATTAGGCTCAAGCTGCGCTTGAGCGATTGCATTGACAAGTGCATGTTTCTCGCGCATTTTGCTGGTTTGCAAATATAAAGCCAGCATTTCAAAAAGACGCTGAATTATAAATAAACAATCCTGTACAACGGGTGCGGCAGTGGAGAGGGTGAGGCGAATGAAGCGAGGCATGAGCATCGGGTCGCGGCTGGTATCGACCCAGGTAGTGTTGATGATGGTGGTGGCCATGGCCCTGGCGCTGCCGCTGTATGTGTTTACCGGTCGCGTGATGCAGGAGCGTACCGAGAAAGTGCAGTCGCAGTTGCTGACCCAGTCCATCAACATGATCGACGCCTTCAACGAGTCACTGAAAATCACCACCCGCCAGTTTGAAAAGGTACTGCTGGGTGAAATCGGCGGTGCATTTGCCATCAACCCGGCCAGCAAGATCGAGGTGTCCGGCACACCGACGCCGGCACTGCTGCTGGGCAGCACGCCCATCAATGGCAATAACGATATTGTCGACCGCTTCTCCTCGAAAACCGGTAATGTCGCCACGCTGTTCGTCAAGGATGGTGACGATTTCGTCCGCATCGCCACTTCGGTGCTGAAGGAAGACGGCGGGCGGGCCCTGGGCACCAAGCTCGACCATGCCAGCCCGGCCTATGCCCAGCTGATGAATGGCGAAAACTACTCGGGCCGGGTCGACCTGTACGGCCGCGATTACATCACCAGTTACAGCCCGATCAAGGACGCCAGCCAGAATGTGATCGGCGCCACCTTTGTCGGCGTCGGTGCCACCGAAGGCATCGCCGGCCTGCTGGTGCGCCTGTCCAAGGTGAAACTGGGCGAGAGCGGACATATCGACATTGTCGATATCAACAAGAATTCCAAATCCTTTGGCCAATACGTGCAGCATCCCAAACTATCCGGCAGACCGGTCAGCAAGGATGTGGACGCAGCCGGCCAAGCCTATGTCAACGACTTGATGGCCAGCGGGCAGGGGGCGCTGACCGTCAAGCTGCCGGGTGAAAACGGTGCGGCCGAACACATGTTGTCCTATGCCACCTACAAACCTTGGGGCTGGATGATCATCAGCAACGAGAACCGCAGCGAGCTGGAAAAGGAAAATCACCAGCTGCTGCTGTGGCTGGCTGGCGGTGCCGGTTTGTTATTGCTGATCCTGGCGCTGGCCCTGCTCTTGTTTACCAATCGCCTGGTGGCGCGGCCGGTGCGCCAGCTGGTTGAGGAGGTGGGTGGGATTCGTGACAGTCGCGATCTGACACGGCGCCTCGCCATCAACCGCAAGGATGAAGTAGGGCAGGTGGCCGATGCCATGAACAGCCTGCTGGACAGCTTTCAGCAGGCGCTCAATCGCACCAGCTCGCATGCCATCGACCTGGACCATGCCGCGCAGGAACTGTCGGACAAGGCCAGCTCTGCCGCCGCCAGTTCGGGTGAGCAGCGTACCAGTGCCCAGGCCATGTCGGAACACACCGGCATGCTGATTGCCGGGGTGCAGCAGATTGAAAAAGTCGCCAGTGAAGCCAGCGATGCCGCCCGCGCCTCCAGCGAAGCGGCCCAGGCCGGCAGTGAAAGCCTGGTGGCGGCGGTGGATGGGGTCAGTCATATCTCGGCGACCCTCAGCCAGGCTGCCGACAGCCTGAAGGCGCTGGAAAGCAGCGCACAGCAGATTACCGCCATCGTCAACGTGATTCACGATATTGCCGATCAGACCAATCTGCTGGCGCTCAATGCTGCCATCGAGGCTGCCCGTGCCGGCGAAATGGGCCGCGGCTTTGCCGTGGTGGCCGATGAAGTGCGCAAGCTGGCCGAGCGCACCAGCGTCTCCACCCAGGAAATCAGCGGCATGATAGGCAAGATCCAGTCCGCCACCGATGATGCGGTCAAGTCGATGCGCCAGTCAGTCGTCCAGGCGTCGGAAGGTGCTGCCATCACCTCTGGCGCCCGCGAGGCCATTGCCTCCATCGTGGAGGACTCGCGCCGTGCCATGGAAGTGGTACAGCGTATCAACCGCGAGCTGTCGCAGCAGCGCGATATCGTGCAGCAAATGGCCGAGCGGGTGAATTCGGTGGCCAGCCAGGCCGAACGCAGCAATGAGGCTGCCGAGCGCTCGGCCGAAACAGCCCGCCACATGGCAGGTCTCGCCGACTCTCTGAAAGAAGAAGTGCGCGCCTTCCGTACCTGATTTCTGTCCATGCGCAAATAGAAAAAGCCGGATTCATGATCCGGCTTTTTCTATTTGCGCATTGGGCGCGGATTGTCATTACAAAACCGCATGGCCAGCCTTGTGCTGCCCAAAAGCGCCCACATATCTTGAGCGAATCGCTGCATTTTCTGGTCGGGCAGGATGTGTAGCAATGGCAGCAATTGCAAACAGATCACAATCTTGTTTTGAAGGAGCTTTTTGATGAGATTCGAAAAACTGACCACAAAATTCCAGCAGGCACTGGGCGATGCACAAAGCATGGCACTGGCCGAAGACAACGCTTATATCGAAGCCCAGCACCTGCTGCTGGCCATGATGGACGACAACGACAGCGGCATCGGCGGCCTGCTGGCCCGTGCTGGCGTCAATGTGCCGGGCCTCAAGCTGGCATTGAAAAGTGCCATCCAGCGCCTGCCGAAAGTGCAGGGCGGCAATGGCGAAATCACCGTGTCGCGCGACCTGGGCAATCTGCTCAATGTCACCGACAAGATCGCCACCAAGCAGGGCGATGAATACATCTCCAGCGAGTCCTTCCTGTCCGCCCTGTCGCAGGACAAGGGGGAAACCGGCCGTCTGCTCAAGGAGCATGGCGGCAACCACAATGCCATCCAGGCCGCCATTCAGGCGGTGCGTGGCGGCCAGACCGTGGGCAGCCAGGACGCGGAAAGCCAGCGTGAGGCGCTGAAAAAGTACACCACCGACCTGACCGAGCGTGCGCGCAGTGGCAAGCTGGATCCGGTGATCGGCCGTGATGATGAAATCCGCCGCGCCATCCAGGTATTGTTGCGCCGTACCAAGAACAACCCGGTGCTGATCGGCGAGCCGGGCGTGGGCAAGACCGCCATCGTGGAAGGTCTGGCCCAGCGCATCGTCAATGGCGA
Organism: Aquitalea magnusonii; assembly: GCF_003202035.1. Lineage (GTDB taxonomy): Bacteria > Pseudomonadota > Gammaproteobacteria > Burkholderiales > Chromobacteriaceae > Aquitalea > Aquitalea magnusonii. Next base: position 224,428 of record NZ_QJKC01000002.1, on the reverse strand, counting down.
AGTGCCGGAAAGCCTGAAGAACAAGCGCCTGCTGGTGCTGGACCTGGCGGCGCTGATCGCTGGTGCCAAGTTCCGCGGTGAATTCGAAGAACGGCTGAAAGCCGTGCTGAATGACCTGTCCAAGGACGACGGCCAGACGCTGATCTTTATCGATGAAATCCATACCCTGGTCGGGGCGGGCAAGGCTGAAGGTGCCATGGATGCCGGCAATATGCTCAAGCCGGCACTGGCGCGTGGCGAGCTGCATTGCATTGGCGCCACCACGCTGGACGAATACCGCAAGTACATCGAAAAGGACGCCGCACTGGAACGCCGCTTCCAGAAGGTGCTGGTTAATGAGCCGACGGTGGAAGACACCATTGCCATCTTGCGCGGTCTGCAGGAAAAGTACGAAATCCACCATGGCGTGGACATCACCGACCCGGCCATCGTGGCCGCGGCCGAGCTGTCCCATCGCTATATCACCGACCGTTTCCTGCCTGACAAGGCCATCGACCTGATCGATGAAGCAGCCAGCCGCATCAAGATGGAGCTGGATTCCAAGCCGGAAGCCATGGACAAGCTGGATCGCCGCCTGATCCAGCTGAAGATCGAGCGCGAAGCGGTCAACAAGGAAACCGACGAAGCCAGCCAGAAGCGTCTGCAACTGATCGAGGAAGAAATCCAGCGTCTGCAGCGTGAATATGCCGACATGGAAGAAATCTGGAAGGCCGAAAAAGCTGCAGCGCAAGGCAGCCAGACCATCAAGGAAGAAATCGACCGCCTCAAGGTGGAGATGGAAGACCTCAAGCGCAAGGGCGACTGGCAGAAACTGGCCGAGCTGCAATACGGCAAGCTGCCACAGCTGGAAGCCCAGTTGCGTGAGGCCGAAGCCGCCGATGCCGGTGCCGACAACAAGCCCAACCGCCTGTTGCGCACCCAGGTAGGGGCCGAGGAAATTGCCGAAGTCATCAGCCGCGCCACCGGTATTCCGGTGTCGAAAATGCTGACCGGTGAGCGGGAAAAACTGCTGCGCATGGAAGAAGTATTGCACCAGCGTGTGGTGGGGCAGGACGAAGCGGTACGTGCAGTGGCCGATGCCATCCGTCGCTCCCGCTCCGGTCTGGCCGACCCCAACAAGCCTTATGGTTCCTTCCTGTTCCTGGGGCCGACCGGGGTGGGCAAGACCGAGCTGTGCAAGACCCTGGCTGGTTTCATGTTCGACAGCGAGGAGCATCTGATCCGCATCGACATGTCCGAGTATATGGAGAAGCACTCGGTGGCGCGGCTGATCGGTGCGCCTCCGGGCTACGTCGGCTATGAGGAGGGTGGTTATCTGACCGAGCAGGTGCGCCGCAAACCGTATAGCGTGATTCTGCTGGACGAGGTGGAAAAAGCGCATCCGGATGTGTTCAACATCCTGCTGCAAGTGCTGGATGATGGCCGCCTGACCGATGGCCAGGGCCGTACCGTGGACTTCAAGAACACGGTGGTGGTGATGACTTCCAATATGGGTAGCCAGCAGATTCAGGCCATGGCGACGGATGACTACCAGGTGATCAAACTGGCGGTGATGGCCGAGGTGAAAACGCATTTCCGCCCCGAGTTCATCAACCGTATTGATGAGGTGGTGGTGTTCCACGGTCTGGACGAGAAGAATATCAAGGCGATTGCCCGTATCCAGCTCAAGGGCCTGGAAAGCCGCCTGGCCAAGCTGGAGCTGAACCTGCAAATCAGCGAAGAGGCCCTGTCCCTGCTGTCCGAGGCCGGCTTCGATCCGGTATATGGCGCACGTCCGCTCAAGCGCGCCATCCAGAACGAGCTGGAAAACCCGCTGGCCAAGAGCATTCTGGCCGGCAAGTATCCGCCCAAGGCCACCATTATGGTGGAGGCGCGCAACGGGCAGCTGGTATTTGCCTGAGGCTGCAACACCAACTTCAACAAAGCCGACCCTGGTGGTCGGCTTTTTTTACGCCGGCTGCTTTTCTGCGGATGCATCAGAAGAGTCGTTGTTCTGCCTGCGACAAGGCCCAATTACTGAACGAACAGACAGTCACATAATGCGGCAAGGTTAGCTCATCAGCGCACAGGAGCAGGCAATGAAAGCATTGAAAATTACTGTTATGGTCGATGGACCCTATCGTGTGAGCGGCGCAAGCCAAATCACGCAACTGTTTATCCAGCCTGACGCCCAAGGTGTATCCTGGAGCTACCGCAAAGGGAAAAGCTTTCCGCTGAAGGAAGAGGGAAGCGCGCTGTGTCGTTGTGGTCACTCAGCCAACAAACCCTACTGTGATGGCAGCCACCAGCGTATTGGTTTCGATGGTCGCGTGGCAGCAACACGGGCTGAATATGCGCAGCAGGCGGAGCTGCAAGAAGGGCCGGTGGTCGCCTTGTCGGATGCCGAAAAGCTGTGTGCATTTGCCCGCTTTTGCGATGCCGGCGGCCAGATTTGGCACTTGGTGGAGCAAGCCGATGCAGAATCGATTGCCTTGGCGGTACGCGAGGCCGAACATTGTCCGGCAGGGCGCTTGAAAGTGTGGGATATGCAATCGCAGCAGCCAATCAGCAAGGAGCCGGATACCCCGTCCTTGTACTTGCTGGAAGATCCCCAGTTGGGCTGTTCTGCAGCCATATGGGTCAAGGCGGCAGACGTGCTGGAGGTGGAGCAGGGAAAGCCTTACCCGGTACGTGAACGCATGACCTTGTGCCGCTGCGGTGCCTCCAGCAACAAGCCTTTCTGTGATGGCACGCATGCGTCCATCAAGTGGCAAGACGGGCTTTGAATGTCTATCCCGTTTTGTCGACGGGCTTGGAATGCGCTAAACCAGGCCCGCATAATAGCGGTCTTGTTGATTTTATCGCCCATAAGCGCATGAGCCACATTACCCATTTTTCTGGCAAATCAGTCCATCCCGTCACAGACCGGCCCCGTCCGGAGCGTTTGCTGTCCGGGAACCCGCAACGCCATACCTGGACCCATTACGAAACCGCCGATGAGGTGCTGAGTTGTGGCATCTGGGCTTGTGAGCCAGGGGCCTGGCGCATTCACTTTGCCGCTGACAAGCATGAATTTTTCTGCGTAATCGAGGGGCTGGTGCGCCTGCATGATGAAGCCGGGAAGGTGGTGGACGTGAAGCCCGGCGAGGCGGCCGTGATTCCTGCCGGCTTTATCGGCGTGTTCGAGGTGGTGCAGGCGGTGCGCAAATACTTTGTGGTGTGTCAGACATCTGCCTCGCAGACAGCATGATGTTTCGCGGTGTGGCAATGAACAAGGGCGACCAGGGTCGCCCTTTTGCCTGCGTGACTATCAGTTGCGCAGCGGGTCTTCTGCCTCATCCATCGGTTGAACCGGTGGCGGGGTGAAACCATTGATGTCGCGCGAGGATTTTTCCAGTACCAGCACGATGGCGGTGTTCAGTGCGCCGAAAGCCCAGCTGATCAGGAAAAATACCGAATAGGCCGACAGCTTGTCGGCAAACAGGGCATTGCCATGCAGTGTGAGTTCGGCAGGATCGAAAATCGAGAAAAACACGCTGGTGGCCAGTACGGCGATGATAAAGGACGGCCAGAACAGCAAAATGCCTTTTTTCATGAGCGCTCTCCGGTATATGCGTTTGTGCCTGGGGTAGGACCGGGCAGGCTGCTGCATGGTTCAGCCCTTGGCACGGATGTCTGCCTGCTCTTGCAGAATATGCCATTTGTCCCGCCAGTGTGTAAGCAGCTGGCAGCTTGTTGTTTTGTCGGCCTGGGGCGGCAGCAAGCGGCCAGATGATGGTAAACTTTGTCCCGGACAAAGATTTTCATCAATCAGCCGCGGCCCGCTGCCTGTGTCAGCGCCCCGGTTGCGGCTGTTCTGCAAAGCAAATGGAGCCCCTGCATGACCTCTTCGATCTTCGCCGCGGTAGAACTGGCCCCGCGCGACCCGATTCTTGGCCTGAACGAAGCTTTCAACGCCGATACCCGTCCCTTCAAGGTGAACCTGGGTGTGGGTGTGTACAGCGACGATAATGGCAAGATTCCGCTGCTGGCAGCCGTCAAGGCCGCGGAAAAGGCCCGTGTTGATGCCATGCTGCCGCGTGGTTATCAGCCGATCGAAGGCCCGGCCGCTTACGACAGCGCCGTGCAAAACCTGCTGTTCGGTGCGGATAGCGCGCTGATCAGCAATGGCCAGGTAGTGACCGCCCAGGCACTGGGTGGTACCGGTGCACTGAAGATCGGTGCCGACTTCCTCAAGCGTCTGAACCCGGAATCCAAGGTTTACATCAGCAACCCGTCGTGGGAAAACCACCGTGCGCTGTTCGAGTCTGCCGGTTTCGAAGTGGAAAACTATCCGTACTACGACGCCGCCACCCGTGGTGTCGACTTTGCCGGCATGAAGTCCTTCCTGCAAAGCCTGGCTGCCGGTTCGGTCATCGTGCTGCACGCCTGCTGCCACAACCCGACCGGTGCCGATCTGTCCGACGCCCAGTGGGCCGAAGTGGTGGAAGTGTGCCGCGCCCAGGGTCTGGTTCCCTTCCTCGACATGGCGTATCAGGGCTTTGCCGATGGCATCGATGCCGACGCCGTGGCCGTGCGTCTGTTCTCCGCTTCCGGTCTGCAATTCTTCGTGTCCAGCTCCTTCTCCAAGAGCTTCTCGCTGTATGGCGAGCGTGTTGGCGCCCTGTCCATCGTGACTGCCAGCAAGGAAGAAACCGGCCGCGTACTGTCGCAGCTGAAGCGCGTGATCCGCACCAACTACTCCAACCCGCCGATCCACGGTGCCGCCATGGTGGCTGCCGTGCTGTCCAGCCCTGTGCTGCGCCAGCAGTGGGAAGACGAACTGGCCGGCATGCGCGACCGCATCCGCGCCATGCGTACCGGTCTGGTCGAAGCCATCAAGGCGCAGGGCGTGGAGCAGGACTTCTCCTTCGTGGCCCAGCAACGCGGCATGTTCTCCTACACCGGTCTGACTGCAGCTCAAGTGGAAGTGCTGAAGAGCGAATTCGGCATCTACGCGGTATCCACCGGCCGCATCTGCCTGGCCGCGCTGAACAGCAAGAACCTGCCGTATGTGGCCGAAGCCATTGCCAAGGTCGTCAAGGGCTGATTTTTTAGCCTTGATATGAAAAAACCCCGCTGCGGCGGGGTTTTTTGTTGTGCTTGTGCATCAGCATGCGTTTTCAGTCTGCGGGTGCTGGCGAACGGCCAAGGCGGATGCGCAGCAGGCCGGGGCTGGTCTCTATGGCCTTGATGGTCAGGCGTGCAGCCAGCGGCTTGCCCAGCAAGGGGTAGTCCAGCCATGGTTGCAGCGCTGGCAGCCGGGAGAGGTCGATCATGGCAACATCCTGCTCCAGCGTCAGCCAGTCCAGCGGCTTGGCCAGTTGCTGCAATGCCTTGTGGCCGAATGCGCCTTCCAGCACGCCCAGCAACAGCCCGCCCAGTACGCGGCGGGTGGTGGAGGGGGAGATGGCCTCGCCCTGCACCTGGTAGCGCAAGCAGATCTGGCGGCTGTTCCAGTCCACCGGCAAAAAATCGAAATGCAGGGTCAGTCGGGCGGCCAGGGGGTGATGGGCGGTCAGGTGCAGGGTGCTGTCGCGGCTGAGCAGTGACAGGCCGTCAATTTGCAGGCGCTCACCATTCAGTGCTTGCTGCAGCTTGCGCAGCAGCCAGGCTTCCTGCAGGGATACGCCATCGCGATGCAGAATGGGGCGCTGCTGCCAGCTGCGTTGCAGCCGGCTGCTCCAGGATGCTTGCATGTTCAGGCAAACAGCGTACGCGCGCCCTCGTAGCGCGCCGCGAAGTAGCTGTTGTCCAGCCGGTCGACGCGGATGGCGCTATTGGTACGCGGAGCATGCACGAACTTGTTGTCGCCGATGTAAATGCCCATGTGCGAGAAGGAGCGGTTCATGGTGTTGAAGAACACCAGGTCGCCCACCTGCATCTGGCTATTGCTGACGGGACGGGCCAGGCTGGCGATCTGGGCGGCATTGTGCGGCAGTTTTACCCCGACAGCATTCTGGTAGATGTAGCTGACCATGCCGCTGCAATCCAGCCCGGCTTCCGGGTTGGCGCCGCCGAATTTGTAGTCCAGATCAAGCAGGCCCAGGGTGTACATGAGAATTTCCCGGCCCGCTCCGTCTGCTTTCAGCGCGGACAGCGTCTTGTCCTGTGAAGGATGGGGACGCAGCTGGCTGGTTTTGCGGGGTGGTGTGCCGCAGGCACTCAGCCACAGTGCCAGCGAAACGAGCAGGGCACCGCCGAGGAAATGTCGACGTTCGGGCGAAGGCGGGGTGGGCCGGTGGATACTCATTTCTGTTTTGCCTCCAGTTCTTCCCAGCGCGCCAGTTTTTCCAGCAGCAGTTCATCGATGGCTTCGATACGTTGCTGCCAGGCAATGGCGTCCTTGGGGTGGTCACGATAGCAATTCGGGTCGAGCAATTGCTGGTTGAGCGTGGCTTGCTCGGTTTCCAGCGCGGCGATCTCGTCGGGCAAGGCCGCCAGCTCACGACCTTCATTGTAGGAAAGCTTGCTGCGGCCGGCCTTGGGCTTGTCCTGGCGCGCGGGTGCAGCGCTGGGGGCTGCGGCCGGCTTGCTGCTTTCTGCCGGTTTCAGCGCCGCCATGCGGGCACGGGTGTCGATCCAGTCCTGATAGCCGCCCGGATATTCTTCCAGCTGGCCCTCGCCTTCAAAGGCAATCACCTGGGTGACCACATTGTCGAGGAAGGCGCGGTCGTGGCTGACCAGGAATACGGTGCCGGAGTATTGGGCGATGACATCTTCCAGCAGTTCCAGCGTGTCGATATCCAGATCGTTGGTGGGTTCATCCAGCACCAGCACATTGGCCGGTCGGGTGAACAGCCGCGCCAGCAGCAGACGGTTGCGCTCGCCACCCGATAGCGAACGCACCGGGCTGCGCGCGCGCTGCGGCGAGAACAGGAAGTCTTCCAGATAGCTCATCACATGCTTCTTGACGCCGCCGATTTCGACGAAGTCATTGCCCTGGCTGATGATGTCGGCCACGCTGGTGTCCTCATCCAGCTGCTCGCGGAACTGGTCGAAGTAGGCGATATCCAGCTTGCTGCCTTGCTTGATGCTGCCGCTGTCGGCCTCCAGCTGGCCCAGGATCAGCTTGAGCAGGGTGGTCTTGCCGGCACCGTTGGGGCCGATCAGGCCGATCTTGTCGCCCCGCAGGATGCGGGTGGTGAAATTCCTGATCAGCGTGCGGCCTTCGAAGCCCTTGCTCACGCCTTCCAGTTCGGCCACCAGCTTGCCGGAGCGTTCGCCCGGGTCCAGCTGGAAATTCACCTGGCCCACGCGTTCGCGCCGGGCACTGCGCTCGCGGCGGATGGCTTCCAGCCGGCGCACGCGGCCTTCGTTACGGGTACGGCGCGCCTCGATGCCCTTGCGTATCCATACCTCTTCCTGGGCATGAAACTTGTCGAAAATGCGGTTCTGTTCTTCCTCGATGGCGATTTCTTCAGCCTTGCGTACCTGGTAAGCAGAGAAACTGCCCGGATAGCTGCGCAGGATGCCGCGGTCCAGCTCGATGATGCGGGTGGCCACATTATCCAGAAAACGCCGGTCGTGGGTGATCAGCAATACGCTGCCGGCAAAGTTCTTGAGCAGCCCTTCCAGCCATTCGATGGCGGCAACGTCCAGATGGTTGGTCGGTTCATCCAGCAGCAGCACTTCCGGTTTGGCGGTCAGTGCGCGGGCCAGCGCCACCCGTTTTTTCCAGCCGCCGGACAGCTCGCGAATCAGCGTGTCGGGCTTGAGTTCCAGATGGGACAGCGTGGTGGCAATCAGCGCGTCAAACTGCCAGCCATCGCGGGCTTCCAGCTCATGTTGCAGGGTTTCCATGCGCGCCAGTGCGGCGGTGTGGTCGGCATCGGCCTGGGTCAGCTGCTGGGTGATGTGATGGTATTCGCTCAGCAGTGCCTGCAGATCGCCCAATCCTTCGGCCACCGCTTCAAATACCGTTTGTTCCGGGTTGAATTCCGGTTCCTGCGCCACGTAGGCCACGCGCACATCGCCCTTGATGTTGATACGTCCGTCGTCCAGGGTGATGGCACCGGCAATGCCCTTGAGCAGGGATGACTTGCCTGCGCCGTTGCGACCGATCAGGCCGACCACTTCGCCCGGCTCCAGTGAGAAATCCACATTATCCAGCAGGGCGTGGTGGCCAAACGCCAGGCAGGCCTTTTCAACAGAAATCAATGACATTGAGGCATCTTGTAATCGGGTGACAATGGCCGCAATTGTAGCATGCGGCGTGCTGGCCCTTGCCGACTTGGGTTACAATGCGCGCCAACTCGGAATGGAAAGGATTGCCATGTATTTTGTTGACCGCTCGGTGGCTGTGATCAAGCCCAAGCAAGCGTTTCTGGACTGGCTGAATGCCGTGCCCGGCAACGATATGGTGGATTTGACCCTGGATAGCCTGCGCAGCGACTGTACGGTGATCCTGCTGCCGGAATTCAACGAGCCGGAAGAGGCGGTTGCCCATATCGACGAGCAGTACGAACAATTGTTCAAGATTGAAGTGGCTTCCTGGTATGACGATGAAGACCTGTGGCCCAAGGACATGTCGCTGAAGGCCTTCTGGGAGTGGTTTGACGTGGAGATCCACTCCACCGTGCTGGATACCGTCGACGCCGACATCAGCAATACACCGGCCAGCGAGCTGTAAGCGCGTCGGTCATGCGCGCGCGCCAGTTGCTACCGCCATTTGCCCTGCGCATCCGCCCGTCGCGTTACTGGCTGGGCTTGTTGTCCGGCCTGTTGTTGCTGTCCGCCGTGCTGGTGTTGGTTTATGTCGCGGACTTATGGTGGCTGCTGCCCTTGCAGTGCCTGCTTGGCTGGCAGGCGTTGCGTGCCAATGGCTGGTGGCGGCGCCGCCCCTTGCAAGCGATAGCGGTGGACGGGCTGGGCCGGATGTACTGGCACTATGCCGGCTGCGCGCTTGAAGTAGTGCCCGGAGACGACTGTTTCATCTCGCCGTTTCTCCTTATTGTCAATGTGACGGCTGCAGGCCGTCGTCACAGCTGCCTGTTGCTGCCGGATAGTGCTGAAGCCCAAGCATTGCGGCAGTTGCGGGTTTATCTGCTGTGGTTTCATGCAGACGTGGCGACTGAGCCGTCTGCTGTCGTAGAGCATCCATGACGCAAAAAACAACTCTGAACGAATGGCTGGGCTGGCTCGAGGGCCTGCATGCCAGCGCCATCGACATGGGGCTGGACCGGGTACGCCAGGTCTGGGACGCCATGCGGCTGAAGCCGGCTTTCCCCGTCATCATGGTGGCAGGTACCAATGGCAAGGGTTCGGTCTGTGCCATGCTCTCCACCATGTATCAGCGTGCCGGTTTCAAGGTGGGCTGTTATACCTCGCCGCACATCCTCCGTTACAACGAGCGCGTGGCCATCAATCTGCAGCCGGTCAGTGATGCGCGCATCATGCAGAGCTTTGCTGCCATCGATGCGGCGCGTGGTGACACCTCGCTGACCTATTTCGAATTCGGCACGCTGGGCGCCATGCACAGCTTCGTCGAAGAGCAGGTCGATGTGGCCATCATGGAGGTCGGTCTGGGCGGGCGGCTGGATGCAGTCAATATCTTTGAACCGGACGTCTCGGTGGTGGTCAGTGTGGATATCGATCACGCGGCCATTCTGGGAGATAACCGCGAAGACATCGGCTTTGAAAAGGCGGGCATCTATCGCCCTGGCAAGCCTGCCATCTGCGCAGACCCGCAGCCGCCGCAGCGTCTGCTGGATCATGCCGCTGCCATCGGTGCCGAGCTCAAGCTGGTCGGGCGGGATTACAGTTACCAGCGCATGGAAAACCAGTGGTCTTTCCAGATGGGAACTTCACGGCGTCATGCCTTGCCGATGCCGGCCCTGCGCGGCGGCTATCAGCTGGGCAATGCCGCTGCGGCATTGGCGGTGCTCGACTGCCTGCATGAGCGCCTGCCGGTCGGCATCGGTGCGCTGAAGCAAGGTTTGGTCGAGGTGGACTGGCCTGGCCGTTTCCAGGTCTTGCCGGGCCGTCCGCTGGTGGTGCTGGATGTCGGCCACAATCCGCACGCGGTCAAGGCCATGGTGGCCAGTCTGCGCCAGCTGCCGTTTGCCGAAAACCGTTACGCGGTGTTTTCCATGCTGGCGGACAAGGATCTGCCGGCGGTGGCCGAGCTGGCGCGTGGCGAATTTGACGGCTGGTTCGTCGCCGGGCTGGACATGCCGCGCGGGCAGAGCGGGGCGGACATTGCCGCACGGCTGCAGGCATTGGGCATTGGCAAGGTGCAGGCTTTTGTGGATGTGGCCTCGGCCTGGCAAGCTGCCTTATCGGCAGCGGGTGAGAATGATAGAATTACCGTTTTCGGCTCTTTCCACACCGTGGCCGAGGTGATGGAAGCCCGTCAGCAACGAATTTGAGGATTGCATGGCTCTGTCTGCTCACGATGAACTGATTCTGTTGCGCAAGCGCGCCAGGCGTCGCCTGGTGGGGGCGATTGTGCTGGTCACGGTGTCCACCGGCGTACTGTGGAATGTCGTTGGCCACCTGCCCGAGCAGCAAATGCGCCCCGAGTCGGTGGAGATCGCCAGCGAGGCTTCCGGCACGCCAGCTGATGCAGCCCTGCCGCCGGCAGAAACCGTAGCGGGTGCCAGCTCCGCGCCGCTGGCCAGCAAGGTGCAGGCCTCGGCAGCACATCTGGCCGCCGCCTCTGCCCCGGCTGCCAAGCCGGCCGGGACCCAGTTGCCGGCCGATCTGGCTTCGGTCGAGCCCGACCGGCCGGCCGCCGCTGCCAGCCATGCCGCGCCGGCCGTTGCCGCGGTTGCTGCCGTCGGCGCCGTGGCCGCAGTACAAGCGAGCAAACCCAAGCCGGCAGAAACGGCCAGTCAGCCTGCCGCGCATGAGCCGGTAAAGAAAAAGACCGCCAGCAAGCCGGCGGAAGCCAAGCCGCTGGTGGCGCATGTGGAAAAACCGCCCAAGGCCGACAGCAAACCGCTTGGCAAGCCGGAGCAGCCCAAGCGCAAGCAGGCTGATCCTGCCGCCATTCTGGCGGGACACTTCGACGAAGAGCCGGCTCCCGGCAGTGCGGCCACAAAGAAAAGTGAGTCCAAGCCGGAAAAAGTGGATAATGGCGCCGGTGGCAAGGCGGTGATCCAGCTGGCGGCCTTGTCTGACCCGGCCAAGGCCGACGCGCTCAAGAGCAAATTGTCCGGCTTGGGCGTGTCCGCTCATTTCAGCAAGGTACAGACCAGCAAGGGTGAAGTGACCCGGGTGCGGGTGGGGCCGTTTGCCTCGCGTGCCGAAGCCGAAGCAGCCTTGCACAAGCTGTCGCAGGCCGGCGTATCCGGCATCATTGTCAACAAGTAAGCGCCGATGACCGTCTTTGACTACATTGTGATAGCCATCGTGCTGGGTTCGGTGCTGGTGGCCCTGGTGCGCGGCCTGGTGGCCGAGGTGTTGTCGCTGGGGTCCTGGTTGCTGGCCTTCTGGTGTGCCAAGGAATTGTCGCCACTGCTGGCCACCTTCATGCCAAACGAGTTGCCCAGCCAGGGTTTGCGCCTGGTGGCCTCGTTTGTGTTGCTGTTTTTCCTGTCGTGGCTGGCCACGGCTTTATTGCGCATCACCCTGACCAGTTTGCTGGACTCGACCGGGCTGGGTGGTCTGAACCGATTGATGGGTGCCGTGTTTGGTCTGGCTCGCGGGCTGGTACTGGTCACGGTGCTGGTGCTGGTGGGCGGTCTGAGTGATCTGCCGCGCCAGCCTATGTGGAGGAATGCGGTATTGGCCGCTCCATTTGAATCATTGGCCTTGTCATTAAGGCCCTGGCTGCCGGCGATGCTGGCAGACAACCTGCATTACACGGGATAGTGTGATGAAACAGGCGGAATATCTTGATATCTTCACTTCAAGATTTCCGCCTTTTTCTTTGGCTGTATGTTTTGTCTGAAAATCCAGGTAGTTGGGAAGAGAGAGTAGAGCAATGTGTGGAATCCTAGGCGTGGTAGGGCAGTCTCCCGTCAACCAGTTGTTGTATGACGGACTGCAAGTGCTGCAGCACCGTGGACAGGATGCGGCGGGTATTGTCACTTCCAGTGGCAAGACCTTTCACATGCACAAGGGCAGCGGCATGGTGCGCGATGTGTTCCGCACCCGCAATATGCGTTCGCTGATGGGCAATGCCGGTATCGCCCATGTGCGTTATCCCACGGCAGGCTCTGCTTCCAGTCTGGCGGAAGCCCAGCCTTTCTATGTCAACTCGCCGTTTGGCATCGTGCTGGCGCATAACGGCAACCTGACCAATACCGAAGAGCTGAAGGCGGACATGTTCCGTCACGACCTGCGTCATATCAACACCAACTCCGACTCGGAAGTGCTGCTCAATGTGTTTGCCCATGAGCTGGCGGCGCGGGTGGAAGGTTTCGAGTTGAGCGTGGAAGCCATCTTTGGTGCCATCGAGGCTGTGCATCGCCGCGTGCGCGGCGCCTACGCCGTGGTGGCGCTGATCGCCGGTTACGGCCTGGTGGCCTTCCGCGATCCCAATGGCATCCGCCCGCTGGTGATCGGCAGTACCCAGGGAAGTGGCAAGACCGAATACATGTTTGCGTCCGAATCGGTGGCACTGGATTGCTCCGGTTTCAGCATCCTGCGCGATGTCGAGCCGGGTGAAGGAGTGTTCGTCAGCTTTGATGGCGATTTCCACGCCCGTCCCTGCGCCAAGGAAGTGCGTCATGCGCCCTGCCTGTTCGAATATGTTTACTTTGCCCGCCCGGATTCGGTGATCGACGGCGCCTCGGTTTACCAGTCGCGCATTGTGATGGGTGAGAAGCTGGGTGAGAAAATCCGTCGCGTGCTGCCTGCGCTGGATATCGATGTGGTGATGCCGATCCCGGATACCAGCCGCCCCAGTGCACTGGCCCTGGCCAATAGTCTGGGTCTGCCGTATCGCGAAGGCTTTATCAAGAACCGCTACATCGGCCGCACTTTCATCATGCCGGGCCAGGCCGTGCGCAAGAAATCGGTACGGCAGAAGCTCAACCCGGTGGCCTGCGAATTCAAGGACCGTAATGTCTTGCTGGTGGATGACTCCATCGTGCGCGGCACTACTTCCAAGGAAATCGTGCAAATGGCGCGGGATGCCGGTGCGCGCAAGGTCTACTTTGCTTCGGCTGCGCCGGCGGTACGCTTTCCCAATGTCTACGGCATCGACATGCCGACCCGTGCCGAATTGCTGGCCACCGGCCGTACCGAGCAGGAAATCGCCGAAGAGATTGGTGCCGACGCCGTGATCTACCAGGATCTGGCTGCCCTGCAAGAAGCAGTGCACTCGGTCAATCCCAAGCTGCACGAGTTTGAAACTTCCTGCTTCGATGGTCGGTACATCACTGGCGACATTACCGCAGCCTACCTGGATGCGATTGAATGTGCGCGTGGCGATGGCGGCAAGAAGGATGAAAATCCGGTCAGCACGCAGATGATCGATTTGAACCTGAATGTGGCAGAACAGAACCTGATGTAAGTCAGGCCAGGCAAAAAACCGGCTGCGGCCGGTTTTTTGCTTTGTGCCTGCCGCGCATAGCGTCGGCAGCAGACATCCATATGCCGCAATTTCATTTAAATAATGGCGGGCGATCAGGCAATATAGTCAGCACAAGGCGGTGGCCGGTCATGGTGACCCGCAGCCGATAACAAGACCCGAGAATCATCATGTCAGTTGAAAATACCCCGGAACAATACCACGCCGAGACGCTGGCGATCCGTGGCGGTCGTGAAAGCAGCGACTATCGCGAGCACAGCCAGGCGCTGCACCTTACTTCCAGCTTTTGCTATGAATCGGCCGCGCAGGCTGCCGCCATGTTCATGGGCGAAATCGAAGGCTATACCTATTCCCGTTTCACCAATCCCACGGTCACTGCCTTCCAGCAGCGGCTGGCGCTGATGGAGGGCGGCGAACGCGCCATCGCCACCGCCACCGGCATGGCGGCCATCCAGGCCATCATGATGAGCCTGCTCAAGGCGGGCGATCATATCGTTTCCTCGCAAAGCCTGTTTGGCTCCACCACCAATCTGTTTGCCGGCTTGCTGGCAAAGTTCGGCGTGGAAACCACCTTTGTCAATGCGACCGATCTGGCGGCCTGGGAGGCTGCGGTCAAGCCGAACAGCAAGCTGTTCTTTTTGGAAACCCCCTCCAATCCGCTGACCGAAATCGCCGATATCGCCGCAGTGGCGGCCATTGCTCACCAGCATGATGCCTTGCTGGTGGTGGATAACAGTTTCTGTTCGCCGGCGCTGCAGCAGCCGCTCAAGCTGGGTGCTGATCTGGTGATGCACTCGGCCACCAAGTATCTGGACGGTCATGGCCGGGTGATGGGGGGAGCGGTAGTGGGCAGTCATGCCCTGGTGGAGCAGGTTTATCTGCATGTGCGCACTGCCGGTCCGACCCTGGCGCCGTTCAATGCCTGGGTGCTGCTGTCCGGCCTGGAGACGCTGTCGCTGCGCATGGAAAAACACAGCGCCAATGCCCTGCAACTGGCGCAGTGGCTGGAAGCGCACCCGGCGGTCGAGCGTGTGTATTACCCCGGTCTGGCCAGCCATCCCCAGCATGCGCTGGCTACCCGTCAGCAGCGTGGCGGCGGGGCCGTGGTGTCCTTCGTGGTTAAGGGAGGGCGTGCTGCTGCCTGGAAGTTGGTGGATGGCGTGCAACTGATCTCGCGTACTGCCAATCTGGGCGATGTAAAGAGTACAATTACCCACCCGGCATCGACCACCCATGCGCGTGTCGCCCCTGAGGTCAGGCTGAAAGCCGGCATCGAAGAGGGTTTGATTCGTGTCGCGGTAGGTCTGGAAAATATTGCCGACCTGCAGGCCGATCTGGCACGTGGGCTTGACTAAACAATAAACCCTGCGTTTCATTCAAACGAACGGCAGTCTAGACTTAGACTGCCGTTTTCGCGATGGTGGCGAGAAAATCCACAGTGACGGAGCGGATGATTTTCTTGACACTGATCAAATTAAAACGTAAGTTTGAAACGCTTGTTCGAAAGCTGAGATGGACAAGACCAAATACCCTGCAAGTACAAAAAAGGCACAAGAGAACATGGAAGCCAGCCGCCCGGATACGGCAACGCGAATTCTGGACGTTTCCGAGCGGCTGTTCGTGGAGCACGGTTTCGAGGCTACCTCGCTTCGCATGATTACTCAGCAGGCCGAAGTCAACCTGGCCGCAGTGAATTATCACTTCGGCTCAAAGGATGCACTGTTTGAAGCCGTGTTCATGCGCAGGCTGGCGCCCTTGATTGCGTCCTGCCTGGCAGAGCTGGATGAGCTGGAGACAAGAGAAGAGAAGCTGTCAGTGGAAAGCCTGGTCACGACATTCATCCGTCCGTGTCTGGCGCTGTCCAAGGACCCTGCGAGGGGCGGGGCCCTGTTTGTCAGACTTCTGTCGCGCACGCTGGTGGAAAACCACCGCCTGCTGCGCGAAACCATCTCGCAGCAATACAGTGTGTTCGTGCAACGCTATTCGCGCGCCTTTCATCATGCGCTGCCGCAGCTTGGGGTTGAAGAGTTGGCCTGGCGGATGCACTTCGCATTCAGTGTCATGTTCAATGCCTTTGCCGGTAATGATGTGCTGAAGATTTTCACTCGCAGCCAGATCGTTACCGCGCGGGATCCCGACATGATTGTGAAGTATCTTGTGCCGTTTGTGGTTGCCGGGTTGGTCTCGCCTGTCGAAGGTTAAGCAGGGTCAACACGAGGGTAAATCACAATGTTAGCTGCTGTTCTTCTCATCGCACTGATTGGTGCGTTGGCGTATTATCGCGCGCCGGTTCTGGCGTGGACCGTGGTGCTGGCGGCCTGGCTGGCTGCTCTGCAATTCGCTTTTGGCTGCCCGGTGTCGGCTGCCGCCTGGGGCGTTTTCGCCGTGCTGGCGGCGGTGCTGAATATCGTGCCGCTGCGTCGCGCACTGTTTACCGGACCGGTATTCGGGGTGTTCAAGAAAATCACCCCGGCGATGTCGCAAACCGAGCAAGAGGCGATCAATGCCGGCACCGTATGGTGGGACCGTGACCTGTTTTCCGGCAAGCCGGATTACCAGCGCCTGCTGTCCTTTCCGGATGCCAAGCTGAGTGCGGAAGAACAAGCCTTTCTGGATGGCCCCACCGAGCAACTGTGCTCGATGATCGATGACTGGAAGATCACCCACGAATTGAAGGACTTGCCGCCTGAAGTATGGCAGTTCATCAAGGACAATGGCTTCCTGGGCATGATTGTCAAAAAGAAATATGGCGGTCTGGAATTCTCCAACTATGCCCACGCCAAGGTGGTCACCAAAATCGCCACCCGCGGTGGTTCTGCTGCCGTGTCGGTGATGGTGCCCAACTCGCTCGGACCGGGCGAATTGCTGCAGCACTATGGCACCGAAGCACAAAAAGACTACTACCTGCCGCGACTGGCCAAGGGTGTCGAGGTACCATGCTTTGCCCTGACCAGCCCGTATGCCGGTTCCGATGCGGGCAGCATTCCTGACTATGGCATTGTCTGCCGGGGTAGCTATACCGACCCGCGTAGTGGCGAGCGCCATGAAAACGTGCTGGGCCTGCGCGTCAGCTGGGAAAAGCGCTGGATCACCCTGGCGCCGGTGGCCACCATTCTGGGTCTGGCATTCAAGATGTACGACCCTGATCACCTGCTGGGTGACAAGGAAGAAATCGGCATCACCTGCGCGCTGGTGCCCACCGAGCATGAAGGGGTGTGCATTGGCCGTCGTCACTTCCCGGGCGGTGCCGCGTTCATGAATGGCCCGACCTGGGGCAAGGATGTGTTCATCCCGCTGGAATGGATCATCGGTGGTCGTGAATTCGCCGGTCAGGGCTGGCGCATGCTGGTGGAGTGCCTGTCGGTGGGTCGCTGCATTTCCCTGCCGGCAATGTCGGTGGCCTGCGGCAAGGTGACCACCTTCACCACGGGTGCCTATGCCCGCATTCGTGACCAGTTTGGCCTGCCCATCGGCAAGTTCGAAGGGGTGGACGAAGCCATGGCACGCATCGGTGGCTACACCTATCAGATGGAAGCCTCGCAGGACCTGGCGCTGACCGGTCTGGACATGGGTGAAAAGCCGTCCGTGCTGTCCGCTGTGCTGAAGTATCACAACACCGAGCGCATGCGCAAAACCATCAATGACGCAATGGACATCCATGGCGGCAAGGCGGTGGTACTGGGTCCGCGCAATTACCTGGCGCGTGCCTATCAGTCCATTCCCATCGGTATTACCGTGGAAGGCGCCAATATCCTGACGCGCTCCATGATTATTTATGGCCAGGGCGCCATTCGCTGCCATCCCTTTGTGCTGCGTGAAATGAAGGCCGCCATGGCCAATGATGGCGCCGAGTTTGATCGTGCCATTACCGGTCACATCAACTTCGTGATCAGCAATGTGTTCCGTTCGCTGTGGCTGGGCCTGACCGGCGCACGCTTTGCCGGCGCGCCGCGTGGCGGCGAGACGGCGCGCTATTACAAGCAGATCACCCGTTTCTCCAGTGCCTTTGCCTTGCTGTCTGACATGGCCATGTTCAGCCTGGGTGGTTCGCTGAAATTCCGCGAAAAGTTGTCGGCCCGTCTGGGTGACATGTTGTCCAATCTGTATATCGCCACTGCCTGCCTCAAGCGTTTCGAGCGCGAAGGTGCGCAGAAGCAAGATCTGGCCGTGCTGCGCTGGGCAGTGGAAAACGCGCTGTTCGATTTGCAGACGGCCATGGATGGTTTTCTGGCCAACCTGCCGAGCCGTGGTCTGGCCTGGGTGCTGCGCAAGATCATCTTCCCGTGGGGCCTCACGCTCAAGCCTGCTTCCGACCGTATTGGCACCAAGGTGGCCCGCGCCATGATGGAGCCGGGCGGTATGCGCGAGCGGCTGACGCGTGGCATGTATGTGCCGCCTTCCGAGGAAGATGCGGTGGGTGTGCTGCAGCATGCGCTGACGGCGATTCTGGCTACTGAGCCGGTGGAGCAGAAGCTGCGCAAGCTGGCGCGTGAAGGCAAGTTCCGCACGATTACCGCCAGGGAGCGTTTGCAAGAAGCTTTGCAGGCCGGTCTGGTCACCCAGGCCGAATTCGATGCCGTGGCCAGGGCCCGCAAGCTCAAGCGTGATGTCATCATGGTGGATGATTTCGACATGGCCCTGGAGCGTCATGACGATGCGCTGTTGCAGCGTCACATTTTCTGAATCCATTCTCTACACTGAATGAAGTGCCGGATGCTTGCGTCCGGCCGTTCAGTCAAGAAGCTGCCAGGCGGCTTCTTTGCTGAGCGATCACCAGGAGCGCCACATGGATAGCAATACACAGCGTTTTCCCACTTTGCGGGTGCGTGCCCTGCCGACGGCCACCAATGCCTATGGCAAGGTGCAGGCCGGCTGGTTGATGGGACAGATCGATCTGGCCGGCAGCCTGGATGCCGAGCGCCTGGCGCGTGGTCCGGTGGCGACAGTGGCGGTAAATGCATTCCAGTTTACCCACCCCATTTTATTGGGGGATGTGGTCAATCTTTATGTGGAAAGGCTGCGTGTGGGGCAAAAGTCGGTCACGCTGAAGATTGCCGTGGAGGCGGAAAGGCTGGATGGCGAACTGGTGTTCGTGACAGAGGTGATTGCAACATTTGTTGCTGTGGATATGGATGGTAAATCGCGTAATTTGGCAGAAGTTGCTTGAGTTTAATGCTTTTTGTTGCTTGTTTGTTGTGTGAAACGATCGTTTGGAACAAACGCTCTTATTTTGGTGGACATGCTCTAATTCTCTGGTAGTATCCAAAATGATCCGTAGCAATACGGACATAAAAAGCGACTAGGACTACATACAGATATATTCGCAGAGAGGGATAACATGAAACTCAAGCACCTCAGCCAATCCGTGATGCTCATGGGAGTTGCCGTCGGGGCGTTCTCTTCCACAGCACTGGCTTCCGGTTACCACTTCGGCTCGCAAAGCGTTTCCGCTCAAGGCACAGCATTTGCCAACAGCGCAGAAGCTGCTGATGCATCAACCATTTTTTACAACCCGGCTGGCATGTCGCGTTTGACTGGCACCAATTTCTCCGGTGGTCTGACTCTGGTGGTGCCGGATTCCAGCTACACTGACAATGGTTCCAAGACACATTCCGGAACCTCCACTGGCGGTGGCAGTGCTAGTGGCTATGCGCCGGACTATGTGCTTGCTCCGTCCTTCTATGCAACGCATCAGATCAACGATAAATGGACGGTTGGTCTGGGGGTGTTCGTCCCATTTGGTGCAGAACTGAATTATGGCGAAACCTGGGCGGGCCGCTATTCGCTGGAAAGCATCAAGCTGGAAACGCTGAACTTCAATCCTTCGGTGTCCTACAAGCTGGATGACCACCATGCCTTTGGCTTTGGTGTGTCGGCTCAGTATATGAAGGCATATTTGTCCAAGGCGGTTGATCTGACAGGTGTGCCTCACAGTGGTGATGGCCATGCTGCCTTGAGTGCCGATGGCTGGGGTTATGGTTTCAACTTGGGCTATATGTACCAGCTGAATGATGCTACCCGCTTCGGTGTGGCCTATCGTTCCAATATCCGTCAAAAGCTTGATGGGCAGGCGTTCTGGGATTTGAGCGCGGCCGGTTCGTTTGCGTCCATCATTCAAAACAACTTCCATCACGTAAATTCTGATGGCACGGTAACCGTGGATACCCCGGAGTCCATTTCGGTCAATGGCTTTCACAAGCTGAATGACAAGGTTGACTTGATGGCCGACCTGACCTGGACCCGCCATTCTCGCCTCGACCAGATTGATATCAAGTTCAGTCAGCCGGGTGAGGGTGATCTGGTGATCAAGCAAGGCTGGCGTGATACCTACAAGCTGTCGCTGGGCGCCAATTACCATTACAGCGACAATCTGTTGCTGCGTAGCGGCGTCGCCTGGGATCAGTCTCCAGTCAAGAATGCAGACGAAACCCATCCGGCCTTGCCGGATAGCGACCGCTACTGGTTGTCTTTCGGTGCCAACTACAAGCTCAGCAAGCAATCATCGATTGATTTTGCCTATTCTTATGTGTTCTTCAAGAATGCCAATATCAACTACACCGACAACTGCACGACCACGTCGACCACATGTACCGGTAATGGCGAAACCACTAAGGGTTCTTACAAGACCAATCTGCAGTTTATTGGTCTGCAGTACAACTACAGCTTCTAAACGGATAATCAAGGTTTAGAGGCGTGGCAGGGTCATGGCGGTTTGTTTTGCCATGACCCGACAGCAAGGCAGGCATGAGGGGCCTGCCCCATGATTGATGAGTTTCAACATAACGAGGAAACCATGTCTCAAACCAAGTTCAACGTACGCAAGGTGGCGGTACTGGGTGCTGGCGTGATGGGTGCGCAGATTGCCGCGCATCTGGTCAATGCCAAGGTGCCGACCATTCTGTTCGACCTGCCGGCCAAAGAAGGTAATAAAAACGGCATCGTGCTCAAGGCGCTGGATGGCCTGAAAAAGCTCAAGCCGTCGCCGTTGTCCAACAAGGATGCCGTGGGCTATATCGAGCCGGCCAATTACGAAGACCATCTGCATCTGCTGAAAGACTGCGATATCGTCATCGAAGCCATTGCCGAGCGCATGGACTGGAAGGCAGACCTGTATCACAAAGTGGCGCCGCACCTGGGCGAGCACACCATTTTCGCTACCAACACCTCCGGTCTGTCGATCAACAAGCTGGCCGAGAGCTGTCCTGATTCGGTGCGTCCGCGCTTCTGCGGCGTGCACTTCTTCAACCCGCCGCGTTACATGCATCTGGTCGAGATCATCCCGTGCGTAACGTCGGATGCGGGCATTCTGGATAATCTGGAGCGTTTCCTGGTCACCACCCTGGGCAAGGGTGTGGTCCGTGCCAAGGATACCCCCAACTTTGTCGCCAACCGCATCGGTGTGTTCTCCATGCTGGCGACCATTGCCAATGCCGAAAAATTCGGCATCCGCTTTGATATTGTCGACGACCTGACCGGCCCGCGCCTCGGTCGTCCCAAATCCGCCACCTTCCGCACGGCGGACGTGGTGGGTCTGGATACCTTCTCGCATGTGGTGAAAACCATGGATGACACCCTGCCGGGCGATCCGTGGCATGGCCTGTTCAAGTCGCCGGAATGGCTGCAGAAGCTGATTGCCGCCGGTGCATTGGGTGCCAAGAGCAAGGTGGGCATCTACAAGAAAGACGGCAAGAAAATGTTCGTCTTCGACGCGGCTAGCGGAGAATACGTTGGTGCCGGGCAGAAGGGTGATGACGCGGTCAAGGACATCCTGAAGATTGCCGATCCGGCGGAAAAATTCCGTCAGCTGCGTGCCAGCGAACATCCGCAGGCGCAGTTCCTGTGGGCCTGCTTCCGCGATGTGTTCCATTACATTTCCTACCACCTGGCTGATATTGCCAATTGCGCCCGTGATGTGGACTTTGCCATTCGCTGGGGTTTTGGCTGGTCGGTCGGCCCGTTTGAAACCTGGCAGGCTGCCGGCTGGCAACAGCTGGCACAGTGGATTGATGAAGACATCAAGGCGGGCAAGACCTTGTCCGCGGCTGCTTTGCCGGACTGGGCCTTGCAGGCTGACCGTGCCGGCGTGCATTTTGCCAATGGCTCCTACAATGCTGCCGGGCAGACTCTGATCGGTCGCTCCACGCTGGACGTGTATCAGCGTCAACTGGCTCCGGCCCGCGTATTGGGCGAGGCTGTTGCCCCGCTGGGCGAAACCGTCTTCGAAAACGATGGCGTGCGTGCCTTCACTACCGGCGACGACATTCTGGTGGTGTCCTTCAAGTCCAAGGCACATGCCATTGGTCCGGAGGTGATTGATGGCCTGAACAAGTCGCTGGATATTGCCGAAGACCGTTTCAAGGGTCTGGTGATCTGGCAGACCGAAGAGCCGTTCTCGGTTGGTGCCGACCTGCAATCCATGTTGCCGGCCTTCATGACCGGCGACTGGGCGGCCATTGACGCGACCGTGCGCCGCTTCCAGGACACCTCGATGCGCCTGCGTTACAGCCAGGTGCCTACCGTGGCGGCAACCCAGGGCTATGTCTTCGGCGGTGGCTGCGAGTTTGCCATGCACTGCGACAAGACCGTGGCCGCACTGGAATCCTATGTCGGTCTGGTGGAAGTGGGTGTTGGCCTGCTGCCGGGCGGTGGTGGTTGCAAGGAGTTTGCCCTGCGTGCCGCACAGGAAGCCAAGGGCGATGTGCTGGCCGCGCTGAAGGATTACTTCATGGCCGTTGCCACCGCCAAGGTCGCCACCAGCGGTCAGGAAGCGCAGGAAATCGGTTTCTTCCGCAAGGGTGACCCGGTGGTATTCAATGCCTACGAGCTGCTGTATGTCGCCAAGCAACAAGCGCTGGCCATGGCCGAATCCGGCTATCGTCCGCCGCTGAAAGTGAAGGGCTTCCCGGTGGCTGGCCGTTCTGGTGCCGCCTCGATCAAGGGCTCGCTGATCAATATGCTGGAAGGGCACTTCATCTCCCAGCATGACTTCTTCATTGCTTCGCAAATCGCCGACGTCATGACCGGTGGTGATGTTGAGGCCGGTACGCTGGTGAACGAGCAGTGGATTCTGGATCTGGAACGCAAGGCCTTCATGACCCTGCTGCAAAATTCCAAAACCCAGGACCGCATTGCCAATATGCTCACCACCGGCAAACCGCTGCGCAACTAATACGAAACAATGCATCAGTCCGACGGCCGCGAGGGGCGGAGCCGTCGGCTGCCAGGAGATTGAAAAAATGGTTAAGCAAGTACAGGAAGCCTATATCGTCGCTGCCACCCGTACCCCGGTGGGCAAAGCACCGCGTGGCATGATGCGCCATGTGCGCCCGGATGACATGCTGGCGCATGTGATTACCGGCGCGCTGGCCCAGGTGCCGACACTGGATCCCAAGCTGATTTCCGACTGCGTGGTGGGTTGCGCTTTCCCGGAAGCGGAGCAGGGCCTGAACATGGCGCGTATCGGCGTATTGCTGGCAGGTCTGCCCAATACCGTGGGTGGCATCACCATCAACCGTTACTGCTCGTCCGGTATCAACGCCGTGCAGATGGCGGCTGACCGCATCCGTCTGGGTGAGGCTGACGTGGTGATTGCGGCCGGTGCCGAGTCGATGTCGCTGGTGCCGATGATGGGTAACAAGGTGTCGCTGAACCCGGAAATCTTCGCCAAGGATGAAAACTTTGCCATCGCCTATGGCATGGGTCTGACGGCGGAAAAAGTGGCCCAGCAGTGGGGCGTATCGCGTGAAGACCAGGACGCTTTTGCCGTCGAGTCGCATCGCCGTGCCATTGCCGCCATCGATTCCGGTGCCTTCAAGAGCGAAATCACCCCGCTGGAGGTCACCTATCGCACGCCGAACCTGGAAACCGGTGAAGTCATCAGCAAGACCAAGCTGCTGGATACCGACGAAGGTCCGCGTCGCGAGACCACGCTGGAAGGCCTGGCCAAGCTGAAAACCGTGTTCGATGCCAAGGGTTCGGTGACTGCCGGTAACTCTTCGCAAATGTCCGACGGTGCCGGTGCCGTGATTCTGGTATCCCAGCGCGTGCTCAAGGAGTTCAACCTGGTGCCGCTGGCGCGCTACGTGACCTTTGCCGTGAAGGGTGTGCCGCCGGAAATCATGGGTATTGGCCCCAAGGAAGCCATTCCGGCCGCTTGCCAGCAAGCCGGCATCACCCAGGATGAGCTGAAGTGGATTGAGCTCAACGAAGCCTTTGCCGCACAGGCGCTGGCAGTGACCCGTGATCTGGAGCTGGATACCAGCAAGATCAACCCGCATGGCGGGGCCATTGCGCTGGGTCACCCGCTGGGGGCGACGGGTGCCATCCGTACTGCCACGCTGGTGCATGGCATGCGCAATGCCGGTCAGCAAGGCTATGGCATGGTCACCATGTGTATCGGTACCGGCATGGGTGCGGCGGGTATTATCGAAGTACTGTAAGGCTCTGCCTGCTGCACGCCAAAACGCCCGCGATTGCGGGCGTTTTTGTCTGTGGTGTGCCGAGAAGCGCGGCGCTGGCAGCCGGGGCGGGCTGCATGGCTTGGCTGTCAGTCTACCTTGGACAGGGTGTCGAAATCGCTATTGCTGCAATCCTCGAATTCCTGCTGCGGATTTTTCAGGCGAATCAGATAGGACTTGCCCTGTGCCGTGAGGACCTGCTCACGCCCAGGCTCGGCCAGATGCTTGGGCATCAGGAACCAGCGCTGGCTCTTGCGCGAGTTCGGTTGGGTAATGTAAATGGCGGTGACCGGCTGGTCACGATTGCCGGCGGGGTCGCTCAAGGATACCCCGACCGGACTCTGTCCCAGGATTTCGATGCCGACCTTGGTACCATTCTGCTGGCGCAGGATGCGCCGAATGGCACCCAGCAACAAGGGATGGCTCTCGGTTTTTACCAGTATCAGACGGCCGATGGCCAGCTGTTCCAGACTCTTGCCAACGAAAGTCAGCCCCATGCCGCTGCTGCTGATGTCGTTGACTTTCCATTCCTGGGAAGGCGTGTCCTGGTTGTTTTCGATGTCCTGAATCTTGACGGTAAAGGCCACCCGTTCGAAGCCGATGGTCACCTGGGCGTTGGAGCTGTGCAGCGAGCGCTCGGATTTGCGCAGTGACTTGCCGCCATCATCCGACCAGCGGATGGCAAGCTTTTCGCACAAGGCCAGCCATTCTTCGCGCTCCAGTTTGGCCTCCAGTGCCCTGAGCGAGGCGGGAATGGCGCGCTCCAGGTCGAACATCAGGTCGGCCAGACGGCTGGTAAGGTCGCTGGTGGACCAATAGCGCATCCATTTGCCGGCCATGCCGCGCAGCAGTGGCTGCGGGTGCTCCGGCATGCTCAGGTTGATGACGAAGACCGGTTCTTGCGCTGGCGGCTGTTTTTCCAGGCGGATGCCCTGGCTGAGCGGCATCATCATCTGGTCGACGGCAATGATTTCGCGGTGCAACATATTGTCGGTCTGCGCCAGGTACAGCATGCAGCCCTGTAACAACAGCTGTTCACAGCTGACTTCCACCGTGGAATCGGGGTACAGCATCAGCGGGGTGCGGGCAACGCCGGCATCTTCCGCCTGCATGTAGAAGCGGAAGCCTTGTTGCCAGACCGAGCCTTCCGGTTTGAGATAGCGCAGCGAATTCCAGGCGATCAGCCGCATCTGGTGATGCAGGCCGCGAGCGGTGATCAGCCGGATATCGGCTTCCATGGCATTGTTGGGTGCGGCCTGATACAGGCGCAGGCAAATCTGGTAGGCATTGGCCAGTTCGTGCCAGAAGGCCAGAATGGTCGGGAGATAGTTTTTACTGCCGGGCACGGCGGCCAGAAAGTCCTGGCACAGCTGGTGATGAATGTTGTGGGCCTTGTCATCGACATAGACCAGGGTCTTGATGCGCTCCTTCAACGGGATATCGGTATCCGCGTTTATCTTGGAGACGGCCTTGATGATTTCAACCAGGGCAGTAAAGTATTCCGCCTGCGGCAAATCCCTCACCAGCATGGTCGCCGATTGGGCGATACCGGTTGCCAGGGAGTTTTTAGTGAGCAGGGAACTGACCAGAGATTTAAAATCGAACATTGTGCCTTAAGCTTTATTGGGCTCTATGTTTTGTCGAATGTATGACACTATATCTTACGTCACCGTGCAGCTTAGGTGAAATAGTAAATTTCCGTTTTTTACTGAATATGCATCCTGCTACAAAAAGAATTTTGAAAATTTCGCTGAAACTGCTGATTCTGGCGCTGCCCATCTTGTTTGCTGCGCCGCAGGCCGGTGCATTCGAACTGGCTGCGGATGAAGGCGTGGGCGTGGTGCTGGGCGGTGGCGGGGCGCGTGGATTTGCCCACCTGGGGGTGCTGCGGGAGTTGCAGCGCCTGCACATCCCCATCCGCTGCATTGCCGGCACCAGCGCAGGGGCCCTGGTAGGTGGCATGTATGCCAATGGCCTGGATCTGGATCAGATGGCAGCGGATTTTCGTGATGCCAACTGGGATCAGATGCTGTCCGGGCGCCTGCCGCGGACTGACATTCCCTATGACAAGAAGCGTGATGATTACAAAAACTATCTCGATGTGACCTTCGGCCTGCAGAACGGGCAGCTGCGTGTGCCGCGCAGTGCCATCAACTCGCAGGAAATCGAGATGTTCATCCGCAAGCTGACCCGTGACCGCCAGCTGGATAGCTTCGAGAAACTGCCGATTCCTTTCCGTGCCGTGGCCACAGATCTGGCCAATGGTGAGGCGGTGGTGTTCGACAAGGGGCCGCTGGCCCAGGCCTTGCGGGCCAGCATGGCCGTGCCCGGTTTGTTCGATCTGGTGGAAACCGATGGCCGGTTGCTGGTGGATGGTGGTCTGGCACGTAATCTGCCGATTCAGGATGCCCGGCAATGTGCACAGCACCTGATTGTGGTGGATGTCGGCACGCCGCCTTTAAGCAAGGACCAGATCAACAGCCTGTTTGATGTGGTGGCGCAGACCACCAACCTGATGGTCAGCCGTAATGTCAGGGAGCAGATGGCCTTGCTGCAACCGGAGGATGTGCTGATCCGGCCGGACCTGAATGGCTATGGTGCGGCCGATTTCGTGGAAAATCAGGCCATCATCCAGCGTGGCAATGCGGCGGCGATGGCTCAGGAGCAGGCACTGCGCCGCTTTTCGGTGAGCGCCGAGCGCTATGCCGCATGGCGCGAGCGCTTGAAGCTGCCGGCCTATCCTGTGGTGGATGATATCCAGGTCAAATCAGATAGTCGCTTTGTCAATGCGGATGGTCTGGCCAGCAGCGTGGCGAACATGAAGGGAGGGGAGACGGTTGATGCTGTGCGCGAAAAGCTGCGTGCGCTGTTTGCTGCGGGTGATTACGACCAGCTCAGCTACGCCATCGATGCGCGCAATGGTCGCAACATCATGACCGTGATGCCACTGGAAAAGAATATTGGCCCCAATACGGTTCATTTCGGCCTGAGCCTCAATAGCTCGACGCCGGGCGATTCCAACTTCAGCTTCCTGGCTTCCCACCAGCGTAACTGGCTGAATCCGGCCGGTGGCTCATGGCGGAACGAGATGGTCATCGGCAAGGACAAGCTGTTCAAGACCGAGTTGTACCAGCCATGGTCGTATGACAGCCCCTTGTTTGCGGCGGCATCGCTCAGTTATCACCAGCAGCCGCTGTCGTTCTATGATGACAATCACATCAAATATGCCGAAGTGAGCAACGATATCACCATGTTCAATGCGGATGTCGGTACGGTGCTGGGCCGTTATGGTGAATTGCGACTGGGGCTGTTTGATTCTCGGGTGGAAAGCTATCTGTCACTGGGCGACTCCGCCCTGTTGAGCGGCACGATCAACCACAGCTACGCCGGGGTGCGTGGCAAACTGGTATTCGATCAGTTTGACAATCCGCGCTGGCCGCGCTCAGGCTATTTCATGAATGTCGTGCTGACCTCGTCCCTGCCGGCCATGGGCAGCTATACCGCCAGCCGCGACTATGACGCGGTGGTGGAAGGGGTGAAAACCTTTGGCGATCTGACCTTCCGGCTGACCGGCAAGGCGCGTGGCATTGTCAATC
The DNA here is from genome assembly GCF_003202035.1 of Aquitalea magnusonii. Lineage (GTDB taxonomy): Bacteria > Pseudomonadota > Gammaproteobacteria > Burkholderiales > Chromobacteriaceae > Aquitalea > Aquitalea magnusonii. The sequence goes on along the minus strand of NZ_QJKC01000002.1, from coordinate 196,874 downwards.
GCAAGCCGGATGACTACCGGCTGGAGTCGCTGGGCGGCTTCCTCAACCTGACCGGCTATCAGGCGGGTGAGTTGCTGGGTGAGAAGGTGGCCCTGTCACGGCTGATGGTGTACTGGCGTGCGGCCTCGCTGCCATCCGCCCTGGGCAGCGGTCTGTATGCCGGGATGTCGGGCGAGGTGGGCCGGGTGTGGGGCAACCCCTTCGATGGCAGCACGACGCAATGGATTCCTGCCGGTTCGGTGTTTCTGGCGGCGGATACCATTTTTGGCCCCTTCTTTCTGGGGGTGGGCAATGCCAAGAATGGCAAGCTCAGCGGCTATATCTACCTGGGTGCTGATTATTGAAACGCTGCCCTGGAATACAAAACGGCCACCGCTTGGGTGGCCGTTTTGCTATTGCCATCGGCACGGATGGCAAGCTTCAGTCCTGCGGAAAGAATAGTCCGGCAAGGGCGGCGCCGGGGTCGTCCTGACGCATGAAGGCTTCGCCCACCAGAAAGCTGTGTACCTGATGGCTGCGCATCAGGCGCACGTCATCGGCAGTGAGAATGCCACTTTCCGTCACCGCAATGCGGCCATTGCTGATGCCGGGCAGCAGTTTCAGCGTGGTGGTCAGGCTGACTTCAAAGGTGCGCAGATTGCGATTGTTGACGCCGATCAGTTCGGTATCCAGCTGTAGCGCCTGTTCCAGTTCTTGTTCATTGTGGACTTCCACCAGCACGGCCATGCCCAGTTCGCGTGACAGGGCTTCGAAGTCGCGCATCTGGGCCAGCGGCAGGGCGGCGGCAATCAGCAGGATGCAGTCGGCACCCATGGCGCGGGCCTCATACAGCTGATATTCGTCAACCATGAAATCCTTGCGCAGCACCGGCAAATGGCAGGCGGCACGGGCGGCTTGCAGATAGGCGGCATCGCCCTGGAAATATTGCTTGTCGGTCAGTACCGACAGGCAGGCTGCGCCGGCAGCGGCATAGCTGGCGGCAATGGCTGCCGGGTCGAAGTCGGCACGAATCACGCCCTTGCTCGGGCTGGCTTTCTTGATTTCAGCAATCACTGCCGGCTGACCCAAGGCATGCTTGGCGCGGATGGCGGCGACAAAGTCGCGCTTGTCGGTGGCGCGTAGTTCGGCGGCATGGCGGACTTCAGCCAGCGGGCAGGTTTGCCGGGCAGCGGACACTTCCTGATGCTTGGTGGCGACGATGGTATTGAGGATGTCGGACATTCTGTAAGCCTGTGGTAATGCGTTCAGCCAAAGCGGACATCATGCAGAACTGTGCCGGCTTTGGCAATCATGCCGCAGCGGCCCTGGCTGCCGGAGCAGGGCTGATGGGCCGGGTGGCTGCTAAGGGCGGGGGGCCGCGTCTGCCTGGCCGGGGTTGTTTTGCAGATGGGGCAGGAAGAAGTCGAGCAGGCGCTGTGGCAGCCAGTGAATATGACCGGGAAAGCGGCCGCTGACAAAGCCGACATGCCCGCCATGCTGCGGAAAGTCCAGTACCACCGCCGGGCTGACTTCGCTCGCCGCTGGCAGGGCTGATGCCGGCAGGAAAGGGTCGTTGCGGGCATTCAGGATCAAGGTGGGGCAGCTGATCTGGCGCAGACGTGGCTTGCTGCTGGCACGTTGCCAGTAATTGAGCGCCGTACCATAGCCATGCAGCGGGGCGGTGACGGCATCATCGAATTCGACAAAGGTGCGGGCGCGGCGTACCCGGCCGGCGTCGAACAGGCCCGGATGCTGGCGCAGGGTGGCCAGTGCCTTGGGCTTGAGGGTGTTCATGAACATGCGGGTATACAGCAACCTGCCCAGGCCCCGGTCGAGCCGGGTGCTGGCCGCGACCAGATCCAGCGGGGCCGAGATGGCGGCTGCGGCGCGAGGCAGGGCAGACGGGCCTTCTTCGGCCAGATAGTTCAGCAGCATGCTGCCGCCCAGTGATACCGCCGCGACCGCCATCAGCGGATGGCGCCGCGCCAGGCGCTGCAGTATCCAGCGAATTTCCGCCGCATCCCCTGCGTGGTAGGCGCGTGGCAAGGGATTGTCCATGCCGCCGCAGCCACGAAAGTGCGGCACTACGCCATGCCAGCCGCGTGCGGCGACTGCCTGCATCAAGGCACGGGCGTAGTGACTGTCGCTGCTGCCTTCCAGACCGTGAAACAGCACGACCAGCGGGCTGTCGGGCTGGCCATCGACAAAGTCCAGTGCAATGCTGGCCCCGTCCGGGGTGGGCCATCGTTCACGACGATAGGGTGGTCGTGGCGTGCGCAGCAACAGGGCTGGCCAGATGGTTTGGCTATGGCCGTCTGGCAGCCAGGCCGGGGCACGGTAGGACATCAGGCCGAAGCGGGTTTTTGTGCCGACTTGGGGCGGAATGCCTTGACGATCTGCGGCACGGTTTCGACATAGGGGCCGCCGATCAGGTCGAGGCAGTAGGGGACGGCAGCAAAAATGCCGGGCACCTGTGTTTCTCCCTGTTGGTCTTTCAGCCCTTCCAGAGTTTCCTTGATCGCCTTGGGCTGGCCGGGCAGATTGAGGATCAGCGTACTTTTGCGAATGACGCCGACCTGGCGCGACAGAATGGCCGTCGGCACAAAACGCAGGCTGATCTGGCGCATTTGCTCGCCGAAGCCCGGCATTTCGCGGTCGGCCACTGCCAGGGTGGCATCCGGTGTGACATCGCGCGGTGCCGGACCGGTGCCGCCGGTTGTCAGCACCAGGTGACAGCCTTCCTCGTCCACCAGCTGTCGCAGCGTGGATTCGATCTCGGCCTGCTCGTCCGGAATCAGCCGGGTGACAGTGGTGAACGGGCTAGCCAGCGCCTGGGTCAGCCAGTCTTGCAGGGCCGGAATGCCCTGGTCCTGGTAAACGCCGCTACTGGCGCGATCCGAAACTGAAACCAGGCCTATCTTCAGCATTACTCGTCTTCTCCGTATTCGTGTGCTTGTTCATCCTGCTGTACCCGGGGCTTGCCCGGCTCGGGGATGGCTTGCTTGATCAGCTGGAACAGCAGGCGGAAGGATTTGGGCGGCTTGTTCTCGGCCTGTTCCTTGCGGGCATTGCGAATCAGCGTGCGCAGTTGTTGTGGGTCCACGCCGGGAAATTCGTTAATGAAGGTGGCGGACATTTTATCGTCGCTCATCAGGCGTTCGCGCCAGCGTTCCAGCAAATGTTGCCAGGCAATGTGCTCGGACGATTCGCCCTTGATCACCAGCAGATACTGGCGGATCGGCTCTGCGTCGATGTCGCGCATCAGCTTGCCGATGTATTGCAGCTGGCGGCGCAGTGCACCATGGGCGGTAAAGCGTTTGTAGTCCAGAATGGCAGTCAGCAAATCCTCCGGCAGCTGCATTTTCTTCAGCGTATCCTTGGAGAGTTCGACCAGCTCCTTGCCCAGATCCTGCAGCGCGTCCATGTTGCGCTTGCGCTGGGACTTGCTGATCATGCCGTCAGGCAGGCTGTCGTCCTGGTAATCAGTCATCGTTCAAAAGTCTCTACGGTTTTCAAGGCTGGTATGATACCGGAAAAGACGTGTCGCTTCCCGTGCAAACACGTCGGCGGCGGTGGTGGCGGGCTGCGCCGCCGCATCGGCAAGGCAAAATACATCATGGTAGATAAGACATTGGCAGACAACACATTCAGTTTCAGCAAAGACGTATTAGCAGGCATCGCCAGTCGTGTACTGGAGCTGGCGCAACAGCATGGGGCTTCTGCCGCCGAAACCGATGTTTCCGAAGGTCTGGGCCAGACGGTCAGCGTACGGCTGGGCGAGGTGGAAACCATCGAGTACAACCAGGACAAGGGGGTGTCGGTCACCGTGTACCTGGGGCAGAAAAAAGGCCATGCCAGTACCTCTGACTTTTCCGAAACAGCCCTGCGCGATACGGTGAAGGCCGCGCTGGATATTGCGCGCTTTACTGCCGAGGACGAGTGTTCCGGCCTGGCCGACCGGCAGTTGCTGGCCACCGATTTTCCCGATCTGGATCTGTTCCACCCGTGGAATCTGCCGGTGGAGCAGGCCATCGAGCTGGCGCGGCAGTGTGAAGATGCTGCCAGGGCGGTGGATGCGCGCATCCGCAATTCCGAAGGAGCTTCGGTATCGGCGCAGGCCAGTCATTTCATCTATGCCAACAGTAATGGATTCCTGGCGGGTTATCCCGGCAGCCGTCACAGCATTTCTGCTGCGGTGGTGGCGGAAGAGGGCGGCTCGATGCAGCGCGATTACTGGTATTCGGCCGCGCGGCATCCGGATGATCTGGAGGACCCGCGCAAGATCGGCCGTATCGCCGGTGAACGGGCGGTGCGTCGCCTGTCGGCACGCCGGGTAAAGACCGGCCAGTACCCGGTGCTGTTCGAGGCGCCGGTGGCGGCATCCTTGCTGGGTCACCTGGTGTCGGCCATCAGCGGGGGCAATTTGTACCGCAAGTCTTCTTTCTTGCTGGATTGCCAGGGGCAGCAGATTTTCCATCCCAATATCACGGTGGATGAAGATCCCTTTGTATTGCGTGGCATGTCGAGCGGTGCCTTTGATAGCGAGGGGGTGGAAACCTCGGCGCGGCGGCTGGTGGATCAGGGGGTATTACAGGGCTATATGCTGGCCAGCTACTCGGCACGCAAGCTCGGTTTGCAGACAACCGGCAATGCCGGCGGCCCGCATAATCTGCTGGTGCACAGCACGGGGGAGAGCTTTGACGAGTTGTTGCAGCAGGTGGGAACTGGGCTGCTGGTCACCGAGCTGCTGGGCCATGGCATCAATACCGTGACCGGCGATTATTCGCGCGGCGCGGCCGGCTTCTGGGTGGAAAAGGGTGTGATCGCCTATCCGGTGGAGGAAATCACCATCGCGGGCAATCTGCGTGAAATGTTCCAGCGCATGGTGGCAGTTGGCACCGATACCTTGGCACGAGGTGGCAAAGTCATGGGTTCGGTGTTGATCGAATCGATGACCGTGGCGGGTGAAGACTGAGGCTGATGTGATGCGGCTGCTTGTCAGAGCAGCCGTTTTCCGGCTATGCCTATAACAACAACTAATGCATCCACAGCGAGGTGCAAGATGGCGGGGAAGAGCAAGATCGGTCTGGTGCTGTCGGGAGGCGGCGCCCGTGCCGCCTATCAGGCGGGCGTATTGCTGGCCATTTCGCGATTGCTGCCGGAGCCGGAACGCAATCCCTTTCCCATCATCTGCGGTACTTCGGCTGGCGCCATCAATGCCGTGGCAGTGGCTGCCGGGGCGGGCAATTATCGTCAGGCGGTGCGCTATCTGGCCCAGATGTGGAAGCAATTGCACATCAATAATGTTTACGATGCCAGCCTGGCCTATTTTCTCAAGACCTTTTTCCATTTTGGCATTTCCATCGCCACTGGCGGCCGCGGCTGGCGTAATCCGCGCAGCTTTCTGGATAATGCGCCATTGCGCGATTTTCTGGCACGCACCATGCCGCTGGATGGCATTCAGGATTCATTGCAGCAGCATGCCCTGCAGGCATTGGCCCTGACCGCCTCCTGTTTCAGTACCGGTATGTCGGTGACCTTTTTTGAGGGGCAGTCCGGTATCAACGAATGGTCCCGTCATCAGCGTATTGGCGTGCGCGAGAAAATCTCGCTGGATCATTTGATGGCCACATCGGCCATTCCGCTGATCTTTCCCTCGACCCAGATCGGCAAGCTGCATTATTGCGATGGCGCCATTCGGCAGATGGCCCCCTTGTCGCCGGCCCTGCATCTGGGGGCGGAAAAGCTGTTTATCGTCGGCTTGAGCAGTCAGCGGCCAGCAGGGGCCGAGCGCCGCACCACCGGGGTGGCGCCCAGCCCGGCACAGATATTCGGCCATCTGCTAAATAGTGTGTTCATCGACAGCATGTCGATGGATATGGAGCGCTTGTTGCGGGTGAATCACACGGTGTCTTTGCTGGAGGGGCATCAGGAACTGTGCACGCAAACCAGCCTCAAGCAGGTGGACATTTTCATGTTGAATCCCAGCAAATCGCTGGAAAGCATTGCTTACCAGTATGCCCATGAGTTTCCGCCGGTATTGCGCTTTCTGATGAAGGGGACGGGTGGCACGCGCCAGCGTGGCATGACGCTGGCGACCTATTTGCTGTTTGAGCCGGGATATTGCCGTGCCCTGATTGCGCTTGGTTACAAGGATGCGCTGAATCAGCGTGAGGCCATCAAACAATTTCTGGAACTTTGAGTCTGTAGCAAAATCTCAGAGCTTTCCTATTTCAGCCCAAAACATAAACAAGGGGATGTTGTGAGTATTCGTTTATCGCGCCGCCAAGGGTTCTTTCTGGTGGCGGCTGGCTGTGCCGCCGCCATGGGCTTTGCCCTGTATTCGCAGTATGTCTTGCAGCTGGAGCCTTGCCCGCTGTGCATTTTTCAGCGCGTTGGCGTTATTGCCGTCGGCCTGATTGCCCTCTTGGCGGCCTTGCATAACCCCGGTCGTGGCGGCTATCGCCTGTGGGCCGGGCTGGGCGTGCTGGCTGCGCTGGCGGGCGGGGCGGTTTCCGTGCGACAGCTGTGGTTGCAGAGTCTGCCGGAAGATCAGGTGCCCGCCTGCGGCCCTGGGCTGGACTACCTGATGGAAACCTCTCCCTTGTGGGATGTGCTGTCCAAGGTGTTCAAAGGCAGTGGCGAGTGTGCCAAGGTGGATTGGACTTTCCTCGGGCAGGCCATGCCATTTTGGGTGGCGGTATTTTTTGTCGGCGTGATTGCCATGCAGCTTTGGCTGGCCATGCGTAAGGATTGAGCTGCGCCATTACCAGCCGCCCGATGCCTGTGGTGGCTGGTGGTGTAGCGCACAATCGCCTGGCGAAACCCGGCAATGCCGGGTTTTTTGCATTGATGGCTGGTACGGAGTGTGGCAGGAAGACTGGTGTGGTTGAGGGTGGCTAGAAATGCAAAAAAGCAGCCATAGGCTGCTTTTTCTGATATTGGCGGAGTGGACGGGACTCGAACCCGCGACCCCCGGCGTGACAGGCCGGTATTCTAACCAACTGAACTACCACTCCAACCTTGGTGGGCGTTGACNNCTGATATTGGCGGAGTGGACGGGACTCGAACCCGCGACCCCCGGCGTGACAGGCCGGTATTCTAACCAACTGAACTACCACTCCAACCTTGGTGGGCGTTGACGGAGTCGAACCGCCGACATTCTGCTTGTAAGGCAGACGCTCTACCAACTGAGCTAAACGCCCGAAAGGGTTACTGCTGCATAATCTGTTGGCGGAGTGGACGGGACTCGAACCCGCGACCCCCGGCGTGACAGGCCGGTATTCTAACCAACTGAACTACCACTCCAACCTTGGTGGGCGTTGACGGAGTCGAACCGCCGACATTCTGCTTGTAAGGCAGACGCTCTACCAACTGAGCTAAACGCCCGAAAGGGTTACTGCTACTAATCTGTTGGCGGAGTGGACGGGACTCGAACCCGCGACCCCCGGCGTGACAGGCCGGTATTCTAACCAACTGAACTACCACTCCAAACCTTGGTGGGCGTTGACGGAGTCGAACCGCCGACATTCTGCTTGTAAGGCAGACGCTCTACCAACTGAGCTAAACGCCCTGAAACCTTTTCGCTGTCTGCGTTTGCGTCTCAGCGAGGAGGCGAATTAAAGCACAGCCATATTTTCAGCGCAAGGGGGTGGTTTCATTTTTTTGCATAAAACGGGCAAATCCCAAATCGACGCGCCATGCTGATTGAATTTTGTCAGACAGGGGCGTGACGGATTCTTTTGCACTCATGTATGATTGCCCGATTCGCTTAATCGGATGATGTGAATAATGAAGCCGACCTTTCTCGATTTTGAGCAGCCGATTGCCGAGCTCGAGAACAAGATAGAAGAGCTGCGTTTCGTGCAGGATGATTCCGTACTGGATATCTCCGAAGAAATCGCACGCCTGCAAAAGAAGAGTCTGGAACTGACCAAGACTCTATATGCCAAACTGTCCCCCTCGCAGATCTCCCAGGTGGCCCGCCACCCGCAGCGTCCCTATACACTGGACTACCTGCGCAGCATCTTCACGGATTTCGAAGAGCTGCATGGTGATCGATCCTTTGCCGACGACCCGGCAATCGTGGGTGGCTTGGCCCGTTTCAATGGCCAGTCTGTGATGGTGATTGGCCATCAGAAAGGCCGTGATACCAAGGAAAAGATCTACCGCAATTTCGGCATGCCGCGCCCGGAAGGCTATCGCAAGGCATTGCGCCTGATGAAGCTGGCCGAAAAGTTTGGCATCCCGATCATCACCTTCGTGGACACCCCGGGTGCCTATCCCGGCATTGGTGCGGAAGAGCGCGGCCAATCCGAAGCGATTGGGCGCAATCTCTACGAAATGGCAAGACTGCGTGTGCCCATCATCTGCACCATCATCGGTGAGGGTGGTTCCGGTGGTGCGCTGGCCATTGCCGTGGGCGACCAGGTCAATATGCTGCAGTACTCCACCTATTCGGTGATTTCGCCCGAAGGCTGTGCTTCCATTCTGTGGAAAACTGCCGAGCGTGCATCCGAAGCGGCCGAGGCGCTGGGCATTACCGCCAATCGTCTGAAGACCCTCGGCCTGATTGATCGCGTGGTGACCGAGCCGGTTGGTGGTGCACATCGTGATCATGCGCAAATGATGAATGCCATGAAGCGTGTGCTGCAGGAGCAATTGAAGGACTTTGCCAATCGTCCCATTGAAGTGCTGCTGAAAGAGCGCTTCGAGCGCTTGATGAGTTATGGACGTTACAAGGAAGATGCAGCCTGATCTGCTGGAAGCCCTGTTAGCCCACTGGCCGGACAATTTGTCCGGCCTTTGTGCTTTTGAGCTTGGACTGAGTGGTGGGCTCGATTCCATGGTGCTGTTGTCGCTGCTGGCTCGGGCGCGCCAGCAGCGGCCACAGCTGCGGCTGTCGGCCGTGCATGTGCATCACGGCCTGAATGCCGCAGCGGATGACTGGGTGCTGCATTGTCAGCAGGTGTGTCAACAGCTGGAAGTCCCCTTGCGGGTGGTCCGGGTTGCTGTCAGTCGTTCAGCCGGAGAGAGCCTGGAGGCCCAGGCCAGGCAGCAGCGCTACGCGGTGTATGCCCAGTCCACGGCCGAGGTGCTGGTACTGGCACATCACCTGGATGATCAATCCGAAACCGTGCTGTTGCAGCTGTTACGCGGTGGCGGCGTACGTGCGCTGTCGGGCATGCCCGTTGTGCGCAGACTAGGGGCGCTGCAATTGTGGCGGCCATTGCTTGGCTTTACCCGCCAGCAACTCGAACAGTACGCTGCAGTGCAGGGGCTGGTTTGGGTCGAAGATGACAGTAATGCGGACATTGCCTACCGCCGCAATTTACTGCGACACCGCATCATGCCGCTGCTGCAGCAGCATGTTCCGTCCTATCGGCAACAGCTTGAACGCAGCGCCTGGCATATGGCGCAGGCATCGCAGTTGGTGGATGAGGTGGCCGCCGCTGATTTGGCCAGTTGCACCACTGGCGCTGCGCTGGATGTCGAACGATTACTGTCCTTGTCGCCAGTGCGGCAGGGCTTTTTGCTGATGGCCTGGCTGCGGCATCTGGGGCAATCACAAGTCGCGCCGGAGCAATTGCAGGAATTTTTGCGCCAATTGCATGTGGCGGCGGCCGCCAGCCAGCCCTGTTTGCAATTGCCCGAGCTGGTTGTGGTGCGCTATCGCCAGCAGCTGCATGCCGTGCCGGTACGCCCAACCCAATCAGCGACTGTGTTGCGGTTTGATGCGTCGCAGCCAGTCAGCCGCCAGCCCGGCTGGGGCGGGCGTTTGCGCTGGGTGCGCGGCGGTGGTTTGTCCTTGCCCTCACTTGCTGGCGATCTGCAATTGCGCCCGCGGCAGGGTGGTGAGGTGTTGCAGCAGCCCGTAGGGCGCAAGCCGGTGAAGAAGCTGTTGCAGGAAGCGGGTATTCCGCCATTATTGCGCCGGCAATGGCCCTTGCTGTATGCCGCCGATGGTCGCTTGCTGGCCCTGCCCGGTGTGGCGGTAGCCAGTGATTGTTTCAGCGCGGAGGGATATTGGCCGGAATGGCTGCCGGGCTTGGACCATTAAACAGGGAAAATAAAAAAGCGCCCCGGCAAAGGGGCGCTTTTTTTACAGAAGCACGACGCAGGATCAGTCACGTTCGCCGCTGAAAGCCATCAGCAATTGCAGCAGGCTGGTGAACAGATTGTAAATGCTGATGTAAATCGACAGTGCTGCCGATACATAGCTGGTTTCACCCCCGTCTACCACAACCTTGACCTGCCACAGAATCATCAGCGAGCTGAACAGGGCAAAGGCGGCGGCAATCGCCAGTTGCATGCCCGGCATTTGCAGGAAGATATTCGCCACCACAGCCACCATCAGTACAATGGCGCCGATGGTGAGGAAGCTGCCCAGTGCAGACAGATCACGCTTGGTTGTGCTGGCAATGCCGGCCATGACCACAAAGACCAGCGAGGTGGCTGCGCCGGCGGTCATGATCAGCTGGCCGCCATTGCTCAAACGCAGTGCAAACTGCAGCAAGGGTCCCAGCAGCAGGCCCATCATGAAGGTAAAGCCCAGCATCAGGAACACGCCCAGCGAATTATTGCGGTTTTTCTCGATGGCAAAGACCAGGCCATAAAATACCGCCATGATGGCCAGCATGCCCATGATGGGGCTGGCTGCCATGAAGGCGAAATTGAGATGTGTGCCAATCAGGGCACCCATTACCGTGGGGATCATCGACAGGCCCAGCAGCGCATAGGTATTGCGCAGCACCTTGTTGCGTAGGCCGCTGGTCGTGCTGGTCTGGTAGGTATTGTGCAGGTCCGGTTGCATGCTGCCCTCTCTATTGTTGGGTTTGTTGCGCTGTCACAAAACAGTGTGCCTGCATTGTGACATGAAAACATGCCAATGGTTCATTCGACATGGTGCTTGAACAGCGTGGAATCCTGAGGTATATTTGCCGCCTCTTTCGCAGTGCTTTCCGGCGCTGCTGATGGGCGAGCGTGGCGGAATTGGTAGACGCACTGGATTTAGGTTCCAGCGCCGCAAGGCGTGAGAGTTCGAGTCTCTCCGCTCGCACCACAGATTTTTCTCCTGATAGTCCGTATTTCTCCGAAAAGACCGTGGATAAAGAGGTTTTAGCCTTTTTCTACGGTGTCAGCAGCTCTGTATTCCACTGTAAAACGCCGTATTACCCGATACCCGCTGTCGCAAATTGGTCGCATGGATTGTCGTGCGTGCTCGCAAGGGCTGACTGGCGGTTTGGTTTTTGCCGGGCAGGGTTTGGCTGCCGTGCGATTTTCTGCAAGCTGGCAGAGGCTGGAACCGGAAAGTCCTCCGCCTGATGGCAGGGTGTTCCTCTGCTGCGGCAAGTGCGCCTTCCCGTGGGCCAAGAGTGACACGATCTTGCCGCCCGGCTTGAGAATGCCTACGGATTTTGCCAATGCACCCCCTTGCTGGTCCCGACACCGGCTTATAGTCATGCAGCACGTTTTCGAACTCATGATGCGTGTAGTCAAGTTGCCTGTAGTCAATGAGCTGATCGGCTCCAGGACGGCTGGGCTGTTGGCCATTGCCGCTGCGGGTGGTGCTGCCGACCCTGGCTCTTTGCTGGCGGTACGGCGGCACGCAGTATCCGGCCGGGTGTGCTGTTGCTTGCGAGCCAGTGCCATGCCGGGACTGCGGGCCGCTCAGTCCACGGCATGGCGATGCGTGCTGGCTGGGGCTAAGCGCTAGCAGGCTCGGCAAAGACTTCCCGGGCAATCCGCATGGCGTCTACTGCTGCGGGGACGCCGCAGTAGATGGCGATCTGCAGGATTGCTTCCACGATTTCCTCCTTGCTGCACCCATTGTTCAATGCGCCACGCATGTGCAGTTTCAGCTCGTGTGGGCGATTCAGAGCGGCAATCATGCCCAGGTTGATCAGGCTGCGCGTCTTGCGTGGTAGTCCTTCGCGTGCCCACACCGTGCCCCAGCAGTATTCAGTCACCAGCTGCTGCAGCGGCATGCTCAGGGCGTCGGCATTGTTCAGTGCCTGATTGACATAGTCCTCTCCCAGTACCGCCTTGCGGATGTCCAGGCCCTGCTGAAATGTTTCCGTGCTCATTACTTGCTCCTTGTTGTGGTCGATGAAAGTGAAAGCGCTGCGTTGTTGTGGGTGTGTCATTTTTGTTTGTCCGATGGTATACCATCATACAAATACCTTGTAATCGATTTTTTCTTGGTATACCGTAATACCATCATATTTAGTGATGGCCATCGCAGCCAGACAACAGGAGACAGAAAGATGGATGCCGGTATTCGCAAGGTGGTGAGCTATGTTGAGGAAACGCTGATCGAGGGAGGGAAGGCCGCGCCCGTGCCGCTGAAGATGTTTGCGGCGGCGGTGGTGCTGAAAAATCCGTGGCATGGGCGCGGCTTTGTCGAGGACCTGAAGCCGGAGATTCATGCCATCGCACCGGTGCTGGGGGAGCTGCTGACTGCGGAAATCCTGCGCATGGCCGGTTCCGGTGCCGTGATCGAGGGCTATGGCAAGGCTGCGGTGGTGGGGGTGGCGGGGGAGATCGAGCATGCCTCGGCGCTGATCCACACCCTGCGTTTTGGCAATTTCTATCGCAAGGCGGTGGGTGCCAAGAGCTACCTGAGCTTTACCAATGTGCGGGGCGGGCCCAATTGCGCCATCTCCATCCCGATGATGCACAAGGATGATGAGGGCATGCGTTCGCATTATCTGACCCTCCAGTTTTCCATCAATGATGCGCCGGCCGCCGATGAAATCGTGGTGGCGCTGGGTGCATCCATCGGTGGCCGGCCGCACCATCGCATCGGCAACCGCTATCAGGACCTGCAGGAGCTTGGCAGCAATGAAGCCTGAACATGCTCCTCTGCCAGTACCGATGGCAGGCACGGCAGACGGTACGGCGTTCACTGTCCATGGCAGCGGAGAGCCGCTGGTCCTGGTGCATGGCGTGGGCATGGGCAAGGAAATCTGGACGCCGCAGATTGCCGCCTTCAGCCGGGACTACCAGGTGATTGTCTACGACATGCTGGGCCATGGTGGCAGTGCATTGCCCGCGGCGGATGCCACATTGCGTGATTACGCAGAGCAGCTGGCGGGTTTGCTAGACCACCTGGGCATTGCCGCCGCCAATGTGGTGGGGCACTCGATGGGGGCGCTGGTGGCGCTGGAGTTTGCCCTGGCTTATCCGCAACGGGTACTGCGCGTGGCGGCCTTGAATGCGGTGTTCATGCGCACGGCCGCACAGCGTGCGGCGGTGCTGGAGCGTGCGGCAGCCCTGGCGCACGGCGGTGTGACGGCGACCGTGGATTCGACACTGGATCGCTGGTTTGGCAAGCCGGTGCCCTTAGCGCTGGAGCAGTCGGCCAGCATGGTGCGCCACTTTTTGCACAGTGTGAATCCGCTAGGTTATGCCCGGACCTACCAGCTGTTTGCCTGCTCGGATGCGGTGCATGCGGAGGGGCTGCCATCGCTGGCCATGCCGGCACTGTTCATGACCGGCGAGTGTGATCCCAACTCCAGCCCGGACATGTCGCGCGCCATGGCGGCACTGGCACCGCAGGGGCAGCTGGATATCGTGGCGGCAGAACGCCACATGATGAATGTCACTGCCCCGGACAGGGTGAACCGGCGGCTGCGCATTTTCCTGGAAACCACCCGTGGCGGGGTGACTGGCTGTCATTCGCAGGAGTGAGGAATCATGTCGAAAACGATTGATGCAATGGAGTTTCGCAAGACCCTGGGTGCTTTTGTCACCGGGGTGACAGTGGTCAGCACCCGGCAGGAAGATGGCACGCCACGCGGTTTTACCGCCAATTCGTTTACCTCGGTATCGCTGGACCCGGCGCTGGTGCTGATCTGCATTGGCAAGTCTGCCGCCAGTTACCCGGTATTTTCTGCCGCGGGGCATTTTTCCATCAGCATTCTGGCCGAGGATCAGAAGCAGGTGTCCAGTCTGTTCGCTTCCAAGGCGGCGGACAAATTCGAGCAAGTGGCATGGCAGCAAGGCCAGACCGGTAGTCCGATCATTGCTGGCGCCGCCGCCTGGTTTGATTGTGAAACCCATCAAGTGGTGGAGGCGGGCGACCATATCATCCTGATCGGCCGCGTGGTGGATTTTGCCAATACCAGTGTCAGCCCGCTCGGTTACGGGCGTGGGGCCTACCTTACCTTCAGCCTGTCGCAAGACGCGCTGGCCGCTGCCGGGCCGCGTGCCAGGGTGGGGGCCATTCTGGAGTATCAGGGTGGGGTGGTGCTGCTGAAAACGGACAGGGGTTACACGTTGCCCACTGGCACACGGCTGGAACCGGCATCCGATGCCCACAGCCTGCGTGGCGTGCTGGCCGGGCTGGGGCTGGATGCGCAGCTGGACTTCCTGTTTGCGGTATACGAGGACGGTGCTGCCGACGCCACTGGCGTCAATGTGTTCTACCGGGGCCGGGTGTCCGGGGCATGGCCGGCCACCAGCAGTTTGCAGTGGCTGGCGCTGGACAGCATTCCATGGGAGCAGGTCGCTGATGAGGCAGAGCGCGCCATGCTGCAGCGCTTTGTGCGCGAGCGTACCGAAGACGCCTTCGGGATTTACATGGGTGATGCCCAGCGTGGTTCGGTGCAGTCGCTGGCACGGGCATGAAACGTCGCAATAGAAAAACAGCTTCAATTCGAAAGCAATGAGGAGAGTGACATCATGAAGTTTTCGCTGTTTCTGCACATGGAGCGCTACGACGCTGCCAAGCCGCACAAAGAGTTGTTTGATGAGATGACCGCACTGGTGCAGGTGGCCGAAAAGGGTGGTTTCGAGACCGCCTGGATTGGCGAGCACCACGGCATGGAATTCACCATCGCCCCCAATCCCTTTGTCAATCTGGCTTACCTGGCCGCCAAAACCAGCAAGATCCGCCTGGGCACCGGCACGGTGGTGGCACCGTTCTGGCATCCCATCAAGCTGGCTGGCGAAATCGGCATGACGGACCTGGCCAGCAATGGTCGGCTGGATGTGGGCATTGCACGGGGGGCTTATTCTTTTGAATACGAACGCATGTTCCCGGGGCTGGATGCCTGGGGGGCCGGTGGCCGTTTGCGCGAGATGATTCCCTGCCTGCAACAATTATTCGCCGGTGATTATGCCCACCAGGGCGAATACTGGAGCTTCCCCCAGACCACGCCGGTTCCCCGTCCCTTGCAACAGCCGCATCCGCCGCTGTGGGTGGCTGCGCGTGACCCCAATTCCCATGACTTTGCCGTGTCGCAAGGCTGCAATGTGCAGGTGACCTCGCTGGCGGCCGGCGACGGGGAAGTGGCCAGCCTGATGGCGCGCTTCAATGCCGCCTGCGCCAATCACCCGGATGTGCCGCGGCCGCAAATCATGATGCTGATGCATACCTTTGTTGGCGAAAACGCTGCCGAGGTGGACGCAGGTGTTGATGACATGCGCCGTTTCTACTGCTATTTCAGCAAGTGGTTCAAGAACGAAAAGCCGATCAGGCAGGGCTTTATCGAGCCGCTGAACGAGGAAGACCTGGCGATGTTCCCCAACTATGCGCCGGAGTTGATTCGCAACAATCTGGTGATCGGTACGCCAGACGAGGTGATCGCCCGCCTGAAGGGCTACGAGGCGCTGGGCTACGACCAGTACAGCTTCTGGATAGACAGTCATATGGATTTCGAGCGCAAGCTCAAGTCGCTGGAGCTGTTCATCAAGCAGGTCATGCCGGCATTTGCCTGATTGGACGATTGCAAGGAGCCGTCACCATGTTGCGCAGCTTTCAGCAGTATATCGACGGGGTGTTTGAAGATGGCGACACCCGTTTTGACAGCATCAATCCTGCCAATGGCAGGGCGTGGGCCAGCATGCCGGCCGCCAGTGCCGACGATGTAGACCGTGCAGTCAAGGCCGCACATCGGGCTTTTCTCGACCCGGCCTGGGCCGGCCTCACCGCCAGCCAGCGCGGCAAGCTGCTGTACAAGCTGGCCGAACTGGTGGCCCAGCATGCCGACCAGCTGGCCGCGCTGGAAACGGCGGATACCGGCAAGATCATCCGCGAAACACGCAGCCAGATTGGCTATGTGGCCGAGTATTACCGCTATTACGCCGGTCTGGCCGACAAGATCCAGGGTGCCTGCCTGCCGGTGGATAAGCCGGATATGGAAGCCTTCTTGCGCCGCGAACCCATTGGCGTGGTTGCCGCCATCGTGCCGTGGAATTCCCAGCTGTTTCTGTCTGCCGTCAAGCTGGGCCCGGCACTGGCCGCGGGCTGCACCGTGGTGCTGAAAGCCTCGGAAGAGGGCCCGGCCCCCTTGCTGGAGTTCGCCCGGCTGGTTCATCAGGCAGGCTTCCCGCCCGGTGTGGTGAATGTGCTGACCGGCTATGGCCAGGACTGTGGCCAGGTGCTGACCAGCCACCCGCTGGTGGCGCGCATTGCCTTTACCGGCGGACCGGAAACCGCCCGCCACATCGTGCGTAATTCGGCAGAGAACCTTGCCTATACCACGCTGGAGCTGGGCGGCAAATCCCCGGTGCTGGTGTTTGATGATGTCGATGTGGACAGCGTCAGCAATGCCATTGTGGCCGGTATTTTTGCCGCCAGCGGCCAAAGCTGTGTGGCCGGCTCGCGCCTGCTGGTGCAGCGCGGGGTCAAAGACCGTCTGCTGGCCAGGCTGCAGGCCAAGGCCGAGGCCATCCATATTGGCGATCCGCAGGACAGCGCCACCGAAATGGGCCCGCTGGCCACCCGCCGCCAGCGCGAGCATATCGAAAAAGTGGTTGCCGCCAGCGTGCAGGCCGGCGCCGAGCTGCTGACCGGCGGTGGGGTTCCGGCCGGGCGGCAGGATGGCTATTACTACCTGCCCACCATTCTGAGTTGCCCGGACGCGCAGATTCCCAGTGTCACTACGGAGCTGTTTGGTCCGGTGCTCAGCGTGCTGACCTTCGATAGCGAGGCCGAAGCCGTGGCCCTGGCCAATGACAGTGTGTATGGCCTGGCTGCCGGAGTATTCACCCGCGACCTGAGCCGCGGCCACCGGCTGACCCGCGCCCTGCGTGCCGGCATTGTCTGGGTGAATACCTACCGGGCGGTGTCACCCATCGTGCCGTTTGGCGGCTATGGCCAGAGTGGCCTGGGCCGGGAGGGCGGCATGGAGTCGGTGCTGGATTACACCCGGACCAAGTCGGTGTGGATTCGTACCTCGGATGAGCCGATTGCCGACCCCTTCGTGATGCGCTGAGGAGCATGCCATGTATTACGAAATCCGCACCTACCGCATCAAGACCGGGGCACTGCCGGCCTATCTCAAGCTGGTGGAGGAAGAGGGCATTGCCTTGCAAAAGCAGTATCTGGGAGAGCTGGTGGGCTATTTCTACTCGGAAATCGGCCCCTTGAACCAGATTGTGCACATTTGGGCTTACCCCGGTCTGGATGAGCGCGAAACGCGACGTGCCGCACTGGCCGCAGACCCGGCGTGGGTCGCCTTTGCCCCGAAAATCCAGGCGCTGCTGGAAGAAATGGAAAGCAAGATCATGAAAGCGGCCGCCTTTTCCCCGTTGCAGTAGATCGTCCAAACAGCAATACCACGCAAGAGAAACAGAAGCACAGACTTCTACACAGGAGATGACATCATGAATGCAGCAAAACCGATCCGCACCCGTCTGGCCTTGCTGGCCGGCATCAGCCTGTTGGCCGCCGCTCCCGCCATGGCGGAAAGCCTGGTGTTCACCAGCTGGGGCGGTACGACCCAGCAAGCGCAACAGAAAAACTGGGCCCAGCCTTTCAGCGCCGCCAGCGGCATCGCCGTTGCCATGGATGGCCCCACCGATTACGGCAAGTTCAAGGCCATGGTGGAAAGCGGCAATGTCACCTGGGATGTGGTGGACGTGGAGGGCGACTTTGCCTATCGCGCCGCCAAGGATGGCCTGCTGGAGCCGCTGGACCAGTCCAAACTGAAGGGCATAGACCCGCGCTTTATCTCTGCCAACGCAGTGGGCAGTTTTTATTACTCCTTTGTGCTGGGCTACAACAAGCAAGCGGTAAAGGGAACGGCCCCGGCAGCGTGGAGTGATCTGTTCGACCTGAAACGCTATCCGGGCAAACGCACGCTGTACAAGTGGTCGGCGCCGGGCGTGCTGGAACTGGCCTTGCTGGCCGATGGCGTGCCGGCCAGCAAGCTGTATCCGCTGGATATCGACCGCGCCTTCAAGAAGCTGGACACCATCAAGAGCCAGATTGTCTGGTGGACCGGTGGCGCCCAGTCACAGCAATTGCTGGCCTCTGGTGAAGCCAGCATCGGCATGTTCTGGAATGGCCGCATCAATGCCTTGCAGCACAGCGGAGCACCGGTAGGCATGTCGTGGAAGCAGAACCTGACTGCCGCCGACATGCTGGTGATTCCAAAGGGCAGCAAGAACAAGGCCGCGGCCATGCAGTTCCTCGCCTATGCCACCAGTGCCGAGGCGCAAGCGAAATTTGCCACGGAAACCGGTTATGCCCCGGTCAACCTGCAATCTAAAACCAAGATGACCCCCGCTGCGGTCAAGACGCTGCCCGACCAGTTCAGCGCCAGCCAGATCAATCTGGACATGCGCTACTGGGCCGAGCACCGCGACGAGATTGCCAAGCGCTGGTATGCCTGGCAGACCCAGTAAGGCAGGAATGCCGTGGCCTTGCCGCAGCGCAGGGCCACGGCCTGTGTCGCGATTGTCCCGAGGAGCTGTCATGCCCACTGCTTTGAGTTCGGTTGCTGTGCCGGCGCGCCGTCGATTCCGGCTGAGCGCCGAGACGCGCGGCATCAAATTGATGCTGCCGGTATTGCTGTTGTTGGTGTTGTGTTTTCTGGTGCCGGTGATCACCTTGCTGCTGCGCAGCGTCATGGAACCGACGCCTGGCTGGCAAAACTATGCTGAATTGCTTGGTTCGCAAACCTATGTGCGGGTGTTTTTCAATACCTTCATGGTAGCCGGCGTGGTTACGCTGATTACCTTGCTGGTGGGTTTTCCCACCGCCTGGTTGCTGGCCATCCTGCCGCAGCGCTGGTCGCGGCTGATGTTTGCCGTGCTGCTGCTGTCGATGTGGACCAATCTGCTGGCGCGCACCTATGCCTGGATGGTGCTGTTGCAGCAGACGGGCTTGATCAACCGGGTGCTGATGGCGCTGGGCGTGATTGATCAGCCCTTGGCGCTGGTGAATAACCTGGTCGGCGTCACCATCGGCATGACCTATATCATGCTGCCCTTCCTTGTGTTGCCCCTGCATGCCACCCTGCGCGCCATCGACCCTTCCACGCTGCGCGCCGCCGCGGTATGTGGTGCCAGCCGCTGGCAGTCCTTGCGTCTGGTGCTGTTGCCACTGGCCTTGCCCGGTATTGCCTCCGGGGCCTTGATGGTGTTTGTGATGTCGCTGGGCTATTACGTGACGCCCGCTTTGCTGGGCGGTACCAGCTACATGATGCTGGCCGAGCTGATCGCCCAACTGGTGCAGTCCTTGCTCAACTGGGGTCTGGCCGGTGCGGCTGCCTTTGTCCTGCTGGTGGTGACCCTGGGCTTGTATGCCGTGCAGCTGCGCTATCTGGGTGCGGGCCGCAGTGAAATGGGAGGGCGCTGACATGTTGCTGGATTATGACCGTCTGGGCGGCTGGCGTTGGGGCCTGGTGGCGATTGGCAGCGCCGTCATGCTGTTTCTGTTGCTGCCCATCGTATTCATTGCGGCATTGTCCTTCGGCGATTCGCAATGGCTGGTCTTTCCAC
Organism: Aquitalea magnusonii; assembly: GCF_003202035.1. Lineage (GTDB taxonomy): Bacteria > Pseudomonadota > Gammaproteobacteria > Burkholderiales > Chromobacteriaceae > Aquitalea > Aquitalea magnusonii. The sequence continues at coordinate 177,161 of NZ_QJKC01000002.1, read as the reverse complement.
CGCCGGGCTGGACCACGCAGTGGTATCAGCAGCTGCTGACCGACCCGGTCTGGGTCAATGCGCTGCTGACCAGTGCCAAGGTGGCTGTCATGGTCACGCTGCTGTCGGTGGTGCTGGGACTGCTGGCGGCCTTGGGCCTGGCGCGTAGCCGTTTCTTTGGCAAGAGTGCATTGCAGGCGTTTTTCCTGACCCCCATGGTATTGCCGGTGGTGGTGCTGGCGGTGGCCCTGTATGCCTTTTTCCTCAAGCTGGGCCTGACCGGAACGCTGACCGGCTTTGTGATTGGTCACCTGATCATCGCCTTGCCGTTTTCCATCATCACCATCGGCAATTCGCTGCAGAGCTTCGACTCCGCACTGGAAGACGCCGCCATGATCTGTGGTGCCGGGCCACTGGAAGTGAAATGGCGGGTGACCTTGCCCGCCATCCGGCTGGGACTGTTTGCCGCGGCCATCTTTTCCTTCCTGATTTCCTGGGATGAAGTGGTGCTGTCCATCTTCATGGCCAGTCCCACCTTGCAAACCCTGCCGGTCCTGATCTGGAGCACGCTGCGCCAGGATCTGACCCCGGTCATTGCCTCCGCATCCACCTTGCTGGTCGCCTTTACGGTGCTGCTGATGCTGCTGGCTTCCTTTTTGAAGAAAGGCTCACGCCAATGACGACTCCATTCCTGCAGATTCGTGGCCTGCGCAAAACCTACGATCAGGTGGTGGCCATCGATCAGGTCTCCCTGGACATCAAACAGGGTGAGTTCATGACCTTTCTCGGACCGTCCGGTTCGGGCAAGAGCACCACGCTGTATATCGTGGCCGGCTTTCAGGAGCCGACCGAAGGGCAGGTGCTGTTGAACGGCAAGTCCTTGCTGGATGTGGCACCCAACAAGCGCAACATCGGCATGGTGTTTCAGCGCTATACCCTGTTTCCGCACCTGACCGTGGGCGAAAACGTGGCCTTTCCCTTGCGCGTGCGCCGCCGTCCGGAGTCGGAGGTCAAGGCCAAGGTGGCCAAGATGCTGGAACTGGTGCATCTGGCGGAGTATCGCGACCGCCTGCCCGGCCAGTTGTCCGGTGGCCAGCAACAGCGGGTGGCCATTGCCCGCGCCCTGGCCTATGACCCGCCGCTATTGCTGATGGATGAGCCGCTGTCGGCGCTGGACAAAAAGCTGCGCGAGGAAATCCAGTTCGAGCTGCGCCGCATCCATCAGGAAACCGGGGTGACCATTCTGTATGTGACGCACGATCAGGAAGAAGCGCTGCGCCTGTCCGACCGCATTGCGGTGTTCAGCCAGGGGCGTATCGAACAGGTGGGCACGGGTGAGGAGCTGTACGAGCATCCCTCGTCGCGCTTTGTGGCGGGTTTCATTGGTAATTCCAACTTCCTGCCGGTCAAGGTGGAGCAAATGGGCGGTGGCCGCGCCCGTGCCATCTTCCCCAATGGTCAGGCAGTGGAGGGGGATGCCCGGGCCTTTGCCGCCGGTAGCGAGGGCACGCTGATGGTGCGGCCGGAGAAAATGCGGATTCGTCCGCATGCCGCCTCGGCCCGCGGCCTGGCCGTCACCGTGCGCGACATGACCTATCTGGGCGACAGCATGCATTTTGCCGTGCAAACCCCCTGGGAACAGGAGCTGGCGGTACGCATGGCGGTGGGGGATGGCCAGGGGCTGTGCATCGGCTCATCGGCTGTGCTGGAGTGGGACGCGCAGCACGGGCATGTGTTTGCCTGAATGCAGACCGTAGCAATCAGGGCGACGGACGTGCTCCGTCGCTGAAGGGTGAAGCATGGATCAATTGCAGGAAACCGGGCTGTTAGTGCAGCGCTGCTATATCAATGGCCTGTGGGTGGACGCGGCAGAACGCCTGCCGGTGTGCAATCCGGCCACGGGCGAGCAGATCGCCAGCGTTCCGCGCATGGGCGCGGCGGAAACCCGGCAGGCGATTGCGGCTGCCGCGAATGCTGGCCCCGGCTGGCGGGCCTTGAGCGGCAAGCAGCGGGCGCAGTATCTGCGGCGCTGGTTTGATCTGGTGCTGCAGCATGAGGACGCCCTGGCCCGGATATTGACTGCCGAAATGGGCAAGCCACTGGCCGAGGCACGGGGCGAGATTGCTTACGGCGCCAGTTATATCGAGTGGTTTGCCGAAGAAGCCAAGCGGATGCATGGCGAGGTGATTCCTGCGCCGGGTCCCGACCGCCGCTTGCTTACCCTCAAGCAGCCGGTGGGGGTGGTGGCGGCAATTACCCCCTGGAACTTCCCAAATGCCATGCTGGCACGTAAGATCGCCCCGGCGCTGGCTGCCGGTTGCACGGTGGTGGCCAAGCCGGCGGAGCTGACGCCCTTGTCGGCGCTGGCACTGGCCCGGCTGGCCGAGCTGGCCGGTATGCCGGCGGGCGTGATCAATGTGCTGACTGGTGATCCGCTGGCCATTGGCGCTGAGCTGACCGGCAATCCGCTGGTACGCAAGCTGACCTTTACCGGTTCAACGGAAGTCGGGCGGCTGCTGCTGCGCCAGTGTGCGGATACGGTCAAGAAAGTCAGCATGGAGCTGGGCGGCAATGCGCCGTTCATCGTGTTTGACGATGCCGATCTGGATGCCGCGGTCGAAGGCGCCATGCTGTCCAAATACCGCAATGCCGGGCAGACCTGCGTCTGTGCCAACCGGCTGTATGTGCAGGATGGCATTTACGAAGCCTTTGTGTCCCGCTTGCGGGAGCGGGTGGCGACCTTGCAAGTGGGCAATGGCATGGCGGCCGGGGTGACAATGGGTCCGCTGATAGACCATAAAGCCCTGGCCAAGGTGGAGGCGCACATTGCCGATGCCCTGGCGCAGGGGGCCAGGGTCGTGCTGGGCGGGCAGCGCCATCCGCTGGGCGGCAGCTTTTTCGAGCCGACCATCTTGCGCGATGTGACATCTGCCATGCGCGTGGCGCGGGAAGAAACCTTTGGCCCCTTGGCGCCGGTGTTCCGTTTTCGCGATGAACAGGATGTCGTGGCCCAGGCCAATGCCAGCGAATTTGGCCTGGCCGCCTACTTTTTCAGTCGCGACCATGCGCGTATCTGGCGGGTGGCGGAGGCGCTTGAAGTCGGCATGGTCGGGATCAATACCGGGCTGATTGCAAGCGAGGCGGCCCCCTTCGGCGGCATCAAGCAATCGGGCAGTGGTCGGGAAGGTTCCCGCCATGGGATCGACGACTACCTTGAAATAAAATACCTGTGTATGGGTGGAATTGAATAAAGGAGATGACCGATGTCATCCAAAGAAGGTAGCTCGCTGAAGATAGATCGTAGCGTCAAGACCCTGCGTGAGCTGACGCTGGAAAAAATGCGTGACGCCATCCTCAGTGCCTATTTCAAGCCAGGAGAACGGCTGGTGGAGCGCACCTTGTGCGACGAACTGGGGGTGAGCCGCTCCATTGTGCGCGAGGTGCTGCGCCACCTGGAAACCGAGGGCCTGGTGGAGTCCATTCCGCATCAGGGCCCGGTGGTGGCCACGCTGGATGCCGACAAGGCGGCGCAAATCTATGAAATCCGCGCCTTGCTGGAAGGGCATGCGGCGCGGCTGTGCGCCGAACGGGCGGATACGGCATTGCTTGAGCAACTGGCGCTGATCAATAGCCAGATCCAGGCGGCATTCCGGGCGGGAGATTTCCACGGCGTACTGCAGCAGACCTCGGCGTTTTACGAATTGATGTTCCACGGCAGTGGCCAGAGCATGGCCTGGGAAATCGTGCAGTCGCTCAATGCCAGAATCAACCGCCTGCGGGCCATGACCATCAGCTCGAGCGGGCGGGCTGCCGAAGCGGCCGAGGAAATGCGCTTGCTGGTGGATGCACTGCAAAAACGCGATGCACAAGCCGCACACGATGCCTCGGTGGCGCATGTGCGGCGTGTGGCAAGCATCGCAGCGCGCAAGCTGGCAGAACTGGCGGAGGAAAGCGACCAGGCTGCCGCACAATCCGGCGATCTGGCCCGCGCGCCATGAAAACAGCCGCACCCCGCCAGCGGGTGCGGCCGCTCAGCCGGCGCACCTGGCTGGGCAGGCGCTAGCCGGCGTACTGCTCGTCGCTGACCTTCTCCAGCCAGTTCGCCACACTGCCTTGCTGCTGTTCCTGGATGGCGATATGGCTCATGGCCGTGGTGGGGGCGGCGCCGTGCCAGTGCTTGGTGTGCGCCGGGATGCTCACCACATCGCCGGGGCGGATTTCCTGTATGGGGCCACCCCACTGTTGCACGCGGCCACAGCCGGCGGTGACGATCAGTGTCTGCCCCAGCGGATGGGTGTGCCAGTCGGTGCGTGCCCCAGGTTCAAAGGTGACCAGGGCGCCGGAGCCGGCCGCCGGAGGCCGTGCGGCAAACAGCGGGTCGACGCGCACGCTGCCGCTGAACCACTCTGCCGGGCCGCGGTAGGAGTCTTGCGAGCCGGCGCGGCTTAGCGTGATGGCCTCGTTGCCGGATGGTGTTTGCTCAGTCATGTGATGTCCTTTCAGGATGTGTGTATCAGCTGGGGCGATGGGCTGGCTACAGCCACTTCACCCTGGCCGGGTCGCTGTGGTCGGAAAATGCAGGGCAGCCGGTGTCCAGCGCCGCGATGCCAGCCATGTCGCCCGCGCCCAGTGCAAGGTCGGTGATGGCGAAGTTTTCCGCCATGCGTTCCGGATGCCCTTGTTCAGTGTTGTGGTCTGCATCTGGCGACTCTTTTGTTGATGTCATATACGCAGCAGTGCGCTGTTCAGGCGCTGGGCGCCGCGGCGCTGCCCGGCATCTCCTTGCCCGCTGCCGGCTGTCCTGCATCAAAACGGATGTAGCGCAGTGATACCAGCCAGGCCGCGCCCAGGAACAGTGCCGCCGCATACAGGACTTGGCCGGTATGCCATGCCATGCCGGCAGCGCCCGTGCCGGTGGTCTGGCCTGCGGCATACACCACGACCAGGATGGCCAGGCCGAGGGTCGCGCCTATCTGGTGGGCTACGTTGAGCAGGCCGGACGCCGCCCCCGCATTGTGCTGTTCCACTCCGGCCACTCCCGCCACGGTCAGCGGTGCCAGTACCCAGCCCTGTCCGAAACCGATGAGCAACATCGGCACCAGCACTCCGCGCGGGTAAGACGCCAGGGTGGCCGCCAGCCCCTGCCACAGCACACCGGCCACACACAGCGTGACTCCGGTCAGCAATACGCGACGATGGCCAAGATGGCGCACCACCGCAGGCACCGACAGCGAACTGGCCAGTTGCGGCAGGGTGACCGGCACGAAGGCCAGTCCGGCCAGCATGGGAGGGAAGCCCAGCACAGCTTGCAGGTATTGCGCGGTAAAGAACCAGAAACCCACCATGCCGCACAGGAAAAGCAGGCGTGCAACATAGGCCGCATTGCGTTGCGGATTGTTCAGCAATGCCAGCGGCAGCAGCGCTTGTTCGGCATGTGACTCAATCCACAGGAATATCCCCAGCAGCAGCACGCCGATGGCGATGCCGGCCACGCTCAGCGGCGCGGCCCAGCCCGATTCCGCGGCTTCGACGATGCCGAATACCAGCGCACACATGCCCAGGGTGGAGCTCAGCGCGCCAGCAAGGTCGAAGCGTCCGCTCTGCCGCGGCGTTTCATGGATATGACGCAAGCTGCCGGCGATCAGTACCGCACCAATCGGCAGATTGATGAAGAAACCGGCACGCCAGGAGATGAGATCGGCCAGCAAGCCGCCCAGTACCAGCCCCAGCGTGGCACCGATGCCAGCCGCCGCTGCATATAGCGACAGCGCCCGGGTACGTGCCTGGCCTTCCTCGAAATGGGTGGAAATCAGCGCCAGGGTGGAAGGGGCCAGCACGGCAGCGCCAAGGCCCTGCAGCGCCCGGAAGCTGATCATCCAGGCTGGTGTGCTGGCTGCGCCAATGGCCAGCGAAGCAAGGGTGAAAATGGCCAGGCCGGCAATGAACATGCGCCGCCGGCCGAGGATGTCGCCAGCGCGTGCTCCCAGCAGCAGAAAGCCGCCAAAGGTCAGCGTGTAGGCATTCTGTATCCAGGACAGGCCGGCCGGCGTGAAGCCAAGCGCAGCCTGGATGCGTGGCAGGCCGGTGAGCACGATGGAGATGTCGATCACCAGCATCAGGTAGCTCGCCATGATGATGGTGAGCACCATGCCGCGATTGAGCGGGCGAGAAGTGGTCATTTGCGGCTTGTTCCCGGGCTTGGCCCGATGTGGGTAGGGTTGCGCTCGATCCGCAGCAGGCATGATTTTCTTATCGTGCCAGTTGCAGGATTTCGGCCACCGCATCGCGGGTGTAGAGCCCGGCAATGCCGAACCACTGGGCATTGCCCAGCACCACATCGGTAATGGCGGGCAAATCGGCCTCGCTAATGCCCAGTTGCGACAGGCGCGTCGGGGTGCCGATCTTGTCGAACCAGGCTTCCAGTGCGGCAATGCCCTGCAGCGGAGTATCAACCGCGAATACCTGCTGGGCGAAGCGCTGGAACTGTGCCGGATTGCGGCCGTGGTACCACTTCATCCAGGCCGGCATGATCACCGACAGGCCCGCGCCATGCGGCACATTGAACAGTGCCGACAAGGCGTGTTCGATCATGTGGTTCGGGTAGCTGAATCCGGCGCTGCCGGCATAGAGCACGCCATTCAGCGCCTGGGAGGCGGCCCAGGCAAACTCGGCGCGCGCGGCGTAGTCGGCCGGATTGTCCAGCAGGGTTTCCGTGGTGTCGATCACGGTGTTGACGAGGGCTTCCACCAGGCGCGAGTGCAGGGTGGGCTGCAGCGTGGCGGTGAAATAGCCTTCGATGCAATGGGCAATGATGTCGGCGGCCGAGTAGACCAGATAGTCGCGTGACACGGTCTGCATCAGGGCCGGATTGACGATGGATAGCCGCGGAAACAGATGTAGCGACTGGATGGCAAACTTTTCCTTGCTGTCCTCGTTGGTCACCACCGCACCGTCATTCATCTCGCTGCCGGTGGCGGCCAGGGTGAGGATGGAAAACACCGGCAATGCCGAGTCGATGGTGGCCTTGCCGATAAACAGATCCCATACATCACCGGCATAAGGCTGGCCGGCGGCAATGGCCTTGCTGCTGTCCAGCACCGAGCCGCCGCCTACGCTCAGTAGCGCATCCACCTGATGCCGGCGTGCCAGGGCAATGCCTTCGCGCACTTTTGACAGCAGCGGATTGCTGACAATGCCGCCAAATTCGATGAATTCGATGCCTTGCCCGGCCAGGCTTTGGCTCACGGTCTGGAACAGGCCGTCGCGCTTGATGCGCTCGCTACCAAAACAGAGCAGCACCTTTTTAATGCCGTGCTCTGCCAGATGCTGGCCGATCAGCTGTTCCTTGCCGGTGCCGAAGTCGATCCTGGTGGGATTGAAGAAAGTAAAGTTGTCCATGGGTATGCTCCGCTGCCCCTGGGGCCGCTGCTATTGATGGGCCTCACTTTAATTTCCTGCGATACATTAAACTAGCGCATTATTATTTGAATAATTTACAACTTTTCCATGTTAATTCAGCGGCAGGATTGAACCATGTCCATGAACGAGCTGCGCTCCATCACCACCTTTGTGCGTACCGCCGAGTTTGGCAGCCTGAGCAAGGCTGCCGCGGCCCAGCAGATCTCGCCGCAAGCGGCCAGCAAGGCGCTGGGGCAGCTGGAGCAACACCTGGGGGTGAGGCTGTTTCATCGCACCACCCGCAGCATGTCACTCACCGAGGAGGGCCAGCGCTTTCTGGAGGCGGTGCATCCCTCGCTGATCGGTTTTCAGCAGGCGCTGTCGGCGGTGCGCCAGACCAAGGACGAGCTGGCCGGGCCTTTGCGCATCGTCGGCCCGCGTACCATGTTGCAGGCGGTGATCGGGCCGGTGATGGACGAATACTGCCGGCTCTACCCGGAAGTGCAGCTGGATGTGCAACTGGATGACCGCATTGGCAACTGGGTGGAAGACCGTATCGATGTCGGCTTCCGGCTGGGAAACTCGCCACAGGAAGGGCTGGTGGCCAGGCGCTTGTTTCCCATGCAGCTGATTATCTGCGCCGCGCCCAGCTATCTGCGCAAGTACGGCATTCCGCACAGCCTGTACGAGCTTGGCGCGCATCGCTGCAGCGCTTTTCGCCGCGCCAGTGATGGTCGCGTGGTGCCGTGGCGGGTAAGGGTGGGCGATGGCATGCAGGATCAGCCGATCAATCCGGCCTTCTGCACCAATGACGAAGCCATGGAGTTGCGCGCGGTGCTGGCCGGCGAGGTGATCGGCCAGTTGGCGGGCCCGACGGCGGCCCCGCTGATCCGCAGTGGCCGGCTGCTGCCCATTCTGCTGGAGCACATGGCCGATCACTACAGCCTGTTTGTCTATTACGGCAGCCGCGCCGCCCAGCCTGCCCGCGTGCGCCGATTCATCGACCTGGCGGTGGAGCGGCTGACGGGCGGTGCGGATTTGGTCCTGAGCGACAAAGAGTTGGCGCAGGCCTATGCCCGCGGCCTGGCAGCAAGCTGAAGCGCCCGCCACAGGCTGCCTGGGGTGGCCGCATCAGCCGCCGGTCATCGACATGAAACGCACCACCTGTTGGGGCTGCTGGATGAATTCGTGTTTTTCCGGCTTCAGTTCGATGGCGGCACGGATAGCCGCTTCCAGCTCGGCGTCGCTGCAGCCGGCGCGCAGTAGCGGGCGTAGCGCCAGCTTTTCCTCCTGCCCCAGGCACATATACAAGGTGCCATCCACCGACAGCCGTACCCGGTTGCAACTGGCGCAGAAATGCTGCGACATCGGTGTAATCAGCCCCAGCGTGCAGCTGCCGTCCGGGCTTTGCCAGTAGCGGGCCGGCCCGCCGCCCAGGCTGACTGCGCTGGGAGTCAGGCCGTGGCGCTGGCTCAGGCTGTGCAGCAGCTGTGACAAATCCAGCCCGTCTGCTTGCTGGCCGGTATGGCCCATGGGCATGGCTTCGATCAGGCGCAGGATGAAACCGTGTGCCTTGCAGTAAGCCAGCATGGCGTCGATGTCGCGGTCGTTGATGCCGGCCAGCGGCACCATATTGATCTTGATGCTGCTGAAGCCGGCGGCACGGGCGACGGACAAACCCTGCAAGACCTGTTCCAGACTGTCGCTGCCGCTGATGCTGGCCACACAGTCCCGCCGCAGCGAGTCCAGGCTGACATTGAGCCGCTGCAGGCCCGCCGCCTTGAGCGCGCCGGCCTGGCCGGCCAGCTGGGTGCCATTGGTGCTGAGTGACAGGTCGTCCACGCCGGGCAGGCTGGCCAGCCTGCTGACCAGTGCCGGCAGATTGCGCCTGAGCAGCGGTTCGCCACCGGTCAGGCGGAAGCGGTGGCAGCCAAGGCGGGCAAAGGCCGCCACTACCCGCTGGATTTCGGCAAAGTCCAGCCAGTTGGCCGGTTCTTCAAAGTTCTTGAAACCCTTGGGTATGCAGTAGCTGCAGCGCAGATCGCAGCGGTCGGTAACGGATAGCCGCAGATAGTCGATGCTTCTGCCAAAACGGTCGCGTAACATGGCTGACCCTCTGAGGGGAGAATGGCCAGAGTGTAGGCGCATCCGCCGGGCTTGCCAGTTGGTCGGTAGTGGGGTTTTGGCTAGGTCTGAGGGAGTAGGGGGCCGGGAAGAAAGGGCGGCAGCCGCCCCGGCTTCAGGGCAGCTTGTCCAGCCCGTGCTCCACGGCAAACAGCGCGGCCTGTACCCGGCCATTGAGGTTGAGTTTGCGCAGGATGTTCTGCACATGCACCTTGATGGTGCTCTCGGCCAGATCCAGCGCGCGGGCGATTTCCTTGTTGCTGATGCCGCGGCTGAGCCAGGCGAGGATTTCCCTTTCGCGCTGGGTCAGTTGCTCCAGCCCGGTCGGCTTGCTTTTCTGGGTGTCGGCGCTGCGTAGCTGCTGCAGCAGGCGCGAGGTCATTTCCGGTGACAGCACGCTGTCGCCATCCACGGCGCGGCGAATGCTGGCCAGCAGGAAGTCGGCATTGATGTTTTTCAGCAGATAGCCGCGTGCGCCCAGCTTCAGGCATTCGGCCAGGTCTTCACCGTCTTCCGATACCGTGAGCATCAGCACCGCCAGCTGCGGCTGGCTGACCATGATTTGTGCCAGCGCCTCGCGCCCGTTCATTTGTGGCATGTCGATATCCAGCAGGACCACGTCCGGCTTCAGCTGTTCGCACAGTTTCACCCCTTCCAGGCCATCGGCGGCTTCGCCAATGATGTCGAAATCACTTTGGCGTTGCAGCAGCGCCTTCAGGCCGCTGCGGAACAGGGTGTGGTCGTCGACCAGCAAGATGCGGATGGGTGTCATGCGGCTTGTCTTTCACTTTGTGGCAGCAGCAATTGTACTTCGGTGCCGCCGTGCGGATGGGGGTGAATGCTGATCTGGCTGCGAATGCGGGCCGCGCGCTCCTGCATGATGGATAGCCCGACATGGCTGGCGCGGCGGCTGGCCACGCTCTGTTCGTCAAAGCCGCAGCCGTCGTCCCGTATGCTCATGCTGAAGTCGGCATGGTTGAGGATGTCGATGCGCACGCGCTGCGCCTGGGCATGCTTGCGCACATTGGACAGCGCTTCTTGCAGGATGAAGATCAGCTGCAGCTGTTGCTGGGGATTGAGTGCCAGCCCGTCGCCGCTCATGTGCAGCTGGGTGGGGATGTGGGTCTGTTTTTCAAAGCGCTCCAGCAGGGTGCGCACGGCGTCGGGAAAGTCTTCCTTGCTGATGCGGGTGCGGAAGTTCAGCAGCAGTTCGCGCACATCCTCATAACATTCCTGCACCCCGGCACGGATGAAGCCAAGGTTTTCCTGCGCCTGCTCCATCTGCTGCTCGGCCAGCGCGGCGTCCAGCATCTGCACTTGCAGATTCAGAAAGGACAGCGACTGGGCAATGCTGTCGTGCAGGCCCTGGGCCATCAGGTTGCGTTCTTCCGATACCGCAAACTGGCGGTCGCGCGCTGCCAGCCTGTGGTTTTCCACCGCCACCCCCAGGTGGCTGCCCAGGGTTTCCAGCAGGAACTGGTCTTGCGTGGCCAGCTTGGGATCCTGATAAAAGTACAGGGTGAAAATGCCGACATTGCTCTGGTTATGCCGGATGTGGAACACGGCAATGCTGGAAAAGCCGGCGCGCTGGCAGTGTTTTTCCGTGGCGGCCGGCAACTGGTCGAAGCGATGCAGCACCGAGAAGGGCTGCGGCACGGTATCGCCACACAGGCAGCCGTTGAGGGTGGCGCAATCGTCCTCTTCCTGCAGTTCGGCCGGCAGGCCGCGCTGGGCGGTCAGCTCCAGCCGACCGCGCTTGAAATCCACCAGCCGCACGCTGCCCGCGTCCGCGCCCGTCAGTTCGATCAGCCGCTCGATGAAACCGCTGCACATGTCGGCCAGGCTGTGCGAGTCATGCAGGAAGGCGGTGACGTTATACAGGGCGGCCAGCTGGCGGTTCTTGTATTCCACCGAACGGGTCTTGTCGGCCACTTTCTGCTCCAGCGTGGCGTACAGGTCTTGCAGGCGGTCGGCCATCTGGTTGAAGCCGGTGGCAATGGTGGCGAATTCATCATTGTTGTCCACGCTGACCCGCGCATCCAGATTGCCGTCGCGCAGCCGCAGCATGCCTTCGCCCAGGGTGTTGAGCGGGCGGATCACCAGCAGGAACAACAAGAACATCATGCTGAACGAGCCGATGATGGCCATGGCGATCAGCGCCATCTGGAAGAAGCGCAGCAGGGTGGTGTTGCGGGAGTTGTCTTCTTCCACCAGTTTCACCAGGCGGTCGATGCGGTTGACAAAGCGGGCGATGGCCGGGCTTTCCATCTGGCGCTGGCCGGCATGCTGGCGGGCTGCGTTTTCCAGCAGTGGCAGCATGTCTGTCTGCCAGGAGCGCTCGATATCGCTGACCTGCTGTCTGACCGTGGCATTGTCCGGCAGGAACAGCGGCCGTGCCGGGTCGCCCTGTTTCAGCCGGGCCAGGATGGCGGCAAACTGCTGCTCCTCGGCATGAATGGTGGCCAGTGCGGCGCCTTCGCTCACTTGCAGCGCGATATGGTAGCTGCGCATGCGCAGGCTGCCGGCGTCATTGATGGCGGCGGCGCCACCTTCCAGCTTCCACGACAGGATCAGGGTGTAGCCGATGGAGGTCATCGCCAGCAGCAGCCAGGCGATGGTCAGCATCAGCAGCTTGGTGGACAGGCTGCGCAGGCGCGGGGTCTGGTAGAGCATCATGGTGCTGGGCGTCCGGGTGGCGGGTGGTGTGCGTTGCCGCAGGCAATACTGCTAACAATACCGGCTGGCCTTGTGGACAGCAATTCTCCGGAAGGGGTAGGGCGTGGCAGCGTGGCATGGCCAGGGCAGGCGGCTCCGGGCAAGGCCGGGCAGGGTGGCATGCTACTTTGTGATTAGTCCGGCTTCCCCATCTGCAGGGTCGGGCTAGCTCCTCATGCCGCGCGCCTTGCTGCTATCGGCGAATATTTCCCGTGTGCGTATCAGGGTTAAATGCCTGCTATCCCCATTGCGGAGCAAGGCACCATGGCTTCCCCACGCTTCAGGCAGTACAACGTGCTGGCGTCCAGCACACTGGCATTTACCATCTGTTTCATGATCTGGATGATGTTTGCGGTACTGGGCATTCCCATCAAGCAGCATCTGGGCCTGAACGAAACCGAATTCGGCATCCTGGCAGCGACCCCGGTGCTGTCCGGTTCGCTGGTGCGGGTGCCGCTGGGCATCTGGACCGACCGCTTTGGCGGCCGCATCGTGATGTTTGTGCTGATGCTGGTGTGTGTGCCCTTTATTTTCATCATGCAGTACGCCACCGCCTACTGGCAGTTCCTGGCCATCGGCCTGCTGGTCGGTCTGGCCGGCGGGGCGTTTTCCGTGGGCACCCCCTATGTGGCGCGCTGGTTCAGGCCGGAGCAGCAGGGCATGGCCATGGGCGTGTTCGGGGCCGGCAATGCCGGATCCTCGCTCACCAAGCTGGTGGCCCCCGGCATCATCGCCGCGGCCGGCTGGCAAATGGTGCCAACGGTGTACGCCATCATCATGCTGGTTACCGCCATCCTGTTCTGGCTGTTCTCCTGGCAGGACCCGTCCCATCTGGTCAGCAGCAAGGTCAGCCTGCGCCAGCAGCTGGCCCTGATGAAAGACCCGGCGGTGCTGCGCTACTGCCAGTACTACTCGGTGGTGTTTGGCGGCTATGTGGCGCTGGCGCTGTGGATGACCAAGTACTACGTCGGCGAATACGGCTTCGACATCAAGCATGCGGCGTTTCTGGCGGCCTGTTTCTCCCTGCCCGGCGGCGTGCTGCGGGCGATGGGCGGCTGGCTGTCCGACCGCTTCGGCCCCTACCGGGTGACCTGGGGGGTGATGTGGGTGTGCTGGGTGGCGTTTTTCATACTGTCCTATCCGCAAACCGACTTCAGCATCAGCACCACCCACGGTGTGCAGCGCTTCCATCTCGGTCTGAATGTCACCTTGTTCACGCTGGTGCTGTTTGCCGTCGGTATTGCCATGGCCATCGGCAAGGCCTCGGTGTTCAAGTTCATTGCCAATGAGTTTCCCGACAATATCGGCGCGGTGTCCGGCGTGGTGGGCCTGGCCGGCGGCATGGGCGGTTTCCTGCTGCCCATCCTGTTCGGGGTGTTGCTGGATATCACCGGTGTGCGCAGCAGCGCCTTCATGCTGCTGTACGGCACGGTGTGCGTGTCGCTGGTGTGGATGCACTTTTCCTTCAAGGCACAGGCCGGGCGTGAGCCGGCCGCCATGGCCAGACAGGCCGGCTGAGCTGGTCTTCGAATTTTTGATTGACGGCCACAGATGCCGTCAGGGAGGGCTTGATGTCACATGTACTGAACCGGTGGGAACCGGAAAATCCCGCATTCTGGCAACAGCAAGGCAAGGCGGTGGCGCGGCGCAATCTGTGGATATCCATCCCGGCGCTGATGCTGGCCTTTGTCATCTGGCAGGTATGGAGCGTGGCGGTGCTGAACATGCCGAATATCGGTTTCGGCTATTCGCAAAACCAGCTGTTCTGGCTGGCGGCATTGCCGGCCTTGTCCGGCGCCACCCTGCGCATTTTTTACAGCTTCATGGTGCCCATTTTTGGCGGGCGCAAATGGACGGCCATTTCCACCGCCAGCCTGCTGATTCCGGCCATCGGCATCGGTTTTGCCGTGCAGGACCCCAACACCAGCTACATCACCATGGTGGTGCTGGCTTTGCTGTGCGGTTTTGGCGGCGGCAATTTCAGTTCGTCCATGTCCAATATCAGCTTCTTTTTTCCCAAGGCGGAAAAGGGTACGGCGCTGGGCCTGAATGCCGGGCTGGGTAATCTGGGGGTGTCGCTGGTGCAGTTCGTGGTGCCGCTGGTGATTACCATGGGGGTGTTCGGGGCCTTTGGCGGCGATGCACAAACCTGGATCAAGGGGGCGGTACACAAGAAAATGTGGCTGCAGAACGCCGGCTTTGTCTGGGTGCCCTTTATCGTGCTGTCCACCATCGCCGCCTGGCTGGGCATGAATGACATTGCCTCGGCGCGGGCCTCGTTTGCCGACCAGGTGGTCATTTTCCGTCGCAAGCACAATTGGCTGATGTGCTGGCTATATATCGGTACCTTCGGTTCCTTTATCGGTTTCTCTGCCGGCTTCCCGCTGCTGATGAAAGGTCAGTTTCCGGATGTCGATCCCACCAAATACGTGTTCTATGGCCCGCTGGTGGGCGCGCTGGCCCGTCCGGTGGGCGGCTGGCTGGCAGACAAGATCGGCGGCGCCAAGGTGACCCAGGCGGTATTCCTGCTGATGATGCTGGCGGTGGGCGGTGTGCTGGGCTTTTTGCCGCATGCCGGCCAGGGCGGCAGTTTCCAGGGCTTTTTTGCCATGTTCCTCTGCCTGTTTGCCCTGACCGGGCTGGGCAATGGTTCCACCTTCATGCAGGTGCCGGTGATTTTCCTCACCCTGCACCAGCGGCTGGCGGGCAAGGGCGAGACGGCACAAAAGCAGGCGCAGGCCGATGCCACGCGTGAAGCCGCCGCCGTGCTGGGCTTCTCCGGTGCCATTGGTGCTTATGGCGGTTTCTTCATTCCCAAGAGCTATGGCACCTCCATCGCCATGACCGGCGGGGTGGAGGCGGCGCTGTATGCCTTCATCCTGTTTTATGCCAGCTGTGTGTTGATCAACTGGTGGTTCTACGCTCGCAAGAACGCGGAAATTCCGTGCTGATCGGCCTGGGCTGACCCGCACGCTGCAAGCAGGCAAGGCAGGGGGAAGCATCAATGCTTCCCCTTTTTAATTTTTTGGCATATTTGATCGCGGCTGGAAATTGCCTATGCTGTTAGTGCATTGCAACACCCACCCCCACACGCCGATTGCGAGGCTGTCATGTTGTCCAGACTTTCCATTGCCAGCAGGCTGGGCCTGCTGATCCTGCCTTTTGTGCTGGTGATTGCCGGCCTTGCCGGTGTGCTGTCACTGGAAAAGTGGCAGAGCCTGTCACGTCTGCAGGCTTCGGCCCAGCTGCTGAAGGTAGCGGGCAAGGCCAGTGGCCTGATTCACCAGTTACAGGCCGAACGCGGGCTGAGCAATGGTTTTCTCAGTACGGCGGGCAGCAGCCTGCCGGCCGAGCTGCCCGCCGTGCGCCGGCAAACCGACGCCGCGCTGGCCGACTTCCACGCCAGCCTGGCGCAGTTGCCGGCAGCCACCCAGGCTGCGACGGTGGATGAGCAGGTGCATGCCCTGTTGCAGGGGCGTGCCGCCATCGACACGCGCAGTCAGCCGGCAGGGCAGATGTTCGCGGCCTATTCCGACCATATCGAACAGCTGATCGGCCTGATTGCGGATCTGGCTGGCAGCACCAGCGATACCGGCCTGTTGCACGATGCCGTGGCGCTGCTCAATCTGCAATGCCAGAAGGAGTTTGCCGGGCGCGAACGCGGATTCATCAATGGTGTGCTGGGGCGTGGCAGCTTTGACCAGGCTGCCTTGCTGCAGGCAGCCGGCATGCAGGCCCGGCAACAGGCTTGTGCCAGCCAGCTGCGGCTGGTGGCCTCTGCCGGGATTCGCCAGGCGGCACAGCAGGCCGACCAGTCGGCCGAGGCATCTGTGCTGCAGGCCATGCGCCAGCAGATCATGCAGGTGGCGCCAGGCCAGTCGCCTGGTGTGGCGCCGGCCCGGTGGTTTGGCGCAGCCAGCGCGCAAATGGCCAATCTGAAAAAGCTGCAGGATCAATTGCTGCAGCAGCTGGATGACAATATGCAGCAGCTGCTGCAACAGGCCCGTTTCCAGCTGTGGTTCACCTTGCTGGGGTCGGCCGCCACCATTCTGGTGTTGTCGCTGCTGGGCTGGGCCATTTACCACAGTGTGGAGCGGCCGATTTCCCGGCTGGAGCAATTGATGAGCGGCATGAGCCGCGACTTCGACCTGTCGCGCCGCGCCGCGCTGCCCGGCAGTGATGAGATTGCCCGCATGGGCCATGCCTTTGATCACCTGGCGGACGCCTTTGCCGCCACCCTGCGCCAGATCAAGGCCGAAGCACACCAGATGGTGGCGGCAGCGAACGCGCTGAGCGATGTGTCGGCACGGGCGGCCTCCACTGCGGAGGTGCAGAGTCGCTCCTCGGTGGATATTGCCGCCGCCATCGAGGAAATGTCCGCCGGCATTGCCGCGGTTACCGACAATGCCCAGCAGGCCATGCGCGTGGCCGAGGACATGCAGGGCTGCGTGGACGATGGCCGTGCACGCATGCGCAGTACCGCTGCCGCACTGAGTGAAACGGCGGATGGCCTGAGCCATACCGGCGAAAGCGTCAATATGCTGCGCGACAAGTCCGAGGGTATTCACAGCATCGTCACCGCCATTCGCGAGATTGCCGACCAGACCAATCTGCTGGCGCTGAATGCCGCCATCGAGGCCGCCCGTGCCGGTGAGATGGGACGCGGCTTTGCCGTGGTGGCGGACGAGGTGCGCAAGCTGGCCGAGCGCACCAGCAAGGAAACGCTGGACATCGCGGCGCTGATCGAAGACATCCGTCACGAAACCCGCGATGTGGCGCAGCAGATGGCCACGGCGCGGCAGCGCATGCAGGGCGGCATGGCCGAAGTGGATCACACCGTGGCCGACCTGGCGCTGATTCACGGCAAGGCCAGCGCTACCGCCGACAAGAGTCGCAGCACCACGCTGGCGATGCAGGAGCAGACTGCCGCCAGCAATGATGTGGCCACCAATGTCAGCAAGATTGCCGCGCTGGCGGAAAGCAATGCGCGCATCGTGCAGGAGGCCGCGGCGCTGTCCGGCCAGCTTAATCGCACCGCCGGCAAGATGGTCGGACTGGTCGACCGTTTCCAGCACACCAGTTCCTGAGTTCCCTGCAGCAAGCTGCGGAGCAGCCCCTTGGCGGCCTGCTCCGCCCATCCCGCCCCCTTTCCCCCTGTTGCTGGCCGGCCTGTGTAGTGCCGTCTAATTCTTATGGCTTATCCGCCTCCTCACTCTGCTTTGCCTGCTTGCCACCTGTGGCGAATGGGCGCTGTTGTTGCCCGGACTTAATCTGTCCAGCGTAAGCAAAGGCTGCGCGGCACGGCCGCGGCACCGCATCTGGCGGTAAAAACTCGGAGGCAAGATGAGCCATTTTCTGGACAGACTGAATTTCCTCGGCAAGGTGAAATCCACCTTTGCCGATGGCCATGGCGCGGTGGTGAATGAAGACCGCCAGTGGGAAGACGCCTATCGCCAACGCTGGCAGCACGACAAGATCGTGCGTTCCACCCATGGGGTGAACTGCACCGGCTCCTGTAGCTGGAAGGTGTATGTCAAGAACGGGCTGATTACCTGGGAAACCCAGCAGACCGACTATCCGCGCACGCGGCCGGACCTGCCCAACCACGAACCGCGCGGCTGCCCGCGTGGTGCGTCGTACAGCTGGTATGTGTATTCGGCGCAGCGGGTGAAATACCCGATGATCCGCGGCCGTCTGGCCAAGCTGTGGCGCGAGGCGCGCAAGAGCATGGGGCCGGTACAAGCCTGGGAGCACATCAGCCAGAACCCGGAACTGGCCAGGCAGTACAAGAGCAAGCGCGGCCAGGGCGGTTTTGTGCGTGCCAACTGGGATGAGGCCAACGAAATCATCGCGGCTTCCAATGCCTACACCATCAAGAATTACGGTCCGGACCGCGTGGTGGGCTTCTCGCCGATTCCGGCCATGTCCATGGTGTCTTACGCCGCGGGCAGCCGTTACCTCAGCCTGATCGGCGGCGTGCCGCTGTCCTTCTACGACTGGTATTGCGACTTGCCGCCGGCCAGCCCGCAAATCTGGGGCGAGCAGACCGACGTGGCCGAATCGGCCGACTGGTACAACTCCACCTACCTGATGGTGTGGGGCTCCAATATCCCGATGACCCGTACCCCGGACGCCCACTTCTATACCGAAGTGCGCTACAAGGGCACCAAGACCGTGGCCGTTTCCAGTGACTTTGGCGAAATGGCCAAATTCGGCGACATCTGGCTGGCCCCGAAGCAGGGCACCGATGCCGCACTGGCCATGGCCATGGGCCATGTCATCTTCAAGGAATTCCACCTGGACCAGCCGTCGGCCTACTTCACCGACTACATCCGCCGCTACACCGACATGCCTATGCTGGTGACGCTGCGCAAGGATGGCGAACGCTATGTGCCGGACTACTTCCTGCGCGCCAGCCATCTGGCCAATAACCTGAACGAAGACAACAACCCGGAATGGAAGACCCTGGTATTCGACGAAACCAGTGGCGACATCGTGGCACCCACCGGTTCCATCGGCTTCCGCTGGGGCCAGAGTGGCAAGTGGAACCTGCAACAGCAGGACGGCAGCACGGGCCGCGAGGTATCGGCCCGCCTGTCGCTGATTGAAAACCGTGACGAAGTAGTTGGCGTCGGCTTCCCTTACTTTGGTGCCGAGCACGAGGAACTGCTCACCCGCAATGTCCCGGCGCGAAAGGTGGTGCTGGCTGATGGCAGCACTGCACTGGTGGCCACGGTATTCGACCTGATGGCAGCCAACTACGGTATCGACCGTGGCCTGGGCGGCGGCAATGTCACCAATGATTACATGGCCGACGTACCGTACACCCCGGCCTGGCAGCAAAAGCACACCGGCGTGAAGCCGGAAATGGTGATCCAGGTGGCGCGCGAATTCGCCCAGAACGCCGACCAGACCCATGGCAAATCCATGGTGATTGTCGGTGCCGCGCTCAACCACTGGTATCACATGGACATGAGCTATCGCGGCATCATCAACATGCTGATGCTGTGTGGCTGTATCGGCCAGAGCGGTGGTGGCTGGTGCCACTATGTGGGCCAGGAAAAACTGCGTCCGCAAACCGGTTGGGCCCCGCTGGCCTTTGCTGGCGACTGGGTGCGTCCGTCGCGCCAGATGAACGGCACCAGCTTCTTCTATGCCCATACCAGCCAGTGGCGGCATGAAAAGCTGGGCATTAATGAAATCCTGTGCCCGACTGCCGACGGCAAGATGGCCAATATGAGCCTGATTGATTACAACGCCAAGGCCGAACGCATGGGCTGGCTGCCGTCTACCCCGCAGCTGACCACCAACCCGCTGGACATCACCCGCGCCGCCAAGGCGGCTGGCAAGGACGCCATTCCGTTTGCCGTGGACAGCCTGAAAAACGGCACGCTGGACATGTCCTGCAACGACCCGGACAACCCGAAGAACTTCCCGCGCAATATGTTTGTGTGGCGGTCCAATATCCTGGGCAGCTCCGGCAAGGGCCACGAATACTTCCTCAAATACCTGCTGGGCACCCAGAACGCGGTGATGGGCAATGAGGAAGACTGCATCAAGCCGACCGAAATCACCGTGCGTCCGGCGGTGGAAGGCAAGCTGGACCTGCTGGTGGTGCTGGACTTCCGCATGTCCACCACCTGCCTGTACGGCGACATCGTGCTGCCGACCGCTACCTGGTACGAGAAGGACGACCTCAACACCTCCGACATGCACCCCTTCATCCACCCGCTGTCCGAAGCCGTACAGCCGCTGTGGCAGGCCAAGTCGGACTGGGAAATCTACAAGGGCTTTGCCAGGAAGATTTCCGAAATCGGCAAGGACTACCTGGGCGTGCAACAGGACCTGGTACTCACCCCGCTGATGCACGACACCCCGCAGGAACTGGGTCAGGCTTTCGATCCCAAGGACTGGAAGAAGGGCGAGTGCGAGCCGATTCCGGGCAAGACCATGCCGGCCATGACGGTGGTAGAGCGCGACTACGGTGCCATCTACGACAAGTTCACCTCCATCGGCCCCTTGCTGGAAAAAGTGGGCAATGGCGGCAAGGGCATCAGCTGGAAAACCGGCCACGAAGTGGACATCCTGCGCGGCCTGAACCATACCGTGGCCGAGGGCGCGGGCAAGGGTCAGCCACGGCTTAATACCGCCATCGACGCGGCCGAGATGATTCTGACCCTGGCACCGGAAACCAATGGCCATGTGGCGGTGAAAGCCTGGGAAGCCTTGTCCAAGATCACCGGTATCGACCACACCCATCTGGCACTGCCGCGCGAGCATGACAGCATCCGCTTCCGCGATGTGCAGGCGCAGCCGCGCAAGATTATTTCCTCGCCCACCTGGTCTGGCCTGGAAAGCGAAGAAGTCAGCTACAACGCCGGTTACACCAATGTGCACGAGCTGATTCCATGGCGCACCATCACCGGCCGCCAGCAGTTCTATCAGGATCACCAGTGGATGCGTGCTTTTGGTGAAGGCCTGTGCGTGTTCAAGCCGCACGTGGACCTGAAAACCACCCAGGCCATCCTGGGCAAGAAGTCCAACGGCAATCACGAGCTGGTGCTCAACTTCATCACCCCGCACCAGAAATGGGGCATCCACAGTACCTATTCGGACAATCTGCGCATGCTGACGCTGTCGCGTGGTGGCCCGCATGTATGGGTATCGGAAGTGGACGCCAAAAAGGCCGGCATCGTCGACAACGACTGGATCGAAGTATTCAACGTCAACGGCACGCTGACCGCCCGTGCGGTGGTATCGCAACGCGTACCGGAAGGCATGACGCTGATGTACCACGCCCAGGAAAAAATCGTGAACGTGCCGGGGGCGGAAACCAGCGGCAAGCGCGGCGGCATCCACAACTCGGTGACCCGTGCCGTGACCAAGCCGACGCACATGATTGGCGGTTACGCCCAGCTGTCCTGGGGCTTCAACTACTACGGCACGGTGGGTGCCAACCGTGACGAATTCGTCATCGTGCGCAAGATGAAAAAAGTTGACTGGCTGGACCAAGTAGCACAGCCCGCAGGAGATACCAAATGAAAATCCGTGCACAAATCGGCATGGTGCTGAACCTGGACAAGTGCATTGGCTGCCATACCTGTTCAGTCACCTGCAAGAACGTCTGGACCAGCCGCGACGGTGTGGAATACGCCTGGTTCAACAATGTGGAAAGCAAGCCCGGCGTCGGCTACCCCAAGGACTGGGAGAACCAGGAAAAATGGCAGGGCGGCTGGGAACGCAAGCCCAATGGCAAGCTGGTGCCCAAGCAGGGCGGCAAGATGCGCATTCTGGCCAATATCTTTGCCAACCCCAACCTGCCGAGCATTGACGACTACTACGAGCCCTTCACCTTCGATTACGAGCACTTGCAGAACGCGCCGGAAATGCAGACCCCGCCGACTGCCCGCCCGGTATCGGTGCTGACCGGCAAGAAGATGGACAAGATCGAATGGGGCCCCAACTGGGAAGACGACCTGGGGGGCGAGTTCTCCAAGCGCAGCAAGGACGCCCTGTTTGAAGGCATCCAGAAGGAAATGTACTCGGCCTTCGAGAACACCTTCCTGATGTATCTGCCGCGCCTGTGCGAACACTGCCTGAACCCGGCCTGTGTCGCATCCTGCCCGTCCGGCTCCATCTACAAGCGCGAAGACGACGGCATCGTGCTGATCGACCAGGACAAGTGCCGTGGCTGGCGCATGTGTGTGTCCGGCTGCCCGTACAAGAAGATTTACTACAACTGGACCAGCGGCAAGGCCGAAAAGTGCATCTTCTGCTATCCGCGTATCGAAGCCGGCCAGCCCACCGTGTGCTCGGAAACCTGTGTTGGCCGCATCCGCTACCTGGGCGTGCTGCTGTACGATGCCGACCGCATCGAAGCCGCTGCCAGCGTGGAAGACCCGAAGAGCCTGTACGAAGCGCAGCTGGGCGTGTTCCTCGACCCGAACTCGCCGGAAATCCAGGCCGAAGCCCGCAAACAGGGCATTCCGGAAGCCTGGATCAGCGCCGCGCAGAATTCGCCGGTGTACAAGATGGCCATGGAATGGAAAGTAGCCTTCCCGCTGCATCCGGAATACCGCACCCTGCCCATGGTGTGGTACATCCCGCCGCTGTCGCCCATCCAGAGCGCGCTGGAAAACGGCCTGATCGGTGACAACGGCATCATCCCGGACGTGAAAGACCTGCGCATCCCCATCCGCTATCTGGCCAACCTGCTGACCGCCGGCAAGGAAGAACCGGTGGTGAGCGCGCTGGAAACCATGGTGGCCATGCGCCGTTACATGCGCAAGAAGAGCGTGGAGAAGGTGAGCGACCCGGCCACCCTGCGCGGTACGCATCTGAAACCGGCCCAGGTGGAAGAAATGTACCAGGTGATGGCGATTGCCAATTACGAAGACCGCTTCGTGATTCCGTCCAGCCACAAGGAAATGGTGGAAAACACCTTCGACGACAAGGCCAGCTGTGGCTTCACCTTCGGCAATGGCTGCTCCGGCGGCACGTCCGAATCCAGCCTGTTTGGCAAGAAGAAGGCCACCCCCATCGTGTTTCACGACATGCGGCGCGACCGCAAGGCCAACGCCGGGAGCTAAACCATGAACCAGTCATTGTTCAAGATTGCCTCGGCCCTGCTGTGCTATCCGGAGCCCGAGTTGCTGGCGGCGCTGGATGACATCCGCAGCGCACTGCAGGCTACGCCAACCGCAGCCAGCATGCTGGAACCGTTGCTGGCCCAGCTGGAAGGCAGCGAGCTGATCGCCCTGCAGGAAGGCTATGTGCAGACTTTCGACCGCAGCCCGGCGCACTCGCTGCACCTGTTCGAGCATGTTCATGGCGAGGACCGCGCCCGCGGTCAGGCCATGGTGGACCTGATGGAAGAGTACAAGGCCCACGGTTTCGAGCCGGTGTGTGCCGAGCTGCCCGACTACGTGCCGCTGTTCCTGGAATTCCTGTCGCAGTGCGAGGCGGAGGAGGGCAGCCGCCTGCTGGGCGACGCGGTGCATGTGCTGGGCCATATCGCCGGCAAGCTGCGCGAATCGTCCTCGGCCTATGCCGGGGTGCTGGATGTGCTGGTGTGGCTGTCGCCGGTGGCACCGGAGCCGCTGACCGTACCGCCCATCCGCGACATGGACGAACTGCTGGAAACCTTTGGCCCCGGTGCGGACGGCAGCGAGCCCTTGCTCAAGCCCGCCATGCCGGCCATAGCTCCGGTCAATTTCTACCCGTCGCGACCCGGCGCCTGAATCTGCCCGTTCCCGGCCCGCGCTGTCATGGGCTGGCCGGAACAGCAAGGAGAGAGAGATGGATTATCTGCATCAATTTGTGTTCGGGATTTATCCCTATATCGCGCTCAGCATCTTTTTGCTGGGCAGCCTGATGCGCTTCGAGCGCGAACAGTACAGCTGGAAGAGCGAATCCTCCCAGCTGGTGTATCGCGGCAATCTGCGCCTGGGCAGCATCCTGTTCCACGTCGGCGTGCTGGGCCTGTTCTTCGGCCATCTGGTGGGCTTGCTGACGCCCTTGAGCGTATGGGAAGCACTGGGTGTCACCCACAGCTTCAAACAGGTATTTGCCATGAGCGCCGGTGGCATCATGGGCAGCCTGGCCCTGGTCGGCCTGCTGATCCTGCTGCATCGCCGCCTGAGCAACCAGCGTCTGGCCGCCAACACCACCTGGCGTGACAAGCTGGTGCTGCTGTGGCTGCTGGCCACACTGCTGCTGGGCCTGTGCACCATCGCTGTGTCCGCCCAGCATCTGGACGGCCACGAAATGGTGCTGCTGATGACCTGGGCGCAGCATATCGTCACCTTGCGTGGCGATGCCGCACAGTTCATCGTGGCCGCATCCCCCATCTTCAAACTGCACCTGTTCATGGGGATGAGCGTGTTCGTGATCTTCCCCTTCACCCGTCTGGTGCATGTATGGAGCGGCTTTGGTGCGGTGACGTATCTGGGCCGCGCCTGGCAGCTGGTGCGCCCGCGTGCCTGATCAGCAGTTGGCAGGCTAGGCACAACAAGCCATTCACACAGCAGAAAGCCCTGTTTCCAGCGATTGGAGACAGGGTTTTTTTTGCTTGCAGGCCAGTCCCGCACCATCGCCGGCGGCAAATGCTCCGGTGCAGGGGGCGCTGTGTTCTTGCATGACAAGACAAAGCCGGTACCAGAAGGTCGGCTCCGTGCCAGCCGACCAGGACATGCGGTGCGGATGTGGCGGCGCCCGGTGCAAGGCCGCGGCGGGCTGTGAGAGCGCGCTTTGGTCGCGGTCATTCCGGGGAGGTGGTATGGCGCGCCAGCCCGGGCTGCTTAGGCCCGCTGACAAGACCCCCGCGCCTGCCTTGCGCCTCCTTGCCCTACACTTGGTACTCCGGCTTCGCTACGAGGTGTTGTGAGCCGCTCTTATTGCGCAGGCTGCGGGGGCAGTGATGCGACGCCTGGTCGTCGCTTGCGGCGGCAGCAAGGTCGGCAAGGGCGTGTGACTTGATGCGCTGCCACCGTATTCAGCTGTCGGCATGCTTTGTGAAATGGCGGGGGGATTGCGGCCGGGGTGTGGATGGCCAGGTGATCAGCGCGCTGATCACCTGGCGGGGCAAGCTGTGCCGCCCCCTTGCCCGGCTATTCCGTGCGCAGGGGGCGGCAAGACGGTTTGATGCAAGAGCCGCAAACCGGAAAGCGGCTGCGCCACAGGGGCGCTGCGCTATTTGCTTGGTCGCGGTAAACGGTTTGCTTCAACCAGCCTGACCATCGGCGCGCGGCTTGAGGTACAGCCCGATCAGTTGCCGGCTCCAGCCCAGCAGTGCCAGCAGGCCGCAGAGGGCTACGGCTGCATACAGGCAGGCGACCCATGCTGGCGGCACAAAGTCGGCCACGACCCGGCTCAGTGCCACCGCATGCACCGCCAGATAGACACGCCACAGCCAGCTGCCGGCCTGCAGCGGCAAGCCGGAATGCCCCAGCGTTACCCGCGAGACAAAGGCGATGACCATGGTCATGAAGAAGCCCACCGTGATGGCGTGCAGCGGCGCCAGCCCCAGCGCCAGCGCAGGCAGCAGGCCGGCTACGCTGTACAGGCCGAATGCCACGGCCAGCCAGGCAAAGGACAGGTGCAACATCCACAGCAGCTTGACCTTGCGCGCCGGCAGCAGGCCCCAGCGCCAGCTGGTGTAGCCAAACAGCAGGGTGAGCGGCAGGTCGGCCAGCAGGCTGCTGTGCTGGCTTAGCAGCAGCAAGCCATGCAGCCAGCTGCCGCCCACCATGGCGGCCAGCAGCCAGTAGGGCCGCCATGCCTGGCGATCCGGCAGTACGCTGCTGGTGAAGAAAGGCAGCATGCGGTGGCACACCGTCAGGAATACCGGTAGCAAAAAGCCCCACAAGGCCAGATCGCGCATGATCAGCCAGTAAGCGCCATTGCCGCTGAACAGCCAGCAGCCTGCGGCCACGACACCGGCCAGCCCCAGCACAAAAGCCGCCAGCACCACCAGCGCATGGCGGCGATCCGGCTGCGGGCTACGCCAGATCAGCCCGGCAAAGCACAAGGTCAGGCTGGCAAAACCCAGGCCGTACAACAGCAGGCCGGCCAGCAGCCAGCTCTTGCCCAGCGCCAGACCCGCCAGCCAGCCGGCCACGCCGGCAGCCATCAGGCCGGGCGTCAGCAGATAGCGCAGCCGGTTGGGCGGGGACACCCCCAGCCAGCGCGGGCCGGCGGTAAAGATAAAGCCGGTCATGAACAAGGGGAAGATGCCGTACAGCATCAGCAAGGCATGCGCCATCACCGCAGGAATCTGCGGCGTGATGACATGCGGGCCTAGCCGCGATGCCAGTTCGGCAAACCAGGCGGCAAACAGCAAGAGGGCGCTGAGCATGCCCAGCAGAAAGGCCAGGCGGTGCGGTGCGCGCAGCAAGGCGGGGGGAAGTGTGTCAGGCATGATGGTCGGGCTCACAGAAGGTGGTAGCCCAGTATCGGTGGCGGTCGTGCAAGGCGGAATGATTCTCGTCAAGAAAATCCGGCCGCGCGCGGCGGCTGCGGCAGCAAGGCTGTTGGCTGCTCAGCGCACCGCCGCCGCAGGCAGCGCACGCCGCACCGCCTGGTAGCGCTGCGCGATGTTCCCACCCAGCCACAAGGCATAAGCCGCCAGCGCCAGCGTGGCCAGGGCAAACAGCAGATGAAAACGGGCGGGCTGCCAGCACCACAGTGTGCCGGCCAGCAGCCATAGCAGATGCAGATGACGCAGCCGCAGCTGGGCGGACTCGGGCAGGAAACCATGGGTGGAGGGCAGCAAGCCACGCGGCGGGTTCAGCCGCTTCAAGTGCAACCAGGCCAGAAACGGCAGGATCTTGCCCAGCATGGCCAGCGTGGCTCCCAGGCCGGCGCCGCCCAGCCACCACAGCCCAGCCAGCAAGGGCAGGCTCGGCCATATTGTCCATCCAGCGCATAGCCAGGCGGCCACGCAGCCCAGCAGCAGGCAGGCGAGGACCGCCTGCCATTGCCACCACAGCGGATCCGCCGGCCGCCGGCTTTGCCGCAGCAGCTGCCAGGATTGCACGGCATAAAGCAGTACTGGAATCAGCAGCAGGCTGGCGGGCAGCCACAGTTGCGCTGGCCAGAACAGCAGGGCCAGGCTGCAGGCCAGCAGCAATAGCAGCACCGCCCGGCCGGTGCTCAGCATCCAGGCCGGATAGGGTGGAGTGATCAGAAACAGCGGAATCACGGTCTGGCTGACGGCCAGCATCAGCAGCAACAGCCAGCCCATGGCCGCCCACAGCACATGGCTGTGCAGCAGCGGCAGCCAGGGCAGGGCCAGCCGGCCGCTCAGGGTCAGCACCAGGCACAGCCCGAGCGCGGCGGCGACCAATAGTCCCAGCAGTGCCAGCGCCATGCCGCGGCTGCTGGCATCGCGCGCCGGGCTGTGGGCCAGCCCATGCAGGCCGTGCCAGGCCAGACGGAGGATGGCCGCACCCAGCAAGGCTGCCGCCGCCTGCAAGGCGAGTGGGGAAAAGCCATGCAAAAAGCCGCCCACCAGCAAGGCGGTTCCTGCCTGCCAGGGCAGGAAAATACCCAGCAGCAGGCGCCCTGCGCGCCGTGCTGCCACGGCGCTGGCCACCGCCAGCATTTGCAGCAGGGCACCGGCCATGATGTTGCCCAGCACGCCCAGCGCCAGGACATGGGTCAGCGCCAGCAGCTGCGGGTGGTAGCGGTTGGCCGCCAGCATGCCCGCAGGCAGCAGCAGCCCTCCCAGGGCCAGCAGCCACAGCATGGCTGCGCCAAAAAAGCTGGCAGGCAGCCAGATGGGGGGCGCGTCGTCGTAGGAAAGCCAGGCCTGGCTCATGCCTTGCTGATGTACAGAATCACCCCGCCATCGCCGGACAGCTCGAAGCGGTAGGCAATGCCCTGGGCGGTGAGCATGGGCAGCAGTGGCGTGGGGTGGTGCGGCAGGATCCAGGCCAGGGTTTGCTGGTCTTGCAATTGCTCGGCGGCATCCAGAATGATTTCCATCGGTGCGGGGGCTGCCAGGTGGCGCAGGTCGACCGGGCTCATGCGCTGACTCCCGGCCGCACCATCTGCTCAAAGCCGGCAATGTGCTGGCGGCACATGGGATAGAGGATGTTTTCTTCTTTCATATTGTGCTGCTGGGTGAGGATGAGCAGGGTTTCGGCGTGGCCCAGCCAGGCGCTGGCATCGCTGGCCAGCAGCGCGTCGTCCATGTCCTGCAGCAGCAGGCGGATTTGCTGGTGTTCCTGGCGCATCACGGCGGTGGGGCCGCTGTACATGCCGGTGGCAGCCTCGAAAGCCGGGAACAGCTGCTGTTCTTCCAGCTGGAAGTGTTGTTCCAGATCGGTGGCCAGGCGCAGGCAGGTCTGGCCGGCGGTGGTCCAGTCGCCGTGACGTACCGCCTGTTCGGCTTGGGCAAGAATGGCGTCGCAGTCACGATGCTGCTGGGTCAGGCAGGCTATGGCATTCATGGGTGGTGTCCTGTGTGGCTGGGGCTGACGGTAAAAGCGCAGTATGCGGTGCGGCGGCGGCCCGTTTGAATGACACGGATCAAGAACTTGCCGCTGCAGCTTGCCCGGCCATGGCGGCCTGCAGCTTCTGATGCAGGGTGACGATCTGCCCGATCACCAGCAGGGCCGGGGCCGTGATGCCTTCCTGTTCGATCAGGGTGGCCAGGGTCTGCAGGCTGCCACACAGGCAGCGCTGCCGCGCGGAGCAGGCATGTTCCACCACGGCAACCGGGGTGTCGGCCGCCCGGCCATGCGCCAGCAGCTGGCTGGCGATGCTGGCGGCCTCGCCCAGTCCCATATAGACCACGATGGTCTGCTCGGGCGTGCAGTGGCGGGTCCAGTCCAGCGTCTGCTGCCCCTGGCGGCGGTGACCGGTGACCAGGCTGCAACCCTGGGCGTAATCGCGATGGGTGAGCGGCAGGCCGGCACTGGCGGCGGCCCCCAGCGCGGCGCTGATGCCGGGGACCACTTCACAGGGAATGCCGGCGGCGGCCAGCGCTTCCATCTCTTCGCCGCCGCGGCCGAACAGCAGCGGATCGCCCCCCTTCAGCCGCACCACGCGCTGGCCTTGCCGGGCCAGGCTGACCAATAACTGATTGATGTCGGCTTGCAGCAGGGTATGGCGGCTGGCGCGTTTGCCCACGCAGAGGCGTGCGGCCGTGGCCGGCGCCAGCGCCAGAATGCTGCTGTCCAGCAGGTGGTCGTATAGCACGACATCCGCCTGTTGCAGGCGCTGCAGCGCGCGCAGGGTGAGCAGGTCGGCGGCACCCGGCCCGGCACCCACCAGGGCGACGCTGCCGGGCCGGAATTCAGCGCCGGGAATGACGGGTTTTTCTGGCGGCACCAGGGGCGTGTGCAGGGCTTGATACGGGCTGTTCATGCAGGCTCCTTTGGCTGGGCCTTGGCTGGAATGTTGCCAGTGTAGGTAGGGAGGGGGCCGGAAATCGTTGATTCGAATCAATGCTGTCGGGATGTCCGAAACCGTACATTTCGCCGCAAGTGCCGGGCTTGCCGGTACACGCAATTGAGGAGGACGTGATGAGCGCGAGCTTCACCAAATCGACGGCCCGCAACATCTTTTACGGTGGGTCGGTTTTCTTTTTCCTGATTTTCCTGGGGCTGACCGTGGATACCACCCTGGCGGTGCCCAGCCATAACGCCAAGGCCCAGCTGACCGATGCCGCCGTGCGCGGCAAGAAAATCTGGGAGACACGCAACTGTGCCGGTTGCCACACGCTGCTGGGCGAGGGGGCGTTCTTTGCGCCGGAGCTGGGCAATGTCTATGTGCGCCGTGGCCCGGAGTTCATCAAGGGCTGGATGAAGGCGATGCCCACCAATGTACCGGGTCGGCGCCAGATGCCGCAGTTCAACCTGAACGATGCCCAGCTGGATGATCTGGTGGCCTTCCTGAAGTACAGCTCGCAGATCAATACCAATAACTGGCCGCCCAATATCGAAGGCTGATCCGCAGTGCGATCAATTGCTTCCGGAGAAAACACATGAGTAATGCAACCGTGGCAGCACTGCCCGCCAGCAAGGCGACAGTGAATGACCAGATAAAATACCGCTCGCAAGCAGTGGCCAAGCCCTATTTCGTGGCGGCCATCGGCCTGTTCATCGGCCAGATCCTGTTTGGCCTGATCATCGGCCTGCAGTACTTCAAGGGCGACTTCCTGTTTCCCGCCATTCCGTTTGGCACCGCCCGCATGGTGCATACCAATTTGCTGATTGTCTGGCTGCTGTTCGGCTTCATGGGTGCGGGCTACTTCCTGATCCCGGAAGAGTGCGAGCGCGAGCTGTACAGCCCGAAACTGGCCATCATCACCTTCTGGGTATTCCTGGTGGCCGGTGCGCTGACCATTCTGGGCTATCTGGGCCTGCCGTATAACGTGCTGGCCCACCTTACCGGCAACGACCTGCTGCCCACCATGGGGCGCGGCTACCTGGAGCAGCCGCTGATCACCAAGGTAGGCATCGTGCTGGTGGCGCTGTCCTTCCTGTTCAACCTGTCGATGACCCTGCTGTCCGGGCGCAAGACCAGCATCAGCATCGTGATGATGCTGGGGCTGTGGGGCCTGGCGATTTTCTTCCTGTTCTCCTTTGTCAATCCGAACAACCTGGTGCTGGACAAGTATTTCTGGTGGTGGGTGGTGCACCTGTGGGTGGAAGGCGTGTGGGAACTGATCATGGGCGCCATGCTGGCTTTCGTGCTGGTGAAGGTGACCGGCGTCGACCGTGAAATCATTGAAAAATGGCTGTACCTGATCATTGCCATGACGCTGATCACCGGCATCATCGGTACCGGTCACCATTATTTCTGGATTGGCACGCCGGGCTACTGGCAGCTGCTGGGCTCCGTCTTCTCGGCGCTGGAACCGGTTCCCTTCTTCATGATGACGGTGTTCGCCTTCAATAT
Source organism: Aquitalea magnusonii (assembly GCF_003202035.1). Classification (GTDB taxonomy): domain Bacteria; phylum Pseudomonadota; class Gammaproteobacteria; order Burkholderiales; family Chromobacteriaceae; genus Aquitalea; species Aquitalea magnusonii. The sequence goes on along the minus strand of NZ_QJKC01000002.1, from coordinate 146,537 downwards.
GGTCAAGCGGCGCCGGCGTGAGCATCCCAACCAGGCCGCCACGCTGTGGGCGCTGGGTACCGGGGTGATGTCTTTCCTTGGGGCCGGGGTATGGGGCTTCCTGGGTACGCTGTCGGTGGTGAACTACTACACCCACGGCACCCAGCTGACTGCGGCACATGGCCATATGGCGTTCTACGGTGCTTACGCCATGGTGGTGCTGACCATGATCTCCTACACCATGCCACTGCTGCGTGGCCGTGAAGCCAACAGTGCCGCGGCGCAAAAGCTGGAAAAGACCGCCTTCTGGGTGATGACGCTGGCCATCGTGGGGATCACCCTGTCGCTGACTGCTGCCGCGGTGACCCAGGTGTCGCTGCAGCGCCTGTCCGCCGCACCGCTGTCCTTCATGGAAACCCAGCAGCACATCATGCCGATGTACTGGGCCCGTTTCGGCTTTGGCCTGTGTTTCTTCACTGGCCTGATGATGTATGTCACCAGTTTTTTTGTCACCGGCAAACGTGAAAGCTGAGTAGCGGCTATCCGTACCGATCTTGAGGCGGCTTGCGGGCCGCCTCTTTGTTTTGGAGGCAGAGATGAATGGACAAAGTCTGGAACTGACCGCAGCGCCGCCCGCGCGCCATATACCGGGTGACCTGGCCATGTGGTGTTTCATCCTGGCAGAGCTGGCGGTGTTTGGCGTGTTCTTCCTGGTGTACGGGGTATATCGCCGGCAGCAGCCGGCCTTGTTTGCCGAGGGCCAGTCGCATCTGGCCTTGCTGCTGCCCACGCTCAATACCCTGCTGCTGATCGCCGGCAGCGCCTGCATGGTGGCCGCGGTGAAACGGTTTGCCCTGGACCGGCAAGCTGCGGCGCGCCGGGCGCTGCTGCTGGCCATGGTGTTTGGCAGCGGTTTCCTGTTGTGCAAGCTGTATGAACTGGCGGGCAAGTTCATGGCCGGCATCAGCCTGTCCAGCAATGATTTCTGGATGTTCTACCTGTCGCTCACCGTGTTTCATTTCCTGCATGTGGTGCTGGGCATGGTGATTGTGGCGGCGGTGTGGTGGATGGCGCGCGATGGCCGCTATGGCCCTGGCCGGCTGGACGGCGTGGAAACCGCCGCGGCCTACTGGCATATGGTGGACCTGGTGTGGCTGGTGCTGTTTGCCCTGGTGTATGTGGCGCGCTAGCGCAGGGCCAAACCCTTATCCGGTATCAAGGATGCCGCGCGACGCACTGCCTATGCTGTGCAGATGAATTATCCCGCATCTTCCCGTTTGTGGCTGTGGTGGCTCTGGCTGAGCGGCCTGACCCTGCTGGCCGCACTATTGGCCGAACAGGGCCTGTCGCTGGGGCAGGGTGCCCTGGCCCGGCTGGTATTGCTGCTGGCCTGGGTCAAGGGCGTTACCGTGATCGAGCACTATATGGGCCTGCGCCATGCCCCCCGCTGGCTGCGCCTTGTCGTGCATGGCTGGCTGCTGCTGGTGACGGGCTTGCTGATGATGAGTTTTTGCTGAGGCCGGACATGAACGCACCCTTACCCGCTGCTGTGGCAGCACCGTTTTATCAGGCCCAGGGCGATGAATGCCGCCTGTTCGAGGCCGCCTGGCAACAGCAGTTGCCGGTATTGATCAAAGGCCCCACCGGCTGTGGCAAGACCCGCTTTGTCGCCCATATGGCAGCCCGGCTGGGCCTGCCGCTGATCACCGTGTCCTGCCATGACGATTTGTCCGCCGCCGATCTGGTGGGCCGCCACCTGATCGGGGATGGTCAGACGGTATGGTGCGACGGTCCGCTGACCCGTGCCGTGCGCCAGGGCGGTATTTGCTATCTGGACGAAGTGGTGGAGGCGCGCAAGGACACCACCGTGGTATTGCACCCGCTCACCGACGACCGGCGCATGCTGCCTATCGAGCGCACCGGCGAGCTGCTGGAAGCACCGCCCAGCTTCATGCTGGTGGTGTCGTACAACCCCGGTTACCAGCATGTGCTGAAAACCCTCAAGCCCAGTACCCGCCAGCGCTTTGTCGCCATGAGCTTTGATTTTCCCGCAGCGGATGTGGAACTGGCGGTGCTGCAACAGGAAACCGGCATTGCCGAAAGCCAGGCCCGCCAGCTGGTGACGCTGGCCGGGCAGCTGCGCCGCCTCACTGGCTATGATCTGGACGAATCGGTCAGCACCCGACTGCTGGTCTACGCTGCCAAGCTGATGATGTCCGGCATGGCGCCGCAGCTGGCCTGCCGCACGGCGCTGGCCGAGCCGCTGAGCGATGAGGCCGATACCATCGCCGCGCTGCTGGCGGTGATCGACACCCAGTTTCCCGCCAGGTAGCGCGCACATGGAAGACATCGTAGGCGGCTGGTGGGACAAGCTGGTGCGCCGGGCGGCCTACCGTGGCCATCCCGCAGCGGCGGTGGAGCTGGAAAGCATCGCCGGCCAGGCCCCGCTGTTTTTCCGTGCCATGGGCGGTGACCCGGCACTGGTGCTGCGCTCCACGGTTGGCACCGAACATGGCGCACGGCGGCGGCTGCTTGAACGGCTGGCTGGCACCGGCACCAAGGTGGAGCTGGCCTGGCGCGACAGCCAGGCGTTTTACCTGCCGGACAAGCTGGACCTGTACCCGGATGCAGCACTGAATCGCCAGCTGTATTTCTGGCTGATGGCGCTGGCGGCTGCCCCGGTGCGGCCCGGCGACTGGCTCAAGCGCAACCGCGCCGCCACCGCCGCCTGCCTGGCCGCCATGCCTGGGCTGGCGCTGGTTTACCAGCGGCTGGTAACCGGCTTGCTGCCCATGCGTCCGGATCCAGCACGGCTGCCGCCAAGCGAGGCCGCAGTCGAGCGTGCCATCCAGGCAGCCTTGCGCCAGCCGGAGGTCGAACAGATTCTGCCGCCGATTACCCAGCCGCCACTGCCGGTACCGCTGTGGCTGCATCCGCTGCCGCCTACGGTAGAGCAGGCGGGGGCGGCGGCGCAGAACGCGGCGCAAAACCCGCAAGGCAAACGGCCCGACCAGCGCTCAGGCCGCCGCCGCTATCGCGCCCAGCGCGTGGCGCAGGACGAACGGAAAAACGGCATGTTGCTGGTGTTCCGTGCCGAAAGCCTGTTTACCTGGGACGAGTACGTCAAGGTCAATCGCCATAGCGAAGAGGACGATGACAATAACGGCGAGGCCGCGGCAGAGGACATGAACCGCTTGTCGCTGGCGCAGGATGCCGATACCAAGTCCAGCAAGCTGAAGTTTGACCTGGACTTGCCAGCGGCGGCGTACGATGACAGCCCGCTGGGGCCGGGGCTGAAGCTGCCGGAATGGAACTGGAAACAGCAAAGACTGGTGGAGGACCACTGCATCATCAAGCCCATGCTGCCGCGAGATGCCCAGCCAGCTGCCCTGCCGGACCGCCTGCAGCCACTGGCACGGCGTCTGCGCCGCCAGTTTCAGGCGCTGGCGCCGGAGCGGGTGCGGCGCAGTGGCGAAGCCAGCGGCCCGGATATCGATATCGATCGGGTCATCCGTTTCATGTCCGAGCGCATGAGCGGCGTGGCCATCGCCGAGCCCGCGCTCTACCAGGCCTGGCCGCCGGGGGAGCGCAGCCTGGCCTGCCTGACGCTGGCCGACCTGTCGCTGTCTACCGAAAGCTGGGTAGGGGAAGCCGGGCGGGTGATCGATGTGATACGCGACAGCCTGCTGCTGTTTGCCGAAGCGCTGTCCGCCAGTGACGACGCCTTTGGCCTGTATGGCTTTTCCTCCATCCGTCGCCAGGAAGTGCGTCTGCAGGTGCTGAAGGATTTTGCCGAACGCTACGACGACACCACCCGTGGCCGCATCATCGCCATTCGCCCCGGTTATTACACCCGCATGGGTGCGGCCATTCGCCAGAGCAGCCGCATCCTGCTGCAACAGCCGGCAGCACGCCGCTTGTTGCTGATCATTTCCGATGGCAAGCCCAATGACCTGGACCACTACGAAGGCCGCTACGGCATCGAGGACACCCGCCAGGCCATTCTGGAAGCCCGCCGCGACGGTCTGCTGCCGTTTTGCGTGACGGTAGACCGCGAGGCCGGTGACTACCTGCCGCATCTGTTTGGCCACCGCGGCTATGTGGTGGTGCAGCAGGCGCAGACCCTGCCACAGGTACTGACCCGCCTGTACGCCGGCTTTACCCGCTGAGCTGGTTATTGATTACTTGACCTGTACTCCAAGGTGTACGCACCTTTTTTCCCGGCCCCTGGTGGCCGGGTTTTTTTTGGCAGCGGCCAGGCCATTTCTTGATATGTGTCCATGAGCGGCATTGGCCGCGGCGCGATAATGGCGCATGGCTAAAAAATTCCCGCTCAATCCACCGCACCCGGAGCGCATCTGCTGGGGCTGCGACAAATACTGCCCGGCCGATTCCCTGCAATGCGGCAATGGCTCCGGCCGCACCCAGCACCCGGCGGAAGTACTGGGCGAGGACTGGTACGAATACGGCGACTGGGGGCTGGAGGTGCAGCCGGAACAGAAGTCGCTGGACTTGCCGGGAAAATGATGGGGTCGGATTCCGGTACTGTTGCTGGAGCAGTCTTATATGACAGCAACGAGGGCCGCTTCAGTCTGCCTTGAAGGATGACCGGGCCTGCGATACTTTCTGCCGTGAATAACTCGTCATGGCGGCCTCGATTACTTCCTTGTCTTTGTTTTCCAGGATGGTCATGGTGCCATCAGCCTTCATCTGCTGCAGTGCCTGTGCCAGTGGAGCAAGCAAGTGAGCATTTCTGATATTGAGGTAGTGATACATCCGGTTGCTCGCCAAGGCTGGCTGTAGCTGACGGATATTGCCTGCATGCATTTCTGCAATCTCCAGCCATGCCCATTTGCTTAAGGTGGCAACGTCACAGCGTCCGGCAATCAGCATCCTGATTGCATCGGCAATCGTGACAACATGGCTGACCAGCAGTTGATTCGTTTTTGCCTCCTGCAGGAATATCCCCTGCCTGATACAGACCTGATGGCCCCTCAGGCTGTTCCAACCCTTGATTTCAAGCCCTTCAGCTTGGGTGGTGAAGGCGTAGGTGTCGATGGACATCACGGGCTCGGGTACTCGCAGCAGGTGTGGGTACTGGATTTCCATACCCTCTGCACGTATGGCATCGCCATCGTTGCTGCCGGAGTCTGCAGCCGCGATGGCCCGTTTGCTGGGGAGTGGGGAAGCCAATGCAGTCATGCCGATACGGCGATACGCCTCTTTGATAATCCGGAATCCGACCGCATCCACCGGATCATTCTGGATGACTGAAATGGTGACGGTACCGGAGGCGTGGGCAATATTGCTGAGCATACAAGCCAGCACGGCTGCCTGAAACAGCAAGGTAAAGCGACAGAACATTTTTCATCGTCCTCGGTCAGGAGCCCGCAAATGGAAGCTGTACGGCATCAGTCTGATGCGTCTGCATTCGTATTGTAAGTATCTGCCAGATTCATGTGTATCCGGGTAAAAGTTTGCGCAGCTTGGATGTGCTGCCGCTATAGCAGCAATCCGGCTGCTTGCCTGCATTGCATGTGGGGTCGTGGCTAAACCGTTGATTCGAATCAAGGAGGGGGATATGCCCGCGGGATGAAGATGCCGGCAACCAAGCATTACTGTCACGCTGGAGCCCTAACCATGAAGACCCCGCGCTTGTCCTGGCTGCCAAGAAGTGTGTTATTGGCGGCCCTGCCTTTTTCCGTGATGCAGGCCTGGGCGGATACTGCCGCCACCTCGCCTTCCGCCCCGGAGGCGAAATACCAGGGCGCTGCCTCGCCGCTGGCTGCCGAGCCGATGCACCAGAACATCAACCCCAAGGCGCCGCCGATGACCGAGGCGGAGTTCGGCCACGCCAAGCAGATTTACTTTGAACGCTGCGCCGGCTGTCACGGGGTATTGCGCAAGGGGGCCACCGGCAAGCCGCTGACACCGGACATCACGCTGGGGCGTGGCACCGAATACCTCAAGACCTTCATCAAGTACGGCTCGCCAGCCGGCATGCCCAACTGGGGGACTTCGGGTGAACTGACCGATGCCCAGGTGGACCTGATGGCGCGTTATGTGCAGCAGGAACCGCCGACACCGCCGGAATTCGGCATGAAGGACATGCTGGGTACCTGGAAGGTGCTGATTCCACCAGAAAAGCGGCCAACGCATAAAGAGAACAATCTGGATGTGGCCAACCTGTTCTCGGTCACCCTGCGCGATGCTGGCCAGATCGCGCTGATCGACGGCAATAGCAAGCAGATTGTCAGCGTGCTGAAAACCGGCTATGCCGTGCATATTTCCCGCCTGTCGCAGTCTGGCCGCTACCTGTACGTGATTGGCCGCGACGGCAAGATCAACCTGATCGACCTGTGGATGGCCAAGCCGGACACGGTGGCGGAAATCCGCATCGGCCTGGAGGCCCGTTCGGTAGAAACCTCCAAGTTCAAGGGCTTTGAAGACAAGCTGGCGGTGGCCGGGGCCTACTGGCCGCCACAGTACGTGATCATGGACGGCAACAGCCTCAAGCCGCTGAAGATTGTCGGCACCCGTGGCATGACGGTGGATAACGAATACCACCCGGAACCGCGCGTGGCCTCGATTGTGGCCAGCCACTACAAGCCGGAATTCGTCATCAATGCCAAGGAAACCGGCAAGATCATGATGGTGAATTATTCCGACCTGTCCAACCTGAAAACCACCACCATCGACGCGGCCAAGTTCCTGCATGACGGTGGTTTCGATACCACCGGCCGCTACTTCATGGTGGCCGCCAATGCCTCCAACAAAGTCGCCGTGGTGGATACCAAGCTGGACAAGCTGGCCGCGCTGGTGGATGTGGGCAAGACCCCGCACCCGGGCCGTGGTGCCAACTTTGTCGACCCGCAATACGGCCCGGTATGGGCCACCGGCCACCTGGGCGACGACAGCATCAGCCTGATCGGCACCGACCCGGACAAGCACAAGGCCCTGGCCTGGAAGGTGGTGCGGGTGCTGAAGGGGCAGGGCGGTGGTTCGCTGTTCATCAAGACTCACCCGAAATCACACAATCTGTGGGTGGATACCGCGCTGAACCCGGATGCAGCCGTCAGCCAGAGCGCTGCCGTGTTTGACATCAACCATCTGGACAAGGGCTTTGTCACCCTGCCGATTGGCGAGTGGTCTGGCCTGGGCGATGGTGCCAAGCGCGTGCTGCAGCCGGAGTATAACAAGGATGGCAGCGAGGTGTGGTTCTCGGTGTGGAGCGGCAAGGACAAGCAATCGGCCATCGTGGTGGTGGACGACAAAACCCGCAAGCTCAAGGCCGTCATCAAGGACCCGCGTCTGGTCACTCCCACTGGCAAGTTCAATGTATTCAACACCCAGCATGACATTTATTGATCTGGGATAAGTCCTTGCAGGCATTCCACTGTTGAAATCCGGCAGACAGCACATGGTCTGTCGGACCAAGGAGAAAACAATGAAACATGCACTGATCGCGCTGGCCCTGGGGGGCCTGATGTCCGCCGGGCTGGCCGAGGCGGCCAGCGGGCCGGAACTGGCCAAGCAATACAACTGCCTGGCCTGCCACAGCGTGGATGCCAAGCTGGTTGGCCCGTCCTACAAGCAGGTAGCGGCAAAATACAAGGGGCAGGATGTCACCGCCAAGCTGATGCAGAAGGTGAAGGCCGGTGGTTCCGGCAGTTTTGGTGCCATTCCGATGTCGCCTAATCCGCAAGTGCCGGATGCCGACCTCAAGCAGCTGGTGACATGGATTCTGGCCCAGTAAGGCGCCGCCTGTGGCTGGCGGGATTATCGGCACTGCTGGCCGCCAGCCTGTGCCAGCAGGCCGCCGCAGCCCCGGACGAAGCGCGCGCCGCAGCCTTGCTGCAACTATTGCATAACGATTGCGGTGCCTGCCATGGGCTCAGCCTCAAGGGCGGGCTGGGTAGCCCGCTCACCCCCCAGGCGCTGGCCGGCAAACCGGCCGACAGCCTGGTGGCCACCATTCTGAATGGCCGCCCCGGCACCCCGATGCCGCCCTGGCGGCCTTTCCTTTCCGAAGAAGAAGCGCAATGGCTGGTTCAACTCTTGCAACAGGGCGGCGTACGCTAGCCCGCCTGCTGGCTGCTTTGCTAAGTCTGGCGCTGGCGGCCTGCGTCAGTCCGCCACCCTTGCGTGGCACGGGCAATCTGGGCGTGGTGATCGAACGCGCCAGTGGCAGCGTGCAGATTGTCGACAACACCCATGAACAGGCGCTGGCACGGGTACAGGGCCTGGGCGATCTGTCCCATGCCTCGGTGGTGTTTTCCGCGGATGCCCGCTATGCCTATGTGTTTGGCCGCGATGGTGCCATCAGCAAAGTGGATTTGCTCACCGCCCGGCTGGTGCAGCGGGTGGAGCAGGCCAGCAACAGCATAGGCGGTGCCATTTCCAGCGATGGCCGGGTGATTGCCGCACAAAACTACAGCCCCGGCGGGGTGAAGCTGTTTGATGCCGACAGCCTGGCCTTGCTGGCCAGTGTTCCGGCCGCTGCCGGGGCCAATGGCCAGCCCTCGCGCGTGGTGGGCCTTGCCGACCTGCCGGGCAAGCGCTTTGCCTATGCGCTGTTTGATGCCGATGAAATCGATGTACTGGACGCCAGTACGCCTACGGCACCAAAAATCCAGCGCTTTGCGCATATCGGCAAGCAGCCTTACGACGGGCTGGCCAGTGGCGATGGCCGTTATTTTATTGCCGGGCTGTATGGCGAAGACGGGCTGGCCTTGCTGGACAGCTGGCATGCTGATGCCGGCGTGCGGCGCATTCTGGCCGGCTATGGCCGTGGCCGTCAGACCCTGCCGGTGTACAAGATGCCGCATTTGCGCGGCTGGTCCATCGCCGGGGATTACGCCTTCCTGCCTGCCATCGGTCAGCACGAGGTATTGGTGGCCGACAACCGCAGCTGGGCGCAGGTGGCAACAGTGCCGGTGCTGGGCCAACCAGTCTTCGTGATGGCCGAACCGGGCGGGCGGCGGGTGTGGGTCAACTTTGCCTTCCCCGATAACGACAAGGTACAGGTGATTGATGTGCCAACCCGGCAGGTGATCAAGACCCTGCAACCGGGCCGCGCCATCCTGCATATGGAATTCACCCCGCGTGGCGATGCGGTGTGGCTGTCCAGCCGCGACGACAACAAGCTGCTGGTGATCGACACCACCACGCTCACCGTGCGCCGCACCTTGCCGGCGCTGGAGCCATCCGGCATTTTCTTCAGCAGCCGTGCCAGCAGGATGGGGATGTGATGCCAGACCCTTCAAACCCTGGCGTACTGCCGCCACGCAGCCTGCAGGCACTGGACCGCTGCCAGAAACAGTTTCCGCTCAGTGCCACGCCGTTTGCCGACATGGCCACCCTGCTGGGCGAGGGCTGGACGGCCAATACCCTGCTGCAACTGCTGCAATCAGCCCGGCAGGCTGGCCTGCTATCGCGGCTGGGCGCGGTATTTGCACCCAATACCGTGGGCAGCAGCACGCTGGCGGCGCTGGCCGTGCCGCCGGAACGGCTGGATGCGGTAGCTGCCTTTGTCAGCAGCCATGCCGAGGTGAATCACAACTACCAGCGCGACCACCACTTCAACCTGTGGTTTGTGGTGACCGCCAGCGATGCCGCCAACGTGGCCGAGGTGCTGTCACGCATCCATCTGGCTACCGGGCTGGCACCGCTCAACCTGCCCTTGCTGCGCGAATACCATATCGACCTGGGCTTTGCGCTGGATGGCAGCACCGCCGTGCGTCAGCCGCAACGTCAGCCAGACCCTATCCGCCCGGACTGGCGCCAGCAACGCCTGCTGGCCGCCTTGCGTGACGGCCTGCCGCTGCAATTGCGCCCCTTCCAGCTACTGGCCAGCAGTTGTGGCCTGACCGAGCCGGAGGTGCTGCAGCAATTGCAGGACTGGCAAGCGCAAGGGGTGCTGCGGCGCTTTGGCGCGGTACTGTGCCATGCCGAGCTGGGCTATCGCCACAATGCCATGTGCGTGTGGCAGATCGATGATGCCGCCACGCGCGCGCGCATCGCCCGGCAACTGGCGACAGAAGCGGCCGTCACCTTGTGTTACGAACGCCCGGCGCGGCTGCCGCACTGGCCTTATCAGTTGTTCTGCATGATTCACGCCAGCGATGCCGCCAGCCTGCAGGCCATGCTGGACGAACTGATCCGGCGACACGACTTGCAGCCTTACCCGCATGCCGTGCTGCCTTCAATCAAACGCTACACCCAACGCGGAGCCTGTTATGGCCATCACGCATAGCCGGGCTGCGCTCAACCCGCTGGAAACCTGCATCGTCAACCAGCTGCAAGGGGGCTTTCCGCTGGATAGCCAGCCCTTTGCCAGCGCTGCTGCTGTATTGGGCTGCAGCGAACGGGCCTTGCTGCAGGGGCTGGATGGCCTGCTGCAGCGCCAGGTGCTGACCCGTTTTGGCCCGCTGTACCAGATAGAACGCATGGGCGGCTGCTTTGTGCTGGCCGCACTGGCGGTGCCACCGGCACGCTTTGACGAGGTGGCGGCGGCGGTCAACAGCCTGCCGGCGGTGGCGCACAACTATCAGCGTACGCATAAGTTGAACATGTGGTTTGTACTGGCCGCCGCCAGCCAGGCCGGGATTTCCGCCGCCTGCAGTGCCATCGAACTGCTGACCGGCCTCACCGTGCATGCCTTCCCCAAGCAGCGCGAATACTTTGTCGGCATGCGCTTTACCGTGGGCGGCCAGGCGGCAGTGGGGCAGGCCAGCGCCGGGCGTGGCAGTTTGGATGAACAGCCCGTGGCGCCAGAACTGGACGAAGACGACTGGCGGCTGATCCGCGCCAGCCAGGCCGGTCTGCCGCTGGTGGAGCAGCCCTACCGCCAGCTGGCCGACAGCCTGCAATTACCGGAGCAAGAGGTCTTGACCCGGCTGGGCCGCATGCTGGAGCAGGGAGTGATACGCCGCATCGGCGCAGTGCCCAATCATTACGCCATCGGCTACCGCGCCAATGGCATGGCGGTGTTTGATGTGGCGGACGAACTGGTGGACGAACTGGGCCAGCAACTGGGCCAGCTGGATTGCGTCAGCCATTGCTATCGCCGTCCGCGTCACCTGCCGCACTGGCCGTACAACCTGTTTGCCATGGTGCATGGTGACAATCGCCGCGCGGTACGCGAACAGCAGGCGGCGCTATTGCAATTGCTCGGCCCGGCCTGCCGTCGCCATGCACTGCTGTTTTCCACCCGCATCCTGAAAAAATCCGGCCTGCGGGTATAAGCCGGGATTGATCCCGTTGATACGGGTCAAGGAGACGGGCCGGGGGCGGCCTGCACACTGATGGCCATCACCATTGCCGGAGCCAGCCATGCTGCGCCTGACACCCTATCTGCAAAGCCTGCTCGACCCGGCCGCCGCCCCCGCCCGTGGCGGCAAACCCGGCGGACCGGTGGTGATCTGGAACCTGATCCGCCGCTGTAATCTTACCTGCCAGCATTGTTACTCCACCTCGGCCAACAAGGATTTTCAGGGCGAACTGAGTACGGCAGAAGCCTGCGCGGTGATGGACGATCTGCACGCCTTTGGCGTGCGGGTGCTGATTCTGTCCGGCGGCGAGCCACTGCTGCGGCCGGATATTTTCGAGCTGGCCGCCCGCGCCAAGGCCATGGGCTTTTATGTTGGCCTGTCCAGCAATGGCACACTGATTGACGAACGCAATATTGCCGCGCTGGCGGCAGTGGGTTTTGACTATGTCGGGGTCAGCCTGGATGGCATTGGTGCCACCCACGACCGCTTCCGCCGCCTGGTTGGCGGCTACGAGCTGGCCTTGCGCGGCATGCGTCTGGCACGCGATGCCGGGCTGAAAGTGGGCCTGCGCTACACCATGACCGAAGACAATGCCGATGACTTGCCTGCGCTATTGCAGCTGCTGGCGGTGGAGAATATCGACAAGTTTTACTTCTCCCATCTCAACTATGCCGGGCGCGGCAACAAGCACCGGGCGGATGATGCCCGTCAGCCGCGCACCCGCTGGGCGATGGACCTGCTGATCGAGTCCTGCCTGCAGCACATCCGCGCTGGCCAGCCGCGTGATTTTGTCACTGGCAATAACGATGCCGACGCGGTGTACCTGCTGCACTGGGCTGCCCGTCATTACCCGGCGCAGGCGGCGCAGTTGCGTCAGCGCCTGCTGGCCTGGGGTGGCAACGCCAGCGGGGTGAACGTGGCCAATATCGACAATCTGGGCAATGTGCACCCGGACACCATGTGGTGGAAGGTGACACTGGGCAATGTGCGCCAGCGGCCGTTTTCCGCCATCTGGCAGGACCTGTCCCACCCCTTGCTGGCTGGGCTGCGCCAGTCGCCACGGCCGGTGGAAGGGCGCTGCGCCGCCTGTCAGCATCTGGCCATCTGCAATGGCAATACCCGAATACGGGCGCTGGAGCTGACCGGGAATGTCTGGGCGGCAGACCCGGCCTGTTATCTGAGCGATGAAGAAGTGGGCGTGGCCAGTGGCGTGCACGCGCTGGCACCGCTGACGCCATGGCAGAGGGAGACCGTCTGATGAAATGCTGGCTAGTCTTGCTCGGCATGGCGCTCAGCCTGCCCCTGTACGCAGTATCTCCCACTGCCGCTCCCACTGCCGCTGCCGCTGCCGCGCAGTTATACGGCCAGTACTGCCAAAGCTGCCACGGCGCCGACCGGCTGGGCGGCATGGGCCCGGCCTTGCTGCCGGAAAGTCTGGAGCGGCTGAAAAGCGCCGAAATCAGCAACACCATCAGTCAGGGGCGCAGCGCCACCCAGATGGCCGGTTTTGCCGGCCAGCTGACGGATGAACAGATCAGCCAGCTCACCGCCTATGTACAAAGCGCTCCGGCCACGCCGCCGCGCTGGAGCGATGCCGACATGCGCGCCTCGCACCGTCAGCCGGTGGCGCTCTCCAGCCTGCCGGCCAGGCCGCAATACACGGCAAACCCGCTCAACCTGTTTGTGGTGGTGGAAGCGGGCGACCACCATGTCACGGTGCTGGATGGCGACCGCTTCCGGCCCATCACCCGTTTTGCCAGCCACTATGCGGTGCATGGCGGGCCCAAGTTTTCCCCCGATGGTCGCTTTGTGTATTTTTCCAGCCGCGATGGCTGGGTGACCCAGTACGACCTGTACAGCCTGCAAGTGGTGGCGGACATCCGCGTGGGCCTGAATACCCGCAATATCGCGGTATCGGATGACGGTAACTTGATTCTGGCCGGCAATACCCTGCCGCAGACGCTGGTGCTGCTGGACGCCCACGGCCTGGCCCCGGTGAAAACCATTGCGGTGCGCGATGCGGCCGGTCATCCGTCGCGGGTGTCTGCCGTGTACGAAGCTGAGCCACGCCACAGCTTTGTGGTGGCGCTGAAAGATGTGCCGGAGCTATGGGAAATCAGCTACGACCGCCATGCCGCGCCGGTTTATGCCGGTCTGGTGCACGACTATAAAATGGGTGAGGCACTGGCCCAGCCGGGCTTTCTCACCCCGCGGGTGACGCCGCTGTCCATGGTGCTGGACGATTTCTACTTCGACCCGTCTTATCAGCATGTGCTGGGTGCTTCACGCAGCGGCCAGGCACAGGTGATCAGCCTGGATGCGCGCAGCAAAGTGGCCGACCTGCCGCTGGATGGCATGCCGCATCTGGGGTCGGGCATCAGCTTCGAGCGTGATGGCCACCGCATCATGGCCACGCCCAATCTCAAGGGCGGCCAGCTCAGCTTTGTCGATATGGACAGCTGGCAGTTGATCAGGCAGGTGCAGCTGCCGGGGCCGGGCTTTTTCCTGCGCAGCCACGAAAATACGCCCTATGCCTGGGCCGATTCCATGATGAGCGCACACAAGGACACGCTGTCCATCATCGACAAGCGCAGCCTCAGCGTGGTGCGCCAGCTGGTGTTGCGGCCGGGCAAGACCACCGCCCATGTCGAGTTCACCCGCGATGGCCGTTATGCGCTGGTGTCGGTGATGGAAAATCCCGGCGAACTGATTGTGGTGGATGCGCAAACCCTGCGTGAAGTGGCGGCCTTGCCCATGGCCAAGCCCATCGGCAAATACAATGTGTTCAACAAGATCAACCGTTCCGAAGGCACCAGCCACTAGCGCGCAGGGCGCACTGCGACAGCATGCCGGCCCGGTGCGTGTTGGCGGACTAGGTCGGTAGAACTAGTCCCCTCCCTGCTTACAGCGCATGGTGGCTTTAAGGCCAGTGGCCTATAGTCGCCAGCGTGGGCGGTATCGGCCGGCTGGACGTGGCACCGCTTGTTATCCACCCGCTTAGGCATACGGAAATGACCATGGCTACAGTTGATATCCCTGCTTTCTTGCGTCACCAGCCGCTGTTTCAGGAACTGTCTGAAGCGCAGATCCAGGCGCTGGTGCCTTTTACCCACGAAGTGCGTGGCAGCAAGGGGCAGGTCGTGTTCCAGAAGGGCGACCCGTGCGATGGCATGTTTCTGGTGGTGTATGGCCGGGTGAAACTGGCCATTTCCTCCGCCCAGGGCAGTGAAAAGGTGATGGAGATCATTCATCCGGGGCAGAGCTTTGCCGAGGCGGTGATGTTTCTGGGGCGACCCTGCCCGGTGATGGCGCAGTTTCTGGAAGACGGTTTTTTGCTGAAAGTGGAAGCGCAAGCCATTTACCAGGCGATAGAGCGCGATGCCGCATTTGCCCGCCGCTTGCTGGCCGGCCTGGCCATGCGCCTGCATGGCCTGGTGCGCGATGTGGAGCGCTACTCCATTGAAAATTCCCTGCAACGGGTAACCGGCTATCTGCTGCAGAATGTCGACCCGCAGCGCGGGCCAATGCCGGTGGTGACGCTGCCGGTCAACAAGAACCTGATTGCCTCGCGGCTCAACCTGACGCCGGAAACCTTCTCACGCATGCTGCATCAGCTGAGCGAGGCCGGGCTGATTGAAGTCAATGGCCGTGAAATCGTGCTGCTGGACGCCGACCGCCTGCAGGGCGCGGCCGACTGAATCAGTTTTTCAGCAGGATGGCGATCAGGTCGGACTGGGTAATGATGCCGCACAGCTTGCCATCGGCATCCACCACCGGCATGTGATGCAGGCCGCCATCGGAAAAAGCCCGGCTCAGGGCGGTAATCGGCTGCAGGGCGGCAACATGGCGCACCGGGCTGGTCATGATGTCGGCCACCGTGCCGCGGTCCCAGCCGGGGCTGCCGGGCAGGTGGGCTGCTTGCCCATCACGCGGCAGGAAAAAATCATGCAGTGACACAATGCCGGTCAGCGCTTGTGCCGGGTTGACCACCGGCAGCGCCTTGATCTTGTGATGGGCCAGCTTGTCCCAGGCATCCTGCAAGCTGGCATCCGGCGCAATGCTCACCACATCGCGCGACATGATGTCCGCGCAGTGAATACCCCCCAGCCGGCGCTGCTGTGCCTGCTCCTCTGCCGCCGTCAGAATGGCGAGCAAATCCTCCTCGCTGATATCCAGTACCTCGCCATGCGCGGCCAGGGCCTGGTGCAGATCCTGCTGGCTGATGGCACGGCGCTGGCTTGGCAGGGGGTCGGCCGTATGGTGCGCGTTGGGGGCGGGCTGAGGCCGGTGCGGATAGCCCCGGCGCAAGGCATTGTTGAACAGCAGGGCCATGCCCAGCATGAGGGCGGAGTTGACCGCCACCGGCCACAACACGAACTGGTAACCCAGCGCGTGGATGGCCGGCCCGCCCAGCACCACGGTAATGGCGACTGCCCCGCCAGGCGGGTGCAGGCAGCGCAGCTGGAACATGGCGGCAATGGCCAGCGCACCAGCCAGGCTGGCGGCCAGTGCCGGGTCGCCAATATACCGGGCACAGCTCACGCCAATGGCCGCCGACAGCATATTGCCGCCGATGATGGACCAGGGCTGGGCCAGCGGGCTGGAAGGCACGGCAAACAGCAAGACGGCAGACGCTCCCATCGGCGCGATAAACCACGGATTGACCTGACCCAGGAACAGATGGCTCAGCAGGGCGGTCACCTGCAGCCCCAGACCGGCCCCAATGCAGCCATAAAGACGTTCGCGACGACCCGCGCCCAGGGTGGGCGGGATAAAACCCTGCAAGAAGTTAAGGATTGGGTTCATGGAGTCAGGCACAGTCAGCGCCAGGATGAATGGGGCGGTCATCATATCGCATTGCGATACAAATGGCTTGTGCGGCTAGTTTCCGGTTTTGAGTGCCTGCTGGATATTCAGCAGCAAATCGGGCGAGGGGCTGTTTGCCAGGTCCTTGAGCAGCAGCAGTTCATCACGATGGGCTTGCGCCAGCTTTTCCACCAGCTCCAGTCCCTTGGGCAGCAGGCTGATTTCCACTTGCCGGCCATCGTTTCTGCCGGGCGCCTTGCGCAGCAGTTGCTGGCTCTCGCAGCGATTGATCAATCCCACCACGCTGTGATGGTGCGATTGCAGCCTTTCGGCCAATTCGGCCACGGTGGCCCAGTCCCGGCCGGGATAGCCCTGTACCTGCAACAGCAACTGGTATTGCAGGGGCGTGATGCCATGGCTTTGCGCCAGCTCCTCGCTGAAACGCAAGAACTGGCGCAGGCGGTAACGAAAGTCGGCCAGGTATTCGAAATCCTGTTTGCAAAGCGGGCTGGACATGGGCGGGCAGGGCAATGATGATGCGCTACCTTACCATATCCAAACCGCGACCAAACTGCCGACCGCTGGCCTAGAGCAGCGGCAGCATCAGCAAGGCCACCACGAACAGCCATACCAGGGCGCCCACTGAAAACACCGTGTAGGCCATGGACTGGGTACTGACCGAGTCATCATGCTCAAACAGGGCATCCAGCCCGTGATAGGTCAGCGCGCCGGATGCCAGCAGGCCGAGCAGGCCGCAGGCCATGTTGAACAGCGGGTAAGGCAGCAGCAAGGTCAGGGTGGACAGCCAGATCGGCAGCGGGGCAATGGCCGCCAGGCGATAGCAGTCGGCAAAGGCCGGGCGGGCAGGGGCATGTACCGACTGGCGGATGACCCAGGCCATCAGCGGCACCGCCAGCCAGTTGGTCAGCATGAATAACAGGCTGATCAGCGCCCAGTGGGCAAAGGAAACCTCCGGGCCGTAGACATCACCATGAAAGCTGGCCGCAAACAGGATCATCGCCGTTCCCAGCAGCGAACCGGGCAGTACCAGTCGACAAAAGCTGGCAGCAAGCGTGGGATGGGACTGGGACAGGCTGTCCCAGCTATGGCCTGACGACCACAACATGCGCAAGGGGCTAAGCGGACTCATGGCATTCTCCTTGAAAAACAGCAGGGCTGTCGTTTAAATATATCGCAATACGATATAAATGCAATGCCGATTTGCCGTCAGGCCAACAGGCAGGCAAGGCAGCGGTTTACAAGGAGGGCTACGAGATGGCGCGGTGGCCGCTGCTGCAGGGTTTATTTCATGCTGCGCAAAGGGCTGAGCTCGGCCACGGTCATGGTAAACAACAACCGCTCATCACTTTGATTGGCATAGTGGTGCGGAGCGTCGGTACGGGCGACGGCTGCCATGCCGGCATGCAGGGTGCTGAGTGCACCCCCCACGCACAGCTGCAATGTGCCCTGCTCGACATGAAACAGCTCGAAGGTCCCCTGCGGATGTCCGGGCGAAGTGAATACCTCTCCCGGCTGCATCTCCCAGCGCCACAGTTCCACCATGTCCGGACCGCTGCTGCCGGCCAGTAGCCGGGCGCTACCGCCATGCGCTCCGCGCCACAGCACGGGAATGTCAGCTTGCTCGATAAGGTGAATGGCCGGCGCGCTGGCCACGTTCACGATATCCGCCACGGAAATGCCCAGTGCCGCCGCCAGCTTGCACAAGATGGCAATGCTGGGGTTGGCGCTGCCTTTTTCGATTTCCACCAGCATGCCCTTGCTGACGCCCGCGCGGCGTGACAGCTCGTCCAGCGATAATTTTTGCTCTTTGCGATATTGCTTAAGTCGGCTGGCCAGTGCTGCACTGATGGATTCGGCATCGGCACCCGGATCGGTCATTATGTTGACTGTTTTGGACATTGGTCGCTAGTATGGGATGAATCAGTCACCAGAGGATACCGCAATGTCAGCCTTTTTGCCGTCAATCAGTCCGGAAATTGCCACGCTTGCCCCCGGCTTCCGCGCCATCAGCCTCCGCGTGGAAGCGGCAGCACTGCTTGCGCCGGAGCTGGGCGCACAGCAGTTGCAGGAGGCCTGCCGCTTTGTGCAGGCGGGCGGGGCAGCATGGGCCGATGCACATCTGCAGGCATGGGCCGATGTGTTTCGCGCCTTTGGTGCCAAGCCGCAGCGGACACCATGTTCAGCCGAGGCCCTGCGCAAGCGGGTGCTGCGCGACGGCAGCCTGCCGGCCATCGATCCGGTGGTCGACCTGTATAACGCCATCAGCCTGCGCTATGCCATTCCGGTAGGGGGCGAAAACCTGGCGGCTTACATTGGCCAACCCCGGCTGGTCGTGGCCGATGGCAGCGAGCCGTTCGACACCATGAAAGAAGGCCAGCCCGCCCTGGAATCCCCCGAGCGCGGCGAAGTGGTGTGGCGTGATGAGCAAGGGGTGACCTGCCGCCGCTGGAACTGGCGGCAAGGAGTGAGAACCCGGCTGAGCGCGGCCGACCCGCACATGTGGTTCATCCTGGAAAGCCTGCCGGCCATGCCGCTGGAAGCCTTGCAGCAGGCCGGGGCCGAGCTGGCGCAGGGCATTGCGCAGATGATGCCCGGTTCGCGCATCGCGTCCAGCCTGCTGACCCTGCCCTGATCCAGTGTGGCCAAACGGCTGCGGCAGGGAGTGACGGCAGGTTTTGCCAGTTACCGTCTCTGCATCCGGTCTATGCTGGCTGACACGCTGCCTGCTGCCATTTTCCGATCAGATCCATGATCTCGCGGTCGGTGCGCGGCATGGCGGCATCTGCAGCCAGCCAGCCGTGCTGCCGGGCAAAGGCCACCATTTGCAGCAGCAGGGAGGGGCTGAGTCCGGCCGTCAATAACATCGCCTGGTCCAGCAAGATACGGCTGCGTTCGCCAAAGCCGATGAGCCGTCCCGCGGCAAACAGGGCGATATCATCGGCCAGGCGGCAGGCCAGATCGACATCGTGGGTGGAAAACACGATGGTGATGCCGCGCTGCATCAGGCTTTGCAGGATGTCAATCAGCTGGGCAATGCCGGCGTGATCCAGCCCGGCGGTGGGTTCATCCAGCAGCAGCACCTGCGGCGCCATGGCCAGGGCGCCGGCAATGGCCACCCGTTTCTTTTGGCCACCGGACAGCATGTGCGGTGGGCGATTTTCCAGCCCGGCCAGGCCCATGGCCTGTATTGCCGCTTCCACCCTTTGCCCTGTCTCGGCCGCTGTCAGCCCCTGATTCAAGGGCCCGAAGGAGATGTCTTCATAGACCGAGGCGGCAAACAGCTGGTCATCGGCATCCTGCAGCACCAGGCCCACCTTGCTGCGCAGCCGGTTAAGTCCCTGGCGCGAGTAGCTCACCGGCTCTTGCTGCAGCAACACGCGGCCATGCTGTGGCCGCAAACTGCCATTCAGATGCTGCAGGAAGGTGCTCTTGCCCGAGCCGTTTGGCCCCAGCAAGGCCAGGCAGCGGCCCTGGCGGATGGACAGATCGATGTCCGACAGGGCAGTGATATCGCCGGGAAAGCTATGGCCTAGTTGCTGGACGCTGAGAATGGTGTTCATGAAAATAGGCTTCCCACCAGCAGTACGCTACCCAGTAACAGGCTGGTCCATGTCAGGCGCAACGGCGACAGCGGCTGGGTGCGCCGCAGTACCATGAATTCGCCATTCCAGCCGCGGGCGGCCAGACCGTTTTCCATTCGGCCGGCCCGGTCCATGGTGCGTGGAAACAGATTGGCCAGCAGCAGGCCGAGCGAGCGCAGTTGTTGTTTGCGATTGCGCTGGCCCAGTCGCGCAGCCTGGGCGATATGCATGGCACTGGCGGTGTCCAGCAGCAGAAATACCAGCCGGTACATGAGCAGGCTGATTTCGGCGATTTCGCGCGGCAGGCCGATCCTGCGCAGGCCGGCCAGGATGTCGGTCACCGGGGTGGTCAGGGCCAGCAGCAGCAGGCAGCAGATGCCGGCGCAAGACCTCAGCAGCAGGCCGCCTACCGTTGACAGGCCCGCCGGCGCCAGGCTCAGGCCGTGGCGGCCGATATCAAACAGCATGGTCAGCCCGGCGGTCAGCAGGAAGCCGGCAGGGATCACGGCATGGCGCAGCCAGAGTCGCAACGGCACCCTGGCATCCAGCAGCGTCACGCCCAGCACGCAGACGATGATGCAAGGCGCGCCGGGCAAGGGCGGCAGGCTGATGGCCAGCAGCAACATGCCAATGGCCAACAGGGCTTTTTCCAGCACCGGCCTTTCCCGCCAGCGGCTCAGCTGCGCATATTGATCAATGCTCAGCGTCATCGCGGGCGGCCAGTCCCTGGCGTTTGCCGATGACATAGCCGATGACGCCGGCACCCATGGCAGCCTGCAAGGCAAACAGCAGGCTTTCCACTTCGCCGCTTGGCGGCTCCCAGATGGGGGTGAACCAGGGCTGGTAGCCCGGCTTGGCGTGGGTAATGGCCGCGGTGGCCTGGTCGTCCGAGCCGGCAAACTTGCCTTCGACCAGCAAGAGCGGCAGCACCACCAGCGCGACGCTGCCCAACAGCAGCCATTTGCTACGGGATGACTTGGCCATTAGCGTGTCTCCCCGGCAAGCATGCTGACTTTCCTGATATCGGCCACCTTGCCGGCCAGCGCATCCATCACCACCACCGTCAGCATGCCCTCGGCAATGGCCAATGGCACTTGGGTCAGCGCGAAAATGCCACCGAACTTGATGGCGGCAGTCATGAAGCCTCCCACCGGGTCTGGGTAAGCCAGCGCCAGCTGGATGGAGGTGGTGACATAAGTAGCCAGATCCCCCAGTGCCGCGGCAAGAAACATCGACACCGCCACCGACCAGCCAAGGCGCTGGCACAGTTTCCATAGTCCATAGCTGACCCAGGGGCCGACGATGGCCATGGAGAACAGATTGGCTCCGAGCGTGGTCAGGCCACCATGGGCCAGCAGCAAGGCCTGGAACAGCAAGACCATGGCCCCCAGTACCGCCATGACAGCAGGCCCGAATACCACCGCGCCAAAACCAGTGCCGGTGGGGTGCGAGCAGGAGCCGGTGACGCTGGGCATTTTCAGGGCGGACAAGACAAAGGCAAAGGCCCCGGCAGCGGCCAGATTCATTCTGGCTTGCGGGCGTTCCGCCAGGATTTTGCGTATGCGCCAGACACCGGCGGCAAAGAAGGGGGCTGAGACGGTATACCAGGCAAGACAGTGCTTGGCCGGCAGATAGCCTTCCATGATGTGCATGATGATGATCCACAAAGAAAGTGGCGCGGACTCTGCATGTCGCCCCCCGGCAGCATGACAAGCGCGCTCACAGACGATGATGGCAGGTCTCCTGACTTCCGGCTCCAGCAGCCTTGCTCGTCTTCCCGGCTTGGTGTCCTGCTGGTGGATGCAGACAGGACAGCCAGTGACATGATGCGCAAGACCTAACCGATTACAGTTGCGGGGGCAGTTGCAGCATTGCACTGCATTCCCTTTTCACCGGCGCTGCCGGCACCATCAATGGCCGTCAGGATACGCCAAGTTCATGCCCTGCGCAAAACGGCAGTCCCGCCGCCGGCCATGGCGGCAGGGTGGTTGCCTAGCCGGTGCGGCGGCCTGTCGTGGCGGCAGCTCTGGCCGGCGCGGGTATCAGCCAGCCACACAGGGTGCAGGCCAGCACAGCCCCCAGCAGCTGGGCCGCGATAAAGCCGGGCGTGTCGGCGAGGCGGATGCCGGCGAAGGTATTGCTGGCCGCCCGCGCCAGGGTTACCGCCGGGTTGGCGAAGGCGGTGGAAGCGGTAAACCAGTAGGCCGCGGTGATATAGGCAGCCACGGCATAGGGCAGTGCGCTGCGGTGCTGGCGCGCACAAGCCAGGATGGTGGTGATCAGGCCGAAGGTGGCGACAAGCTCGCTGAGCCATTGCGCGGGACCACTGCGCAGATGGGTGGATGCACTGAAGGCTGGCAGCCCGAACATGCCGTGGGCCAGTGCGACCCCCAGCAAGGCGCCGGCGAGCTGAGCCAGCATGTAGGCCATGACATGGCGCCAGGGCAGCTCACCCAGCCAGCCCATGCTCAGGCTGACGGCCGGGTTGAAATGGGCTGCCGACACCGGGCCGAATACCAGTATCAGCACGGCCAGCCCGCAGCCGGTGACCAGCGAATTGGCCAGCAGGGCGATGGCGACATTGCCGCCCGCCAGCCGTTCGCCCATGATGCCCGAGCCCACCACGATGGCCAGCAGCAGGGCGCTGCCCAGCGCTTCGGCAACCAGGCGCCTGGCCAGCGTGCTCATGCCAGCCCCAGCGCGTGGCGTACTGCCGGCACCAGTCGCTGGCGGATATCGTCGCGTACCTGGATGAAGCTGGCCAGCGCTTCGCCATGCGGATCGTGAAAACCGACATGAATGCGTTTCACGGCACCCGGAAATACCGGACAGGACTCGTTGGCCTTGTCGCACACGCTCACGACCAGATCGATAGGCTGCGTCATGACCTCGCTCAGCTCCTTGGGGTAGAGCCCGGCTGTTGGCAGGCCCAGCAATTCGAGTGCGGCGATGGCGCCAGCCGCCACCTGTGCCTGGGGGTGGGTGCCGGCGGAAATGGCGTGCACCTGGCCTGCCAGCTCATGGTTCAGTATGGCTTCGCCCATTTGCGAACGGCAGGCATTGCCGCTGCACAGTACCAGTACGGTTTTGCAATCTGTCATCAGCTTTCCTTGTGTGCCTGGCAGCAGCGCTCGCTGCCTTGGTCCGTGCCATCCCTGCTGGGCAGGCAGGATTTCCCCTGACAGCAGTTGCTGGTGAGGAAGGCGAGCAGCCCATCCATGGTGCTGAAATTTGCCGCATATCGAATGAAACGGCTTTCGCGTTGGCCATCGATCAGCCCGACCCGGCTCAGGTGTGACAGGTGAAAGGACAGCGTTGCCGGAGCAATGCCCAGCCGTTCGCCAATCGCGCTGGCATAAAGGCCGTCCGGGCCGGTTTCCACCAGCAGGCGGAAGATGGCAAGCCGTGTTTCATGGCCGATGGCGGCGAGGATTTCTGCTGCAGTTAATAGTTCCATAATTCGATTATTATCGAAATATAGGCGGCGGTAAAGTGACGCTTTTGTTATCCCTGCCTTTTCCCCGTCTGCCTGCTTTCATCATCCTTTTTGCATGTCTTGCCTGTTTCTGCCCCCACCGCTGCATGGCCGCCGGCCTGCCGCTGGCGCTCTGGCTGAGCAGCCTGCGTTCGCCGCGTACTGCCGCGGAGCAGTATCTAAAAGTATTTGATTAAAAAAACAGCGGGTTGTGACCAGGCTTGCGCTACAGACACCCTGTTGGCCATGCGCTGTTGTCATATTTGACAAGAAAAATTACAACACTTTAAAGAAATTTCTTTTCATGTCGTAAAGGGTGAGTTTACAATTACAAATAACAACAGCTTAAACATATATCATCTAATTCCGCAGGTGCCACAGGTGCCGGTGCGAGTAGGCAAGCTGTTGCGGGTGGTTTGCGAGTGTTCTGGCTGGCTGTGCCACAGGCAGCAGCGATGGAAGCTTGCGGGGAAGGGCGCCAGAGCTGGCGTCCAGTCTGGGGCAGAGTACTGCCCTGTTCATGCGATGGAGTTCTACAAAATGAAAAAGATTGTTTCAGTCTTGGTAATCGGGTTGGGCATCTACTCTGCTGGCGCACTGGCAGCGGATGGCACCATTACCATCAATGGCAAGATCACTGCCAATACCTGCACCATCACCGGCACCAGTGGCAGCAATGTCACCGTGACCCTGCCGACGGTGTCGACCTCGGCGCTGGCCACCGCCGGCCAGGTTGCCGGTGTGACGCCGTTTGCGCTGAACCTGAGCAACTGCAACGGCACCAGTGCCCAGACCCATTTCGAACTGGGTGCCACCGTCGACCAGAGCACGGGCAATCTGTTCAATTCCAGCGGCACCGGCATGGCCACCAATGTGGAAGTGCAGCTGCTGAACAATACCTTCCAGCCGATCAACCTGGCCACCAATGCCAATTCGCAAACCGTCACCCTGTCCGGCAGTTCGCCGAACAAGACCGGCACCATGAACTACTACGCCCAGTACATTGCCACCGGTGGTGCATCCACCGCGGGTACCGTCAATACCAGCGTGCAGTACTCGATGATTTACAACTAAGCAGCACCCGCCCGGTGGTCTGGGGAATGCCTTCCCGGACCGCCAGGGCAATCGTTGAGGCAGGTGCAGAATGAAAAAAATAGCAAAATTCGGGGCAGTCGCATTCACCGTCATGGCCATCTTGCTGGCATCCGCCGCGCAGGCCAATGTGGTGATCACCGGGACCCGCATCATCTACAAAGCGGATGATCGCGAAGTCACCATCAAGATGGACAATGTTGGCCATGATCCGGCGCTGGTGCAGGTATGGGCGGATCGTGGCAATGAAAAGTCCCTTCCCACCACGGCCGATGCGCCCTTCCTGATCATGCCGCCGATTTTCCGGGTCGATCCGGCCAAGGCGCAGACCGTACGCCTGACCTTTACCGGCGATAGCGTGCCGCCAGACCGAGAGTCGGTGTTCTGGCTCAACATCCTGGATATTCCGCCCCTGCCCAAGGCCAGCAATGAGCAGCACAACTATGTGCAGGTGGCTTTCCGTTCCCGGCTCAAGCTGTTCTATCGCCCGGCCGGCCTGCCCGGTAATCCGGATGAGGCTGCCGACAAACTCAGCTGGCAACTGGTGCCGCTGGGGGGGACGCCTGGCTACGCCTTGCGTGCCAGCAATGCCAGTGCCTTTCATGTCTCGCTCAATTTCAGTGCCATCCAGCTGGGTGGTCACGAATACCGCAGCGAGGGTGGCATGATCGCTCCCGGTGGCAGTACCGATTTCAAGCTCAAGGGACTGACTGCACGTCCCGCCGGCGAGGCCGTGCTGCGCTACGAAAGCATCAATGATTTTGGTGCTCCGGTTGCGCACAGCCTGCCGCTGAAACCTTGATCAATCAGGACCGGGCCGCGCCGCACCACCGCGTGCGTGCCGGCCGGGTTCATGCCAGATAGCGTGCTGCCATGATGAAAACTCCTCGCCGGCAGGCCTCGGCCTGCTGGATGCCCAAGCCATTGAGCCTGATGCTGCTTGCCGTGTTCAGTCCGGGTGCGGCCTGGGCGGCTGTGGCCAATCCGGCCGACGGCGCTGTGGCACTGAACGATGTGCAGTTCAATCCGGCTTTTCTGGGGAAAACCCCGGATGGCCGGCCGCAGGATCTGTCGCGCTTCAGCGGGAGTGGCGCGGCACTGCCTGGGACTTATCGCGCCGATGTGTTCGTCAATATGGGCTGGCTGGGGCGGCGCGATATCGTGCTGCGCGAGCGGGATGATCACCAGGTGGTGGCCTGCTTTAACCGCGCCCAGCTGGATGAAATGGGGGTGGATTTCAGCCGGCTGCCAGATAGCGATGCCCTGACCCGGCAGGATGCCAGTACCTGCCATGAGATCGGTGCCATCGTGCCGGGTGCGCTCAGCAGCTTCAATGCTGGTGATCTGAAGCTGGATGTCAGCATTCCCCAGCTATATGTCCACCGCCATGCGCGGGGTTATGTCGACCCGCAATACTGGGATGCCGGTGCGCCCTTTGCCGGCTTCATCAACTACAACGCCAATGCCTATCGCTATGACAACGGCAGCGCCGGCAAGACCACCCAGTATTATCTGGGCAGCAATGCCGGGCTGAACATCGGCGAGTGGCGGCTGCGCCATAATGCCGCGCTGACACAGCAGAGCTACCAGAACCAGAGCGGTGACGGACGCCATTACCAGAGCATTTCCACCTATGCCCAGCATGACCTGACGGCATGGCAATCGGTGCTGACGGTGGGCGACAGCTTTACGCCGTCCGATCTGTTCAGCTCGGTGGGCTTTCGCGGGGTGCAGATCAATTCCGACGACCGCATGCTGCCGGAATCGATGCAGGGCTATGCGCCGGTGGTCCGTGGGGTGGCCGAGACCAATGCCCGTGTATCCATCCGCCAGAATGGCAATCTGATCTATGAAAACACCGTGCCGCCCGGCGAGTTCCAGATCAACGACTTGTATAACACCGGCTATGCCGGCGACCTGAATGTCACGGTTACCGAAGCCGATGGCCGTACCCGCCAGTTCGTGGTGCCCTATGCCGCGGTGCCGCAGTTGCTGCGTACCGGCCAGTCGCGCTACAGCATCACCGCCGGTCAGCTGCGCGATGAAAGCCTTGATACCCAGCCCAAATTTATCCAGGCGACCTATCAGCGTGGCCTGAACAATACCATCACCTTCTATGGCGGGCTGATTGCGGCCGAACACTACCAGGCCGGCATGCTGGGGGTGGCGGTCAATACGCCTTTTGGTGCAGTGGCGACCGATGTGACCCAGTCGCAAGCGCGCGATCTGCCCGCTGTGGCTGGCCTGGGCGCGCAGCTGACCGGTCAGAGTTACCGCGTCACCTATAGCAAGCTGCTGGAAGCCACCCGCACCAACCTCACCGTGGCGGCATACCGCTATTCGACCGAGGGCTATCTGGAGTTCAACAGCTATGCCGCGCTGATCAATCAGGGCAGCGTGGTCTACCGCACCCGCAACAAGTTCCAGCTTAATGTCGACCAGCCGCTGGCCGAGGGCTGGGGCCATGTGTTCATCAGCGGCTCCACCCAGGATTACTGGAATCAGCCCGGACGCGACCTGCTATACCAGGCCGGCTATTCCAATAGCTACAAATGGGGCAGCTTCAGCGTGTCGGCCGGGCGCAGCAAGGACGCCCAGAACAACAACACCACCCAGTACATGCTCAGCATCTCGATTCCGCTGGGCAAGCAGCCCACCTCACCCTTGCTGACCGCCAGCCTTACCCGCGACAGCATGCACAATGGCAGCGAGCAGCTGGCGCTTAGCGGTTCGGCCGGCGAAATGCGCAATATCAGCTACAACGCCTACGCCAGCGCCAACCAGTTCAATGGCCGGGATGGCAGCACGGGGGGTGGCGGCAATCTGCAATATGCCACCTCGGCCGCCACCTTCTCGGCCGGCGCCAGCAGCATGGGCAATACCTCGCAGCAATCCCTGGGGGTGAGCGGTGCGCTGGTGTTCCACCCTGGCGGCGTCACGGCCGCCCAGTCCCTCGGCGAGTCCATCGCGGTGATCGAGGCTCCGGGCGCGGAAGGTGCCATGGTCAATAACGTCAATGGTGTCCGGGTCAACCACAACGGCTATGCCGTGGTCACCAACCTGATGCCATACCGGCAAAACGACATCACGCTCGACCCCAAGGGCATGAGCGAAGACGTGGAATTGCAGGAAACCTCCAGCAAGCTGGCACCGCGCTCCGGCGCCATCGCCATGGTGAAATTCCCCACCCGGCAGGGCAAGCCGATGATTGTCCGCCTGCGCCTTGCCAATGGTGACAATCTGCCGGTGGGCGCCAGCGTGCAGCAGGCCGACGGCAGCGAGCTGGCCATGGTGGGGCAGGGTGGGCGCACCTTCCTGCGCGGCCAGGAAGGCAAGCCGCTGCGCGTGAGCTGGGGGCCGCAGGCGCGGCAGCAGTGCAGCTTCAGCTATGCCCGTCCGGCGCAGGCAAGCAGCGAACGCAAGAACAAGGGCTATCTGCAGACGGAAGCGATATGCCAGTAGTCACCCGACGAACCGTGTGCCCGGCCATGAAACATGCCGCAGCGGCGTGCCGTCCCTTACTGAAATGGTTATGAATATGCGCAAGTACCTGCAACAGACATTCGCAGCCCTGGGTTTGCTGCTGTTATTGCTGCCCAATGCCAGCCAGGCGCTGGGTTGCTGGTTGAACCAGTCCGGCGGGCCGCTGAGCAGCACCTTGACGCTGCCTAACAATGTCTATATTTCCTCGACTGCGGCCACTGGCACCATCATCTGGCAATCGCCCTTGCAAAGCATTTCGGTGTACTGCACGCAAAGCGTGGGGGAAAACGTCTATTTCTGGGTCAATCCGAAAAACCAGACCCTGGCAGCCGGGGTGCAGATCGGCATCCTGTTCAATGGCGTCACTTATACCCAGACCAGCGGTGCCATCAATACCGGCATCTATGTGCCGCAAGGCGGGCAGGTCACCAGCAATCTGCAATACTCGGTGGTGATATTGAAGTCGTCCAACTCACCCAGCAGTGGCGTGGTCAATATCAACAACTACCCGGTATTCCAGCTGGATGGCAAGGGCGGCCTGAATAATGTGCCGATTAACTTTAATCAGCTGCTGAACGGCAGTGTCACCTTTACGCCGGGTGGTACCTGCCAGCTGAGTGCCGCGGATGTCAATCGCAGCATCACCCTGCCCAATGCCTCCACCTTTAATTTCCCTAGTGTCGGCAGCACCTTTGGCCGGACCTATTTCACCATTACCGCCAGCAATTGTTCGACCGGAGTCAATACCGCCACTTTCAAGTTTTCCGGTACGCCCGACAGCAATATCGCTACCGAGTTTGCCAATAACGGCACGGCCAAGGGCGTGGCGGTCAATATGGCATCTGCTGGCGATGGGCTGAATATTGGTGCCAACTCCACCAACAATACCCGGGTGGTGAATGTGCAAGCGCAAATGGCGCAGCTGCCGGTTTATGTAGAGTACTACCGGACTGCGGCCATGGTGCCGGGCACCGTACAGTCGATTGTCAGCGTCACCATGTTGTATCAATAGCATTCGGTACTGTGCCCATGGCGGGCCGTGCCACATGAAAAAACCAGCAGCTGGAATCAGGCTGCTGGTTTTTTTATATGGCGAACAGTCGCCCGGCCAGGCGCTGTCAGTTGTAGACGATATTGACGATGCCAGTGCCTGCTGTTGCGCCTGGCACCTGGCTCAGGGTCAGCGACCGGGTGTTGTCCATGCCGGAGCAGGAAGGGCCGGACGCCTGCAGGCGAGCGGCCTGATACAGCCGTGGCTGGCTGGCATAAGCCAGCAGGGTGCTAGCAGGAATGGCACAAGGGCTTTTGGCGATCTGCCCGGACACATCGATACGGCCGCCGTTGTCGGCACTGGCCACATTGGCTTGCAGGCAGGCCACGGCAATCAGTACGCCAATCATTTTCTTCATCACACACCTCCTGCACTCATCCACAGCGGCTTATTTTGAATCGCGCAATACGATTTAAAATAAAGCCACTAATTTGTAAGTAATTATGAGTGCAGTGTAGGAGTCGCCGGTTTGAAAATCAATACTGGCAATAGTTGATTTATTTAAAACAAAAAGTATCAAATAAAGGAAGCAGCCAAGCCGGAGTGGTTGGCCGCAAGAGAACAGCCGCCAGCCAAGGCCTGGCGCGGATAACGGGCTGCAGGCTGACTGCCGTGGCGGAGGGGAGCTGGCTAGTCTGGCTGATCCAGATTGCATTTCACCTGTTGCAGTAATTGCAACAACTCGCGGCGCTGCGCGGCCGCGATGCCGCCCATGGCTTTGGCCGCCAGCTGGCGACCCTGCTGGCGCAAGGTGTCGTGCAATGCCTCGCCTTCTGCCGTCAGCGTCAGCCGCACCGTGCGGCGGTCACGCGCGTCGGCATGGGCCTGCAGCAGGCCGGCCTCCTTCAGGCGGGCAATCAGTCTGGTGAGCTGCGCCTTGTCACGGCCCGAGTGCTGGGCCAGATCGCTCTGGCTGGCGCCCGGGTGGCGGGAGAAATAGCCCAGCACCTTGCCCTCCATATGCGTCAGACCCAGCTCGTCGGCGCGGATGGCTGCAAATTGCAAGGCCCGATACTGATGCATCAGCGTGTGGATGGATTCGAAAATCTGCTCGGCGGTGTCGTCAACTTGGTTGACAAGGTCAACTTTATTTTGCATATTAGGTGATATTGTCAATTAATTGGAGTGACTATGTCTAGCATTTTGCCGCAACACCGCATCGAGCGGGTCAGATATGAACTGATCAAGCGCAAGGTAACAGTCAGCAAGGTCGAGCGCGCAGGCGACGGCTTTGCCCGCATCAGTTTCAGCGGGGAGGATCTGGCCGGCTTCCAGTCCCAGTCTTTTGATGACCACATCAAGTTCATCTTTACCGATGCCCGGGGCCAAACCGTGTTGCGCGACTACACCCCCAGTCACTGGGATGCGGAACAGGGCGTGCTGCTGCTGGAGTTTGCCCTGCATGGTGGCGGTGCTGCCGCCAGCTGGGCGGAGCAGGCTGCCGTGGGCATGACGGCCATGATAGGTGGTCCCAAGGGGTCGATGATCATTCCCGCGCAGCAAGACTGGCATCTGCTGCTGGGCGATGATTCGGCCCTGCCGGCCATACGCCGTCGCCTGGCCGAGCTGCCGGCAGCGGCCCGTGCCGATGTCTTGCTGCTGCGCCCGGCAGCACTGGCGGCCTGGTCAGTGCCGCGTCAAGCAGAATGGCAGCTGCAACAAGTCACCGAGCCAGCCGCCATGCTGGCTGCCTTGCGCCAGTGGCAGGCGCCGGCGGGCAATGGCTTTGCCTGGTGCGCGGGCGAGGGCGGGCTGATGCGCCAGGTCAGAAGCATTCTGCTGGAAGAAAAAGCCCTGCCACGCGAAGGCGTACGGGTGGCGGCCTACTGGCGGCAGGGTGAGGCGGATTTTCATGAACGGCTGGTCTGACACGGGACCAGACCCGGTATTCAGGGGGTGGGAGTAAACTTCAGGCACACCGAATTGATACAGTAGCGCTCGCCGGTCGGTTCCGGCCCGTCGGGAAAGACATGGCCCAGATGGGCATCGCAGTCGGCGCAGCGCACTTCCACCCGGATCATGCCGTGCGAGGTGTCACGCAAGCGCTTGATGCGGTTCCCCGCTGCTTCGGCCCAGAAGCTGGGCCAGCCGCAGCCGGCGTCAAACTTGGTGTCGGAGTGAAACAGCAGGCTACCGCAGCAGACGCAGTGATAGTCGCCATGCTCGGTGCGCGGATAGTGTTCGCCACTGAAGGGGCGTTCGGTTCCGCCCAGGCGGGCAACGCGATATTGTTCGGGGCTGAGGCGGGCGCGCCATTCGGCGTCGCTGTACTGTTCGGGCGTGCTCATGCTATTTCCTTTGGCGGGTTGCTGTCAGTCTGTCGCGGCATGCCGGCGAATCTGTCGCTGCTCGCGTTCAGACTTCATCCAGGCTGTCGTCCAGATGCGCCTGATCAGCCCATTTTTCAATGTGCCAGCTGCCGTCCTGATAGTTGACCCAGTTCAGCGCGGCATTGGGAATGGGGAAGTCGCGGGCGCCACTCAGGCCTTTGCCGCTGGCGGTGCGGTAAACCATTTCCAGCACGCCGCCATGGCTGACCACCAGTATCTGCTGGCCGGCATGGTGCGTGGCCAGTTGCTGCATGCAGTGCATGATGCGTTGCTGGAAAGCCAGCAGGCTTTCGCCGCCCTGCAGGTCGAAATGCAGGTCACGTTCCTGATGCAGCCGGTAAACATGCGGGATCTGTTCGCGCGCTTCGTCGAAAGTACGTCCCTGGAAAGCACCATAGTGGCGCTCTTTGAGCGCGGCATGGGTGTGCAGCGGTAGTGCCAGTTGCCGGCTGATGGCCGCGGCAGTCTGGCGAGCGCGGGTCAGCTCGCTGACATGCAGGGCGGCAAATTGCAGCTGCTGGCGCTGCAGGGCAGTGGCCAGCCGTTCGGCCTGGGCCATGCCCTGCGTGTTGAGCGGGATGTCCAGATGGCCTTGCAGGCGGCGTTCGCGGTTCCAGTCGGTTTCGCCATGGCGAATCAGGCAGAAGCGGGTGGTGTGCATCGAGGTGTCCGGATGGGGTTGATTACAGGATGCCGACGCCGGAGATTTCCCGCGCCAGGTTGGCGGCATAGTTGTCGGTCATCCCGCCAACGAAATCCAGCACCTTCATATAAGCCTGATAGAGGTTGTCATCCGGCTTGATGTGCTGTTCCAGCAGGCCCATGGCCAGGTGCTGGCGCGGCGAGAGCTGCTCGCTCCCCCTGGTGATGTAGGCATGCACGGCAGGGACCAGCACATCCAGTATGGTGGCCATGCAGGGGTAGGAGGCCAGTTCGGTCACCAGCTTGGTACGGTGGCGGTAGACCTTGTTACTGGCCAGCTCCTTGGCCTGGATCAGCGCTTCCTGTACCTCGGCGTCCGTCAGGTTGATCAGGTCTTTGGCGGGGAACTCACCCGCCAGCAGCGAGTTGTGATGCAGCATGAATTTCTGGGCCACTTCCGCCACGCAGCGCCCGATGGCGATGCCGCGCAGGGTGGCGCATTTTTGCTTGACGTCGTGGATGTCCCATACCCGCTCGTATTCGGTAAAGCGGGCAAACAGGCGCTCGAATTCGTGCACGTCCAGAATGCCGATTTCCACCGCATCTTCCAGATCAAGAATGGCATAGCAGATGTCGTCGGCCGCCTCCATCAGGTAGGACAGCGGATGGCGGCCCCATTCCAGCTGCCCCTTGCGTGGCAGGCGCAGTTCTTCGGCGATGCGCTCGAAATAGGGCAGCTCGGTGCGGTAGATGTTGAACTTGTCGCGCGCCAGTGCCTTGGGGGCATCCGCTGTCCACGGGTACTTGATCAGGGCACCCAGCGCGGCAGCGGTCAGCCGCATGCCGCCCTCGTGGCTGTACATTTCCAGCGTGGCCAGCATGCGCAGGCCGTGGGCATTGCCTTCGTAGGTCTGTACATCGCGCTGCTGGGCGGCATCCAGCGATTGCAGGAAGTGGGCATTGCGACTGTCGCGGAACCAGTCGCGCAAGGCGTCCTCGCCGGTGTGGCCGAAGGGCGGGTTGCCGATATCATGCGCCAGGCAGGCCACCTGCACTACCGCGCCGATGTCGAATGGGCCGTAACCGGCAGGCATCACGCCGGCGTGCTGCATCATCACCCCCACGCGGTTGCCCAGGCTGCGTCCCACGCTGGCCACCTCCACGCTGTGGGTCAGGCGGTTATGGGTATGGTCGTTCTGTGCCAGCGGGTGGACCTGGGTTTTGCGGCCCAGCCGGCGAAAGGCGCTGGAAAATACCACCCGGTCGTGGTCGATGTGAAAATCGCTGCGCAGGCCGGCACTGCCTTCATCGGTGGCGGGGGTGTGGGTTGGCTTGATTTCCCCCTGTACTACCTTGAAACGCTGGGTGGACAGCAAGGCTGTCCATTGCTGCTGCTGGGTCTGGTTCATGGCCGGCCTGCTAAAACGGAATGGTTTGATGATAGGGGCTTTGGCGCGCTGCGGAAAGGTGCTGGCCCGGCATGGTGCTGCGCCGTTTCCTTACTGCGCGGCATACAGGCGGATGACCTGACTGTGCCGGTCATCGGTCAGATAGAGTGCGCCATCGCCTCCCACGCGTATTTCCACCGGGCCGCCCGGACCTTTGCTGTCTTTCCAGTTGCTGATCAGCTCCAGCGGTTTGCCCTTGGGCAGCCCTTGTTTGTCTACCGGATAGGCCATCAGCCGGTGGCCGTGCTGGCGGTAGCCATGAAAGCCGACGATCAACCAGCCGGCAAAGCGTGGCGGGGCCTTTGGCGACAGCCACCATGTCAGTCCCAGTGGCGCGGCATGCGCGGGCAGCAGCAAATAGGGCGGCTGGGTGTTGCGGCAGTGATAGGCGGGGAATTCGGGTGCGGCTACCTGATTGTCGTAGCAGAAGGGCCAGCCATAGTGCCGGCCGGCCTGCAGCAGATTGAGCTCGTCGTGTGGCAATTCATTGTCATTGGGCAGCTGCAGTTTCAGATGAATGGCATCGCGGCTGTTTTCTGCCTGCAAGACAATGCCGCTGGCCGGGTGCACACCCAGGGCCATGCTGTTGCGCAGGCCACGGGCAAATACCCCCAGATCGCTGACCTTGCCGTCTTGCTCCAGGTGATAACGCCAGACCACCCCGGCTTTATCCTGTTCGCTTTCCGGGCAGCGCTCTGCCGCCAGCTCGGCCGGGCTGGCACTTTCGCAATTGTCCGATGAGCTGCCGATATTGACATACAGATCGCCATTGCCAGCCAGGGCAAAGGTGGTGAGCGGGTGGCGCTGGCGCAAGGGCAGGGTGGCCACGGTTTCGCGTTGCTGCGGCTGTCCGGGGGCGAAGCGGACGATGCGACCCACTTCGCCGACATAAATCTTGCCATCCGGCCCCTGCACCACCCCGTGCGGGCGGTCAAAACCGCTGGCCAGCACGCTTTGCTGCCAGCCACTGGCGGTGGCGGACAGTTGCAGTACCCGGCCTTGCGTGGCATCCCAGCGCACCATTTCCGTTACCAGCAGCTGGCCATCAGGCAGTACGGCCAGTCCGCGCGGCATTTTCAGTCCGCTGGCAATCACTTCGGCGCACAGTCCGGGGCGGATTTGCATGCCGGCAGGCTGTGGCCTGGCACACAGGGCGCTGGCCTGTGCCGGCAGATAAAGCAGTAATAGCGCACACAGGCTGGCAAGACGGCGCTTGGGCATGGCTTGACCTTTCTCGGCTGCCGGGGGGAAGCAATTGCAATGCAGTGATCACGCAGGCTGGCTGCGCTGGCAGCGGCCTGTCTGCCGATTCTGACACGTCTGGCGGCACAGCAGGAATGCCATGGTGTGATAGGGCTTGCCGCAATTGATATTGTAAATGATAATCATTGTTATTAACTGAGACCAAGGAGGCAGAGCATGCTGTGGTCCATCATTCAGCTTGCCGGCGTGCTTGTCATGCTGCTGACACGGCTGGCTTACCGCCCATTATTAGAGCAGCGCAGCCGCATGGTGGTGGGGCAATGCATTCTGCGCTGGCCGGTGCTGACCGGCATGTTGCTCCTGCCCATGCTGGCCGCGGCCACTGGCTGGCGGCGCTATTGGCCGCTGGAGCTAGCACCGCTGGCCGCTCCAGCCGGCAGTTTGCTGCTGGCCTATGCCTGCTGGCTGTTCTGGCGTAGCCAGCATGATTTGCTGCTGCAAGCTGCCGGAACGCTGCAGTGCCAGGGCGGTGTTTACCGGCGCATCCGTCATCCCCTGTATGCAGCACTGTGGCTGGCGGCGCTGGCGCAGCTGCTGCTATTGCAGGATGGGCTGGCCGCCAGCGGTGTGCTGGCCTTGCTGCTGTGTTACCGCGGCAGCGTTCGGCGCGAGGAGGGTGAAATGCTGCGGCGCGCCGGACCTGCCTATCACCTGTATATGCAGCAAACCGGCCGTTTGTGGCCGCGCGGGCTGGCGGCATGAAGCTGCTGGCCGGCAGCCTGGTCCGTGTTGTGTTCAGGGCTAGCCAGTCAGGTTGCCCAGCATGGTGTTGATCTCCGCTGGGCGGTACAGCGGTGGGCCGCTGCGATAAACGTGCAGCCTGCCCTGTTCGACCAGACCCACTTCCAGCTGCTTGCTGGCTGGGTCCAGCAGCAGATAGGCCATCTCCTCGCCGCCCTGATGCGCTTTGTTGCCGCTGACAAACAGAAGCTGGTCCTTGCCCAGCGGACTGCTGACCTGCATGTTCTGCAGGAAGACCGACATCTTCTTGCCCAGTAGCTGACGCAGTGCTTCGGCTACCGCACCTTGTTGATAGAGGCCGATATCCGCCGGATAGCTGCCCACTTTTGCTTCCAGCTGCTGCCATTGCAGCGCATTCGTCGCTTTCCCCATTCCCTGTTGTACCGCCGATACCGCAAGCCCCAGTGCCGGATTGTCCGCCACCAGTTTGGCGGCTTGCTGCCGGGCTTCACCGGCGGCGGCGCTGGCCTGTTGGCGCAGTGTTGCCAGCGGTGCGCTGGCATCGCCCAGTGTGGCATGTGCGGTGCTGATGGCGGCCGAAGCTGCCTGCTGCGCCGTGTCACTTTGCTGCTGGGTACAGGCGGTGACCGCAAACAGGCTGGCGAGCAGGGTGGCAAGGTGCGATTTGTTCATGGTTATTCCTGATACTGGACTGAAGTACAGAGTGTCGGCTTGCCGCTTGGTTCCCGTATGGTGCTTTGCACCCGGAGGGTGGAGATTTGTTGATACTCTCTGTAGTAAAACTACTTATCGCGCTGAGCAATGTTGTCGATTGCACGTATTGGTCTCAATGTAATATTCGAAAACGAACATTTTTGTTTTGCAATTATTGCTATGCTGCGCTGGTAGCTGAGCATTTGCCGCAGGGTTTGGCTGGTGGGGGATCACGCTGTTGCTACCGCGCATGCTGCACTGGTACTGCGTGTGTGTATTTTAATTTTCTATAATTTATTGAAAAGTAACAATAAAAGTGATTATTGGCGCCATGCTTGGGCAAGGAGTAGGGGGTGGGTACTGGCAGAATGTCCGGCTGTGATGAACTGCCATGGTGGAGCTTGATGTACATCAATAAGCTGCTTTCGATAGTGAATGTAGTATTGTTTCTGCAGGGACAAGTTTCGGACTTCAACTCAGGAGGTGGTCATGGAAGCGATTGCTCACAATGCCGTACAGGCTGACCCGTGGCGGGGCTTTACTGCCGGCAACTGGCAAAACCATGTCGATGTACGTCAATTCATCCAGCTGAATTATCGCCCCTTTACCGGCGATGCCTCTTTCCTGGCTGGTGCCAGCGAACGCACCCGCAAGCTGTGGGATGTGCTGGGCGAACTGCTGCGGCAGGAGCGGGAAAAGGGTGTGCTGGATGTATCGGCTGATCGTGCCACCTCCATCACCGCGCATGACGCCGGTTATATCGACCAGTCACTGGAACTGATTGTCGGCCTGCAAACCGATGCGCCGCTCAAGCGCGCCATCATGCCCAATGGTGGTTTGCGTATGGTGGAAGCCGGGCTGGCTGCCTATGGCTTTACGCTGGACCCGGTGATCAAGGAAGTCTGGAGCAAATACCGCAAGAGCCATAATCAGGGGGTGTTCGATACCTATACCCCGGAAATCCTCGCTGCACGCAAATCCGGCATCATCACCGGCCTGCCGGATGCCTATGGCCGTGGCCGCATCATTGGCGATTACCGCCGTGTTGCACTCTATGGCACGGATTTCCTGCGCAAGGAGCGTCAGCAGCTGTTCCACGAGCTGGATGATGCCGTATTCACCGAAGACGTGCTGCGCCAGCGTGAAGAGTTGTCCGAACAGTTCCGTGCGCTGGATGAATTGCGCCAGATGGCGGCCAAGTACGGCTTTGACATCAGCCGCCCGGCGGTGAACGCCCGTGAGGCAGTGCAGTGGACCTACTTTGCCTACCTGGCTGCGGTGAAAGAACAAAATGGTGCGGCCATGTCGCTGGGACGCATCGCCACCTTCCTTGACATCTATATCGAGCGCGACCTGACCGCCGGTGTGCTGAGTGAGGAGCAGGCGCAGGAGCTGATTGACGATCTGGTGATCAAGCTGCGCATCGTGCGTTTCCTGCGCACCCCGGAATACGACCAGCTGTTCTCCGGCGACCCGACCTGGGTCACCGAATGCATCGGCGGCATGGGCGAGGATGGCCGTACCCTGGTGTCGAAAAACAGCTTCCGCTTCCTCAATACCCTGTACAACCTGGGGCCGGCGCCCGAGCCGAACCTGACCGTGCTGTGGTCGACCAGCCTGCCGCAGGGCTTCAAGGACTTCTGCGCCAGGGTTTCCATCGATACCAGCTCGATCCAGTACGAAAACGATGATCTGATGCGCCCATTGTGGGGCGACGATTACGGCATCGCCTGCTGCGTATCGGCCATGCGCATCGGCAAGCAGATGCAGTTCTTTGGTGCGCGTGCCAATCTGGCCAAGGCCATGCTGTATGCCATCAATGGTGGCGTGGACGAAAAGAGCGGGGCGGTGGTGGCCCACGGTTTCGCCCCGATCACCGACGATGTGCTGGACTTTGACACGGTGATGGCCCGCTTCGACAAGATGATGGACTGGCTGGCCGCCACCTATGTGAAAGCCCTCAACTGCATTCACTACATGCATGACAAGTACGCTTACGAGCGCATCGAAATGGCGCTGCACGACCGCGACATCCTGCGTACCATGGCCTGCGGCATTGCCGGCCTGTCGGTGGCAGCGGATTCGCTGTCGGCCATCAAGCATGCGCGCGTACATGTCATCCGCAACGAAGCCGGCCTGGCAGTGGATTACCGCATCGAGGGCGATTACCCGGCCTATGGCAATAACGATGATCGTGTCGACAGCATGGCGGTGTGGCTGACCGAAACCTTCATGAACAAGATCAAGGCCCAGCCGTATTTCTACCGCAATGCCACACCCACCCAGTCGGTGCTCACCATCACCTCCAATGTGGTGTATGGCAAGAAAACCGGTAATACGCCGTGCGGGCGTCGTGCTGGCGAGCCGTTTGCCCCGGGTGCCAATCCGATGAACGGCCGCGACGTGCATGGCTTTGTTGCGGCCGGTGCCTCGGTGGCCAAGCTGCCTTACTCCGCTGCGCTCGATGGTATCAGCTGGACGGCATCGGCCACGCCGGATGCGCTGGGCCATACCGCAGAGGACCGCATTGCCAATCTGTCGCATTGTCTGGATGGCTTTGCCGCCGCCGGTGGCTTCCATGTCAATGTCAATGTATTCCGGCGCGAGACCTTGCTGGATGCCATGGAACACCCCGAGCTGTATCCGCAGCTGACGATCCGCGTGTCGGGTTATGCGGTCAACTTCGTCAAACTCACCCGCGAACAGCAGCTGGATGTGATTAATCGTACCTTCCACGCCAGCCTGTAATCGGCTATCAGGCCACCCGCGGTGGTATGGCCCGCTCACCAGCCCTGGCTGGTGGGCGGGTTTTTCGTCAGGAGTGATTCATGTTGCAGCACAGCGTGCAGATGCCGCTTGCCGCAGGGCAGCCCACCGGCTACCTGCATTCCACCGAGAGCGGTGCCGGTGTCGACGGCCCAGGCATGCGTTTTGTCTTTTTCATGTCCGGCTGCCAGTTCCGCTGCCAGTACTGCCACAACCCGGACACCTGGAAGCTGCACGCCGGGCGTCAGTTGACGCTGGATGAGGCGCTGGACGAGCTGGCCCCCTATGCCGGCTTTCTCAAGTTTGCCGGCGGCGTCACCATCTCCGGTGGCGAGCCTCTGATGCAGCCGGAGTTTGTCGGTGCGCTGTTGCGGGCCATCAAGCAGCGTTATGGCCTGCATACTGCGCTGGACACCCAGGGCTTTCTGCATGCCGGCATCAGTGACGACTGGCTTGCAGCGGTGGACCTGGTGTTGCTGGACATCAAGCACAGCGATCCGGCACGCTACCAGTTGATTACCGGCCAGCCGCTGCAGCCGACACTGGACTTTGCCCAGCGTTTGCAGCGCCTTGGCAAGCCCGTCTGGCTACGCTATGTGCTGGTGCCGGGGCTGACGGATGGTGCCGACGACATCAGCCGTCTGGCTGATTATGTGGCAGGGCTGGGCAGTATTGTGCAGCGGGTGGAAGTGCTGCCTTTTCACCAGATGGGCGCGGCAAAGTGGGCGGCACTGGGCATGGCTTATCCGCTGGCAGATACGCCCACGCCGGATGCGGCGGCAGTCGCCGCGGCGCGGGCCTTGTTTGCCGCCCGCGGACTGACCGTGTGCTGAAATCGCCGGCAGACGTAGCCAGGGCGAGGTTTTAAAGTCGCAGGCTATCTTTCCGAAACGTCTGATAGGTATTGTTTTACCACTGCGGATAATACGACGGGTGAGTCATTGACCAACCCAGAAAAGATTGTCCGAAGTGATGAAAAATGAATTTTCCAAAGCCGGCAAATATGGCGCAAACCTCTCGGCCCGGGTTATCAGCGAGCAGATCAGCACCCTGATCGACCGTCTGTC
This sequence comes from Aquitalea magnusonii, assembly GCF_003202035.1. Taxonomy (GTDB): domain Bacteria; phylum Pseudomonadota; class Gammaproteobacteria; order Burkholderiales; family Chromobacteriaceae; genus Aquitalea; species Aquitalea magnusonii. The sequence continues at coordinate 106,865 of NZ_QJKC01000002.1, read as the reverse complement.
CAAAAAGGGTCAGTGCATCGTGATCTGGGAAAAGGAGCGTCTGCTGTTCTGCTCCATGGATAGCCGCAATGCCCAGCGCTATCTGGCCAAGCCCACTTGCCTGGGCGTTTACGATGCTGATGTCACCTTCTGGGACGTGCAAAAAGACCTGAAAGAAATCTTGCAGCGCGCCTAGTCGACAGCCGCTGGCGGCCAGCAGGCCGGCCGGCGGCATGATTGTGATTTACCCGCATGGCCATATCCGGTACAGTCCGCCTTTTCCATCGTCAAGGCAGGCCTCTGACCGGAGGGCTGTCCGCCGTCCGTCGCGCGGGTCCTGCCCTCATGCCGGACTCCATGCACTACACCATTTTCGATACTCCGCTGCTGCGCGACTTCATGCGCGCTCTGTCCATCATGCTATTGCGCCTGCGCGGCTGGCGCATTGAAGGCAGTTTTCCCGATCTGCCCAAATACGTATTGATCGCGGCACCACACACCAGTAACTGGGATTTCCCGCTGACGCTGGGCGTGTGTTTTGCCTTGCGCGCCAAGCTGTACTGGATGGGCAAGCACACCTTGTTCTGGGGGCCGCTGGGGCCGGTGATGCGCTGGCTGGGTGGCATCCCGGTCATGCGTAGCCGCAGCAACTCGCTGGTGCAGCAGATGGTTACGGTTTATCAGCAGTCGGAGCGGCTGGTGGTGGCCATTCCGCCAGAAGGTACCCGTCAGCGGGTGAAGGAATGGAAAACCGGCTTTTATCATATTGCCTGGGGTGCGCAGCTGCCGATTGTGCTGGCTTATATGGATTATGCGCGCAAGGTGTGCGGCTTTGGTCCGGTATTTCACCCCACCGGGGATATCGCTGCGGATATGCCGCTCATTCAGGATTTTTATCGCGACAAGGTAGGCAAGTACCCCGATCAGCACTGATCGCCATCGCGTCGCCATCACACCCGCCGGCCTTGTCCGGCGGTTTTTTCATGGCGCGGGCTCTGCCGGCTCAGTGCGTGGCTGCCGGAATGGCGCTGCTGACGGCCGATACCGGCAGGAATTGCAGGAAGGGGCCGGCGACCAGCGACTGACCAAAGTCGATGGCGCTGCGCCGTAGCTTCTCATCGGACAGTTCGGCCAGGAGTTCCAGTCGCGCCATGATTTTGCCCATTTCACGTTCGAAGGAAAGATTGCGTTGCTGGCTGTTGATTTCATTGGCCAGCAGCAGGGGGCTGCCGTCGGCATTCTGGCGGCGACCCAGCAGCCAGGAGGCAACTTCGACATTGTAGGCGGCATTTGCCAGCTGTTGCGCGTCCAGCCCGTGTACCAGGTAGAGTTCGGTGCGGCCACCGTAGACGTCAACCAGCATGCTGCCCAGGCCATAAATCAGCGTGCCGGCGCGATCCCCGCTGAATTGCGGGTCGAAGGCCGTGGTCAGCGCTGCTGTCGAGCGAACCTGACCCAGCGCGGCTAGCTTGCCGTTGTTGCGGATGGCCGCCATGACCTGAGCAATGGCGGCATCGCGGCTGGCGGCACCGCTTTTTTGCCATTGGGCTGGATTGCGGCGATAGAGCTTGTCCAGCAGGGTTTGCAGGCTGAGCAGATTGTCACGCATCGCCAGATTGGCAATGCGGTTGGCGGCGCTTTGTCCCAGCTCGGCAGAGCTGAAGCTGTCGCCCTGTACCGGTTTGCGCACCGGCGTACTGCTGCAATGTGTCAGCAGCAGGCAGGCCAGCAGTGACAGGGCACAACGCAACATCTTCATGGTGACCTCGCAAAGAGGGGGGATGGCTTGTGTTGTACCCTGTGGCTGGCGCTTGAGCAATAAGGCCTGGTGGCCGGGCGTCAGTGCTTGGGGGCGAACAGGGCCTGCCAGCCTTCGACGCCCAGCTTGGTGACGGTGTCGATATTGCGCTCGAAAATGGCTTCCGCTTCGGGGAATGCCTCTACGGCGCGGTCGATGCTGGCTTCACGGATCAGGTGCTGGGTGGGCCAGGGTGAGCGGTTGGTGTAATTGCCGATGTCATTGACGCCGGTGCCGCCAAACTGGAATTTGGGGTGGAAGCTGGCCACCTGCAGTACGCCGTCCAATTCCAGTTCTTCCACGATGGCGTCGGCGATGTCCTGGAATTCGTTGAAATCCAGAAAACGCTGCAGCACATAGGGATGAATCAGCAGCGTGGTGTCGATTTCTTCCGGGCTGCTGTCAGCCAGCAGACGCAGTTCCTTGGCCAGCTCTTCGGCCAGCTGGGCCGGCTCGGTGGCATCGCTGACCACGAAGCGGACCTGGTTCTTGACATAAACCGATTTGGCAAAAGGGCAGAGGTTGAGGCCGATGACGGCTTTTTCCAGCCATTCGCGCGTGCTGGCGATGGCTTCGTCGTGGGTGGGCGTTTGCATGGGGACTGACTCTGGAATGACGGGATGGGAGTGAATGTTAAGGCATGCGACACGGCAGTGCACGCCATGTCTGGCGCGCTAAAACAAAAAAACCCGGACAAGTCCGGGTTTTCATCAGCGAGTAATCTTTAAGAAGATTACAGCGGCTGGATGTTGGAGGCCTGTTTGCCCTTCGGGCCATCAACGATGTCGAAGCTTACGCGCTGGTTTTCAGCCAGGGTGCGGAAGCCTTTAGCATTGATTTGGGAGAAGTGAGCGAATACGTCATCGCCACCTTCATCCGGAGTGATGAAGCCAAAACCTTTGGAGTCGTTGAACCACTTAACGGTACCGGTTGCCATTTTGTTTATCCTCAAAACGAGCAAGTTGATAAAACGCATGAAGTTCAAGGGAAATGGCGACTGAGGTACGGACTAAATGCCACTACGACAACTACACATCCACAACTTGAGCATCCTGCAGGCAGGCATACTGCCCATTGTTGCGAATGTTGGCAAGTATTTTCTGCGGGCAATGCCGGCGGTTTGTGATCATACCTGGCAAAAAACATTGTATTGATTATGGTTTCTGCTGGTCGGCAGTCGCGGCCGCGGCAAAGAAACCCTGCTGTTCCGCTGCATCCAGTGCGTGTAACAACCATTGCCCGGCCAGCGGGCAGCCATCGCTGACCTTGCTGACGGCCATGGCCAGCACCTGCTGCTTGCTGATGCCGTTTTCACGCCAGCTTTGGCCCTGGCGACTAAGGTTGAGCAAAATGGGCATCAGCCGGTCCATCGCACGGGCGAAGCGGGCCTCGGCGCTCTGGCGGGCTTCAAATTCCTGCCACAGCGCCACCAGTCCGTCAGCCTGCTCTGGCGGCAGCAGGCCGCAGATGCGGCGGATGGCAGCCAGCTCTTCTGCTTCGCGTGCCGCGCTGTCGGTTTCGGCGTAGACGATGACATCACCGGTGTCGATTTCGCCAAGATCGTGAATCAGCAGCATGCGTATCACCTTGTCGATATCCAGTGGCACCGGCGCATGCTGCGCCATGCTTAGCGCCAGCAGCGCGGCCTGCCAGCTGTGTTCGGCCGAATTCTCATAGCGTTCCAGCCCAAGCGGCTTGGTCTTGCGCAGCACGGATTTGAGTTTGTCGACTTCCAGAATGAAGTCGATCTGTTTTTGCAATACGGCAAAAGAGGGGTTCACGGTAGCGACTCCGGCAAAGAATGAGCTGGGGGGGCTCATCATACGCCTGTGGTTTTGGCTTGCGGGGACGGATTGTGTCCGCTGGCGGCTGTCTGATGATTTATAGTGCAATGACATCAGGCCACCATGTGAGCATGTCATGAGCGATGAAGTGCAACTGCAGTTTGTGCGGGAAGACGCGGAAGGCTTTCAGGACTTTCGCGACGTGCTGTCCGACTATGCACCGCAAATCGAGAAACTGGCTTCACAGCTGGGGCAGAACCCGTCCTCGCCCGAGCTGGTGGGCGATCTGTTCCGTCTGATCCATACCATCAAGGGCGATGCCGGGCTGTGCCGGGTGATGTTCGTGGTGCCTTTTGCCCATGCGCTGGAAGGCTTGCTGGCCCGGCTGCGCAGTGGCGAGCTGTTATATCAGGAGGTGATGGGCGACGTGCTGATGCTGGTGCTGGACCGCATCGAGCTGGTCATGGCGCAGATCGCCGGAGCGCGCCCGGTGGATGAGGTGCAGATGCATACGCTGCTGGATGCCCTGCGCTCGCTGGAAAGCCTGCCACTGCCTTCGGTGCTGGCGACCTGTTCGCGGCTGGTGGCGGCCATGGTGGGCGTGCAGGGCAAGAGTGAAGCACCAGCCGTGGCCACAGGTGCCAAGTCGGTGGTGCAGTCGCGTCAGCAGGACATGCTGCTGTTTCGCACCCTGGCCTTGCAGCTGGAGCAGCGCATGCCGGAATTTCTCGGCCGTACCGAGCGCAATCTCAAGCTGGCACTGGAGCTGAATCGGCAGGCCGGTGGCTGGGTGGACGCCGAGCAACTGGAGGCCGCAGTGTATATGCACGATGTCGGCATGATGTTCCTGCCGGAGTCCGTCTGGCTGAAACTGGGGCAAATCAATGACAACGAGCGCCGGCTGATGGCCTTGCACCCGGCTTGGGTGGCCGGTTTGCTGGGGCGCATGCCGGGTTGGGAAGAGGCGGCGCTGATGGTGTTGCAACACCACGAAACACCGGATGGCGAAGGGTATCCTTACGGCCTGGCCAGTGGTGAAATCAGCCAGGGTGCGCGCATTCTGGCCCTGGTGGATGCCTTCGAGGCGGTGATGCTCAAGCATGCCCATCGCGGGCAGCGTCGCTCCATGCTGCGGGCGGCAGCGGAGCTGAATGCGGCGGACGACCAGTTCGAGCGCGCCTGGCTTGATCCGTTCAATCAGGTCATTCGCCGCATGCTGGAGCAGTCTCCCGCCTAGTCGGTATCGGCGGCCTTGCTGGCCTGCATGCCATGGCTGTCCAGCCACGCCTGCAAGCGCTGCCAGCCATCCTGTGCCGCGGCCACCTGGTAGGAGGGGCGGTAATCGGCGTTGAAGGCATGGCCAGCGGTGGGATAGACCACGATTTGCGAGCCGCTCTGCCCTTGCTGCAAGGCTTGCCGCATGCGCTCAACGCTGTCCTGGGGAATGCTGCTGTCCTGGCCGCCGTACAGGCCCAGTATGGGTACGCTCAGGCTGGCTGCCACATCGACCGGCTGGGTTGGCGTCAGTGCGTCGTGGGCGCCTTCCAGCTTGCCATACCAGGCGATGCCGGCTTTCAGCTGCGGATGGTGACTGGCATACAGCCAGCAGATGCGCCCGCCCCAGCAAAAACCGGTGATGGCAGCGCGGCTGGCATCGCCGCCATGGGCGGCAGCCCAGCCCAGGGTGGCGTCGAGATCCTGCATCACCTGCGCATCCGGCACCTTGCTGACGATGTCCTTGATGATGCTGGCAATGTCGGGGCTGGCGGCAGGATTGCCCTGGCGGAAATACAGCTCGGGTGCCACCGCCAGATAACCCAGCTTGGCCAGGCGGCGACAGATATCGCGAATGTGTTCGTGCACACCGAAAATTTCCTGCACCACCAGCACGATCGGCAGACTGCTGCGGGCAGTGGGGCGGGCGAAATAAACGGGGAGAATGCCATCGTCCAGCGGAATGCCGGCCAGGCCGCTGTCCAGGGCCCGGCTGTCGGTGGCGATGCTGCCGGCCGTCACGGGTTGCACGGCCAGGGCGAAACCGGTGGCCAGTGCGCCCTGAATGAAAGCGCGGCGCGGCGGGTTGAATGTATCCATGCGGGTTTGCTCCGGTGTGTCCTGCCCACTGCGGCAGTCAGGACTTGTGGTTTGCTGCGGGCTTGGCGACAATGCCGCTCCAGTGTCCGCCTGTGTCATGGTTTGTCGGCATCAAGGGCGTTGTTTGATTAAACTGCAATCTAGATCCGGTTCCCACTCTCTGCCATGTCCCAGCCGCCATCCAAGATCAAGCTTCCCGGCCGTTTTCTGCGCGTGGGAGAGCAGCTTACCGTAGATGTATACGCCAAAAACGGCTTTCTGCTGCTGAAAAAAGGTCATTATGTCCTAACGCCCGAGCAGCGCGAACGGCTGATGGATGTGGCGCACGGTGATGCGGAAGAGGTAGCGGTCAGGCTGGAGCGCGAACGGCTGGATCGCGCGGCACAGCGGGAACGTGAAGCGGCCAGCACGGTTCCCAAGAATCCGCTGGTGGAAGTCGGCTTCATGGCGGGCCGGCTGGAAGCCTTGCTCCTGCATGGCCTGGCCGTGCCGGGACTGGCCGGACGGCTGGAGGAAATGGCCGAAGAGCTGCTGTTGCTGACCCAGCGCTTTCGCGATGGCATGCTGGCCTCGTTGTTTCTGGTGCCGGTCCGCTCGCATAGCCTGAAGGTGGCCACGCTGCTGGCACTCCTGGGGCGGCGACAGGGGCTGGAACCATCGCGGCTGCACAGCCTGGTCTGTGCCGGCTTGTCGATGAATGTGGCCATCAGCCAGCTGTTAAACCAGCTGGGGGTGCAAAGGCAGGCCATGACGCTGAACCAGCAGGATGAAATGTATGCCCACCCGGTGATGAGTTCGGCGATTCTGCGCGAAGCCGGGGTGGTGGATGAGCACTGGCACCTGCTGGTGCAGACCCATCACGAACAGGATGATGGCCAGGGCTATCCGGCCGGCTTGCGCGGCGAGGAGATCCATCCGGATGCCCGCTTGCTGGCCTTGGTGGACAGTCTGTGCGAGCACTTGCAGCAGGATGGCGTACTGCCCTCGCAGGTGATGGCCAGCCTGTTTCGCGGCGAGCTGGGGCCGTTTGCGCCTGCACTGGTGTCCTTGCTGATCAAGGAAATGGGTATTTATCCGCCAGGCAGCTTCGTGCGGCTGGCCAATAATGAAATTGCCGTGGTCACCCATAGTGGCGACAAGGCGAACCAGCCGCGGGTGGCGGCCTTGCGCAAGCTGGATGGCCCGCCCTACGCCGATGTGCTGTTGCGTGACACCCGCCAGCCGGCTTATCGGGTGGTCGAGGCCGTGGCTGCCGCCAGTGCGGCTGTCAAGCCGGCCTACCTGACCCGCTTGTGGACTTCGCGACTGGGCTGATCGGCGAGCTCAGGGCGCGCTGCTGCCGGAGCTGGCAGCGGGCAGTTGCAAGGGCCGGATTTCCACATGGCTCAGATCCTGCACCTTCCATACCCGGCGCATATGGCCGAAGTCACGCTTCTGCTGATTGCTCAGCTTCAGTTCCGGACGCATCGACAAGTCCAGAAACACCTCTCCCAGATAGACACTGCTACCGGCACTGATGTCGAAACCGGCATGGATAGGCATGCTGACCGAACGCCACTGGCTGCCCCAGCCGGATTCCTCTATCCAGTTGCCCCAGGCATCCGCCACCTGGTAATGACCGGGTGGCAAGGCAAACAACTGCAGCCGGCCATCGACCGGACTCATGCCTTCCTCGCCGAATACCGTATCGGTATTCATGCTGGCGCGGCCATGGGCCACGGTCTGGCCCTGGCTGTCGACGATGTGCATGCCGGTATTGGCCGAATCCTGGTCAAATGCGCGTGCGGTGAGCGATACGATGGCATAGCCATAGCCGGGGGGAGGGGTGATGCTGCCCTGCAGTCTGTCTGCCATGGTGGTGCAGGCCGAGAGCAGGCTGACACCAAGCAGCAGGCAACTGCGCTGGAGGATGGCCATGGGTCCGGGCTCCTTGGTATGGGTGGGAGAAGCGCTCAGTATGTCATGCGGCATGCGCTGAGTGGCGACGGGTGGCGACCCATTCATGCATCTTGCCGTCCGAGCGGATTCGGGTATGCTAGCCGATCATTTTATTGTTGATAACAAAAACACCAGCAAAGGATACCCATGGAACAGTTCGATAATGTCAGCGTGGCCAAGCGGGCCAATGTGTATTTTGACGGCAAATGTGTCAGCCACAGCATTACCCTGGCCGATGGCACGCGCAAGTCGGTCGGCGTGATCCTGCCGTCCAAGCTGCTGTTCAATACCGGTGCGCCGGAAATCATGGAGTTGCTGGAAGGCCGGTGCCGTATCACCCTGGCCGGCAGCAATGAAGCGGTAAGCTATCAGGGTGGCCAGAGTTTCACTGTGCCGGGCGATAGCTCCTTCCAGATTGAAGTGCTGGAAACCCTGCACTACGTGTGTCATTTCGGCTGAGCCGTCAAGGCGGCACGAGGCAGCGGCCTCGCTGGAAATGATGTGACCATGCCGGCAGTCTCCGACTGTCGGCATTTTTATTGTGGCGGGGGCGGGGGCGCCTTTTGGCGCGAACCGGCCCATTCTGTTAGCTGCGCTTATAAGCGAGGGCGTGATAATAGCCGTCACATTTCACAGTTAAACTGAGCGCCGCCGTTTTGCAGCGCGGTTTGGCCGGGCGGTGACAGGCGATGGCAGCGCTTGCGCAAGCTGTTTTAAGCAAAACTACGCTTTTCCTGCCTTATCCGAAAGGATATCCTTGCAAGCCTTATCCCGCTTGGGTTAAGGGTAATAAGAGCTATGATGACAATAACCAGGCCAGGCGCTGTCAGCGGGCGACCTGCCGTGATCAACCAGCCATGGGCATGGTGACTGGAACAAGTGGATGCTTAAAAAAGTCAGGACGCTATGGTCGCGTTATGCATTGTCACCCAAACCGGCGGTTGTATATTCCGCTGCGCTGGCGTCATGCCTGCTGACTGGCTGGCTGCTGTCGCTGCTGGTGACCTGGCAGCAGGATCGCACCGAACTGCATGAACGGGTAAGCCTGCTGACGCAGCAGCTGGATCAGCAAATCGGATTGGCCAATGGAGCGCTGGGCCGTATCGACGGGGTGCCGGTCAGTGCGGCCTGTGATCTGCCAAGGCAGATGCTGGCCTCGGTGGTGCAGTCCACCCCGCATGCCCGTTACGCCCTGCGTGTGGGTGCGGATGGCACGGCGTGTACTTCCGACTTGTCGCGGCAGGATGTACCGGCCTTGCCGGGTGATGGCCGGGTGCTGTTGCTCAGTGGCAGCCGCGATGGCAAGGCCGTGCTGCGGCTGCAGCGCCATGGCTATGGTGTCAGCATGATCGAACTGGGCGGCGATGCCTTCGTCAATCTGCTGCAGCAAGCCGCTTCCGGCGACATGCAGGCCTATATGGTGCTGGGCGAGCAATACCTGGCGGCGGATGGCAAGGTGCACCCCATGGATGACAGCATCGGCCAGGGGCTGAGTTACAGCCTGCCCGCACCCAGCGGCCAGTTCAGCATCGTGATGCAGGAATCCTGGCTGTCCGTGCTGGAAGGCTCGCTGCTGCGCCGGCCGGATACCTTGCTGCTGGCGGTGCTGGCTGGTCTGGTACTGGCCTGGTCCTTGCTGCGGCGCGAGGTGGCGCGCAACTCCACCGGCTGGGAAATCGCCCAGGGTATCCGCAACCGCGAATTCTTTACCCACTATCAGCCCATCGTGACGGCAGAGCATGGCGAGTGTGTCGGGGTGGAGGTGCTGGCGCGCTGGCGCCATCCGGTGCAGGGGGCCATCCGCTCGGATCTGTTTATTCCGGCAGCCGAAGATGCCGGGCTGATCGTGCCGCTTACCCGCTACCTGATCCGCCGTGTGACCAAGGAGCTGAAACAGGTTGCCTTGCCGCCCGGTTTTTTTGTCGGCATCAATATCGCCGCCGAACATCTGGGCATGCCGGACCTGGTGGAGGACTGCAAGATTCTGCTGGCGGTATTGCGTGAGAAAAAAGCCGTGCTGGTGCTGGAAGTCTCCGAGCGCTATCCGCTGCCCGAACATCAGGTCACCCACCGTGTGGTGCAGGATTTGCGCCAGATGGGCGTCAAGCTGGCGCTGGATGATTTCGGTATCGGCCACGCCGACCGCAATTATCTCCGGCGCTGGGGTTTTGACTACCTGAAGGTGGAAAAGGGCTATGTATCGGCCCTGGGCAAGGACAGCTTCAAGACCAATATCCTGGATGGCCTGTTGCAAACCTCGCATCAGCTTGGCGTGCAGGTGATTGTGAAAGGCGTGGAAACCCAGGGGCAGCAAAACTATCTGTCGGTCAAAGGCTTCGAATTCCTGCAGGGCTTTTATTTTGGCAAACCGATGACGCTGAACCACTTCCGGCAGTGGTTGTACTCCGGCATTACCCAGGACCGGGTGCCCGCGGCCGTCGGCCTTGGCAGGGCCGAGGCGACAGATCGCTAACACAAACCGGATGACCGTGCAGGGCCAGGCTAATTGTCTGGCCCTTTTGCTTTCTGGCCAGCCGGCAGCCACGCTGCCTAAGGGGGGCGGGCTGGTAGCGACATGCTGCTTGCGCTTACAATGCGGCCCTTTTTTCTTGTCCGGGGTGCTTGATGGAGATGATTTACGCAGTACAGCGTTATGCGGCAACACGGCCATGGGCCAAGCGAGTGGGGCAGCTGTATGCGCGGGAAGTGCAGCAGACGGCGGCACAGCAGCAGGTACAGGAGCTGGTAGGGCGCGAGCTGACGCGTGCCGCCCAGGTTTATCCGGCGGTCGCGGCGCGTACCGCCAGCGAGCAGCGGCTGGCCGATGCCTACGGACAGTTCTGCCGTCATGGCAAGCTCATGGCACATCTGGAAGATGGCTTGATGCAGGCGCTGCGGCATACCCGTGCCCCTGGTCATTTGCCCGACCGTTTGCAACTGCCGGCGGCGGCATTTTATCTGCACGTCGATGGCGCAGAAGGGGGTGCTTTTGTCATGCAGATGCCAGGCCGCCAGGAAGTGGCCTTGCTGCTGCTGCGGGCGGATTTTTCGCTGGCAGGTGCCGACTGGCTGGCCGATGTGGAAGATAGCCTGGCCTTGCAGCTGGCCTATCCGGGCGAGCTGGCAGCACCGTTGGCGGCGGTTGCCGCACCGTGGCGTGGCTTGCTGACGGCGGTATTGAATGGCCTGGCCTTGATGACGCAGCCGCGACTGCTGCTGGTGCGGGGCTGGGAGGGGTCGGCCCCCTCGGACAGCGTGGCGCTGGCCATGCATCCGGCCTGTGCCAAAAGCCGGCAGAAAGGACGCAGCCAGCTCTTGCAAGCCGGCTATCAGGAAGTGAGTTATTGCCGTCTGGACGGCGTGGCCACCCTGCCAGGCGATTACGCCACTCCCGGCTACTGGCGGCGCCAGGCGGTCAACGATGCACAGGGCGGCGCGCGCCTGGTGTGGGTGATGCCGCGCTGATCAGCGCTGCGCCAGTTGCGTGCGCAGCACCTGGCGCACCGCCGAGGTCTCGAAGGGTTTGCCCATGATGGCGGATACACCGGCGGCCTCGGCGGCGGCCAGCCTTTCCATGTTTTCTTCGCTGGAAATCATGATGATGGGGACCGAGCTTTGCATGCTGCGGGTGCGGATATAGCTGGCCAGCTCGCAACCATCCATCATCGGCATGTTGTAGTCGGTCAGCACCAGATCAAACAGGGTGCTGTCGATCAGCGGCAGGGCGTCCTTGCCACTCCAGGATTCGGTGATTTTCTCGAAGCCCAGTCGCTCCAGCACAGTGCGGATATGGCGACGCGCCATCACGCTGTCGTCCACCACCAGGATGTTGAGGTCGGCGTAGTCGAGGTCGCTGTCGGTATCGTTCTGGTTGACCGCCAGAAAATCCAGGGTGTCGTTGATGACCTTGCGCAGCTGGGGCAGATCGAAGGGTTTGGGCAGTATGCCCATCAGGCCGGCCTGGCGCATCGGGTCGATCAGGTCGGGATTGGTTTCGCTGGACACCAGGATAAAGGGCAGGTCGCGCAGTTCGGTGTGGCCGCGCATGCGGAAAATCATTTCCCCGCCCGTCATGTCGGGCAGGTGGAAGGCGCTCATCACCACGTCCGGCTTGTATTTGCCGATGTATTCCAGCAGGGCTTCCCCGGTTTCGAATACTTCCATGCGCGTAATGCCGAGTTCGGACAGGGCATTGCGGATGATTTGTGCCTGAACCGACGAGCTTTCTGCCAGGGCAACGATCAAGTGTTGAATGGACAGCATGCGCTTTTCCGTTTTTTGTGTAGCCATTTACCACTATAGGCGCTTTGGCGGCGCTGTCATGGCCGCCAATGAAAAAACCCTGCCGTGGCGGCAGGGTCGACTGGTTTATTGCTGATGATAAGCGGTGATGCGTTCGACTTCTTCTTTCGAGCCGAGGAAAACCGCCACACGCTCATGCAGCCCCTTGGGCTGGATTTCCATGATGCGCTGATAGCCGTTGGTGGCGGCACCGCCGGCCTGCTCGATGATGAAGGCCATCGGGTTGCCTTCGTACATGATGCGCAGCTTGCCGGCCTTGTCCGGATCGCGTGCGTCTTTCGGATACATGAAGATGCCGCCGCGGGTGATGATGCGGTGTACTTCAGCCACCATCGAGGCCACCCAGCGCATATTGTAGTCCTTGCCCAGCGGGCCGGTCTTGCCGGCCAGCATTTCATCCACATAGCGCTTAACCGGGGCTTCCCAGTGGCGCATATTGGACATGTTGATGGCAAATTCCTGAGTGGTTTCCGGGACTTGCATGTCGGAGTGGGTCAGCACGAAGGAGCCGTGTTCGCGGTCCAGCGTGAAGCCGTGCACGCCGCTGCCGAAAGTCAGTACCAGCATGGTCTGCGGGCCGTACACGGTGTAACCGGCGGCAACCTGCTTGGTGCCCGGTTGCAGGAAGGCTTCCTGCGTGGGGTGATCAATGCCTTCCGGGCAGCGCAGGATGGAGAAAATGGTGCCGACCGAGATATTGACATCGATATTGGATGAGCCATCCAGCGGGTCGAACATCAGCAGGTATTCGCCCTTCGGGTATTCACCCGGAATGTGATAGGGCAGTTCCATTTCTTCCGACGCCATGGCGGCCAGGCTGCCGCCCCATTCATTGGCATCCAGCAGGAAGTCGTTGGCGATCACGTCCAGTTTCTTTTGTGCTTCGCCCTGGATGTTGCCGGTGCCGGCCTCACCCAGAATGCCGGCCAGCGCACCCTTGTTGACAGAGTAGCTGATGGCCTTGCAGGCGCGGCCAACGGTTTCGATCAGCAAACGCAGTTCGGGCGGCAGGGTGCCGGCCTTGCGCTGTTGTTCGATCAGAAAGCGGGAAAGGGTGATGCGGCTCATGGCGTTCCTTGCGTTCGGTGGGGGGCGGTACTGGCTGGGTTCAGGCACAGCAGCTCGATCTCAGGCGCACATTATAACGAATATGCCTGCAGCGTCATGCGCTAACAGCTATCAATAAACGATGACCCGAGCGAGATGACTGCCATGCGGATTCTCCTGCTACTGATTCTGTTATCCCTTGCCCTGCCGGCTGCAGCCCTGTCCATCTTCACCGAAGAGTGGCCGCCCATCACCTTTCAGCGCAATGGTGTGGCGGATGGCATGGCCGTGGAAGTGGTGAGGGAGATTCAAGCACGCATTCATGACAATACGGCCATCGAGGTCGTACCGTGGGCGCGTGGCTATCGCGAACTGGAAAGCACGCCCAATGTGCTGCTGTTTACCGTAGGGCGCAGTGATGCGCGGGAAAAGCTGATGACGCTGATCGGGCCGGTGGCGGTATCGCAGACCGTGCTGCTGTCGCGCAAGGGCGAAGCCGGCAATCTGCTGGCCTTGGGTACGGCACTTTACAGTCGGCCGGTGGGGGCGTATCGCGGCAGCATTTTTGCCGATGCCGCGGCATCGGCCGGTTTTGTCGAGGTCGATCTGGCTCCCACGCCGCAAGTATCGGCACAGAAGCTGCTGGGTGGGCGCTACGACCTGTGGGTGGAGGGCGGCTTTGTGGTGGCCTCGGTATTGAAGGATATTCACCAGCCGCCGGATGCGGTGGAGGTGGTCAGGGTGCTGGAGTCGCTTGAGCTGTATCTGGCGTTTTCGCGCGGCACCTCGGCGCGCACCGTCAGGCGCTGGTATGACGCGCTGGCCGCCATGAAGAAGGACGGGAGTTTCCGCCGTATCTACAATAAATGGCTGCCGCGCGATACCGCGCCGCCGGAGATGCGCCAGCTGGGCCTGACGCCGCAGCAGCCCTAGTCTTCCGGAAAGGCGTGGGCAATCATGTTGTCGTTGAGTCCGGCGGCCGGAAAGGGACGCATCTGTCCGGATTCCTGCTCCAGCCAGCGACAAAAGGAGGCCACGGTGGAGTCGCCCGATGCCGTGCGTGGCACGATCCAGCAGTAATCACGCACCGGCACCACCGGGCTGGATAGGGGCGCCACCAGCTGGCCGGAATCCACCAGCGACTGCGCCATTGGCAGCGGGCCCAGTGCCACGCCCAGCCCATCCAGCGCCGCTTGCAAGGCTAGCGAGAAACGGTCGAAATGCAAGCCGCAGGCCGGTTTCAGCTCGGGTACGCCGGCCAGGGTCAGCCAGCGTTGCCAGGCGGTGGGGCGGGTGTCGGCATACAGCAGGGTGTGCTGCGCCAGGTCGGCCGGGCTGTCGATGGGAAAGCGTTTCAGCAGCGCAGGCGAACAGAGCGGCAGCTCGCATTCTTCCAGGAAAGGCTTGGCGATATGGCCGGGCCAGTCACCGGGTCCGCGACGGATGGCAATGTCGAACGGGCTGTCCAGCCGGCTGATGTCACGGTCTGATGTCACCAGATGCAGTTCCACATCCGGATAGCTTTCGCGGAATACATGCAGCCTGGGCATCAGCCAGTGCATGGCCATGGTAGGGGTGGAATTGATGGTGAGCCGGCGCTGGTTGTCCGGCTGCAGCAACTGCGAAGTGGCATTGGCGATCAGGTCCAGCCCGTCCTGCACCTGGATCAGGTAGCGCCAGCCGGTATCGGTCAGTTTGACCCGGCCGCCGGCACGGTCAAACAGGCGCACGCCCAGCCATTCCTCCAGCTGCTTGATCTGCTTGCTCACAGCACCGTGGGTAACGAACAGCTCGTCGGCTGCCGAGGAAAAGCTTTCCAGCCTTGCTGCAGCCTCGAATATCCGCAGCGCGTTGAGAGGGGGGTAAGTGCTCATGGTGTGAGTATAACTCACAGACGATGTTTCGATTACTCGTTTGTCACTGGCGGTCAGACGGCGTAATCTTCCAGCAATCAAAACGGGGTAGAAGGAAATCTCCCCGGACGGTTGCCGCCAGTTGATCCCGCGCTGGCGGCTGACTCATTGCAAACAACCCAAGCAAAAAGGTCCCAAGCTATGCTCGAAGCCTACCGTCAGCATGTTGCAGAGCGCGCTGCACTGGGCATTCCGCCCCTGCCGCTGAACGCCAAGCAAACCGAACAACTGGTCGAACTCCTGAAAAACCCGCCCAAGGGCGAGGAAGATCTGCTGGTCGAGCTGATCACCTTCCGCGTACCGCCGGGCGTGGATGATGCCGCCAAGGTCAAGGCATCCTTCCTGGCCGCCGTGGCCGAAGGCAGCGTGGCTTCGCCGCTGGTTTCCCGTGCCAAGGCCACCGAACTCTTGGGCACCATGCTGGGTGGTTACAATGTCAAGCCGCTGATCGACCTGCTGGCCGATGCCGAAGTGGGCGCCATTGCCGCTGAGGGCCTGAAGAAAACCCTGCTGGTATTCGACTTCTTCCACGACGTGCAAGTGCTGGCCGAAGGCGGCAATGCCAACGCCAAGAGCGTGCTGCAAAGCTGGGCCGATGCCGAATGGTTCACCAGCCGTCCGGAAGTGGAAAAGAAAATCACCGTCACCGTATTCAAGGTGCCGGGCGAAACCAATACCGACGACCTGTCGCCGGCACCGGACGCCTGGAGCCGCCCGGACATCCCGCTGCACTACCTGGCCATGCTGAAGAACACCCGTCCGGGTGCTGCCTTCGTGCCGGAAGAAGATGGCAAGCGCGGTCCGATGCAGTTCATCGAAGACCTGAAGAAAAAAGGCCATCTGGTTGCCTATGTGGGCGACGTGGTGGGTACCGGTTCTTCCCGCAAATCCGCTACCAACTCGGTGGTATGGGCGACCGGCCAGGACATCCCGTTTGTGCCGAACAAGCGCTTTGGCGGCGTCACCCTGGGTGGCAAGATCGCTCCGATCTTCTTCAACACCCAGGAAGACTCCGGCTCGCTGCCGATCGAAGTGGATGTGTCCGCGCTGGAAATGGGCGATGTGATCGACATCTACCCGTACGACGGCAAGATTGAAAAGAACGGCGCCACCGTGGCCAACTTCCAGCTGAAGTCCGACGTGCTGCTGGACGAAGTACGCGCTGGCGGTCGTATCAACCTGATCATCGGCCGTGGCCTGACCGCCAAGGCACGCGAAGCACTGGGTCTGGCCCCGTCCACCACCTTCCGTCTGCCGAAAGACCCGGTCAATTCCGGCAAGGGCTTCTCGCTGGCACAAAAGATGGTTGGCCGCGCCTGTGGTCTGCCGGAAGGCCAGGGCGTGCGTCCGGGTACCTACTGCGAACCGAAGATGACCACCGTGGGTTCGCAAGACACCACCGGCCCGATGACCCGCGACGAGCTGAAAGACCTGGCCTGTCTGGGCTTCTCCGCCGACCTGGTGATGCAGTCCTTCTGCCACACCGCCGCTTATCCGAAGCCGGTGGATGTGAAGATGCACAAGGAACTGCCGGCCTTCATCTCCACCCGTGGCGGTGTTGCGCTGCGTCCGGGCGATGGCGTGATCCACAGCTGGCTGAACCGCCTGCTGCTGCCGGATACCGTGGGTACCGGTGGTGACTCCCACACCCGTTTCCCGATCGGCATTTCCTTCCCGGCCGGTTCTGGCCTGGTGGCTTTTGCCGCGGCTACCGGCGTGATGCCGCTGGACATGCCGGAATCGGTACTGGTGCGCTTCAAGGGCGAACTGCAACCGGGCGTCACCCTGCGTGACCTGGTGAATGCCATCCCGCTGTACGCCATCAAGCAAGGTCTGCTGACCGTGGCCAAGGCTGGCAAGAAGAACATCTTCTCCGGCCGTGTACTGGAAATCGAAGGTCTGCCCAACCTGAAGGTTGAACAGGCATTCGAGCTGTCCGACGCTTCTGCCGAACGTTCCGCTGCCGGTTGCACCGTGCATCTGAACAAGGAACCCATCGTCGAATACATGCGCTCCAACATCACCCTGATGAAGACCATGATTGCCGACGGTTATGCCGACCCGCGCACGCTGGAACGCCGCATCAAGAAGATGGAAGAGTGGATTGCCAAGGGCGAACTGCTCAAGGCGGATGCCGACGCCGAATACGCTGCCGTGATCGAAATCGATCTGGCCGACGTGAAAGAGCCGATCGTGGCCTGCCCGAACGACCCGGACGATGTGAAGTTCATGTCCGAAGTGGCCGGCACCAAGATCGACGAAGTGTTCATCGGTTCCTGCATGACCAATATCGGTCACTTCCGTGCCGCTTCCAAGCTGCTGGAAGGCAAGCGCGACCTGCCGGTCAAGCTATGGCTGGCTCCGCCGACCAAGATGGACGCGCAGCAGCTGACCGACGAAGGTCACTACGGCGTGTTTGGCATGGCCGGTGCCCGCACCGAAATGCCGGGCTGCTCGCTGTGCATGGGTAACCAGGCACAGGTACGCGAAGGCGCCACCGTGATGTCCACTTCCACCCGTAACTTCCCCAACCGTCTGGGCAAGAACACCAATGTGTTCCTGGGTTCGGCCGAACTGGCCGCCATCTGCTCCAAGCTGGGCAAGATTCCGACCGTGGAAGAGTACAAGGCCAATATCGGCATCATCAACGAGAAGGGTGCCGAGGTTTACCAGTACCTGAACTTCGACCAGATCAAGGACTACCAGGACATCGCCGCTACCGTGGCCGTGAACTGATCCCGAGCGCTGATCGACAAGAACCCCGCCCTG
Source organism: Aquitalea magnusonii (assembly GCF_003202035.1). GTDB lineage: Bacteria > Pseudomonadota > Gammaproteobacteria > Burkholderiales > Chromobacteriaceae > Aquitalea > Aquitalea magnusonii. The sequence goes on along the minus strand of NZ_QJKC01000002.1, from coordinate 89,241 downwards.
TGCGGGGTTTTTTTGTTTATGCCGCCGTTTGCGCGGTGCGGCCATGCGAAGCGCAGTCAAAAACGGGTACAATCGGCGCTTTGGATTGCCCCTGTCGTGTGCTGCGGAATTGGCCTTGGGCTGGTTTGCGCGACTACGGCAGAATGAGGAAAGAGGTTGCTGATCGTGTGGTTTGTGCTTGGGCTGATGATGTTGGGTGTGGCAGCAGGTGTGACCTGGCGGATGCTGGGAGCAGGGCACCCCTGGCGTGCGCGGGTGTCGCTGCAGCGTGAGCGCCTGCTGAAGAAGCTGGATCGTGTGCTGGGTGCCGGTCATGATGAAGAACTGGACATCACGCCGGCGGCATTTCGCGAACGCCGCCGCGAACCGGTGGCCATCCGCTTTGACAGCACCGTGGCGGATGAGGAGCCCGGCCTGCCGCCGCCATCAGGCAGCGAGCAGGGCCGTGCCCAGCCCCAGCCCAGGCCGGCTGTCGCTGCCGCCGTGCCCACGCCGCCGCCGGCCAGCCCCGCCCCGCGCGTGCAGGGCAAGCCCGCCACGCCAGCGCCTGATCTGCCGCATGTCGAACTGGTACGCAGCTATCGCAAGCCCAAGCCATCAGCCGCAGCCCCCAGCCAGCCGCGTGGCGAAAATCTGCCGGTCATCGGGCTGGACGAGCTGCAAAACAATCTGCATCACGGCTCGCGCCGTCGTCAGGCACAGCGCCAGTCGCTGTCTGGCCATCCCGAGCCGCGCCCGCTGCCGGTGATCGATCCGCATGAAGTGCGTGCCCAGGTCAATGCCCTGCACAGCAAGCGCCGCAGTCATGAGACCCCGGTGGCTAAGCCGGCCGTGGTGTTGCAGCCGGTGCATCCGGCTCCGCGCAAGATCATCACCCAGCCGATCCCGCCGCGGGTCAGCCCGCCCCCCTCCGAGCCGGCCATCGTACGGCACGAGCAACAGCCCAGAAGCAATGCTTATGCCGGCTGGATCCGTCCGCCTGCGCCACGACCGCCAGCGGCCAAGCCCGCCCCGGTGCTTGAGCCGGCCGCGCAGCTGTCCGGCCTGTCGCTGGCCGATATTCCCGACGCGCCTTTGCCGCACAGTGCGGCTGAATCTGCTGCACCTGCACCGCTTGCGCAGCCACTGTCGTCTTCACCGCAGCCAGCGCTGGAGAATATGCAGGTGGCAGAAATGGCTGCCGAGCAGCTGTTTGCCAATGGCGAGCCAGCTGACCCGTCCGCGGTTTTACCACCGGCGGAGCAGGGCGCGCCGGCAAGCCAGGCTGAGCCTGTTGCCGCGGTCACCATCAGTGAGCCGCCGCCCGCTGTCGTGGCGGAAGCCAGCAGTGTGAGCCCGCTGCCGGCGGAGCCGCTGGCTGCGCCGCGCATGCCTGCCTCGCCACCGGCCAGCATGGCCGTGCCGCAGGCGGAACCGGAGCGTCAGCCGTGGCGCTGGCCCGAGCAGAGGCCGCAGCTACCGCCGCAGGACAGTGAAGTCCGCCCGGCCGCGCCGCCACCCCCGCCTGCTGCCGAGCCGGTCTTGCCGTGGTCGATGATCCGCGAGAACCCGCCCGCGGCGGCCCCCGCCAGCAAGCCGTCGAGTAATCTGGTGTGGCACCTGCTGGATGAGACTGATTTGCCACCCGCTGCCGCGGCTACCGCCAGCAGCGAAGTGACCGCCGTAGTGGCCGAGTCGCTGGCTGTGCCGCAGCAGCCGGCAGTGGCAAGCGTGGCGGATGCTGCGCTGCCATGGAGCCTGCCGCCCGCTGCCGCCCATCGTTCCAGCCTGCCGGTGATTTATGGTGAAGACTGCCTGCCGGGGCTGGACCTGCTGCGCCCGGCCGAAGAAGCCACCACCGTGGTGTCGGAAGACGAATTGCTGGAGCGCGGCATCCTGATCGAGGAAAAACTGGCCGAGTTCAAGGTCAAGGTCAGTGTGGTGGATGCCTATGCCGGACCGGTGATTACCCGTTACGAGGTGGAACCGGCCGTTGGCGTGCGTGGCAACCAGGTGGTCAACCTGATGAAAGATCTGTCGCGGGCACTGGGTCTGGCTTCCATCCGGGTGGTGGAAACCATTCCGGGCAAGACCTGCATGGGTCTGGAGCTGCCCAATGCCAAGCGCCAGATGATCCGCTTGTCGGAGATCTTCTCCGCCGATGTATTCCAGCAACCGGCCTCGCGGCTGACCATGGCGCTGGGCAAGGACATTACCGGGCAGCCGGTGGCCATCGACCTGGCCAAGGCACCGCACTTGCTGGTGGCCGGTACCACCGGTTCCGGCAAGTCGGTGGGCGTCAATGCGATGATTCTGTCCATGCTGTACAAGGCCACGCCGGACGAAGTGCGCTTCATCATGATCGACCCCAAGATGCTGGAATTGTCGGTATACAACGACATTCCGCACTTGCTGGCCCCGGTGGTCACCGACATGAAACTGGCCGCCAATGCGCTCAACTGGTGCGTGGGCGAAATGGAGCGTCGCTACCGGCTGATGAGCGCTTTGGGTGTGCGTAATCTGGCCGGTTACAACGACAAGGTGCGCGAAGCCGAGGCGGCCGGCCGCCGGCTGACCAATCCCTTCAGCCTGACCCCGGAAACACCGGAGCCGCTGAACAATCTGCCCTTCATCGTGGTGGTGGTGGATGAATTTGCCGATCTGATGATGGTGGCCGGCAAGAAGATTGAAGAACTGATTGCCCGTCTGGCACAGAAGGCGCGGGCGGCGGGTATCCATTTGATTCTGGCCACCCAGCGCCCCTCGGTGGATGTGATTACCGGCCTGATCAAGGCCAATATCCCGACGCGGATTGCTTTCCAGGTGTCCAGCAAGATCGACAGCCGGACCATTCTCGACCAGATGGGCGCGGAAAGCCTGCTGGGTCAGGGTGACATGTTGTTCCTGCCGCCGGGCAGCGGCTATCCGCAACGGGTACATGGCGCTTTTGTCACCGATGACGAAGTGCATGCGGTGGTGGATTTTCTCAAGCAGTGGGGCGAGCCGGATTATGTGGAAGGCTTGCTGACTGGTGAAACCGAGGCGGACGAGGAGTCGGCTGCGGCCACTGCCAAGACCCAGGCAGCAACCGAGAGCGATCCCTTATACGATGAAGCAGTGGAAATCGTGTTGAAAACGCGCAAGCCGTCGATTTCCGCCGTGCAGCGCCATTTGCGCATAGGCTATAACCGCGCGGCGCGGCTGATCGAGCAGATGGAGGCGGCCGGCATTGTCAGTGCCATGGAGAGCAATGGCAACCGCACGGTACTGGTGCCGCAGCGCGATTTCTGAGACAGGCCGCGCCATGCAAAAAGGCAGCCGTGGCTGCCTTTTTGCTTGCACCTGCATCCGTTTAGCGCCCAGATCTGCGCCGTGGCTGCTGGTCTTCCTTGCGGATACGGATGGGGATCAGCTCGCGCTTTTTCTCCAGCGGGGCGGTCAGCATGCCCAGCACGATGGCAAAGGCAGCGATCATAAGGATCATCATTACGGTTTCCATGGCGGCTTCCCTCGGCTAGCTGAGGTCTTGTTTGGCTGACCTCTGTCTTCATTGTTGGCGCAACTGGCTGATTGCTCAAGCTAAATATGTGGTTATTGTTATTTTTTTCAAGCAAAGCAGGCTAATTTCATAGCACTTTGCCGAGCACTCCAAACATCATCTATAAAGTAAAGCATGAATCTGCATACCGATGCCGGGAGACCGTCTTGAGCTTGTCATCATCCTCGGGCACGCCACAACAGGGCCAGCCGCCGACGGCTGGCCTGTTGCTGTCGATGCTCAATGCGGCGGACACCGCGCTGATGGCACTGGATGCGGACGGCCTGATCATCCTGTTCAATCATGCGGCAGAAAAGCTGCTGGCCTACCGGGCTGATGAATTGTGCGGGCAGGCACTGCCCAGCGTGCTGCTGGAGCCGGACTTGCTGGAGCAGGAGCGTGCGCAGCTGGCTGCCCGGCTGGGGCGTGCGGTGGACGCTGTCGAGGTATTCACTGCCGAAGTGCAGCCCGGACGCAGCCTGACGCGGGAGTGGCCGCTGCGTGGCAAGGATGGCCGCTTGCATACCGTCAATCTGTCCATCACCGCCATGGTCGAGCCAGGCGCTGCCGGCGGCTATATGGTGGTGATGCAGGATGTGACCGAGTTCAAGCGTCTGCAGCAGCTGATGACGCGCCAGCATGCCCTGTTTGCCAATGGCCCGATGGTGGCGTTCGCCTGCCATGTACAGCAGCCGCGGGTGGTGGTGGAAGTCAGCCCCAATGTGGCCTCCATACTCGGCTATTTCCCGGAAGACATTCTGCTGGAGCCCGACTGGTGGCTGCAGCACCTGCATCCGGACGAGCTGGCCGGGCTGGCCGACGGTGGCTGGCGGCTGGGCCAGGAACGCGGTTTTACCTGCCGCCGCTATCGTTTCTGGCATGGTGCAGGTCACTGGTGCTGGTTGGAAGAGCAGGTGCAGCAGGTTGCCGGCGATGTGGTGCAGGGTTACTGGATGGATGTCAGCAACCAGGTGGAGGGCGAGGACAGGCTGGCCAAGATCGCCGCCAATACTCCCGGCATGATCTATCAGTTCTGGTCCGCCCCGCAGGGACAGGGCAGGTTTTCCTATGTCAGCGACGGCGTGCTGACCATTTTTGGTGTCACCCCGGCCCAGGTCAAGCAGGATGCCGATCTGGTGTGGCGGCGCGTATTTGCGGATGACCAGCAGCGGGTGCGCGAAGAGAGCGAATCGGCACTGCGCTACCAGCTGCCGTGGATCAGCGAGTTTCGCGTGCTGTTGCCGGATGGGCGGCTGATCTGGGTGGAAGCCCGCGCCACGCCGGAGTTGCAGGATGACCAGTCGGTGCGCTGGCATGGTTTGATTTCGGAAATCACCCAGCGCAAGCGGACCGAAGAAGCCCTGCGTGAAAGTCAGGAGCGGCTGGACATGGCCATGCGCGCGGCCAATATCGGGCTGTGGGACTGGCATGTGGCGCTGGGACGGCTGGATTTCAACCAGCAGCTGGTCAATATGGTCGGCTACGACTACCACGAGCTGCATGACAATCCCGGGCAATGGCAGGCGCTGGTCCATCCGGATGACCTGGCCACCGTGCGCCACAATATCCGCGCCCTGCTCAAGCGTGAGGCCAATCAGTACCAGATCCAGTACCGCTTGCTGCGGCGTAGCGGTGAAGTGCTGTGGATACTGGACAAGGGCCAGGCCACCGAGGTGGACGGCAATGGCAATGTCTGTCGCATCGTCGGCACCGTGCAGGACATCACCACCCACAAGCAGGCGCAAAAGCTGCTGGAAAACAGCGAGGCGCATTTCCGCATGCTGTTCCAGAATCACGGTGCGGTGATGATACTGGTTGATCCGGCCAGCGGGGTGATCGTGGATGCCAATCCCTCGGCCGAGCGCTTTTATGGTTATCGCCGGGGCGAGCTGGTCGGCATGCCGATGAGCAATATCAACCAGATGGAAGAGGCCAGAATACGCGGCACCATGGGCGTGGCGCTGCAGCAGGCACACAATCATTTCACCTTCACTCACCGGCTGGCCAATGGCCAGCTGCGCACGGTCGACGTGCATTCCTCGCCGGTGGAGTCTGGCGGGCGCACCTTGTTGTTTTCCATCATTCATGACATCACCGCGCGCCGGCAGGCCGAAGAGGCGCTGTCCACCCTGCAGCGGCAATTGCTGACCATCATCGAAAACTTCCATGGCGCCATGCTGCTGGAGGACCACAATGGCGAGGTGGTGCTGGTAAACCAGCAGTACTGTCAGCTGTTCTTGCCCGGCTATACCCCGGAGCAGCTCCAGTATCTGGGCCGGGTGCAGGTGGCGGCCATGGCGGCGCGACAGTTCGCCGACCCGCAACGGCTGCTGCAAAGGCTGGAAGAATTGCAGCGTTCGCGCGAGGTGGTGCTGGGCGAAGAGTGGCCGCTGGTCGATGGCCGCATCCTGGAGCGCGACCATGTGCCCATCTTTATCGAGGGGCGCTTGCGCAGTGTGCTGTGGGTATACCGTGATATCAGCAGTCGCAAGCTGCAGGAGGAATCACTGCGGCTGCTGGCCACCACCGATGCGCTGACCGGCATTGCCAACCGGCGCAGTTTCATGGAAAAGCTGGAGGATGAATTTGTCCGCTTCCAGCGTTTCAGCAATCCGGTGGCGGTGCTGATGCTGGACATCGATCACTTCAAGCAGGTGAACGACAGCTGGGGCCATGCCGTGGGCGACCGTGTGCTGCGCGACTTTGCCCACATCTGCCAGCAGGTGGTGCGCAAGGTCGACGTACTGGGCCGGCTGGGCGGCGAGGAATTTGCCGTGCTGCTGCCCGGCTGTGGCATGGCCGGCGCGCTGGCCTTGGCAGAGCGCTTGCGCCAGGCGGTGCGCGCGCACCGGGTTGCGCTGGATGCCGGCGAACTGCAGGTGCGGGTGAGCATCGGCGTCAGTTGTTTTGCCCGCGACCAGCAGGAGGCCAGTGTGGCGCTGGCTCTGGCCGACCAGGCATTGTACGAGGCCAAGCTGGCCGGTCGCGATCAGGTACGGGCCTTCGACGGCAACGGTCAGCGCTTTACTGCCGCCTAAACCGGGGGCAGGGCGCTGGCCGGCGCGCTTTTCTTCAGCGCCCGCATGGCCTGGTCCACCCCTTCCAGGGTGAGCGGATACATGCGCTCCTGTAGCAGGCAGCGCATCATTTGCAGCGACTGGGTGTAGTCCCAGTACTGCTCGGCCACCGGGTTGAGCCATACCGCATGGCGAAACTGCTGCAGCAGGCGGCGCATCCACACTTCACCGGCTTCCGGGTTCATGTGTTCGACGCTGCCGCCGGGGTAGCTGATTTCATACGGGCTCATGGTGGCGTCACCGACAAAGATCAATTTGTAGTCGCTGCCAAAGGTGTGGATCAAGTCGTGGGTGGACAGACTGCTGCCCTGGCGGCGGCGATTGTCTTTCCACACCGTTTCATAGACGCAGTTGTGGAAGTAGTAATACTCCAGGTGCTTGAATTCGCTTTTCACCGCGGAAAACAGCTCTTCCACCGCCTTGATGTGGTCGTCCATCGAGCCGCCCACATCAAACAGCACCAGTACCTTCACCGTATTGCGCAGTTCGCGCAGCATTTTCAGCTCGAGCAGGCCGGCATTGCGGGCGGTGGCAGCGATGGTGCCGTCCAGGTCCAGCACTTCTTCCGCGCCCTCGCGGGCGAATTCGCGCAGGCGGCGCAAGGCCAGCTTGATATTGCGGCTGCCCAGTTCGGCCGCATTGTCGAAATTGCGGAATTCGCGTTTATCCCACACCTTTACCGCCCGGCGGTGGCGCGAGCCATCCTGGCCGATGCGTATGCCTTCCGGGTGGTAACCATAAGCACCAAACGGGCTGGTGCCGCCGGTGCCTATCCATTTGTTACCGCCCTGGTGGCGCTCTTTCTGTTCTTCCAGGCGCTGGCGCAGGGTTTCCATCAGCTTGTCCCAGCCCAGTGCCTGCAGCTGCTGCTTTTCCTCTTCGCTGAGAAATTTCTCTACCTGCTGGCGCAGCCAGTCTTCCGGAATCTCGGTTTGCAGATCATCCAGTACCAGCGCCTTGCCCTGAAAGTAATGGCCGAATACCTGGTCGAAACGGTCGTAATGTTTTTCGTCCTTGATCAGCGTGGTGCGTGCCAGATAATAAAAGGCGTCCAGGCTGCCAAAGGCCACCTGCTGTTGCAGGGCTTGCAGCAGGGTCAGGAATTCCTTGAGCGATACCGGCAGGCCGGCGTCGCGCAGGGCGGTAAAGAAATCGATCAGCATGGGTAGTCCACGGAGAGTGACAAGGAAATTTCCCGGTGCTATTCTGGCTTTAGAGTCGTGGCTCTAAACGACCGTTTGCCGGATGGAACAACACGAGGATAGCACAATGAATGTCATGCCAATGCAGCAGGAAAACGCGCTCAGCTTGCCGGATGCCCATGCCGCCCTGTGTCGCGCCGCTGCCGCCGAGCGTTTTCCGGTGCTGGCCCGCCGGCTGGGCTGGCTGAATGCGCTGGAGCAGCTGATCCAGCAAAACCACGCTGCGCTGATTGCCGCCATCAATAGCGATTTTGGCCAGCGCAGCAGCGTGGAAACCCGCCTGGGCGAGCTGTTTCCCAGCCTGGAAGAATTGCGCAGTGCCCGCCGTCAGCTGCGGCGCTGGATGAAGCCGCAGCGACGCGGGGTCTCCATCTGGTTTCGCCCGGCGCGCAATCGCGTGCTGCCACAGCCCTTGGGGGTGGTGGGCATTGTGGTGCCGTGGAATTACCCGCTGTTTCTGGCATTGGGGCCCTTGATCGGCGCACTGGCGGCCGGCAACCGGGTGATGATCAAGATGTCGGAATTTACCCCGGCCACCGGGCAATTGCTGGCCGAGCTGGTGGCGCGTTACTTCGAGCCGGATCTGGTTTGCGTGATCAATGGCGGGCCGGAGCTGGCGCAAGCCTTTACCCGCTTGCCCTTCGATCATCTGCTGTTCACCGGCTCCACCGCGGTGGGCCACCATGTGATGCGTGCGGCTGCCGACCATCTCACACCTGTCACACTGGAGCTGGGTGGCAAATCGCCGGCACTGGTGGCGCGCGATGCCGATTTTGCCCGGGCGGCAGAGTCGATTGTTGCCGGCAAGCTGTTCAATGCCGGGCAGACCTGCGTGGCCCCGGACTATGTGCTGGTGAATGCCAAGGACCGCGACCGGCTGCTGGCCATGCTGGACGCGGCCGCGACGCGGGCCTATCCCACGCTGGCCAATAATCCGGACTACAGCAATATCATCAACCAGCGCCATTACCAGCGGCTGCAGGACTGGCTGGCCGAGGCGCGCGCCGCCGGGGCCGACATCCGCCAGATCAACCCGGCCGCCGAGGATCTGTCCGGCACCCGCAAGCTGCCATTGACCCTGGTGCTGAACTGCCCGGCCGACTGCACGCTGCTGCGCGAGGAAATTTTCGGCCCCATCCTGCCGGTGGTCTGCTACGACCATTTCGACCAGGCCCTCGCTTACATCAATGCCCGGCCGCGGCCGCTGGCGCTGTATCTGTTCGACAACGATCCGCTGCGTATCGAAAAAACCCTGCACCAGACCATTTCCGGCGGGGTGTGCATCAATGAATCCGTGTTGCATGTCATCCAGCACGATCTGCCTTTTGGTGGCGTCGGTGCCTCCGGCATGGGGCATTACCATGGCTATGAAGGCTTTCTCACCTTCTCCAAGCTCAAGCCGGTATTCGAGCAAAGCCGCTGGTCGGGCAGCTGGATGACCCGGCCCCCTTATGGCCGCACCGTGCAATGGCTGCTGCGACTGATGATGCGAGGCTGAGATGATTACGCGTCGTCAATTGATCAAGACCGGCATGGCCGGCAGCGTGGTGTTGCTGGCGGCCGGCTTCCTGGCCAGCCCGCAGCCGGATCTGCCGGCCGCCAGTCAGGGCCGTCTGGTGTTTTTGCAGGCCGCTGATGCACAGATCATCCGCAGCCTGGCCCCGGTGATGCTGGGCATGGCCGGGCTGGCGCTGGACGACATCGTGCGCGGGGTGGATGTGGCCATCGCGCATCTGCTGCCTGCGGTACAGCAGGAGTTGCGCCAGCTGTTCGACCTGCTGGGCAATCGCTGGGCGCGGCGCTGGCTGGCCGGCGTGCACAGCCCGTGGGCGCAGGCCACGCCGGACGAGCTGGCCGCCTTCCTGCAGCGCTGGCAGCAAAGCCCCTTGCTGCTGCTGCGCTCGGGCTTCCAGGCATTGCATGCTTTGATCAATGCCGCCTGGTTTGGCAATCCGGCCAGCTGGAGCGCGCTGGGCTATCAGCAACCGCAACAGGTGATGGGGTTATTGCCATGAGTAGCAAGATGAGCTTGCCCGATCCGGTGGCCGACGGTGTGGCCAGTGGCTGGCGGGTGCTGGACGGTGCAGCACAAACACAGGACCTGCAACTGAGCTGCGATGTGCTGATCATCGGCACCGGCGCGGGTGGCGGCATGACGGCGGAGGTGCTGGCCCAGGCCGGGCTGGATGTGCTGATGGTGGAAGAGGGTGCGCTGCGCACTTCGCGTGATTTTCGCCTGCTGGAAGCCAAGGCCTATCCCGAGCTTTATCAGGAGTCTGCCAGCCGCAAGACCGCCGACAAGGCCATCAATATCCTGCAGGGGCGTACGGTGGGCGGCAGTACCACGGTCAACTGGACCAGCGCCTTTCGCACCCCGCCAGAAACCCTGGCCTGGTGGGGTGAGCGCTATGGCCTGCAGGGCCTGAACCCGCAAGCCATGGCACCGTGGTTTGACCTGGCCGAGGCCAGGCTGGGCATTGCCGACTGGCAGACCGACCCTAATCCCAATAACAGCGTGCTGGAGCGTGGCTGTCAGGCGCTGGGGCTGAAGCACGGCCGTATCCGCCGCAATGTGCGCGGCTGCTGGAATCTGGGCTATTGCGGCATGGGCTGCGCCACCAATGCCAAGCAGTCGATGCTGGTGACCACCATCCCCGGCGCCTTGCAGCACCGGGCCGGCTTGTTGGCGCGGGCCAGGGTGGATCGCCTGTTGCCGGCGGCGGATGGCAAGACGCTGCAGGGGGCTGAGGGTAGCCTGCTGGCGGCTGATGGCCATGGGCTGACCGGTCGCAAGTTTGCGGTGCGGGCGCGCCATGTTGTGCTGGCGGCCGGTGCCATCGGCAGCCCGGCCATCCTGCTGCGCAGCCAGTTGGGCGGGGCGCAGGTGGGCCGGCGCACCTTTCTGCATCCGGTAGTGGTTTCCGGGGCGGTGATGCCGCAACGCATCGAGGCCTATAACGGCGCTCCACAGACCGTCTATTCCGACCACTTCATGCACACCCAGCCGCTGGATGGCCCGCTGGGCTACAAGCTGGAAGTGCCGCCGGTGCATCCCTTGCTGATGGGAGTCACCCTCTCCGGTTTCGGTGCAGCCAGCGCGGGGCTGATGCAGCAGCTGCCCCATCTGCAAGTGGTGCTGGCCTTGTTGCGCGATGGCTTTCACCCGGACAGCCAGGGTGGTCAGGTGCGCTTGCGCCAGGATGGTTCGCCGGAGCTGGACTACCCGTTGAATGATGTGCTGTGGGATGGCGTGCGCCGCAGCTGGCTGACCATGGCCGAACTGCAGTTTGCCGCCGGGGCGCGCCAGGTGCAGGTGCTGCACGAGCAGGCCGATTTGCAAAGCAGCTGGAAGGCGACGCGCGCACAGATCCTGCAGCTGCCGCTCAAGCCCTTGCTGGCGCGCGTGGTCAGCGCCCATGTCATGGGTGGTGCTGCCATGAGCAGCCAGCCGGAGGAGGGGGTGGTGGATGAATACGGTCGCCACTGGCAGCTGCGTAATCTCAGCATTATCGATGGTTCGGTATTTCCCACCAGCATCGGCGCCAATCCACAGCTGTCGATTTATGCCTTTGCCCTGCGAGCGGCCCACCATTTGCGGGATGCGCTAAACCGCGGCTGATCGCCGCGCCGGGCACCTTGGCTGCCGGCCAGTCTGCCCCCTATGATGGAATACCCATCCGATAGAAAAGGTTTTTGCGCCTTGCTGAAACTTGCAGCGTTTCTGGCTGCCCCAGACAAGGCCATGGCCGATTCCGGTGATGGCGGGTCGTGCGCAGCCGCTGGGCCGGGCTGCGTGCCGAGTGTACTGCATCGCATGATCTGCTGGTGCTTGTGGTGATGGGTGGCGGGGGGCTTCTCGCCGCTGCCTGCCGTCACATGCCAGCCGGTTTCCAGACAGGAGGTCAGTATGAGCAGCATGATGAAGGCAGCGGTTTTTGTGGCAGCAGGGCGGGTTGAAATCGCCGAAAAGCCGATTCCGGACGTAGGACCCAACGATGCGCTGATCCGCATCACCACCACCACCATCTGCGGCACCGATGTGCACATCCTCAAGGGTGAATACCCGGTGGCACCGGGGCTGACCATCGGCCACGAGCCGGTGGGCATCATCGAAAAGCTGGGCAGCGCGGTCAGTGGTTATCAGGAAGGCCAGCGCGTCATCGCCGGCGCCATCTGCCCCAATTTCAATTCCTATGCCGCGCAGGATGGCGTGGCGTCACAGGATGGCAGCTATCTGATTGCCTCCGGCAAGTGTGGCTGCCACGGCTACAAGGCCACGGCGGGCTGGCGCTTTGGCAACCTCATCGACGGCACCCAGGCCGAGTACGTGCTGGTGCCAGATGCCCAGGCCAATCTGTCGCCAATTCCGGATGGGCTGACCGACGAGCAGGTGCTGATGTGTCCGGACATCATGTCCACCGGTTTCAAGGGCGCGGAAAACGCCAATATCCGCATCGGAGACACCGTGGTGGTGTTTGCCCAGGGGCCGATCGGCCTGTGTGCCACGGCCGGCGCGCGCCTGTTGGGGGCCACCACCATCATCGCGGTGGATGGCAATGATCACCGCCTGGGGATCTCGCGGCTGATGGGGGCGGATATCACCCTCAATTTCACCCAGTGCGATGTGGTGGACGAAGTGATGAAACTGACCGGCGGGCGCGGGGCGGATTCGGCCATCGAGGCCCTGGGGACGCAGCAAACCTTTGCCTCGGCCTTGCGGGTGCTCAAGCCCGGTGGCACCTTGTCCAGCCTGGGGGTGTACTCCAGCGACCTGACCATTCCGCTGGGGGCGTTTGCGGCTGGCCTCGGCGACCACAAGATCAATACCGCGCTGTGTCCGGGCGGCAAGGAGCGCATGCGCCGGCTGATGGGGGTGATTGCCTCGGGCCGGGTTGATCTGGGGCCGCTGGTGACGCATCAGTATGCGCTGGATGATATCGAAGCGGCTTACGATCTGTTTGCCCACCAGCGCGATGGGGTGCTGAAGATCGCCATTCGTCCCTGAGTATGGGCCGGCCAGACCGGCTGGCTGAAACAACAAAGGCCGTCGTCCCGTGGGGCGGCGGCCTTTTTCTTGTGCTGGCGGCTGTCAGCGGGCAGCGTGGCGTTCGCTCAGCTGCTGGAAAGCTGCCATGAAATCCGGCTGCACATAGGGCTTGAGCAGTGCCATCACCTGGCGCACGCCGCGATGACCGGAGGCTTCGGTAATGGGCGATTTGGGGCGCGAGGTCTGCTCGAAGGCAAACCAGAATTTCACCACCAGCCAGATATTGATGCTGACCGCCTCGATGTCTTCTTCGTCCATCTTGAGCAGGCCCAGACGGATGAATTCGCGGAAGTGCTCGCCCAGAATGCCTTTCAGCTCGGTATTGACGAACTGGTGATACTCCGACTGCAACTGCGGGCTGCGCGCCAGCATGCCGGGCAGGTCGTAGAACATGAAACGGAACTGCCACATCGCCAGAAAGGCGGTATCCAGGTAATTGACCAGATCGGCCACCGTCATGTCGCGCGCTTCCGGTACCGCCAGCCGTTCATTGATGAAGTCGCGGTACATCAGGAAAATCTGGTAGACGATCTCTTCCTTGTTGCGGAAGTGGTAGTACAGATTGCCCGGACTGATGCCCAGATGGGCCGCGATATGGTTGGTGGTGATATTGCGCTCGCCCTGTTCGTTGAACAGTTTCAGACTTTCCAGAATGATGCGGTCGTAGGTTTTGATGCGGGGTTTGCTCATGGGACACCGGACAATGGGGCAAGTCGGGATTATAACTGCTGTTTGGAGTTCCAGCTCTAAATTATTTGGCCGGACTGTCCGGATAGCACTGCTCCATGAACTGGTGGATGATAGCCTGCTCGATACGTTGCCGTTCCTTGGCCGGAATGGCGATGCGCAAGATCAGCTGATAGCGTTTTTCATCCACCGCCTGCATGCCGATGCGCGGTTCCACCGATGGCGTGTCCACCAGATAGCGCTCGGCCATGCGCTCCATGTGCTCGCGCGCCGCCTCCACATGCTGCTGGCAGTGCTGCTCGGCAGCCTCCAGCAGCAGGCGCTGGGCGCGGGTGGGCGGGATGTGGTAGCCCATGGGGATGTTGATGATGTGCATCACATAATCGCCCATGTAGTTTTCCCGGATCACCGCATTGGACAGCAGCAGGCTGTTGGGAAAGGTCAGGGCGCGTCCGGTCATCTGGTGGGCATTGTGCTGCGGGCCGATCTCCATCACCGTGGTCGACAGCAGGCCGATGTCCACCACCCGGCCACGTATCGTTCCCACCTCGATATGGTCGCCCAGGCTATAGCTGTTGGAGGCATGGCGCACCACAAAGCCGGACACGCACAGGATCAGCTCCTTGGTGGCCAGGATCAGCGCGGCGGCAAAGGCCAGCATTGACACGGCGATGGTTTGCAGTTCTTCGGCCCAGATCATGCCGATGCCGGCCAGGCCGGAAATGAACAGCACATTGCGGGTGGAGACCGACCAGCGCCGTCTTTCCTCCACCGGCACGCTGACATTGCTGGACAGGATATGGCCTACCGCCAGCCGGATCAGCAGCAACACGGCGATCAGCATCAGCGAGCGCACGATCTCGTGAGAGTAATCGGTACGCAGCTGATGGATCAGCTGGAGCAGATCTTGCATGGCGGCGCGGGCCTTTCTAGTCGTTCAGCTTGACGGCGTGTTCACGGGTTTCGTGGAACACGATGTCCGGCCAGCGCTCTTGCGTCAGTTGCAGGTTGACGCGGTTGGGTGCCAGGTAAGCCAGGTTGCCGCCGGCATCGGTGGCGATATTCATCTGCAGGGTCTTGATGAATTCGTCCAGCTTTTTGCGGTCGTCGCAGGTAAACCAGCGTGCCGACCAGATGCTGGCCGATTCGAATACCGCATCCACGCTGTATTCTGCCGCCAGGCGGCTGGCCACCACTTCGTACTGCAGCACGCCGACCGCGCCCAGGATCAGGTCGCCGCCGCTGTGCGGCTTGAACACCTGTACCGCGCCTTCTTCACCCAGCTGTTGCAGGCCCTTTTGCAGCTGCTTGAGCTTGAGCGGGTTCTTGATGCGTACCGAGCGGAACAGCTCTGGCGCAAAGAAGGGGATGCCGGTAAAGGCCAGTTCTTCGCCTTCGGAAAAACTGTCGCCGATCTGGATATTGCCGTGGTTGGGAATGCCGATGATGTCGCCGGCAAAGGCTTCTTCGACGATTTCACGGTCGTGCGACATGAAGGTCACCACGCTGGAGGCCGAGATTTCCCGGTTCAGTCGCAGATGCTTCATCTTCATGCCACGTTCAAACTGGCCGGAGCATACGCGCAGGAAGGCGATGCGGTCGCGGTGCTTGGGGTCCATATTGGCCTGGATCTTGAACACGAAGCCGGAGAACTTGCCTTCGGTCGGGGCCACGTCACGCAGGGTGGCATCACGCTGCTGCGGAGCCGGGGCCCAGTTGATCAGGGCATCCAGAATCTCGCGCACGCCAAAGTTGTTGATGGCCGAGCCGAAGAATACCGGGGTCAGCTCACCGGCCAGGAATTCTTCCAGATTCCATTCATTGGAAGCGCCCTTGACCAGTTCGATCTCCATGCGCAGGCCTTCCATTTCCAGCGGGAACAGTTCGTCCAGGCGCGGGTTGTCGATGCCCTTGATCACTTCGATGTCGGTGATCAGCTTTTCGCTGCCGGCTTCGAACAGGATGACCTCATCGCTCAGCAGGCTGTATACGCCGCGGAAAGTCTTGCCCATGCCGATAGGCCAGGTGATCGGTGCGCAGCGGATCTTCAGCACGTTTTCCACTTCGTCCAGCAATTCCAGCGAATCGCGCACTTCACGGTCGTACTTGTTCATGAAGGTGACGATGGGGGTGTTGCGCAGGCGGCAGACATTCAGCAGCTTGATGGTCTGCTCTTCCACGCCCTTGGCGGCATCGATCACCATCAGGGCGCTGTCCACGGCGGTAAGCACGCGGTAGGTGTCTTCGGAGAAGTCCTGGTGACCCGGGGTGTCCAGCAGGTTGACCGTGTGGTCGCGATAATCGAACTGCATCACCGACGAGGCCACGGAGATGCCGCGCTGCTTTTCGATTTCCATCCAGTCCGAGGTGGCAAACTTGCCGCCCTTCTTGCCCTTTACCGTGCCGGCCATCTGGATGGCGCCCGAAAACAGCAACAGCTTTTCGGTCAGCGTGGTTTTACCGGCGTCAGGGTGGGAAATGATGGCGAAGGTGCGGCGGCGCGCCACTTCCTCGGCAATGCGGGACAATTCTGCGGACATGGAGTAGGAACAGGCTTGATAAGAAGGCGGTGATTTTACAGGATAGCGGCGCGCAACAAAACCTCGCAGGCTGCAAATTTCTGCCAGTGTTTTGACAAAAGCTTTTCTTTTGACATCAGCAAGATAGCTTGGCCGTGGTAAGCGGGCTGGCTGCCGGGGCTTGCAAGCGGGTCGGCACTGGGCGGCGATTTGGTTATCATGGGTGTTTTGCCGGCTGCATCGCCAGCCGGGCGGGCCAGAACAGGAGCAAGCATGTTTACCGGTATCGTGCAGGGGATGGCCGAGGTGGTGGCCATCGAGGAAAAACAGGATTTCCGTCGGCATGTGCTGCGGCTGCCGCCGTCCATGCTGGGCGGCATCGAGCTGGGGGCGTCAATTGCCCATAACGGCTGCTGCCTGACCGTGACCGAGGTCAGTGACGACCTGGTGGCCTTTGACCTGATGGCCGAAACGCTGCGCCTGACCAATCTGGGCGCGCTGCAGGTGGGCGACAGGGTCAATGTCGAGCGGGCTGCAAGGTTTGGTGACGAAATCGGCGGCCATGCCATGTCCGGCCATATCATCTGCCTGGCGCGGGTGGATGAGATCATCCGCACGCCCAACAACTGCACGGTGTGGTTCACGCTGCCGCCAGAGTTTGCCAAGTACCTGTTTGCCAAGGGCTATATCGGTATTGATGGCTGCAGTCTGACCATAGGCAGCGTCGAAGGCAGCCGTTTTTGCGTGCACCTGATTCCGGAAACGCTGGAGCGCACCATCATCCAGTTCCGCCAGGTGGGCGACGCCATCAATATCGAGGTCGATCCGCAAACCCAGGCCATTGTCGATACCGTGGAGCGGGTGCTGGCACAGCGCCAGGGTGTGTGAGCAGTCTGAAAAAAATGGTGAATCGGCTTGATAGGGTGCCGATTGCCTCCATGTTGTGAAAATACAGCGCGGGGCGGATGCCCCGTACACGGTCTGGGCAGGGTTGCCGCCAACCGTCAGAATTCGCAGTCTGCCCGGCCCGGCCGTGCAGCGCCTCTATATAAAGGATGTAGCAAATGGTTATTTCTCCGGTGCAGGACATCATTGCCGACATCAAGGCCGGCAAAATGGTGGTGCTGGCTGATGCGGAAGATCGCGAAAACGAAGGTGATATCGTGATGGCGGCCGAGTTCGTCACGCCGGAAGCCATCAATTTCATGGCCAAGCATGCGCGTGGCCTGATCTGCCTGACCCTGACCGAGCAGCGCTGCAAGCTGCTGGAACTGCCGATGATGGCCGCCAATAACGGCACCTCCTTCGGCACCAATTTCACCGTGTCCATCGAAGCGGCAGAAGGCGTGACCACCGGCATTTCCGCGGCGGATCGGGCGCGTACCGTGCAGGCAGCGGTGGCGCGCAATGCCAAGGCCAGCGACCTGGTGCAGCCGGGTCATATCTTCCCGCTCAAGGCACAAAATGGCGGCGTGCTGATCCGTGCCGGCCATACTGAGGCGGCTTGCGATCTGCCGATGCTGGCCGGGCTGGAGCCGGCCGGGGTGATCTGCGAAATCATGAACGACGACGGCACCATGGCGCGCATGCCGGAATTGCTGGAGTTTGCCAAGACCCACGGCCTCAAGGTGGGCACCATTGCCGACCTGATCCACTACCGCAGCCGTACCGAATCGCTGGTGGAAGAAGTGGGCCAGCGTCCGGTGGAAACGCCGTTTGGCGCTTTCGACTTG
The DNA here is from genome assembly GCF_003202035.1 of Aquitalea magnusonii. Lineage (GTDB taxonomy): Bacteria > Pseudomonadota > Gammaproteobacteria > Burkholderiales > Chromobacteriaceae > Aquitalea > Aquitalea magnusonii. The sequence continues at coordinate 71,459 of NZ_QJKC01000002.1, read as the reverse complement.
CATGTCTTCCGCGATGTCACCACCCGCGAAACCCATCTGGCGCTGGTCAAGGGCCAGCTGGACGAGGCAAAGGAAACGCTGGTGCGTGTACACGAGCCGCTGTCCATCATGGATGTGCTGGACCCGACTTCGCGCCCGCACTCCTGGACGGTGCCGGGCGCGCTGGAAGCCATCGATGAAGCCGGCAAGGGCGTGGTCATCCTGCTGTATCGCGATGAAACCGGCGACGACCTGCTGCAGCGGGCGCTGGGACAGAATGTGAAACGCTCGCCCTGGGACGGCAAGACCTTCGGTGTCGGTGCGCAAATGCTCAAGGCGCTGGGCGTGGGCAAGATGAAGCTGATGTCGCCGCCCTTGAATGTACCGTCGATGGCTGGTTTTAATCTCGAAGTCACCGGCTTTTGCCAGCCGGAACACTTTCATATCGAAATCGGTTAAAATAACCGGTTTTCCGTCATGACTCCCCCTGGGGGCCGGTAGTTGCCGGTCGCGCAGGGGGCTTATCTGATCCGAATTTCAGCAGCGAGGACTCCCATGCTTGAAGCTATCCAGCGCATTTCTTCCGATTTTAACGGTCGCGGCCTCAAGGTCGGCATCGTCCAGGCGCGTTTTACCGAGGAAGTGTGCCATGGCCTGCGCGACGCCTGCCTGGCCGAGCTGAAGGTGCTGGGGGTGGCCGCGGAAGACGTGGTGCTGGCCACGGTGCCGGGGGCGCTGGAAGTGCCGCTGGTGCTGCAAACCATGGCCAAGAGCGGCAAGTTCGATGCGCTGGTGGCGCTGGGTGCCATCATCCGTGGCGAAACCTACCACTTCGAACTGGTTTCCAATGAGTCCGGCGCCGGCGTCACCCGCGTGGGTCTGGATTTCGACATCCCCATTGCCAACGCCATCCTCACCACCGAAAACGACGAACAGGCCGAAGTGCGCATGCTGGAAAAAGGCCGCGACGCAGCACGCGTTGCGGTGGAAATGGCCAATCTGCATAAAACGCTGCGCGGTTGATCATCCCTTGGGGATGATGCCGCTCACTTGTTCTTTTTAGGAAACCGACATGAAAACCGCCCGTCGCCGTGCCCGCGAATTTGCCGTTCAGGGCATTTATGAATGGGAACTGAATCCGGATCGTCCGGCTTCGCTGATTGAAAAACACCTGCGCGAAAACGAATACTTCGCCAAGGCGGACGAAACCCTGTTTCGCGCCGTGCTGTACGGTGTGCTGAAAGATGTTGCCGTGCTGTCCGGTCGCATTCGTCCCTATTACGAACGCAACGAAGAAGAAGTCAGCCCGGTGGAACGCGCCGTGCTGCTGATGGCGGCGCTGGAACTGACCCAGCACCCGGAAACGCCGTACCCGGTGATCATCAATGAAGCCATCGAGATCACCAAGACTTTCGGTGGTACCGACGGCCACAAATTCGTCAACGGCGTGCTGGACAAGCTGGCTGCCGATGTACGCGCCGACGAGGTTGCCTCGCAGCGTTCGCGTCGTCAAGGCTGATAATCTTGCTGCATGAAACTGACACCCGCCACGGCGGGTGTCAGTTTGTTGACGCCCCTCTCGCTTTCCGAAAGGAAAGCGAGGCTCCCTTGCAGGGCAAGGGCGGGGGGATTGGGATTAGATGAGAGGGCTGCGAAAGCAATAAGTTAATCGAAAGGCCCGGCTTTGCCGGGTCCAGTGCAATCGCACCAAATAACTTTGTCAGCAGCCTGACACCCGCTACGGCGGGTGTTTTTGCATGAGGGCCCGGAGTTGACGCAATGAATGAATTTGAACTGATCCGCCACTATTTCACCCGCGCTGCACCATCGGCCGTGCTGGGGGTGGGCGATGATGCTGCCATCCTGCGTCCCACGCCGGGCCAGGACCTGCATGTGTCGGTAGACATGCTGGTGGAAGGGCGGCATTTTTTTGCCGATGTCAGCCCGCAGGCACTGGGGCACAAGACGCTGGCGGTGAATCTGTCCGATATGGCGGCAATGGGCGCCCGCCCGCGCTGGGCTTTTCTGGCGCTGGCCCTGCCCGAGGTGGATGAAGCCTGGGCACAGGGTTTCAGCCGTGGGCTGTTCGCCCTGGCCGAGCAGTACGGTGTGGACTTGGCCGGTGGCGACACCACACGCGGGCCGTTGACCCTGTCCATCACCATCATGGGCGAAACGCCGCAGGGCCAGGCACTGCGGCGCGATGCAGCCCGCCTGGGCGACGATGTCTGGGTCAGTGGCGAATTGGGCCTGGGTGCCATTGCCGTGGCACAACGGCTGGGGCGCTTGCCGGCTGCTGCCGTGTCGGATGATGTGCTGGCGGCCTGCCAGTGCCGGCTGGATTTTCCGGTGCCACGGCTGGAACTGGGCCAGGCCCTGCTGGGCGTGGCGCATGCTGCGGCCGATGTGTCGGACGGGCTGCTGGCCGATCTGGGGCATATACTGGCCGCCTCGGGCGTGGCGGCGGAAATCTGGGCGGACAGCCTGCCATCCTTGTCGCCGCTGGAGGCAGAGCGAGCACGCTGGCTGGAGTTTCTGGCAGCCGGTGGTGATGATTACGAATTGTGCTTCACTGCGCCGCAGGCGGCACGCGAGGCGGTGCTGGCCGCAGCGACGCAGGCGGGCTGCCGGGTGACACGTATCGGCCGTATCGTGGCGGGCAGTGGCGCACGCCTGCTGGATGCCACCGGCCAGACAATTGCATTGGACAGGGCGGGTTATGACCACTTCGCATAAACAGGCGCCGGCCTTTCGCCCGGACTGGGCTTTTCTGCGCCGGCATCCGGCGTATCTGCTGGCTTTCGGCTTTGGTAGCGGTCTGGCGCGCAAGGCGCCGGGCACCTGGGGCACACTGGTGGCTTATCCGCTGTTTTTCCTGCTGCACGCCCTGGGAGTGGGCAGCCTGGGGCTGACCTTGTTGTGCCTGCCCTTGTTTGTGCTGGGGGTGTGGGTGTGTCAGGTAACCGGTGATGCACTGGGGGTGCACGACTACGGCGGCATCGTCTGGGACGAGGTGGTGGCCATGCTGCTGGTGCTGGCGTATGCCCCGGCCAGTTGGGCAGGATGGCTGCTGGCCTTTGTGCTGTTCCGGCTGTTTGATATTCTCAAGCCATGGCCGATTGCCTGGTTTGATCGCCGGGTACATGGCGGTTTTGGCGTGATGCTGGATGACATCATCGCCGCACTGTTTGCCCTGCTGGTGCAGGCGCTGCTGGCGGGCTACCTGCCGGCCTGATTCGACACAAGGAGAGCTGGCATGCGTTGGGATGGCAATCGGGAAAGCGATAATGTGGAAGACCGTCGCGATGAGGCTGGCGCCTCCCCCGGTTTCAGTCTGGGTGGCGGCAGTATCGGTCTGGGGACGATTGCCATTGGCCTGGTGGCCTGGCTGGTGTTCGGGGCCAATCCCTTGCAGGTGATTTCTGCGCTGACCGGTGGTGGGCATCAGCAAGTCCAGACCCGGCCGCAGCAGCCCAGGGTGCATTCTGCTGAAGAAGAACGCGAGGCCAGGCTGGTACGGGTGGTGCTGGCGGATACCGAGGATGTGTGGGGACAGATTTTCCAGCAGCGCGGTGCCAGCTACCAGCAGCCCAAGCTGGTGTTGTTCAGCAATAGCACGCCCACTGCCTGTGGTCAGGGCGAGTCGGCCATGGGGCCGTTTTATTGCCCGGCCGATCGCAAGGTGTATATCGACCTGGCTTTCTATCGCACGCTGAATCAGCAACTGGGCGCACCGGGCGAGTTTGCCGAGGCCTATGTGATTGCGCATGAGGTCGGCCACCATGTGCAAAACCTGCTGGGCATTTCCGCCAAGGTGGATGCCCTGCGGCGCCAGTCCAGCGAACGCAAGGCCAATGCCTTGTCGGTACGGCTGGAATTGCAGGCCGACTGCTTTGCCGGGGTGTGGGGCAATCATGCCGACAAGGCGCGGCATATCCTCGAGGGGGGTGATCTGGAATCGGCGCTGAATGCAGCTTCGAAAATCGGTGACGATACCTTGCAGCGCTCTGCCGGCCGCGCCGTGGTGCCGGATAGCTTTACCCATGGCAGCAGCGCGCAGCGGGTGCGCTGGTTCAAGCGCGGCTTCGACAGTGGTGATATCGCTCAGTGCGATACCTTTGCCGCCAATCCACTCTAGGGCGCTCTATCCAACCCGTGATGCATGGGTGATCTGGTCCGCGCCGGCGCTCCCTGAGGGTGCGGATGTCTGGCTGGCTATGCGAAGCGACTAATTGCAAGGGCGGTAGGGGCGGTATGCCCCACCTGGCGCGGCTTTGTGGTATTCTTGCGCCCCTCTTGATTGTGACCCGTCACCCATCCATGAAAGATCCCTGCGATCACTACACTTTCGACCTGATTGGCGGCGTGCAGAAAAAGCCCGGACGCAAGCCGCTGGGCGAGCGCGCCATGACGGTGGCCGAGCGCAAGCGCCGCAGCCGCGAGCAGCGCCGCAACCGCCTGCAGGAGCTGTCGGTAACGGTGGAGTTGAGTCGTGACGCGCAGAAGTCGCTGGACAAGATGATCGAGTGGTGGGGGGTAAGCAAGAAGGAAGCGATCAACCGCGCCCTGCAGATTGCCTGCCAGTCGCAGACCGGCCGTACCGGCATGCTGTTTGACCTCGACCTGCCGCCGGCGGCCACAAAAAAAGCCCCGCGCAAACGGCAGGGCTGATACGGTTCCGGATAATGCACAAAGGCTGCTCCACTGGGGCAGCCTTTTTGTTTGGGCATCAGCCGTAGCGTTTTTTCGCCTCGATGGCGAGACCGCTGCCGATGCTGCCAAACAGATTGCCCTCGACATGGTGGGCATTGGGCAGCAGTTGCTGCACGCACTGGCGCAGCGCGGGAACGCCGCTGGAGCCGCCGGTAAAGAAGACGGTGTCGATCTGGCTGGCGCTGATGCCGGCATCGGCCAGCAGGCTGCCGATGGTTTTGCCGATCTGCCCCAGCATGCCGTCGATGGTCTGGTTGAACTGCTCGCGCAGCAGTTCGGCATACAGTCCGTCTTCGATCAGGTCCAGCTCCAGGCGATGGCTGTCGCTGCCGGACAGGGCGATCTTGGCCTCTTCCACCTGCATGGCCAGCCAGTGGCCGGCACGTTCCTGGATCAGCTTGAACAGGCGGTCGAAAGCGCGCGGGTCTTCCACGTCACGATGAATGTCCTGCAGATCCATCCATGCCTTGCGGGTGTAGGCAAAGTTGATGGTGTGCCAGGTGGCCAGGTTGAAGTACTGTGCCGAGGGCATTTCGGCATTGTTGCGCAGGCGGCTCTTGAAGCCGAACAGCGGCATCACCCCGTGCAGGCTCAGCTGCTTGTCAAAGTCGGTGCCACCGATATGCACACCGCCGGTGGCCAGGATGTCGGCACGGCGGTCGTCCAGCAGGCGCCGTTCCGGCGACAGGCGCACCAGCGAAAAGTCCGAGGTGCCGCCGCCAATATCCACGATCAGCACCAGTTCTTCACGGGTGATGGAAGACTCGTAATCAAAGGCGGCAGCCAGCGGCTCGAACTGGAAGGAAATATCCTTGAAGCCCACCTGGCGGGCAATCTGCGCCAGGGTTTCTTCCGCCAGCGCATCGGCCTTGGGGTTGTCGTCGACAAAGAATACCGGGCGGCCCAGCACCACTTGTTCGAAGGGGCGGCCAGCGGCACGGTCGGCGCGCTGTTTTACCTCTTGGATGAACAGGGTAAGCAGGTGGCGAAATGGCAGGGCGCGGCCTTGTACCTCGGTCTGGCTGTCGATCAGGCTGCTGCCCAGCAGGCTTTTCAGCGAGCGCATCAGCCGGCCTTCGTAGCCTTCGGTGTATTCCAGCAGGGCGCGGCGGCCAAAGACCGAGTGGTCCTCTTCATAATTGAAAAAGACAACCGAGGGCAGGGTGATCTTGCCGTCTTCCAGCGGAATCAGGGTGTCTGCACCCGGGCGCAGCCAGCCAACCGTGGAATTGGAGGTGCCGAAGTCGATGCCGCATGCTTGCGCAGCGCTGCTAGTAGTCATTGATGCCATCCCGAAAAGCGAGGCGGGATGGTACGCGTAATGGCGCTTTTTGTGAAGGGCCGCGCAGGGCGCTTGTGGCATGTCGGACGGCTGGCCGGATAGCTGTTGACTTTTGCCGTGCGGAGGAGGTCGCAGCCTTGCTACTTGCTGTCCCTGCACTGGCATGGCCACCAGTAAATCATCGCTACCCAGCATTTATTGCTGGCCAGGACCACGTGCTGCTGATTGCTGTCTTTATTGGTCTTGAATTGCAGAGCCACTCACCGCGCGGCAGCTTCAATGTCTCAACTTCAATGTCTCAAACGGATAATGGCGAAAAATGCCCCCGCAGGACGGGGGCAATATGATGCCTTACCACGGCGGCGCCATGGTGGAAACAAGGCACAAGCCAATTCGGCATGCGGTGGACAGCCCTGCACCCATCGCATGGCGTGTATGCCATTGGTGAATGCTGGTCTGTCCCGGCCCCTGTAGGCAATCCTGCCCTTGGTCTCTGGATATCAACAAGCTACTTTGGCTTTGGCAGCAGCCGACAGTCCATCTTTGCTAGCCCGCGGCATTTGGTCTGGGTGTTGATCATTATTGTCGGCGATGGCCACCAGGCCTGCGTCTGTGCCGGGTGCAGGATATCCAGCCGCTCGCCAAAGCGTGGTGTGCGCAGGCAGACATCGTGCCGGGCGGCCAGGGTGCTGATGCGTTCCAGCGGCTCGGTCCAGCCATGCAAGGCCAGATCGAAAGTGCCGTTGTGGATGGGTACCAGCACTTTGCCACGCAGGTCGAGATGGGCTTGCAGGGTTTGCTCGGGGTGCATGTGCACATCGGCCCAGTCTTCGTTGTAGGCACCGTTTTCCAGCAGGGTGAGATCGAAAGGACCGTGGCGCAGGCCAATGTCACGGAAGCCATCGAAATAACCGCTGTCGCCACTGAAAAATACCCGGCTCTGGCTGCTGCCAATCACCCAGGATGCCCACAGGGTGCGGTTGCCATCCCGCAGGCCGCGCCCGGAAAAGTGCTGGGCCGGGGTGGCGGTGATGTGCAGTGGCCCGGCATCCACGCCTTGCCACCAGTCCAGCTGCTGGATTTTCTCCGCTGGAATACCCCAGGCTTGCAGGCGCTGGCCCACGCCCAGCGGGGTGACAAAACGGCGGGTTTTGTGCTGCAAGGCCAGCACGCTGGCGCGGTCCAGATGGTCGTAGTGATCGTGGGAAATGATCACCACGTCCAGTTGCGGCAACTCATCCAGCGCGATGGGCGGCGCATGGAAGCGCTTGGGGCCGATAAAGGAAAAGGGCGAGGCGCGCTGGCCGAACACCGGGTCGGTCAGCAGAAAAACACCATCCAGCTTGAGCAGTACGGTGGAATGCCCCAGTCGCCACAGGCTGTTGTCTGGCGCGGATGCCAGGTCGGCCGGGTGCAAGGGTAGCGGCTGGATGGGCCGGGCTGGTAGCGCATGGGGTGATTTGTCGGTAAAAAAGCGCAGCATGATGCGCAGGGTGTCGCGTAGCCCGCCCGCGCGGCGTGGCTGGGCGTTGCGGTAGCGGCCATTGCGTAGCAGGCTGCCGTCTTCTGTTGTCAGGGTGGGCATGGGCTTCTCTTTCGGGACGAAAATGATAGGGAGCGCCGCAGCTTCACGCGCAGCTTCTTGCCAGCTCGACCTGTGCTGCTGGCATCTGCTCCTGCGGCACAAACCAGTCCGGCAACAGCGGAGTGGGGGCGCTGGCGGCATCAAGTAGCAGCAATTCGGTGGCGGACAGTTGCAAGGTGGTGGCGTGCAGGGCCTCTGCGTGCTGCATGGCGCTGTTGAATGCCGGCACGATGCTGGAAACCGTATCGCGCGCCAGCAGCCATGAGAGGGCAATCTGCTTGGTGCTTGCCTGATGGCTGGCCGCAATGTCACGCATCAGCTCGGCCAGTCTGTGGTTGCTGCGCGGGCTGTCCGGGGCGGTGGCGCCGGTCAGGTAGCCCTGGGTGGGTAGCGCGCCCGCATTGCTGAACGGCATGCCTGCTGGTTGGGGCTTCACGATCAGGCCCAGGCCATAGCTTTGCAGCATGGGGATGGCTTCCCGTTCCGGACTGCGGGTATTCAGGGCGTAGTGCAGCTCGCCAAAACAGAAGGGCGCCCAGCCGTGACGCTGTTGCAATTCCAGTGCCTTGGCCGCCTTCCAGGCGGGCCAGTTGGCAAAGCCCAGATAACGGACTTTCCCGCTACGCACCATGTCGTCCAGCGTTTGCAGGGTTTCTTCCAGCGGCGTGTACGGGTCTTCATGTGGTACCACGCACAGGTCCAGCCAGTCGCTGCCCAGCCGTTTCATGCTTTGCTCGATGGACCACACCATATCGGCGCGCGACAGGCCGGGGTGGCTGTGGGTGCTGTTGCGCCGTGCACCAAGCCGGCTGCTGATCAGCACTTCGGCACGGCGCTTGCCCAGCGCCTTGGCCAGCAGGGATTCCGCCAGGCCATCCATGCAGCTGGTGGTATCGAACAGATTGATGCCTGCATCCAGTGCCTGGCCTATGCTGCGGGCGGCCTGTGGTGCAGCATCCGGGCAGGCCGGGTCTGGCCGCAGCGCTGCACAGGCCAGTCGGGAGAGGGTGGGGCCGCCAAGGCCCAGTCGCGCATAGTGCATGGCACATTCCTGTCGTGAGTACTCACTCATTTATCGAGCAAAAAATACAGCGCAATATTTCAGCGCACCGAGCCGGACCAGAACACCCGGAATCCGGCGCTTTTGTAGGCCTGGCCATTGGCCGGGTCCCGCACTACAAACTGGATGGTGGTTTCTGCCAGCGCCATGAATACGGCATCGGCAAAACCGCCGGGCAGGGCGGCAAGGCCGTTGTTGTCAGAGCAGGCCTGGGCGATGCATTTGATATCGGACAGCTGGCTTGCCACCGTGCTGCGGGTTTCTGCCGTTACCTTGTCCGATACCACCAGCTGGTTCAGCGTCTTGAAAAAGGACAGATTGCTGACGCCCCAGTCGATGTAGGCATCCCACAGTGCACGTACTTGTTCGTCCAGACTGTCGTGCACGGCCATGTGCTGGCGCAGCGCGGCAGCCAGGTCCAGCTTCAGGTGGGTGTAAAGCGCGTTGTACAGCACGTCCTTGGTGGCGAAATAGCGGAACAGCGTGCCTTCGGCCACGCCAGCACCACGGGCAATCGACGCAGTGGACGCACCCAGCCCCTGCGCAGCCATGATGGCGGCGGCAGATTCCAGCAGGGCGATGCGTTTTTCTTCACTGCGGGGGAGGGCCATGGGTGGGGAAAGTAAGTGAGTAATTACTCATTCTAGCTGTGCGCATCTGTCACAGGCAAGTGCGCTGCACGGCTGGCGGGAGATGTGTTGCGGCAATGGTCTGGCTGGCCGCTGTCGCTGCTTGCCGGGCAAAGCAGGCCTGTCGCCGCTATCGCTGGCAGAATCTGCTGGCGTATTGCGGCAGTTTGCAAAATAATGCGCCAGTTTGCATGAGATTATTTCAATAATGGCCCGCGAAAACCTGAATGATCTGCGCACCTTTGTCCTGGTCGCCCGCGAGGGCAGCTTTACCCGCGCGGCGGCCAAGCTGGGCGTGTCGCCCTCGGCGGTGAGCCACACCATGCGCGCGCTGGAGGAAAGCATGGGCATGCGTCTGGTGACCCGTACCACGCGCAGTGTGGCGCTGACCACCGCTGGCGAGCAGGTGCTGGCCATTTTTGCCCCCCGGCTGGACGAAATCGAAGCCGAGCTGTCGGTGCTGCGCGAGCAGCGTGACAAACCGGCCGGCACCATCCGCATTACCGCAACGGACTTTGCCGCCGAGCAATACCTGCTGCCCAAGCTGGCGCAGCTCTTGCCGGACTACCCGGATGTGCAGGTGGAGCTGTCCATCGACTACGGGCTGACTGATATCGTGGCGCAGCGCTTTGATGCCGGTATCCGTTTTGGCGACCAGGTGGCGCGCGACATGATTGCCGTGCGCATCAGCCCGGATATCCAGACCACCGTGGTGGCCGCACCGGCCTATTTTGCCCGCCACGGCGTTCCCGCCCACCCGCGTGACCTCACCGAGCACAACTGCATCAGCTTGCGCCTGCCCACCTATGGTGGGCTGTATGCCTGGGAGTTTGCCCAGGGCGAGCACAAGTTTTCCATTCGTGTCGATGGCCAGCTCATCATCAACACCCTGCCGCAGATGCTGAATGCCGCGCTGGCCGGCATGGGCATAGCCTACATCACCCGCGACTATGTGCAGCCTTATCTGGCCGATGGACGGCTGCAGGAAGTGCTGCAACCCTGGTGTGCAATGTTTCCCGGTTTTCATCTCTACTACCCCAGCCGTCGCCAGTCCTCCCGTGCGCTGATGCTGCTGGTGGATGCCTTGCGCTACCAAGCCAGCTAGGCACAACTCTTCCCGTCACGCATGACCCTCATGCAGCTTGCGCAGCTATTGATGAATTTATCTCACAATGGCATGCATCAAATTGCATCTAGTTCAGCAAAATGCCAGCTGATACATTTGCGTCCCTGATCTGGCGGTGAATACCCGGCTGGCATGTGCCGGCCGTCGTGCTTTGTTCACCCGACAACAAGACAGTGCCGTAGCGGCCAGCCCGCACAGGCACTGCGTCGCCTTACCTGACCGGTCACGCGCCCTGCGCTGACCATCTGTGCTGACCTTACGGAACCAAATATATGAACCCACCGCTCAAGGGCCGGCGACCGCTGGCCGTGACTGCCATTTCCTTTGCCGTGCTGGCTGCCATTGGTGCTGCTGGCTGGCTGGGCCTGCACAGCCAGGCCGTGCGCGCGGATGCCCCGGCTGCCGCCAGCCAGGCTGTCCCCGTTTCTGCTGCCTTGCTGGTGTCGCAGGAGGTCAGCAGCTGGCAGGATTTTTCCGGCCGCCTGGAGGCGGTGGAACGGGTGGAACTGCGCTCGCGCGTGGCCGGTGCCATCCAGTCCGTGCATTTTCGTGAGGGTGCGCTGGTCAAGGCCGGCGACCTGTTGGTGACTATCGACCCTGCGCCGTATCAGGCTGAAGTGGACCGTGCTGCTGCGCAGGTGGCCGCCGCCCAGTCCCAGCTGGTGTTTGCTCGCAGCGAGCAGGAACGCGCCAACCGCATGCTGGCCGACCACGCCATTGCCCAGCGCGATGCCGACGAGCGCAACAATGCCGCCCGCGCCGCCGATGCCAACCTGAAGGCCGCGCAGGCTGCCTTGCAAACCGCACGGTTGAACCTGGGCTACACCGCCATTCGCGCGCCGGTATCCGGCCGGGTGGGCAAGCTGTTGGTGACCACCGGCAATCTGGTATCGGCCGGGCCGGACTCGCCGGTGCTCACCACCCTGGTGTCGGTGAACCCGGTGTACGCCAGCTTTGATGCCGACGAAGAAACCGTGAACAAGGCACTGGCCGAGCTACCGGACGCCGGTGCTGCCCGTGCGCGGCTGGGCGATATTCCGCTGCAGGTGGCCACCAGCACGGCGCAGACCTTCCCGGCCAAGCTGCAACTGGTGGACAACCAGGTGGATGGCAAGAGCGGCACGGTCAAACTGCGCGCCACGGTGGATAACCGCGACGGCGTGCTGATTCCCGGCCAGTTCGTGCGTATCCGGCTGGGGCAGGCCAAGCGTCATCCGGCGCTGCTGCTGAACGAGCAGGCCATCGGCACGGATCAGGACAAACGCTATGTGATGGTGATCGACAAGGACAGCAAGGCGCGCTACCGCCAGGTGCAGCTGGGCGCCAGTGTCGATGGCCTGCGCATTGTCACCGCCGGCTTGCATGCCGGTGAACGGGTGATTGTCGACGGTCTGCAAAAAGTGCAGCCCGGCGCAGCGGTCGCGCCGCACATGGTGCCGATGCAGCCCCCGGCCACTGCGGCGGCCAATAGCTGATTTCCACGCGAAAGACATTCATGAACCTATCCAAATTCTTCATCGACCGCCCGATTTTTGCCGGGGTGCTGTCGCTGCTGATTTTCCTGGCCGGCCTGCTGTCCTTGCGGGTGTTGCCGATTTCGGAATACCCGGAAGTGGTGCCGCCGCAAATCATCGTGCGGGCGCAGTTTCCCGGAGCCAACCCCAAGGTGATTGCCGAATCGGTGGCCACGCCGCTGGAAGAAGCCATCAATGGCACTGAAGGCATGCTGTACATGAGCAGCCAGGCCACCACCGATGGCCTGATGACGCTGACGGTGACTTTCCAGATCGGCACCGACCCGGACAAGGCGCAGCAACTGGTACAAAACCGCGTGGCGCAGGCCGAACCGCGCCTGCCGGAAGACGTGCGCCGCCTGGGCCTGACCACAATCAAGAGCAGCCCGGACCTGACGCTGGTGGTGCACCTGCTGTCGCCCAATGGCCGCTACGACATGACCTATCTGCGCAACTACGCCATTCTCAATGTGCGCGACCGGCTGGCACGTATCAACGGCGTGGGGCAGGTGGGGCTGTACGGTGCGGGCGATTATTCCATGCGTATCTGGCTGGACCCGCAAAAAGTAGCCATGCATGGCTTGTCGGCCAGCGAGGTGGTGACTGCGATCCGCGAACAGAACGTGCAGGCTGTGGCCGGTAGCGTCGGTGCTTCGCCCAGCGCCAAGGGCATCCAGCTGCAATTCCCGATCAACGCGCAGGGCAGCCTGCAAACCGAGCAGGAATTCGGCGACATCATCGTCAAGACCGGTGCAGATGGTGCGGTAACGCGCCTGCGTGAGCTGGGTCGCATCGAGCTGGGTGCGTCGGAATACGCCTTGCATTCCACGCTGGACAACAAGGCGGCAGTGGCCATTCCGGTATCGCAAGCCCCTGGCTCCAATGCCTTGCAGATTTCCGACCAGGTGCGTGCCACCATGGCCGAGCTGAAGAAAGCCATGCCGGAAGGGGTGGACTACGCCATCGACTACGACCCCACCCAGTTTGTACGGGCGTCGATCGAATCGGTAGTGCATACCTTGCTGGAGGCCATCGCGCTGGTGGTGCTGGTGGTGATCCTGTTCCTGCAAACCTGGCGCGCCTCGCTGATTCCGCTGCTGGCAGTACCGGTGTCCATTATCGGCACTTTTGCGGTGATGCACGGCTTTGGCTTCACCATCAACACCCTGTCCTTGTTTGGCCTGGTGCTGGCCATCGGCATTGTGGTGGATGACGCCATCGTGGTGGTGGAAAACGTGGAGCGCAATATCGAGGCCGGGCTGGACCCGCGGGCAGCCTCCTACCGCGCCATGCGTGAAGTCTCCGGCCCCATCATCGCCATTGCGCTGGTGCTGGTGGCGGTATTCGTACCGCTGGCCTTCATCGGCGGCCTCAGTGGCATGTTCTACAAGCAGTTTGCGTTGACCATTGCCATTTCCACGGTGATTTCCGCCATCAACTCGCTGACGCTGTCGCCGGCGCTGGCCGCCTTGCTGCTGCAACGTCACGATGCGCCGCAAGACTGGCTGACCCGTCAGATGGATCGCTGGCTGGGTGGTTTCTTCGACCGCTTCAACAGCCTGTTCAATCGCGGTGCCACCCGCTATAGCCAGGGCGTGAAGCAGGCCATCAGCCGCAAGTTTGTCATGCTGGCCATCTATGCCGGGCTGGCCGCGCTGACGGCGGGCTTGTTCCACAGCATTCCGGGTGGCTTTGTGCCGGTACAGGACAAGCAATACCTGATCGGCTTTGCCCAGTTGCCGGACGGTGCCACGCTGGACCGCACCGACGCGGTGATTCACCGCATGAGCGATATCGCGCTGAAGATTCCCGGCGTGGAGCACGCCATTGCCTTCCCCGGCCTGTCGATCAACGGTTTCACCAATAGTGCCAACTCCGGCATCGTGTTTGTCACCCTCAAGCCGTTTGCAGAACGGCAGGGCAAGGACATGAGCGCCAATGCCATTGCCGGTGCGATGAATGCCGAATTTGGCAAGTTGCAGGATGCCTTTGTGGTGATGTTCCCGCCGCCGCCGGTACAGGGGCTGGGCACCACCGGTGGTTTCAAGCTGCAACTGGAAGACCGTGGCGGCCTGGGTTACGAGGCGATGGACAAGGCAGTGAAGGCCTTCATGGCCGGTGCGGCCAAGGCACCGGAACTGGCCGGCCTGTATACCAGCTACCAGTTGAATGTGCCGCAGCTGCTGGCTGATCTGGACCGCAGCAAGGCCCAGCAGTTGGGGGTGAAGGTGACCGACGTGTTCAACACCATGCAGATTTATCTGGGCAGCCTGTACGTCAACGACTTCAACAAGTTTGGCCGTACCTACACCGTGCGGGTGCAGGCGGATGCTGATTTCCGCGCAAGGCCAGAGGATGTGGGCCAGCTGCAGGTGCGTTCGGCCAACGGCAGCATGGTGCCGCTGTCGGCCCTGCTCAAGGTCAAGCCCAGCTTCGGGCCGGAACGGGCCATGCGTTACAACGGCTTTTTGGCGGCCGACATCAACGGCGGTGCCGCCCCCGGCTATTCCAGCGGACAGGCACAGGAAGCCGTGGCACGGGTAGCGGCCCAAACCCTGCCGCCGGGCATTGGCTACGAGTGGACCGAGCTGACCTATCAGGAAATCCTGGCGGGCAATTCCGGCAGCTGGGTATTCCCCATTGCCATCCTGCTGGTGTTCCTGGTGTTGGCGGCACAGTACGAAAGCCTGGCGCTGCCGCTGGCCATTATCCTGATTGTGCCGATGGCCTTGCTGGCGGCCATGGCCGGGGTGTGGCTGAGCCACGGCGACAACAATGTGTTCACCCAGATCGGCCTGGTGGTGCTGGTGGGCCTGAGTGCCAAGAACGCCATCCTGATTGTCGAGTTTGCCCGCGAACTGGAGTTTGCCGGACGCAGCCCGCTGCAGGCCGCCATCGAGGCCAGCCGCCTGCGCTTGCGCCCCATCCTGATGACCTCGATGGCCTTCATCATGGGTGTGTTGCCGCTGGTGCTGGCACATGGCGCCGGGGCTGAAATGCGCAATGCCATGGGCGTGGCGGTATTCAGCGGGATGATCGGTGTCACGGTATTCGGGCTGTTCCTCACCCCGGTGTTTTATGTGCTGATGCGCCGCCTGTCCGGCAACCGGCCACTGAAGCTGCACGGCCAGGTGCCGCACCTGGACCCGATTGCCCAGCCGCCCATGGGGCATGAGCACGGCCATGCACTGCACCCGGCTGTCCAGCACCACCATGTTGAATAAGGAAGCGGATTGATGATCAACAAAATCACCCTGGGCCTGTTGCTGGCGGCTGCGCTAAGCGCCTGCGCCACACCGCCCGCCATTGACGGCAGCCAGCTGCCGGCCACGCCGGCCAGCTACAAGAACCCGCCAGTGGCCACGCTGGCGGAGGGCAGCTGGACGCTGGCCGCACCCGCCGATGCCGCCACCCGTGGCGACTGGTGGCTGGCCTATCACGACAGCACGCTGAACCGGCTGATCGACAGCGCGCTGCAACACAATACCGACCTCGCCGCCGCGGCGGCCCGTCTGCAACAGGCCCGCGCCGCACTGGGCGTGGCCGATGCCGACCGCATGCCGCAGCTGGGCGTGAATATTGGCAGTGCGCGTGGCACGCAGGCCGGGGCCGGGCCGTCCGGCACCAACTTGCTGAACAGCAGCAACACCACGCCGGTGAAGCTGACCAGCGTCGGGGCCAATTTCAGCTATGAAATCGACCTGGCCGGTCGCCTGTCCGGTGCCAGCCGCGCCGCTGCGCTGGATGCCCAAGCCAGTGCCGCGCTGCTGCAAGGCAGCCGTCTGCTGATTGCCAGTCAGGTGGCACAGACTTACTTCAGCCTGCGCCTGCTCGACCAGCAACGCCAGCTGCTGCAAGACACCGTGCAGTCCTATGCCCGCACCGCACAGCTGACCCGCCAGCGCTATCAGGCCGGGGAGGAGTCCGGGCTGTCGCTGGCGCGCATCGAAGCCGACAGCGAAGCCACCCGCGCCCAGGCCATTGCGCTGGACCGCCAGCGTGCCCAGCTGGAAAACGCGCTGGCAGTGTTGCTGGGCCAGCCGGCGTCCGGCTTCCATCTGGAAGAAAGCAGCTGGAATGCCAGCCTGCCGCAGATTCCCGCCGGCTTGCCCGCAGCCATGCTGGCGCGTCGTCCCGATGTGGCAGCCGCCCAGCGCAAGCTGCTGGCCGCCCAGACCCGCGTCGGCGTGGCGCAAGCTGCCTGGTTTCCGGACCTGACGCTCACCTCGGCCGGTGGCTATGCCAGCTCGCAGCTGCGCGACATCTTCCGCTGGTCGGCCCGCGCCTGGTCGGTGGAAGGCCTGCTGTCCTTGCCGCTGCTGGATGGCGGCCGCCGTCAGGCACTGCTGGGTTCAGCCCGTGCCGACATGGACGTGGCCATGGCCGATTATCGCCACAGCATTTTGCAGTCACTGGCCGAGGTGGAGGATTCGCTCAGCGACATCCGCCTGCTGGCGCAGCAGGAGGCCGCCCAGCAGCAAGCAGTGGACAGCGCAGCCCGCGCCAGTGCGCTGGCCGACTCGCGCTATCGCAACGGCCAGACCGGTCAGCTGGAGCTGCTGGACGCCCAGCGCAGCGAGCTGAGCATCCGGCGTCAGGCCTTGAGCATCCGCCAGGACCGTTACCTGGCCTCGCTCAGCCTGATCCGCGCGCTGGGCGGCAGCTGGGATAACAGCGCCGGCCAGCCAACATCACCCAATCCGAAACCGATTTAAAATTCAAAGGAAACAGCATGAACAAATTCATCGCCCCCATCCTGTTGCTACTGGCATGCAGCAGCCAGGTTTTTGCGGCAGACAGCCCAGCTGCCAGTCAGGCGTCGGAACAGCATGCCCAGCGCAATGCCAATGATGCCTTCTGCACTGCCGGCACCCCATGCGAGGTAAACCGCCAGCGCGCGGGCGAGCATCACTGAGGGTTTGTTTGAGAAATAAAAAAGGCCATGCAGTGCATGGCCTTTTTTATTGATTGCGGCACTCAGCCAGAGTGCTTAGCCAACAGCTGCGCTACTTCAGCGCTGTGGGTGCATACCTACCATTCGGGCTGGTAAATTTCTGCCGATTTAATAGCGCCATCAGTCCTTACATTTAGCCGTCAATTATTTTTAAATTCGGTAAGGTTTTATAATCAATGAAGGCGCTGCCATTGTAAACCACATTATCCAAGCTGCGCATTCCATCCGAAGGAGTCTTGTACTCAATGCCAATCCTCTCGGAGAATTTCGATAAAAATGCAGAATTACTAAATTGACCATTTATTAATCTGTGCTTTTGAGATTTGTTGTCAATGATAAAAAATGGAATGTCGTAATTTTCTCTATAAGCATTGCCATGTCGAACCGGATTGCTTGAATTGTCAATGGTTAGCCCGTGATCTGAAAAATAAAAAATCACGTATGGCTTGCCATTTTGCTCTAGCATTTCGGTGGCTTTCTTTATGAATGAGTCGAGCTTTTGAATTGATGAAAGGTAGCAATCTATAATTTTATTCCCGGTATTGAAATTTAATGGATAAGACTGAAGTCTGTCGCATGGATTTGGATGTGAGCCAATCATGTGTGCAAATATAACTTTCTTTTCTTTGCTGCGAATTATGTTGTTTATATAGGGAAGCATCTGAAAATCATCGGAGTTTTTTGCGCTCTCATAATCACCGTTATTTAAAAAAAACTTGTGCTTGGCATGGTATGCAATAATTGTTGCAGGAGTGTCGAACTCTCCAATGCGCCCTTGGTTTGACACCCAGTATGTATCCAGGCCCGCCTTGTTTGATAAATTTACGATATTATTTGCGGCTTCTTTTTTATTTTCATCAAACTTTGCAAGTGTTCTTGGTAATGACAGGAAAGTATTTGGTGCTGGTGAAATTGCGTTGGTGTAAAAGTCACCATTGGCATTTTTTAGCCACGGCGTCGTATTTAGCGGATAGCCATAAACAGACATGTATTCACGCGTAACGCTTTCACCAATAATTACTAATATATTTTCATATTGTATATCTTTTTTTAGTATGGTGAATTGATCTTTGATTGAGATGCCGTTCTTCAAAATTTCCACTTCGGTCTTTGCCTCTGTGAACCGCATGTACGCTGCAATGGCAAATCGTTTGGGATATGAATTTACATTTAGTAAGATAAATGCAATAAGAAATAAATATTGGCTTTTTTTTGGATTCGAATTCCATGATTTAATAATATAAACCAAGAGAAAGATTATTGCCAGGAAGCATAAGATGAAGCCGATGAAATTTAGTTTGATAAACTCCATTGCTTCGGGTGTGTTTGTTTGCAAAAGTGATGCAGCATGGCCTATGTTTATTTTGCCGTAGGCGTGCCCGGCAGGCATGTATAAGATTGTAGGTGTAAATAATATAAATACCAAAATCAGTGCGGCTTTGCTTTTTCTTGCAACGGCCAATATGGCGAACGTCAGGCTTGCATTGCCAAGGTTGCCATATCCGGTATTGTATGGGGCAAGAAATGAAAAGGCTGTTGCAGAGATAAGCCAAATTTTATTGGTATATATATAGTTAATTATTTTGTTAAAAACTATTCTCACGGAGAATCTTTCTTCAATTTTATTTGTGTGTGATGTGTTTTTGTTTTGAAAATAATTTCAGGTAGGTAATGGTGCGCGGCACTTGCAAGTGCTACTGGCTTTTGCAAGGTTTAAGTTCAATATCCAGGGAGAAGGATCGGAAGTTGTAGTGAGCCTTTGTTGCATGTATATCGCTCCGCTAAAGTCGATGGTGCCTGATGGTAGAGATACTCTTCGTTAAATCAATAGATGGAGGTATCGGCTAACATGGAAGGGAGTGGCGGGGCGTGGCGGGACGGATCGTGACTGTATAAAAGCCCTAAATATTTTAGATAAAACTGATAGGTAAAAAGGAAAGAGCTTATGGATTGGTGGTCATTGCCTTCTTTAATAGCTTCCTTGCGCTCTACAAGGTGGTCAGCTGGGAAGTTGCTGAAATAAAAAAGCCGGGTTAAGCCCGGCCTTTAATATTATTGACAAAATATATCTCTCTATTTCCGTAAGAAAAGGGGGGCTTCTGCAATTGGTAAGGCAAGGTCTGGGGGTATAAATGAGAAGGCAGAAAAATCAGTCGACTTAGTCGAAAGGCCTGGCTGTGCTGAGGCGGGTGAAGTCGCAGCAAATTGCCTTGTCAGCAGCCTGCAAGGCCGGGTTAAGCCAGCCGTTTTGATTGACTGTGGCCAATACCACTTGCTTGCTGCCCAGCCAATAGCTGTGCCGCTTCATCCAATGCGGGCGCATGCGCACCATGCTGTCTGGCGGTGCAGGCCGCCGCTGCAGCGACAAAGCGCAGTGTTTGCGGTGGTGTGGCCTGAGGGTGCTGCAGGAGGTGGGTCATCTAGCTGTCCATGGCTGTGTCGCCGCAGCCTGCGGTGTCGGCCACGGTGACTGGCAGGGCGGCTTTGCCGGTACGCTGCACCTGCGGACGCAGTGTCATGCAGACGGCACCCCGGAGGAGGGTGCTGGCTTACGGGGCTGTCGGCGCAAGACAGCTGGGCGCTCGATGAATTCGCTCAGCCATAGTAGTGCTGCCTGCTGGTCGGTCTGGACGGCGATCAGGCCGGCTGGGTAGAGGCTGTCAGGCTGGGGGTTGGGCATGGGCTTGCCGATTCTGGGGTGGCGTGCGGTTGTGGACAAGTCCTGTTGTCGTTTCGGGTTTGTCAGGGTGTGTGTTGACAGCTATAGATGAGAGACAGGGTTCTGGGCTGATCAAGGGGGAAGGGTGTTGCGGGCATGAGCGAAAAAGCAAAAATATTGGTGGTGGATGATGTGGAAACGGTGCGGCGGCTGCTCAAGATGGGTTTGTCACGCAGTTTCGAGGTGGTGGATGCGGCCAGTGGCGAGGAGGCGCTGGCGATGCTGGGCGAGGTGCGTCCGGCAGCCATTTTGCTGGATGTGGAAATGCAGCCAGGCATCGATGGTTTTGAAACATGTCGCCGTATTCGGCTGCATGATGAGTTTGCACGGGTGCCGGTGGTGTTTGTGTCGGCGCGCGAAGCCATTGAGGATAGGCTGGCTGGCTATGAAGCCGGCGGTGAGGATTATGTGGTCAAGCCGTTTTCCGCGCCGGAACTGGTGGCCAAGCTGCAACGGTTGATTGATTCCACCGCGGAACGAGGGCGGCTGAATGGCCTGGCGCGTGATGCCAGCTGCGCGGCGATGGCTGCCATGCAGAGCATGGGAGAGATGGGTGCCTTGCTGGAGGTGGTGAAGCAGCTGGGTACTGCATCTTCTGTGCTGGAGTTGGCGGATGCCATGGTGGCTGGTGTGGCGCTGTATGGGCTGGAGGCCTGTGTGCAGCTGCGGGTAGCGACGGGTGTGCTGACGCGCTGTCGCGGTGGAGCGGCCAGCCCGCTGGAAGTATCGGTGATGGATCACCTGGTGGGCATGGGGCGTCTGGAGCAGTTCAAGACGCGCATGGTGATCAATTACCCGGTGGTGTCCTTGCTGGTGCGCGACATGCCGCTTAAGGATGAGGATCGTTGTGGTCGCTTGCGAGATCATCTGACCATGCTGGTCGAAACGGCGGATGTGCATGCGCGGGCGTTGGCGGCGCTGGCGCTGGCGCGGCAGCGTGATGAGGAAATTGTCCGGCTGGCTGTGTGCATGACCGGGGTGCTGGGGGAGGTGGACAGGGCGCAGCGGGATAATCTGGTATCGAGCCGCATTGCGCTGGAAAATGTGCGGCAGCGGGTGGATGTGGCTTATGTGTCGATGATGCTGACGACCAGTCAGGAAAACATGCTTAACCGGGCGCTGGATGAGGGGGTGGAGGAGTTGCTGAATTCGCAGGCGGATATTTCAGACTTGCAGAACCGCTTGTCGCAAATGCTGACAGATTTGCGCCGGGTGGTAGGGGGTGATGCGAGCTGATGTGTGGTGTTGTCTGGTAAGGCCCGGCCTGTATGCCGGGCCTTTTGTTTTGGGCGGTTTGGGTGGGGTGGTGCGGTCGTGCCGATTTGCTGACGATTTGGGATGGTGTCAGGGGTGGTTAATTTGCGCTGTGTTGTGGATTTTTTGGGTAATAACATCCGATAAGTATAGTAATCGGAAATAAACAAGTGTTGAGTGTAATAAAATAATGTAATACGTAATAAATAATATTTTATTCCTGTGTTAAGATGCCTGCACTCAACGAAAATGGCATGGCGGACATGGCAACTGACATCTATTCGCGTATTCGGCAGGTGGCTTTTGAATTGGTGGGTGAAGGGGTGTGGCCTACCGTGGTGGAAGTGCGCAACCGATTGGGCACGGGTTCCAATACCACCATCAACAACACGCTCAAGGAGTGGCGACAGGAGTTTCTGGCGCGCATGGCCAGTTCCGCCCGCCATCCGGATTGGCCTCCTGGCCTGGCCGAGGCGTTCAGCCTGATCTGGCAGCAGTCTTGCACGGCGGCCGAGCAGCAATGGGAAGCGGTGCGGCAGGAGGCTGAGCAGCAAGTGGCTGAGGCGACTCAGGCGCAGGCGGCGGCCCAGTCGCAGTTGGAAATAACACAGGCATCCTTGCAATCGGCCTTGCGTGAGCTGGAGCTGCGCGCTGCGCGTTTGCAGGAGCTGGATGGCAAGCTACAGTCTGCCGAGCAGCGCCATCTGCTGCTGGAGTCCAACAGTCAGCGGTTGGGCGAGCAGCTGGAAGCCAGCAGGCTGGAGGCGCAGCAAGTGCGTCGCGACAGTGACGAGCGGGTGGCCGAGCTGGAGGCGCGGCATGAGCAAAGGCTGCAAGAGGCGCGGCGGGAGGCCGAGCGGCGGGAGAGTCTGGCTTATGAGCGGCTGGAGGGCTTGCGGCTGCGCCTGTATGAGCAGGTTGAGGAGGAACGCAAGTCCATGAAGCTGGCGTCGGCGGCCTTGCAGGAAGAATTGCAAGCGGCGCGGCGCCAGGTGCTGCAAGTGGAGCAGGTCTGGCGTGAGCGGCTGGCCGAGCGTGATCGCGAATCCGGCAAGCAGGCAGCGCGTCTGGAAATGCTGGAACAGCGCACTATCGAGTTGCAACAGGCTGCCGAGCGCCAGTCGGTGCTGGCGGAGCAGGCCAGTGCCCGGTTGCTGGATATGGCGGGGGAGAATGCGCGCCTTGCCGGGGAGATGGCGGCGGGGCTGGAGCGGCACTGGCAGCGTCTGGCTGCTGCCATGCATGACGCGCGCGAGGATCTGGCGGTGCTGGACGAGGCGGGAATGCGCGAGTGGGTCAGCCGGCAATTGCAATTGCCGCTCGCCTGAGCAGGCAGTCAAAAAGCAGATGCGTGATACATCTGCTTTTTTGCGAGCGCTAAAACAGGTGTTGCAGTGCCTGGCAGATGGTTTCCAGGTATTGCGCGTCGGTGGTGTCAAACTGGTCGAGCCGGGTGGAGTCCACGTCCAGTACTGCGACCACTGCGCCGGCAGCATTGTGTACGGGGACGACGATCTCCGAGCGGGCGCTGGATGAGCAAGCAATATGGCCGGGGAAGGCGTCGACATCCGGCACGATCAGCGTACGGTTTTGTGCCCAGGCGCTGCCGCACACTCCCTTGCCATGCGGGATGCGGGTGCAGGCAATCGGGCCCTGAAAAGGGCCTAGTACCAGCTGCTGGCCCTTGACTAGGTAAAAGCCGGTCCATAGCCAGTCAAAGCTGGCATGGAGTGCGGCTGCCAGATTGGCCAGGGCAGCAATCTGGTCATCCTCGTATTGCACCAGTGCCTGCGCCTGCGGCAGCAGGGTCTGGTATTTTTCTTCCTTGGTTTCGCCCTGAATGGTCAAATGTTCAGCCATGTCTTGCTCTGATGTGAAATTCAAGGCCGTCAGCATAGCAGAATGCCGGTCATCAGGATGGCAATAAAAAACCCGGCGCAAGGCCGGGTTTTTGTGCGGTATTCCTGGTGGAGTGAGGCTTACATCATGTGCTGGCCGCCATTGATGGCCAGGTTGGCGCCGGTCATGAAGCCGGCAAGGTCGGAGGCCAGGTAGTTGATCAGGCCGGCAATTTCTTCCGGCTTGCCCAGGCGGCCTACCGGGATGTTGGCGATGATCTTGTTGCGTACTTCTTCCGGTACTGCCATCACCATGTCAGTGGCGATATAGCCCGGGGAAATGGTGTTGACGGTCACGCCCTTGCGCGCCACTTCCTGCGCCAGCGCCATGGTGAAGCCATGCATGCCGGCCTTGGCCGCAGAGTAGTTGGTCTGGCCAAACTGCCCTTTCTGGCCGTTGATCGAGGAAATATTGATGATGCGGCCAAAACCGCGCTCCACCATGCCGTCCAGTACCGGCTTCACCATATTGAACAGCGAATCCAGGTTGGTCTTGATGACGGCGTCCCAGTCGTCCTTGGTCTGCTTCTTGAAAGTGCCGTCACGGGTAATGCCGGCATTGTTTACCAGTACGTCCACTGCCCCTACCTCGGCTTGTGCCTTGGCCAGCATGGCGGCGCAGGCTGCGGTATCGGTGACGTCACACTGGTAGGCATGGATGTCGGTAAAGCCCAGGCCCTTCATGTCGGCCAGCCAGGCTTGCTCCTTGCCCGGCTTGCTGTAGGTGGTGATCACGGTATGGCCGGATTCGGCCAGAGCCTTGCAGATGGCGGTGCCAATGCCGCCCATGCCTCCGGTTACGAGTGCGATGCGTTTTGTCATGATGCTGGCTCCTTGTCTTTGTTGGGGCGAAAACTCGCTGATCTCGAAGTCTGATATGACTTTTTTCTTACCAGAATATGAGTCCTGCACCGAATTGTAAACAGGCCAGATGACAAAACGTTTTATGCCGTATGATTTAACAATTCATTACTTAAACGTTGTAGTAAATCCAGCCTTTGCCGGGATATCGTGCCATCTGCTGCCGCCTGCTTGATCGCGCAATCCGGCTCCTTGCGGTGGGTGCAATTGTGGAAGCGGCACTGGCCGATCAGCGGGCGCATTTCCGGGAAGTAGTGCAGCAGGTCGGTGGCTTGCAAATGCTTGAGGCCGAATTCCTGCAGGCCGGGGGAATCGATCAGGTCGCTGCCCGGCGACAGGGTGTCCAGATGATAGAGCGTGGCATGGGTGGTGGTGTGCTTGCCGGAATCCAGGGCCTCGGAAATGTCGCCGATGCGGGCATTGGCCTCGGGCAGCAGGGCGTTGGTGAGGGTGGATTTGCCCATGCCGGACTGGCCGACAAAAACGCAGGTTTCTCCATCCAGCAGCGGCAGCAGCGGGCTCATGTCCTGTTTGGCGGACAGGGTGATCATCTTGTAGCCGAGCGCGGCATAGGGCTGCAGCTTTTCGATCAGTGCGGCGGTTTCCGGCAGGTCGGCCTTGTTGACCAGGATGACCGGGTCGATGTCGGCGGCCTCGGCGGCGATCAGGCAGCGGTTGAGCAGCTCTTCGCTGGGGCTGGGGACTGCGGCAATCACAAACAGGATGCGGCTGACATTGGCGGCAATGACCTTGGTTTTCCAGTCGTCCTGGCGGTAGAGCAGGCTGCTGCGCGGCAGGCTTGCCTCGATGACCGCCTGTTCCTTGTTCTGAATCAGGATTTCCACGCGGTCGCCGCAGGCGAAGTCCACCCGTTTGCCGCGGGTGGAGCAGCCGTAGGTCTGGCCTTCGGCTTCCACGAT
This sequence comes from Aquitalea magnusonii, assembly GCF_003202035.1. Taxonomy (GTDB): domain Bacteria; phylum Pseudomonadota; class Gammaproteobacteria; order Burkholderiales; family Chromobacteriaceae; genus Aquitalea; species Aquitalea magnusonii. The sequence continues at coordinate 46,965 of NZ_QJKC01000002.1, read as the reverse complement.
GAAGCGGCGGCCATGGCTGCGGATGATCTGTCCGATGGCTGCTCTCATGCCCGGCCTTGCAGCGCTTCGGTTTTTGCCGCGCAAATGAAGTCGTTGAGGGTCAGGCCACCGGCATCGTGGGTGCTGAAGTGCACCACGGCGCGGTTGTAGTGCACCGACAGGTCGGGGTGGTGGTCTTCCTGATGGGCAATCCAGGCCAGGGCATTCACAAAGGCCATGGTCTGGTAATAGTCGTCAAAGCGGAAGGTCTTGCACAGCTCGATGCCTTTGATTTCCCAGCCTGGCAGGGTGGACAGGAATTGATTGATGGTGCTGGAGTCCAGCGGGCTTTTGCCGTGCTGGGCCTCGCAATGCAGGGTGAGCAGATTCATGGATGGTCTCCTTGCAGGTGGGCGATGCGCAGGCTCGCCGGGGGGTGGGAGTCGTAAAACGCCGAGTGCAGCGGGTCTGGTGTCAGGGTGGAGGCGTTGTCACGATAGAGTTTGACCAGCGCGGCGACCAGATGGTGCGCCTCGGACTGGCTGGCGGCAAATGCATCCGCCTCGTATTCGTGACGGCGTGACAGCAGGCTGGACAGCGGCGTCAGCGGAAAGGTGAAGGCCGGCACGGCAAGGAAGAACAGAATCAGTGCCATGGCGGTGCTGGGGGTGCTGACGCCCAGCGCCTGGTAGAACCAGCCGGCATGCAGCAATTGACCCAGTATGAACAGAAAGCCCAGCGACAGGGCAAAGGCAAAGCCGATGCGCTTGACGATGTGCTTGCGTTTGAAGTGGCCCAGCTCGTGTGCCAGCACGGCTTCGATTTCTACTGCTGACAGCTGTTTGAGCAAGGTATCAAAAAAGACGATGCGCTTGGCGCTGCCAAAGCCGGTGAAATAGGCATTGCCATGACTGGAACGACGCGAGCCATCCATCACGAACACGCCCTGGCTGGTAAAGCCGGTACGCGCCAGCAGGGCTTCGATGCGCTGTTTCAGTTCCAGGTCTTCCAGTGGCTGGAAACGGTTGAACAGCGGGGCGATCAGTGTCGGATACAACGCCACCATCAAGAGCTGGAAAGCCGACCAGACCAGCCACACCCACAGCCACCACAGCGGCCCGGCCTGCGCCATCAGCCACAGCACCAGTGCCAGCAGTGGCAGGCCGATCAGCGCGCCAATGGCACTGCCCTTGATGGCATCCAGCACGAACATGGCCAGCGTCATCTTGTTGAAGCCGAAACGCGCCTCGATGCGGAAGGTGCTATACAGCGAGATAGGCAGGCTGATGGCGGAGGTGAGCAGGGCCAGGGCCGTCACCAGCAGCAGGCCGCTGCCGATGTCGCCCAGGTTCAGGCTGCTGATCTGCCGCGCCAGCCAGTCGAGTACACCGCCCAGCGTCAGCACGGCGATCAGGGTGGTGTCGATGACGCTGGACAACAGGCCGAGCCGGGTTTTGGCCATGCTGTAGTCGGCGGCATGCTGGTGCTGCTGCAGCGTGATGGCGTCGGCAAACTCGGCCGGTACGCGGGCACGATGGCGTGCAATATGGCGGATGTGGCGCCAGCCCAGCCACAATTTGAGAATCAGGGTCAGCGCCAGAGCGGCCAGGAAGAGATAGCGGAATGCCTCGGTCATGATTTACGCAGGTGGGTTTGCCGCCACGGCGGCAATGAAGGAAAATGCTCGGGTTTCGCAAAGATTGGACAGTATGGCACAAGATCAGAACAACCTCATCTGGCTCGACATGGAAATGACCGGGCTGAATCCTGAAACCGACCGCATTATCGAAGTGGCGATGATTGCCACCGACAGCCAGTTGAATGTGCTGGGACAGTCGCCCGTGCTGGTGATTCATCAGCCGGACAGTGTGCTGGACGCCATGGATGACTGGAACAAGAATACCCATGGCAAAAGCGGCCTGATTGCCAGGGTCAAGGCTTCCACGCTGAGTGTGGCCGAGGCCGAGGCTGCGCTGCTGGCCTTCATGGCCGAGTATGTGCCGGCGCGTACCACGCCGATGTGTGGCAACACCATTCATCAGGATCGCCGTTTCATGGTGCGCTGGATGCCGCAGCTGGAGGAGTATTTCCACTACCGCAATCTGGATGTGTCCACGCTGAAAGAGCTGTGCAAGCGTTGGCGGCCGGAGGTGGCGCGCGGCGTGGTCAAGCGTGGCAAGCACGAGGCGCTGGCGGATATCGAGGAATCCATCGAAGAGCTGAAATACTACCGCGAACACTTTCTCAAGGTGTGATGTAGTGCGGGCACTACGGTGGTAATATGCATTCTGCAAAGGGGACGCCAGTCCCCTTTATTCTTGCCAGCCCGGCCACTGGTGGCGGGGTGAATAAAGCACAGTCCAATTCCATTTTTGAATGCAGCCATTTCACGATCATGTTTGACGACAGCAAAACCGGCATCAATCACAGCCCCGTCTGGGCCAAGCTGCACCAGCACCAACGTGCCACCCGTTTCATGCAGATGCGTGAACTGTTCCTGGCCGATGCCCAGCGCTTTCAGCGCTTTTCCTTGCGGCTGGACGGCCTGCTGCTGGATTACTCGAAAAACCGCATTACCGAACGTACGCTGGAGCTGTTGATCGATCTGGCACACGAGGCCGAACTGCCGGACTGGATGCAGCGCATGCGCTGCGGTGAGCGCATCAATGTCAGCGAACGGCGCGCCGTGCTGCACACTGCCTTGCGCCTGCCGCAATCCGCCAGCCTGGTCGTGGACGGGCAGGATGTGGTGCCCGAGGTGCATGCCGTGCTGCAGCGCATGCGGGTATTCAGCGACAAGGTGCGCAGCGGCCAGTGGCTGGGCTATACCGGCCAGCCGATACGCGATGTGGTGAACCTGGGGATTGGCGGCTCCGATCTGGGACCGCTGGTGGTGAAGGAAGCGCTGGCGGCCTATGCCCATCCTGGGCTGAAAGTACATTTTGTCTCCAATGTCGATGGCCAGCATATCGCCCGTACGCTGGAGCAGCTGGACCCGGCGACCACCTTGTTCGTGGTGGCCTCCAAATCGTTTACCACGCCGGAAACCCTGCTTAATGCCGAGGCGGCCAAGGCCTGGTTTTTGCAGGCAGCCAGCCAGGGCGACATTGCCCGGCATTTTGTTGCCGTGTCCACCAATGCGCCGGCAGTGCAGGCCTTTGGCATTGATACCGAGCACATGTTCGGCTTCTGGGATTGGGTGGGTGGTCGCTATTCGGTCTGGTCGGCCATTGGCCTGCCGGTGATGCTGGCGGTGGGCTACGACTGCTTCCGCCAGTTTCTGGATGGCGCGCATGCCATGGATGAACACTTCTTCCATGCACCGCTGGCACAGAACATGCCGGTGCTGCTGGCGCTGATCGGCATCTGGTACAACACCTTTTATCAGGCGCACACCCACGCCATCATGCCGTACGACCATGGCCTGCGCCGCCTGCCTGCCCATATCCAGCAGCTGGACATGGAATCGAACGGCAAGCGGGTAGGGCGTTTTGGTGCGCCGCTGGATTTTGATACCGGGCCGGTGATCTGGGGTGAAGAAGGGGCCAATAGTCAGCATGCCTTTTTCCAGCTGCTGCATCAGGGCACCCGCTTGGTACCCTGCGATTTCATCGTGCCGATGAACAGTCATTACGGGCTGGAACAGCAGCATCGCGTGCTGGTGGCCAACTGCCTTGCCCAGTCCGAGGCGCTGATGCGCGGCAAGAGCGAGGCCGAGGTCATGGCCGAATTGCCGGACATGCCTGGCGAAGAGCTGGACATGCTGCTGCCGCAAAAGCTGTTTCCGGGTAATCAGCCTTCCAATACCATTGCGCTGGACAAGGTCACGCCGCGCACCCTGGGCATGCTGCTGGCGCTGTATGAGCACAAGGTGTTTGTGCAGGGCGTCATCTGGGGCATCAATTCCTTTGATCAGTGGGGCGTGGAGTATGGCAAGCAGCTGGCCCGGCGCATACTGCCCGAGCTGGACGCGGCGGCGGCCGCGCCTGCGGCACACGATAGTTCAACCCGCGGTTTGATCGAATATTTCAGGAGCGTGCATGGATAAGCAGGCAGCCGCGCTGGCGGCACAACTGGGCCAGCTGCTGCTGGCGCGGGGCGAAACGGTGGCGACGGCAGAATCCTGCACTGGCGGCATGATTGCCGCTGCGCTGACCGATATTGCCGGCAGCTCGGCCTGGTTCGGCTATGGCCTGGTCAGCTACAGCAATGAGGCCAAGCAGGATCTGCTGGGGGTGCAGGCCGCCACGCTGGCCGAACACGGTGCCGTGAGTGAGTCCGTGGTACGGCAGATGGCGGCCGGTGCGCGTGAGCGTGCCGCTGCGGACTGGGCGGTGGCGGTGTCCGGCATTGCAGGGCCGGGTGGTGGTTCGCCGGCCAAGCCGGTGGGCACGGTATGGCTGGCCCTGGCCGGGCCGGATGGCCTGAGCCAGGCCTTTGTCTGCCACTTTGCCGGCGACCGGGCGGCGGTGCGCCAGCAGACCGTGCTGACAGCGCTGGGCCGTTTGCGGCAGTTGATCGAGGACTGTGCGCTGTCGGCCTGAGCCTGCGGTGTGCCGTCAACAAAAAAGGGGAGCCATGGGCTCCCCTTTGGCATGACGACTGCTCAGGCTTGTGTTTGGCGCAGCCAGTCGCTGGTGTGGCGAATCAGCTGATAGGCCACCGATAGCTGGGCCGGGATGGTGGGCAGGGCGTCAATGTGATACCAGCCGGCGTCCTCGATTTCGCCAGGCTGCGGGCGGATGTCGCCGCCATCATACTCGGCAGTGAATGCCAGCATCAGTGAGTGCGGAAACGGCCAGGATTGCGAGCAGACATAGCGCAGGTTTTTCACCCGCACGCCCACTTCCTCCAGGGTTTCGCGGTGCACGCATTGCTCCACGGTTTCCCCGGGTTCGACAAAGCCGGCCAGGGCACTGTATACGCCGGGCAGGAAATGCGGGCTGCGTGCCAGCAGCAGCTCCTGGCCACGATAGACCGCCACCATCATGGCGGGCGACAGCCGTGGGTAGTAGAGCTGGCCGCAGCCGGGGCAGTGCTTGCCCTGATCGTGGCCGTGCTGTTGCAGCGGGCTGGCGCAGTGGCCGCAAAAACGGTGGGTATGCTGAAACTGGCGCAGCTGCGCAGCACGGGCGATGCCGGCGGTTTGCTCCGGTGGCAGTGCCATCAGCGCGGCCCGCAGCGGCAGCCACTCGCAATCCGGCGGTGGCGGGCCGATCAGGTCGGCCGCATACAGATTGCTGCCTTGTTGCTGGTCGATGAACAGACGGTTGGCCAGCGGCCAGTGGCGGGCGGCATCGCCAGGCAGTGCCTGGTTTTGCAGCAGCAGGCGCGGGCCATCGAAAATGCACCAGCGCGTGGGAAGATCGGGATTCAGGTGTTCGGGCAGTTCGAGCGGCATGATGGGGCTTTGGGACGCTAAGCTGCCAGTTTAGCTGCTGCGGGCGGCCATGTCTGCTGCATTGCACCGCCGGCTGTGTTGCCGCCTCAGGCCGCGCTGCCATACATCCAGTGCTCGCTCTGGCGACGCACCACCTCGGACAGCGAGCCGCTGTGGTGGTGGATGGCGCGCAGCCACTGGCTATCCGACTGGCGTTTGAGCGTGCGCTCGCGCAGCAGGCTCAGCTCCTTTTCGCAGTTCAGTGCCCTGGCTTGCGGCTGCAGGGCATTGAGCGTGCCCAGCAGATCCTCCTGCAGGCCGGTTTGCTGGCGTGCCGCGCCATCCACCAGTACGCCATCGAAGCCAAAGCGGCAGGCCTGGAAGCGGTTGTAATTGTAAGTGTGATAGTGCGCGGCCTGGATGTCGTGCCATTCCTCGCTCAGGCAGCGATGCGCCAGCATCTGGGCATAGGCTGCCAGCAGCGTGGGGGTGACGATGTCCAGCGGGGTGTCACAGATGCGGATTTCCACCGTGCCATATTCCGGCTTGGGGCGGATGTCCCAGTAAAAGTCCTTCATGCTGGCGACAATGCCCAGCTCGGCCATGTGCTGAAAATAATCGTTGAATTGCGCCCAGTTTTCCACGCAAGGCATGCAGCCGGACAGGGGGAAGGCATTGACGCTGGTCAGGCGCGAGGTCTGGAACAGCGTATCCATGCCCTGATAAAAGGGCGATGAGGCGGACAGGGCGATAAAGTGCGGAATGTAGCGTGCCAGATAATGACTGAGGCGGATGGCGCTGTCGCCATCGGGGCAGCCGATATGGATGTGCTGGCCGTACACGGTGAACTGTTTGGCCAGATAGCCGTATAGCTCGGAAACCAGCTGATAGCGTTCCTTGGGGTAGATCTGCTGCTCGCTCCAGTGCTGGAAAGGGTGGGAGCCGCCGCCAGCCAGCCCCAGGTTGAGTTTTTGCGCGCTGCTGACCAGCAGGGCGCGGATGCGCTGCAGCTCCTGCAGCATGGCATCGCTGCCCTGATGAATGGCGGTGCCGATTTCAATCATGCCCTGGGTGATTTCCGGCTTGATGTCATAGCCGTGCTGCTGGCGGTCTATCAGCAGCAGCAAGTCGTCCGAACCACGCGTCAGATTGTAGTCGCGGCGGTTGACGATCATCAGTTCCAGTTCCACGCCCAGGGTCAGCGGGGTGCTGTTATTGAAGTGCAGCATGTCAGTCCTCCGATGGAATGTCGCCCGCCCGGTGCAAGGCCAGGCGGGTCAGTAGCGGGCCGGTCAGTTCACTGATGACAAAAACCGCCATCATGGTGCCGCTAAAGGCACTGGCATCCGCGCCCAGTGCCAGCGTGCTCATACCCAATAGCATGGCGCTGCCACCGGACAGCGGGTTGAGTGCCAGCCCCAGCCACAGGCCGCGCTGGCGGCTCAGGCAGTTTTGCGGGGCCAGCAGCCACCAGCACAGCATGGGGATGGCCGAGCGCAGCAGCAGGTAGGCCAGGGCCAGTGGCCAATGGCTGGCCAGCGCCTGTGGTGCCAGCTGGGCGCCGGCAGCAACAAAAAAGGCGACAAAGAAAAAATGGCTGCCGCTGAGCAGGCCCGGTTCGCTCACCGTGTGCCCCCCGTGCAGATTGCGGGTTGCCAGGCCGAAAACCAGCAGGGCCAGCGAGGGCAGGGCGTTCAGCATGACGGACAGCCCCACCAGCAGGGCGATCAGGCCGAACAGCAGGACGGTCTGCCGCTGCCGTTGCTGGCTGCCCAGCCAGCGGTTGAGGGCGATGGCCAGCAGGCCGGCCAGCAGGCCGAGCAGGCTGGAGCCCAGAATCAGCCAGGCTGGCGACAGGATGGCATCCTCGGTGCTGTGCTGGTTTTGCAGATGGGCCGAGCTGAGGGCGATGGCGAAGACAATGACCGACAGCAAGCTGGACAGCGCGGTGGCCGTGGTCAGTCTTTCGCTGACCTGGCCCTCGGCACGGGTCTCGCGCAGCATTTCCAGAATGACGATGGGCGAGGTGGCCATGCCCAGTGCGGCCATCATGGAGCTGGCCTGCCCGCCCAGTCCGCCTTGCAACAGCAGGGCGCACAGGGCGGCAAACACCGCCAGGCAATAGCACAGGGTGGTCAGCAGCAAGGTGCGCTCCACGCGCAGCCAGTGCAGGTCGACCCGTCGCCCGCTTTCAAACAGTGCCAGCCCCAGGGCCAGATTGACGAACAGGTCGGCGGCGCTGAGCAATGGCTGGTTCAGCAGGTGCAGGCTGGCCGGGCCGATGATCAGGCCGGTCAGGACATAGCCGGTAATGGCCGGCAGGCGGCCGGCACGGTTGGCGATCTGGCCACCGATGACGCCCAGCGTCAGCAGAATGCCAAAGGCCGCCAGCGGGTTAAGGGAAAGACTGTGCCAGGGCAGGTGGCTCATGAGCGTCTCCGTGGTCTGTTGGTAAGGCCCGCCGGGGCGGGCATGAGGCCGGGAGTGTGGTATGGAACAGCTGTGCAGATGGCGTGAAGTGCCGGGTGAATAAATTAGTGACTGCTGATTTGCTGCGAGGGTTCCGTCATCGAATGAATTAATTCGTGCTGCGTTGCGGAATTATCCTGGGCGGTAGGTATGGATACGGCCCCGAAGGGCCGTGGAAAAAGCAATTTGCGAGGCAGTCAGTGCGGTGTCGATGTGCTGCCTGCGTCTTGGGGTGATTCGGTCAGCAGCAAATAAACGCCCAGTACGACCCCCATGCCGCACAGGCTGACCACGTAATGGGCCGGGGCCAGCGGATCAGCCCGCAGCCACAGCGAAACCGCCATCGGTGTGAGGCCGCCGAAAATGGCGTAGGCGACATTATAGGAAAATGACAGCCCGCTAAAGCGCACTGCTGGCGGAAAGGCACGCACCATGACGAAGGGCACCGCCCCGACAATACCGACGCAGAAACCGGTCAGGGCGTATAGCGCATACAGCTGGCTGCCATCGCTGGCCACGCTGCTGTAAAAGTAATGGCTGCACGCTCCCAACAACAGGCAGCCGCCGATGAAGGTCAGGCCGCTGCCCAGGCGGTCGATGATGCGCCCGGCCAGGATGCAGCCAGCGCTCAGGGCGATGGTGGCCAGGCTGTTGGCCTTGAGGGTGGTCGCGGCATCCATGCCGAACTGTTTTTGCAGATAGGTGGGTGTCATCAGGATGACCACCACGATGGCGGCCGACAGCAGCCAGGTCAGCAGCATGGAAAGGATGACCGCGCGTTTGTGCTGGCGCAGCACGGTTTTCAGTGGCAATTCATCGGCCAGGGCTTTGCGCGCCTGCATTTCGGCAAACACCGGTGTTTCCTGCAGCCATTGGCGCAGATACATCGCCAGCAAGCCAAACACGCCACCCACCAGGAAAGGCAGGCGCCAGGCCCAGTTGCTGATTTGTGCCGGGCTGAAGCTGCTGTTGATCAGGGTGGCCAGCAGCGAGCCCAGCAGGATGCCGGCGGTGAGGCCGGCAGTCAGCGTGCCGCAGGCATAGCCGGTGTGGCGGGCGGGCACATGTTCGGCCACGAATACCCAGGCACCGGGCACTTCACCGCCAATCGCCGCCCCCTGCAGGATGCGCAAGGCCAGCAAAGCCAGCGGCGCGGCAATGCCGATGCTGGCGTAAGTGGGCAGCATGCCCATCAGCAAGGTGGGAACGGCCATCAGCACGATGGACAAGGTGAACATGCGCTTGCGTCCCAGCTTGTCACCAAAGTGCGCCATGACAATGCCGCCCAGCGGACGCGCCAGATAGCCGGCGGCAAAGATGCCGAAGGTCTGGAACTGGCGCAGCCAGTCCGGCATGTCCGGCGGGAAAAACAGCTTGCCGATGACCAGGGCAAAAAACACGAAAATGATGAAGTCGTAAAACTCCAGCGCGCCGCCGAGGGCGGCTAGCGCCAGGGTGCGGTAGTCCTGCCGATTGAGCGGGCGGGGCGGGTTGGGGTCGGTCTCGTGGTGATGCGGGATCATGGGTAATCTCTTGTCAGTGTGGGCTGGTCGCTCTGTGGCGGCCTGCTGCCGGGCGGTGGGTCAGCCTGAGAGAATACGGGAAGGGATGGGGACGGGCAATGCGGCAAGAAGCGGCGCGCTGGCATCTTGTTGCGTGCGGGGTGATTTTGATCGAGGTAAGTCCTGCTATTTCTGCTAATACAGTGTGAAAAATGCGCCGCCAGTCGAATGGAATGAATGGCGACGCGCTACGCTAGGCTTGCAGTTGCTGCAGCCGGCTCAGGCCATGCCCGGCCTCCTGCATGATGCGCTCGAACAGCTGCTGCACACTGGGAACATCATCAATCAAGCCCTGCACCTGGCCGATCAACTGCACGCCATGCTGGTGATCGCCCTCCTCAATGGCCAGGCGGATGGATTCGGTCGCCGCGCCAAACAGCGCCAGCTGGCGCAGTTCCTGCGGTTTTTGCAGCATGCCGCCCACGGCTACCTTCCATACCGGCATGCCCAGCTTGCGGGCGATGGCGCTGGCCTTCCAGGCGGCAGCCAGCAGATTCATCGGCTTGCGGGTGGCGGCGCGGGCGGTAGGGGTGTCCATCATGCGACACCACAGGCCGTCGAAATGACGTGAATACAAGGTATCGGCCACGCTGCGCTGGCGAATCATCTCCTTGCTGCGCTCATGCACCGGGCTTTCGCGGGTCATGGCCAGGCGGCTGCCCATGGCTACGGCATCGGCACCCAGCGACAGGGCGGCCAGCAGGCCAGCACCACTGCCAAAGCCACCGGCGGCAATAATGGGCAGGCTGCTGACCTTGCGAATGGCGGGAATCAGCACCAGCGATGTCACCTCGCCACCATGGGCGGCCGCTTCATGGCCGGTGACCAGCAGGCCGTCCACGCCGGCTTTTTCTGCCGATATGGCATGCTTCTCGGTGACCACGGTAGCAATCACCTTGCCACCATAGGCATGGGCGCGCTCGACGATCCAGTCGCCCTTGCCCAGCGAGAAGTTGATGACGGGCACTTGTTCTTCCAGTGCCACCTCGCAGTTTTCGCGCGCGCCCGGCATCATCAGCGTGCAGCCAATGCCAAAGGGCTTGTCGGTCAGTTCGCGGATGCGGCGGATGGCGGCGCGGGTTTGTGTCGGATTAAGTGGCCCGCTGGCCAGAATGCCCAGCCCGCCGGCATTGGCGGTGGCGGCTACCAGTTCGGGGGTGGCGATATAGCTCATGCCGGGGCAGGCGAGTGGCAGGCGCACGCCAAAGGTTTCGGTAAAGCGGGTTTGCATGATGGTGGCCGGGCAGGTGGTTTACAATGTGCCACTATTGTTCAGGCTTTTTTCGAAAAATTCAAACGGTTGTTTGATTATGTACATGGTATTGATCGGCTGGCTCTACGTGGTGTTGATGCTGGCGGTGGCGCAGAACAGCCTGTGGGCTACGTTTTCCATCCTGTTTTTCCTCGGCTTCCTGCCCACCCTGTTTATTGCAAGAATGACACGGCGCAAGCTGCGAAAAAGGCAGGAATCGGCCCGCGAGCAGGCAAACACCGGCAAGACGCTTGAGTGAGCCTGCCCGGTGGTGCTAGAATCTTGCGTCCTCTACATTGGGTAGGGGAATAAACTACGCACATCCGTGCCAAAGGGTGCCGTCATTTTTCTGATACTGACGGTTGTCTGCGCGGATGGAGGCTTAACCCTTTAAGGAGTTTTTGCATGTCCACCAACGTTACCATGCGTCAAATGCTTGAGGCCGGTGTTCACTTCGGCCACCAAACCCGTTTCTGGAACCCGAAGATGGCTCAGTACATCTTTGGCAGCCGCAACAAGATCCACATCATCAACCTGGAAAAGACTCTGCCGCTGTTCATCAGCGCCCAGGAATATGTGCGTCGTCTGGCCGCCAACAAGGGTACCGTAATGTTTGTTGGTACCAAGCGTCAGGCACGTGAGATCGTCCGTGAAGAAGCCGCTCGCGCTGGCATGCCGTTTGTTGATCACCGCTGGCTCGGCGGCATGCTGACCAACTACAAGACCGTGAAGCAGTCCATCAAGCGTCTTGAAGAAAAGCGTGCCATCCTGGAAGGCGCTGACATGGGCTACAACAAGAAAGAACTGTTGGACCTGCAACGCGAAGTTGACAAACTGGAACGCTCGCTGGGCGGTATCAAAGATATGAAGGGCCTGCCGGACGCCATCTTCGTTATCGACACTGGCTACCAGAAAGGTACCATCGTTGAAGCCAAGAAACTGGGCATCCCGGTAATCGGCGTTGTTGATACCAACAACTCCCCGGACGGCATCGACTACGTAGTTCCGGGTAACGACGACTCCAGTCGCGCTATCCGCCTGTACGCTCGCGGCATCGCCGACGCCGTACTGGAAGGCCGCGCTCAGTCGCTGCAAGAAGTCGTAGCCGCTGCTGAAACGGCCCAGGCTGAGTAAGCAGACTCGAAAGGGGGCGCAAGCCCCTTTTTTTAGACCTGATTACCTTACGTATCGAATACAGGAGTTACAAATGGCGGAAATTACCGCAAAGATGGTTTCGGATCTGCGCGCTGCTACCGGCCTGGGCATGATGGAGTGCAAAAAAGCCCTGGTTGAAGCGGAAGGCGACGCGGCCAAGGCCGAAGAAATTCTGCGCATCAAGTCCGGTAACAAGGCTTCCAAGATGGCTGGCCGTCTGGCTGCCGAAGGTATCATCGGTTCTTACGTTGCCGGCGGCGTTGGCGCCCTGGTTGAAGTGAACTGTGAAACCGACTTTGTAGCCAAGGACCCGACTTTCGTTGCCCTGGCCAATGCTGCCGCCCAGGCTGCTGCCACTGCCAACCCGGCCGATGTGGAAGCCCTGTCCGCTGTGGTGATCGACGGCCAGTCCGTTGAAGACATCCGCAAGGCTGCCATCGCCAAGCTGGGCGAAAACATGACCATCCGTCGTTTCGTGCGTTACGAAACCGACGGCACCATCGCCACCTACCTGCACGGTGCCAAGATCGGCGTGATCGTCGACCTGAAGGGTGACGAAGCGCTGGGTCGTGACATCGCCATGCACATCGCTGCTTCCAAGCCGATCTGTGTATCCAAGGAGCAGGTTCCGGCCGAAACCCTGGAACAAGAGCGCAAGATCTACACCGCGCAGGCTGCTGAATCCGGCAAGCCGGCTGATATCGTCGCCAAGATGGTGGAAGGCCGCGTCAACAAGTTCCTGGCTGAAGTGACCCTGGTAGGTCAGCCTTTCGTCAAGAATCCGGACGTGACTGTAGAAAAACTGCTGGCTGAAAAATCTGCTTCCGTAAATGCATTCGCCATGTTTGTTGTTGGCGAAGGTATCGAGAAGAAGGTTGTAGACTATGCTGCTGAAGTGGCTGCCGCTGCCAAGCTGTAAGTCTGACAAGACTGTATGATCGAACGGCACCCTGCCTGCAGGGTGCCGTTTTGCAAACTGAACGCCCTAAAAACACCCAACTCGAGGTTATCATGAGCCAAGCTCCTTCCTATAAACGCATTCTGCTCAAGCTGTCTGGTGAAGCCCTGATGGGTGACGATAACTATGGCATCAACCGCTCGACCATCGAGCAGATTGTTGGCCAGATCAAGGAAGTGGTAGAGCTTGGCGTGCAGGTGGGCATCGTGATTGGTGGTGGCAATATCTTCCGCGGCGTGTCCAGTGCAGCCAGCGGCATGGACCGTGCCACGGCCGACTACATGGGCATGATGGCGACGGTGATGAATGCCCTGGCGCTGAAGGATGCCATGGGCAAGGTGGGCGTGGTGGCCCGCGTGCAATCCGCGCTGACCATGCAGCAGATCGCCGAGCCCTATGTGCGCGGCAAGGCCATGCAGTATCTGGAAGAAGGCAAGGTGGTGATTTTCGGTGCCGGCACCGGTAACCCCTTCTTTACCACCGATACCGCAGCCGCCCTGCGCGGCATGGAAATGAACGTGGACATCATGCTCAAGGCCACCAAGGTCGATGGCGTGTACACTGACGACCCGAAGAAAAATCCGGATGCCGTGCGCTACCAGACCCTGACCTTCGATGAGGCCATCGGCCGCAATCTGAAGGTGATGGATGCCACCGCCTTCGCGCTGTGCCGCGACCAGCACCTGAACATCAAGGTGTTCAGCATCTTCAAGCAGGGCGCACTCAAGCGCGTAGTGCTTGGCGAAGATGAAGGCACGCTGGTACACTGCTGAGCTTGATGAATACCAAGGGGCGGAAACGGCTGGTAGCCGCTTTCCGCCTTGTTTTTCAAAGTACCGATTTTTGGAGCAAGCATGATTAATGAAGTCAAGAAATCCGCCGAGCAGAAGATGAGCAAGTCTCTGGAGGCGTTCAAGACCGACCTGACCAAAGTGCGCACGGGTCGCGCCCACACCGGCATTCTTGATCATGTCATGGTCGATTACTACGGTAGCGATGTGCCGGTGAATCAGGTGGCCAATGTCAGCCTGATCGATGCCCGCACCATCGGTGTGCAAGCCTGGGAAAAAAACATGGTGGCCAAGATCGAAAAAGCCATCCGTGACTCCGATCTGGGCCTGAACCCGGCATCCATGGGTGACATCATCCGTGTGCCGATGCCGATGCTGACTGAAGAGCGTCGTCGTGACCTGATCAAGGTGGTGCGCAGCGAGGCTGAAGGTGCGCGTGTTGCCGTGCGTAACATCCGCCGCGACGCCAACAATGAATTCAAGAACCTGATCAAGGACAAGTCCATCACCGAAGATGACGAGCGCCGCGGTCAGGACGATATCCAGAAGATGACCGACAAGTTCATCGCCGAGATCGACAAGGCACTGGCGGCCAAAGAAGCAGACCTGATGGCGGTATAAAGGAAATAGCCTTGTTTGGAAGCTCCACCAAGGACGTGCCGGAGGTGCGCTGCGTACCCCGGCATATCGCCATCATCATGGATGGCAATGGCCGCTGGGCCAAGAAGCGTTTCCTGCCACGGGTAGCCGGCCACAAAAAAGGGCTGGATACCGTGCGCGAAGTGGTGACCGCCTGCAAGGAGCTGGGGGTGGAGTACCTGACGCTGTTCGCCTTTTCCACGGAAAACTGGCGGCGGCCGCAGGATGAGGTGTCCTTTCTGATGGAGCTGTTCCTGCGTGCGCTGGAAAGCGAAGTCAGCAAGCTGCATGCCAACAATATCCGGCTGCGGGTGCTGGGTACGCGCGAGCGTTTCAGCCCGGCGCTGGCCGAACGTATCCAGGCGGCGGAAGACAAGACGGCCGGCAATGATGGCCTGGTGCTGAGCATTGCTGCCGATTATGGTGGCCGCTGGGATGTGCTCAATGCCGTCAACGGCCTGATTGCCGATGGTGTCAGTGAAATCACCGAAGAGAATCTGGCCGCGCGCTTGTCCACGCACTGGGCGCCGGAGCCCGACCTGTTCATCCGCACGGGTGGCGAGCAGCGCATCAGCAACTTCCTGTTGTGGCAGCTGGCTTATTCCGAGCTGTACTTTACCGATCTGTTGTGGCCGGACTTTGATCGCACGGCCCTGGAGGGCGCGCTCAATTCCTATCGCGAACGCGAGCGCCGCTTTGGCCGTACCAGCGAACAGCTGCCGGTCCAGCAGCGCAGAAACTGATCCTCCATGCTCAAGACTCGCATTCTGACTGCCCTGGTCTTGCTGCCGCTGATGCTGGCAGCGCTGTTCCTGTTTCCGGCCAATGCCTGGGCCGGCTTTTCCTGGCTGATCATCCTGCTGGCGCTGTGGGAATTCTCCCGCATGGCCGGTCTGCACGGTGCGCGGCAATGGGCCTATCTGGCACTGAGCAGCGCATTCGCTGGCCTGTCCTGGTGGCAGGGCTGGCATATGCCGCTGGCTGCTCATGGCCTGGCGCTGGCGTTCTGGTTGCTGGTCATGCCCTTGTGGCTGGTGCGGCGCTGGAAGCTGACTTCGCAGCCGCTGGCCATGCTGCTGGGCTGGTTGCTGATGCTGCCGGCCTGGTACGGTTTTCTGGAATGGCGGCCACAGGCTGACAGCGCCCATGCCCTGACCTTGCTGGCCGTCATGGGCCTGGTGTGGGTGGCGGATGTGGCGGCCTATTTTTCCGGCAAGGCCTTCGGCAAGCACAAGCTGGCGCCTTCCATCAGCCCGGGCAAGAGCTGGGAGGGTGTGTACGGCGCACTGGTCGGCGTGGCGGTGTACGTGGTCATTGTCAGCAAGCTGGGCTGGATCTCCGTAGGCTTGCCACTGTGGGGGCTGGTGCTGCTGGCCTTGCCGCTTACCGCAGTCAGCGTCTGTGGTGATCTGCTGGAATCCTGGTTCAAGCGCGTCTCGGGCATGAAGGACAGCAGCAAGCTGCTGCCTGGCCATGGCGGCGTTTACGACCGAATCGATAGTCTCATTGCCGTTCTGGCAGTCAGCAATGCGCTGCGCGTGCTGGGCGGGCTGTAAGCTCATCTCATGAAACCTCAAGGCATTGCAGTTCTTGGGGCAACCGGCAGCATCGGCGTCAACACGCTGGATGTGGTTGCCCGTCATCCTGATCGTTACCGTGTGGTCGCCCTGAGTGGCCACCGCCAGGTGGATCGCCTGTTCGAGCAGGCTTGTCGTTTTCTTCCCCTTTATGTCGTGGTGGCGGATGCTGTCGCCGCCAATGCCTTGCAAGGCAGGCTGCGTGAGCAGGGCCTGGCCACCGAGGTGCTGCACGGCGCAGCCGCGCTGGAGCGGGTGGCTGCCTTGCCGGAAGTCGATGTGGTGATGGCTGCCATTGTCGGCGCTGCCGGTTTGCCATCGGCCATGGCGGCAGCGCGTGTCGGCAAGAAAATCCTGCTGGCCAACAAGGAGGCGCTGGTGGTGGCTGGCCGGCTGTTCATGGAGGCGGTGCGTGAGCATGGTGCCACGCTGCTGCCGGTGGATAGCGAGCACAATGCCATTTTCCAGTCCTTGCCGCATGACTATGCCGGCAATCTGGACGTCTCCGGCATTCGCAAGATCATCCTGACCGCCTCGGGTGGTCCGTTCCGCCAGCACAGTGCAGACGCCTTGCTGAACGTCACCGTCGAAGATGCCTGCCGTCATCCCAACTGGGTGATGGGGCGCAAGATTTCCGTTGATTCTGCCAGCCTGATGAACAAGGGGCTGGAGGTGATCGAGGCGCACTGGCTGTTTGCTGCACCACCAGAACGCATCGATGTGGTGGTCCATCCGCAAAGTGTCATCCATTCCATGGTGCAATACCGCGATGGCTCGGTGCTGGCGCAGCTGGGTTCGCCGGACATGCGTACGCCGATCGCCTGCGCACTGGCCTGGCCGGAGCGCATCGAGGCGGGGGTGACCTCGCTGGACTTCTTTAGCATGGGCTCGCTCACCTTCGAGCAGCCGGATTTGCAGCGCTTTCCCTGTCTGGGGCTGGCCTTTGCCAGCTTGCAAAGCGGTGGCGATGCGCCGGCCGTGCTCAATGCAGCCAATGAAGTGGCGGTGGCAGCCTTTCTGGAAGGACGCCTGCGCTTTGTCGATATCGCCAGGGTGGTGGAAGCCACGCTGGCCGGTGTCAGCCTGTCGGCCAGCAATACGCTGGCGGCACTGCTGGACAAGGATGGCGAGGCGCGACGCTTTGCCGCAAACAAGGTGGGCTCATGCTGACATTCATTGCATTCCTGGTGGCCATCGGCGTACTGGTCACCTTTCACGAACTGGGGCACTTCTGGGTGGCGCGGCTGTGTGGAGTCAAGGTGCTGCGCTTTTCCGTCGGCTTCGGCAAGCCGCTCTGCACCTTTCAGCGCGGCGACACCGAGTGGGCCATCAGCCCGATTCCGCTGGGCGGCTATGTGCGCATGCTGGATGAGCGCGAAATGGAAGTGCCGGCCGGGGAGCGTCATCTGGCCTTCAATAACCAGCCTGTGCTCAAGCGCATGGCCATCGTGGTGGCCGGTCCGCTGGCCAATTTGCTGCTGGCGGTCTTGTTCTACTGGGCAGTGATTGCCGGCGGCATGGTGCAACTGTCGCCGCAGGTGGGCACGGTGCTGACCCCCAGCCTGGCGGCCACTGCCGGTTTTCATCCGGGCGACCGCGTGTTGTCGGTCAACGGTCAGCCGGTGGCCGACTGGCAGCAGCTGCGGCTGGCGCTGGTGGATGCTGCCGGCAGCGGTGATGTGCCGATTCGCGTGCAGGTGAAAACGCCGCAGGCCACCACGCAGTTGCGCAGCATCGACCCGGCACAGGCGGATGAAGAGGCGCTCAAGGCGCTGGAACAGGGCAATCCCGGCCTGATGCCGCTGCGTTACCTGCCGGCAATTGGTGGCGTGGAAGAGGGCGGCGTGGCAGCCAAGGCCGGTCTCAAGGCGGGTGACAAGCTGTTGTCGGCAGATGGCAAGCCGCTGGCCAGCTGGGATGCCTGGGTCAAGCTGATTCACGAAAGTCCGGGCAAGGAGTTGCTGATCCGTATCGAGCGCGACGGCAAGCCGCTGGATGTTAAGCTGCGCCCGGCCACCGTGGCCGATGGCGACGTGATGATCGGTCGTATCGGTGCGGCGCCGCTGGTGGATGGCGCCTGGATGAAGCAGCTGAGCTTCATGCACAAGCCTGGCGTGGCCGAAGCCGCTGTCGAGGCCTTGCACAAGACCGGCAGCACGGCGTGGATGAGCCTGAAATTCCTCGGGCGCATGGTGATCGGCCAGGCCTCGCTGGACAATCTGTCCGGGCCGCTGACCATTGCCAGCATCGCCGGCCAGACCGCGCGCGAGGGCTGGAGCCCGTATCTTGAATTTCTGGCGCTGATCAGTGTCAGTATCGGCGTGTTGAATCTCTTGCCAATACCTGTGCTGGATGGCGGGCACTTAATGTATTATGTCGCGGAGCTGGTCAAAGGCCGCCCGTTGAGCGAGCGTGCGCAACTGTTTGGACAGAAGATCGGATTCATCCTGCTGGCGTCGCTGATGCTATTTGCCGTGCTGAACGATATCAGCCGCCTTTTTGGGGGTTAAAACAAACCTATGAAATTGAAACTACTTGCGGCCGCTGTGCTGGGCATGACTACGGCAACAGCTGTTTGGGCTGCAGATCCGTTCGTGATCAAGGATATCCGGGTTGAAGGCCTGCAGCGTACCGAAGCCGGTACCGTCTTCAACTATCTCCCGGTCAAGGTGGGCGACACCTTCAGCGAACAAAAAGCGCGTGAATCCATCAAGAGCCTGTTTGCCACCGGCTTTTTCGACGATGTGCGGGTAGAGTCGCGCGACGGCGTGGTGATTGTGGCCGTGGCCGAGCGCCCGGTGATTACCCAGCTCAACATCAATGGCGCCAAGGAATTCAGCAAGGATCAGCTGAAAAAGGCACTGAAGGACAACGGCTTTGCCGAATCGCGCATTTTCGACCAGGCCTTGCTGGACGGTGCGGTACAGGAACTGAAGCGCCAGTACTACAGCCGCGGCAAGTATGCGGTGGAAATCACCCCGCAGGTGACCAAGCTGGAGCGTAATCGCGTCGCGGTCACCCTGGACATCACCGAAGGCATTACCGCCCAGATCAAGGACATCCATATCGTCGGCAACAAGGCCTTTACCCAGGACCAGTTGCTGGACGAGATGACGCTGACTTCCGGTGGCTGGCTGTCCTGGCTGACCAAGGATAACCAGTACTCCAAGCAGAAGCTGACCGGCGACCTGGAAAAGCTCAAGGCCTTCTACCAGAACCAGGGTTATCTGGAATTCAATATCGAATCCACCCAGGTTTCCATGAGTGCCGACAAGGAACACATGTTCCTCACCATCAATGTCAGCGAAGGTGGCAAGTTCACCGTTTCCGACATCAAGCTGGCCGGCGATCTGAAAGTGCCCGAGGCGGATCTGCGCAAGCTGATCACCATCAAGAACGGCGAAGTGTTCAATAACGAGAAGGTGACCGAAAGCGTCAAGGCGCTGAGCGACCGCCTGGGCAATGAAGGCTATGCCTTTGCCAATGTGAACGCATTGCCGGAAATCAACCGTGACAAGAAGCAGGTCGGCTTCACCTTCTTCGTCGATCCAGGCCGCAAGACTTATGTACGCCGTGTCAACATCACCGGCAATACCAAGACGCGCGATGAAGTGGTGCGGCGCGAACTGCGCCAGCTGGAAGGTGCTCCCTACAATGCGGCCAACGTCAAGCGCAGCAAGGAGCGTATCGAGCTGCTGGGCTACTTTGAAGATGTCACCGTGGAAACCCCGGCCGTGGCTGATGCCGCCGATCAGGTGGACATGAACATCAACCTGAAAGAGCGTGCCACCGGCAGCATCTCCGCCGGCGTGGGCTTTGTGCAGGGTGAGGGCATCCAGCTGTCGGCCAGCATTTCGCAGAGCAATATCTTTGGTTCCGGCAAGTACATGTCTTTCGGTATTTCCAACGGCAAGGTGAACAAGAACATCTCGCTGTCGTTTACCGATCCGTACTTCACTCCGGATGGCGTCAGCCTCGGCTACGACCTGTACCACCGTGTGTACAATCCGGATGCCACCTCGACCTCGGCCTACAAGACCTCGACCGATGGTGCCGCGGTACGTTTTGGCGTGCCGGTGACCGAATTTGACCGCATCAATTTCAGCCTTGGTGTGGAACAGACCAAGATCACCACCTACGACACCAGTCCGCAGCGCTATATCGACTTCGTCAACCAGCATGGTTCAACGAACAAGACCCTGCTGGGTTCGGTCAGCTGGGGCCGCGATACCCGCGACAGCTCGCTGTGGCCGACGCGTGGCGCCTCGATCAAGGTGCAGGCGGATGCCGGTCTGCCGGGTGGCGATCTCGAGTACTACCGCCTGACGCATAGCCAGCAGTGGTTCTTCCCGCTATCCAAGACCTATACCCTGATGCTGAACGGTGAGGTGGGCTATGCCAATGGTTATGGCAAGACTTCCACCCTGCCGTTCTTCCAGAACTTCTATCTGGGCGGCATCGGTTCGGTACGTGGCTACGACACCAACAGCCTGGGTCCGAAAGACACCAATGGCGACTACATGGGCGGTACCCGCAAGGCGGTGGCCAATGCCGAAGTGTTGTTCCCCTTCCCGGGCATGAAGGACAACAAATCGGTACGTGCCAGTGTGTTCTTCGATGCCGGTACGGTGTGGGATACCACCATTACTGGCAGCACCCCCAGCAGCGAACTGCGTTACTCCACCGGTTTTGCCGTGACCTGGCTGTCGCCACTGGGTCCGATGAAGTTCAGCTACGCCGATCCGCTGCGCAAGAAGGAAGGCGACAAGCAGCAGCGCTTCCAGTTCCAGCTGGGCACTGTCTTCTAAACGGAAAGAGGCCTGAACATGAAATCTTCTTTCAAATGGTGGCTGGCGGGGCTGGCCCTGCTCAGCCTGCAGGCCACTGCGGCTGATTTCAAGCTGGGTTTTGTCAATATCGAGCGGGTATACCGCGAAGCTGCGCCGGCCATCGCCATCCAGAAAAAACTGGACAAGGAGTTTGCCGACCGCAGGGCCGAGCTGAAAAAAATGGAAAACCGTGCCAAAGAGCTGGAAGTCCTGTTGGCCAAGAGCACGTTGTCCATTGACGACCGCAAACGCTACGAGCGCGAATATGCAGCGCTGGATCGCGACTATCGCGCCAAGGGGCGTGAATTGTCCGAAGACTTCAATCAGCGTCGCAACGAAGAGTTTGCCTCGGTGCAGGAGCGTGCCAACCGCGTGCTGCGGCAGATTGCCGACCGCGAGCAGTACGACCTGATCCTGCAGGATGTGGTTTATGTCAATCCCAAGTTCGATTTGACCGGCAAGGTGTTGAAGGAACTTGAGAAATAATCCTGCCTAACAGTTACGGGAGAAGCCGACCCGTGGTCGGCTTTCATTTTTGATGGCGTACACGCTTTCTCATATCGTGGCCCGCCTTGGCGGCGCACTCGAGGGCGCAGACCGCATGGTCGAGCGTCTGGCACCGCTGGATGTGGCGGGGCCGGCCGATATCACTTTTCTGTCCAATCCCAAGTACCGCAAGCAGCTGGACAGCTGTGCGGCCGGCGCGGTGATCGTTTCCCCCAAGCTCGCGGCCGAGCTGGATCCGGCACGCTCCTGGATCGTGGTGGACGACCCTTATCTGTACTTTGCCAAGGTGGCCACGCTGTTCCATCCGCCGGCCCAGCCACAGCCTGGCCTGCACGCCACTGCGGTGGTGGGCGAGGGCAGTGTCATCGCCGCCAGCGCCGAGGTGCGTGAGCATGTCAGCATCGGCCGTGACGTGGTCATTGGCGAGCGCTGCATCCTGCATCCTGGCGTGGTGATCGGCGACGGCACCGTGCTGGGCGATGATGTGGTGCTCTATCCCAATGTCAGCGTCTATCACGGCTGCCTGCTGGGCAACCGTGTGGCCGTGCATTCCGGCAGCGTGATCGGTGCCGACGGCTTTGGCCTGGCCTGGGCCAAAGACCACTGGTTCAAGATTCCGCAAACCGGTCGCGTCATCATCGAGGATGATGTCGAAGTGGGGGCCAATACCACCATCGACCGCGGTGCGCTGGCCGACACCATCATCCGCCGTGGCGCCAAGATCGATAACCTGGTGCAGATTGCCCACAACGTGCAGATCGGCGAACACACGGCGATTGCCGGTTGTGTCGGCATTGCCGGCAGCACCCGGATCGGCGCCCACTGTACTGTCGGTGGGGCGGCCATGTTCGTCGGCCATATCGAGGTGGCGGACAAGACGCATATCGGTGGCGGCACCCTGGTGTCCAAATCCATCCGCCAGCCGGACACCTATGCCTCGTCCTATCCGCTGCAAACCATGAAGGAATGGCTGGGTAACGCCGTTCATGTAAGACATCTGGACGATCTCGCCAAGCGCATAAAACAACTCGAACGCGAGATCGGCAAACTGAAAGAACCTGAGGACAACGCCAATGACTGAACACGCCGTGACGATTGATGTACGGGAAATCATGCAGTGCCTGCCGCACCGCTACCCCTTCCTGCTGGTCGACCGTGTCACCGAATTGGTGCCGAATACCCGTATCAAGGCACTGAAGAACGTCACCATCAACGAGCCCTTCTTCTGTGGCCATTTCGAACAATATCCGGTGATGCCGGGTGTGCTGATCATCGAAGCCCTGGCACAGGCTGCCGGCATCCTGGCGATCAAGAGCCAGGGAGCGCGTGCTGACAATGAGCTGTATTTCTTTGTCGGCATCGACAAGGCGCGCTTCAAGCGTCAGGTCGTGCCCGGTGATCAGCTGATCTTTGAAGTGGAAGAAATCACCACCAAGCGTGGTATCGGCAAGTACACCGCCCGTGCGCTGGTGGACGGCCAGGTGGCTTGTGAAGCCGAAATCATGTGTGCCAAGCGCGAGGTCTGATCATGGCCATTCACCCGACAGCCATTGTTGATCCCAAAGCCAGCATCGCCGCCGATGTGGAAATCGGTGCCTACTCCATCATCGGGCCGGATGTCAGCATAGACAGCGGCACCTGGGTGGGGCCGCACGTGGTGATCGAAGGCCATACCAGCATCGGCAAGAACAACCGCATTTTCCAGTTCAGCTCGCTGGGCGCCATCCCGCAGGACAAGAAATACGCAGGCGAGCCGACCCGGCTGGAAATCGGTGACAACAACACCATCCGCGAATTCTGCACCTTCAATATCGGTACCGCGCAGGATGTGGGTGTCACCCGCCTGGGCAACGACAACTGGATCATGGCCTATGTGCATCTGGGCCATGACTGCCAGATTGGCAATCACACCATTTTTGCCAATAACGCCACCCTGGGCGGCCATGTGCATATCGGCGACTGGGTGATCCTGGGTGGTTTCACCAGCGTGCACCAGTTTGCCATCATCGGCGATCACGCCATGACCGCCTTTGCCAGTGCGGTGGCGCAGGACGTGCCGCCGTATGTGATGGCGCATGGCAACCGTGCGGTGCCGGCCGGCATCAATGCCGAGGGCCTGAAGCGCCGTGGCTTCACGCCGGAGCAGATCCGCCGCGTGCGCAATGCCTACAAGGCGCTGTACCGCCAGGGTCTGCAATACGATGCCGCCAAGGAAGCCATCCTGGCCGAAGCCCAGCAAGGCCATGCCGAGCTGGAGCCGTTTACCCGCTTCTTTGCCCAGTCCGAGCGAGGCATCATCCGCTGACCATGTCCGAACCCTTGTTCAAGCGTAAAGGCGCGCTCAAGGTGGCCATGGTGGCTGGCGAAGCCTCTGGCGATCTGCTGGCAGCCCACCTGATGGAGGCGCTGCAAGCGCGCCATGCGGATATCGAATTTGCCGGTATCGGCGGCCCGCGCATGGAAGCGCGAGGTTTTACCTCGATGGTGCCGCAGGAAAAACTGGCCGTGCGCGGCTATGCCGAGGTGCTGCGCTGTCTGCCTGAGCTGCTGCGTATCCGCCGCACTCTGCGCGCACAGTTGCAGGCCGAAAAGCCGGATGTGTTTATCGGGGTGGATGCGCCGGACTTCAATCTGGCGCTGGAAGCGGCTTTGAAGAAAAGCGGCATTGCCACCGTGCACTATGTCAGCCCCTCGGTATGGGCATGGCGGCTGGAGCGTATCTACAAGATAGGCAAGGCAGTCAATCGCGTGCTCTGCCTGTTTCCGATGGAGCCAGCGCTGTACCAGCAAGCCAAGGTGCGGGCGGACTTTGTTGGCCATCCGCTGGCCCATGCCATCCCCATGGTGCCGGACCAGCTGGCCATGCGCGAACAGCTGGGTTTGCCACGGCAGGCGCCGGTATTCACCCTGATGCCGGGTAGCCGCAAGAGCGAGCTGGAATTCATGGCCCCGCTGTATATCGAGGCGGCGCGCATCCTGCTGCGCGATTATCCGGATGCCACTTTCCTGGTGCCCCTGGCCACCCGCGCCACCATGGATCTGTTCGACCGCTTGCTGACCCGCCACAAAGCCTGGGATCTGCCGCTGCGCAAGCTGTTCGGCCATGCGCAGATGGCGATGATTGCCAGCGATGTGGTGCTGGTCACCAGTGGCACCGCCACACTGGAAGTGGCACTGGCCAAGCGACCGATGGTAATCAGCTACAAGCTGTCCTGGCTCACCTATCAGCTGGTCAAGCGCAAGATCAAGCTGCCGTATGTGGGGCTGCCCAATATCCTGTGTGGCCGCTTTGTGGTGCCGGAACTGCTGCAAAAGGATGCCACGGCAGTGAAGCTGGCGGCCGAGGTCAAGCGCCTGTATGTCGATCAGGATGCCAGGGTGGAGATGGTGCAGGCCTTTACCGATCTGCATCAGTCACTGCTGGCCGATACGGCGGAACTGGCTGCCACCGCCGTATTGCAGGAGGCCGGATGTCACAGCGCCTGAGCCTGCTGGCCGCTGACGAGCTGATCGCCGGCGTGGATGAGGCCGGACGCGGCCCGCTGGCCGGGGCGGTGTTTGCCGCCGCGGTGATTCTCGATCCGGCGCGGCCCATTGCCGGGCTGGCCGATTCCAAGGTATTGAGCGAGGTCAGGCGCGATGCCCTGGCCGTCCTCATCAAACGCGATGCGCTGGCCTGGTGTATCGCCAGTGCCAGCGTCGAGGAAATCGACCAGCTGAATATCCTGCACGCCACCATGCTGGCGATGAGCCGGGCGGTGGACGGGCTGGCAACACAGCCGGGCAGGGTGCTGATCGATGGCAATCGCGTACCCAGGCAGATCAGCCTGCCGGCGGAAGCCATCGTCAAGGGCGATGCCAAGGTGCAGGCCATTTCCGCCGCCTCCATCCTGGCCAAGACCGCTCGCGATGCCGAGCTGGTGGCGCTGGATGCCCTGCATCCGCAATACGGCTTTGCCCGCCACAAGGGCTATCCCACCGCCGAACACCTGGCTGCGCTGGAAGCGCATGGTGTGCTGGCGGCGCATCGCAAATCCTTTGGCCCGGTCAAGGCCTGGCTGGCCCGGCAGCAGGGTCAGCTGTTCTAGCTGCTGCTGCCCATGAGCGATAGCGCCAAATCCTGTTTCCCGCCGGTGGTGAATGCGCAAACCCGTTTGCTGATCCTGGGGTCCTTGCCCGGCGATGCTTCGCTGCGGGCGGCGCAATACTATGCCCACCCGCGCAACCAGTTCTGGCGTTTGCTGGGCGAGCTGCTGGATGATGATCTGCCGGGGCTGGACTACCCAAGCCGGCTGGCGGCACTGCAACAACACGGTATCGGGCTGTGGGATGTGGTGGCGCAAGCACGGCGGCCGGGCAGCCTGGATGCAGCCATCCGCGACCTCAGCCCCAATGACCTGCCGGCGCTGTGTGCCAGCCTGCCGGCCTTGCGTGCCATTGCCTTCAATGGCGGCACCGCGGCAAGCATCGGCCGCAAGCAGCTGGCGGGCATGGTCAGCCAGCCATTGCTGTTTGATCTGCCTTCTTCCAGTCCTGCCTATACCCTGTCTTATCCAGCCAAACTGAGCCGCTGGTTGGCCTTGCGCGCCGTGCTGGCCTGAGCCGGTTTTGGTGCTGGCCGCAACACTTTTGCGATAATTGCATATACAAATCATGGCGGCTTGCTGCCAGATCCAGCCGCTCCGTTGGTGCCGATCTGCATGAGCGGCCTGATTTATATTGCAACAAAAACAGTTATTTGCCGCTATTTCCCTCTTTGTTTCATACGCATGTCTATCTGGCAGGCGGCTGTGTCTCCGCTGCTGGCATGCTGCGCATGCACAATAAAAAATCATTGTATATACAATAAGGCTTGATTAGGATCGTGACAGATGTGTTGCCGCAATGGCTGCCATCGCCGGGCGCGACCGGCTGAGAATCGTCCAGCAAGGACGGCCGACCGGTCGCTTTACCCTCTACCAGGAGAAATGTCATGAACCACCCTTCTGCCCGCCAGATCCGGCTGGCAGCGTCAGCTGCTGCCGTGCGCCATTCCCATCATTCACCGTGTCCTTCCGTCAGGAGATAGCCATGTTCCTGTCCGGATTCGGCCCGCTCATTCTGGCGGGTACTTGGGTGACACTGAAGCTGTCGCTGTTGTCGCTGATCCTGGCCATGCTGATCGGTCTGGCCGGTGCCAGTTCCCGGCTGGCCAAGGGCCGTCTACTGCGTGGCTGGGCCACCGCCTATACCACCTTGATTCGCAGCGTGCCCGACCTGGTGCTGATGCTGCTGCTGTTCTACAGCCTGCAACTGGGGCTGAACCAGTGCACCGAGGCGCTGGGCTTGGCGCAGATCGACATCGACCCCTTTCTGGCCGGCGTGGTGACCCTGGCCTTCATCTATGGCGCCTATTTCACCGAGACCTTTCGCGGCGCCTTCCTGTCGGTGCCGGCTGGGCAGATCGAAGCGGCCATCGCCTATGGCATGACGCCATGGCAGAGCTTTCGCCGGGTGTTGTTTCCGCAGATGATGCGCTTTGCCCTGCCGGGCATTGCCAATAACTGGCAGGTGCTGATCAAGGCCACCGCGCTGGTGTCCATCATCGGGCTGGCCGACATCGTCAAGGCCACCCAGGACGCCGGCAAGGCCACCATGCAGATGTTCCTGTTTGCCGTGGTGGGCGCGCTGATGTACCTGCTGATCACCACCGTGTCCAATCTGCTGCTGATCTGGCTGGAAAACCATTACTCGGCCGGTGTGCGCAAGGCGGTGCTATGAGCGAGATCATCCAGAATTACTGGCAGGCCTGGCTGTGGAACGACGGCTATCACCTGTCCGGCGTGGCCATGACCCTGTGGCTGCTGATTGCCTCGGTTGCCTGCGGCTTTTGCCTGTCCATCCCGCTGGCGGTGGCGCGGGTGTCGTCGCGGCGCTGGATCAGCGGGCCGGTATGGTTCTATACCTATGTGTTTCGCGGCACGCCCTTGTATATCCAGCTGCTGATCTTTTACTCGGGGGTGTACAGCCTGCATGTGGTGCGCTCGGTCGACCTGCTGGAGCACTTTTTCCGCGAGGGTCTCAACTGCACCATCCTGGCCTTTGCCCTCAATACCTGCGCCTATACCACCGAGATCTTTGCCGGCGCCATCCGCGCCATTCCCTATGGCGAAATCGAAGCGGCACGCGCGCTGGGCATGTCGCCCTGGGTCAAGTACACCCGCATCATCATTCCCGCCATGCTGCGCCGGGCACTGCCTTACTACAGCAATGAAGTCATCCTGATGCTGCACGCCACCACCGTGGCCTTTACCGCCACGGTGCCGGACATCCTCAAGGTGGCGCGCGATGTCAATGCCGCGACTTACGCCTCCTTCGAGGCCTTCGGCATCGCCGCCGTGCTGTATGCCTGCATCGCCTTTGCCCTGGTCGGGCTGTTCCGCCTGTGTGAAAAACGCTGGCTGGCCTTTTTGCGCCCCATGGGCCATTGATACGGATTCGGAAAGATTGCCATGTACAAATTGACTGTGAACGGCCTGCACAAGAAATACGGCCAGCATGAAGTGCTCAAGGGGGTTTCGCTCAAGGCCAGGGCCGGCGATGTGATCAGCATCATCGGCTCGTCCGGCTCGGGCAAGAGCACCTTTTTGCGCTGCATCAACTTTCTGGAGCAGCCTTGCGCCGGCGAAATCAGCCTGAATGGCGAGCTGCTGCAGACCGTGCTGGACAAAAAGGGTAGCCAGCGTCCGCGTGATCCGAAACAATTGCAGAAAATGCGCACCGAGCTGTCCATGGTGTTCCAGCATTTCAATCTGTGGTCACACATGACCGTGCTGGAAAACATCATGGAAGCGCCCATGCATGTGCTGGGCCTGAGCCGTGCCGAAGCGCTGCAGCGCGCACGCAAATACCTGGCCAAGGTGGGGCTGACCGAGCAGCAGGAAAACAAATACCCGGCCCATCTGTCCGGTGGCCAGCAGCAGCGGGTGGCCATTGCCCGTGCCCTGGCGATGGAGCCGGAGGTGATGCTGTTTGACGAACCCACCTCGGCGCTCGATCCGGAGCTGGTGGGCGAAGTGCTGCGGGTGATGCAGGCACTGGCCGAGGAGGGCCGCACCATGGTGGTGGTGACGCACGAGATGGGCTTTGCCCGCAATGTGTCCAATCATGTCATCTTCCTGCACCAGGGGCGGATCGAGGAAGAAGGCCACCCGGCCCAGGTGCTCAGCCAGCCCAAAAGCGAACGCTTGCAGCAGTTTTTGTCCGGCAGCCTGAAGTAATACTGCCGGCATCTCACATCATCAGGAGTCATTCATGCGAACGGAAATTCACCCGCTGCTGTCGCCCAGCCTGGGCACCCAGCGCAGCATCACCAGCTTTCATTTCGGCGCTGCCGGAACAGGTGGCTGGCCGCGCAAGGTGTATATCCAGGCCAGCCTGCATGCGGGGGAGATTCCCGGCATGCTGGTGGCGCACAAGCTGCGCCAGCAGTTTGCTGCGCTGGAGCAGCAGGGCCTGTTGCAGGCCGAGATCGTGCTGGTGCCGGTGGCCAATCCCATCGGCCTGGCCCAGCAGCTGCATTACCAGCCGCAAGGCCGTTTCGATCTGGAAAGCGGGGAAAACTTCAACCGCCTGTACAGCGAACCTTCGGCCCGCGTGCTGCCGCAGCTGGCCGATAGCCTGACGCAGGATGCCCATGCCAACCGCGACATCATCCGCCAGGCGCTGCGTGCTGCCATTGCGGCCGAGCCGGTCAACACCGAGCTGCAAAGCCTGCGCCAGACCCTGCATCTGCTGGCCATCGATGCCGATCTGGTGCTGGACCTGCACTGCGACTTTGCCGGCCCGGTACATATTTACGCGCATAGCGAGCACTGGCCGCTGGTGGAGGCGCTGGCTGCCCACCTGCAATGCGGGGCGTCCCTGCTGGCCGATGCCTATGGCGTGATGCCCTTCGACGAAGCGATCTTCCTGCCCTGGGCCAAGATTCGAGCTGCCTTGCCGCAATTCCCCGTGCCATTCGACAGCGTGGCGGTGACGGTGGAGCTGCGCGGCGAGGGTGATGTCAGCCATGCGCTGGCCGATCAGGACAGTCAGGCCATTCTGCATTACCTGACCGGCTGCGGCGTGATCCGTGGCGCAGCGCGGCCGGTCCCGGCACTGCCGCATCCGGCCACGCCGCTGGATGGCTCGGAAACCCTGATCGCGCCGCATGCCGGGGTGATTGTCAGCCTGGCCGAGCTGGGCAGCGTGGTGCAGGCGGGCGATGCCATCGCCGAGGTGATCGACCCCGTCAGCGGCAGCAGCACCATCCTGCGCGCGGGCACGGCCGGGGTGTTCTATGTGTTTGCCCGCCATCCCTATGTCACCTGTGGTGGCACGGTGGCTAAGATCGCCGGGGCCAGCCCGCTAGGCAAGGGCAATCTGCTGGGAGCCTAGCGCGCGCGGCCCGGCACTAGCCTGCCGGGTGCGCAAGGGCAAGTGCAGGGCGGGTGGTTTGTGGTGTTTTCCATCCCTAGTCACGGTTGCCATGGCTTTGCCGTGGTCGAAAACTTGCAGTTTGCTGCCGCTTGCACCGATATTGGTAAGGTAAGTGCATCTACAGGAAGGAGGGGCAGCATGAGTCGCTATTGCATCTGGTTTGTCACGCCCGACGACACGGTCATGCGGCGTGCCGAAGTCGCCATCAATGGCAGTATCCATTGTCATCAGGTGCTGGAAGAAATCGAGGCGCAACTGGCGCTGGATTGCGGGCTGAGCCAGGTGATGATCGTGGACTGGAAGCGTTTCGAACAGCCCGAGGAGCAGACGACTCATTTTGCCCGGGCGGTGGCCTGAGTACCGAATAACTAGGTCATCCGGCTGAATGATGGGGCAGGGGCACATGTTATGATGCGCTCCTGCCCCATTTTATCGAGTAGCGCCGCCATGTATGTTCTGGGAGTCGCCGGCTATTCCGGCAGCGGCAAGACCACCTTGCTGGAAAAAATCATTCCGCTGCTGCTGGCCGCTGGCGTGGATGTGGCCGTGATCAAGCACACGCACCACGATGTGGACTGGGACCAGCCCGGCAAGGACAGCTGGCGGCATCGCCAGGCCGGCGCGCGGCAGGTCTTGCTGGCAGGGGCGCAGCGCCGCCTGCTGGTGGAAACCCTGCCGCAGGGCAATGATGCGCCGCTGGCCGCCCATGTCGCAGCCCTGCGTCCCTGTGATCTGGTGCTGGCCGAAGGCTTCAAGCACGAAGCCATTCCCAAGCTGGAAGTGTATGATCCGGCGCTGGGCCATGCGCCGCTTTACCTCGACGATGCTCAGGTGCTGGCGGTGGTTTCCGATGCACCACTGGCGACTGCGCTACCCGCTTTTACCCGGAACGATGCCGCCGGCCTTGTCCGTTTCATTCTTGCCTTGCTGGAACAACATCAAGATGCTCACCGTTGATCAAGCCCGCGACTGGCTGCTACAGCGCGCCAGGCCGCTTACCGCTACCGAAACCGTTCCGCTGCTGCAGGCGCTGGGTCGCATTCTGGCGACGCCGCTGCTGGCCAGCCTGGATGTGCCGCCGCACGACAACAGCGCCATGGACGGCTATGCCCTCAATACCGCGGATGCCGGCCAGCCGCTGCCGCTGTCACAACGCATTGCTGCCGGTTGCCAGCCGCAGCCGCTGCAAGCGGCCACCGCGGCGCGCATCTTTACCGGTGCGCCCATTCCTGCCGGTGCCGATGCCGTGGTGATGCAGGAAATGGCCGAGCTGCAAGCCGATGGCCGGGTGGCGTTCAGCCAGAGTCCCCGTCCCGGACAGAATATCCGCCGTGCGGGCGAGGATATCCGCCGCGGCAGCCAAGTACTGAGCGCCGGGCAGCAACTGACTGCCGCGCATCTGGGCCTGGCAGCCTCCATCGGTGTGGCCGAGCTGACCGTGTTCCGGCCGCTGCGGGTGGCGGTGTTCTTTACCGGTGACGAGCTGGTCGAACCGGGGCAGCCGCTGGCCGCCGGACAGATCTACAACTCCAACCGCTACTGGCTGGTGCCGGAGCTGATGCAGCTGGGCTGCGAGGTGACCGATCTGGGCATCGTGCCCGATTCGCTCAGCCGCACCCGCGAAATCCTGCAGGACGCTGCCGCGCTGGCGGATGTCATCATGACTTGCGGCGGGGTGTCGGTAGGCGAGGAAGACCACGTCAAGGCGGCAGTCGAGGCCGAAGGGGCGCTCGACTTGTGGAAAATCGCCATCAAGCCGGGCAAGCCGCTGGCCAGCGGCCGGGTTGGCCAGGCGGGCTTTGTCGGCCTGCCGGGCAATCCGGTGTCCGGCTTTGTCACTTATCAGGTGCTGGTCAAACCCTATCTGCAGCGCTGTGCCGGCCTGCTGGCCGATATCGGCCAGGCACCCCGGCAGTATCCGGCCGGATTTGTCTGGGACCGCCCCGACAGCCGGCGCGAGGAATTCCTGCGGGTGAAGCTGGTGCAGCAGGATGGCCAGTGGCAGCTGCAGCCTTACCCCAACCAGGGCTCCGGTGTGCTGACCTCCTGCGCCTGGGCCGACGGTTTGGTGCGGCTGGCGGCCGGCCAGCAGGTGCAGCCGGGCGATTTGCTGGAGCTGTTGCCGATCGGGCGCTTCGGCTGCTAGCCATGCCGCAGCTGCGATTTGTCGACCAGCAGCAGCGGCTGCTGGCCGAGCTGGAGGCCCAGCCCGGTGAACTGTTGCTGGATGTGGCGAGGCTGGCGGAGGTCCCGCTGCACTGGCGCTGCGGGCAGGGGACATGTGGCACCTGCAAGGTGCGTATCAGTCATGGCGGCCCGCTGCAGCCGGTGAGCTTGGGGCGCAAGGAGCGCAATGTCCTGCTGCGGGCCGGCTTGATCGACCAGGCCGCCGCTGGCACCGAGTGCTGGCCGGATGTGTCATCCGGCTGGCGGCTGGCCTGCCATCTGACGGTGGGGGAAGAGGACTGGCTGGTGCTCTGTCCGCAAGATTAGCACTCATGCAAAAGGCAGCCTGATGGCTGCCTTTTTTATGGACATCTCTCGGACATTGCCGGCTAGCTGGATGCCGGGCTGACCACATTGCGGCCGGAGCGCTTGGCGATATACAGGGCGCCATCGGCTTCTTCGTAGATGCGTTGGGCCGTGTCGTCTTGCTGGGGGATGCGGGCAGCCACGCCGATGCTGCAAGTCACCTTGTGCAGCGGGCTGCCATCATGCGGCAGGTCGAGGTCTTCCAGCCGCTGGCGGAAGGTTTCGGCGGCATCGACCGCATCCTGCATGGTGGCGCCGGGCATCAGCACGCCGAATTCTTCGCCGCCCAGGCGTGCCGGCAATTCGCCCTTGCGCTGGAATGATTCGCGCAGCACATGGGCCACGCGCTTGAGTACCATGTCGCCGGCATAGTGACCGTACTGGTCGTTGTATAGCTTGAAGTGGTCAATATCCAGCAGGACAAAGGCCAGCGGCTGCTGGGCGTTGCGCTGGCGTTCGATGGCCGGAATGAACACTTCGTCAAAATGGCGGCGGTTGGCCAGCTGGGTCAGCCCGTCGGTGGTGGCCAGCGTCTGCAGGCTGGCCTGGCGGATGATGAAGCGGGTCAGGCCGGCCAGCACCAGTACCAGCATGCTGCTGGCCGGAGCGAACCAGATATGGCCAAGGTTTAGCAGCAGCATGGATGCGCCGGCCACCAGCAGGGTGGCGGCGGGATAAGCCAGCAGCACCGTTCGTTGCCGGCTCCATGGGGTCAGCAGGTAGTCCAGTGCCACGATCAGCAGCAGGGTCAGCAGCCCCTGGCGCAGCAGGTTCAATGGCCGGATCAGGCTGTTATCCTGCAGGCCGCGCAGCAGATAGGCATTGATCACCACGCCGGGCATGCCGGCCGAATTGGCGGAAATCGGGGTGGTGTGCATATCCCCCAGCCCGGCGGCGGTCACCCCGATCAGCACGATGCGGTTGCGGAAAGTCTCGCGCTCGGCATTGGACAGGGCATCGATATACGACATGCGTTCGAAGGGTTCGGCACCATTGCCAAACGGCACCAGTACTTCGTCGTCGCGCACCCAGGATTCGTCGCTGCCATGGAAGGGCAGTTTCAGGGCCGGGGCGGGCAGGCCCTGTGCCACCTCGTACACTGCCTTGGCAAAGCCGGGAAAGTCGGCAGAGCCAAGACCGGCCATCAGATAGGTACGGCGGATCACGCCGTCGTTATCGCGCTCGAAGTCGGTGTGTCCCAGCCGGTTGGAGGCCGCCGCCAGTAAGGGTATCGGCCGGGTTTCGGTGAGGGTGTCGCCGGCGCTTTCCGGAAACACCGGGCTGACCACCTTGCCATTGCGGCGGATGGCCGCAGCCAGCGACTGGTCGGGTTGGTTGCTGGCGAGCGTGCTTTCCGCCAGGGCGATGTCGAGGCCGACGGCCTTGGCGTATTGCAGCTGATCGATCAGGCGGGCGTGCAACTCGCGTGGCCAGGGCCAGCTGCCCATCTCGGCCAGGCTGCGGTTGTCCACTTCGATCAGGATGGGATCATCGGCGCTCTTGTGCAGGGTGTGCCGGCTGAGCGCCGCATCGTAAAACCAGTAATCCAGCCGCTGCACGGCACCGGTCAGCGCCAGCAGCAGGCCGAGCAGCCCCGCCAGCAGCGGCAGCAGTTGATATGACCGGTGTTTTATCGGTGATGGCATGCGCGTATTTTATGCGATTGCTCATTGGATGTTGATTTTTTCAATCGCTTCCACCGCGTGATATCCATCATCGCCATTGATTTCGAGTTGGGCAAAGTACTGGCCGCGCGGCAGTGTGTCCAGCAGCCAGGCCGGCTGCGGCCGGGTGTCGTGATAACTGATGTTTTGCATGGTCGGATTATCCGCCAGCTTGAGCGTGTAGCGGGCTCCGCTCACCGGGTAACGCCGCCCCAGCAGGGCCGGGGTGTTGTTGCCGATGCTGGAGAACAGGCCCTTGACCAGCACTTGCTGGGTATCGCTGTACGGGCCGGGCTGGCCCTGTTCATCCAGCCGCGCCA
Source organism: Aquitalea magnusonii (assembly GCF_003202035.1). Taxonomy (GTDB): domain Bacteria; phylum Pseudomonadota; class Gammaproteobacteria; order Burkholderiales; family Chromobacteriaceae; genus Aquitalea; species Aquitalea magnusonii. Next base: position 12,891 of record NZ_QJKC01000002.1, on the reverse strand, counting down.
CGCGCCAGAACCACTGGCCCTTGTCCGGCAGCTGCAGGGTGATGTCGCCGTCCTGCAGCGTCAGGCTCTGGCTGATGCTGGCAAAGTCGCTGCTGCGGGACAATTGCAGCTGCACGGGCTGCTGCGGGCTGGCCAGCAGCTTGAGCGGCAGCGACTGTGTGCGGATTTCCTGCACGCCGGCGGTGCCAAACAGCAGCGGCGGTGGCGGGAAGGCGGCCAGGGTAAAGGTCTTGCTGCTGTCGTAGCCTTCCAGTCCGTGCTGGTTGCGTGCGCGTGCCGACAGCAGGTATTCGCCATTGGCGGGCAGTGCCGGGAACAGCTGCGGAGCGGCCACCGTGCGTTCAGCCAGCAGGCGGCCATGTTCGCCCGGCCCGCGCAGCTTGATGCGGTAGGCCACGGCCTGCTGGTCGGCCGCCCATTTCAGCAGGGGCGGGTTGAAACTGCTGCTTGCCGGCAGCGGGCCCAGATCCGGGGCGGCAGGCAGGGCCTCCGGGGCGCTGGGTTTGCCGGAGCCTGAAGCCAGGGTGCCAAAGCCGGCCGGGACATCGACCTGGGCCTTGCTCTTGCCGCTGACGCTGACCTTGCCACGCAGCACCTCGGTCATGGTGGCGCTGACCGACTCGGTATTGACGCGGAATTCGGTGCCGCGCACGGTGGTGACCGCCGATGGCGTGCGGATCTGGTAGCGGTTGGGCATCAGGATGTTGGGAATCACCGAGCTGCCGGCATTGCCCTTGTCCAGCTTGATTTCGGTTTTGGCCGAGCCGGTGCTGGGATAGTAGATTTCGTTTTGCAGCTGGGCGCTGGAATTGGCGTTCAGCAGCAGGGTGGAGCCGTCTTCAAAGCGCAGCTTGAGCATGGCGTCGTTGCCGGTCTGGAACTGTACGCCCTTGGGATAACGCATGTCCTTGTTGATGGGTAGCGGCTTGCCCTTGGCATCGTGTGCGCTGACCTCGCCGGAAAACTCTTCGATCTGTGCGCTGGAGGGATGCTGCCTGACCCAGGGATAGGGCACCTTGATCCGGCTGCCCGGCGTCAGGCGGTAGGGGTCGGCAATGTGGTTGAGGCTTTGCAGGCGCGGCACATAGGCGGGAGAGGACAGGTGCTGGTCGGCAAACGACCACAGCGAATCCCCCGGCTTGACCTGGTATTCCCAGGTGGCCGAGTCGCTGCCCGGGGCGGCAAACAGGGAGGAGCTAACAAGGAGCAGGCTTAATGCCGGGATAAGTCGCATAAACAAACTTGCACAGGAATGGGCGCACGGGGCGCAGACTTCCTGAATACTAAGCTGCTGGCCGCGGATTACAAGCAACAGCGGTTCCGCCGGCAAACTGAATAATGATTTCTTGACAAAAATCAGGCCGACCTGTTATGGCCGGCCTGCAATGCTCTGCAATGGATGGAGCAGATGAGGGAATGTTTGCAATCAGCTGGTACGCAGACGCTCGCTGCGGCCGCGCAGCCATTCCAGTGTCAGCAGCAGCAGGATGGAGAAGCCGATCAGCAAGGTGGCCGCTGCCGCAATGGTGGGGCTGAGGTTTTCGCGAATGCCGCTGAACATCTGGCGCGGCAGGGTGGCCTGTTCCGGGCCGGCCAGGAACAGCGTCACCACCACTTCATCAAACGAGGTGGCAAAGGCAAACAGCGCACCGGAAATCACCCCCGGCGCAATCAGCGGCAGGGTGATGCGGAAGAAGGTGGTGATGGGCGAAGCACCCAGGTTGGCTGCCGCACGGGTCAGGTTGTGGTTATAGCCCTGCAGGGTGGCGGTCACGGTGATGATGACAAAGGGTACGCCCAGCGCGGCATGTTCCAGGATCAGCGTGGTGTAGCTGTTGTCCATGCCCAGCGGGGCAAAGAACAGGTAGCTGGCCACGCCGACAATCACCACCGGCACCACCATCGGCGAAATCAGCAGGAACATGATGATGCCCTTGCCACGGAATTCGCCACGGGTCAGACCGATGGAGGCCAGCGTGCCCAATACCATGGCCAGCACGGTGGCGGCCGGGGCCACGATCATGCTGTTCTGCAAGGAGCGGATCCACTCCGGTGCGCTGAACAGGTCCTGATACCAGCGGAAGGAGAAGCCGGTCAGCGGGTACACCAGGAAAGAGCCTTCGTTAAAGGACAGCGGAATGATCACCAGCACCGGCATGATCAGGAACAGCAGGGTCAGGCCGCTGGTAATGCGCAGAACGTAGTGCCACACCTTTTCGATGGGCGACATGGTCGGGTTCAGCATGGTTATGTCTCCGTGAAGGGTGAGGGTTAGCCCAGGCGCAGGCTCTTGGCGCCTACCAGCCAGTTGTAAACGATGTACAGGATCATGGTGGCGGCCAGCAGCAGGCCGCCCAGTGCGGTAGCCATGCCCCAGTTGATCGAGGTGTTGGTGTAGAAGGCCACGAAGTAGCTCACCATCTGGTCGTTCGGGCTACCCAGCAGGGCCGGGGTGATGTAGTAGCCGATGGACAGGATGAACACCAGCAGCGCACCGGCACTGATACCGGCCACGGTCTGCGGGAAGTACACGCGCCAGAAGCTGGCAAACGGGTGGCAGCCCAGCGAGATGGCGGCTTTCATATAGCTGGGGGAGATGCCTTTCATCACGCTGTAGATGGGCAGGATCATGAAGGGCAGCAGGATGTGCACCATGGAGATGTACACGCCGGTGCGGTTGAACACCAGTTGCAGCGGATGATCGATCAGGCCCAGCCATTGCATGGTGGAGTTGATCAGGCCACCGGATTGCAGCAGCACGATCCAGGCGGCAACCCGTACCAGCACGGAGGTCCAGAACGGCAGCAGCACCAGGATCATCAGCAGGTTGCTGGTGCGGGTGGGCAGGTTGACCAGCAGGTAGGCCAGCGGGTAGGCCAGGGCCAGCGCAATGGCGGTCACCACCAGGCTCATCCAGAAAGTACGGGTAAAGATGTCCAGGTAAATGGCCTGGTCCGGGGCGGAGCGGCTGATTTCGCCCAGATCATCGATGCGGTGATCCATGGCGGCCAGCAGGTAGAACGGGGTCTGGCTGCTGGTGTTGCGGCGGATGGCCTGCCAGTAGGCCGGGTCACCCCAGCGCTCGTCCAGATTGGTCAGCGCGTCCTTGTAGGATTTCGGGGCCGGGTCCATCGGCAGGGCACGGGCAGTCTTGTTGAGCAGGCTGCGGTAGCCGGCCACTTCCATGTTCAGGCGTTTGCCCAGATCACCCAGCTTCTGGTCATCGTGTGCTTGCTGGATGTCCTGTGCTGCCGCGGCATACACGGTTTCCGGCGGCAGGGCGCGGCCGCTCCAGCTGGAGATGGCCTTGACCGTGTGCGGCATGGCGTCCACCACTTCCGGGTTGTTGACGCTCTTGAATAACAGGCTGGTAATGGGCAGCACGAATACCAGCAGGATAAACAGCACCAGCGGCAGGATCAGCAGCTGGGACTTGAGTTTGTTCATGCGCTCGGCGCGGGCCAGCTTCTGTTTCAGCGAACGGCCGGCCTCCGGCAGGGTGGCTGCGACAGCGGTGGTGGGTGCAGAGGAAGCGGTCATTCTTCCGGCTCCGGATCAGGTAAGGGGTGAAACCCCCTGGGGATGAACCCCCGAGGGGGCGGACCTGCTGCCGGATATAAAAGAGCCGGCAGCAGTCATGCGTGTTGCAGCTGCTTACTTGGCAGCCCAGGCGTTGAAGCGTTGTTCCAGCGATTCGCCGAAGTCAGCCCAGAAAGCCACATCCACGGCGACACCGCTCTTGATGTTTTGCGGAGCGGTCGGCAGGTCAGCCACCAGCTTCGAGTCCAGCAGCGGTACGGCTTTCTTGTTGGTCGGGCCGTAGGCGATATTCTGCGAGTACACCTTCTGGTTTTCCGGCTTGCTGGCGAAAGCGATGAACTTCAGCGCAGCGTCCTTGTTCGGCGAGCCCTTCGGGATGGCCCACGAATCAAAGTCATACATGCCGCCGTTCCAGACGATCTTCAGGTTCTTGCCTTCCTTCTGGGTGTTGGCGATACGGCCGTTGTAGGCCGAGCTCATCACCACGTCGCCGGATACCAGGTACTGCGGCGGTTGCGCGCCGGCTTCCCACCACTGGATGTTCGGCTTCAGCTGGTCCAGCTTCTTGAAGGCGCGGTCCACGCCGGCCGGGGTGGCCAGTACCTTGTACACGTCTTTCGGTGCCACGCCGTCAGCCATCAGCGCTACTTCCAGGGTGTACTTGGCACCCTTGCGCATGCCGCGCTTGCCCGGGAATTTCTTCACATCCCAGAAATCCTTCCAGCTGGTCGGGCCAACCTTCAGCTTGTCGGCGTTGTAGGCCAGTACGGTCGACCATACGAAGATGCCCACACCGCAGGACTGGGCAGCGCCCGGTACGAAATCAGCCTTGTTGCCGATCTTGCTGTAGTCCAGCTTTTCGAACATGCCTTCATCGCAACCGCGGGCCAGTTCCGGGGATTCCACTTCCAGCACGTCCCAGGACACGCTCTTGGTGTCGACCATGGCTTTGACCTTGGCCATTTCGCCGTTGTACTCGCCGCCCACTACCTTGATGCCGGTAGCCTTGGTGAAGGGGGCGTAGTAGGCCTTTTCCTGGGCAGCCTTGTTGGCGCCGCCGAAGGAAATCACGGTCAGGTCACCGGCCAGGGCAGTCTGAGCACAGCAAGCAGCAACCACGGCCAGCGAAAGAGCTTTCATGCATTTCTTCATTTGATAGATCTCCTATTGTTTTAGGACTACAGCTACACCTTACTCACTCGCACGCACTCACTCGGCCAGTTCGACGGGATCGAGCGCTCTTACGTGTTCTACATTCCAGCCCAGCGAAATCACATCGCCCACTGCCAGCTTGGGGTCGAGCGTGGCGATAGGCTGTTTGACGATGAAACTGGAGTTGCCACAGGCTTCCATGCGGATGCGCACGTGGTCGCCCAGATAGATGAATTCGCGCACGCGGCCGGAGAAGCGGTTTTGCTCCTGCGCCACGTTCAGCTTGATGCGTTCCGGACGGATGGACAGCGATACCGGTGCGCCGGGGGCGGCATCGTGAATGGCCATGGCTTCCACGCGCTCGCCGTTTTCCAGGCCCACGGTGCAGCGCTCGCCATCGCGGCTGAGCAGCTTGCCATGCAGGCGGTTGTTTTCACCGATGAAGTTGGCGACAAAGGTATTGCGCGGATGCTCGTACAGGCCTTGCGGGCTGTCGATCTGCTGGATTTCACCCTGATGGAACACGGCCACGCGGTCGGACATGGTCAGCGCTTCGCTCTGGTCGTGGGTCACATACACCACGGTCACGCCCAGCCGTTCGTGCAGATGCTTGATTTCCATCTGCATGTGTTCGCGCAGCTGCTTGTCCAGCGCACCCAGCGGTTCGTCCATCAGCACCAGTTGCGGCTCGAATACCAGGGCGCGGGCCAGGGCCACGCGCTGCTGCTGGCCACCGGACATCTGGCCGGGGTAGCGGTTGGCAAACTTGTCCAGCTGCACCATGGACAGGGCACGCTTGACGCGCTCGGTGACGTCGGTCTTGTCCATGCCGCGCACTTTCAGCGGGAAAGCCAGGTTCTCGGCCACGGTCATGTGCGGAAACAGCGCGTAGTTCTGGAACACCATGCCGATATCGCGCTTGTGCGGCGGTACGCGGTTGAGCGAACGCTCGCCCAGCATGATCTCGCCGGCGGTCGGGGTTTCAAAGCCGGCCAGCATCATCAGGCTGGTGGTCTTGCCGGAGCCGGACGGACCCAGCAGGGTCAGGAATTCGCCCTTGCGGATATCCAGATTGAGATCCTTCACGATCAGGGTCTCGCCGTCGTAGCTCTTTTGTACGTTCTTGAAGCGGACCAGGATGTCGCTTGCGTTCGTTTCAGCCATGACCACTCCTGTTTAAATGGTGATGACTGAATTGTAAAAAGTGGATGACAGCAGGGGTATCGGGGGGCTGCGGATTTTACTGTCAGGAAAAATGCTGTAGTCCTGTAGGGCAATCCCTACAAGACAGCAGCATGAAAAACCGGTGCCACCCTGGTGCAAGTGGCCGGCAGGGGCGGCACTTGATCCGCATCAAGCCTTTTCCAGCTGTGACTTTGCTGCGCTAAAAATCAATATATAGTGTCTGAAAATTTCAAGGCACTACATATTGTTATGAAAAAACCTGTCATGGTCAGTCCGCTTGCCACGCTGGACGAATACCTCAGCCGCGCCGACTGGCGCGTCTCTGCCAATGCCAACCAGGGCTACAGCCTGGGCGGGATGATTCTGAATGCCGCCGGCAAGCTCACCGCCAACTACTGGCTGGATGGCATCTACCCGGCGGCAGTGGCCCAGGCCCACCGCGAGGCCGATTTCCACCTGCATGATCTGGATGTGCTGGCCGGCTACTGCGCCGGCTGGTCGCTGCGCCAGTTGCTGCACGAAGGCTTCAATGGCGTGCCGGGCCGGGTGGAATCGGCCCCGCCGCGCCACCTGAGCGCGGCGCTGGGGCAGATGGTGAATTTTCTGGGCACCCTGCAAAACGAATGGGCCGGCGCACAGGCTTTTTCCAGCGTGGACACCTACCTGGCCCCCTTCATCAAGCGCGATGGCCTGAGCGATGCCCAGCTGGAGCAAGCCATGCAGGAGTTTGTCTACAACCTGAATGTGCCCTCGCGCTGGGGCACGCAGACACCATTTACCAACCTCACCTTCGATTGGCGCTGCCCGGCCGACCTGGCGGAACAGATCCCGCTGATTGCCGGCGAGGAAATGCCGTTCTGCTATGGCGACTGCCAGCCGGAAATGGACCGCATCAACCGCGCCTTTCTGCGGGTGATGGCCAGCGGCGACGCCCATGGCCGCGCCTTCACCTTTCCCATCCCCACCTACAACATCACCCCGGATTTCGACTGGGACAGCGCCAATGCCGATTTGCTGTTCGAGCTGACGGCCCGCTACGGCCTGCCGTATTTCCAGAATTTCCTCAATTCCGATCTGGAGCCGCAAATGGTGCGCTCCATGTGCTGCCGGCTGCAGCTGGACCTGCGCGAACTGCTCAAGCGCGGCAACGGCCTGTTTGGCAGTGCCGAACAGACCGGCTCGCTAGGCGTGGTCACCCTTAATTGCGCACGGCTGGGCTACCGCTTTTGCGGCGACTGGGCCGGCCTGCTGGCCGAAACCGACCGCCTGCTGGCCCTGGCCTGCGACAGCCTGGAAATCAAGCGCCGGCGGGTACAGGGCTGGATGGACGATGGCCTCTATCCTTACACCAGGCGCTATCTCGGCACGCTGCGCAATCACTTCTCCACCATCGGCGTAAACGGCATCAATGAGCTGGTGCGCAATTACAGCCGCGATGCCGACGACATCACCACCGCCCATGGCCAGCAGCTGGCGCTGGAGCTGCTCGACCACATCCGTGCGCGCATGGTGCAAATGCAGGAAAGCACCGGCCATCTGTACAACCTGGAAGCCACCCCGGCCGAGGGCACCACCTACCGCTTTGCCCGCGAAGACCGCAAGCGCTACCCCGGCATCCTGCAGGCCGGCACGGACGCCCAGCCTTACTACACCAATTCCAGCCAGCTGCCCGCCGGCCATACCGACGACCCCTTCGCCGCGCTCAGCCACCAGGAGCCGCTGCAGCGCCGCTATACCGGCGGCACCGTGCTGCACCTGTATATGCGCGAGGCGATCAGCAGCAGTGCAGCCTGCAAGCAGCTGGTGCGCCGCTCGCTGCAACGCTTCCGGCTGCCCTATGTCACGGTCACCCCCACCTTCTCGGTGTGTCCGCAGCATGGCTATCTGAGTGGCCACCACGAATACTGCCCCAAGTGCGATGCCGAACTGCTGGTCCGCACCATGGCAGCCACTGCCGCCAGCTGAGGCTGACACGCTTTCACCCGTCCCTTTACAGGAGAACACCATGACAACCCCAACCCGACACCCCCAGGTCATCAGCACCGCACAACTCGACCCGGCCCTGCGTACCCGCTGCGAAGTGTGGACCCGCGTGATGGGCTATTTCCGTCCAGTCTCGGCCTTCAATGTGGGCAAGCAGGGCGAGTTTGCCGAACGCCTGCATTTTGATGAACAGCATCTGCATCACTGAGCCCGGCTTGCCATTGGCCGGCATCGAGCCGTTTTCCAGCTGCGACTGGCCGGGACGGCTGGTGGCCACCGTGTTTGTCGCCGGCTGCCCCTGGCGCTGCGGCTATTGCCACAACCCCGGCCTGCAAGCCCGCAGTGCCGGGAAACTGGACTGGCCACAGGTGCGCAGCATGCTGGCGGCGCGCGTCGGTTTTCTGGACGGCGTGGTGTTCTCCGGTGGCGAGCCCACGCTGGCCCCGCAGCTGGCAGACTGGATGCACGACGCCCGCCAGCCGGGGCTGGCCATCGGCCTGCACACCGCCGGCATCTACCCGCAGCGGCTGGCCGCGGTGGCCGGGCTGGTGGACTGGATCGGGCTGGACATCAAGGCCGCCCCCGGCGGGGTGGATGCTGTCACCGGTGTGCCGGGCAGCGAAGCCCGCATGTGGCAGGCGCTGGATATTGCGCTGGACAGCGCCGCTGAACTGGAATGCCGCACCACACTGGACCCGCGCGTAATGACGGCAGACAGCCTGTACCGGCTGGCCGACAACCTGCAGGCCAAAGGCGTGCGCCACGCCGCTTTGCAGCAGGGGCGGGATGGCACAGGGCAGGCGCTGTTTGATGCCAGCTGCTGGCCAGGCCCGTCCGTGCTGGACTACTGGCATCAGGCCTTTCAGCAGTTCAGCTGGCGTCACGCTTAGCTGTCGCCAGCCAGCGCCATTACCCACTCAGCCTGCCCCTGCCGGATGTCACACCGGGCAGGCTGCCTGTTCCGCACGCAGCAGCTGTCGGGCCAGCCGGCGATGCAAACGCTGATGACAGGCAGCGGCCAGCCCCAACAACTCGCCATTATTCACGGCAATACCTTGCGCCGCGGCAATCTGCTGCGCCAGTGCCGGCAGCAGCCTGTTCAACCAGTCATGCAAGTGCCGCGCCAGCGGTTTGCCACTGCGGCGCAAGGCGCGCAGCAAGCCAGGTGCGGGCCAGTATTCCTTAGCGCCTGCCCTGTTTGAGCGATTGGACCTTAGCCAATCGCGAGTTCAGGCGCGCCTTCCAACGGGGAATGTCGGAACTCGCTTGCATGCCTTAAAGGCAGGAATGTGCGTAGCGGTGGAGGCTAGGTGCAAGGCGAATTAATAATCAATATTGATCGATTTCAATTTTTCTACAGTTGAATCATTTTCTACATTGGGAATAAAGAATCTTTTTCCTTTCATTGATTCGGTTTCAGCATCGATTATAGCGTTTACAATTCCCATTCCTATGGCGCCCCCCACTAATTGCGCTTTTGTCGCACTAAATTTGCCTGGATTATTCTGATTATTTACATTGTTAATGGTTAATGCGGTGGTATCTATATTGTATGTTACAACATTTTCTGTTTCAAAAATGTAAAAAATCTTCGGAGTGTCATTTTTTCCTTTTGGGAGCCAAAATCCGCCTTTGCGAAGTCGATATGGGGAGTCTTTTCCACCTTTTTCGAAAAAGGATCGGCCCGCTCCAAGATAGAAAGTACCATATTCATTTTCTTTGTCGGCCAAATACACTCCAGGCATTATACCCCACTCCACGTAGATATCGAATATGGCTGATGGTTTTGATTTTATGACTTTGGATACTGCCTCCGTAAGAGTGGCTTTTTTTACAAATGCAACATCGGAAAGATTCTGATTTTCGGGAGTGGATGTGGATGTGCATCCTAATGTGAGGCAGGTGGCTATCGGCAAGATAATGAAATTTTTCAAATCAACTCCCGTACGGCTGAGTGGTAAAACATCAAATATCTACTTGGATGTCAACATCGCTTAAATATCAGATGTGGGTAGGACGAGGCTTGAGATGGTGATTTTGGCCGGACGGCAAGTTCTTAATATTAAAGTTATTACTGTCGCTGATTGCCATGTACGCATATCACGCACTTCAAGTCATTTGTCAGTGTTTCAGTATAGAAAACACAATCTTCCAGCCTGCTTGACCATGCCTTGGCAGATTCTCATTTGAAGCAATGAAATCAGTGGGTCCGTCAAGCATGCCGACGGGTGACCGGGGCGAGGTGTTAAGCGCCTGCCTCGGGCGGGACCTGTCGGGCAGCCGCAGGCCATGCTTGTGAGGTTGCCATTGGCGGGTAAAGTTTGCAGATCGGCCATGACGACCAGGCGCTTTGCTTAACCGGCACCAGAGCACGAAGTGCGTAGGATGTCGACATGGCTCATGAAAATCCCGAAGGTATGGCCATGTCGGCGTCTGCCTTGAGCCCGCAATTAAGCAGGGGAGCGTAGGCATGGTGTTGCGCTTGCAATTACCGCCCGTGTGTCGCAGGCCAGTTGGCAAGGCTAATTTAGAACTGCTTCAGTAGATAGTCGTAGGTAGATTCGAGTGCCACGACGTAAGGAGCCTTGCCCTCTGGTACTTTCATTGGCGAGACACCGCGTACAAATACCCGTTTGCCATTGATCTCCACGTCAAGCCAAGTGACGAAAGACGCACCATTATTTGGATTTTCCTGCGTAGTCGAAATGCCGCGCTTCCACTCACTATCACCGGCAGTGCTGGTAAACAGTGCTGGGTCAATGATCGAAACAGAGCCTCCAAGATCGTTATTGACAGATGATGAAGCAAGGACGGCTCCAGCAGCTCCAAACACAGAGCCGAGCGCTCCTGCGCGAAGCGAGCCTTGCATGTTCTGATACACGACAAAGTGATGGACCTTCACGCTTATGGGGGATGCATCACCAAAGTGCTCGTACACGCGATGCTGAAGCAACCGCAAAGCACGGGGTTCCGTGGCAATGTCACCAAGTCGGAAGATGCCGTAGCGCTCACTTGTAATGAGATAACTGAATATTTCGCGTTTGTTTTCTTCTGCAGGGTGAATGTCTTGAAGTGTTACGGCCTGGGACTTGCCAAGGTCACTTACTGCGATCTTCGGTGGCGTAACGGCGCAAGCAGACAGCAGAATAGAGAGGATGCAGGTAATAAGTCGTTTCATAAGAAAATGTCGTTTGTGGATTTGAACTACCAGGGAAAATGTGGGGCCAGAACGGTTGGCTGAACGGATAGCTACGGCATGTGCGCACAAAAAGCCTGACAGTTTTTATACGGGCACTAGGGGCTGTATATCAATTCATACTGCTGCTGGCCATTATCTTACTCAAATATCATATTTTCAAGCCATTTGTCATGGGCATGCCTGAATAACAACCCACTATCCGCCTGACACCATGCCGACGGTGGCCGGGGCGAGGTGTTAAGCGCCTGCTTTGTTTGAGCGATTTGACGATAGCCAATCGCGAGTTCAGGCGCGCCTCGCTCCGGGTGGGTCCCGGAGGGTAGCCACAGGCCATGCTTGTGGGGTGGCCTTGGAGGTGAAGGAGGGCTTGGCCAGGCTAGTCTTGCAGCCGACGGCACGAGCGGCAGCACCTCATCATCCGCAATGACGCATCCCCCACTGGCGCCAGGCCAGGGTGGTAATCCGCTGACAGGCCATCTTGTTGCATTGCATCGACACACAGGATGGTGTGCACTCAGAATAATTGACAACTGGTTTTCATTGTTGGAAACTGGTTGTCAATTTAGTCGTCAGCGAGACTTTCCCGATGCAAACTGAAATTTCCCAGCTCCTATCAGATACGGTTATCGCGCTCTTCCAGGCAAATGGAAAATTACTGGAATGGGGTGATGCATTCACCGCACCCTACGGCCTGACCAGCGCCAGGTGGCAAATCCTCGGCGCGATTGCCCTGGCCAGCCACCAGCTAACCGCCCCGCAAATTGCCGAGCAAATGGGGGTTTCGCGCCAGGGCGCACAAAAACAACTGAATCTGCTGCTTGAGGATGGCCTGCTTGAGAAGCTGCCCAATCCGTCCCATCTGCGCTCGCCGCTTTACCGCCTGAGCACGCAGGGCAGTGCGCTGTTCGAACGTGTCAATCAGGCTTGGCAAGTGCATGCAGCCAAAAGCGGCGCGGCATTCACGGAGCAAGCGCTGGCAACCACGCTGCACACCTTGCGCCTGATTGCGCAGCTGCATGAGATGCCGCCACAAGGAGAGCATGATGAAACGTAATGTTCACGCCATTGCCGGCGTGCTGGCCTTTTGTTTTATTGCGGTATTCTGGACCTCGACCATGGTTGCCGAGCTTTTCTTCGACCACGCCGCGGTTGCCAGTGTGAAGCTGGCCATCAGCTATGCGCTGATTGCATTTGTTCCCTGCATGGCCATCGTTGGTGCAACCGGCTTTGCCATGGGGGGCAAGAGCACTTTCCCCACCCTGGTGGCCAAACGTCGGCGCATGCCCATCATCGGCGCCAATGGACTGTTGATATTGATTCCGGCGGCGATTTTTCTTTGCAGCAAGGCCCAGTCCGGCGAGTTTGATCGCAGCTTTTACACGGTACAGCTTCTGGAATTACTCGCCGGTGCGGTTAATCTTTTCCTGATGGCACAGAATATCCGTGCCGGGCGGCAAATGTCTCGGCGGCATCGCCGGTCTTAGCGTGTTGGGCGGCAGTTGCCCACGCCTGCTGGTGCTTGCAAGCAGGCTTCCCTCACCGTCCATGGCGAGTCGCGCGCCGCTGGGTTGTCACCGTACAGCTAAAAGCAAAAAACCAAATCGCGGGTCTCGCCCCGCCGTCGAGGTACTTTGCTTTTGCTTCGCCAAAAGAAAGTACGGCGGTTTCAAGAGCTAAGTGCAACACCAACCAATTAAAGGTTAAGTTGTTGCATGCAAAGAACTTATGAGCACCTCAGTGCCGAAGAACGCGGGTTCATCATGGCAATGAAACAGCAGGGAGAGAGTGCCAGGGCCATTGCAAAGGCATTGCACCGGGCTCCCAGCACGATT
>NZ_QJKC01000001.1:223405-381130 GCF_003202035.1 Aquitalea magnusonii | reverse complement strand
ACAACCTGCCATAGCGGCGAGCCTTGCCCGCAAAGCGGTATCTGGCATGCCCAGTTTCCTGGTCACAGCGTCAGCAACCGCCAAGCAGGCTTTGAAGTACAACGCTTCTTCACCCAGGGCAAGCTGATGCCCAACTTGCCGGTGCACTACCCCCGGCTGCTGGACCGCTGGCGCGGCTACCGTGAACAGGTCGAGCCGGTGCGCTGGATACTGATGGAGTACGCCTGATGCGCCCGTTGTCTTCGTTTGGTCCTGTGCTTGGCGCACTGACGTTGGCCCTGCTGCTGGCGGCGTGTCACGCCCAACCACAGCACACCCTGCCCGATGTCTCTGCCGTTCAGGCCAAACTGGCCTTCACCTGCGCCTACGAGCAAGACCGCCTGCCGCCACTCAACCCGGAAGCCGAGCAGTTATTCCGTTACGGCCGCTGGCTGTGGCGCGGCAATATCGTCGCCCCCAAAGCCACCGTCTATGCCGACACGGCACGCTATTACCGCATTGCCGCCGCCTATGGCCACTACAAAGCCAATTTCAATTTGCAAAACCTCTACTAATAGCCGTGGCATTTTCCTTCCGGCAATTGAAGTATTTTGTTGCCACGGCTGAAACCGGGCAGGTTTCCCTGGCGGCAGTACAGCTGAACATCACCCAGTCGGCAGTGACGGCAGCCATCCGGCAGCTGGAAGAAATGCTGGTGGTGCGCCTGTTTGTGCGCCACCCCCACGGCATGGTGCTCACCGATTGCGGACGGCGCTTTCTGGGACAGGCCTACGGGATTCTGGCCAATGTGGAAGAGGCCATGTTGCTGCGCAAGCGGGAAAGCGATTTTGCCGGCTGTCTTACCGTGGCGGCCACCTATACGGTGATGGGGTATTTTTTGCCGGCGCATCTGCGGCGTCTGGCGGCGCTGTATCCGCAGCTGGCAATACGGTTGCACGAATTGCCGCGCGCCGAGATCGAAGCCGGCTTGTTGCAGCAGGACTTCGATGTGGCGGTGTTGCTCAGCTCCAATGTGGACAACCCGGCATTGCAGCTGGAGCCCATTATCAGCTCGCCCCGGCGCCTGTGGCTGCCGGCACAGCACTCGCTACTGTCCCATCCGGCCCCCAGCTTGCAGGATGTTGCTCGCGAGCCGTATATCATGCTGACGGTGGATGAGGCGGAACAGACAGCCTTGCGTTATTGGGGGCAGGCCGGCTTGCAGCCACAGGTCAGGCTGCGGACCAGTTCGGTGGAAGCGGTGCGTAGCATGGTGGCCAATGGTAGTGGCGTATCCATTTTGTCGGACATGGTGTACCGGCCGTGGTCGCTGGAGGGGCGGCGTATTGAAACGGTCAATCTGCACCAGCAGGTGCCGCCGATGACGCTGGGGCTGGCGTGGAAGGCGCAGGCTGAAATCAGCCCGGCCATCGCCTTGTTTCGCGACTATTTCCGCCAGCAGTTCCTGACACCATTCAGCAGCCATCGCAATAGCGCCGCGCGCTGAGCATGGCTGACACAGCGCTGTTGCCACGTGGTATGTCGGCGATGGTCTGAGCCTGCGCGTAAGGCGGCCATTTGCCCGGTGGCGGTCAAGCCGCGGGCGTGTGTGGCCGGGCCCAGCCGTTTTCAAACACCAGCTCGGCCAGGTTTTGCCGCTTTGCCCAGTTTTCCTGCTCCAGCATGGGTTTGTCGTAGAAAGCCTCGACATGGCCGATGCACAGGATGGCTACCGCCTTGGCCTCGGCCGGCAGGCCCAGCAGCGTGCCCAGCCGCTGCGGGTCGAACAGCGATACCCAGCCCAGTCCGATGCCCTCGGCGCGGGCGGCCAGCCACATGTTCTGGATGGCGCAGGCGATGGAGCAGATATCCATTTCCGGCAGGGTGCGGCGGCCGAATACATGGCGTTCGCGCCCGTCCATCAGCGCCGCCACCAGCACCTCGCCGCAGTCGAGAATGCCCTCAACCTTCAGCTTCATGAATTCGTCTTCACGCTGGCCCAGTGCCTTGGCGGTGGCCACCCGTTCTACCTCTACCTCGGCATGCAGTTGCTGGCGCAGGGCGCTATCGCTAATGCGGATGAAGCGCCAGGGCTGCATGAAACCCACGCTGGGGGCCAGGTGCGCCGCCTGTAGCAGGCGTTGCAGCAGGGCCGGGTCCACCGGGTCCGGCTTGAAGTGGCGCATGTCGCGCCGTTCGCGGATGGCGCGGTAGACGGCGTCGATGTCGGTTTGGGGATAGGCATTCATGGCAGGAACAGTCTGGCGCAGGCCGCAGGGTTGGATGGGAAGTACAGGTGCAGATAACTGGCCAGCAGGCTGCCGTGGCGGTACACCGGCTCGCCCTGTCCCTTGCCAGTGGCGCGGCTGGCATGGGTGAGCGGGGTGATGGGCGTATCCAGGCTGGAATAGTGAAAAGTGTGGCCACGCAGCACTGCGCCATCCAGTTGCAGTTGTTGCAGACCCAGCGCGCTCAGGCGGCTATTCAGCCGGGCATGGCCGGGCAGCAGGCCCAGCATCTGTCCGCTTTGACCCTGCTTGTCGGTCAGGCTGTCCAGCAAATACAGCATGCCGCCACATTCGGCATACAGCGGCTTGCCTGCTGCCACGTGGGCATGCAGGCTGGCGCGGCTGCTCTCTGCACCGGTCAGGGCGGCCAGATGCAGTTCCGGGTAACCACCGGGCAGCCAGACTGCATCGCAGTCCGGCAGGGCATCGTCGGCCAGTGGCGAGAAGTCATGCAGCTCGGCCCCCATTGCCTGTAGCGTCTGGATATTGGCCGGGTAGATGAAGCTGAAGGCGGTATCGCGGGCGATGGCGATGCGCACGCCGTCCAGCAGCCGTGGCAGGCTGGGTGCCGTGGCAGGCTGGAAGGCGACTGCGGGTGGCAGAGCGGCCAGACGGGTGGTGGCCAGCTGGGCAGCGGCGCGCTCCAGCCGTGCTTCCAGATCGTCCACTTCCTGCGCCTGTACCAGGCCCAGATGTCGTTCCGGCAGGCCCATGTCCTGCTGGCGCATCACCGCGCCCAGATAGTGAAGGCTGGCGGGCAGGGCGGCGGTCAGCATTTCTGCGTGACGGGCAGATGCCACCTGATTGGCCAGCACGCCGTAAAACGGCAGGCCGGGGCGGAAGGTGGCCAGGCCATGCGCCACCGCGGCAAAGGTTTGCGCCATACCGGACGCGTCGATGATGGCGGCCACCGGCATGCCGAACAGCTGGGCCAGATCGGCACTGCTGGGGGTGCCATCGAACAGACCCATGCTGCCTTCGATCAGAATCAGGTCGGCTTCGGCGGCAGCGGCATACAGGCGCTGGCGACAGTCATCCTCGCCGTTCATCCACAAATCCAGCGCGTACACGGTGTGGCCGCTGGCCTGCTCCAGCACATAGGGGTCGAGGAAATCCGGCCCGGTCTTGAACACGCGCACGGTTCGGCCCTGCTGGCGGTGGTAGCGCGCCAGCCCGGCGCTAAGGGTGGTCTTGCCCTGATGCGAGGCGGGGGCGCTGATAAATAGCGCCGGGCAGTGGCGAATAGCCATGTCAGAACTCCACACCGGCTTGCGCCTTGATGCCCTGCTCGCGGTAGGGGTGCTTTACCAGCTTCATTTCCGTTACCAGATCGGCGGCATCAATCAGCGCCTGCGGCGCATGGCGGCCGGTAATCACCACGTGCAGATTGGCCGGGCGGGCGGCCAGCGCCGCCAGTACCTCGTCCAGCGGCAGGTAGTCGTACTTCAGCACGATGTTCAGTTCGTCCAGAATCAGCATGTCGTAGTCGCCGCTGTTCAGCATTTCCAGCGCGGCCTCCCAGCCCTGGCGTGCGGTGGCGATGTCGGCCTCGCGGTTCTGGGTGTTCCAGGTATAGCCCTCGCCCATGGTGAGGAAGCGGCAGTTGTCGAAGCGGCTGAACAAATCACGCTCGGCGGTGTGCAGCGCGCCCTTGATGAACTGCACCACACCCAGCTGCATGCCGTGGCCGACAATGCGCAGCCCCATGCCGAAGGCGGCGCTGCTCTTGCCCTTGCCCGTGCCGGTATGGACGATGAGCAAGCCTTTTTCCTTGGTTGCGGCGGCCTTTTTCTTTTCAAAGCCGGCCTTGCGCTTTTCCACCATGCGCTGGTGGGCGTCGGCGTCGGTTTTCATGGTGCTTTCCTTCTGATTGCTGGCCTGATGCAGCAGTCGGGTTATTGCTTATGGGTACAGCTGGAGTGGCTGAAAAAATAGCGCAGCGTCCCTGTGGCAAGGCGCGCCGACGCAGACAGTACAAGCAGTACGGCAAGGAGGCGCAACGCCGCTACAGGGTTTTTGTCAGTCACTCTTACTGCCAGTGAGTGCCGGTGAGTGCCCGTAGCCGCTCCACAATGCGCGGGCGGCTGGGGTGGTAGCCGATGAATACCAGTTGCGCCTGCCGTGGTGCGGCGGTTTCCGGCTCCTGTTGCAGCTGTACGCGCTGGCGTACCGCTTGCAGTGTCAGCCGGCCCTCTCCATTGGCACTGGCCGCATGGCCCTTGATGCGCAACAGCGCTTCCTCGCGGGCAATTGTTTCCACCGCTGCCAGCAGGCGAGCTGCGTCCTGTGCGTCCTTGCTGCGAATCAGAAACGACTGCCAGCCCGGGTCCTGCTCATGAAAATGCTTGTGCGTGGCCAGGCCATGACTGTGCGCGGCCAGGCCGCCGTGGCTGTGGCCGTCCAGCAAGGTTTGATTGGCCAGCGGGCGCAGATTGAGTGGCAGGCTGGAGACCGGCCCGTAATGGCGGTGACCGCTGCCGCTGACTTCATGCAGATGCAGGCCCAGCGTCAGCCGGGTGTCCAGCTTGGCCTGATAGGCCAACTCGATAAAGCGGATGGACGGCGCCAGCTGGCGCACCGTGCTTTCTGCTTGCAGCATGGCGGCGTCGTCAAGCTGGTCTATCTTGTTCAGCACCACGATGTCGGCGTTTTCCAGCTGCTGGCGGAACAGGCTGGCCACTGCGTCGTCCTGCTGGCCATGGCCGCTGTCGAAGTCACCCGCCAACAGCAGCGGGGTGTCCACCACGGCCAGCGTAGCGTCCAGCACAAAGCGTTCTGCCAGCTCCGGGCCTTGCAGCTGCTCCATCACCGCGCTGGGCAGGGCCAGGCCCGAGGTTTCGATCAGCACATGGTCGATCTGCTGGCGGCGCTGCCACAAGGCCAGCATGGTGGGCAGGAAGTGCTCGTCGTCGTCGTAAGCCACCAGGCCATTGGCCAGATCGTGAATCTCCACCCCGGCCTTGTCGTCCGTGCGCAGGATGGTGCCGTCAATGGACACCTCGCCAAACTCGTTGACCAGAATGGCCAGCCGCCGTTGTTTGCTGTCGCGGATCAGATTGGAGAGCAGGGTGGTTTTGCCCGCGCCCAGAAAACCGGTGAGCACGGTGACCGGAATGCGCGGGCTGCTCATGCCAGCTGCTCCAGTGCGGCTTGCAGGCTGGCAAAGTCGGCAAAGCTGGCTGGGTAGTCCAGCTGCGGACGGTCCACCACGATGAAGGGAATGCCCAGCGCAGCAGCGGCAGCCGCCTTGGCACTGTAGCCACCGGCGTCACCCGACTGCTTGCTGATGACGCAGTCGATCTGCCAGTCGCGCCACAGGGTTTCATTGGCGGCCTGCGAGAACGGGCCTTGCATGGCACACAGGCGTGCACGCGGAATGCCCAGGTCGATGGCGCGTTGCAGGTGTTGCGGGTCCGGTGCCAGCCGCACGAACCATTGCTTGTCGGCCGCGCCCTCGGCCTGCACAAAGCTGGCCAGCTCCTTGCTGCCGGTGGCCAGGAAAATGCGCTGGCCGTGCTGCATCGCCAGTTTTGCCGCTTCAGCCATGCTGCTGCAGTGAATCGCCGGGTGCTGGTCGACAGCGCTGGGGCGCTCGTAGCGCAGATAGGGCAGGGCCAGCTCGCGTGCCAGCGCCATCAGCTGCTGCGACATTTCCGTGGCATAGGGGTGAGTGGCATCCACGATGCAGCGCGCCTGGCTTTGTTGCAGCAGCTCGCGGCGACGCTCTACCCCCAGCCGCCCGCTGATGCTGGTGAGGCCAGGGCTGTCGGCGGCGACGATTTCGGCACCGTAGTCGCTTGCTGTGCTGACAATCACCGGCTGGCCGCCTGCTGCCAGCTGGCGTGCCAGCGCATTGCCGTCGCTGGTGCCGGCAAATACCCAGGCAGCGGCGCCGGGCAGGCTGTCGGCGGTAATGGTGTCGGCGGTGTTCTGCCAGTTGAAATAGCCGCGCGGGGTGAACATCCAGTTGCGTTTGCGGCGGGTGAAGCGGTTGCCGATCACCAGCGAGGTGAGCATGTTGAACTGGCGCGTGCGCAGCTCGGCCAGGGTGACGATTTCCACCGTCTGGCCTTCGCGGTAGGCATTGTGCACGATGCCGCACAGGGTTTCCGGCCGCTTGTGTTCCAGCATGATGTCCAGAATGCGGTACACGCCTTCCTGGCGCTGCTTGCTTTGCACGTTGTAAAACACCACGGCCAGATCGGCCTCGGCAATATGGCGGGCGCGGCTTTCAATCCACTCCCACGGGCATAGCAGGTCGGACAGGCTTAGGGTGGCAAAGTCGTGCGACAGCGGCGCGCCCAGCAGCGAGGCGCAGGCATTGGCCGAGGTGATGCCGGGAATCAGCTGCACGTCGAACACATCGTCCTCGCGCATGTCCTCGTAAGCCAGCGTGGCCATGGCGTAGATGCCGATGTCGCCGCTGGAAATCAGCGCCACCGTCTTGCCGGCACGGGCTTCTTCCAGTGCCAGCTGGGCGCGGTCGCGTTCCTGGGTGAGCGGCAGGGTGCGGATGTCCTTGCCGGCAATCCACGGCTGGATCCATGTAAGGTAGAGGTCGTAGGCGACGATGACGTCGCTGGCGGCCAGCGCTTGTTCCACCATGGGCGGGATCAGTTCGCGGCTGCCGGGGCCGACGGAGACAAGGTAGAGTTTTCCGGTCATTGTGTGATGCTTTCTGCTGCGTGCAGGCGGGGCCTGCCAAAAGTTTGTCTGGGCAATGCGTGGTGTGCATTGCTGATGTAAATCCTGCATTTATTACTGGCAGTGCTGGACTGTGGTCCTCCGCTGCTGCGTTTAACTTCGTGGGCCTCGCCTAGCCAAGACCATGGCAGCTTCGACCAGTGTTCTTACCAAACAACCACCGTACCAACGCGCCCATGGGCCCCGTCAAGCATGCCGACGGGTGGCCGGGGCGAGGTCTTAAACGCCTGCAATGTCTGAGCGATTTGACGTTTGCAAATCGCGAGTTCAGGCGCGCCTCGCCCCGGACGGGCCCTGTCGGGCAGCCGCAGGCCATGCTTGCCGGGGTGGCCTTGGAGGTGAAGGAGGGCTTGGCCAGGCAAGCCCTCCTTCCCGTTTGCCGCGCGGAAGCGGCATGTAAACCATCATCCGCGTGAGCGGATTCTTGCCCTTATGCATCACGAGCGGCCCTTAGCGGATACAAAACTCCTTATTCAACGACGCCAAAATCAGCAAACCCATCCTCCACTACCGCCACCGTCACCCCTTCACGCGCCATCTTTGGCACCAGCAACCGCCCGCGCGGGCTGGCAATCAGCGCGCAAGGTTCGCACACCCCGTCCACGCCCACGTTCTGCTGTACCCAGGCGGAGGGCTGGCCGGTCCAGCCGCGGGCGGCCACGTCGGCACGGGCAATCACCCGCAAGGGCAGGTCGTGGTGGGCGCAGAATGCCAGCAGGCCCAGTTCATCGGCCTTCAGGTCGATGGTGGCCACTTCGCGCACTTCGCTGAGGCTGCGGCCGGCCAGCGCTTGCAACACCGCCTGTTCGATGGCGTCGGCGCTTTTGCCGCGCCGGCAGCCTATGCCCAGCGTCAGCGGTTTGAGTGCTTCGGTTGCGGTGGTGATGGCCGGGATGGCGCCGGTCAGGCGCGCGACGTGGTAGGCCAGCGCATTGGCCCCGCCTTCGTGGCCGGACAGCAGCGGAATGGCAAAGCGAGCGGCTTCGTCCAGCACCACCACGGCCGGGTCGGTGAGTTTGCTGTGTGGCAGGCCATCCAGATAGCGCACGGCAATGCCGCTGGCCATCAGCAATATCCATTGGCGGTGCTGGTGGAAGACGGCGGCAAACTGCTGGCGCGCGTTGTCATCCGGCTGTTGCCAGGGTTGGTAGACGGTGGCGTCCAGCGCGCGGGCCAGTTGCTGCGCCAGCGGCAGTGCCGATGCGCGTACTGTCCAGATGGCGGTGTGGCTCACGAGGCTTGCTGCTCCGGGTCCTGTTCCGATTGTGCTGCCAGTTCCGGCTTGCGTTTGCTGGGGCGCGGGGTTTTGCGGTCGGTGCCATCGCGGAAAATATGAGTGAAGCCAGCGGCGTACAGGCTGGATTCCACCCCGCCTTCGCGCGACAGCGCGGCACCCACCAGCAGCAGGGTGGTGAGCAGCCAGTCTTTCTGTTTTACCTCTTCCAGCAGCTTGCCCAGCGTGCTGCGGTGGATGGACTGGTCCGGCCAGCTGGCGCGGCGCACCAGTGCCACCGGGGTATCCGGCGGGTAGTGCAGCAGCAGGTCGGCCACCGTATATTTCAGCCGCTGGCCGGACAGGAAGATGCACATGGTGGCCTGGTGTTCGGCAAAGCGGGCGATGGATTCCAGCTCCGGCACCGCGCTGGCACGGCCGGAGACGCGGGTGAGGATGATGGACTGCGAGATGGCCGGGCGGGTCAGTTCGCTGCCCAGTGCGGCTGCGGCAGCGGTAAAGGACGACACGCCGGGGACGATTTCATACTCGATACCCAGCGCTTCCAGCCGGCGCATTTGTTCGGCAGTGGCGCCGTAGATGGCCGGATCGCCGGAGTGCAGCCGGGCCACGTCCATATTGGCGGCCTGGGCGCGGCGGTAGCAGTCTTCCTGCTGGTCCAGCGACAGTTCGGCGGTGTCGAGAATTTCGGCACCTGCACTGCAATGCTGCAGCATGTCGGTGGGCACCAGCGAACCGGCATACAGCACCATGCCGCAGCTACCCAGCAGGCGCGCGCCGCGCAGGGTGATCAGGTCGGCGGCACCGGGGCCGGCACCAATGAAATAGACTTTCATGAATGACGTTTCTCTCTCGCCTGACGGCGGATCAGCATGGTGGCCAGATAACCGCTGGCCGAGGCGTCCAGCTGGCTGACATCCGGACAGAGGATTTCATCGGACAGGCCGATGCGGCGGGCGAAGGCGCAGTGCTGGGCTATGCCCAGCCGCGCCAGCAGGGCCAGCACGTCGGGCAGGCGCTGGCCGATTTTCATCAGCACCACGATGTCGTGGCTGGCGATGTCCGCTTCCAGCGCGGCCATGTCGTCCGGGCAGGGCAGAATCAGCATGCGTTCCTTGCCTTCGCCCAGCGGCCAGGACAGCGCCGAGGCGGTGGCGGCAAAGCTGGTGACGCCGGGAAAGGTGGTGTGGGCCAGGCCGGGCAGGCGTTCGCGCAGCGCGGCCAGCAGGTAGCCGTAGGTGGAGTAGGTCATGCTGTCGCCGATGGTGAGATAAGCGACGTTGCGGCCTTGTTCCAGTTCGGCGGCCACGCTGGCGGCCAGCGCGGCGTAGTGGTCGGCCAGCAGGCTGCGGTCCGGGTCCATGATGAATTCCACGTCACGGAATTTGCTGGCGTCGACAGGCAGGCCGGCCAGACATTGCTGTGCCACCGATTGCTCGCTGCCGCGCGCGCGCGGCAGGTAGATGATGTCGGCCTGCTGCAGGGCCTGCAGCGCAGCCACCGGTATCAGCCCGGCCTGGCCCGGGCCTACGCCCACGCCAATGAAATGTCCCAGTTCACTCATGTGTGTCTCCGGCGGCCTCGCCCAGCGGCGTGCCGTCCATGCTGAACAGCCGCACTGCCACGCGGCGGGCGCTGGGCAGTCGGCTGTGCATGCGGGTGGATACCCGCTGTTCTATCTCCATCCAGAAGGCTTGCGCCTGCGGATGGCCTTGCAATATCTGCACGATGTTTTCCACCGTATTGGCCTGGCGGATGGCCTGTACCAGCGCCATGCTCAGGCCCAGCTCCACTGCCAGTTGCGCCACATCGCCCATGGCCATGGCGCTTTTGCCGGAGTGGGTGTCCCATACCGTGGGGTCCAGCAGCTTGGCCAGCTTGCCGGGGTGGCCCAGCACCCATAGCGTGTCCAGCTCGCGGCCTTGTTCCTGCAAGATGGCTTCGGCCTGTTCCAGCGAGCTGCCGACAAAGTTGGCAATCTGCACCACCTGCTTTTTCGGCAGCCCCAGCACATCGGCGGCGTAGCCACGGCCTATCTTGCCGGGGGTGAAGGCGATGGCGGCAGGCAAATCGCCCAGCGCCACGCGGATATACACCTCGATGGAAGCCATCCACGCTGCCAGCGACATCGGCTCGACAATGCCACTGGTGCCCAGGATGGAAATGCCGCCGACGATGCCCAGCATGGGGTTGAAGGTGCGCTTGGCAATGCGCCCGCCCTCCACGCAGCCGATAGCCAGGTCAAAACCGGGGTCGGCACGGCCAGCCAGCACCTCGGCCACCGCCCACTGCATCATCTGCCGTGGTACCGGGTTGATGGCTGGTTCGCCCGGAGGAATGCGCAGGCCGGGCAGGGTGACCGTGCCCACGCCTTCGGCGGCGATAAAGCGCAGCTGGCCGCTGCCATTGCGCCGCACCTCGGCAAAAATGGTGGCGCCGTGGGTGTTGTCCGGGTCGTCGCCGCCGTCTTTCAGCACTTCGGCGCGGGCCGTGTCTGGTTCCAGCAGGTCCACCGCCTGTATCGGCACGCTGAGGTAGTAGTCCGGGTCGGGCAGGCTGATGTCCACTTCGCTGGCGCGCACCCCGTCCAGCAGGCAGGCCAGCGCGGCTTTTACTGCCGCCGTGGCACAGCTGCCGGTGGTGCGACCGCGGCGCAGGCCGTTGGGAGCCGGCACCGTCAGGTCGTAGGGAACGCGCCGTTCGTGGGTCATGCCTCTGGTGCTGCCTGTTGCTGCTGGTACACGTGGCCGATGGCGTCAATCATCAGCGCATTGACGACGGTGGCCGCCCACGGCGAGCCGCCACGGGTGCCGCTATTGGTGATGCGCGGCACTTGCAGCAGGCCGCGCAGTGCGTCCTTGCATTCGCGGGTGCCGACAAAGCCCACCGGCAGGCCGACGACCAGTTGCGGTCGCCAGCCGTGTTCGCGCACCAGTCGTACCAGTTCCATGATGGCGGTGGGGGCGTCACCAATGGCGACAATCACGTCATTGCCAAACTTTTCCCAGGCGCGGCGGATGCCGGCAGCAGAGCGGGTGAGGCCGTGCGCCTCGGCCAAGAGATAGGTTTCCGGGTCGTGCACGCCGCACCAGGTTTCCACTTCCAGCTGTTGCAGCACCGCGCGCTTGAGGCCGGTTTCCACCATGGTGACATCGGTGACGATGCGGCGGCAGCGCAGCAGGGCGCGCATGCCGATGGCGGCCGCGCCGGGCGAGAAAAACAGCTCGTCCACGCTGTTGAAGTCGCCGGTGGTGTGTACCAGCCGGTGCAGCGCGGTGTGCTGTTCTGCCGGGAAGGCCGACCAGTCGCGTCCCTCGCGGATGATGCGCATGCTTTCCGCCTCGATGGGGTGCGGCACATAGGGTGGCCAGGCGGGCGCGGCGGCAGGGGCGGTGTCCTTGGCCAGCAGGCCGCGCACCTTGCCGTGATGGCCTTGTTGCGGCGTGCCCACTTGCTGCTCGAAACCGATGATCTGCACCCGGTATTTGCACAGCGAGCAGTTCATGCTGGCGCGGCCTTCCACGCCTTCCTGCGCCCGCTCCAGAAACACCTCGGCCACATGTTCGTGCACGCCCAGATAAGGCGCAGCCAGCACTTCGATATCCGGGCAGCGCGCGGCCAGATCGTCCACCGCGCCGTAAATACGCTTGACCAGCACGCCATCGAACAGGAAGTAAGGCAGCACCACGATGCGTTCAAAGCCTAATAAGCTGGCCGCTTTCAGGCCATCGGCCACCAGCGGGCGCGCAGTGCCGGAATAGCAGACAAAGGACGCGCCAAAGCCCATGCCTTCTTCCAGCATGCGGGTGAGCTTGGCGATTTCCGAGTTGGCGTCCGGGTCGGTAGTGCCACGGCCCACCACCACCAGGCAGCTGTCACCACGCGCCACGGTGCGCGTTGAGCGTGCTTCGGCCTCGATGATGCGCAGGCGGCACAGCTCCAGCAGGCGCGGGTGCAGGTCCATGGCCGCGCCAAAGTGGAAGCGGGTGTCCGGGTGTTCCTGTTGCAGCGCCAGCAGTTCGCTGGGCATGTCGTTCTTGGCATGGGTGGCGGCCAGCAGTACGCCGGGGGTCATCACCACCGTCTTGGCACCATCGGCAATCGCTTCTGCCACCGCCTGGTCGATGGTGGGCGTAGCGAACTCCAGAAAGCCGTGGTAGATGCGGCGCTGCGGTGCACGCTGGCGCATGATGTCCACCAGCGCCATGAATTCTGCGATGCCAGCCGGGTCGCGGCTGCCATGCCCGGCCAGCACGATGCTGTAGTCCTGCGTGCTCATTGCGCCTGCTCCGGCGTGGGCAGATGGCTGGGCTCGATCTGGCTGGCCATCGGCGTTTTGGTGCGGATCAGCATGATGCTCATGTCCGAACAGCGGTGTTTGGCACACTCGGCCAGCGTGCCGTGCCATTCGGCCTCGCCACGGGTGAGGTTTTCCCACACTTCCACCTGCTGGTCGGCCGGAATGCCGTTTTCCAGCAGGTAGGCAGCGATATGCCAGGGCATGAAGGAGCGCGCCTCGTCCCAGGGACAGGGAATCACGATGGCATTGCGTTGGTCTTGCAGCACATGCACCAGATGGCGCTTGAACGGGGTGAGGTCGCCACGGCGGTGGAAGGTGATGAAGGTGGTTTCGTCAAAACACACCTTGGCGCGCGAGGCCAGTACCTGGGCCGAGGACAGGCCGGGCATGGTTTCCACCGGGTGACCACAGGCGCGTTCCACCCGTTCCAGATACTGGAAGCCACTGAAGTGGATGTCGCCCATGAACACCACCACACAGTTCTTGCCGGCGTGGTGCAGTTTGGCCACTTCGTCCAGCTGGGCCACCTGGTCGCGGTAGCCCATCTGGATGACCTGGGCGCTGTCCGGTATCAGCGGGCGCACCACGTCGATGACGGCGTTGAAACCGGCGACGACGTCGGCATTGGCAATGAGGTCGGCCGAGCGGCGTGGCAGGTAGCCGATATCGCCGGGGCCGGCACCGATGCAGATAATCATGTCTATTCCTTTATGCAGCGCGACGGCATCAGCCCAGCCGCGCCTGAATCGTGATGGTGAGTTGTTCGCTGGACAGCTGCTCGCACGGCAGGTATTCCGCCCGCATGGCTTCGGCCAGTTGGCGGGCGCGGCCCAGCTTGACATAGGCTTGTTCGGTATCCAGCACCAGCGCCGGGATGGCGGCGTCGGCCAGCTCGCCCGCCAGTTGCAGGCTTTGCTGCCACGGGTCGGCATGGTCTTCGCCCAGTGCCACATTGGCACGGCCGTCGCTCAGTAATACCAGCAGCGGCGACAGGCCCTGCGCACCCTGACGGCCCAGGGTGCTGGCGGCCAGTTGCAGCGCATGCGGCAGCGGGGTGCGGCCGCCGGTGGGCAGGGCGTGCAGCGCCTGTTCGGCCTGTTCCACCTGACGGGTGGGCGGTAGCACCAGCTCGGCCTGACGGCCACCGAAGGCGATGACGGCAATCTGGTCGCGGCGCTGGTAGGCATCTTGCAGCAGGCTGAGCACCGTACCCTTTACCTGTTCCATGCGCTGCTGGGCGGCCATGGAGCCGGAGGCGTCCACCACCAGCACAATCAGATTGCCCTGTTTTGCCGTACGCACCTTGTCGTGCAGGTCGGCGCGGGTGACAGCAAATTCCGCTGGATTACGCTGGATGGCATGGCGCAGGGTTGCGTCCAGTGCCAGTGCCTGCGGCTGGGTACTGGGCACGGCGCGCACGCTGTGGCCGCGCCGGGCATTCAGCACTGTGCTACGACGGCCGCTGGCCTCGCTGTCACTGCTGTGGCTAGCCAGGCGGATGGTGCCGATGTCCTGCGCTGCGCGGGCGGCAAACAGCTGCTCGCTGCCATTGTCCGGCTGTGATGGCTCGTCCTTGCCGTCGTCTGCGGACGTGTCTTGCTGCTCGCCCGGCTGTTGTTCTGTGGCGGTGGTGTCATCGGCTGGGCTGGTGGGCGGCGGATTTTGCGCTTGTTGGGTCAGCTCATCCAGCTTGTCTTGGTCCAGCCCGCTTTGCTCGAAAGGCTTGCGGCGGCGGCGGTGCGGCAGTACCAGCAGGGCGGCGGTGCGGATGTCTTCGGCGCTGACCTGCGTCCGGCCATCCAGCGCGGCCAGTGCGCGGGCGGCCTTGTGCAGCACGATGTCGGCGCGCAGGCTGGCCACTTCGAATTCGCAGCACAGCTGGCTGATGAAGTCGAACAGGTGCTCACTCACCGTTACCGTGGCCAGCATGGCCTGGGCCTGACGAATCTGCTCCTGCAGCGCGCTGCCCTCGGCCTGCCAGCGGGCGGCAAAGCCTTGCGGGTCGGCTTCGAAAGCCAGGCGACGACGTACCACCTCGCTGCGGATGGCGGCATCACGCGGGGCGCTTACGTCCACCATCAGGCCAAAGCGGTCCAGCAGTTGCGGGCGCAGTTCGCCTTCTTCCTGGTTCATGGTGCCCAGCAAGGTGATGCGCGCCGGGTGGCTGATGGACAGGCCTTCGCGCTGCACGGTGTTGACGCCCATGGCGGCCACATCCAGCAGCACGTCCACCAGATGGTCGGCCAGCAGGTTCACTTCGTCGATGTACAGCAGGCCACGGTGGGCATTGGCCAGCAGGCCGGGCTTGAAAGCCTGGCGGGCCTGCTTGAGTGCCTGTTCAAAATCCAGGCTGCCCAGTACGCGGTCTTCGCTGGCACCCAGCGGCAGGTTGACGAAGGGCACGGCAGCGTCTTCCGCCACCGCGTGTTCGCCCTGACAGCAGTTGCATTCGGGCAAGGGGGAGGCCGGGTCGCAGTTGAAGGCACAGCCCGGCACGCGGCGGATGGGCGGCAAAATGGCCGCCAGCCCGCGGGCGGCGGTGCTCTTGGCACTTCCCTTGTCACCACGGATCAGCACGCCGCCTATGCTGGGGTCCACCGCGCACAGCAGCAGCGCCTGCTTCAGTTGTTCCTGACCGACGATGGCGGCAAACGGATAAATCTGTTTCATGAGCGGCCTTGCGGATGTTCGCCACGCGCTTCGAGCATGGCTTCGCTATTCAGGTGCAGTTGTTGCAGCGCGGCCAGCGTCTCTGGCCTGGGCTGCTGCCACAGCTGGCGCTGGGCGGCTTCCAGCAGGCGTTCGCTGATGGCATTGAGCGCCCACGGGTTGCTGTCGGCAAAAAACTGCTGCATGGCCGGGTCCAGTGCGTAGCGGGCGGCCAGTTCTTCGTAGACCCAGTCGTCCACCACATGGGCGGTGGCATCGTAGCCGAACAGGTAGTCCACGGTGGCAGTCAGTTCCAGCCCGCCCTTGTAGCCGTGCTGCTGGATGCTGGCAATCCACTTGGGGTTGGCCACGCGCGAGCGGAACACACGCAGCACTTCTTCCTTCAGCCCGCGCACTTGCGGCTGGTCCGGGTTATGGCTGTCGCCAAAGAAGGCGCGCGGCTGGCGGCCGGTCAGGCTGCGGATGGTGGCAATCATGCCGCCGTGGTATTGCAGGTAGTCGTCGCTGTCGAAGATGTCGTGTTCGCGATTGTCCTGATTGTGCAAGGCCACTTCCACGCCGGACAGGCGATGGCGCAGCGCGTCGCGCGCATCGGCCCCCTGTACGTGGCGGCCATAGGCATAGCCGCCCCAGTTGAGGTAGGCGGTGGCGAAGTCGGCGTCGGTCTGCCAGTTCTGCTCGTTGATCAAGGGCAGAATACCGGCACCGTAGCTGCCGGGCTTGGCGCCGAAGATGCGCAGCAGTGCCGGTTCGGCGGCGTGGTCCGGCAGGGCTTGCAGCAGCTGGTGGCGCATGTCGTCCAGATAATGCTTGCGCAGATAATTGTCCGCCGGGGCTTCGTCCAGCATGGCCACCGCTTGCACCGCGTCGTCCACCAGCGCAATCAGCTGCGGGAAGGCATCGCGGAAAAAGCCGCTGATGCGCACCGTCACGTCAATGCGCGGGCGGCCCAGCTCGGCCAGCGGAATCACCTCGATACCAGCCACGCGGCGGCTTTCGGCCTGCCAGCGCGGACGCACGCCCAGCAGGGCGAGGATTTCGGCAATATCATCGCCATGGGTGCGCATGGCGCTGGTGCCCCACACGCTGATGCTGACCGATTCCGGATAGCTGCCGGTTTCCTTGCGATGGCGCGCCAGCATTTCATTGGCCAGCTGGCTGCCCACCTGCCAGGCGGCTTGCGAGGGCAGGCCGCGCGGGTCTACCGAGTAGAAATTGCGTCCGGTGGGCAGGATATGCGCCATGCCACGGGTGGGCGCGCCGCTGGGGCCTGCTGGCACATAGCCACCCGCCAGACCGCGCAGCAGGTTGTCGATTTCCTCGTGGGTGCGCGCCAGATTGGGCAGCAGCTCGTGCTGGATAAAGGCCAGCACCTGTTGCAGGGCCTGGCTGTCACCGGCCTGCGGCAGTACGGCGGCAATGATGGCGGGCAGCGGTGAGCTGACCGGGGCCAGCAAGCGCGCCACCAGTTGGCGGGCTAGCTGATTGATGTGGTCGATGGCATCGCTGCGGGTGTGCAGCAACTGTGGGCTGCTCATTTCCAGCGGGGCGGGCACGTTTTCAAGCCGGCGGCCCTTGTCGTCCTGCAATGCCTCCCACTCCACCCCCAGCGCTTGCGCCACGCTGGCGGGCAGGCTGGGTACGGCCAGATTGGGCAGGCGGGTGAGGGCGCACAGCATGTCCACCAGCGCCTCGCCTTGCGGGGCCTGACCGAGAATGTGCAGGCCGTCGCGGATTTGCGCTGCGCCCAGTTCGCACAGATAGCCGTCGATGTCTTCAATCAGATGGGCAACATCCACGCCCTCCATCTTGGCCAGCGTCAGCGGCACGCCGTCGGCATTCAGCGTGGCGTCCCACTCGTGGGCATGGTCGTGGCCGTGATCATGTGTATGACCGTCATGGTCATGATGGTGATGATCATGCGCACCATGGCTGTGCGCTGCGCCCTTGGCCACCGGGCGGAACTGCATGCCGGCTGCCTTGGCAGGCTTTGCTTTCCCGGCTTTGGCTGGCTGGCTCAGGCGATAGCCCGCTGGTGCTGCCTTGGGTGCATGCGGGTGGGCATGGTCATGATCATGTTCGTCATGGTGGTGACCGTGTTCATGCTCATCATGGTGATGATGGTCGTGCCCCAGCATGGCGGCCAGATCGCTATCCAGCTTCGCTTCCTTGATCAGGTCCCAGATTTGCTGTTGCAACAACGGCAGCTTGTTCGGGTCCAGCATTTCCACCTGGTAGTACTCGTCCACCAGTTGGGTGAGCTGGGCCAGTGGGCCGTAGGTGTCGGCGGTGGTCATCGGCGGGGTCAGGTGGTCGATGATCACCGAATGGGCGCGGCGCTTGGCCTGCGAGCCTTCGCCCGGATCGTTCAGGATAAAGGGATAGAACATGGGCATGTCGCCCAGCAGCGCGTCGGGGAAGCAGTGCTCCGATACGCCCACGCCCTTGCCCGGCAGCCATTCCAGCGTGCCGTGCTTGCCCACGTGGACAATGGCATCGGCCTGCCATTCGTCGCGCAGCCAGCAGTACAGCGCGTAGTAGTGATGGGTGGGCGGCAGGTCCGGCGTGTGGTAGATGGCGTCCGGGTCCATGCCATAGCCACGCGGTGGTTGCAGCGCGACAAAGGCATTGCCCAGTTCCATGCCGGCAAATACCAGCTGGTCGCCATCGACATAAGCCGTGCCCGGTGCGGCGCCCCAGCGCTCCAGCATGCGTTGTTGCAGCGGGGTGGGCAGTTCAGCAAACCATTGCTGGTAGCGCGCCAGCGGCACGCGGGCCACGGCATTGCGCAGTTGATCGGCGCTGAGGTAGTCGGTGTCGTAACAGCCACGGTCGATCAGGCTGTGCATCAGCGCGTCGCTGTTCTCCGGCAGGGTATTGATGCTATAGCCATTGGCCTGCATCGCTTGCAACAGCGCATACAGCGAAGCGGCGGAGTCCAGCCCCACCGCATTGCCCACTTGCGAGGCCTTGCTGTTGGAGTTGGTAAAGATGAAGGCGACCCGCTTGTCGGCAGCTGGGGTGTGCTTCAGCCGCGCCAGCCGGGCGGCAATGCCGGCCAGACGGCGCATGCGGTCCGGCAGTGGCTGGTAGTCGCTGCTGGCCGGGTCTTCCGGCTTGAACGATACCGGCACGCCGATGATGCGGCCGTCGAATTCCGGCAGCGCCACATTCATGGCGGTATCCAGCGGGTTCAGCCCGCGCTCGGATGCTTCCCACTGCGCCTGGGTCATGCTGCTGGTGATGGCTTGCAGCACCGGGATGTCCAGTTGTTCGAAAGCCTCTACTGCCCAACTGGCCTGGGTCGCGCCTTCGGCATTGACTTCGCCCATGGCAAAGGAGGTGGTGTTGATCAGCACGCAGGGCTGGCCAGCGCGTGGGTCGCGCAGCAATTGCAGCGCGGCAGGCAGGCCCTGCTCATCCTGGCTGCGCAGCGAGGAGGTAAACAGCGGCAGCGCGTTGATCTGCCGCTCGGCCAGCATGTCCACCAGCATGTCGATGAAGCGGGTGTTGCCGCTCAGCCAGTGGGCGCGGTAGAAACTGATGGCCACCGTGGGCCAGCCGGGTTGGCGTATGCCAGACCAGTCATCCAGACTACAACCATCGGACAGCTCCGGGTGATACAGGCCGTGTTCCGGCAGTGCGGCTGGCGGCAGGTAGCCGTGGCCGGTCAGCAGCAGGCGGTCGGACAGATAGCGCATCAGCTGCGCCATATTGCCGCTGCCACCGGCTTGCAGATAGGCATTGGCATCCTGCTGGATTGCCGGGGGAACGGTGCTGAGGGCGGCCAGTTCCGGGTCCGGCTCGCCGGTGCCGCTGAGCACGATCAGCGCCTGGTGGCGAGCGATGGCGTGCTGGCGCAGGGCATCGAAAGCGGGAATGGCCTGCACCCGCCCCAGTACGCGCAGCAGCAGGATGCGGGCGCTGGCAAGCGGGCCGTCCAGTAGCTGCTGCATCTGGTGTTCATCGGTGATGTGTTGCAGGGCAATGCCCGACACCGGGCTGAAATCCTGCGGCCAGTGCACACGGCCCAGCGCGGTGAGGTCGGTGCCGGCATGGCTCAGCAGCACGATGCCGCCAGTATTGTCATGCGTCATTGCGGGCTTTCCGTGTTGACATCACCCGAGCCCAGGCGATGGAAAATCAGCGGCTCCACCGGCACGCCGCCTTGCAGGTGCTCGCTGACAATGCGCTGTACTGCACTGGCATCCACCTTGCGATACCACACGCCTTCCGGATACACCACCATGATGGGGCCTTGCTTGCACACGGCAAAACAATGGCTGCGCGTGCGTTTCACCTTGAGGCCGTCGCAGGCGTCAATGGCCTGGCCCAGTTGCTTGAACATGGCCTCGGCCTGCTGGCCGTTTTCGGTACAGCGCGGGCCGGTGCACATCAGCACATGGCGATAGTGCTGTCTCATTGGCGGGACCCCGACAGGGTGGCGTGGTGTGCCGGTATCGGCTGGCTGGATGAATTCATGGCGGCCCTCTGCTGACGATAGGTCGCCGCAGGCGAGGGCACGGCGCGCCGGCAATGGGCGGCACGGTGCATTCCCCCGGTACACCCCGCCCGGATTCAGCCCGCGTCGACACGGATGACGGCCGGTCTCCTGGCTCGCGCTTCTTTACCCGGCATCGCCTTCCCGGTTGGCCCCGGTGGCATCGTGATGCGGACTCGTCGCTTACAGTTGCGGGGGCAGCTGCGGTGTCTCACCGCATTCCCGTTTCACCCCTGGCGGGGCACCGTCATTGAAGCGCGCATGATACGTGACAACAGGGTAAATGGGAATTCTGCGGCTTGATTTTCAAAGCCTTTCCCATTGTGTCAGTGCGGTTTCCAGTCGCTGCCAGCCGGCCTCGTCGGGCGGTAAACCAAAGCGCAGGCTGGGGCCGTCGGCAAACTGGCGCACCAGAATGCCGCGGCTGGCCAGAAAGTCGAACAGCGCCGGGCAATGCGCCCCGTGCAGCCACTGGAACAGGCGGCTGCCGCCTGCCGGAGTCAGGCCGTAGTCTTGCAATAGCTGCTGCAGGCGCTGGCTGTCGGCGGCCAGTTGCCCGCGCATTGCCAGTTGCCAGGCATGGTCCTGCAAGGCCAGTTTCACCACTTCACGGGCCGGGCCGTTGATGCTCCACGGGCCGATGGCCTCGGCCAGTTGTTGCAGCAGGGCCGGCCAGGCAAACACAAAGCCCACCCGCGCCCCGGCCAGGCCAAAGAACTTGCCGATGGAACGCAGCACGATCAGCCCCGGCAGGCCCACATCCCCCAGCAGGCTGTGTTCCGGCGTGGCATCCATGAAGGCTTCGTCAATGACCAGCCAGCCGCCGCGGCTGGCCAGCCGGGCGCGCCAGTCCTGCAACTGCTCGCGGGCAAAGGTGGTGCCGGTGGGGTTGTTGGGGTGGCATAGCAGCAGTACGTCCAGTTCATCAAGCGCCGTGTCGATGTCCTCGGGCGCATGACGGCTGAGCGTGTGGCCGTGCTGTTCCCAGTGCCAGGGGTGTTCGGCATAACAGAGAGGCAGCATGCCCACCCGGCAGGGCGGGCGCAGCGTCGGCAGTAGCTGGATGGCAGGCTGGGAACCGGCCACCGGCAGCAGCAGCGGGCTGCCGTAGTAATCCGCCGCGGCTTGTTCCAGGCCGTCATTATCCTCCGGCAGCCGTTGCCAGCTGCGTGGGCTGATGGCCGGCACCGGCCAGCCTTGCGGGTTCAGCCCGGTGGACAGGTCCAGCCAGTCTGGTACGGCAATGCCGTATTGCGCTGCGGCACGCAGGATGCCACCACCGTGTTCAAGCATGAGTAAGACTCCAGTTGAGCAAGCCAGCCAGCAAGGCCAGCACCACCCATAGCCACAGGCTACGCTGTACCAGGGCGATGGCGCGGGCGATGTCTTCGGCCACCGGCGGGCGTTGCAGGCCCAGGGTGGGGCGTTGCTTCAGCTTGCCGTGATAACTGGCGGCACCGCCCAGCAGCACGCCCAGCGCACCGGCACCGGCGGCCATCACCGGGCCGGCATTGGGGCTGTACCAGCTGGGGGCCTGGGCGCGCCAGCATTGCCAGCCCTGGCGGGTGTGGCCCAGCAGGATGTAGGTCAGCGCGCTAAGGCGGGCGGGAATCAGGTTGAGCACATCGTCAAAGCGCGCGGCGGCCCAGCCAAAGTGCAAAAAGCGTTCGTTGCGGTAGCCCCACATGGCGTCCAGGGTATTGGCGGCGCGGTATAGCACCACGCCCGGTGCGCCCAGCAGCAAAAACCAGAACACGGCGGCAAAAATGGCATCGCTGCCGTTTTCCAGCACCGATTCGATGGTAGCGCGCGCCACCGCGGTTTCGTCCAGCTCGCTGGTGTTGCGGCTGACGATCATCGACACCTTGTAACGGGCCAGCGGCAGGTCACCGGCGCGCAGCGCATCCAGCACCGCCTGGGCATGTTCGCGCAGGCTTTGTGCGCCAA
This sequence comes from Aquitalea magnusonii, assembly GCF_003202035.1. GTDB lineage: Bacteria > Pseudomonadota > Gammaproteobacteria > Burkholderiales > Chromobacteriaceae > Aquitalea > Aquitalea magnusonii. The sequence continues at coordinate 359,507 of NZ_QJKC01000001.1, read as the reverse complement.
TGGCCAGATACAGCAACAAGACCGAGGCCAGTTGGCCCAGCCACGGCAGGCGCGCTAGCCAGCAGGCGAGGCCGGTCAACGGCAGCAGCAACAGGCTGATGCCCAGCACGCCGCGCAAACGCATGCGCCACACCGGTTCGTCCTGAGGTGTGACCGGGTAAAGGGCATGCTCCACCTTGCGCACCAGATAGCCATAGCCCACCAGCGGATGCCAACGGCGCGGTTCGCCCAGCAGGCGGTCCAGCACCACGGCCAACAACAGAAATACAGCTGAAATCACGTCACGCGCCTATATAATCGCCGGTTTCCGGACAGTCGCTTAGTGCGCTGTCCTACCGTGGAAGAGCGCCATTTTAGGGGGCTTCCCGAAAAAATGCGCGCCGGAGAACAGCATGACCGCCAAAACCATCATGATTCAGGGCACCACTTCGGATGCCGGCAAGAGCACCTTTGCCATCGGCCTGTGCCGTTTGCTGGCGCGGCGCGGCCTGCGCGTGGCCCCGTTCAAGCCGCAGAACATGGCGCTGAACAGTGCGGTGACGGTGGATGGCGGCGAGATTGGCCGCTCGCAAGCGGTGCAGGCGCTGGCCTGTGGCGTGGAGCCGCACACCGACATGAACCCGGTGCTGCTCAAACCCAATAGCCATACCGGCTCCCAGCTCATCATCCAGGGACGGGCGGTGGGCAATATGGACGCGGTGTCCTACCACGCCTACAAACCGGTTGCGATGCAGGCGGTGTTGCAGTCGCACGCGCGGCTGGCCACGCAATACCAGTGCATCGTGGTGGAAGGGGCGGGCAGCCCGGCGGAAATCAATCTGCGCGAGGGGGACATCGCCAATATGGGCTTTGCCGAGGCGGTGGACTGCCCGGTGCTGCTGGTGGCGGATATCGAACGCGGCGGGGTGTTTGCCCATCTGGTGGGGACGCTGGAATTGCTGTCCGACAGCGAACGCGCGCGGGTGGTGGGGCTGGTGATCAACCGCTTCCGCGGCGACCCGGCGCTGTTGCAATCCGGCGTGGAGTGGGTGGAGCAGCGCACCGGCAAGCCGGTGCTGGGCGTGCTGCCTTATCTGAATGGCCTGCATATCGAGGCGGAAGACAGCCTGGCGCTCAATCGTCCGCAAGGCGAGCAGACCCCGCAGCAGACGCTGCGCGTGGTGGTGCCGGTGCTGCCGCGCATCAGCAACCATACCGATTTCGACCCGCTACGCCTGCATCCGCAGGTGGAGCTGCTGCTGGTCAAACCCGGCCAGCCGCTGCCGCCGGCTGACCTGATCATCCTGCCTGGCAGCAAGAGCGTGCGGGCTGATCTGGCCAGCCTACGCGCCGCGGGGTGGGAGGCGGCCATTGCCCGCCACCTGCGCTATGGCGGCAAGCTGATCGGCATTTGTGGCGGCCTGCAAATGCTGGGCCAGCAGCTGCACGACCCGCTGGGGCTGGAAGGCGAGGCGGGCAGCAGTGACGGGTTGGGCTGGCTGGAGATGGAAACCACGCTGGCCACGCACAAGCAGCTGACACGGGTAAGCGGCCAGCTGACGCTGGCTGGCGCCGCGGTGAGCGGCTATGAAATCCACATGGGGGTCAGCACTGGTGCGGCACTGGCGCAGCCTGCGGTGCGGCTGGAGGATGGCCGCTGCGACGGAGCCATCAGCGCCGATGGCCAGATTCTGGCCACCTATCTGCACGGCGTGTTCGATCAACCGCAAAGCCTAGCCGCCCTGCTGGCATGGGCCGGGCTGGCCGCACCGCAGCCGCTGGACTACCCGGCCATCCGCGAAGCGCATATCGAAGGGCTGGCCGACATGCTGCAGCAGCATCTGGACCTGACGCCGCTGGCCGGCTGGCTGCCCTGAGCGCGGGGCCTGATTCAGCGCCACTAATACAAACCCTGCGGCTGCCTTGCGCCTCCTTGCCGTACTCTTTGTACTGTCTGCGTCGGCGCGTCTTGCCCAGGGTCGCCACGCTATTTTGTCAGCCGCTCTTACTGGTTTATTTCAATATCCAGTGTCTGCATGGCCTGGCTGAAGCCCAGCACATGCGGTGCCGGCAACTCCACGCTAACCCCCTTGTACTGGGTCACCACCGATGCTGACGGCTTGTTGTTGAAGCTGCGCATGCCATACACGGTGTTGCTGTGCGTGCTGCCCACGAATAGCCGCAGCGGGGCTTGCAGCCGTATTGCCTCGGCAACGGCAGCCGCTGGCAGCTCGACATACTGCTTCCAGCTGCAGTAGCCCTCTCCCGGCGTGGCCCGGCACTGGAAATCCTGTAGCGGCTGGCTGCGCGAGTAAGCGCTTAGCAGCAGCATGCGCCGGCGCCCGGCAGCATCCTGCCACCATACATGCAGTTGTTCGGCATCCTGCTGCTGCACCTGGGCCAGCGGCTGATTGCGCGCGGCCAGCGGTGTCACTGCCAGGTAGTTGCCGCTGGCCGTGATGTCCAGCGCCAGCCGGTAGGCATAATCGCCGCTGGCACTGTGATTGCTGGCCAGCAAGCTGGCCCTGGCGCTGAGCCTGCCCCTGAAGCGGGCATCGCCAGTCTGCTGTTCTGCCCCAAAGCTGCGCTCGGCGCGGTAAGTGATGATTTTGCTGCAATCCGGACAATCCGCTTGCCCGGTTTCCTTGCGGATGGGGCCGGCCGGACCATCCGGCAAGGCCGGGGCGTGGCTGGCGCAGGCGCTGAGCAAGCTGCCCAGCAAAAGAGAAATCACAGTCTTGTTCATGGCTTGCCTTGGCTAGGGCCGGTTAACGCTCTTTTACGGTGGCGGCTGGCGCGTGGATGCAGCACTGCGCGGCATGGCGCGCTTGCCCCTTGGCCTGCTGCATTCTTCGTCAGGCAGTGACAAGCGTGCACGGCCTGCGCCGCAGAGCACGCGCTGGCAGCAGGTCTGGCGCATTTCATGCGCAGCGCGACTTTACCGTGACTGGCCGCCACTGCCACCGGCAACACCACCAACTTGATGAAAATTTACATTGGCGGCCTGGCCTGCAGGCGCTGCCAGGGTTGCCTGTTTTGCATCAATTAAAATTATTCAATAGAGACAATATATATATTTTCCGTATCCAGAGCCTTTCCCTAGACTGCAGTGGTCAGGCCGGCGCGCCACCCGAGCCGCCCGGCATTCCCGTCGCGGCCCTTTGCTGCCGGCGGCGGAGCATACACAGGGGAGGAGACAACGATGGTGATGGAAAAGACAGACACGCTGGTCATCGGCGCCGGCCAGGCCGGCATCGCCCTGAGCGAACACCTGAGCCAGCTGGACGTGCCGCATCTGGTGCTGGAGCGCCAGCGCATAGCCGAACGCTGGCGCTCCCAGCGCTGGGATTCACTGGTGTGCAATGGCCCGGCCTGGCACGACCGTTTTCCCGGGCTGGCGATTGCGGATGTGGCAGCGGATGCCTTTGCGGCAAAAGAGCAGGTGGCGGATTACCTGGAAGCCTATGCCCGCCATTTCAAGGCACCCATCCGCACCGGGGTGGAGGTGACGCGGGTGACGCGCAATAGCGGCCGTCCGGGCTTTACCGTGGAAACCAGTGCCGGCCTGATCGAAGCACAGCGCGTGGTGGCCGCCACCGGCCCTTTCCAGCGGCCGCTGATTCCACCCATCCTGCCTGAGCAGCCGGGCATCACCCAGCTGCATTCCGCAGCCTATCGCAATCCGCAGCAGCTGCCGGCGGGAGCGGTGCTGGTGGTGGGTTCGGGTTCTTCCGGCGTGCAGATTGCCGACGAACTGCACCGCGCCAACAGAAAGGTCTATCTGTCGGTTGGCCCGCATGACCGGCCGCCCCGCAGCTATCGCCAGCGCGATTTTTGCTGGTGGCTGGGTGTGCTGGGCGAGTGGGATGCGCAGAAAGTCCAGCCGGGGCGCGAGCATGTCACCATTGCCGTCAGCGGTGCGCGCGGTGGGCATACGGTGGATTTTCGCCGGCTGGCCGAGCAGGGCATTACCCTGCTGGGGATGACCCGCGACTACGCGCAGGGTGTGCTGCGCTTCCAGCCGGATCTGGCGGCCAATATCGCAGCCGGCGATGCCAATTACCTGGCGCTGCTGGATGCCGCCGATGCCTATATCGAGCGCAACGGGCTGGACCTGCCGCCCGAGCCGCAAGCGCGCCTGATCGGGCCGGACCCGGCCTGTGTCAGTCATCCGCTGCTCGAGCTGGATCTGGCCGCCGCTGGCATCACCACGGTTATCTGGGCCACCGGTTTTGCCGTCGACTACAGCTGGCTGCAGGTCGATACCTTCGATGACAAGGGCAAGCCCTTGCACCAGCGTGGCATCTCCGCCGAGCCCGGCGTGTACTTTCTTGGCCTGCCCTGGCTGTCGCGCCGTGGTTCCAGCTTTATCTGGGGCGTCTGGCACGATGCCAAGTTCATCGCTGACCACATCGCCACCCAGCGCAAATACCAGGCGTATCAGGTGGCGGCGGCTCAGCCTGCCACCGCACCGGCCTGAAACAACAGCCCGGCCAATCAGACACATCCGGGCTGGCCCGCCAGCCCGTCATCCACTGCAAGGAGGTGAAATATGGCTCACAAGCGCATCCGTCCGTTCAATACCAAAGAAACCTATCCGGAACAAAAGCTCGACAATGATCTGTGCCAGGCCGTGGTGGCCGGCAATATCGTCTTTCTGCGCGGGCAGATCGGCCAGGATCTGGACACGCGTGAATCGGTGGGTATCGGCGATGTCGCCGTCCAGACTGAAAAAGCCATGGCCAATGTGAAAATGCTGCTGGAGGAGTCGGGCAGCTGTCTGGATCACGTGTGCAAGATCGTCATTTACCTGGTGGACACCCGTTATCGCGAAACGGTGTACCAGATCGTGGGCAAGTGGCTGAAAGGGGTGTATCCGGTGTCCACCGGGCTGGTGATTTCGGCGCTGGCCCGGCCGGAATGGCTGGTGGAAATCGACATCACCGCCGTCATCCCCGAGGGCTATCAGCCATGACCTTCTCCATCGCGGCGCGCTGCCCGGAAACCGGCATGCTGGGGGTGGCGGTGGCTTCATCCAGCATTGCCGTCGCCAGCCGTTGCTGCCACCTGCAGGCCGGGGTGGGGGCGGTGATGAGCCAGAATGTCACCAATCCACTGCTGGGCCCTTTGGCCTTGCAAGCCATGGCCAGCGGATTGCGCGGCGCTGCCTTGCTGCAGCAGCTGGCGCAGGCCGATCCTTACCTGCAATGGCGGCAGCTATTGCTGCTGCCGGCCCGTGGCGAGGGTAGCACCTTTAGCGGCCAGCATGCGCTGGGTATCCACGCCACCGCCAGCGGTGCAGATTGCCTTGCCGGTGGCAATATCCTGCATGGTGACTCCATACCGCAGCAGATGGTGGCTGCCTTTGCCGCCAGCAGCGGCCATCTTGCTGATCGCCTGCTGGCGGCCATGCAGGCTGCCGTGGCGGCGGGCGGGGAGGCCGGCCCCATCCATGCGGCTGGCCTCAAGCTGGTGGCCAGCCAGGCATGGCCGGTGATCGACCTGCGCATTGACTGGAGCGATGGTGAACCCATCGCCGAATTAAGCCAGTTATGGCAGCGCTATCGTCCGCAGATGCAGGACTACATCACGCGGGCAGAAAACCCCGAGCACGCCCCCGGCTTTGCCGTGCCCGGCGTGGCGGCCTCACGCTGACGGGTAGGCTGGCGCCGGCATGCCCGCCCGCGCCAGTTTGCTCGATCCGCCCATTGAGCAAGCCAGCGGGCAGATTTGCCCGTTTTCCCTGTGTCAGGGCATGAGCGCCGGCCTGCAATGGCGCTGCAGCAGGGCGGCAGCCCGGTGCTGGCTGCCGGCTTGACCAGCCCAAGCCCCTTGTCACCGCGGTTTTCCCGGCATTAAACCATCCATGCCACTCCCAAAATATTCACGTCATGGCCAGTGCCAGCCAAGGCTTTATTGCCTGCGATAAAGCGTTCCGGTGAAGGGTTGTTTTGTTGATCTGCATCAAGCGCCACTGTGTTGACTAAATATTAGCGAATCATTATATTAACGATTCATTATTATTTGCGCCTGCTCTTGACGGAGCAGGTCATTGTGATTGGCGAAAACAAATGCAGTACATCCGCCAGCAAGCCGTGGCCATGGCCGATGAAGAATCGGCAAATATTTGCTGCGCCATACCCTGAATAAACAAAAGGTGAGCATTAACATGAGTGGATATAACGCAGTTCTGGCAAGAAATACGGCAAATGCTCCTGTGAATATGGGTCCTTGTTCGCAGACCGCCGCTTTCTCTCATTACAATAATCTGTCGGCGCAATTGCCGCTTGATCCGCTATCAGGCCAATTGGTAGCCGGCGGCGTCACCGAGCAGGCCGAACAGTGCTTCAAAAACCTGCAGGCCATTATCGAAAGCATCGACCATGTCATGGATGATGTGGTCAGAATCAGCATCTTCCTCAAGAATATTGCTGATCTGGACGCGGTAAACCAGGTCTATGCCAGCTTTTTCCCGGCTTATCGTCCTGCCTTGACCACCGTCGCGGTAGCCGCATTGCCGCTGGGCGCACTGGTGCAAGTGGAAGCCCTGGTTTCCAATGGCGAAGGGACCATTCCGCATGCACCGCAAGCCGGTGATCTGGTGAAAATCGCCAAAAATAGCGAAAAGGCACCGCTTAGCCCCTTGTCGACCCAGAGCGTGGCTTTTTCCCACTACAACAATATCTCGGCGCAATTGCCGCTTGATCCGTTATCCGGTCAATTGGTAGCAGGTGGCGTGAAAGAACAAACTGCGCAATGCCTGAAAAACGTCAAGGCGATTCTGCAAGAGATTGATGTGCCTTTTGACGATATCGTCAAGGTTAATGTCTTTCTGAAAAACCTGGCGGATATCGATGCCGTCAATGAAGTTTATACGACCTTTTTCCCGGATTCGGCCATTGCCCGTGCCGTAGCCTATTTCCCGGCCCGTACCGTGATTGCCGCCGCCGCATTGCCGCTGGATGCACTGGTGCAAATCGAAGTGGTGGTATCGCATGGCGATGGCACGCCGCCGCAAGCGGTGGAAGACCGCCACGGCATCGTCATCAAGGCCAATAACAAGGCAGCCGCGCCGCAAGACCGGCTGTCCAGCCAGAGCGTGGCCTTCTCGCATTACAACCATCTGTCTGCCCAGCTGCCGCTGGATGCTGCCAGTGGTGCGCTGGTGGCCGGTGGCGTCAAGGAGCAGGCTGCGCAGTGCCTGAAGAATATCCAGGCCATTGTCGAAAGCATCGGTCACCAGCTGGCTGATGTGGTCAAGGTGAATATCTTCCTCCGGAATATCGAAGATATCGCAGCGGTCGACGCGGTTTACGCCAGCTTCTTCCCGACTGGCACGCCGGCCCGCCGTATTGTTGCGGTGGCAGCGCTGCCGGGCAATGCGCTGCTGCAGATGGATGCCGTGGTATCGCACGCCGAAGGTACTGCTCCGCAAGCCTAAGCCCTACTTGCCGGAACGGGCGAAAACGCTTTGTTCCAGTCAAAAAGAAAGCCGGGTAAATACCCGGCTTTCTTTTTTTGTGTGCAGATAATCTGTGCCCTATGGCGTGGCGGCCAGAACGCTAAGGCCATGGCTGCCACGCAGGATGATGGTGTCAGTGTGCCTGGCTGGTATCGGCCACCCGTGTCGGACGCGGAGCCAGCCAGATGGCGCAGGCAGCCACCACAAAGGACAGACCGGTCAGCCAGAAGATCTGGTTGGTAGCCAGCATGATGCTTTGCGATTGCAGCATCTGGCCCAGCTGGGCGGTGGCGGCATCCATGCTCAGGCCGCTGTCGTGCAGCGTGCGCAAGGTGCTGCCCGTGCTGTCCAGGCTGCCGACCAGATCGGCATGGTTGTAGCTGGCCTTGTCATCCCAGGCGGTAGTCACCAGCGAGGTGGCAAACGCCCCGGACAGGGTGCGCATAAAGCTCATCAGCCCGGCGGCGGCAGCCATTTCCTGCGGTTCGACGCTGGCCATGGCCAGGCCGGTGAGCGGCACGAAGAAGAAGGGCATGCCCACACCCTGAAACAACAGCGGCAAGGCCACTTGCCAGAAACCCATGTCGGTGCTGGAAAAGCTGCGATACAGCGTGACGCCGCCCAGCCACATCACCCCCATGAATACCAATGGCCGCGGGTCCACGCGGGTGGACAGCTGTGCCACCAGCGGGGCCACCAGTACCGCCAGAATGCCGCTCATCGCCGTGGCATGGCCGGCTTCGGTGGCGGTATAGCCCATATAGCTTTGCAGCCATTGCGGGGTCAGCACCGTGGCGCCAAAGAAAGAGCCGAAGGCCAGCGAGATGGTAAGCACACTGGCCCAGTAGCCGCGGTGGCGGAATACCCGCAGGTTCACCACCGGGTTACGCTCGGTCAGTTCCCAGATCAGGAAGGCGGCAAAGCCGATGGCGGCGGTCACGGCCAGTGCGATGATCTCGGCGGAATTGAACCAGTCCAGGTTCTTGCCTTCATCCAGCATGATTTGCAGCGCCGCCACCCATACCACCAGCAGGCCAAGGCCAACGGCATCGACGCGGATTTTCTCGCGCAGGCTTTCCTGGCTTTTCAGCAACTGCCAGCCGGCATAGCCGCACAGCATGGTGATGGGGACGTTGATCCAGAAAATCCACGGCCAGCTGACCTGGTCGCACAGCACCCCACCCAGGATCGGCCCCATGATGGGCGCGATCAGCGTGGTCATGCTCCACAGGCCAATGGCGGCACCGGTTTTCTCCTTGGGGAAAATCCGCAGCAGCAGGGTTTGCGACATCGGCATCAGCGGGCCGCCGGCCAGACCTTGCAGCACGCGGAACAGCACCAGGGTTTCCAGCGAACCGGCCATGCCGCACAGCAGGGAAAACAGGCCGAACAGCACCATGGAGCCGATGAACAGCCGCACCGTCCCCAGCCGGGCGGCCAGCCAGCCGGTAAGCGGCACGGTGATGGCTTCGGCCACGGCGTAGGAGGTGATCACATAAGTGCCCTGGCTGGAGGAAACTGCCAGGCCGCCGGCAATATTGGGCACCGACACATTGGCAATGGTGGTGTCCAGTACGGCGACAAAGTTGGCGGCGGCCAGCACCATGGCGGCCAGCCACAGGGTATTGCCCTGCAGCGGCTGCGGGGCGGTGGAGTTTGGGCTGCTGGACATGGCTTACTCGCTATGGCCGGTGCTGGCGGTATCGATGGTCACTTCCATCGACAGGCCCACTTGCAGTGGATGGGCGCGCAGTTCGGCCGGGTCCAGCGCAATGCGTACCGGCAGGCGTTGTACCACCTTGATCCAGTTGCCGGTGGCGTTTTGCGCCGGGATGGTGGCAAACGCGGCACCGGAACCGCCGGACAGGCCGGCCACCTTGCCGTGGTAAGTGATGCGGCTGCCATAGAGGTCGGCGGTCAGGGTGGCCGGCTGGCCGATGCGTACCTTGTCCAGCTGTACTTCCTTGAAGTTGGCGTCCACATGCACCTGCTGCAGCGGCACTACCGACATCAGCTGGGTGCCGGACTGCACGCGCTGGCCGGTTTGCACCTGGCGCTTGGCCACCACGCCATCTACCGGGGCGCGGATCACGGTGCGCGCCAGGTCGAGGCGGGCCTGGTCACGCTTGGCGCGGGCCAGTGCCACTTCGGGGTTGTTGTCTAGCGTGGTGTTGACGGTGAGGGTCTGGTTGGCCTTGAGCGAGCCCTGCGCGGCGCGGGCATTGGCCTCGGCCTGCTTGGCGGCGGCTTCGGCGGCGCTCAGGCTGGCGCTGGCGGTGCTGAACACGTTTTGCGCATTGCTCAGTTCCTCACCGGATACCGAGCCACTTTTGGCCAGGGCCTGGCGGCGCTTCAGGTCCAGCTCGGCGCGTTGCAGGTCGGCGCGGGCGGAAGCCAGTTGCGCATTGCTGCGCGCCTGCTCGGCAAGGCGCGCCTGGATCTGCGCCTGCAAGCCTTCATCGCTGGCCAGATAGCCTTGTACACGGCGTTCGGCACGGGCCAGCTCGGCCTCGGCCTGGGCCAGGTTCAGCTTGGCATCGCTGTCGTCCAGACGGGCGAGAATGTCGCCGCGCTTGACCGCCTGGGTGTCCACCGCCAGCACTTCGCGCACGGTGCCGCTGACTTCCGGGGTGACCTGGGCGATCTCGGCTGCAACATAGGCATTGTCGGTGCTGACATGGTGCGAGGCCACCAGCGTCCAGTAGCTGCCGGCTGCCACGGCGCCAAGGGCGACGGCGCTGCCGAGCAGGATAAACAGTTTCTTGCGTTTGGCCAGGCGCAGCTGGTCGCTGGCTTGCGGGGCAGCACTGGCGGGAAGGGTTTGGCTGATTTCACTCATGATGGTTCTCTAGTATGCGGTTTGTCTGTGTGTGGGCCGGGGGGTGGGCTCAGGCTTGCTGATAGCCGCCGCCCAGTGCCTTGATCAGGTTGACGTCGAGCAATAGCTGGCGGGTTTCCAGGCTGGCGGCGTTGCGGCGGCAGCTGATGACGCTGTCTTCGGCATTCAGCACGTCCAGATAACTGGCCAGGCCGCCCTGGTAGCGGTTCTGCATGACCTGGTAGGCCTGCTCGGCGGTTTGCAGTGCCAGGCGGCGCTGTTCCAGCTGTGGCGCCAGTTCCTGTTGCTGCGCCATCACGTCGGCGACATCATGCAGGGCCTGGGTCAGGGTCTGGTTGTAGCTGGCCACGGCTTCGTCGTATTCGGCGCGGGCCACGCGGTAATTGCCTTGCAGTGCGCCGCCACGGAAGATGGGCAGCGAAATGGCCGGGCCGACGCCGCCCACATCCGAGCCGCTCTTGCCCAGCAGGCTCAGGCCCAGCGACTGCACGCCCAGATAGGCCGACAGATTGACATTGGGGTAGAACGCCGCGTGTGCCACATCGATGCGGCGGGCGGCGGCTTCGGCGCGCAGGCGGGCGGCCGCCAGGTCGGGCCGGCGGCCCAGCAGGTCGGCCTGCAAGGTGGCGGGCAGGCCCTGGGCGTGCAGCAGGCTGGCTTGCGGGCGGGCAATGGCCAGCCCGCGATCCGGCCCGGCACCCATCAGGGCGGCGAGGCTGTAGCGCTGCTGGGCAATGGCCTGGCGTGCGGCGCTGAGGTCGGCACTGGCCCCGGCGGCGCGCGATTCGGCCTGGCGCAGGCTGCCCAGGGTTTCCAGGCCGTTGTCGTAGCGCTGTTGCAGCAGTTCGACGCTGTGACGGCGGACCGCCAGTGCTTGCTCGGCCGCATCCTGTTCGGCAAACAGGCGCGCCAGTTCGGCATAGGCTGCGGCAATCGCGCTGGTCAGGGTCAGCCGGCTTTGTGCGGCTTCCGCCTCGGCCGCGGCCAGTTCCGAGCTGGCGGCGGCTACTGCGGCGCGGTTCTTGCCCCAGAAATCGAACTCGTAGCTGAAGTTCAGCTCTACGCTGGCAGAGTTGTTATAGCCATGTGGCACATAGGCGACCGGCATGCCGTTGTTATAGCTTTGCTTGAGCTTGGTGACCGAGCTGTCCAGGCTGGCGCTGGGCAGCCGGCTGGCTCCGGCCTGTTCGGCCTGGCCTGCTGCTTTGGCCAGCCGCGCCTGGGCGGCGGCAAGGTCGGGGGCGTTGCTCAGCGCCTCCTGCATGATGGCATTGAGCTGACTGTCGTTATACTCCTGCCACCAGTTGCTGTTGGCCCATTGGGCGGTGCTGGCGGGCAGGCTTTGCTGACTGGCCAGTTCGGCAGTGGTTTTGCTGCGGGCGGCCGGGCCCAGTTCTGGTACGCTGGCGCAGCCGGTCAGCAACAGGCTGCCCAGCAGCGAAAGTTGCAGCAAGGAGTGCCGGCGGCGCATGCTTGATGTGGTGTCCATAATATTGCCAAGGTCTTTAACTGTACGGTACGGTACTGTTATAATGCAGGCAAATCTTATCGTCAAGAAAAACTGTACAGTTTGGTACTGTTTCGGAGTGTGAATGCGTACAAAAAGCGAAGAACGCCGTCAGCACATGGTGGCGACGGCGGCGGAAGTGTTCTTGCAGCGTGGCTACGAGGCTACGTCGATGGCGGAAATCTGTAGCCGGGTGGGTGGCTCCAAGGCCACGCTGTATGGCTATTTCAAATCAAAAGAAGAGCTGTTTTTAAGCGTGATGAAGATGCTGGCCGAGGAGCGCATGTCGCAGGCCTATGCGCGACTGGTGCCGGGCGGGGATATTGTTGCCTCCTTGCAGGCTTTTGCCGAAAACTACCTGCAGGTCATCCTGGGGCCGGATTTGATGGCCATGCGCGGCATCATTGTCGGCGAGCTGGTGCGTGCCGGCGCGGCGCAGCAGTTTTATGATGCCGGCCCGCGCCAGGGTTGGAACAAGGTGGCGGCCTATCTGGAGGCGGAAATGACCGCCGGGCGGCTGCGCCAGGCGGATGGCTGGGTGGCTGCCATGCATTTGCTGTCCCTGGTACAGGCTGAGTATCAGCAGACTTTCATGATAGGTGTGGTGAGCGAGGATGAGCTGAGCCTGCTGCAAGAGCGGGTGACGCGGGGTGTGCAGGTATTCATGGCCTGGTACGGCGTGTAGTGGCTTGTGGTATGGCCAGGTAATCCAAGACTGGATGCCGCGCACTGCTTGCTGCCCATGTGTGAAGCACTGCAGGCAAGGAATGATGATGAAGATTGTTGGCTTGTTGCTCATGCTGTGTTCAGGCGCGGCGCTGGCTGGTCCCGTTTTTGCAAACTACACGGAAGAGCAAACCATCGGTTGGGCGGCCGTGTCTCCGGCAGTGGCCGGTTTGATCGTCCGTTCTGATGCGGACTTGCAGTTGCAGGCCGACGAGGAAATGGCAGAGAAAAACCTCAAGCCCGGCGACTATCGGCAGTTCTTCGTCAGCCGCAAGCTTCCCCTGGCTGCGGATGGCAGGACTTTTCTTTTCGTTCGGCCCAAATCTTCCCCGTATTTCCGGACTTTCTATGGCGCACATACCTTCTGCCACTGGATTGTCGATGATAGAAACAACATTCTCTACGACGGCAATTCGGATGCTTTCCAGCTGCTGGACAGTCGTAGCAATGGCCTGAAGGACATCCAGGAGGCGCAATGCCATGGTGGCAAGTGCTACTTGGTGAAGCTTTCCTTCAAGGCTGGAAAATACCAAGAGACCTCATGCACCACGCAGGATATCGACAGCGGCAAGCTTAGCCAGGGCTGTGATGCAGGCCAGTAAGCTGATGGACTGGGCTGGTTCGTAGTTTGTCGTTGGCACGATCAGTGCGCGTAGCCTGGTCTGGCTGCAGAAATCAAAAAAGCACCGTTACTCAGGAATGAGTACGGTGCTTTTTTATTAAGTGCGCAGCATAAAGGCCGGTGCGCGGTTTCTCATGCTGCCAGCATGCTGTTCAGTTGCACAGGGTTTTCAGGTACTGACCGGCATTGAAGAGGTCGCGCTCGATGGCGCGGCGCACCGCCGACGGGTCCTGCCGTTGCAGGGCGCGCATCATGTCTTCATGACAGTCGTTCATGATGCTCCACACATGCGGGTCCTGGTGCAGCTGGTTGGAGATGGGGCCGACGTGCAGCCACACGCTTTCAATCAGGGCCAGCAGCATGGCCGAGCCGGAGGCGCGGTACAGGGTGATGTGAAACTCTTCGTTGGCCGTCAGATAGCCTTTGACGTCGTGCTCCTTGATGGCCTGTTCCATGGTGGCGGTCAGTTGTTCCAGCAACTTGAAGTCGGCGCTGCTCAGATTACGTGCGCCTTTTTCGGCCGCTTCGCCCTCCAGCAGCATGCGGGTTTGCAGGATGTCATCAAACTGGGTGCGGCTCAGCTGCGGGACGGTCACGCCACAATTGGGAATGTTGGCCAGGGCCTTTTCCGCCACCAGGCGTTGCAGGGCCGTGCGCACCGGCATTTCACCGACCTGCATGTCCTGTGCCAGTTGTTTGATCTTGAGTCGTTCGCCGGGTAGCCAGCGGCCGAGTGACAGCCATTGGCGCAGCGTGGTGTAGGTTTCGTCCTGCAGAGTGGAGGAGGCTGAAGTCTTCATCGTTGGCGGGTCGGTGAGTATTGGAGTTTGCCACAAGGATACCATAGCAGTGGCGGTGCTGTGATGCTTGGCTTTGTTTTGTTTATTTGATCAAATATTGACATTGAATCTCTGTCTTACTATGATTCGTTTCAGCTTTGATTCCGGTATTTACATTTAATTTCATTCGGGTTGGTGCGGTATTGGAATGTAGGCTATTTTTGCATTTATGATCATAAAGGAGAAATCATGCATGAACATTTGCACAGCTTCATTCGTGAACACAATATCCATGAGGTGGAATGCGTCATTCCCGACATGACCGGCGTGGCGCGCGGCAAGATTGTGCCGCGCGATCTGTTTCTGGCAGAGGCCAGCATGAAGATGTCGCGGGCGGTGCTGACCATCACCGTCAATGGTGAATTTGCCGAATTCGAACGCTTTGTCGGAGCCAACGATCCGGACATGGTGTGCGTGCCGGACCCGTCGTCCATCCGCTTGGTGCCCTGGGCCATCGAGCCGGTGGCGGTGGTGATCCACGATTGCGAGGATTTCGATGGCCAGCCGATTGGCATTTCGCCGCGCGCAGTGCTGCGGCGCGTGCTCAAGCTGTATGCCGAGCGTGGCTGGCGGCCGGTGGTGGCGCCGGAGATGGAGTTCTACCTGATCCGCCAGAACAGCAATCCGCACGAACCCCTGCGTCCGCCCACCGGCCGTGCCGGGCGTTCCGAAGTAGGGCGGCAGTCCTTCTCCATCGATGCCGTCAACGACTTCGATCCCTTCTTCCAGGAGCTGTCCACCTTCTGTCAGCAGGCCAAGCTGAATGTGGAAACGCTGATCCATGAGGTAGGTGCCTGCCAGATGGAGATCAACTTTGCCCATGGTGATGCCATGGAACTGGCCGATCAGGTGTTTCTGTTCAAGCGTGCCGTGCGCGAAACCGCCTATCGGCACAATATCTTCGCCACCTTCATGGCCAAGCCGATGGAGGGTGAGCCGGGCAGTGCCATGCATATCCACCAGAGCATTGTCGACAGCACTAGCGGCGAAAACATCTTTTCGGCAGCCGATGGCACGGCCACCCCGCTGTTTTTCCAGCACATTGCCGGCATGCAGAAATACCTGCCGCTGGTGATGCCCATGCTGGCACCGTATGTGAATTCCTATCGCCGGCTCAGCCGCCATGCGGCCGCCCCCATCAATGTGCGCTGGGGCTATGACAACCGTACCTGCGGCATCCGCATTCCGCCGTCCGGCCCCAGTGCGCGCAGGCTGGAAAACCGCGTGCCGGGGGTGGATGTGAACCCCTATCTGGCGATGGCTGCCACCCTGGCCTGTGGCTATCTGGGCATGGTGCAGCAACTGCAAGCCAGCGAGCCGATGAGCGACAGTGCCTATGATCTGGATTTCGAGCTGCCACGCAGCCTGGAAGATGCCGTGGCGCTGATGCAGGACTGTCCCGAATTGTCGGAAATTCTGGGCGAGCAGTTTGTGCAGGCTTTCTGCGCGGTGAAGGAAAAGGAATTCGAAACCTTCAATCGCGGCATTACCGCCTGGGAACGCGAACACCTGCAGCTGCACGTATGACATGATGGCGGGCGGCTGCCCGCACAGAGCAAGATCAAGGAGAGATGGATGACTACACGACACGGCATCAACTGGGACAAGGCCCTGCAACTGCATGCGCAGGAGCGGGAGCGCTTTATCGCGGCGCGGCCGCAATCGCGCCAGCTGTCGGAGCAGGCCGGGCAGCATCTGCTGTTTGGTGTGCCGCTACACTGGATGGACGACTGGTCCACCCCCTTCACCCTGTATGTGAAGCAGGCGCAGGGTGCCAGCTTTGAGGATGTGGACGGCAATCAGTATGTCGATTTCTGTCTGGGCGATACCGGCGCCATGTTTGGTCACGGCCCGGCGCCGGTGGCCAAGGCGGTGGCGGCGCAGGCCGCGCGCGGCATCACCACCATGCTGCCGTCGGAAGATGCGGTCTGGGTGGCCAGCGAGCTGGCGCGCCGCTTTGGCTTGCCGTACTGGCAGTTTGCCATGACCGCCACCGACGCCAACCGCTTTGCCTTGCGCTGGGCGCGGGCCGCCACCGGCCGCCAGCAATTGCTGGTATTCAATGGCTGCTACCACGGCACCATTGACGATGTGTTTGTCGACCTGGTGGATGGCAAGCCGGTGCAGCGCGCCAGCCTGCTGGGGCAGGTCTACGACCTGACGCAATACACCCGCGTGGTGGAATTCAATGATCTGGCCGCGCTGGAAGCGGCGCTACAGGACGGGCAGGTGGCCTGCCTGCTGGCCGAACCGGCCATGACCAATATCGGCATGGTGCTGCCCGATCCCGGCTACTGGGAAGCGGCACAAGCGCTGTGCCGCCGTTACGGCACGCTGCTGATCATGGATGAAACCCACACCATCAGCACCGGCATGGGTGGCTATAGCCGCGCCCATGGCCTGACGCCGGACATGATGGTGCTGGGCAAGCCCATGGGCGGCGGGGTACCGTGCGCGGTATACGGTTTTTCTGCGGAAATGGCCGAGCGGGCGCAGCAGGCCAAGCGCGAGGCGGTACCGGGGCATAGCGGCATCGGCACCACGCTGACCGCCAACATGCTGGCCATGGCCGCGATGCGTGCCAATCTGGCCGAGGTGATGACCGAACAGGCGTATGCCCATATGTTCGCCCTGGCCGGCCAGCTGGCCGAGGGGCTGCGTGCCGTCATTGCCCGCCATCAGCTGCCGTGGTGTGTCACCCAGGTGGGGGCGCGTACCGAGTTCCAGTTCACCGCCACCCCGCCGCGCAATGGCAGCGAGGCCGATGCCATTCTGGATAGCGATATGGAGCACATCATCCATCTCTACCTGCTTAACCGCGGTCTGCTGATCACCCCTTTCCACAATATGTTGCTGGTGTGCCCGCAGACCACGTCGGCCGATGTCGAAAGGCTGGTGGAGGCTTTCGACAGCTTTGTGCAGCAGGTGCGCTGATACCGCCGACCCAAACGCTGCCGTAGCCTGGCGCCGCCTTGCCGCGGCGGCGTCAGGTCATCCCAGGCCGCCGTTACGGCGGCCTGTTTCAATCCGCCGCCGGGTCGGCGGTGACGCTGAACTGCTCGCCGATACTGAAAAAGCTGCCGCCGGCAATATAGTGCAGGCTGCGCTTGTCATCGTGGCCGTCAAACTGCCAATGGCCATCGTGCCACACCGCCGGGTCGGCTCTGGCGAATACAACTTCGCCGATAAACAGATCATATTGCTGCTGATTATGCGGCTCGCTGATGATGCGGCATTCCAGATAGGCAATGCAGCCCGCCACATGCGGCGCAGCCACCTGCTTGCCAGCCACCGGCTCCAGGCCGCAGGCCGCAAACTTGTCCACCTCCTTGCCACTGATGCTGCCCGCCTTGAGCACTTGCCCGGCCTGTGCCCGGCAGGGGACGTTCAGCACGAATTCGCCGGAGGCTTCCATCAATTCACGGGTATGGGTGGCCTTGTCGACCACCACCAATACCTTGGGTGGGGAGAAATCCAGCGGCATGGCCCAGGCGGCGGCCATCACATTGCGCTGACTGCCATGGGCGCTGGATACCAGCACGGTGGGGCCGTGGTTCAGCAGGCGATAGCATTTGGCCAGATCGACATCAACAAGGGTGCTCATGAGGATTTTCCGCAAGATGGAGATGGCGGATTCTAGCAATATCCCGCAGACCTCAGCCAGAACCTTGCCGATGGCGTGTACAATGCCGCCTCAGTTTTTACTTTTCATTGAAAGATCAACCATGTCCAAACGCAAAGACGACGAGCTGGATCCGGAAACCGCAGCCCTGCTGCAATGGTGTGCCGAAGTGGAAGCCCTGTTCGTGGCGGCCGGCGCCAAGCCGGACGAAGCACAGCAACAGATCGAGGAAAATGCCGAGTGGTTTACCGACATGTTCTTTGATGGCCTGAGCCCGGAAGAGGCCGCCAAGGCCGCCTTGAACTAAGAACCCAGCCCATGTCAGCCTGTTTCGCCGTAATCGACTTTGAAACCAGCGGCCTGTCGCCCGCCATGGGCAGCCGCGCCACCGAGGTGGCCGTGGTGTTGTGGCAGGATGGCCGCGAGCTGGACAGCTACCAGAGCCTGATGAATGCCGGGGTGCGCGTACCACCCGACATCGAGCGCCTGACCGGCATCAGCAATGCCATGCTGCGCACGGCACCGCCAGCGGCGCGGGTGATGGCCGAGGTGGCCGACTTTGTCGGTGACATCCCGCTGGTGGCACATAATGCCGCCTTCGACCGCAAGTTCTGGGATCACGAGCTGGGCTTGCTCGGCCGCCAGCGGCGGCAGGACTTTGCCTGTACCCTGCTACTGGCGCGGCGGCTGCTGCCGCAGGCACCGGATCACAAGCTGGGCACGCTCAACCGCTGGGCCGGCTTGCCCGATACCGGTCGCGCCCACCGCGCGCTGGCCGATGCCCGCATGGCGGCGCATCTGCTGCAATACCTGCTGGATACGGCAAGGCGGCAGCATGGTGCCGCGGGCTTGAGCCATCAACAGCTTTGCCAACTGCAAAAGGTAACCGCCAGCAAGGTCGGCAGTTTCTTGCAGCAAGCCTGAGCGGGCAGGGCATGCGTCCCTGCCCGGTCGCGGTTTTTCCGCTGCGCTGCATGTGGCTGCCGGGAATGCGAATTTTCCAGTGAACAAACCGGATTGCATGACATTGCCCGCCCTGAAGGGCCCTCCCTAGACTGATCACCCGTATCGCAAGCGCACGATTTGTGCGCGATACCTACTCAATCCGGGAGTTTTCATGTCATTTGCTTTTGCCAAGGCCGTTCTGGCCAGCTCACTGACCCTTACCCTGTTTAGCACGGCAGATGCCTGTACCCGCGTACTGTGGAATACCCAGCCGGGCTATATGCTCAGTTCGCGCAATCTGGATTTTTTCGGGCCGGTGAGCCCTACGCTGGTGGTGAGTCCGCGCGGTATCGCCCGTGTCGGTGCGACCGGTGACAATGCCCCCCATGCCGCGCGCTGGACCGCCCGCTATGGCAGCGTGGCCGTCTATGCCGACAATGTCTTTCCCATGGACGGCATGAACGAAAAAGGCCTGGTGGCACATACCTTGTACTTTACCGGCGGGGAGGAAAAGCAGCAGCCGGGCAAGCCGGCCAAGCCGGTGCTGGAAAGCAGCCACTGGGTCAGTTTCATCCTGGACAATCACGCCACCGTGGCCGAGGCGGTTGCTGCCATCCGCGCGGTACGGCTGGAACCGAAGCGGCTGCCCATCGACTATGCATCCGATACCAAGCACATAGCCATTGAAGACGCCAGCGGCGACTCGGCCATTATCGAAATCGTCAATGGCGAAACCGTCATCCATCATGGCCGCAAGTTTACCGTGCTGACCAATCCGCCTGATTACGACAGCATGCTCAAGCTGGAAAAGAAATATGCTGCCGCCAATGCAGAGACCATCCCCACCGGCTGGCAGGCCGATGCGCGGCTGGTGCGTGCCAACTGGCTGCTCAAATCATTGCCGCGTCCTGATAATGTCGAGGAAGCGCGCGGTTTTCTGTCATCCATCATGCACAGTGTCGCCATGCCGATTGGGCTGATGGCGGATCCACTCGATGTGTCGGTAGAGAAAGCCTACGAGCCGTATTCGCGCTATCCGGCAGAAAACCGTGGTCCGGGAACCTATTTCAACACCACGGCTGACATGAAGAACCTGCGCTACAGCTTTCTGTCGGCCTCATCCATCAGCCCGGTATGGCTGGATTTGCCGCAGCTTGATTTTGGCCGGCTCAAGCAGACCAAGGTGATCCAGCGGCTGAATTTGTATGGCAGCAAGGGCTGGACTGGCAATGTGCGTCAGCATCTGCAGCCGGCCAGGTCCTACCAGTAAGCGTGCTCGCTGCCGTCGCAGGTCCGGGCTGGCGGCAGGCTGCTTGCCGTCCTGGCGGGTGTGCCGCGGCGGCTGGCGGCTCAGATATTGTCTTCCAGCGACAGCAGATGCGGGGTGAAGGCGCCCCGTTCCAGTACGCGGATGCAGGCATCGACCACTAGCGGGTCCAGTTGCACCCCGCGCATCAGCCGGATCTGGGCAATGGCCTGTTCGATGCCCAGGGCCGCGCGGTAGGGGCGGTCGGACGACATGGATTCGACTATGTCGGCCACGGTGAGAATGCGCGCTGCCGGCAGGATGGCGTCGCCACACAAACCCAGCGGATAGCCCGAGCCGTCCATGAATTCGTGATGCTGGCGGATGATGTCGGCGATGGGCCAGGGAAAGTCGATGTTTTTCAGGATGTTGTAGGCCACATCCGGATGGCGCTTGACCAGGGCAAACTCCACCGGATGCAGCCGGCTGGGCTTGCTGAGGATTTCCGCCGGCACCTCGATCTTGCCCAGGTCGTGCACCACGCCGCTCAGGTACAGCCCGCGCAGCTGCTCGGCTGGCAAACCCATTTCCTGTCCGATCAGCACGGCCAGCTCGGCGACATGCTTCTGGTGGCCGGCGGTATAGGGGTCGCGTTGCTCCAGCACCGAGGCAATGGCCGCCAGTGCGTTTTCCAGTGCCTTTTCCAGCACCTGCGCCTGGCTGGCCTGCTCCTGCAATGACTGCTGGTAGGCCACCTGGGTACGCCGCGACTGGATGCCAAACTGCACATTGCGGGTGAGTTCTTCGAATACCTGCACTTCCACCGGACCAAACGATTGTGCCTCGCCGGCGTATACCGCCAGCGCGCCGATCAGGTCCGGGCCGGCCACCAGCGGGATGGCGACGATGGCTTGCAGGCCGAACTGGCGCACCGCCGCTTGCCAGGGCTGGAACTGCGGCTGTTGCTGCAGTTCGCCCAGGCTGACCGTGCTGCCCAGGCGGATGCAGTGGCCGATAGGCCCGCGGCCGCTGGGCTGGTTTTCGTCCCAGCTGACCTGCAGCTGTTCGGCATAGCCACGGGCGCTGCCGGCGCAGGCCAGCACTTGCAGCTGCTTTTGCTGCACATTGCTGATGCCGCAGATCAGTGCCAGCTGATAGCGCTGGTCGGCCACGATGGCCTCGCATACCGCCTGCAGCAGCTCGCCTTCATCCTGCGCCTGCACCAGCGCCTGATTGGTGCGGCTATTGGCCTGCACCGCCCACGACTGGCGGCGCATTTCGTCGATGTCGCGCAACTGCTGGCTGATGTCGCGGATGATCACCGTCAGCCCGATGCACTGGCCAGTCGCATCGAAAATCGGTGATTTGCTGGTTTCCAGCCAGCCGGGGCTGCCGGCGAACATGCCTGGCTCCTGCAGGGTGATGCCCTGGCCCGTGCTGATGACCTGGTGATCATCGGCCTGGTAGCGCGCAGCCAGTTGCGGTGGGAAGAAGTCGAAATCGCTTTTGCCGCTGATGGCGTCGACGCTCAGGCCCAGATCATCGGCAAAGCGCTGGTTGCAGGCGATGAAGGTCGAGTTGCGGTCCTTGACCACGACGCGGTCGGGCAATTGGCGGATCAGCGCCTGCAGCGTGCAGGCGCCTAGCGGCGAGTGGGCGGTGGGGAGGGACATGATCAGTTTTTTCTTTTGCTGTCCGGTAGCTGGTAGCCCTGCTCGAGAAACAGGCTGAGGCAGGCATCGACCACATCCGGGTCGTAGATGCTGCCACGGTGTTGTTGCAATTGCGCTATCGCCTGCTCCAGGCCCAGCTGGCGGCGGAAGGGGCGATGCGACAGCATGGCCTCCATGCTGTCGGCGACATGGATGATGCGTGCCTCCAGCAGGATGTCGCTGCCGGCGAGGCCGCGCGGGTAGCCGCTGCCGTCCATGTTTTCATGGTGCTGCCAGGCGATGTCGGCAATGGGCCAGGGGAAGTGGATGTCCTTGAGGATTTCATGCCCGGCTTCGGCATGCATTTTCACCAGCTCGAATTCTTCATGATTGAGGCGGCGCGGCCGGGTGAGGATTTCCGAGGGAATCTGGATCTGGCCGATATCGTGCACCATGGCCGCCAGCCCCAGCCCTTCCAGCTGTTCGGCACCCAGCTGCAGCTGGCGGCCGATGGCCACGGCCAGGTCGCTGACCCGCACTTCGTGGCCGGCCGTGCTCAGGTCGCGGTGCACCATGGCCGAGGACAGGGCGCTGATGGCCTGGATCAGCGACTGGCGCAGCGACTCTTCCGCCTGCTTGCGCGCGCTGATGTCGATGAAGGCGCCGATGATGCCGCCAATCTGGTTGTCATCGTCGTAGAACAGGTCCTTGGCGTAGACCACATCCATCAGCTTGCCTTGCTGGCTGCTTATCATGTATTCGAACAGTTGTGGCTGGCGGGTGGTGATCAGCTCGCTGTCTTTCTGGGCGAACATGGCGGCCAGCTCGGCCGGCCAGACTTCTGCCGGCAGTTTGCCGATGATGTCCTCGGCCTGCATGCCCACGGTGCGGCTGAAGGCCGGATTGCAACCGAGGTAGCGCCCCTGCGCATCCTTGTAGAACACGGCGATGGGAATGGCCTTGAGCAGGGCCTGGTTGAAGCGTAGCGCACGGTTGAGCGCGGCCTTGGCCTGATTGCGTTCGCGCTGCATGGTTTCGGCCAGTTGTTCGCTGTCCTGGCACAGCTTGATGGCGCGTGACAGATTGGCCAGCACGGGTGGAAAAACATGCTCCAGCGGCAGTTGCTGCAGCAGCGGTGTCGGGGCCAGCAGCAGGATGGTGTGCTGCGGGTCCAGCGGCAGGCGCAGGCCGCACTGGTAGCGCGGCTGGCCGGTGAAGTCTTGCAGCAGTGCCTGGGGAAGATCGGAACGGATGGTGCGGCCCAGCAGGCCCGGCGGCAGGGCGATGTCTTCTCCTTGCTGCTGTTGCAGCAGGTGGTCGCCGATCACCTTCAGCACGCGGCCATGGCCGGCATCCAGCCCTAGCGGATGGCCGAGCACCAGCCCGGTGGGGCAGCCGGTATGGTAGAGCAGGCGTTGTACCACCTTGGTGAGCAGGGCATCCACCGTCACCTCGCGCCCGATGGTGAGCGACAGGTCGTACAGTACGGCCAGCAACTGGTCCTTGTTCATGCCGACCGCCACAGGCTGCACAGGATGCTGGCATTGTGAAACAGCGGATAACCCCATTCCTGCAGGCTGGCGATTTCACCCAGCGTCAGCGCACCCACCAGCGGCGCTGCCGCGCTGCTGGCCTGCAAATGGCTGATTTCCTCCAGCGCCGCCGGCCCGAAGTGCATGCTGCGACCGGCACAGTAAAAGCCCAGCAATGGCTGCTGGCTGATCTCGCCATGGCGCTGGCGCAAGCCGTCCACAATGCTGTCCACGCACTCAGTCCCTGGTTCTGACGGGGCCTGCAGCATGATCAGCAGGGCATTTTCCGGTACCTCGCCCACGCAGAACACCGAACCGTCGTCTTCCAGTGCCACCGGCACGCGGATCAGTACCTGCTGGTTGGCCAGCACCACCCCCAGCGGAAAGTGCACGCCAAAGGAGTAGAAGTTTTCCCGGGTCAGCTCGGCGCCAAACTGTTCTTGCACCATCTGCCGGTAACTGTCGAAGGCCGGCCGCCAGTCGATCTGGAAGATGCGGTTGCCGGCGGTGGCGGTGGCGCAGGTGGTTTGCTGTGGTGCGGCATAGCCGTGGGCAATCACCGGATTGGCGGAGGAGGGCAGCAGCAGGCACAGCACGCCATGGCCGATGGTGTGATGCTGATCGAACAGGCAGGGCATGGGCTGGAAGCTCTCGCTGCCGGCATTCACGCCGCCGTAGTACACCTGATCGGCCAGCAGCAGGTAGAGCTCGTCCAGGATGGAGGCAATGTCCGGCAGCATGGCGTCGAACAGCATGAACAGCGTAGGCTTGCCCTGTGCTGCCGGCCATTGTTGCAGCATGTGCAGCACCTGGTCGGCCATCTGGCGGGCGGCCGTGGCCGCTCCACGGTCAGGGTGGATGCCAAGCAGGGCGGCATCGGCCGGTGAGGCATGGGGCAGCAGCCAGGCCCCGCCGGGCAGAAAGCCCTGACCGTCCAGCAGGCGCGGAAAAATGCCACCGGCCAGACCGATGCCCAGATGCAGGCAGCAGGTTTGCAGCAGGGGCAGCTGCTGTTGATCGGACTCTGCTACCAGCGCCAGCAATTGCTGGCCGGGATGGCTGGATTGCCATTGACGTAATTGCATTTCCAGCTGTCCGCTATCCAGCGGGCTGTGCCAGGGGGCGTTCATCGGTGGGGCTTTCGATCAGTAAGCTGCTCTTGCGAGCGATAGCCTTATCATAAACGAGGTCATCGCTGTTTCCGACCGTTTTGCACAATAAATGCTGAGAAAAACCGGCCGGCGCAATCCCCTGCCGCGGTGGTTCAGTGTTCCCCGGCCAGTGCCGGCGCGCGCTGGCTCTTGCCCTGCAGCCAGTTGCGCAGCAGGCGGCTGCACAGCGGGATGAAGCAGAACACCATGGCCGGCGTCAGCAGCAGGGTGCTGCACAGCACGCGCAGCACCAGCGGCAGGGCGGCCAGCTGTTCGCCCAGCAGCAGGTTGAAGCTGAGTGAAACCGGAAAGAAGGCCAGCCAGATCATCACCGCCTGCTTCCAGCGCGGTGGCGGCTGCAGGCCGAACCAGCTGTCCAGCCCGCGGGCGCAATGCACCTGGCTGTGCCGGATCAGCCCGGCGCCCTCTTGCAGCCAGTGCCGGCGTGCGGCGCTGGCCGCCCAGGCATCCAGGCTGGACTGGCTGGCGAAGCGGAACAGGATCTGCCAGCAGTCGTCGCCCGGCGGGGGCGACAGCAGGCCCGAGCCCAGATAGCCTGGCGCCTGGCTGGCAAGGGCTTCGCCGTGGCGGATCCACTGGTGAAATTCGGCATGGCGGGTCGGGTCGATGCGACGGGTAATCAGCAAGGTAAGCGGGATGTCGGATGTCATGTCTGGCTCCTGCGGGCAAGCCGTACCGCATCGGGGTGGGAGCGGACGGCACGCTTCCGGGGTGGTGGAAGCGTTTCTGTCACGGTCAAAGCAAACAATATGCCTGGCCTGATGCAGCCGCCCGTCGTCCGCCTTATTTGCGCAGCAAACGCAGGCCGTTGCCCACTACCAGCAGGCTGGCACCCACATCGGCGAACACCGCCATCCACATGCTGCCCATGCCAAACAGGGTCAGCAGCAGGAAAACTGCCTTGATGCCCAGTGCCAGGGCGATGTTTTGCACCAGAATGGCGTGGGTGGCGCGTGACAGGCGCACAAAAGCCGGGATCTTGGCCAGATCATCGTCCATCAGGGCCACGTCGGCGGTTTCGATGGCAGTGTCCGAACCCATGGCTCCCATGGCGAAGCCGATATCGGCACGGGCCAGGGCCGGGGCATCGTTGATGCCATCGCCCACCATGCCGACCAGACCCTGGCCGGACAAGGCGTCTATCGCATCGGCCTTGTCCTGTGGCAGCTGATTGCCGCGGGCCTCATCGATGCCGGCCAGGCTGGCGATGGTGCTGGCACTGGCCTGGTTGTCGCCGCTCAGCATGAGGGTTTTCACGCCCAGCTGGTGCAGTTCGGCCATGGCTGCCGCACTGCCGGGCTTGATGGTGTCGGCCACCGCAAACAGGGCCAGCGCGCCGCTGTCATCCAGCAAGACCACCACACTCTTGCCCTGCGCCTCCAGTGCCGCCAGCCGTGTGGCCAGTGCCGGCGGGCAGTGGCCGCTTTCCTGCAGCAGCCGCTGGTTGCCCAGCAGATAGTCGCGGCCGGCGATATGGCCCTGGATACCACGCCCGGGCAGGGCGCGGAATTGGCTCACCGGCAACAGCGGCAGCGCCTGCTGCCTGGCGGCGCGGCTCAGTGCTTGCGAGACCGGGTGATCGGAACGGTCGGCCAGGCTGGCCGCCAGTTGCTGGTAATCGCTGGGCGTGGCTGCGCCCAGTGCGACAAAGTCGGTCTGTTCCGGTTTGCCGTGGGTGATGGTGCCGGTCTTGTCCAGCGCCAGCCAGCGCAAATGCCGGCCCTGTTCCAGCCAGACCCCGCCCTTGATCAGGATGCCGCGCCGGGCGGCGGCAGCCAGGCCGCTGACGATGGTGACCGGCGTGGAAATGACCAGGGCGCACGGGCAGGCGATGACCAGCAGCACCAGCGCCTTGTACAGCCAGTCATGCCAGTTGCCGCCAGCCAGCAACGGCGGCAGCAGCGCAACAGCCAGCGCCAGCAGGAACACGGCCGGGGTGTAGTAGCGGGCAAAGTTGTCGACAAAGCGCTGGGTGGGCGCGCGTGCGCCCTGTGCCTGTTCCACGGCATGGATGATGCGCGCCAGCATGGTGTCGTTGGCGGCGGCCGTGACCCGATATTCAAACGAGCCGCTGGCATTCAGGGTGCCGGCGTATACGCTGTCGCCCACGCTTTTTTCCACCGGCAGGCTTTCACCGGTCATGGCCGACTGATTAACACTGGAGCTGCCGGCCAGCAGCACGCCATCCAGTGCGATGCGCTCGCCGGGGGCGACCCGCACGATGCTGCCGATGGCGATGTCGGCCACGGCCATGCTCTGCCAGCTGCCGTCCGCCTGCTGCACCATGGACTGGGGTGGCGTCAGCTGCATCAGGCCGCCGATGGCATTGCGTGCGCGTTCCAGCGAGCGTGCCTCGATGCGCTCGGCCAGGGTGAACAGCACCATCACCATGGCGGCTTCCGGCCATTGACCCAGCAACAGCGCACCGCTGACGGCGATACTCATCAGTGCATTGATGTTGAGGGTGCGGTTGCGCAGGGCAATCCAGCCCTTTTGATAGGTGCCCAGGCCACAGCTGAGAATGGCGGCCAGCGCCAGCACGGCCGCCAGCCAGCCGGGCAGCTTGAGCCAGCTGCAGATTTCCGCGGCGGCGGCGGCCACGCCGGCCAGGGCCAGCGGCCACCATGCGGCGGACTGTGTTGCCTGCCCGGCCGGGGTGGCGCCGGTTTGCGGTTCAAATCCGAGGCTGCGCAGGGCTGCCAGAATGCCCGGCAATACCGCGGGCTGATGGCTGACCGTCAATACCCGTTGCATCAGGTTGAATTCCATGTCCTGCACGCCGGGCATTCCCCCCAGCTTGTTGCGGATCAGTGCTTCTTCGGTGGGGCAGTCCATTTGCAGGATGCGGATGGGGGTGCGCAGCAGTTCGCCCATGCCTTGTGCTGCAGGCAGCGCCGCCAGGGTGCTGGCCGCTGCACCGTTGCAGCCGCAGCTGTGCTGCTGGGCATGCTGTCCGGCATGCTGGTGCGGGGGGTGTTGGTGTTTCATGCTGGTCTCCACTGCGACATTGGCTTACAGTAAACACCTTGTAGCAACTACAAGGTCAAGCCTTGGCTGGGAGGGTGGAATGAAAATCGGCGATCTGGCGCGTCACGCCGGCTGCACCACGGAAACGGTGCGTTTTTATGAAAAGGAAGGGCTGCTGCCGGCGGCTGACCGTGCCGCCAACAATTACCGCAGCTATGGCCCGCGCCATCTGGAGCGGCTGCGTTTTGTACGCAATTGCCGCGCCCTGGACATGACCCACGAGGAAATCCACCAGTTGCTGCAGATGGAAACGGCCGGCGGCGATTGCCGCGGGGTGAACGAATTGCTGGATGCGCATATCGAGCATGTGGACCAGCGCATTGCCGAGCTGCTGCAACTCAAGCAACAGCTGGATGCGCTGCGCCAGCGCTGTCAGCAACAGCAGGGGGTGGACGAATGCGGCATCTTGCAGGGTCTGGCGGAAATGGAAACCAGCGCCCGGCCGGAACGCCACACCCATCTGGGCTGAGTGGCGGGCCGGCCGGAACCTGGCTGTCTCATACCTGATACTGCGCCACGGTTTGCAGAATGCTTCTGGCCTGATGATGCAGCTGGCGTGCGGCATCGGCCGAGCTGCTGGCCGCCGAGGAGTTCTCCTCGGCCATCTGGGCAATCTGTTCCACCCGTTGGGCAATGGTGGTGCTGGTGCTGGTCTGTTCCGAAATGCTGTTGGAAATATCGTGCACCAGTCCCATGGCCTGATGGGTATTGCTCTGGATCTGGCCAATCGCCGTATTGGCCTCGCGGGCACCATCCGCTTCACGATTGGCCCGTTCCACCACTGTCTCCATGCTGCTGACCGCATCCTGCGTGCCCTGCTGCATCTTGCTGATGACCGAGGAAATTTCGGTGGTGGATTTGGCCGTGCGTTCAGCCAGCTTGCGCACCTCGTCCGCCACCACGGCAAAGCCGCGGCCCATTTCGCCGGCACGGGCGGCCTCGATGGCGGCATTCAGCGCCAGCAGATTGGTTTGCTCGGCAATGTCCTTGATGATGCCCATGACGGTGGCAATGGTCTGGCTGTCTTCTTTCAGCTGGTTGATCTGGCTGGCGGCGTTGCGGATGGAGGTCGATACCTGGGTGATGCCCTCCACCGTGGCCAGGATCACCTTGCCACCCTGGGTGGCGGTGCTGCCGGCGGCACTGGTCTGGCTGCTGGCTTCCTGGGCGCGGTCTGACACGTGATTGATGCTGACGGTCATTTCTTCAACCGCGGCCGCCATGGCGGAGGCGGCCTCGCTCTGCACTTCCGAACTGCGGGCAATCTGCGAGGTATTGGCCGCCATGCCTTCGATGGCCTGGTCAACCGATTCCACACTCTTGCGGATATCCTGGAAGCTGCCTTGCAATTGCTGCAGCAGGGCATTGAAGGCCTCGGCGGTATCGCCTACCTCGTCCTTGCGCTTGACCTGCGCCCGTACGCGGAAATCCAGTGATTCGCGCACGGTCAGCATCACGCCGCGAATGCTTTGCAGGCTGCTGCGGATATGCAGGAACAGTTTGCCACCCAAGATGCCGCACAGCAGCAGGCACACACCGACAATGGCCACGGACAGCGTGATGGCACGATCATAGGCCACGGCATTTTCCGACGACAGCTTGTCAGCAAGCTGATAGTTGAATTTCACATGTTCGGTCAGCTGTTTGTTGAGGGCTGCCGTGGCTGCGCGCATGGTGCCGCCGATAATGGCCTGCTCTGCTTCCTGGGTTTTGTTGTCCTTGGAGAGTTGCAGCAGCGCATTGCGGCTGCTGCGGTATTCCTGCAGCAGCTTGCGGTCCTGCTCCAGCAGCTTGCGGTCATCCTCGTTGGAAATCAGTTCTTTCTCGTAGCGGGCCAGCGCGTCATCCAGACGCTGATCATTGCTATTGATGGCCTGCAGGTCCTTTTCCTTTTGCGCGGGGTCGTGGTCGATGACATGGCGGTAGGTGCCGGTGCGCGACTGGGTCAGCGCGTCCTGCGCCTCGTCCAGGGTGGAAATGCTGGGAAAGGTGTTGGCTTTCAGATAGTTGAAGCGCTCATTGGCCAGGTTTTGCTCATACAGGCCGAAGCTGCCTATGCCGAGCAGGGCAAGCAGGGCGATGCCCAGCGTGAGCGCCAGACGTTGTGAAATATTCATGGTTTCCCCTTCTCCACTGGTTATTAGTAACTGGCTTGCTACTTTGCCTGTTTCGTTATAGCTGGCAGATGGATTGTGCCAAGCCTTGTTTCATATGACCGGCGCATCTTGGCCGGTGCTGGCGCCGGCCAAGATGCGCTTGTCGCAAGGCTGAGACGCTTTGCCGGTATCCCGCCAGCATGGCGGGCCTGCAAACATCGACAACCTGCTCCCGACGTGTGACATGGCGATGGTCATGGATGGCCCTTGTCCGGCTTGGCGGCATGTTTCTGTCGCAGGTGCGAGACAGTTGCGCGCGCCGCCGGCCCGGCCTTTGTGCGCCAACCCTTATGGCATGGGGATAGGACGCCGCTGGCATGCTTTCTGCATTGAAGGGGGCATTACCCAGCCCTGTGGTGGCCAGCATGAACAGCTCCTTATTCCGCCTCATCTTCCCGGCTTTGCTGGCCGGCAGCCTGCTGGCATCGGCTGCGGCACAGGGCGAGGGCGAGATGGTGATCGGTCGCGATGTGCCGGCGCGCTCGGCCATCCGCCACGGCGATCCCAGTCCGCAAGTCAGCCAGGTTGCCACTTCTCCATCCGCTGCCATGCCGGTGCTTGCACAACAGCTGGCCGATCCGGTACTGGCTGCCACCCATGCGGTGATGGCTGGTCCGGCCCTGCAGGGGCCGGCGCTGGTGCTGGACGGCCAGTCTGGCTGGTCCGGCCTGGCTGCAGGCGGCGCCAATGGCAAGCAGGCAGGTGGCATGGCCGGCGCGGCTGTGTCTGCGATCGGGGTAGGGCATCTGCTGCAATCGGCCCTGCATCCCTGAACGGCCTGGCGACAAGGAGACAAGTCATGCGCATCTTGCAAATGTTGTGGTTGGGCGGCGGCCTGAGTGCAGTACTGGCCCATGCCGACCAACTGGCCCTGATCGAGAACAGTGGCCAGTCGGCACAGGGCGTGCTGGCGGTGAACCAGGCGGCAGGCAATGCCAATCAGCAAGGCAATCTGCAGGCTTTGGCAGTAGCCGGCGGGCTGGCAGTAGCCAGCGTCGGCCTGTCGCAGCAGCAGGGCAGGGTACAGGACGACACGGCCCAGCAAAACCTGCGGGCCAGCATTGGCGGTGCCGCGTTTGCCGGCAGCCAGGGTGTGCTGGCGGTGAACCAGAGTGCCGGCTACGCCAACCAGTCACTCAATGCCTTTAGCCTGGCGCAGGCCGCCAAAGCGCAGGCCAGCGTCCGTGACATGCCGGCAGCGGTGCAGGATGCCGTGCTGGCGGGCGCTACGGCGGCGACCCCAGCCGGGGCCCCTGCCAGCGGCAGCGCCGGGCAGACAACCGAATTATCCGCAGCAGCTTTCCAGGGAAGCCGGGGGCTGGTGCAGCTTAACCAGATTGCTGGCAGCCATAACCTGGCTGTCAATGTCGTGGCCGTGCAATGGGCCAACCCGTGAGCCGTGCCGGCTTTTGCCAGTGGTGGCGGGGCCGGTATTCAAGCAAATCGCTAGGAGAACAATCATGACCGCAATGCTGCAGAAAAAAGTGCTTTTCGTCGCTCTTGTTGGTATGTTCGGTGCCGCTCATGCCATGGAACCGCCGACTCAGCCGAATCCGCCGGCCACTACCAGCAACAAGATCAGCAATAACCTGTCCAACACCTATAGCAATACCAATGTCAGCCTGACTGGCACCGCCTATCTGGAAGGCATTGCCGTGTACGAGGTGTTTGACCCCAAGGCTGATGCCATGGCCAGTGCGCAGGTGAATGATGTACAGAAAAACCTGGGCAACAAGCTGAATGTCACCGACCCCACCAGCTCCAGCGTAAGCGGCAGTGTAAGCAATATCCAGGGTAATGCCGGCGTGAACAATGCCTCCGGCTTCTTCAACCAGCAGGCCAATAACGTGGCCATCGGCTCGGCCTCCGGCAAGAATAGCGGTGCGGTGGCTTCTACCTCCTTCGAGCAGATGAACGACGGCAACAGCTACACCTTCGCCGAGCCGATGCGTGGCACTTCCAATGACATGAGCGCCAGCATCAGCAACTCGCTGAACAGCATCCAGGGTAATGCCGGGGTGAACAATGCGGCAGGCGCCGGCAACCAGCAGAAGAATGACGTGGCACTGGCCTCGGCCAGCTCGGCCGTGCTGGCTACCGCTTCGGCTGGTGGCATGCAGGTGAACCAGGGCACTTCGGTCACGACTTTCTTCCCGCTTAACGGCACAGCCAGCATCACCGGCTCTGTCAATGGCATCAGCGGCAATGTCGGCCTGAATAATGCGGCCGGCTTGTCCAACCAGCAGGTCAACAGCCTGTCGGTTGCCGCCACCCACTAAGTCAGGAGACGCCGGCAGCGCAGTCCTTGGGCCGTGCTGCCGGCTTTTGCCATGAAACTCACCATGCGCTTGCTGCTGTCTCTGCTGCTAGGGCTGTCCTGTCCCGGTGGTGAGCAGTTCGCCCAGGCGGCCGAGCTGGCGGTTCCCGCCTATACCGGCGAGGGCAATCTCTACAAGCGGGTGCATAGCCTGCGTGAAATGCGCTTTGCCCATGTGGTGGAGCAACATACCGATTTCAGCTGCGGTGCGGCCGCGCTGGCCACCTTGCTGCGTTACGGCTTTGGCCGCGACCTCGACGAGCAGCAAGTCATCGCCGGCATGCTGGCCGGAGCCAATGCCGATGTGGTGCGCCAGCAGGGTTTTTCCATGCTGGACATGAAGCACTATGTGAATACGCTGGGCCTGCGCGCCA
This sequence comes from Aquitalea magnusonii, assembly GCF_003202035.1. Classification (GTDB taxonomy): domain Bacteria; phylum Pseudomonadota; class Gammaproteobacteria; order Burkholderiales; family Chromobacteriaceae; genus Aquitalea; species Aquitalea magnusonii. The sequence continues at coordinate 327,490 of NZ_QJKC01000001.1, read as the reverse complement.
GCGGTTTTGTCAGCGGACCGGAGCGTTTGCCTGCGCTGCGCATTCCGGCACTGATCATGCTCGATATCAATGGTTACAAGCACTTTGTGATTCTGAAGCTGGCCACCCGCGACACGGTGTATGTGGCCGACCCGGCGCTGGGCAACCGGGCGCTCGCCATGAGGGACTTTGCCCGGCAGTGGAATGGCGTGCTGCTGGCGGTAGCCGGCCCCGGCTATCAGCCGCAAGGGCCGTTGCGCCAGCTGCCCAGCCTGTTGTCGGCGCGACAGCTGATGAACGGCATGCAGCCGGTGCAGCAGGCCGATCTGGTGGAATACGGCTTTCTCTACAGTGATTTCTTATAGTTGCGGCCTGTGGGCGCTGGCCCGCCGGCGACGACCGGGAGCATGGCATGCGTATCTTATCCAGGGCAGTGCCGCTACTGCTGGCACTGAGTGCCAGTGTGCCGGCGCAAGCCGCCATGCTGGCTTATGTCGACGACAGCGTGCTGGACAGCTTGCGCGGTCGTTATATCGATGCCGGGCAGATTGTGCGCTTCGGCGTGCAGATGCTCACCACCTGGCAGAACCAGGCTGGCGTGGTGCAAGGAGCCGGATTGCAGCTGACAGCCCAGGCCGGGGCGGTGCCGGTCATCAGCCGCTACACCCTGAATGGTGATGGCACGACGGCTGCAGTGGCGGCAGCCCCGACTAGCGGGCTGGCTTCGGTGCAGGGGGTGGTGCAGCTCAATCAGCAGGCTGGCAATGGCAACAGCTCCAGCAACAGCACCAGCATAGACATCCGCCGCGATGGCACAGCCAGCCTGCAGATGCCGGCCGGCTGGCAGAGTAGTGGCAGTGGTACGACGCTTGGCAGCGGCCAGCTGTCCGTCAGCATGGATCTGGGCAATGCCGGACGCATGGGCCAGCTGCTGGGCCAGGGCCAGTTGCTGCAGTTTGCCAGCATCAGTGGCAGCGGCATCAGTACCGACAATAGCCTGCGCATCCAGTTGGTATTGCAGCCCCAAAGCAGCGGCTTCAGCTTCAGCATTCCCAGCCGCTTGATGCTGTCCGGCAGCGGCGTGCGCTGAGGCGCCCGCCTGGCCTGCCGTCCGGTCTCATTCGACCGCGTTGATCTCGTATTTCTTCAACAGGCGGTAGAGCGTGGCGCGGGAGATGCCCAGCGTGCGTGCCGCCTGGCTGCTGTTGTGATGGTGCAGTTGCAGCGCCATGGTCAGCGCTTCCCGTTCCGCCCTTTCCCGCACCGCTTCCAGCCCGTTGTGCAGCGGCGGCAGCATGCTGCTGCCCAGCCCCATGTCTTGCGGACGGATGACCCGACCGCTGGCCATGGCCAGCCCCTGGCTGATGCGATTGGACATTTCACGGATATTGCCCGGCCAGTCGTGTTGCAGCATGACGGCCAATGCCTCGTAAGACAGCCGCTTCAGCGGAATGCCATGGCGGCTGGCACTCTGCTGCAGCAGATACTGCGCCAGCAGCGGGATGTCCGAGCGCCGCTCACGCAGCGCCGGCAGTTGCAACTGGCAGACACACAGCCGGTAGTACAGATCCTCGCGGAAGCGACCCTTGGCAATGGCCGCGGGCAGGTCGACATGGGTGGCCGACAGCACGCGGGTGTCGATATTGCGGCTGCGGTTGTCGCCAAGCCGGTCTATGGTGCCTTCCTGCAGAAAGCGCAGCAGATTGACCTGGGCCTCTATCGCCATGTCACCGATTTCATCCAGAAACAGCGTGCCGTTTTGCGCCGCCTCGATGCGGCCGATGCGACAGCTGGATGCGCCGGTAAAGGCGCCGCGCTCGTGGCCAAACAGCTCGGATTGCACCAGATTCACCGGCAGGCCGCCGCAGTTGACCGCCTGGAAGGGGCCGTCGGCGCGTTCGGAGTGCTGGTGGATCAGCTGCGCCACCAGCTCCTTGCCGGTGCCGGACTCGCCGGTAATCATCACCGTGACATTTACCCGCGCCAGCCGGCGGATTTCCTGGCGCAGGCGGCGGATGCTGGGGTGCTCGCCCACCAGTTGCTGCGCCTCCTGTTCCACCTGTTCGTGCTGGCTGCGCCGGCGCAACAGGGTTTTGCCGTGCAGCCGGCCCAGGGTGACGGCCAGTCTTTCGTCCTCGGTGGGCAGGCAGTGGTAGTCATAGCAGCTGTCATTGATAAAGGCGCGCACCGCCGCTTGTTCCAGCTGGGCGCGCTCGGTCAGCAGCAGCCATTCCAGGTCAAGCTGGCTGGCCAGTTGCTGCAGGGCAGCGCTTTTGCGCAGCAGCTTGCCGTCCAGCAACAGCAGGCCTGCGCTACAGGTGACGCTGCGCTGGGGCTTCCACTGCTGCGGATCATGAATATGGATGATGTGCCAATGCTGCTGGCGCAGCGCGTGCAGGACTGGCAGCAGGGCATCCGACCCCACTGCCAGCAAAGTCTTGTTTGCATGCATGACCAACTCCGTTAGAAACGGTAGGGGAATTTCACCGAAAACGCATAATTGGGGCTGTCCGGGGTCATGCCCAGCGACAGATTGGGAATGATGGACAGGTGCTTGCTGAAGGCGTAGGTCAGGCCCAGGTTCAGATTGGCGGCATTGGCGCTGCTGCCGGTTACGTCGGTCCAGTTGCTGCCCTGTTGCCGCATGCGTGCCTGTTGCACCATTTGTTGCGAATAGGACAGGCCCAGGCTGAGCTTGTCGTTGAGGGCAAAGGCGATGCCGGCTCCCCAGCTCCAGCTGTCGCCCAGCCGCACGTCTCCCGGCTGGGTCACGCCGGCGGTGGGGCTGATGTCGCTGAAATGGCCGTCCAGATAGTGGGTGTAGCTGAGGCTGGCAAACAGCACGGCCGGATCGACGGTCTTGACGAAGGACAGGCTGGTACTCAGGCCCCAGACACCATTGCCGGTGGGCAGGCGATTGGGGATGGACAGATTGTTGTTGTCAGCTGACTGCACCAGCTTGATGCCGTAGGGATTGCGCCCGGTCGGCGCCTTGGCGCGCACACTCCACACAATGTCCGGCCAGTCGGCATTTTCTTCCACCAGCTTGTAACCCACGCCAAAGCTGACATCGCCCAGCGTCGGGCCTTGCTGTACCGAACCCTGCGACACGCTGTTGGCCGCACCGCCAGCACCGCCGGAAAAATAAGTGGCATCACGGGCGACAAAGGGGATGTCCACATCCAGCTGCCAGCGTGGGCTGGGCGAATAGCGGGTGGTCAGGCCCAGGGTGACGCTGTCACTGACCACCTTGTCCAGATTGATATTGCCCAGAAAAATCGAATCCAGCGCCAGAAAGCCATTCAGCACCAGTTCGCGGGTGTCATAGTGGGTGTAGGTGAAGCTGGGTTCGATGGAAAACTTCCCGGCGGCAAAGCCGCTGGCTTCCTGGTAGATGTCTTCCACGCTCTTGGGGACTTCGCTGACTACCGGCAGGGCCGGTCCACTGCCGGCTGCCACCGTTCCCTGGCTGGCCGGGGTCTCGTTGCTCGGCGGATTATTGGCGGCACTGGCGGCGGTATTGCCGTGTTGCAGGCTGGCCAGCTGTCTTTCCAGCTGGCGGATACGGCTCTCCTGCTGCTGATTGGTCTGGGCCAGGGCGCTGATTTGCTGTTGCAGGCCCTCCAGGCTGATTTCAGCCTGTGCCTGCAGCGGAAAGGCAACGGCAAGGGCGGCGCTCAGCAATAGCGGTTTGGCACCTGGGCAAATACTACGCGGCAGATTCATGATCATTTCCTTGCAGGGCAGGTGCGGGCAGAGCAAGGATGGATGCCGGCCAAGGCGGGCAGGCATGCCGATGCTTCCCGGTCACCTGATGGGGTGATTGATGCATTGCATGGCCCGACTTGATGTTAGTTATTTAAACTGTAATTTATGCAATTTATTTATCTTGTATACTAGCCCAGCGTAAGAACAAGGCAAGTTTAATTTGACTGGCATACGCAAATCGTGGGCAATATGCAGTGGCTGGCCTGCTGCTGCGGGCCGTGCCATATGGCCGCCCCCGCCGGCGCACAAGCATGATGAACAGGCTGGATGACAGGGAGTCAACGATGAGGAAATTCATTGCACTACTGGCGGGTGTCTGCTTGCTGGCCGCCTGCGGGCTGGCCCTGGCGGCCGAGCCCTTCAAGCTGGCTTTTGTCGATACCGGCAATACCGGGCGCAGCGTGACGGCCGAAGCGCTGGCCAGACAACGCATCGAGCAGCAGCAACTGCCCATCGCGGTGATTTCGCGGGCAGTCGACATGGACCCCTACGATAACCGCCCCGAGGCCAATGCTGCCAGCCTGCTGTTGCAGCGCGGCATCGACGTGTCGGCCCATCGTGCCGCACAGCTCAATGCCAATGATGTCCGCCATTCCGACCTGATTCTCACCATGACCGCCAAGCACAAGGCCAAGGTGCTGGAGCTATTCCCCGAAGCCAGGGGCAAGACCTTCACCCTGTCCGAATACGCCAGCGGCAATATGGATGATGTGGCCGATGCCTGGGGCAAGCCGCTGGCCGCATACCAGGACATGCTGCGCCAGGTAGAGGGCTATCTGCCGGCGGTGCTGGACAAGGCACAACATAAGAAACCGTAATGCCGGGCCGGCTGCACGGTGATGATGCTGCGGTAACAGCGCCGTTAGCTGGCCTGGCACCGGCGCCCGCTACTGCGCTGGCGCTCAGGCTTGTCTTGCCGCCGGCACGCCGGCTTCGGCCACCACGCCCCAGATGGCGAAGTCCTGCTCATAGCTGGGTTCGATCAGCGGGTAGTCCGGGTGGGCCGCCAGCAACTGCAGCCGGCTGCCACTGCGCTGCAGTCGCCGCACCAGCAGCTCGCCATCGACAGCGGCCACCACCAGGCAACCCTGCACCGGGCTGCCCTGGCCATCCACCGCCAGCAAACAGCCCGCCGCGATGCCGGCACCCGCCAGTGCCTGGTCTGGCATGGGCAGGCAAAACAGCTCGCCGCAGGCAGCGGCAGATGACACTGACGAGGGCAGGGCATGATGGGTGGCCGGGTGGGGGAGCATGGTGGTCATGGCAGTATTTTGAAATTGTACAAAATCAAATATAGCAGATGGCCAGCCGGACAGACAAGGCGGCCGGCCTGGGTATTTGGCGTGTTGTTGCAAATTTTCCTTGATACGGCAGGCTCTGGCTGGTTACCCTCAGGTTTTGTAGTCACCAGCCAACATTCCCGGCGCAGGAGCCATGCATGACCAAACAACAACTCATTGCCATCCTTTCCGAAAAAACCGGCAGCAGCAAAGTCGATGTACTGCGTTTCATGGACGCGCTGGAACAGACCATCCGCGAAGAACTGGTGAATGGCGGCGAACTGACCCTGGCCAGCACCGGCAAGTTCAAGGTGAAAGATACTGCGGCGCGCAATGGCCGCAACCCCAAGACCGGCGAGACCGTGCTGATTCCGGCCAAGCGCAAGGTGGTCTTTACCCCGATCAAGGCATTGAAGGACGCAGTGGCCAACTGACACTGCCCGATTTTCCCGCAACTGCGGGATGGATTATCCAGGGACGCTGCGGCGTCCTTTTTTTATGCCTTCAGAATAAGTTTGCCAATGACTGGACTGTGCCGGAAATCTGTCCAATAAATAAAGAGCTGTAAGGCAAACTTGTCAACGACTGGCAGTTTTGCAATCCCTGGGATGAGTTTGGCGGCTTGCCTGCCAGTTAATGCCCGTTGATGACAGTATTCTTGAGGTTTTATTTTAAAATGCCCAATGAATTTGTAATGGTATTGACGAGCTTGGGTGAAGGTCGGAATATGGCGGCCTGCCTGTTGATTGTTTAATGTCTGCAAAAGCGCAACAGGCGGCAGTGTGCGGTTTTAAGCAATTATAAAAATAGGATCCTCCATGCGTACTCTACGTTCCAGAATGCTGGTGTTTGTATTGATGATGCTGGTGGCCATCTCGCTGCTGTTTTGCGGCGTGGCTTACTGGAAGATGAAGGAGGCCTTGCTGTCTTCCATCAGCGATCAAATCAGTCAGACCGCCAACAATAAAGTCAGCTTTATCACCGAATGGGTATCCACCCGCCAGAACATTGTCAGCTCGGCACTGCTGCACTTCACTGAAGGGGACATGAAGCCCATCCTCGACCAGTCGCAAGTGGCCGGCAAGCTGGATGACATGTATGTGGGTGAGCCCAGCAAGAAAATGACCCAGTTCACCGGGTCCACTCCGGTACCGCCGGGCTACGACCCGACCGGCCGTCCGTGGTATCTGGCAGCCAGCAACTCGCAGGATGCCATTGCCACGGCACCGTACATCGATGCTGCCACCAAGAAACCCATCATCACCTTTGCCAAGGCGCTGCGTAATAACGGCCAGCTGGTGGCGGTGGCCGGTGGCGATGTATCGCTGCAGCGCGTGGCCGAGGAAGTGGTGTCGTCCAAGCTGCCGGGTGACGGCTTTGCCTTCCTGATTACCGCAGACGGTTCGGTGATTGCCCATCCAGTCAAGGATTCCGGCATGAAGAAAATCGGCGAAGTGATGCCCGGTTTTGATATGAACGGCATCAGCAAGGACGGTACCCTGCAAACGGTGAACATCAACGGCGAAGCCAGCATGACTGCGCTCTACCCGGTGGGCAAGACCGGCTGGCTGCTGGGTGTGGTGGTGCCGGTGGCTGCAGCCACGGTATCGGTCACCCATCTGATCGAGCTGATGATCGGCCTGTTGCTGGCCGGTGTGGTGGTGGTGGCACTGCTGGCCACTGTCGGCGTGTCCCGCATGTTGTCCGGCCTGACCGAGCTGCGCGATGCCATGCGCAATGTTGCCAGCGGCGATGGCGACCTCACCCTGCATCTGCCGGTGCACTCGCAGGATGAAGTGGGCCAGATTGCCGAGGCTTTCAACGCCTTCGTGCACAAGCTGCACGGCATGTTCGTGTCGGTTCGCAACGACGCCGAAGCCCTGGCACGCGACACGGCAGCCCTGCATCAGGCGGCCGAGAGCATTGCCTCCGATTCGCGTGTGCAGTCCAACGAGCTGTCCGCCACGGCGGCCACCATCGAGCAGATTACGGTCAGCATCAATCATATTGCCGACAATGCCGGTGAGACCGAAGTGCTGGTGGCCAGCACCCGCGAGAACTCGGAAGAGTCCTACCAGGCCATGGAGAAAGTGGCCAGCGAGGTGCAGTCCATCGTGCAGACCGTGGATGCCTTGCAAAACGCCATGGGCGACCTGTCTTCGCACTCCGAGCAGATTCGCGGCATCGTGGCGGTGATCCGTGACATTGCCGACCAGACCAACCTGCTGGCGCTGAATGCAGCCATCGAGGCGGCACGGGCCGGTGAACAGGGTCGCGGCTTTGCCGTGGTGGCGGATGAGGTACGCAAGCTGGCCGAGCGTACGGCTTCGGCCACGGTGGAAATCGCGCAGATGATCAATAGCGTGATGAGTCAGACCGAAGTGGCCATCGGCCATACCAGCAAGACCAACGAGCGGGTGGCCACCGGGGTGGCGCTGTCGCGTGAAGCGGCAGACAAGGTGGGCAAGATCAAGGCCAGCACCCACGATATCGCGGGGCGCATGTCGGAAATCACCAGCTCGACCAAGGAGCAGAGCACGGCTACCACCGTCATGGCGCAAAGTGCCGAACGCATCAATGCCAAGGCGCTGGAAAGCGATGAAAACGTGCAGCGCATTCTCAGCATCATCCAGGATCTGTCCCGCCGTGGCGGCGACCTGCGTGCGCTGGTGTCGCAGTTCAAGCTGTAAGCGATGGACAGTGTGGTTTGCTGTTGAACAAAACCCCCGCCACGGCGGGGGTTTTGCTTGCCGGCCTGCCTGGCATGACTCGGTAGTCATGTCCTTTTGCTGGTCACCCTTGATACCCGCTCGCCAGCTGCGGGAGCGGGCCGCCGCACCAGCGCAGTGACTGACGAAAAGTACAGTGTTTTGCTCGGAACTTTCAGCTTGCGACAAGGAAGTGTCAGCTGTCCGCCGCAGGAGGGAATGGCCAAGATAGCTGTCAGGGTGTGCTGAAGCTGTCTGACAATCTGTCTGGAGGTGTCGCGATGAAAGCCTATTTGCTGACTGTGGTGGAGCGGGATGGTCGTCGTTATACGCTGTGTGCGCTGGCTGGCAGTTGCGGCGAGGCCTGTCTTAATGTGCTGGAAATGCTGGGGCGGGTGGCCGGCATTAGCGGGAGGCGCATCAAGTGAGGGCCAGACTCTATCACTGGCTGGGTGGCGTCCTGCTGTCCAGCCTGTTCATCGCCGCCCTGGCACTGGCTCAGGCGCTGGAGTAGCCGGCCGGGCGGCCATGGCCGCGATGTTTATTCTTTGGTTGCGGCTGCGGCGGCACGCAGCTTGTCTTTCTTGCTCATGCGCTTGCCCTTGATGCCGCCATTGCTGTCGGGGTCGTGCCGGGCGGCGGGGCTGTTGTCCAGGGGCAGGCTTGGTGCAAAGCCCTCAATCGGCTCGCGTGGCAGCTGTTGCTGCTGACGCTTTTCGATCAGGCGGAAATGAGCAGCGTTGTCCGCAGAAACAAAGCTGATGGCAACACCGCTGGCGCCGGCACGGCCGGTGCGACCGATGCGGTGGGTGTAGTCGACTGCCGAGCGCGGCAGATCGTAATTCACCACCACCGGCAAGCCGGCAATGTCGATGCCGCGGGCGGCCAGGTCGGTGGCAATCAGCACTTGCAGCTGGCCGTTCTTGAGGTCGGCCAGTACCTGCCCGCGCTGGCTCTGGCTGCACTCGCCATGCAAGGCCGCGGCCTTGATGCCGGCGCGCTGCAATTTGCCGGCCACGCGCTCGGCACTGTGGCGGCTGGCCACAAACACCAGTACCCGTTCCCAGTTTTCACTTTGCAGCAAATGACGCAGCAGCATGGTGCGCCGCTCGGCATCCACCTCGATGGCGCGTTGCCGGATGTCGGGTGCGCTGGTTTGGCTGAAGGGGATGTCTATGCGCTGCGGCTGTTTGAGCAAGGCTTCGGCCAGCTGGCGTACGACCGGCGGGAAGGTGGCGGAGAACAGCAGGTTTTGCCGGTACGGTGGCAGCACCGCCAGCAACTGCTTGATTTCCTCAGCAAAGCCCAGGTCGAGCAGGCGGTCGGCCTCATCCAGCACCAGGGTTTGCACGGCAGACAGGCGCAGCGCATTGTGCTGCAGCAAATCCAGCAGCCGTCCCGGCGTGGCCACCACAATGTCGGCCCCGCCGCGCAAGGCCATCATCTGCGGATTGATCGACACCCCGCCATACACCACGGCCACCTTGATGGCCTGCGGCAGCTTGGCAGCCAGTGCGCGCAAGGTGGCGCCCACCTGTACCGCCAGTTCACGCGTGGGCAGCAGGATCAGGCTTTGCGTCTGGCGCGGTGAACCATGCTGGCCGGCCAGCCATTGCTGCAGCATGGGCAGGCAATAGGCAGCGGTTTTGCCAGAGCCGGTCTGGGCGGTGGCCAGCAGGTCGTGGCCTTGCAGAATGGCCGGAATGGCCGCTTGCTGGATGGCGGTAGGCGCGGCATAGCCTTGTGCGCTGGCAGAGGCGGCGAGGGCGGGCTGCAGGCCCAGGGAGGTGAATGGCATGTGTCGATGAAGCCCGGCAGAGGGTTGGGCGGCACCGCCGCCAGAGGCGCAGCAGTATCGTCCCGGCGGACGGCAGGGTCAAGGCTGCTGTCGATCGCTGCGGCGGGGCGGGGCAATTGCGAGTAAGATCGGGGCTTGCCACCAAGTAAAGCAATCTGCACATGCAAACAGAAGTCAAAGAGAAGCCCAGATACGCCATTGTGGCGTCAGTCCAGCTGCCGGATGTCAGCGATGTCGAATTCGAGGCCTCGCTCACCGAACTGAGCGAGCTGGCCAAGACCCTGGGTTTCCAGGTGGTGCATACCTTTGTTCAAAAGCGTAACAGCTTCGACCGCACCGCCTACCTGGGCGTTGGCAAGCTGGAAGAAATCCACATGTATGTCAATCGCGGCCTGCGCGCTGACGAACTGGAACAGGCACCGCCACAGCTGGACCCTTCCGCCATCGAGATCGACGTCTTGCTGGTGGATCATGAAATTTCCCCCTCGCAGGCACGCAATCTGGAACTGGCCGTAGGCTGCGAGGTGATGGACCGCACCATGGTCATCCTGGAGATTTTCCACCGCAATGCCCGCTCGCGTGCGGCCAAGGCGCAGGTGGAAATCGCCCGGCTGGGTTATATGGCGCCACGTCTGCGCGAAGCGGCCAAGCTGGCCGGGCCGCAAGGCCGTCAGCGTAGCGGCATGGGCGGACGCGGTGCCGGCGAATCGCATACCGAGCTGGACCGGCGCAAGGTACGCGACCGCATTGCCGAGCTGCAACGCGAAATCCTCGCCATGGAGCTGGAACGCAAGACCCAGCGCGCGCGCCGGCTGGAACGGCAGGGCCAGGGCCTGGCCGGGGTGTCGCTGGTGGGTTATACCAATGCCGGCAAATCCACGCTGATGCGGGCGCTGACCGGCAGCGAGGTGCTGGTGGCCAACAAGCTGTTTGCCACGCTGGACACCACGGTGCGCGCCATTTACCCGGAAAGCGTGCCGCGGGTGCTGGTAAGCGACACCGTCGGTTTTATCAAGAACCTGCCACACGGCCTGGTGGCCTCGTTCAAGTCCACGCTGGAAGAGGCGCTGGATGCGGCGCTGTTGCTGCATGTGATCGACGCCAGCGATCCGGGCTTTGAGCGCCAGCTGGAAGTGACCGACATGGTATTGCAGGAAATCGGTGCCGATGAAGTGCCGCGTATCCGCGTGTTCAACAAGATCGACCATGTCGGTGACGAAGCGGCCGCAGCCGCCTGGACCGCCGAGCTGCAACAGCGCTATCCCGGTTGCGTGGTGATGAGTGCGCGCCGGCCGGCCGACGTGGCGGCCTTGCGTGAGCGCATCGTGTCCTTCTTCCAGCAGGATCTGGTGGAAGATGAAGTGCTGCTGCCGTGGTCGGCCCAGCAATTGCGTGGCGAGCTGTTCAGCCAGTGCCAGGTACTGGAAGAGCGCGCAGAGGAAGAGGGCAGCTGGTTCCGCATACGGGGTGAGCCAGCGCAGTTGCGCCGGCTGCACGAGCAGCTGAATCCCGGCTCGCAAGGCCGGGAAAAGGAATACTGGGAAGTCTGACCCCCGGCCCGTCGTTGCATGAAAAACGCCATCCAGTCCGGATGGCGTTTTTCATGTACTCACGGCAGATTCCTGATCTGCAGCCGGCTTAGCCCGGCACCCCCAGGATCACGCTGGACGCCTTGAAGATGGCGCAAGCCGGGCTGCCCACTTGTAGCCCCAGCTGGCTGGCGCTGCCATTGGTGATGATGGCGGCGATGCTGCTGCCGGGGGCCAGTTCGATCACCACCTCGGTATTCACCGCGCCAGGCTGCAGCCGGCTGACCGTGCCGTGCAGCTGGTTGCGTGCCGACAGCCGCATGCCATCCTGGCCGCTGCCGACGATGACCGACGAAGCCTTGATCAGGGCAAAGGCGGTGGTGCCCGGAGCCAGCCCCAGGTTCTCGCTACTGTCATGGGTGACCACGGCCACCAGCCGTAACCCGTCGGCCACTTCCAGCTCGACTTCGTCATTGACCGCGCCGGTACGGATGGCCACCACCTTGCCCAGAAACTGGTTGCGTGCACTGGTTTTCATGCTCATGCCTTTCAATAGCAGCAGATCGTCGGCCATGTTGCCGGCCTGACGCTGCAGATTACGCAGAAACTGCTGATGTTCCTGCGCGATGATCTGGTAATTGGCTACCAGTTGCCGGCCACGCGCCGTCAGCCGGGTGCCGCCGCCGCCCTTGCCACCGGACAGGCGCTCCACCAGCGGTTCGCCGGCCAGATTGTTCATGTGGTCGATGGCATCCCAGGCCGCCTTGTAACTGATGCCGGTGGTGCGGGCGGCCTGGCTGATGGAGCCGCAGACATCAATTTGCGCCAGTAGGGCCAGATGTTGCGGGCTGCCAAACTTCTCGCCGGCCATGCTCAGCCACAGTGCGCCTTGCAGGGTGATGTCCTGTGGCTTCATGTCTGCTGCTCCGGCAGGGCGGGCAGGCAGGCTGCGTGTTCGTGGCAGCGCCCGCACTCCGGTGGCTTGAGCCCGGCCTGGCCCAGAAGCTCTCCCAGTTCGGCATACAAAAACCGCTTCCACTTGATGTCAGCCTGGTTGCGCGCATACAGCGGATACAGGTAGTACTGCAGCAGCTGGCTTACCTCATGCCGGCCGGACAAGCCCATGTCCTGCCACAGGTGACGGCTGCCCAGGCTGGCCACGGCCACCACATGGGCCAGCCAGCTGCCATGCAGCGGGTTCTCCGCTGCCGAACGGTTGGCCAGCAGCATGTCCAGCAGTGCGCTGTGCAATGCTGGCTGCCGCGACAGCAGTTGCTGGTATTGCGCGTCGCTCAGCGCTTCCAGCTGGCCCAGTTCTGGCGCGCAGGCGGCCAGCACCTCCAGCAAGGCTGGCTGTGACAGGCCCAGCGTCCAGGCATAAAGCGGCAGTTCGCCATCCTGCGCATTGCGCAGCACGCCGAGCACGGCACGAGACAGCAGGCGGAAGGCTTGCTGCTGCTGGAAGTCATTCATGGACAATCTCCGTCAGGCCGGCGGGCGGCTCCACCAGCCGGCCATCCTGCAGATAAAGGGTTTGCTGGCCAAAGGCGCGCACGTCGGCGGCATCGTGGGTGATCAGCAGCATGGGAATGGACAGGCGTTGCAGCAGGTCGGCCAGCTCGCCACGCAATTGCTGGCGCAGGGCCGGGTCCAGTGCCGAGAACGGCTCGTCCAGCAGCAGGGCGCGTGGCTCGGCCACCAGTGCGCGCGCCAGCGCGGTGCGCTGACGCTGGCCGCCAGACAGCGTGGCCGGCAGTTGATCGGCCAGCGCTTGCAGGCCGAAAGCCTCCAGCCAGTAATCGACCGCGGCCAGCTGGCGACGGCGTCCGGGATTGAGCCAGCCGCGTTGCAAACCAAAACCAATGTTCTGGCGCACGCTCAGGTGCGGAAACAGCGCGTAATCCTGAAACAGATAGCCCAGCTGTCTTTGTTGCGGGCTCAGACAGATGCCTTGCGTGCTCTCGTACAGGCAGCGGCCATCCAGCCGGATATGGCCGGCATCCGGCCGGTGCAGGCCGGCAATGGCCTTGAGCAGCAGGCTTTTGCCGGCACCGGACGGCCCGTAAACCACCAGCTGCTGGCAACTGCTTTGCAATGCGATGTCCAGCGAGAAGCTGTGCTGACCACTGTGCAGGGTGTGGCGGATGGCCAGATCGAAGCGGGGTGTTGTCATGTCAGCGCTCCGCCACCCGGCCCGGCGCCAGCTTGCCGGCCAGCAACAGCACCAGAACGCAGACCAGCGAGGTGACCAGCACCAGCCGGTTGGCACTGTCGTCCTGTCCGGCCTGCACCGCTTCGTAAATGGCCACCGACAGGGTTTGTGTCTTGCCGGGAATGCTGCCCGCCACCATCAGCGTGGCACCGAATTCGCCCAGCGCGCGGGCAAAGGCCAGCAGCAGGCCGGCCAGAATGCCGCGCCACGCCAAGGGCAGGGTGATGCGAAAGAAGATGCCGATTTCAGAAATGCCTAGCACGCGGCCGGCCTGCTCCAGCTGGCCGTCCACCGCTTCAAATGCCGCGCGGGCTGGTTTGTATACCAGGGGAAAAGCCACCAGCGCGGCGGCAATCACCGCGCCTTGCCAGGTAAAGATCAGGTTGATGCCAAACTGCGCCTGCAGCCAGCCGCCCAAGGGGCCGCGCCGGCCCAACAAGGTCAGCAGGTAATAGCCCAGCACGGTGGGCGGCATCACCATGGGCAGGGTCAGCACGGTGTCCAGCAGATTGCGGCCAGGAAAGCGCCCGCGTGCCAGCAGCAGGCCCACGCCCACCCCCAACAGCAGATTAAGCAGGGTGGCGCAGCCGGCTACCCGTAGCGACAGGCCCAGTGCGGTCCAGGCCGGGTCAGTCATCCAGTCAGCCATGGTCAGGGCTTGTGGAAACCGTAGCGGCTCAGCACGGCTTGTGCCGCCGGCGACAGCAGATAATTGACAAAGCGTTGTGCCTCGGTGGCATTGGCTGCCGTGGCGGTACGGGCCACCGGGTAGCTGATGGTTTCATCCAGCGGCACGCTGAAAGCCACTTTCACCTTGTCCGGCATGATGGCGGCGTCGGTCTGATAGACAAAACCGGCTTCCACCTCGCCACGGGCCACGTAGTCCAGTGACTGGCGCACGTTCTGGGTATTGATGGCCTTGGCTGCTACCGCAGGCCACAGATGGGCGTTTTCCAGTGCGCGTTTGGCGTAACGGCCCACCGGTACGCTGGCCGGCACGCCCAGTGCCACATGCTTGATCCCGGCTTGCTGCAAATCGGCCAGCTGTTGCAGCTTCAACTGGCTGTCCGCCGGCACAATCACCACCAGTGCATTGCGGGCAAAGTCCTTGCGGTCCCCACTATTCACCAGCTTTTGCTTGACCGCGCTGTCCATGGTTTCCTGGTCGGCCGAGGCAAACACATCCACCGGGGCGCCCTTGGCCATTTGCTGCAGCAGTGCGCCGGAAGCGGCAAAATTGAAGTTGACCTTGCTGCCCGGGTTTTTCGCTTCAAAGCCCTGGGCAATCTCCTTGAAGGCATTGGTCAGGCTGGCGGCGGCGGAGACGGTGATTTCACCAGCCAGGGTATGGCCTGCCAGCAGCATGCTGCACAGGGAAAGGGCAATCAGCCTTGCTTTCATTACGGGCTCCGGTTTGCGAATGAATGCGTAATATACCCGGATATATAACGCTAAGGAATAATCCTGATGGGGAATGGGCAAGCGGCTGGATTTGACTGCATGGCGGATTGCCGGGCGGGCGATCGACAGCGGCGAAACAAGTGGCGTAATGCTCCGAGACGCTGGCGGCGACTGTATCAGGGGGTGGCGCTGCATTGCGCTGCGGGTGCGCCCTGCCACAGCGCAAACCGGCTGTGCCAGCGATACACAACGACCACTAGCGCAGCAGCGGGCTGCCTAGAATGGTGGGCAGCAAGACAGACAACACCTGTCGTGTCAGCCCATTACCGGAGCAATCGCCATGTACTTTACCCATGCCATCACCCGCCTGCCTGCCGACACCGTTGCCGCCGGACTGACCACCGCCAGCCTTGGTGCGCCGGATGCCGCGCTCACCCGCCAGCAGTTTCGTGAATACATCGACATCCTGCTGCAACTTGGCCTGACCGTCACCACGCTGCCGGCCTTGCCGGATTTCCCCGATGCGCATTTTGTCGAGGACGTGGCGGTGATGATGCCGGAGCTGGCCATCATCACCCATCCGGGTGCGGCGGCGCGACGAGGCGAGGTGCACAGCATTGCGCCATTGGTGTCACGTTTTCGCCATGCGCTATGGCTGGGTGAGGGCGAGCACATGGATGGCGGCGATGTGCTGATGGTGGACAAGCGTTTCTTTATCGGCCTGTCCAGCCGCACCAATGAAGCCGGTATCAGCCGCTTTGCCCGCGAGGTGGAAAAATTCGGCTATAGCGTGCAGGCAGTGCCGGTGGCCTCCGGCCTGCATCTGAAATCGGTGGTGAATTATGTCGGGCGCAATACCGTGCTGCTGTCGGCCAGCGCGGCCGATGAGCCGGCCTTCCGTGATTTTCGCCATATCGTGCTGGACCCGGCCGAGGAATACGCCGGCAATACCCTGTGGATCAACAACACCCTGATTACTCCCAGCGGCTATCCGCATACCTTGCGCCAGCTACAGCAGCTGGACCTGCCCATCATCCAGACTGATACCAGTGAAATCCGCAAGATGGACGGCGGGCTCACCTGCCTGTCCTTGCGCTTCTGACGGTGAAGCTAGTCCGCGCTGCGACCATCGCGCTTGATGGTTTGCAGCTCGGTAGTGGTCAGGATTTTCTCGATACGAAACGCCGTGCTGGCCAGCCAGGCGTCGGCCAGCTGGCGGTATTCGTCAATATGCTGACAGGCAATGCGCAGCAAAAAATCCACCGTGCCGCTTACCATCCAGCCATCCTGCACTTGCGGGGTGCGCTGGATTTCGGCAATGAAGGCTTGCTGGGATACCAGATGGTCGGCCAGCGTCACCTGCGCCAGAATCACCAGTGGCGGTGTGCTGCGCGGCAGGTCGACAATGGCGCTGTAGCCCTTGATGATGCCGGCCTTCTCCAGACGGCGCACCCGCTCCAGACAAGGACGCGGGGTCAGGTTTACCTGCTCGGACAGGCGCTGGAAGGGCAGGCGGCCATCGCGTTGCAGGATGTTGAGGATTTGCAGATCGATACGATCCAGGCCGTTCTTGTCTGTCATGGTTAAGCCAGGCTTCAGGGGGCGGTGATACAAGAGCGCATTGCAGCGCTGCCAGTGTCGGCTTGTCAAGAATAATGCCGACGGCAAAAATTCCTTGTGCATCGCAGCAGGCGGGGATAGGATCGTCTCTGCCCCTCATGGGCAACGTCGCTCGGACGGTTCCGGGCGCTTACGTGAAAGGCTCACATGGCTTCCTCTGCAGGCAAGCGCCGCTTTGCGCGCATCGATCGTCTCCCTCCCTACGTATTCAATATCACCGCCGAACTGAAACTGGCTGCCAGACAGCGCGGCGAGGACATCATCGACCTGAGCATGGGCAACCCCGATGGTGCCACCCCGCCGCATATCGTGGCCAAGCTCAACGAAGTGTCGCAACGCCCGGATACCCACGGTTATTCCGCCTCCAAGGGCATTCCGCGTCTGCGTCGCGCCATTTCGCGCTGGTACAAGGACCGCTACCAAGTCGACATCGATCCCAATAGCGAGGCGATTGTCACCATCGGTTCCAAGGAGGGGCTGGCCCACCTGATGCTGGCCACGCTGGATGGCGGCGATACCGTGCTGGTGCCGGACCCGAGTTATCCGATTCACATCTACGGCGCGGTAATTGCCGGGGCGCAAATCCGTTCGGTGCCGCTGGTGCCGGGCATCGACTTTTTTGCCGAGCTGGAAAAAGCCATCCGCGGCAGCTACCCCAAGCCCAAGATGATGGTGCTGGGTTTTCCGTCGAATCCCACTGCGCAGTGCGTGGAGCTGGATTTCTTCGAAAAAGTGATCGCCCTGGCCAAAAAGCACGACATTTTCGTGGTGCACGACCTGGCCTATGCCGACATTGTGTTCGATGGCTGGAAAGCACCGTCCATCATGCAGGTGCCGGGGGCCAAGGATATCGCCGTCGAATTCTTTACCCTGAGCAAGAGCTATAACATGGCCGGCTGGCGCATCGGTTTCATGGTGGGCAACCCGGACCTGGTGGCGGCGCTGGCGCGCATGAAGAGTTACCACGACTACGGCACTTTCACGCCGCTGCAAGTGGCCGCCATTGCCGCGCTGGAAGGCGACCAGCAATGCGTGCGTGAGATTGCCGAAAAATACCAGCAGCGGCGCGACGTGCTGGTGAAGGGGCTGAATGAAATCGGCTGGGAAGTGGAATGCCCCAAGGCCTCCATGTATATCTGGGCGCGCATTCCGGAACAATGGCGGCAGCTGGGCTCGCTGGAGTTCGCCCGGCTGATGCTGGAAAAGGCCAAGGTGTGCGTGTCACCGGGTATTGGTTTTGGTGACCAGGGTGATGAGTACGTGCGCTTTGCGCTGATCGAGAACGAAGCGCGTATCCGGCAGGCCCTGCGTGGCATCAAGGCCATGTTCAAGGATGCACAGGCCGGCGCCTGAACATCCAGCAAGGACCAAGCTGGCCGGCACTGCCGGCCAGCTTTTTTTTGCGCGATATTCCAAGCCGCAACAGTCCTCTGGTCAACATCGCGGCCACTCAGGGCTGCGCCGCTTTGTCCTGTTGACGGAACAGCGTCCATTCCTCGACTACCCGGCCATCTGTCAGCTGGCACAGGGAATATTCATTGCCGGCATTGTCTTTTTGCGGCAGCAAGCGGCCACCCTGTTTGATGCAATACAGCGCGGCCGGATTGGCCATGCCCGCCATGGCTGGCGGCGGCGTGGTCGGTGGCCGGGCACAGGCGGCCAGCAACAGGCCGAGCAAGGCGAAAGCAGGGGTGTGCAGGCGCGGGATGGCGGACATGCGGCTCTCCGGGGGTGTTTCAGGGAATGCCGCCAGTATAGCGGTGCTACGGCCAAGCCGGCGGTGGCGAGGGCGTGACTGGATGGCGAGCGGCTTGTGCTGCTCATGCGGCCTGGGTGTCGTGACAGCAGCTGTCTGGCCGGATTGACCGGATATGATAAAGCGATAATCAATTCATGCGCTTATTCATTAAACATTTTTTCTGTTTTAAGCCATGACTTTCTTTATTTGCCGCTGATTTATTGCTTATTTTCTGGACGAAAACACCCGGATGGCATGATACTGGAGGGGTGCATGAGCCTCTGCCTGGCGCAGTAGGCGGCAGTATTCACCGAATGATCGTAGAACCAAGCAGGAAAAATAGTTGGACGCCAAAATACCCAATATCGAGGCAATGCTGGAACTGGCATTTCAATTGGTGCTGTGCCAGTTGGAGGCAGATGTCTTTCGTGCCAAGCAGGACATCCGCGAAATGGTCATACCCCTCAAGATATTGCTGTTGAAAGATATCGAAGAAGAAGATACCCAACCCTGCACGCTGGATGATTTCTGAAGCAGCGTGACCATACTGCGCCTGCTTGCTGCAGGCGTATCCTGCCGCGTCATTCCCCCCGTTCCAGCCAGTCCGGCTGTCTCTGGCAAATCACCGAGTCTGTTCCTGCACGCTTGCCCTGAGGCAAGGCCATCCGCGCTGGTATTGCCGCCCGCCATTCATGCCTGTGCCGTGCTTCCTGTTCTCCATTACCGTCACGATCACTGCGCACATGGTCTGCCATCGCCAGTTGCAGCGTTGGCGGCCCGCTACCAAAAAAACAGCCTCCTGGGAGGAGGCTGGTGCAGGCCAGAACTGGGTGGCTGCGCAAACGGAGGGTAAAACTTCAGGCGGCCTGGGTACGGCTGCGCCAGCAGTGGCGTACCTCCTGCCGGTACAGGGCCAGTGTCGCCAGCAGACCGCAGGCTGCGGCCAGCATCATCCAGTAAGCCGGTGCCGCCTTGTCGCCGCTGGCATCGATCAATGCCGTGCTGATCAGCGGAGTGAAGCCGCCAAAAATCGCGGTGGCCAGGCTGTAGGCCAGTGAAAAGCCCACGGTACGCACATGTGCCGGCATGATTTCGGTAAGGGCCACCACGGTGGCGCCGTTATAGCTGGCATACAGGAAGGACAACCACAGTTCCACGGTCAGCATGCGGGCGAAGCTGGGGCTGGCCACCAGCCAGCTCAGGGCAGGGTAGGCGCTGAGCATGGTCAGTGCGCTGAAGCCCAGCATCAGCGGCCAGCGGCCGATGCGGTCGGACAGGCTCGCCATGATGGGCAGCCAGATGAAATTGGACAGCCCGACAAAGAAGGTCACCAGCAGGCTTTCGTTTTCAGTCAGCTTCAGCACGCTTTTGCCAAAGGTGGGGGTGTACACGGTAATCAGATAGAAGGACACCGTGGTCATCACCACCAGCAGCATGCCGGCTGCAATCAGCCGCCAGTTGTCGGCAATCGAGCGCAATATCTGGGCAAAGCTGGGATGCTGTTTGTGTGCCAGAAAGGCCTCGGTTTCCTGCAGCGAGCGGCGAATCATGAACAGGAAGGGAATGATCAGGCAGCCGATGAAAAACGGAATGCGCCATCCCCATTGGTCGATTTGCTGGGCTGGCAGCAGCTTGTGCAAGCCATAGCCCAGCACCGCAGCAAACATGATGGCCACTTGCTGGCTGGCCGATTGCCAGCTGACAAAAAAGCCCTTGCGTCCCGGCGTGGCCATCTCTGCCAGATAGACCGACACCCCGCCCAGCTCCACGCCGGCGGAAAAACCCTGCAGCAAGCGGCCGATCAGCACCAGCACCGGGGCCAGCAGGCCGATGGTGGCATAGCCGGGGACAAAGGCGATCAGTGCCGTGCCGCAGGCCATGATGGCCAGGGTCAGGATCAGGCCCTTGCGCCGGCCAATGCGGTCGATATAGCTGCCGAGGATGATGGCACCGACCGGACGGGCCAGGAAGCCCGCACCAAAGGTGGCAAATGCCAGAATCAGCGAGGCATACAGATTGCCTGACGGGAAAAAGGTCTTGGCAATGTAGGTGGCGTAAAAGCCGTACAGAAAGAAATCGAACATTTCCAGAAAGTTGCCGCTGGTGACGCGCAGCACCATGGACAGGCTGGATTGTTGGCGGGTGTGCTGCATGATCAGCCTCCTTGTTGTGCGGTGGTGGCGGTCGGGCTCAGCCCGGTCTGGCGTATGCTTTCGGCCGCCTGCGGCGATGCCAGAAAGCGGATGAACTGGCGGGCCAGGCTGGCGTGGCGGCTGTCTTGCACGGCGGCGGCGGAGTAGTCGGTGACCAGCTGCGCCTGTTCAGGCAGCAAGCCGACAATGTCGATGCCGCGCACCGGAATCAGCTCGCTCAGTTGCTGAAAACCCAGCTGGGCCTCGCCGCGCGCCACCACCATTCCCACCGGTTCGGCGGGAATCATGCGGCTGCGCGTCTTGATGGCCTCGGCCACACCCAGACGCTGGAACAGCACGGTCGACAGGAATACACCGCTGGCGCTGTCGGAATAGGCCAGCGACTTGCTGTCGAGCAGGGTTTGCCGCAGTGCCGGCAAGCTGCTGATATCGGGATGCGGGCTGCCGGCCGTGACCGCCAGCGCAATGCGCGAGCTGGCCAGCAGGGTGGCGCTGTCCGCTGCCAGCTGGCCGCTGGCAAGCAGTTTTCGCAGCGAGTTGCCCACCATCACCACCACATCGACCGGCTCGCCGCGTGCCAGGCGCTGGGGAATGGCCTGCGGGGTGTCGCCCATGGAGGGGCCCCAGTCCAGCAGCAGATGGTGACCGGTTTGCTGTTCGAAGCGGGGGGCCAGTGTTTTCAGCGCGGCGGCAAAGCCACCGGAACTGACCACGCGCAGCTCATCCGCAGCTGCCGTGCCACACAGGCCGCCCAGCAGCAGCAGGCTGATGGCGCAGCGGCGCCATCCCGTTGTCGGTGCATGCATTCGTCTCTCCTGTTGTTGTGTTTTATCGTTTGACGAATAATGCACGGGACGCATTAAATAGTTAATTGCAATTAATTCATGGATTAATAAATGGCGCGCATCAATTTCGAGCTCAATGAGTTGCAGGCCTTTATCGCGGTGGCGGATAAGTCCAGCTTCAAGGCCGCCGCCGAAGCGCTGTATCTGTCCCAGCCCGCCCTGAGCCGGCGCATCGACAGGCTGGAGCAGGCCCTGCAGGTACGGCTGCTGGAGCGCACCACGCGCAGCGTACGGCTGACCGGGGAGGGCGTGCATTTCCTGCAGCACGCCCAGGCGGTGGTGGAAGAGCTGGAGGCCGCCATGCACGGCCTGGGCCAGCGCCAGCAATTGCGCTGCGGCATGCTGACCATCGCCAGCATTCCATCGGTAGCCCAGCAATTGCTGCCGGAGGTGCTGGCCGCTTTTGCCCGTGCGCATCCGCAGCACCGCTTGCGGGTCCTGGATGAAAATGCGCAGGAGGTACTGGCCTGCGTGCTGGATGGCCGGGCCGATCTCGGCATCAACTTTGTCGGTGGGGAAGATCCGGGCATCGACTTCCTGCCCTTGCTGACCGAGCGCTACCTGCTGGTGGTGCGCCGCGATCATCCCCTGGCATCCCGCAGCCGTGTCCGCCTGCAGGAGCTGGCGGGCGAAAAGCTGGTTTCGGTCTCGCCGCACAGCAGCAACCGTCTGCTGCTGGATCATCAACTGGCCGCGCTGGCCGAGCGGCCGCAGATCTACTACGAGGCAAACCACCTGTCCGGGGTCTATGGCATGGTGCTGGCCGGCATGGGGCCGGTGATCGTGCCCGAGCTGAGCCTGACCCAGGCGCAAAGGCATATGCTGGTCGGCATTGAAATCAGCGAGCCGGCCTTGTCACGCACCCTGGGGCTGATCCAGCGCAAGGGCAGCCACAATTCCCCCCAGATGCGGCAACTGATCGACCAGCTGCGGCGGGCCTTTCAGCAAGGACAGCCACAAGGCGTGGCCGAATGATCGCTGACTTGTCCCTGGGGCGCTGATGCACTGATCTGCCCCGCTTGTTGCAGGTTTGCCGCCAGGCGGCAGGTCCGCACTTTGCAATAAAACACCGCCTTTCCATCATTCACTGCGCGATGGTTCATTGCGATTGCCGACGCTGGCAATCTTGTTGCTATCCGGCACAATTTTCTGCAATCGGCACAAAACGAGTGCTAATCATTTTCGATTGATAATTGTCAATTTTATTAAGAATTTACTGCATCGAAATAACATTTTCATATTATGATGCCACGGCAAAATTAGACCAATGTGCTAACACGCTTGCCGCCCGTCGTGCGGACCAGCATCCAGGCACACACACACATACCCTGGCCATCATCATGTCAAAACAATTCAACGCTTTTACCAGCAGGCTCAGCATTGCCGCCAAGCTCAACCTGGTGTTATCCCTGTTGTTGCTGGTGGTACTCGGACTGGCCGGCATCTGGCTGACCCACTGGCAAGGCCAGCGCATGGAGCAGCAACAGCAACAGGAAATGCGCCAGGCCAACCGCCAGGTCATCGACATGATGGATGCCTACGCGGCGCAGCTGGAACGCTCGGCCGCGCTGGCCGAATCCGCCTTGCGGGCCAGCCTGCCCGGACAGCCGGTACTGAGTGGCGAACGGATGGATACCGGCGGCAAAGCCTTGCCGGTGCTGCGCATGGGCGAGCATGTCATCAATAACAGCACGCTGGAGGTGGATCGCTTCACCCGCGCCACCGGCTCGCTGGCCACCATCTTCGTCAAGGATGGCAGCGAGTGGATTCGTGTTGCCACCTCGGTCAAGAAAGAAGACGGCAGCCGCGCCGTCGGCACCCCGCTGAGCCACGATTCGCCAGCCTATGCCAGCCTGAATGCCGGCCATGCCTATACCGGACCGGTACAGCTGTTTAGTCGCGATTTCATGACCTTGTATTCGCCGCTGCAGAACGAGGCCGGCCAGGTGGTGGGCGCCTTGTTTGTCGGTGAGGAGTTCACCGCCAGCCTGGCTGCGCTGCGCCAGAAAATCATGTCGGTGCGCTTTGGCGAATCCGGCTACATCTATGCTTTCGACGCCCGCAACGAACCGGGCCGCATGATGATTCACCCGCAGGCCCAGGGCAAGAATCTGCTGGACTTCAAGGACAAGGACGGCGTCGCCTTCAACCGCATCATGCTGGAACAGAAGCAGGGCGTGCTGCATTACCACTGGGCCAAGCCGGACAGCAACGAGCCGGTGCGTCCCAAGATCGCCGTATTCGACACCTTCGAGCGCTGGGGCTGGATTGTTGCCGCCAGCAGCTATGAAGACGAGTTTGCTGCCCAGTTGCAAGCCATGCGCTGGCGTCTGGCCGTCGGCATCATCGTGATGATCGGCCTGCTGCTGGCCGCCACCTTCTGGGCCAGCCGCCTGTGGGTGACCCGGCCGCTGGCCCAGGCGGTGGAGGTCATCCGTCGCGTGGCCGCTGGCGACCTGACCGTACGCATCCAGGCTGCGAGCCAGGACGAGGTGGGCGAATTGCTGCTGGCCGCGGATGCCATGAGCAGCCATCTGCGCGAGATGATTGCTGATGTCGAACGCAGCCTGGCCTCGCTGTCGGTACAGGCCAGATCGCTGGTCAGCATCTCCGAAGATGTTTCCACCGCCTCCGGTGAGCAGAATGCCGCGGCCAGCACCATGGCGGCCTGCGTGGAAGAAATGAGCAGCAGCATCAACCAGGTGGCGCGCCATGCCGATCTGGCCCGGCAAATGGCGGTCGATGCCAGCGTGCAGTCGCAATCCGGTGCGCAGGTGGTGGCACAGGCCACCAATACCATGGGGCAGATCGCCCTTGCGGTAAAACAGGCTGGCGGCACCGTGCGCCAGCTGGACGGCTTGTCCGAACGCATTGCCGAAGTGGTGACGGTGATTCGCGACATCGCCGACCAGACCAATCTGCTGGCACTGAATGCCGCCATCGAGGCGGCGCGGGCCGGCGAGGCCGGGCGCGGTTTTGCCGTGGTGGCCGACGAGGTGCGCAAGCTGGCCGAGCGGACCACCCAGTCCACACTGCAGATTACCGATACCGTGAGCAAGATTCAGGACGGTGCCCGCATGGCGGTGGAGCATATGGAAGCCGGCGCACAGCAGGTGGATGCCGGGGTCAGCAGTGCCAGCCAGGCGGCCAGCAGCCTGCAGGACATTCAGGCCGGCGCGGCACAGGTGGGGGATGCCGTCAGCGGCATTTCCGATGCACTGGGTGAGCAGGATGCCGCCAGCCGCGATATCGCGCTCAATGTGGAAAAAATCGCCCAGCAGGCCGATGGCAACCATGGCAAGGCCCGCGCTGCCGCCCAGGCCGCGGCCACCCTGGTGGGGCTGGCAGAAGCATTGCGCGCCAGCATCAGCCGTTTCAAGCTGTAGCACGGCCTGACCGTAAGCCGGGCGGATTGTTGCCGGCTAGGGTATTCTGGGCGCTATAAACAAAACAGGGCGGTGAGCAACACCGCCGGCGCCGGGGACTAGCCGACATCATGAACCAGACCGTATCTGCGCTGGACGGGCTGCTGCACGAGGCAGGGCCTTTGCTGTTGGGGCTGTGCAGCAATGCCCTGATCGGGGTGTACGTCATTCAGGACGACCGCTTCGTCTTCGTCAATCCCCGGCTGGCCGAGCTGTTCGGCTACAGCCAGCAGCAACTGTGCAGCGGCATGGGGCCGCGTGAGCTGACCGCCCCGCGCGACCATGACATGGTGCGCCGGGAAATCCATCGCCGCATCGAAGGCGACAGCCACAGCAGCCACTATGCTTTCCGCGGGGTGCGGCAGGACGGCAGCGAGCTGGATGTGGAGGTGTTTGGCGTCAGTACCCGCTTTGGCGCGCGTCCGGCCATCATCGGCATGCTGCTGGATGTGTCCGAACGCACGGCGGCGGAGCGCGCGGTCCAGGATCAGCTGCAATTCATCACCCGTCTGATCGATACCATTCCCAATCCGGTGTTCTACAAGGACGAAACCGGCCGCTACATCGGCTGCAACAGCGCCTTCGAGCAATATCTGGGCAAGGCGCGCAGCGAGCTGATCGGCCGTACCGTATTCGATATATCCCCGCCCGACCTGGCCGCCCGCTACCAGGCAGCAGACCAGGCGCTGTTTGACGACCGCGGCACCCAGGTATACGAAACCCAGGTGGTGTATGGCGATGGCAGCCGGCATGAGGTGATGTTCTACAAGGCGACCTTCGACAAGGCCGACGGCAGCCTGGGCGGGCTGGTCGGCCTGATGCTGGATATCAGTGAACGCAAGCGCATGGAGCAGGCCATCTGGCACGAGGCCAACTACGACGCCCTGACCGGCCTGCCCAATTTGCGGCTGTTGCGTGACAGTCTGGCCAAAGAACTGGAGCGGGCGCGCCGCAAGAACAGCAATCTGGCGCTGCTGTTTATCGATCTGGACCGCTTCAAGGAAGTCAACGACACCCTGGGTCACCTCATGGGTGACCAGTTGCTGAAACAGGCGGCCGAGCGCATCCGTGCGGTGGTGCGCAGTAGTGACACGGTTTCGCGCCAGGGCGGGGATGAATTCGTGGTCATCCTGCCCGACATCAGCGACGCCCAGGCCGCCGCGCTGGTGGCCGGCAAAATCATCCGCCTGCTGGGCCTGCCTTTCCTGCTGGGCAGCAATCAGGTTTATGTCTCGGCCAGCATCGGCATTGCACTGTGTCCGGATGACAGCACGCAGCTGGAAACCCTGGTCAGCTTTGCCGATCAGGCCATGTATGCCGCCAAGGCGGCCGGGCGCAATGGTTTCAGCTTTTTCACGCCATCCTTGCAGGTCGAGGCACAACGCCGGCAGCAAGTGGGCAACAGCCTGCGCCATGCGCTGCGCGACAACCATTTTGAAGCGTATTACCAGCCGATCATCGCGCTGGACAGCGGCCGGGCGGTCAAGGCGGAAGCCCTGCTGCGCTGGCGCCATCCCGAGCAGGGGGTGCTGTTGCCTGGCGATTTCATCGCGGTGGCCGAGGAAATCGGCATGATCGGCGATATCGGCAATCTGGTGTTCCAGCAGACGCTGGAACTACTGGAGGCTTGGCCTGGAGGGCAGGTCAGCATCAATATCTCACCCCGTCAGTTCATCAGTGGCGACTGCCGCCACTGGCTGCAGGAAATAGCCGCGCGGCAGCTGCCAGCGGGCTGTCTGGCGGTGGAAATCACCGAAGGCTTGCTGCTGGACGAGCGGCCGCTGGTGGTCAATACCCTGCTGGGCTTTCACCAGGCCGGGGTGGAAGTCAGCATCGACGACTTTGGCACCGGCTACTCGGCCATGTCCTATCTGAAAAAATTCAATATCGATTATCTGAAGATAGACCGCAGCTTTATCGCCGGCCTGGCCCGCGATAATACTGACCACGCCATTGCCGAAGCCGTCATCGCCATGGCCCACAAGCTGGGCATGCGGGTGATTGCCGAAGGAGTGGAGACCGAGGCGCAGCGCCAGCTGCTGCTGGAAGCGGGCTGCGACTATGCCCAGGGCTATCTGTTTGCCCGGCCCATGCCACGCCAGGACTTTATCGATTTCATTCGCAGCAGCCAGTGCCGAGTGGCCGCTGGCGGCAATGACTAGCCACTGGCGATTTCGTAAAACTCGATCGGCAGCTGATCCGGATCCTGGCAAAAGAAAAAGCGCTGACCGGTCAGCTCATCCAGGCGGATTTCCTCGCAGGCGACTTGCTGACGCAGCAGCAGCGCCCGCACACCCTCCACATCATCCGTACTCAAGGCCAGATGGCGCAGACCGCAGGCTTCCGGCCGGCTGAGCCGCGGCGGCGCTGCGGGAAAACTGAACAACTCCAGCTGGCTGCCATCCGGCAATTGCAGGTTCAGCTTCCACGACTGGCGCTCGGCACGCCAGCTCTCGCTAATGATGGGCAGGCCGAGAATGCGGTGGTAAAAGTCGCGGGCACGGGGATAGTCGGCAGTAATCAGCGCGACATGGTGCAGGCCGCGCAGCGGCAGGGGGGAGTCTGGCATGCTTGATAGAGAATTTATATTGAAAATCTAACTTCAATCAATTGGACGAATAATGCCGGGGCCGGCACAATGGCGCCACTGACTGACACTCAGCACCACAGGGGCTGGTTCTGCTTGCGGAACCTCTCCTGCCGTTAACAGGCAATCAACACCTGACGCCTGTTGGCGACCCTCCCGCTTTCGGTGGTTTCGGGCCTTGACGCCACCGAATGCTCTTGTGACCGGCCCCACCCCGTGGTGGCCGGTCTTTTTTTGCGTCCTGCCTTGCGTCAGGGAAGCATGGCGCAGCAGCCGGTGCCGGCCATCTGCCGCTAGCGGCGATCTTCCAGCAGGGTTTTCAGCCAGTGGCTGCGCTGCTGCCAGATGATGGGAGCCTCCAGCAGCAAGTGGGCGGTGGCGAGGATGTTCAGCACGGCAGTGCCCAGCAGCAGGTAGGAAATATTGTCGAACTGCCTGAGTACCAGCACGCTGGCCAGCGCAGCGGCCACCATGTAGAAGCCATTGATGATGTTGTTGGCGGCAATGGCCTGCGAGCGGAAGCTGTCCGGGCTGGATAGCTGCAGCCAGGTATATAGCGGCACGGTAAAGAAGCCACCAAAGAAACCCAGCATGGCCACATCCAGCATATGGCGCCAGCTGCTGAGCTGGCCAAGGAAATCCGGCAGCGTCAGCAGGGTGCCGTGGTAATGCGACATGGCACCCAGTGCCAGATCACCGCCAAACAGCGTCATGCCGGCGCTGCCCAGCAACACCAGCCCAAGCTGCAACTGACCGTGCGACAGCTTGGCGCAGATCACCGAACCCAGGCCGATGCCGATGGAAAACAGGGCCAGCATCACGGTGTAGACATCGGCATTGCCGCCCAGGTGCAGGCGGGTAAAGGTGGGCAGCTGGGTGGTGTAGACCGCGCCCATCAGCCAGAACCAGGAAATGCCGAGAATGGCGCTGCGTACATCGCGAATGCGCCAGGCCTGGCCGACCAGCCGCACCGAGTCGCCGATGAAATTGAAGGACAGTTTCAGATGCGGCGCACCGGGCGGCGCTGCCGGCATGCGGCGGCTGAACAGCCAGCCGCACACGGCGGTGCCCAGCAACAGGCCGACGGTGAGCCACGGGCCGCCCTGGGTCATCAGGCTGCCGATGATCTGGCCGATCAGGATGGCCAGGAAAGTACCCATCTCGATCATGCCATTGCCGCCCACCAGCTCGTGTTCGTCCAGGTATTGCGGCAGTACCGAATACTTGAGCGGGCCAAAAAACGCCGAATGGCAGCCCATCAGGAACAGCGCCGACATCAGCAGGCCGGCACTGTGCATAAAGAAGCCAGCGCCAGCCAGCAGCATGATGCCGATTTCGGCCAGCTTGATCCAGCGGGCGATGACGGCCTTGTCGAAGCGTTCGGAAATCTTGCCGGCGGTGGCGGAGAACAGGAAAAAGGGCAGGATGAACACCCCGGCCGCCATATTCACCAGCAGTTCCGGGGACAGGCCGTTCAGGCTGAGGCCATGGTAGCTGATCAGCACCACGATGGCGGTTTTCAGCAGATTGTCATTGAATGCGCCCAGGAATTGCGTGCCGAACAAGGGCAGAAAGCGGCGGGAGCCAAAGAAACTGAAGTCTGTTTTCACGGTGTGTCAGCACGAAAAGGCGGGAAAGGCATGCTAACTGATCCGAAACGGCCTGTCAGCCTTGCTCCACCCTGGATGCGGCCGGCTTTTCCGTGGTGCCGGCGGTGCCAGCCTCGGCCTTTTGCTGTGCCGGACGGTCGTCGTCCATCAGGATGCGGTGGGCCGGGCCTTCCATGTCGTCAAACTGACCGGAGCGGGTGGCCCACCAGAACACCACGGCGATGACAAAAGCCAGCACGATGCTGAGCGGGATGAGCAGGTAAAGACTTTCCATCAGGATTTCCGTTTGACGAGTCGCAGGGCATTGCTCACCACGATGAGCGAGCTGGCGGCCATCCCCAGGCTGGCCAGCCACGGAGTGACGTGGCCGGTCATGGCCAGGGGCAGCGCCAGCAGATTATACCCGGCTGCCCACCACAGGTTTTGCCTGATTACTGCCAGTGTCTTGCGTGCCAGCGACAGGGCTGTCGGAATCAGCGCCAGCTGGTCTCCCATCAGCACCATGTCGCCGCTGGCGCGGGCAACGTCGGTGCCGCCACCCATGGCCAGCGACACATCGGCGCGCGCCAGTACCGGCGCATCATTGATGCCATCGCCCACCATCAGCACCCGCTTGCCGGCCTGCTGCAACTGGCCGACAAAAGCCAGCTTGTCTTCTGGCGTGGCACGGGCATGCCAGTCGCTTATGCCCAGGCTGTCGGCCAGGCTGTGCACGGCACCCGCGCCATCGCCACTGAGCAGGTGAATGGCAATGCCACGCTGGCGCAGGGCCTGCACCATGGCGGCGGCATCATCGCGCACGGTGTCGCCGATGGCGAATACCGCCTGCGCGGCCTGCCGGTTTGCCAGCACCACCAGGGTGCAGTCGGCATGCCAGTCCTGCGCCAGCACAAGCGGCGTTGCCAGCCACTCATTGATGAATTCGGCCGAACCCAGCCGCCAGCTCTGGCCGGCGATGACCCCTTCCACGCCCTTGCCCGGCGTGCTGTCCAGCCGTTCGGTGGCCGGTAGCGGCAGGTCGGCTGCCGCCAGTTTCAGTGCCTGTGCCACCGGGTGCTCCGATGCCTGCTCCAGTGCGGCGGCGATGGCCAGCGTGGCGGCATCGTCCAGCCCGGCCAGTGTCTGCTGCGCGCGCAGGCGCATGTCGCCATGGGTCAGGGTGCCGGTCTTGTCAAACACGGCGTCACTGACCTTGGCCAGGGTTTCCAGGGCATGGCCGCGCGTGGTCAGCACGCCCAGCGCGGCCAGGTGGCCGGTAGCGGCGGTCAGCGCGGCCGGCGTGGCCAGTGACAGCGCGCACGGGCAGGAGATCACCAGCACCGCCACCATGATCCACAGCGCACGGGCCGGCTCGATAAAGTGCCAGGCGATATAGCTGCCGGCAGCCGCCAGCAGCAGCAGGGCGACAAACCAGCTGGCAAAGCGGTCGGCCGCCACGGCCAGGCGCGGCTTTTCCGCCAGCGCCTTGTCCAGCAGCCGCACAATGCCGGCCAGCCGGGTTTCCTGGCCAGTCTGGCTGATGCGGACAAACAGCGGGCTGCTGGTATTGACGCTGCCGGCCACCACGGCGTCGCCGGCTTGCTTGCTGACCGGGCGGCTCTCGCCGCTGATCAGCGCCTCATTCGCCGCGCTATGACCATCCAGCACCAGACCATCGCCGGGAATGGTTTCGCCCGGCTTCACCAGAATCACATCGCCGGGATTGAGCATGGCTACCGTGGTTTCCACCGTGTCGCGGCTGGCCGGCCAGTCATTGGCGCGGTGGGCAAAGGCCGGTATCAGCCGTACCAGGCTTTCGGTGGCCTCGCCGGCCTTGCGCCGGGCAATGCTTTCCAGATAGCGCCCGCCCAGCAGCAAAAAGACGAACATCGATACCGAGTCGAAATACACGCCGTGCGGAATCTTGTTGATCAACGCCCACAGGCTGGCGAAAAAGGCGGTGAAAATGCCGATGGTGACCGGCGTATCCATGCCGACGCGGCCGGTTTTCAGGTCGCGCCAGGTGTTCTGGTAGAAGGGCACGGCGGAGTACAGCATCACCGGCAGCGTCAGGATCAGGCTGGCCCAGTGCAGCAGCCACAGGAAGTCCGGGTCGATGTCGCCATCCGGCGCCAGGTATACCGGCACGGCATACATCATCACCTGCATCATCGACAGGCCGGCCGCCCATAGCCGGCTGATGGCCTGCTTGCGCTGCTTCTGTGCCAGCGCTTCCTGGCGTTCGGCATCATAAGGATGGGCGCGATAGCCGATGGCCGTGATGGCCTGCAGGATCTGCGACAGCCGGATGCGGCTGTTGTCCCAGCTGACCCGTGCGCGGTGGCTGGTATAGTTGATGTCCACGGCCAGCACGCCCGGCAACTGGCGGATGTGCTGCTCGTTCAGCCAGACACAGGCGGCGCAGGTGATGCCTTCCAGCATCAGCGCCGCTTCACGCGTTTGTCCGCTCGTGACATGGACAAAGCTTTTCTGCAATTCTTCCGAGTCGTACAGCTGAATCTGCTGCAAAATATCGGCCGGCAATACCTCGCCCTGGCGCGCGCCCTGCGTGCGGTGAGCGTAGTAGTCGGACAGCCCGGAGTCGATGATGGTCTGCGCCACCGCCTGGCAGCCGGCGCAACAGGTGGCTTCGGTTTTTTCGCGATAACGCACCGGAAAATCGACATTCTCGGGAACGGGCAGGCCGCAATGGAAGCAGTGATCAGTCATGGCGCGCCATTGTAAACAATACTCGGACGCATTGCTTGATCTGGCTCAGTTTCATGACGGGTGAAATTCGCTAAAGAGCAGGCAGTGCAAGGAAAGGCAAAGCAAGATGATGCAGGCGATTTTACAAAGCGCACCGGGTGCTGCTGACACCCTTTATCCGGGGGAGACCGCCAGGCCGCAGCGCCAGGCCGGCCAGCTGCTGCTGCAGGTGATGGCCGCCGGGGTGAATCGGGCCGATATCGTGCAGCGCAGCGGGCATTATCCGCCGCCGCCCGGCGCCAGCAATATCCTGGGGCTGGAAGTGGCCGGGGTGGTGGTCGAGGCTGATGCCGGCAGCCGCTTTCGCGAAGGCGATGCGGTATTCGGCCTGATCGCCGGTGGCGGCTATGCCGAATATGCGGTGCTGGACGAGGCGCTGGCCATTGCCAAGCCGGATGCCATGTCCTGGGTGGAGGCGGCCAGCCTGCCCGAGGTGTGGATGACTGCCTGGCTGAACCTGGTGCAGGTCGGCAAGGTGCAGGCCGGGGATAAGGTGCTGATCCATGCCGGCGCCAGCGGTGTCGGTGCCACGGCCATCCAGCTGGCGCGCTGGCTGGGGGCGCATCCCTTTGCCAGTGCCGGCAGTGCGGACAAGCTGGCCTTCTGTCAGCGACTGGGGGCGGAACAGGTCTTCAATTACAAGCAGTTGCCGGCCTTCTCGGCCCAGGTCAAGGAGTGGGGCGGGGTGGACATGATTCTCGACCCGGTCGGCGCATCTTATCTGGCAGAAAACATGGCCAGCCTGAAGCAGGATGGCCGGCTGGTGAATATCGGCCTGATGGGTGGCAGCAAGAGCGAACTCAATCTGGGCCTGCTGCTGGTCAAGCGTCTGTCGCTGATCGGCTCCACCCTGCGTTCCCAGCCGCTGGCGGCCAAGGCCGTGCTGGCGCAGGCGCTGGAGCGGGAAATCCTGCCAGCCCTGCAGGCCGGACAGCTGCAACTGACCCTGGACAGCAGCTACCCCTGGCAGCAGGCGGCGGAGGCACATGCCCACATGGAAGCCAATGCCAATCTGGGCAAGGTGGTCTTGACCTTCTTTCCTGTAATGACGGCGTAATCCGTCGCCCGTACATTGTGCGGCGTGGGAGGTGCTCTGCCTCTGACTGGTATGGATGGGATTAGGGGACGATGCGGCTATCGTTCCCCTTTTTTTTGTCTGCAAAAAAGCCCGCCTCTGGCGAGGGCGGGCCTTGGGTCCTGCTGCTGCGGGTAACCTTATTCGGCGGCGCTGGCAGCCGGCAAGGGCGACAGCGCTTCGATCAGCGCGACTTCCTGGGCGTAAGACAGCGTCTTCATCTTGCCCAGCAGCGCCTCGCCATCCAGCTTGAAATGCTGATCCAGTTCCTCGTCTATCATGCAGGCTTCCACTGCCAGCCAGACGCCGCGGCAGGATGCCGCCTCTTCGAAGCGCACGTTTTGCAGTACATGGGCAATCAGCTGCAGCTCGGCATCGGCGAACAGGCGCGACAGGGTGGCCTGTTCTCGGCGGACGATTTCCGCATAACGGTCGCAAATCTGCTGTACCCGGCTTTCGTCGCCGTAATGGTGTGTCTCGGCTGCGCCGGTCAGTGCGCTGTGATCAAACCAGGCCTCGATCAGTGGGCGCAGGGTGGGCAGGTCTTCATTCCATACCCGGTGCAGCGCATCGCGGAAGCGGGCGTTGTCGGTGAAGGACAGCTCGTCAAAAGGCATGGCCGGCATCACCTGCTCATCCAGCGTGCGGCTATCTATCCAGATGCGGCCTTCTTCGTCGCGACGCACCACGCCACGCCAGACGGCCTGTTCTTCGGTGGCCAGATTGTCGACATGGATTTCCACATAGGGCAGCGGCAGTGGCTGGCCCTCGTCCTCGCTCACCAGGCGCAGGGTGATGTCAAACAGGCCGTGCTTGAACACTTCCAGCAGCTGCAGCCCGTCGGCATGGCCGGCCAGGATGAAGCGGTCAGCCGTTTCGTATACCGCCACGTCGGTGGGGTGTTGCGCCGGCTTGGTCAGCTTGGCCGACAGCTCGTCGGCCAGCTGGTTGGCGTCGTTGTGCTGCACATCGAAGCCGGTGCGATAGCCTTCATGTTCATGCCACAGGGCGTCCCAGTCATACATGGTCGACTCCTCAATATCGGGGTTTGCAAGGGGAAATGGCGCGCAGTGTAACCAAATCATCATGCCTTGTCGCGATAATGCTTTGGGTTAAGCCTGTGCTACGTGATAGAATCGTACGATTTTTCCGCTTCAACCGACCGAATTCCGAAACATGACACGACAGATTCGTAATATTGCCATTATTGCCCACGTGGACCATGGCAAAACCACCCTCGTTGACCAGTTGCTGCGCCAGTCCGGCACCTTCCGCGAGAACCAGCAGGTAGATGAACGCGTAATGGACAGCAACGATCTTGAAAAAGAGCGTGGCATTACCATTCTGGCCAAGAACACCGCCATCGACTACGAAGGCGTGCACATCAATATCGTGGACACCCCGGGACACGCCGACTTCGGTGGCGAAGTGGAACGTGTACTGGGCATGGTGGACGGCGTGCTGCTGCTGGTCGACGCCGTGGAAGGCCCGATGCCGCAAACCCGTTTCGTGACCAAGAAAGCCCTGGCCCTGGGCCTGCGTCCGATCGTGGTGATCAACAAGGTAGACCGTCCGGGCGCACGTCCGGACTGGGTGGTAGACCAAACTTTCGACCTGTTCGACAAGCTGGGCGCCACCGACGAACAACTGGACTTCCCCATCATCTATGCTTCCGGCCTGAACGGCTTTGCCAAGCTGGAACTGGATCAGGAATCCGACAATATGCGTCCGCTGTTCGACACCGTGCTCAAGCACGTGCCGCTGCCGAACGGTAGCGCAGACGCTCCGCTGCAACTGCAGGTGTCCGCTCTCGACTACTCCACCTACACCGGCCGTCTGGGCCTGGGTCGTATCCTGAATGGCCGCATCAAGCCGGGTCAGCAGGTGGTGGTGATGAACCACGAAGAGCAGGTTGCCGCTGGCCGTATCAACCAGCTGCTGGGCTTCAAGGGCCTGGAGCGCGTGGAAGTGGCTGAAGCCGAAGCCGGCGACATCGTGATCATTTCCGGTATCGAAGACATCGGTATCGGCGTCACCATCTGTGACAAGGATCAGCCGGCTGGTCTGCCGGTACTGTCGGTGGACGAACCGACCCTGACCATGGACTTCATGGTGAACTCCTCGCCGCTGGCCGGTACCGAGGGCAAGTTCGTGACCAGCCGTCAGATCCGTGACCGTCTGAACAAGGAACTGCTGACCAACGTGGCGCTGCGCGTTGAAGAAACCGAAGACTCCGACGTATTCCGCGTGTCCGGTCGTGGTGAATTGCACCTGACCATCCTGCTGGAAAACATGCGTCGTGAAGGCTTTGAAATGGCCGTGGCCAAGCCGCGTGTGGTGTTCAAGGAGATCAACGGCGAGAAGTGCGAGCCGTACGAAAACCTGACCATCGACCTGGAAGATGATCACCAGGGTGGCATCATGGAAGAAATCGGTCGTCGTCGCGGCGAACTGACCAATATGGAATCCGATGGCATGGGTCGTACCCGCCTGGAATACCATATCCCGGCGCGCGGCCTGATCGGCTTCCAGTCCGATTTCATGACCATGACCCGTGGTACCGGCCTGATGAGCCACGTATTTGACGACTACGCACCGGTGAAGCCGGACATGCCGGGTCGCCACAATGGCGTGCTGATCTCCCAGGAAAACGGCGAAGCCGTGGCTTACGCACTGTGGAAGCTGGAAGATCGCGGCCGCATGTTCGTATCCCCGGGCGACAAGCTGTATGAAGGCATGATCATCGGCATTCACAGCCGTGACAACGACCTGGTGGTCAACCCGGTCAAGGGCAAGCAGCTGACCAACGTGCGCGCCTCCGGCACTGACGAAGCGGTTCGCCTGACCACGCCGATGAAGATGACGCTGGAATCGGCAGTTGAATTCATCGACGATGACGAACTGGTGGAAATCACGCCGAAGTCCATCCGCATCCGCAAGCGCTACCTGCAAGAGCACGAGCGTCGCAAGATGAACAAGCAAGCTTCCTGATCTTTCAGCGGAGTGACAAAAGGCAGCCAATGGCTGCCTTTTTTTGCAACTGACTTTATATGTAAGTAAATATTTAGTTGACTAGGGGTTATTTGATAGATATAAATCGAAATGCGAGGTTCCCGCCTCGTATCTATCCCCGCTAAACGTTGATCCCGGCCTGTGCCGGGATTTTTTTGTCTGCCGCCTACAGGGTCAGCGCGCCGGGGACGGCGTGGCTGGCGGGGGCTGCGGGCGTCATCCTGACATCCATCGCAAGCAGCAGGCAGAGCTTGATGGCACGGATCACCGCGATATTGACATCATCCCGGCTGAGCGCCAGTGCGGCATCCTGTGCGGGGTGGTCGTGCAGAATGCTTTCGCGCCGCGCCTGCAGGGTGTCCAGCAGCGGGTCCTCCACATAGGCGAGCAAGCTGTTTTCCTGCGGGAAAAGCAGCTTCAGCCACAAGCGCAGCCGCTCCACGCCGCGGATATTGTTTTCTTCCAGCAGGATGCTGCCCAGTTTGTGCTGTATGGCAAAGTCGTGCCGTTGCAGCACTTCGCTGCGAAACAGCTTGTCACGATGAATGGGCTTGAGCTGCTCCAGTGCATCCAGCAGCAGCAGCGGCTGACGGTTACAGCTCTGCTCGATGAAGTCGCGCAGCAATGCCTCGATGATGTCCCAGGCCAGTGCGGCGGCCAGTGCATTAAGCCGCTGGAACACCGCACCACCATGCTGGTTTTCGATAAAGCCAAACACCTTGCGCATTTCCTGTTCCAGCTGATTGAGTCCGTCCTCGCTGCGAATCAGCTCGGCAAAGGCCAGCTCCCCCAGCTGTTCACTCAGCCGGGCAGCCTGGCTGGCATAAACCATGTCAAAGGGCAGGCACAACATCGACTTGATGGCAAAGATCCGCTCCAGCGCACCCAGGCACAGCTGGCGCAGTGCCAGATCAGGACAGCGGCGGATGATGGCTTGCAGCTTGAGCTGCAGTTGGGAAAACGAAGCGGCACTGCTATAGGTCACGCTGTCTTTCATTGCCTCACTCATCTGCACCATGCCCGCGGGTATTCGGATATTTGTTTAAATTGTTTTAATTATTGCAGGATGGATGAGACTTGATTTGCCGGTCTGCGTCAAGTCAGCGCAACCCCGGCCCTGGCTTGCCAATGGTGCGGCTATTCCACCAGCAGCATATTGGCGCGTATCCAGCCGCTATCCGCGGCTTCGAAGTGCCACCATTCGCTGGCAATGCCGTGGAAACCGGCTTGCTGCATGCAAGCACGCAGCAACAGGCGTCGCTGCAGCTGCGGCTGGGTCAGCAGGCCGGCCTGTAGCATCTGCCTTTCCTGGGCGGGTTGTGCCAGCAGGGAAAAGTCATCAAAGCGGGTGCCCATGTCCTGCTCCTGGCCATGCTCGTCCTCCAGCGTGACATCCACCGCCATGCCAAAGCTGTGGATGGAGCCGCGTGCCGGGTCGGCTACATAGATATGCTGCGGCGTGCCCTTCACCCGCTCCCACAGCAGGCGCTGCACCCGTCCGGGCCGCAATGCATCCAGCACCCGCAAGCGCCAGCCCGGCCGTTCTTCTTGCAGGATGCTCGCGGCGCGGGCCAGCTGGCTGGCGGCCTGGCGGTGCAGCAGGCCGCCATCGAAATCGCCATACAGCTTGTGCCCGATGAAGTTGTCCGCGCTGGCATAGCGCAAATCCAGCAGGATGCCCGGCATCTGGTGGATTGAGATGTATTCCGGATGATTGAGTACGTCTTCCAGCTGGATGGTGGTCAGGGGCATGGGGGGATTCCGGTTGAGCGGGGCAGATGGCCGGCATGTTGACGGCATGACGGATTGTATCTTCCACCAGCGGGCAGAACCAGGCAATGCGCCGCGGTTGCGGATGGGCCGGGCCGTCATTGTTTGGCTCGGTGGCCGGCGCCATGGCTGTGCTTTCGGTTATCATGCGGGCTTTGCTGGCTGGCAATGCCGCAAGCACGGCATGAGGGAGAGAATGATGAAGCTGCATACGCTGTTTCTGCTGGCGGGTCTGGGCACGGCAGCCCTGCCGGCACTGGCCGCCAAGCCCCTGGTGTTCTGCGCCGAAACGGCACCGGAAGGCTTTGATCCGGTACTATGGGATAGTGCATCTACTTATAATGTGACCCGGCAGATTTTCCAGGGACTGGTTGCATTCAAGCGCGGTGGGGTGGACATCGTGCCGGCACTGGCCAGTAAGTGGGAAATATCGGCAGATGGCCTGAGCTATACCTTTCACTTGCGCAAGGGCGTGAGGTTTCAGCACACCGACTACTTCAACCCGACCCGCCCCTTTTCGGCCGATGACGTGGTGTTCACCGTGCAGCGCTGGATCAGGCCCGAACTGCCTTTCAACACAGCATTCAAGACCCAGCTGCTGGGGCCGGCCAATTACGGCATTGCCCAGTCGCTGGCCAGCGTGCAGAAGCTAGACCCCTACACGGTGCGGCTGCAGCTGAAAGAGCGCAACGCCACCTTTCTGAGTTTTCTGGCCATGGGCTTTGCCGGCATGCAGTCGGCCGAATATGCCGAACAGCTGTTGCGGCAGAACCGTGCCGCCGACATCAACCAGCTGCCTGTCGGCACCGGGCCCTACCAGTTCAAGAGCTACGCCAAGGACTCGGCGGTGCGCCTGCAGGCCAATGCCGACTACTGGGGGCGGCCGCAACTTACCCGCAGCCTGGTTTTTGCCATCGTCACCGATCCGCAAGTGCGCATCCAGAAGCTGAAGAACAATGAATGCCAGCTGGCCGCCGCAGTGCGCGAGGCCGATCTGGACAGCCTGCAGGCCGACCGCAATATCAAGGTGGACAGCACCGGCGCGATGAATATTTCCTATCTGGCCTACAATCTGAAACGGCCGCAGCTGGCCAGTCGCGATGTGCGGGTGGCACTGGACATCGCCATTGATCGCGACGCCCTGTTCAAGGCGCTGTTTCCCAGGGGAGGCGCCACGCAGGCGGTCAATCCTTTCCCGCCGGCGGTGTGGGGCTGGAATGGCAAGATCCGCAATGAGTACAATCCGGCGCGCGCACGGCAGCTGCTGGCCAGGGCAGGCTATCCGGATGGTTTCAGCATCAATCTGTGGGCCTTGCCGGTGCAGCGGCCAACCAACCCCAATGGCAAGCTGATGGCGCAAATGATCCAGCAAGACTGGGCCAGGATAGGGGTCAGGGCCACGATCCAGAGTTACGAGTGGGGCGAGTATCTGAAACGGGCAGGGCAGGGCGAGCATGATGTCTATATGAGCGGCCTGACCAGCGACTCCGGCGATCCGGACGACTTTCTGTGGACCGCGCTCTCCTGCAGTGTCAGCAAGAACGGCCAGCGCTTCTGCAATCAGGAATTTGACCAGCTGCTGTTAAAAGCCCGCCAGACCAACGACCGCAAGCAGCGCACGGCCTACTATCTGAAAGCGCAGGAAATTTTCAAACGCGAGCGGCCGTGGATCACCATGGCGCATTCACGCATTTATATTCCGATGCGCAAGGAAGTACAGGGCTTTGTGATGAATCCGAACGGCTCGTTCGGCTTTGAGGATGTCTATGTGAAATAGGCCACCCCTGGCTGGCAGCGGGATCATCCCCGCTGCCAGCCAAGTTCTGGCTTGTTGACTGCCTTGGCAGTCTGCTCCCGCTTGCACGCATCTTCCCCGATGTGTTCGCACACCGTTGCCGGCACCTTCCCCAAGGCTTGCCCGGCAGGTTTCACAGCAATTCAGACGGCTGGCATATCTTTGCCTGCTCGCTGTATCTGTTAGTCCTATCTTACTTGTTTCCTGGATGCGTCCAAGAAAATACGCGTCAAATTCGTGAAAATACCTAAGTAAACATACTTAGTGTTGCACTTATGTCATTATTAATAATTCAATAATTTAAAATTACCAAGTTATTTGATTTAAAGGCTGCTATTTTCTGAGGACAATGCTGCCCATCAATCAATGCGTCTCCCGGCTTTACCAAAATTTACCTGCATATTGGCAAGCATACAGTCGCGTATGTATTTAAAATAAGCCAACTGAATGACTGGGCAGGCAGACCCGGCACAGTGCAGTTCTTCATCTTCCTTCAAGCCCTGGAATGTTTATGCACATCAAGCAAGCATCACCCGCTCTCAAGCTTGTCGCCGCCTTGCTGCTGTCGGCTGCACTGAGCAGCTGCGGCAAGTCGCAAAACGCTGGCATGCCGGCTGCCGGCCCGGCCAGCGTCGGCATCATCACCCTGCAAGCACAGGACACCGTACTAAGCCGCGAGCTGCCGGCACGGATTTCCGCCTTTACCGTGGCCGAAATCCGCCCGCAAGTCGGCGGCATCATCCAGAAGCGGCTGTTTACCGAAGGCAGCGAGGTCAAGGCCGGACAGGTGCTGTACCAGATCAATCCGGAAACCTACCAGGCGGCCTACCAGACCGCCCAGGCCAGCCAGGCCAAGGCCGAGGCGACCCTGGCCTCGGCCGAGCTGAAGGCCAGGCGCTATGCGCAGCTGGCAGAAATCAAGGCCATCAGCAGCCAGGACAATGACGATGCGCATGCTGCCTTGCTGCAGGCGCGCGCCGACCTGGCCACGGCCAAGGCGGCCGTGGAAACCGCCCGCATCAATCTGGCTTATACCCGCATCACCGCGCCGGTCAGCGGCCGTATCGGCAAGTCCAGCGTCACCGCCGGTGCACTGGTGACGGCCAACCAGACTACGGCGCTGGCTACCGTACAGCAGCTCTCCACTGCCTATGTCGACATGACCCAGTCCAGCACCGAGCTGCTGCACCTGCGCCGTGACTTTGCCAAGGGCGCACTGCACAGCCAGCCAGGCAAGGCCAAGGTGAAGCTGATCCTGGAAGATGGCAGCGAATATGCCAAAGAAGGTGAGCTGCAGTTTTCCGATGTCACGGTGGATGCCAGCACCGGCATGGTGACCTTGCGCGCCACCTTTGATAACCCGAATGGCGAGCTGTTGCCGGGCATGTTTGTCCGTGCGCGGCTGGAGCAGGGTGTACGCCAGCGTGCCTTGCTGCTGCCGCAGCAGGCCGTTACCCGTAACCAGAAGGGCGAGGCCGTGGTGATGGTGGTGGGTCCGGACAACAAGGTGAGCGCCCGCATCATCAAGACCAGCCAGACCGTGGGTAATAAATGGCTGGTGGACAGCGGCCTGCAAGGGGGCGAGCGCATCGTGGTGGAAGGCCTGATGAAGGTGCAGGATGGCGCCGTTGTCAAGGCGGAACCCCTCGCTGCCACTGCTTCTGCCGCCAAGTAAACCGGGAAAAGAGTCATGTCGAAATTTTTTATTGACCGGCCGATCTTCGCCTGGGTGATCGCCATCGTGATCATGCTGGCCGGCTTGCTGTCGATTCGCAGCCTGCCGGTGTCACAGTACCCGGCCATCGCGCCGCCGCAGATTGCCATCAACGCCACCTATCCCGGTGCTTCGGCCAAAACCGTGGAAGACAGCGTGACCCAGGTGATCGAGCAGAAGATGCAGGGCATCGACCACCTGCGTTATATGAACTCCACCAGTGACGACACCGGTGCGGTCACCATCACCATGACCTTCGATGCCGGCACCAATCCGGATACCGCCCAGGTCCAGGTGCAAAACAAGCTGCAGTCTGCCATGGCGGCCTTGCCCACCGTGGTGCAGCAGCAGGGCATTACCGTCACCAAGTCGGCACGTAACTTCCTGATGGTGGTGGGTTTTGTCTCGGAAGACGGCAGTATGAACGGCACCGACCTCGGTGACTATGTGGCCAGCAATCTGCAGGACACCCTGAGCCGGGTCAATGGCGTGGGCGAAGTGTCGCTGTTTGGTTCGCAGTATTCGATGCGCATCTGGCTGGACCCCAACAAGCTCAACAGCTACCAGCTGACCACCGGCGATGTCACCACCGCCATTACCGCGCAAAACGCCCAGGTATCGGCCGGCCAGCTGGGCGGCCTGCCGGCCAGGCCGGGCCAGCAGCTGAACGCCACCATCGTGGCGCAGACG
Organism: Aquitalea magnusonii; assembly: GCF_003202035.1. Taxonomy (GTDB): domain Bacteria; phylum Pseudomonadota; class Gammaproteobacteria; order Burkholderiales; family Chromobacteriaceae; genus Aquitalea; species Aquitalea magnusonii. The sequence continues at coordinate 286,033 of NZ_QJKC01000001.1, read as the reverse complement.
CGGCTGTCCAGCCCGGAGCAGTTTGGCAACATCCTGCTGAAGGTGAATGCCGATGGTTCGCGCGTGCTGCTGAAAAACGTGGCGCGCATCGAGCTGGGTGCCGAAACCTATCGCACCAAGGCCCTGTTCAATGGCAAGCCGGCAACCGGCGTGGCCATCAAGCTGGCCAGCGGTGCCAATGCGCTGGATACCGCCCAGGCCGTGCGCAACAAGGTAACCGAGCTGTCCGCCTACTTCCCCAAGGGGGTGAAGGCGGTGTATCCGTATGACACGACGCCGTTTGTAAAAATCTCCATCGAAGAAGTGGTCAAGACCCTGGTGGAAGCCATCGCCCTGGTGTTTGTGGTGATGTATGTGTTCCTGCAAAACTTCCGCGCCACGCTGATTCCCACCATTGCCGTGCCGGTGGTGCTGCTGGGTACTTTTGGCGTGATGGCAGCCACCGGCTTTTCCATCAATACCCTGACCATGTTCGGCCTGGTGCTGGCCATCGGCCTGCTGGTGGATGATGCCATCGTGGTGGTGGAAAACGTGGAACGGGTGATGAGCGAGGAGGGCTTGCCGCCGCGCGAAGCCACGCGCAAATCCATGGGGCAGATTACCGGCGCACTGATCGGCATTGCCCTGGTGCTGGCGGCGGTATTCGTGCCGATGGCTTTCTTTGGCGGTTCTACTGGCGTCATCTACCGCCAGTTCTCCATTACCGTGGTGTCGTCGATGGCGCTGTCGGTGCTGGTGGCACTGGTACTGACCCCGGCGCTGTGTGCCACCCTGCTCAAGCCGGTAGAGAAGGGCCATGGTGTCGGCCATGAATACACCGGCGTGTTTGGCTGGTTCAACCGCACTTTCGACCGCAATAGCGAGCGTTACCAAGGCATTGTTGGCCGCATGCTGAAAAAATCGCTGCGCTACATGGTGATTTATATCGGCATCATCATCGCCATGGCGGTGTTGTTCATGCGCTTGCCCACTTCCTTCCTGCCGGAAGAAGACCAGGGCATCCTGTTTACCCAGGTGCAATTGCCACCGGGTGCCACCCAGGAACGTACCGATGCCGTCTTGCTGCAGGTGCAAAAGCATTTCCTGGCGGATCCGGCGGTCAATTCGCTGTTTACTGTCTCCGGCTTCGGTTTTGCCGGTAGCGGCCAGAACATGGGCCTGGGCTTTGTCCAGCTCAAGCCCTGGGATGAGCGCAACCGGCCAGACCTCAGCGTGAAGGCGGTGTCCGGCCGTGCCATGGCTGCCTTCAGCCAGATCCGCGACGCGATGATTTTTGCCTTTGCGCCTCCGGCCGTGATGGAACTGGGCAATGCCTCCGGCTTCGACCTGCAACTGCAAGACCGTGCCGGTCTGGGGCATGACAAGCTGATGGCTGCGCGTAACCAGCTGCTGGGCATGGCGGCCAAGAACCCGCTATTGATGGCAGTGCGTCCCAATGGCCTGAGCGACAACCCGCAATACCTGCTGGATGTCGACCACGAAAAGGCCAATGCGCTGGGGGTGTCGGTGGCCGACATCAACAGCACGCTCAGCACGGCGGTGGGTTCCACCTATGTCAACGATTTCATCGACCGTGGCCGTATCAAGAAGGTCTATCTGCAAGGTGATGCGCCTTACCGCATGTCGCCGGAAGACCTGGGCAACTGGTATGTGCGCAACAGCGGCGGCAGCATGGTGCCATTCTCGGCCTTTGCCAGCTCGCACTGGGGCTTTGGCTCGCCACGACTGGAGCGTTACAACGGCCAGTCGTCGGTGGAAATCCAGGGCTCTCCTGCACCTGGTGTCAGTACCGGCACCGCGATGAGCGAGATGGAAAACATGATCAAGCAGCTGCCGGCCGGCATCGGCTACGAATGGACCGGCCTGTCCTATGAAGAGCGCCTGTCCGGCTCGCAAGCGCCGGCGCTGTACGCCATTTCGCTGCTGATTGTTTTCCTGTGCCTGGCGGCACTGTATGAAAGCTGGTCGATTCCCTTCTCGGTGATGATGGTGGTGCCGCTGGGGGTGATCGGTGCCTTGCTGGCAGCCAGCCTGCGTGGCCTGTCCAATGACGTGTATTTCCAGGTGGGGCTGCTGACCACCATTGGCCTGGCTTCCAAGAATGCCATTCTGATCGTGGAATTTGCCAAGGAGCAGCAGGAGCATGGCCAGGAGCTGATTGCCGCCACCATGGAAGCGGTACGCATGCGCCTGCGCCCCATCCTGATGACCTCGCTGGCCTTCATTCTCGGCATCTTGCCGCTGGTGATCAGCCATGGCGCGGGCTCTGGCAGTCAGAACGCCATCGGTACCGGGGTGATGGGCGGCATGATCTCCGCCACCGTGCTGGCGATTTTCCTGGTTCCGGTATTCTTCGTGGTCATCCGCCGGCGCTTCCCGCCCAAGAAACGGGCGGATGAGCTGCATGGCATCAGCAAGGAGGGCCTGTAATGTCCCGATTCATCAAACTGTGCAGCCTGTCGCTGTTGGCGACTGCACTGGCGGGCTGCTCGCTGATTCCGCAATATCAGCAGCCCGCGTCGCCGGTAGCGGCGCAATGGCCGAGCGGCCCGGCCTATCTGGGCGTGCCGGCCAGCACGGCGGGCAGCATCCCGGCTGATCAGCTGGCCTGGCAGCAGTTTTTCAGCGATCCGGCCATGCGGCAGCTGATCACACTGGCGCTGCAGAATAACCGCGACCTGCGCGTGGCGGCACTGAATATCGAAGCGGCGCGCGCGCAGTACCAGATTGAAAAAGCCAATCTGTTTCCTGCGGTCAGTGCCAGCGGCAGCGGCACCAGTCAGCGTGTGCCGGCCAGCATCAGCAGTACTGGTCAGGAGTACATCAGCCATAGCTACACAGCTGGCATCGGCTTCAGCGCTTACGAGCTGGATGTGTTCGGCCGCCTGTCCAGCCTGAAACAACAGGCGCTGGAAAACTATTTCTCGCTGGAGGAAACCCGGCGCAGCACGCAGATTTCGCTGGTGGCCGAAGTGGCCAATGCCTATCTGACCCTGCTGGCCGACCGGCAGCACCTGCAAGTGGCGCAGCAAACGCTCAAGTCGCAGCAGGCTTCCTACGAGCTGACCCGGCGCAAGCTGGAGGTGGGCGCGGCAACCGAGCTGGACCTGAGCGATGCCGACACCACCGTGCAGACGGCACTGGCCGACCAGGCCAGCTATCAGCGACAGCTGGCGCAGGATGAAAACGCACTGACCCTGCTGGTGGGCAGCAGCATTCCGGCGGACATCCTGCAAGGTGGCGATCTGGAAACCCAGGGCCGGCTTGCCGATGTACCGGCCGGCCTGCCATCCGCGCTGCTGCAGCGCCGTCCGGATATTCTGGCGGCAGAGCACGACCTGAAAGCGGCCAATGCCAATATCGGTGCGGCGCGCGCCAGGTTTTTCCCCAGCATCAGCCTGACCGCCAGTGCCGGTGCCAGCTCCAGCAATCTGTCCGATCTGTTCAAGGCCGGCAGTGGCAGCTGGTCGTTCAGCCCCTCGCTCAATCTGCCCATCTTCAATGCCGGCAGCCTGAGCGCCAATCTCGAGTCAGCCAAAGTGGCGCGGGACATCGCGGTGGCCAAGTACGAAAAGGCCATTCAGACCGCCTTTGGCGAGGTGGCGGATGCGCTGGCGGTGCGTGGCACGGTGGGTACCCAGCTGCGCGCGCAGCAGGCGCTGGTACAGGCCAGCCAGCGCAGCCTGCAGCTGTCCGAGGCCCGCTTCAAGGTGGGGGTGGATAGCTACCTCACCTTGCTGGTGGCCCAGCGCAGCCTGTATGCTGCGCAGCAAAACCTGATCAGCACCCGTTTGTCGCAGGCGTCCAACCTGGTGACCTTGTACAAGGTGCTGGGTGGTGGCTGGCAAGCGCCGGATCAGGCTGGCTAAGCCAAGACCGCCATGCCCTGCGGCATGGCGGTTGCAGATCCTATTCCAAAGGCCGGGCAATGCACCCGGCCATGATTCCGGTGATGACAAGATGGCACGCAAGACCAAAGAAGAAGCAGACAAGACCCGGCAGCTGCTGCTGGATGCTGCCGAGCAGCTGTTCTGGGAGCAGGGCGTCAGCAAGACCACACTGGCCGGCATCGCCGAACACGCCGGGCTGACCCGTGGCGCCATCTACTGGCACTTTGATAACAAGTCCGACCTGTTCAACGCCATGTGCGAGCGGGCCTTTCCCCGCTTCGAGGAAATGATGCAGGCGCTGCTGGCCGAGGATTATTGCCCGGAGCTGAGTCCGGCGCAGCGTTTGTGGCAACACTGCTGTGAAGTGCTGCAGCTGGTGGCCACCAGTCCGCGCATTGCCCGCGTGGTGGGCATCATCAACCTGCGCTGCGAATTTGTCGGCGAAATGCAAAACTCCTATCTGCTCGATCGCACCTGGCTGAGGGACAAGGTCGGCAATCTGCACGCCATGCTGACGCAGGCGGCGGAAAAAGGGCAGGTCAGGCCGGGTATCGATCTTGCCTGTGCCTCCGGCTGCCTGCATTCGATGATTTGCGGCCTGGTCGACAGCTGGATGATCAACCCGCAAGTGGTCGATCTGGAAAGACATTGCGAACAGCTACTGACGCCATTTTTTGCCGGCGTGTTTGTCGCCGATTGCTGGCTGCCGGCCGCACGGTAAGCCGCAGTATCTGATTTTCCCTTTGCAGCAATACTGGCTACACTGTCATGGTCATGCCCTGCCTGTCTTGTCAGCCAGGCTGTCGGCATGCTGGCCATCATTAGCGGGGGCTCGGCCAGACAGTCGTTTCAGTCAGAGAGTGAATCATGTTCAAAAAAATATTCGGTGGCTTGCTCGGGCGGGGAGAGACGGCAGCAGACAGCCTGCCAGCGCAGGCGCAAACCGTGGTAGAAGAGGATGTTGCCGTCCAGGCCGCTCCCTTCAGCCTGCCACAGACACTGGGCTTTGTTTCGCACCAGCCCATTCAGGATCAGTCGCAACGCATTGTCGCCTACGAATTTGCCGTCAAGGACAGTGTGGCGGTGTCCCGGCCGGCCGCCAGTCGCCGCAGCTTCGACCAGTTGCTGTTCAATACCTTGAAAAACATGAATATCTTCCGCCTGCTGGCTTACCGGCGGGCATTCATTCATGTGTCACTGGCCTCGCTGGATGATTTGCTGCAGCAGCAACTGCCAGCCGCCAGCGCCATTTATCTGCTGGAGCTGCAGGATGGAGAACAGCTGGCCGATACCCTGATGCCACAGCTGGATGCGCTGCGGGCCGCCGGCCTGCGCTTTGCCGTGGAGCCGGCACGCTACGGCACGGCTCCGGTCGCGCTGGCGCTGTACCAGCGCGTGGATTACATGGTGCTGGACTTTGCCGCGCCCAATACCCGGGCATTGTTCCCCTTGCTGGAGCAATTGCCGCAACGTTATCCGCAAATGCGCTGGCTGGCGCGCAATATCAATACGGCCGAAGAACTGGCGCTATGCCGCCACTCGCCCAATAGCGACCGTTTTGCACTGTTTCATGGTTCTTATCTGTCGGTGGCGCAAAGCCGGGTCAGTCAGAAAGAAGCCGCCAGCCAGGGCAGGGTGCTGGAAATCATGCGCCTGCTGCGTGCCAATGCGCCGGTGGCCGAGATAGAGGCCCAGTTCAAGCTGGATTCCTTACTGCTGTTCAAGCTGCTGCGCTTTGTCAATTCGCCGGTGAACGGCCTGTCGCGCAAGATCCAGACCATCGACGAGGGGCTGATGCTGTTGGGACGCAGCGCCTTGTTCAAGTGGTTGTCATTGCTGCTGTTCAGCTCGGATGGCGACAGCGGGGCAACCCTGTCCTTGCTGGAAAAGTCCTTGATCCGTGCCCATTTCATGGAGGAGCTGGGCATCATTCGTGGCAACAAGCTGGAAGCCGAGCACCTGTTTCTGACCGGCATGTTTTCCCTGCTGGGTGATTTGCTCAATCTGCCGCTGGCCGAGGCGCTGGAGCCACTCGACCTGCCCTTTATGATTTCGGATGCCCTGCTGCAGCACAAAGGGCTGTTTGCCGCCCCCTTGCAGTTGGCGATGGCTTGCGAGCAGGACGATGGCGAAGGCATTGCCGAGCTGGCCGGGCAACTGGAGATCGAGCTTGACCAGGTGAGCAGCGTATATATGGAAGCGGTGGTGTGGGCGCAAGAGGTGCTGAGCGAAAGCGAAGTGCAGAGCAATGTGGAAGGGGTGTAGCGCCACGGTTGCCCGGCACCTGCCGGCGCACTAGTCGCGGCTGCGCTTGCCGGGCTTGCTCCAGTTGACGGTGGCCTGATGCCGGTCATCATCTTCGGTATGCAGATAGCGCCGGGTGGTTTCAATCTGCGCATGCCGCAGGTTCTGGCTGACGGTCAGCAAGGGCAGGCCGGCCTCCAGCTGATGCGAGGCCGAACTATGCCGCAGCCAGTGGGTGGTGGCATGTTCCAGATTGGCGGCAATCTGGCTGTGGCCGTTGGCGCGTGCATCATCCGCAGCAGATTTCATGATGGACTTGATGATTTTGTACAGCGAATCGGCGCTGATGGCGGCCATCTCGCCATACACGCTGCACACCAGTGGCGTGGTTTCCGCCGGCGAGGGCAGGGGCGTCAGCCCCAGGAAACGGCGATAACGCTGCAAGGCGGTCAACAGCGCCGCCGGCACCGGCACCAGCCCTTCCTTGTCACCCTTGCCGGTCACCCGGAACCACCAGTTACCCCGGATCAGCCGGATGTCTGCCATGCGTGCCGTCGGAATTTCGCGCAAGCGGGCTGCTGTGTAGTAGTACAGCGAGATGATCCACAAGGCGCGCTCGGCATGGCGCTTTTCCCGCTCGGTTTCCGCCGGCAAGGTTTCCAGCCAGTCGAACAGGAAATCTATGGTTTCTTTTTCCAGCAGACGTTCGTCATGGATGACCCGTGCGTCGGGTGTGCGCCCGCGTTTGAGAGCGAACGGGTTGTGGCGCAAATAGCCGGCTTCAACCAGATAGCGGAACAAATTGGCCAGAATCACCTGGGCCTGCAGGCAGGAGGACGCTGACAGGCCGTGTTTGTGTGGCGACCACTTGGCAAACGGCTTCCAGTCCGGGTGGCTGCGCGGTCGGGTTGGCCCGCACCAGCTGATATCCGGATTGCGCAGAAACTCGCTGTATTCCAGCACATCATCGCGATTGATGTCCGACAGGTTCTTGCCACGTTTGAGCGAGGCCCATAACAGGAAGCGCTCGGCTTCCTTGCGGTAGGAGTCCAGCGTGCGCGGCCGCTGGCGATATTCCTTGAGCCAGGTGCGCACAGCCTCGACATCGGAATCAGCATCGATCAGACAGGCACCTTGCTGGCGATTCCAGCCATGCGCCGCGGCAGGCTGCAATGTGGCCGAACTGGCTGTGGCAGTATCGGCATCCGTCTCAATAATCAAGGCAGGGAAATTCAATCAATCACTCCGGCCGCAGCCAAATCCGCCATGCGGATGCTGGTTGATTTGTAATTATTCATTGAAATAAATATCAACATTATGTGGATAATGGTGAATTATAACCAGCTTTTGGCCAACTCGCCCGCTGTTGTCGACACGCTCATTTCGCCGCAAGCGTAGCCATGGCCGGGTCTGCATGCATGCAGGCAAGCCAGGGTCGCAGGGGAGGCGTGGCCCTGCCAGCCCGCAGCAGGCAACCGGGCGCGGGCATGGACAGTATCCTGCCGACTCCCGGTGTTGCCGATCGACCACGACACCCATTTCCATCCATGCCCGCCATGCCATACACCACATCAGCGAAACTCCCGATGCGCAGCTGTTGGCAACGGATGCGCTGCTACTGGTACTCAGTATTTGCTGCATGGCTTGCTGCTTGTCGCGTCTGGTGCTTGCAGACCACCAGCGACTGCCGGATGCATGATGGCCAAGCAGCCTTGCCATGCCTGCAGCCCTATGTTCGACCTGACTTGAAACAGTGCTGGGCGAGCTACTGGCAAGCAATGCACAGCCTGCTGGTCCGATGGTTGGCTGTGCGCGTCATGCAGGGACAGGTGATTGTGGTCTGCCTTGCCAGCCGTGCAGCAGTCATCCAATGCAATCAACTGCGTGCTCAGGCAAAACCTCCTGTCAGCAAGCCGTGTTTAGTCAGTCTGGTGTGCAAGCTGATGTGTACAAGGCGCTCCCATCCGGCAGGCTGGGCTTGATGATGCCTTGCCTGTTGTACTGGATCATGCCCGATACTATATTTGACATAATATATAAGCGATTGCTTATTAAAGCCCTCCTTCCCCGCTTCGCTAGCCTTCGCCTGTTGGGGGAGTCCCATCATTGCCACCGCCATCAGCCCGGCCACTCCCATCACGCCGAGCTTTCTTCTGAAATCCTCCCACACCCTCTTTCGGTCCTCGCTGGTCTCACGCTCCATCTGGGCCGCCGCGATGATTTCCATGCCCTGTATGCCAAGCACGTCTGCAACCATGATGCAGGCGAAGTCGTCCATGATGCGTTCACCGTTTATGTACTGAACGATTGTGTTTCGACTGATTTTCAGCCTTTCAGCTGCTTTCGCTTTACTGCTCTCGCCTAGCTTCTCAATCGCCTCGATCAGGTACTCCGTGCTTTTTTTCATGTGCGTCCCTTGACTGCACTCACATGAGTGCAATAGCATTCTGTCATGCACTCGCCTGAGTGCACTAGCCGTATTCCTAATTTTAGCAGGAGCTGGCCATGACCTACCGTCTAAAGCGTTGCGGAATGTGGAAGTCTTTTTCGCACATCCTGATGTCTTGCAGCCGTGGTTTTTACGTGACCGGCTCCGGCTTTGTTATTCGCCGCATTCCTGCTGTTGTGAAGCAGCTTGCTTACCGTTGGCAATGTGAGGCTGCCAAGCATTTTGGTGATTACCCTGCTTCCAAAAAAGCTCCCTTTTTTGGCCCGTCTTGTTATTGCCATGGTTTGTTTTGGTTTGTAGGCCATGACCATAGCGTTAATTACCGCGTCAAGCCCGTTTCTCACGCTCACCTGCTTTCAATTCATTGAGGTTTATTTCATGAAAATGCTTCTTACGATGTTCGAACACTCCTTCGGGGTTTCCCAGAAGTCCGGCAAGGCTTACAGCATGGCTTCACTGTCTGCCCATTTCCAAGCCTCTGACTTCAAAAAGGAAGGCTACACCCGAGAAGTGAGAGGCTATGAGCAAGCCCCTGTCGAGGTGGCTGAGAGCGCTATTCCGAAGCTCAAGGAAATGACTTACCCCTGCTTGGCCGATGTTGTAACCGGCTCCCGTCTTACCCGTGAAGGCGGCAAAAACATTGTTGTCTTGGTGGTGGAGAACGTCACCAGTTGGGCGGCCCTCGTTCCCCAGCCTGCAAAACAGTAAAGCGCCATGTCACTTTTCATTGACTCCATCACCATCAAGCAACGGCATCCGGGTCGCCTCGATCTGGAAACCGGCGAGTTGGTGCCGACCATTCCCATGGTCGATGAAGGCGTCATTGGCAAGTTTCCGCGCTCGGATGATACGGGGGAGTACTGCGAAGACCCTGAATGGGCCATGCAGTCACGCAAGAAAATCCGTGGTTCGTTTGACTCCCTCGTCATCATCAAGTCTGACGGCTTCACCGTTGAGCTTACTGGCAACATTGGCCGTCTCGATCGGTGCGACAACCTTTTTAACTTGGACTTTGACGCCACCCTGCAGCGTTGTAACGAGCTGCTGGCGCGTTACGGTTTGCCACCTTTCACCGCTGGTGAGCAGGTGATAAACCCTAACCCGTCTGCACACGATGTGAAGCATGGTCTGTTTGAGTATTGGACCGGCGCTTCTATCAGCAACATTCACCTGACACGCAACTACGCTGCAGGCTCTGCAGCTAACGCACAGGCTGTCATTGACTGGCTGGCTACGCAGTCGATGAGCAATGTCCGCCGTGGCCGTGCTGGCGAGTCAACTACCCAATGGGGCCGCAAAGGCGGTCGCAAACTTCTCAAGGCCTACATCAAGCACGTTGAAATGCTCGTGCATCGTCATGGCCGCAAACGCCAACAGGTCGAAGCTGACCCCGTTTATCAATATTGCCTGCAAGAGGGTGTTGTCCGTCTGGAATTGGAAGCGGGACGCCTGCTCCTCCGCGACAACCGCTTGCGCTTCCTCGGGGATATCACCATGGAAAAACTGACTGAGCTTTTTGACGATGAAGTAAACCCGCTGATTGGCCGCGTGAAGGCTGATGTGACCCGTCTCGAGCTGGACGCTCTCCCGGCCAAAGTCCGCATGACTGCCGCCGCTTTCCTGCGCGGTGAGAACGTGAAAACGCTTCTTTCCACGCCCACTTTTTACCGGCACTCAAAGGTGCTGCGCGACTACGGCTTGGATATTTCTGAGCCTCTGCCCACCCTGCAGAAGTTCGCTTCTGTGATCAAGGTTATTGAACTCAAGCCGCTGGATTCCGCACCTGATTGGTATTGGAATCACCAGCGCCGTATGACGCTTTCAGCTGTTCCGGCTGAGCCTGCGCGAGAGGCTGCTTAATGTCCCTTTGCGTCCAGGCACAGTCCGATGGCTCCTTCATTGCCACGACTGATTCCCCTCAGTCGTGTCAAGGCTATCTCCTGCTTTCCCCGCAAGAGGTAGCCACTCTGCAGCCGATGTTCCCGCCGCTTTCCCTCGCTGATGGTTCTTTGATTTCCGGGGCTATCTTACTCGTTTGGGGGTCTGCTTGGCTTTACAGGAATATCGGCAATTTCCTTTCTTCATCTCAAGGTGAAAACTAATGACTATCGCTTCTCGCGTTTCCTCGGTTCAGCGTCTGGCACTCGCTGTCATCGTTGCTTCGGTTGTTGCTACTCCGGCTTTTGCTGATACTGCCGGTGTTGACGTTTCCAGTCTGGTGACCCTTATCGGCACTGGCTTGGCTGCTGTTTCCGCTATCGGTGCTGCTGTTCTGGGTGTACAGGGTCTGATCAAGCTGTATGGCATGGTCAAGGGCGCTCTTGCCCGCTCCTGATTTAACGCCGGGTTAATGGCAGGGGTGGCATCTGCCACCCTTTTTTTATTCTGTGACAGGGGTGCGTAATGTGGCGGGTTATTTCGTTATTATTGCTTTTGTTGGGGCTGGCTGGATACTCTTTCGCTGATGATGTGATTGATAATAAATGCTGGTCTTATACGGGTGTTCCTCCGTCTGCGCCTAATGGTGGTGGTTCTTCTCTCGGTTATATGAAAGTGCCGGGGACTAATGTTTATGAAAACGCATATACTTGCAATGCTGAATCACCTCGGATTACCCGTTTTTACGGCGACGCTATTTATTCTTGCCCCTCTGGCACGTCTGATGTTAATGGTGTTTGTAAAAATACTCGTCCAACTTGCTCAATGTCTAATATTGCTGCCCGTTGTGCTGCAAAAAAAGGATGGGGCTTGGCTATGAGTGATATTTCTAGTTCTTCTATGTGTGGCATTCCTTCTGCGCCTGCCACAATGCCAGATGATTGCGACCCGCCGCCGGGTGTTGGTTGTAGCATGACTGCCCGTTTTAATCCTCTCGGTCCCCCGTTGTATATGGATTACACTGGTTTTACCTGTACTGCTACTGCTCAAGTAGCTGACCCATCTAATCCGAATTCCGGAAATATGCCTGCGCTTCCACAGCCTTTGCCTCAATCTCCCGGAAATTGTAAGTCTGATGAGTATTGGGGCACTGTCTCTGCTAATGGAAAAACACTTCAAGGTTGTTTTGGCGCTGGCCCAATTCCTTCGTCTAATGCGCCTGTTGCTGATCCTGCAACTGGTAAAGATGCTAATGGCAATTGCGCTGCTAACTATATTGGAACCATTGATTCAACTGGCGCTTTCAAGTGCTATCCGAATACTCAGCCTGATTCTAATGCTAATTGCCCTGATGGTTGGAATAAGATTTCCACGGGTCAACAAACTGTTTGTGTTGATCCTAATTCAAAACCGGGAGGCTCTGGTTCTGGTTCTGGTGGTTCTGGTAATTCTGGCGGTAACTCTAATAATCCGGGTACTGGCGCTTCCAGCCCTTCAAATGGCGGTTCTCCCAATGCTTCCGGCACTGACTCACAAGACCCCGGCAAATGCACTGGCTTGCCTGACTGGGTCTGTAATCTAGGCTCTGGCCTTTCCGGCCCCGATGGTGGTTCGCCTTCATCCCTTGCTTCTGCTGGTGGTGATATATCCAGCATGCTGGATACGTCCGATTTCTTCGGCGGTGGTTCTTGTCCTGCTCCTAAGGTTGTTGTTGTTCCGCTTTACATTACTGAGTGGAATTGGACTATTGATTACAGCCCATTCTGTGACATTGTCGCTCGTCTCCGTCCTGCTGTTATTGCCTGCGGCTTTCTAGTTGCTGTCGCTATTATTCTCAAGAGGTAATTGCCATGCCCGCTTGGTTGATTCCTGTTGTTTGGGGTGTTATTAGTTCTATTCTGAGCGCCCTTATTGCCCGTATATTGACTGCTATTGGCGTCGGCTCTGTGACGTTCATTGGCGTCAACTTGATTGTCGGCAAGTTGAAATCTGCGATTATGGGTTTCACTTCTGGCTTTGGTTCTGATGCTGTAAATATTCTTGGCATGTCCGGTCTTGGTGTTTGTTTCTCGTTATTATTTAGCGCTTATACAATTCGCCTTACATTGGCCGGTATGGATAAGGCTGGTAATTATTCTCAGATTAAGTTTTCTGGATTTGGGGGTAAGTGATGGAAATTATTTCCCATTATTTTTTCCCTGTTCTTTTCTTTTTTATGTCGATTATCTTTGCTTTTTTCGCTGAAAAGTCATTTCATCACTACGCATTATTTTTAAAACTGTCTTGTGTTTCTTGTTTTAATGCATTCTTTTTTGCTTTTCTTATTTTTATTGGTGATCATTTATGATTTACCTCATTACCGCAACACCCGGCAGTGGCAAAACCCTATTTACTCTTCAATGGCTAAAAGAAAAGGCCGACAATGAAAATCGTCAAGTTTATTACTCAGGTATTCCACTATCTGATAAAGGCAAAGAATTGCTCGGCTGGATTGAATTGGAAGACCCTGAAAAGTGGTTTGAATTACCTGCTGAGGCCATTGTGGTCATTGATGAGTGCCAGAGAATATTTGGCGTTAGGCGGTCAGGTGGCGTTGTTCCTAAGCATGTATCAATGTTCGAAACACACCGCCACCTCGGTATCGACGTTGTTCTTATTACTCAGCATCCAAGCCTTATGGATGCTCATATCCGTAAACTTGTGGGGACGCATCGTCATTTGGTTCGTCAGTTTGGCGCTCAGCGTTCTACGCTCCTCACTTGGCAAGAGGGTTGCCAAGAAAACCCGAATTCTCGTTCTGCGACTAAGTCATGCCTGGACAACAAGGTATTCGTTTTTCCGAAGGAAGTTTATAGCTGGTACAAAAGTGCAGAAGCTCACACCCATAAATTCCAGATGCCCAAAAAGCTTAAACAGCTTTTGATACTCGCCGTATTCGTTTTATTTGCTTTGGGCTTTCTGGGCTGGAAGCTTTACCAGATGTTCTGGGTGACACCTCACCAGATGCAAGCGCAGCTTGCGCCCGGCGCTCCGAACCCACAACAGTCGGGTGCTGGCTCCCCCTTGCAAGGTGGGGCGGTTAGCGCCGGGGGGAAACCTCCGAAAACCATTTTAATGGCCATTCAGGAGAGGATTCCCCGTATTCCAGAGGCTCCTGAGACTGCCCCTCGATACGACGACCTTGCTGTTCCTAGAACCTTTCCCCGTATTGTTGCTTGCATTGCCAGCACAAAGAAGTGCGGGTGCTTCACTCAGCAGGGTACGCCTGTTGATCTTCCCCTGGACAAGTGCAAGGCGAGGGTAGAGCGTTCTGAGTTTGACCCCTATGTTGACGAGCAGCAGGGACGCAGAGACGACCGCTATGCTGAGCCACGCAATGTAGTGCCCGAGACTCAGCAGCCGCGCCAAACCCCGCTGCAAGGCCGGCAATCGCCTGTTAATTCTCAGTTTGCTGTTATGGGCGATTCAGACCCGCAAGGTAACCGTTTTGATGATTTGCGCCAGCATCCCGGCTTGACCATGAAGAGGAGAGCGGCTTCTGCCGCGAATTGATATGGACCTGATTTCTATACCGCTGTCTATTGTTTTGCAGATTGCTATTGCTGCCGGCTTTTTTGGGGCCTTTCTTGCTTCTGTTGTGCCTATTCTGCTTCGCTGGGCTGAGCCGTGGTTTTACCTTGTCATGTATCCGATTTGGTGGCGTATAGCTCGTCGTGTCGTTCGCCGTTACTACGATTCAGAGCTAAAAAGCCAATTCAAAAAGATATGTAACTCTAAATGTCAATAATGCTATTTTCGTGCCAGTCTTAAAATGCATTAAATACAACACTTTTTAGTAGCCAGTTGCTCGGGTGTCAAAGCCGTTATCCTAAGCTGCAGCACTAATTTGCCTTCATGGATGCGCGGCCTTGCACGTCAGCAGCCAAACCCCCTCACTTCATTGCAGACAGAGTTGGCCTCCGGCCAACTCCAGAACCTTGCTCCTCTGAACCTGATTACCAAACCTCGCCGGGACGGCGTACCCGTAGGCACTGCCGGCCGGAACAGATCTATCGTTCCGGTTGGTAGGGTACGGGGGCTTAATGCCTGGCATGGGCGGATTTATCGCCCTTGCTGGGCATTTAGCAGGTGCAGGCCATGACATCACCGACAACAAGGCAAGCGCGGGAAGATGCGAGCGCGGGAAGGGGCTACGCCCCACCGCGGCGAGCATCACCGCGCAAGCCGCGTAGCGGGGGTGGCGAAGCCACCCGAAGTAGACGGGTGACTATGTAATACCCGTCTTTTTTCTCATTTTGAGAATTTTGCCGCAGGAAACCGACGAAAAAACGTCGTGCAGCAAGGGCGTTATTCGTCAGGAAACAGGCGGTAGAGTAGGGCCCCGTACTTCGCTTGGTGGTGGCAGTTCCTGCGGTAGAAATCGCGTTCCATCATCAGCCGTTCAATCAGCTCAGCTTGTTCCTGGACAAGTCGGTGCGCCTTGCGGTACTCGGGCATCATGGCCACATCCTCATAGCGCAGCCGCACACGCGTTGCGGGACATTCCAGCAGCAAACCATCATCGGACACGCGAAAGCCTCGCCATGGCCCGGCAGAAGCCGGCAGCGTGACGCTATTGCGGCCAGACAGCAGGATGAATGCCCATTTCGGCACAGGTTCGCGGCCAGATCGCCAGCGGCCTAGCTGGTCGGGCTGCAGACCGCATTCGCTGGCCACCGTGTAGAGGTCACCAAAACAAACAGCCCGAACCAGTTCGGTCGGGCTGCAGGAGAATTCGCACCAGGGGAATTTACGACGCATCATGTAACGCCAATGTCGTTGATCGGCTCGTTACGGTATGCCGAACAGCTTTGTGGTGCTCAGCAAGGCCAGTCGCAAGGCCATGTACGCCATGATAGCGTATTTGACATAATATATATTATGCGAACTCATGTAAACCACGGCATAAAGCCAAACCATGTTCTTGCCGTGGTCATGTCCGGCTTCTCACCCGGCTTGTGGCCCGCTACCATAGCTGGCTTGACCCACCCGCACAGAAAGACAAGCATCATGCAATACCGCAAGTTGGGCGATACCGATGTCTCGGTCAGTGTAATCGCACTGGGCACCATGACCTGGGGTGAACAAAATACAGAAGCCGAAGCGCACAGCCAGATCGATATGGCGCTGGCGCACGGCGTCAATCTGATCGACGCTGCCGAGATGTATCCGGTACCGCCACGGCCGGAAACCCAGGGACTGACCGAGAGCTATATCGGCAGCTGGCTGAAGAAATCCGGTTTGCGTGAGCGCATTGTGCTGGCCAGCAAGGCTGTGGGTCCGGCGACTGACCCCAAGCGGCCAAGCCACTTTCGGGATGGCAAGCCGCACTTCGACCGCAAGAACCTGACCCAGGCGCTGGATGACAGTCTGCGCCGCCTGCAAACCGATTATCTGGATCTGTATCAGCTGCACTGGCCGGATCGCACCGCCAATAACTTTGGTGCGCTTGGCTTCCCCTGGCAGGACGATCCGGATGGCAGCACGCCGATCGAGGAAACACTGGCCATTCTCAAGGAGTTTATCGATGCCGGTAAAATCCGTGCCATCGGCTTGTCCAATGAAACGCCCTGGGGCTTGGCCCAGTTTCTGAAAGCCTCGGAAAATCTCGGTTTGCCGCGTGTGGTGAGCATCCAGAATCCTTACAGCCTGCTCAACCGGCTGTTTGAGATCGGCTTGTCCGAGTTCAGCCGGCGCGAAAACATTGGCCTGCTAGCGTATTCGCCGCTGGCTTTTGGCGTCCTGTCCGGCAAGTATCTGCACGGCGCGCGCCCTGCCGCTGCGCGCCTGACGCTGTTCGAGCGCTTTACCCGCTATAGCAGTGAAGGTGCCGCGCTGGCGGCGCTGGCTTATGTCGAACTGGCGCAACGCCACGGCCTGAGCCCGGCCCAGATGGCGCTGGCCTTCGTCAATAGCCGTCCTTTCGTCACCAGCAATATCATTGGTGCGACCACCCTGCCCCAGCTGCAGGAAAACCTGGACAGCATTCATCTGACACTGGATGAAACCGTGCTGCAGGAGCTGGAGGCCATTCACAGCCGCATGCCCAATCCCTGCCCCTAAAACCTGCCATTGCGGTGCCGAGCAATAACAAAAAAGCCCTGATCAATCAGGGCTTTTGCTTTGGCAGACGTAAGGGCCTGGCTTATTCGATGTCTTTTTCGCGCTGATACATGGCGTAGCTGAAAATCGGCCAGCCGGATGCCAGCGCTTGTTCCAGTGTCAGCTGTTGCGGCTGCCAGTGTTCCGGCTGGTCGTCATCGAATTCGCCGAATACGTCGTACAGGGTGGCGGACAGCACATCATCCAGTTCGTCGGCGGATTTCATCTCCACCACGATGAAATCGTACATTTTTTCCCATTCGCTGGAATTGCGCATCGGGATCTTGAAGAACACCATACTGTTACTCCTGTTATCAATGCGGGCCGCAAGGCGGCGACCCTGTTTCATGTTTCGCCGGGCGCTATCTTACCATTTGCGCGGCATTGTTCATCCCCCGTCTGTGACAAGCAGGCAGGCCCGGAGTTTGTTCGCTCTTTGCTGCCGGCCGCTTCACTCGTCGCTCCCCTCTTCCGCGCCGGCGTCCAGCAAGTGCCCCGGTAGCTGCTTGTTGGGTTTGATGCCCATCTTGCGCAGTCTTTCCGCACTGGATAGCAAATTGCCGCGGCCGCTGGAGAGTTGCCTCATTGCATCGCCAAACGTGTCGCGAGTGCTGTCCAGCTGCTTGCCCAGCTTTTCCATATTGCCGACAAAGCCAGCCAGCTTGTCGTACATGGCACCGCTCTGCCGGGCAATTTCCTGGGCATTCTGGTTCTGGTATTCGTAGCGCCAGATGCTGGCCACCGTGCGCAGGGTGGCCAGCAGGGTGCTGGGGCCGACGATCATGATGCGGCGTTCGAAAGCCTCATTGAACAGGCTCATGTCATGCTGTACCGCCAGCAGGTAAGCCGGCTCGACCGGGATGAACATGAAGACGAAATCAACGGTATTGAGATGGTAAAGGTCCTGGTAGCGCTTTTCCGACAAGCTGCGGATATGCTGGCGGATGGCCGCCACATGCAGCTTCAGCTCTTGTTCGCGCACGGCTGCGTCATCGCTGGCCACATAGCGTACATAGGCATTCAGGCTGACCTTGGAATCAACCACCAGCTGCTTGCCTTCCGGCAGGTCGATCACCACATCCGGCTGATAGCGTTTGAGGCCATCTTCGGTCTCCACCACATCCGACACCTGTACCCGGTATTCGCGGTCACGGCTGAGGCCGGATGTTTCCAGCACCTTTTCCAGCACCATTTCGCCCCAGCCGCCCTGGGTCTTGTTGCTGGCACCGGTCAGTGCCTGGGTCAGGGCCACCGCGTCCTGGTTCAGCCGGGTATTCAGCTCCTGCAGGCGACGCAATTCATGCTCCAGCGTCAGCCGCTCTTTGGAATCCTTGTCATATGTGTCCTGCACCAGCTTGCCAAAACCCTGGATGCGTTCGTGCAGCGGGCCAAGCATGGCACCGATGTTTTGCTGGTTCTGCTCGGTAAACCGTTTGGACTTTTCTTCGAGGATGTCGCTGGCCAATGCCTTGAACTGGTTGCCGAGCGTTTCGCGCGCTTCGCTGAGCAAGGCCAGTTTTTCAGCGGATTGCTGTTTTTCCTGTTGCAACAGGGTTTGCAGCTCCTGCTCCCGGCCGCCCAGTCGCACCACTTCCTCGCCGTACTGGCGCAGTTGCTGCTGTTGTTGCTGCCATTCGCTGCGCAGTTGCTCCAGCTGCCTGGCCTGCTCCTGCCGGCTGGCCCAGTGTGCTGCGGTTTGCTGTTGCGCCTCGTTCAACTGCTGGCGCAAACCGGCCAGTTCTTGCTGCAAGGCGCCCTCGCGTTGTGCAGCCTGTGCGTAATTGTCCTGCGCGGCCTGCAGCTGTGCCTGCAAGGTGGCTTCGCGCTGCAGCCATTGCTGGTATTCCAGCTGCTGGCGGCGTAGTAGCTGGTAACGCGCCAGCAGCAGGCCGCTTGTCGCGCCCAGCAATATACCCAGTGCCAACTCAATCATCGGTTCTTCCTGCAGCATGTCGGTTGCGGGCAAGCATAACTGATTATTTGATTTCGTACCAATTCATGAGGCGTGCCGGCAAGCTGCATGGCCGGGCATGCGCGGCCAGAGGATTTCTGATCAGGCACGCTGTATTTCCGTTCCGCTCGCAGAATATTCCCAATGTCGCCTGCCAAGGCAATCGCACGGCAATTCTGGGACAAAATAGCCATCCGCCGTTGCACGGCAACGTCATTCAAACCCACTGCTTGCAAAGCCATTCATCATGCCCAGTCTTCAGCCATTTTTACAGCACATCCAGGCCCGCAACCCAGACCAGCCGGAATACTTGCAGGCGGTAAGCGAGGTCATCGCCAGCCTGGAGCCCTTTTTACAGCAGCATCCGCGTTATACCGAGCACTCTTTGCTGGAGCGACTGGTCGAACCGGAGCGCATCGTGATGTTCCGGGTCTGCTGGAGCGACGACCATGGGCGGGTGCAAGTGAATCGCGGCTACCGGATCCAGCACAGCATGGCCATTGGCCCTTACAAGGGTGGCATCCGCTTTCATCCTTCAGTGAATCTCTCGGTGCTGAAGTTTCTGGCATTTGAGCAAACCCTGAAAAACGCCTTGACCACCCTGCCGATGGGTGGGGCCAAGGGTGGGGCCGACTTCGACCCCAAGGGCAAGAGCCCGGCCGAGGTGATGCGTTTCTGTCAGGCCTTTGCCAGCGAACTGCAACGTCATATCGGTGCCGATACCGATGTGCCGGCGGGTGATATCGGTGTCGGTGGCCGCGAGGTGGGTTATATGGCCGGCATGGTGAAGAAGCTGAACAATCGTGCGGACTGCGTGTTTACCGGCAAGGGGCTGAGTTATGGCGGCTCGCTGATGCGCCCGGAAGCCACCGGCTTTGGCACGGTGTATTTCGCCCAGGAAATGCTGCAGACGCGCGGCCTGTCGCTGGAGGGTTTGCGCATCAGCGTGTCTGGCTCCGGCAATGTGGCGCAATATGCGGTGGCCAAGGCGATGGAGCTGGGCGCCAGGGTACTGACGGTGTCCGACTCCAGCGGCACAGTCATTGACGAGGCCGGTTTTACCCCGGAAAAGCTGGCTGAGCTGATGGAGGTGAAAAACCATTTGTATGGTCGGGTCAGCGACTATGCGGCCCGCGTGGGGCTACCGTTTCATGCTGGCACCCGCCCCTGGTCCGTGCCGGTGGATGTTGCCCTGCCCTGCGCCACCCAGAATGAACTGGATGCCGCTGATGCGCGCCAGTTGATTGCCAATGGCGTGTGCTGCGTGGCAGAGGGGGCAAACATGCCTTCCACGCTGGAAGCCGTGCGGCTGTTTGAGGAGGCTGGCGTGCTGTATGCCCCGGGCAAGGCCAGCAATGCCGGCGGCGTGGCCACCTCCGGCCTGGAGATGAGCCAGAACGCCGCGCGGTTGAACTGGAGTCATGGCGAGGTGGATGCGCGCCTGCACTCCATCATGCAGGGCATTCACCAGGCTTGCCTGGCTCATGGCCGCGGGCCGGATGGCCGCCACAGCTATGTGCGCGGTGCCAATATCGCCGGCTTTGTCAAAGTGGCGGATGCCATGCTGGCGCAAGGGGTGTTGTAACACAGGGGTGGTCGGTGGCAGCGCCTGCGGTGATAATGCAGCATTCCGCTCCATCGATTCCCCTTATGCGTTTCCTGTTCCTGTTCCTGTTGCTGATTCTGCATGCATCCCTGGCCGCTGCCGATGAAGTCCCGCCTCATTTGCAGCTGGCCCGTCAACTGCTGGAGGAAGTCAGTCCGGCACGTAATAGTTACCAGCACAATGGCTGGGTGCGCTGGAAGGGTGATTGGGGACTGTTTGGCCGAGTCAGTGAGCCGGAAGTCAAGACCGACTGCAGCGGCCTGATCGATGCCCTGTTCGAGCGCCTCAACAGTCAGGCACTGACTGCCGTGCAGCATGGCCACTGGAAGGCTTATCCCAAGGCAGAAAATTATTACGAGGCCATCGCCGCCAGTCAGGGATTTATCCGGCGCGCAGGAATCGGACAGGTGCAGCCGGGCGATATCTTTGCTGCCAAGTACCAGAATGAAAAAGACACCGGGCATGTGATGATCATCAACGCCCTGCCACAGTTATTGAACCCGCAACAAAAGCCGCAAATCGATGGCACTGTGCAGTGGGCTGTGGAAGTGATCGATTCGTCGGGACCCCATTGGAAAGGCGACACCCGCTACCGCGAGGATGGCAGCCAGCAAACCGGTATTGGGCGCGGCACCATCCGACTCTACACCTTGCCGGATGGCAGTCTGGCCGGCTGGGCCAGGTCGCTGGGGCCGGGCAGCCACTATCGCGATCACGACCAACTGGCCATCGGGCAGCCACGCTACCAGTAACCTTGCCGCTTTACTCTCCGCCGTGGGCCGGATGGCCGCCACCGCCATGTGCGGGCTGCCAATAATGCTGCGTCATCCACCATCGACCGTGCTGCGCCATGGCCTAGCTATCGCTGCTGCAGATTCCTCAGGCTGATTCCTCAGCCGGAGCCATGTCAAAACCAATCAGCCTATCGATAACTAAGCGTGAATGTTGCTTTGCCATTGGCTGTCCCGGCGGCAATGCTGCCTGTCCTTATATAATTTGCCGAAAGGGGAATGCTGAAAATGCCATTCATTGCCGATCCGGCAAACCATTGACCGGTATTGCCGGCGCTAGTGGAGTCCGGTCCGTAACTGATCAATTTCCCATTATTTTGAATCTGAATCCCCAGCCCCTTCGCGGTGGAATCAGCGCTCAATGAAAGAGTATTGCTGATGTTGGATGGGTTGCTTAAGTCGGTCAGTGTAATGTAAACCCTGGTATTGGAGCCGGCACTCCCTCCGCCACAGTTCAAGGTTAAATTAAAAGGCAAGGGTGGCGTGGTGCTACCTATTCCCGCCAAAGACGCGGCACTGTGACTACCAAAATTGACCGTCATTGAGGAAGTGGCCGGTGTGCAAGTCGGAACCACAGGCTGTACCACCACTGCACCTGCCCAGTTGATTGTCACAACCTGAGTGGCATAATTTTCAACCCATATGCCAGCGACTTCTCCGCTAAGGGTGCCGCCGGCCGTGATGGGCCCGGTCTTGATCAAGGCAAAGGGGATATTGAATGCGGAGTAAGTAATGGTTGGATTACTCCCTCTGTCCGGAGGGAGCACCGGCCAAAAACTGCCAGCAGGGCCAATGCGGATGCCGATTCCGTCAATGCTGGTTGGATAGGTGTTGTAGGTCGCATTATAGGCGCCGTAGGTGCTCACCCCTTGATAGACGGATTTTCTCACCCCGCCAGGACAATTCACGGTTCCAGCACCATTTACATTCAGGGTCTGAGTGTAAAGAACGGTGCCAATGGCTACCGTGGGATTAAAACTGGGAGGGGTGTAATTGGAAAGTGTAAAAGTCAGAATCTTTCCTGGGCCAGCACTGGTGGTGCAGGCTGCATATGCAAAGTCAGTAAAAAAGATTGCCAGCAAATACAATAGCATTTTTATTGTTTTATACACAGTGCACCCTCTTTCACTGTAAAAATTTCAACAATAAATGTAGCTATCGTGCAATTCAATCAAACAACGACCTTGAATGCCCAAGGAAATTTCTTAATTACGATGCCTTACTCCACCGCCACCCAGTGCTGCAGATAAATCTGCAACTCCTTGCGCCCCTGCCATTCATTCGCCACCAGCTGGTAGACGGCATTGATATTGTCCGGCAGCCAGTCCACCTGATTGAACAGCATGGCGTCGAATTCCTGCCCCTGTTTGGCAATGCGCAGCTTCAGATGCTTGTCTCCCACCACGCGCTGGCTCATCACGGCAAAGCGGTCGTAAAAATACGGAACCGGAAAACCCTGTCCCCAGACCTCGGCCGCCAGTTCTTCGGCAAAGGGCAGATGCAGCTCGCGCGCATCCAGTCCGCCATCGGTCTCGATGGTACGGGTCAGCTGGTTTTCATCCAGCAGTTCACGCGCCACCTGTTCGAAGGCCTGCTGAAATTCGCCAAAACGTGCTTCTGCCAGCGTCATGCCAGCTGCCATGGCATGGCCACCAAATTTCAGGATCAGGCCGGGATGGCGCTTGTACACCAGGTCCAGCGCATCGCGCAGATGAAAGCCGGGAATGGAGCGGCCCGAACCCTTGATTTCTCCTTCGTCGCCGGGGGCGAACACAATGGAGGGGCGATGGAAGCGTTCCTTCAGGCGCGAGGCCACAATGCCCACCACCCCTTGATGCCAGTCGTCACGGTACAAGGTGAGCGTGTAGCGGTCGGCCGGATCAATGCTGGCCAGCACGGCCAGCGCTTCGTCCTGCATGCCGTGTTCAATAACACGGCGCTCGCGGTTAAGCCGGTCCAGCTCCTGCGCCAGCGTCATGGCCTGGCTTTCATTGCCAGCCAGCAGGCAGGCAATGCCCAGACTCATGTCATCCAGCCGCCCGGCGGCATTCAGCCGTGGCCCCAGGGTAAAGCCCAAATCAAAAGTGTTGGCCTTGTAGTGGGCGCGGCCGGCAATGCGAAATAGCGCGGCAATGCCCGGTGCCATGCGGCCGGCGCGCATGCGACGCAGGCCGTTTTCCACCAGGATGCGGTTGTTCTGGTCCAGCCTGACCACATCAGCCACCGTGCCCAGCGCCACATAGTCGAGCAGTTCACCCAGATTCGGCTCGGTCATGCCGGCGTATACGCCGCGCTGGCGTTGCTCGGCACGCAAGGCCATCAAGACATAGAACATCACCCCCACCCCGGCCAGATTCTTGGAGGGAAATTCGCAGCCGGGCTGGTTGGGATTGACGATCAGCGCCTGCGGCAGCGTGTCGCCCGGCAGGTGATGGTCGGTAATCAATACTTCGATGCCCAGTGCACGCGCCCGCTCTACCCCGGCCACGCTGGCAATGCCATTGTCCACGGTGACGATGATGTCGGGCTGGCTTTGCGCGGCCAGTTCGACAATTTCCGGCGTCAGGCCATAGCCGTACTCAAAGCGGTTGGGCACGATGAAGTCCACCTTGCCGCCCAGCATGGACAGGCCCTTGACCGCGACCGAGCAGGCGGTGGCACCATCGGCATCGTAATCGGCCACCACCAGCATGCGCTGGCCGCTGGCGATGGCGTCGGCCAGCCGTCGGGCCATGGCCTGGATGTTTTTCATTTGCTGATAAGGCAGCAAGGCCTTGAGGGTGTAGTCCAGCTCGTCGCTGCCGGCAATGCCGCGGGCGGCATACAGACGTGCCATCAGTGGACTCAGCCCCTGGGCGACCAGGGCGGAATGGGCGTGCGCAGAGACACTGCGGGTAACAATGCGTGACATGGCGTTCTCAGTACAGGGCTGCCGGCGCTTGCGGCCGTTGCCAGAATTTCCACAGTGCAGGGCGGGAAACGGTTAACTCGAACCCGGCCGGGCCGTGACTCAGCAGTCGCAGCTGCTGCAGCTGCCCCTGCTTGAGCAGTTGCAGCAAGGGCGCGAACCAGTCCTGCTCCATGCGTTGCAGTTGTTCGCGCCAGCCCCAGGCGTCGCGGTACTGGGCCGCGGCCAGCAAGGCATCTTGTACCAGCAGCACATGCTCGCTCTTGCCGGCAGCCGCCAGCAAGCCTTCGCAAGCGTATGGGGCCGCGTCGCAGGGCAGTCCGGCTGCCGTCGCCTGCAGTTGCAGCAGCTCATCATCGGCCAGAACAAGATCCGGCCGCTCCACGGCGCTACCCCGCCCTGCCTCGACGGCATCGCCCCACAGCCAGACGCTATTGACCGCCAGTTCACCACGTGCCTCGCGCTCATCATTCAGTGGGTGGATGTACAGCAGCATCTGCATCTCGTTGAGCAGGCGGTTCCAGTGCAGTCCACGCTCACCGGCGGGAAGATGTTCGTTGACGTTTTCGCCCACGGCATCGGGCAGTGGGGTAAAGCTGGCGCGGCTGGCCTCTGGCAGTTGCAGCAGCCAGCGGCCTGGTTGCAGCGCATGGAATTGCAGGCCGTCTTCGGCAAAATGCTGGTTCAGGCTGAGCAGCAAGGCGTCCGCTTCGTGCTGGGAGATGCTCATCACGCCGACATCAGCCAGCAGGGCACGGTCACGGTCGATGCGCACATGCACCGGATCGGCCAGCAGCCAGTGGCCTGCACCCAGTCCGGCGCGTTGCGCCAGCTGGCTGGCGATGCTGGCGCCAGGCATGCCCAGCGGCTGTTGATAGAGTTGGCTCAAGGTACTGCTCAGGGGGCGGCGGCTTCCGCGTCCCAGCAGGATGGACAAGGCAGGCAGCGCCAGTCCGCGACAAACTTCGGCCCCGTCATGGGCATCCAGCCAGCTCAGGCCGGGCATCAGCAGTGTCAGCTTCATTGATTGAGGTACAGGCAGGTGGCGGGCAGGTTTTCTGCCCGCACAGCACTCGGCAGCACGGCCAAGTCCTTCATTGAATGGATGGTTTTCGGAACTTATGACAGCCCGATCCAACCAAGTTGGTCGGGCGCACTGCCACTTGTCACAAACCCTGTATTTTCCCGGAAGCACGCATGGCGTCCACCAAAGCATGAATTATCGCAAACTGCTGCAGTTACCGCAAAATTGTACCCGCCGCCTGATCAATCACCACTTGAGCTGGCTTGGCCTCGCCGCCAGCCTGCCCCTGTTTGGCATGGTCACGGCCTTTGCCGTGGCACCGGGTGATCCGCATGCGGCCGCCGCACTGCGCCAGCGCATGGTCACCGAAAAGCTGGCCTTGCCAGCCTTTACCCCGCCAGCCACTGCAACACGCTACTGGCGTAGTGAAACGGTGAATCGTGGCGACACCATCGCCAGAGTCCTGAACCGGCTGGGCGTGCGCGATAGTGAGGCACGGCGTTTTCTTTATTCCAGCCCCTTGTCACGCGATCTGCTCAAGCTGAACACCGGCGCCACGCTGGCGGTGGAAACCAGCGATGAGGGCGAGTTGTACGCCCTGCGTTTTCTGAATGATGACGAAAACGGCGAAAAAGTGCTGGTAGCCATCGCCAAGCAGGGTGATCAATGGCAGGCCAGTGCCGA
The DNA here is from genome assembly GCF_003202035.1 of Aquitalea magnusonii. Taxonomy (GTDB): domain Bacteria; phylum Pseudomonadota; class Gammaproteobacteria; order Burkholderiales; family Chromobacteriaceae; genus Aquitalea; species Aquitalea magnusonii. The sequence goes on along the minus strand of NZ_QJKC01000001.1, from coordinate 260,467 downwards.
CCCGCTGGCCACCGAAAGCATCGACAGCTTGCGCTCCATCACCATCCGCCGCAGTGCCCCGCGTGAGTTGCAGGCGGCGGGCGTGCCGCGCGAGGTGGTGGTGCAGCTGGCGGACATTTTTGCCGACCGGTTTGCGCTGGACAGCCTGCAACCCGGCGACCGCATCCAGTTGGTATTCGAAAGCCTGATCCATAACGGCAGCCCCATTGCCAATGGCAATGTCCTGGCGGCTGAAATCAGCCGTGGCGGTCAATGGCATCGCGCCTTTTATTTTGCCCATGACAGTGAAAGTGGCGCCTACTACGACGCGGCCGGCCGACCGGTCAAAAAGGGGTTCAGCCAGCAGCCGGTGGCGAACTACCGCATCAGTTCGGGCTTTGGCACCCGCTATCACCCGGTATTGCATTCCCTGCGCATGCACCAGGGCGTGGATTATGCTGCCGCGCCGGGGACCCCCATTATTGCGCCGGCCGATGGCGTGATCAGTGCGGCGGAAACGCAGAATGGCTATGGCAAAGTCATCACCCTGAGACATAATGCCAGGCTGAGCACGCTGTATGCGCACATGCAGCGTTTTGCCCCCGGCGTAAAGACGGGCAAGCCGGTCAGGGCCGGTGATGTGCTGGGCTATGTCGGCAGCAGTGGGCGCGTTACCGGGCCGCATCTGCACTTCGAGGTAAAACTCAATGGCCAGGCTGTCGATCCGGCCACAGCTGCCCTGCCCGCCCCCGGCCTGACTGATGCCCAGCGCGTGGCTTTTGCCCAACTCAGCCGCCAGCTGAGCGACAAGCTGGCATTATTGCGCGACACGCCGGGAATGATTGCACAACTGGATTGATGGAAAGACCGAAGCAGATGACGGAGCGCTATATCGGACTGATGTCCGGCACCAGCCTTGACGGTGTGGACGCGGTATTGCTGAGCATGGATGCGCAGGGCCGTCCTTGCGTCGAGGCCGACAGCTTTCTTGCCTTTCCGCTGGAAATCCGCCAGCAGGTGCTGCAACTGCAGCCGGTGGGCGACAATGAGCTGGATCGTGCCGCACGCCTGGGCAATGAGCTGGCCCGGCTGTATGCCGAAGTGGTGGCGCAGCTCTTGTCCGGGCAGCAGCTCCCTCCTTCGGCCATTACGGCCATCGGCTGCCATGGCCAGACCATCCGCCACGCCCCGCATGCCGGCTACACGCTGCAGATCGGCAATCACGCGCTGCTGGCCGAGCTATCCGGCATTGATGTCATCGGCGATTTTCGCAGCCGAGACCTTGCCGCCGGCGGTCATGGCGCGCCACTGGTGCCGGCCTTTCATCAGCACGTTTTTGCCAGTGATGCGGAAAACCGCGTCATCCTGAATATCGGCGGCATCAGCAATCTGACCCGCCTGAGCCGGGGTGCGCCGGTCATCGGTTTCGACTGTGGTCCTGGCAATATGCTGCTGGATGCCTGGTGCCAGCATCATACCGGCGCCAGCTTCGACGCCAATGGTGAATGGGCGGCCAGTGGCAAGCTGCATGCACCGCTGTTGCAACAGCTGCTGAATGAGCCATTTTTCCGGCTGCCGCCACCGAAAAGTACCGGGCGCGACCTGTTCGATCTTGCCTGGCTGCAAACCCAACTGGCATTGCAGCCCGCCATTGCCGCAGCGGATGTGCAGCACACCCTGCTGCAATTGACCGCCCACAGCATTGCCGATGCAATCGACCGCCATTGCCCTGACACCGCCAGCGTCTATGTCTGCGGCGGTGGCGCGCTGAATGGTGCGTTGATGCGGGCCTTGCAGCAGCGACTGCCGCAGCAGGTGATCCGCAGCACTGCCGCACTGGGTTTGCCGGTGCATCAGGTGGAAGCCGCTGCCTTTGCCTGGCTGGCCTGGAGTTTCTGCCAGCGCCAGCCAGCCAATCTGCCAGACGTGACCGGTGCCAGCGGGCCAAGGGTGCTGGGGGCACTCTATCCGCGCTGAACCGGCGCGCCGGCCGGCGGCCTGACAACGCCAGCCACTCCGAATGGCCTTGTCAGGCTATAATCAGCCACTGTCATAGCCCATAACGAGAAAAATGCGACTTTTCAAAAGAAAGGCCGTCGTCAAGAACAGTCAAACGCCATTACCGCCCAAGCTTGCCAGCCTGCTGCGCGAAGCCTGGTGGCTGCTGATGGCCGTTGCTGCGGTCTACCTGGTGCTGGTGCTGGCCAGCTATTCCGCACAAGACCCTTCCTGGTCACATAGCTCTTCCGATCCCACCGTGCGCAACTACGGCGGTGCTTTTGGCGCATGGCTGTCCGACATGCTGCTGTATGTATTCGGCCTGTCAGCCTGGTGGCTGGTGGTGTTCTGCCTGGTCGCCATCGCCTGGGGCTACCGCCGCATGGAAACACTGGGCTTTCGCCTCAATCCGATGACCCTGGCCGCCATGGGCGGTTTCTTCCTGCTGCTGCTGTCCAGTTCCAGCGTGGAAGGCATTGTGCTGGCCAGCAAACAGCTGAACCTGCCGCTGACTGCCGGCGGCATGCTGGGACACTGGCTGGGCAAGGCACTGGCGCACGGCCTGGGCCAGTCCGGCGCCTACCTGCTGCTGTCCGTGACCGGCGCCATTGGCTTTTCCCTGTTCACCGGCCTGTCCTGGCTGGACATCATGGAAAGAATCGGCGGCGCGCTGGAAGATGGCGTGCTCAAGCTGTGGCATGGCTGGCAGGCGCGCAAGGACCGGGAAATCGGCCGCGAGACTGCCCAGCAGCGCGAGGCCAAGGTCAATACCGAAAAGAAAAAACAGGAAGACAAGACCCCGGTTCGCATCGAGGCCACGCTGGCTGAAGTACCGCTATCGCCCAAGGTGCAAAAACCGGTACAGCAGTCGCTGTTTGCCGATCCGGACCGTGGCGAGCTGCCCGGACTGAGCCTGCTGGAAGCGCCCAAGGACCAGCACGAGCCGGTATCCGCCGAAACCGTGGAATACACCTCGCGCCTGATCGAGCGCAAGCTGGCCGACTTTGGCGTGGATGTCAAAGTGATTGCCGCCTACCCTGGCCCGGTAATCACCCGCTATGAAATCGAGCCAGCCGTCGGCGTCAAGGGTGCGCAAATCGTCAATCTGATGAAGGATCTGGCGCGCGCCCTGTCGCTGGTTTCGGTGCGGGTGGTGGAAACCATCCCCGGCAAGACCTATATGGGTCTGGAGCTGCCCAATCCGAAACGGCAGATCGTGCGGCTGTCGGAAATCATCGGCTCCGATGGCTATCAGAACATGACATCACGCCTGGCCATTGCCGTGGGCAAGGATATCGCCGGCCAGCCCGTAACGGTGGATCTGGCCAAGATGCCGCATGTGCTGGTGGCCGGTACGACCGGCTCCGGCAAGTCGGTGGCCATCAATGCCATGATCCTGTCGCTGCTGTACAAGTCCACCGCGCGTGAAGTGCGCCTGATCATGGTCGACCCGAAAATGCTGGAACTGTCGGTTTATGAAGGCATTCCGCATCTGCTGGCCCCGGTGGTCACCGACATGAAACAGGCTGCCAATGCCCTTAACTGGTGTGTTGGCGAAATGGAGCGGCGCTATCGCCTGATGTCCAAGCTGGGCGTGCGCAATCTGGCCGGTTACAACCAGAAGATCAAGGATGCCGACAAGGCGGGCGAGAAAATCCCCAATCCCTTCAGCCTGACCCCGGAAACCCCTGAGCCGCTGGATACCCTGCCCCTGATTGTGGTGGTGATCGACGAGCTGGCCGACCTGATGATGGTTGCCGGCAAGAAAATCGAAGAACTCATCGCCCGTCTGGCGCAGAAGGCCCGCGCCGCCGGCATTCATCTGATTCTGGCCACCCAGCGGCCATCGGTGGACGTGATTACCGGCCTGATCAAGGCCAATATTCCAACGCGGATTGCCTTCCAGGTCTCCAGCAAGATCGACAGTCGCACCATTCTCGACCAGATGGGCGCCGAGGCCCTGCTGGGCCAGGGTGACATGCTCTATCTGCCGCCTGGCTCCGGCTACCCCAATCGGGTGCACGGCGCCTTTGTCGCCGATGACGAAGTGCACCATGTGGTGGAATTCCTCAAGACCACCGGCGAACCCGACTACATTGAAGGCATACTCAGCGGCCAGAGCGAGGCGGATGAGGGTGCGGCCGCCAGCAGTGGCGATGTCGATGGCAGCGGCGAATCCGACCCGCTGTACGATGAAGCGGTTGCCATCGTGGTCAAAACCCGCAAGGCGTCGATTTCTTCGGTGCAGCGGCATTTGCGCATAGGCTACAACCGCGCCGCCCGCCTGATCGAACAAATGGAAAGTGCAGGCCTGGTTTCCGCCATGGAAACCAATGGCAACCGCACGGTACTGGCGCCGGCACGCGAGGACTAAGCCGGCACGCCAGCCCTGCAGCAGTTCAACTCGGCCACCGGCTATCCTGCCGGTGGCGCAACCCAGCATCGGTAGCGAGAAACCCATGTCCGGATACCTTCCAGAGCCCCCCTTCAGTCACGACTCCTCCGCCAAGACCGGCGTTTTGCTGATCAACCTGGGTACGCCAACAGCGCCCACCGGTCAGGCGGTACGCCCTTATCTCAAGCAATTCCTGTCGGATACCCGGGTCATCGAAATTCCCAAGGCCGTGTGGTGGCTGATCCTGAATGGCATCATCCTGAATGTGCGCCCGAAAAAATCTGCCGAAAAATACGCCAGCATCTGGAGCAAGGATGGCTCGCCACTGCTGGTGAATACCCGCAAACAGACCAGCCTGCTCAAGGGCTTACTCGGCGAGCAAGGCATGCGCAATGTCGTGGTCGACTACGCCATGCGCTATGGCCAGCCCTCGGTCGAAACCGTCATTCAGAACATGCGAGTCCAGGGCGTGGACAAGCTGCTGGTGTTGCCGCTGTACCCGCAATATGCCGGCTCATCCAGTGCCACGGCGCTGGATGATGTATTCCGCGTGCTGATGAAGCTGCGCAACATGCCCGAACTGCGCACGGTACGCCACTTTCATGATGATCCTGGTTATATCGATGCCCTGGCACAGCAAGTGCAGGCGCACTGGCGGCAGCATGGCCGAGCAGAAAAATTGCTGATGAGTTTTCACGGCGTGCCTCGCTTCACCCTGGAAAAGGGCGACCCCTATCACTGCGAATGCCTGAAAACCGGCCGCTTGCTGGCCGAACGATTGGGCCTGGACAAGGAGCACTATGTGGTGAGCTTCCAGAGCCGTTTTGGCCGGGCCGAATGGCTGCAACCCTATACCAGCGCCACGCTGGAGCAATTGGGCCGGGCCGGCACCAAGAGCCTGGATGTGATTTGCCCCGGCTTCGTATCCGACTGCCTGGAAACGCTGGAAGAAATTGCCATGGAAGGCAAACACAGCTTTCAGAGCAGCGGCGGCGGAGAATTTCGCTACATTCCCTGCCTGAATGACAAGCCGCAATGGATTGCTGCGCTGGCCGGCATCGTGGGGAAAAATCTTCAAGGCTGGCAGGAAGTTATAGAACAAGATACTGCCCAGCGCCAGCAGCGCGCACAGTCGCTTGGGGCCAGCCGTTGACATGCGCAAAAATAAATTTTAAACGGCCGAATAAACCCCGTTGACACTCGCGCAAACTGCTCCCCATAATCAGCGCAGCTGGTAGCCATTCCAAAAGAATGGCCTGAATCAGTAATGGGCAAGGTCTGAATTTCAATCAGACTGCCCGCAGAGATCGCCAAGTCTACATAGATAAGATCAGGGGAAATAAAATATGAATAAGTATGCTCGTCTGAGCCTCATCGCTGCTGCCGCCATGACCCTGGCTGCCTGCGGCAAACAAGAGCAACCGGCTGCTGGTGCTGCTTCCGCTCCCGCAGCTGCCGCCAGCACCGGCGGCGACGTGACCGTGAAGATCGGTCAGGTATCCCCGATGTCCGGCCCGATCTCGCATCTGGGCAAAGACAACGAATTTGGCGCCAAGCTGGCCATCGAAGACCTGAACGCCGAAGGCGTTGAGATCGGCGGCAAGAAAGTCAAGTTCGAACTGGTTTCCGAGGATGACCAGGGCGATCCGAAAATCGGCACCCAGGTTGCCCAGCGCCTGGTTGATGCTGGCGTGGTCGGCGTAGTCGGCCACCTGAACTCCGGCACCACCATCCCGGCCTCCAAGATCTACTCCGACGCCGGCCTGCCGCAGATTTCCCCGTCCGCCACCAACCCGGACTACACCAAGCAAGGCTTCAAGACCACCTTCCGCGTGATCGCCAACGACGTGCAGCAAGGCACGGCGCTGGGTCAGTTCGCTGCTGACGGCCTGAAAGCCAAGAAGGTCGCCATCATCGACGACCGTACCGCTTACGGCCAGGGTCTGGCAGACGAGTTTGAAAAAGCCGTCAAGGCCAAGGGTGTGGATGTGGTCAAGCGTGAATTCACCACCAACACCGCAACCGACTTCAATGCCATTCTGACCTCCATCAAGGCCACCAAGCCGGATGTCATCTTCTACGGCGGCATGGACGCGCAAGCCGGCCCGCTGGCCAAGCAGATGAACCGCCTGGGCATCAAGGCCAAGCTAATGGGCGGCGACGGCTGGCAGACTCCGGAATTCATCAAGCTGGCTGGCGAGGCTTCCGAAGGTCAGTACTCCTCCAGCTGCGGCGTTCCGCGCGACAAGATGCCAGGTTTTGCTGCCTTCAACGACAAGTTCAAGGCCAAGTTCAACACCGAAGTGCAAATCTACGCTCCGTATGAGTACGATGCCGTACGCGTACTGGTTGACGCCATGAAGCGCGCCAAGTCCACCGATCCCAAGGTATACCTGCCGGAAGTGGGCAAGACCGACTACACCGGCGTAACCGGCAAGATCACCTTTGACGACAAGGGCGACATCAAGAATGGTGCCGTTACCGTGTACCAGGTCAAGGGCGGCAAGTGGGAAGTGGTTTCCACTGTCGGCGGCGCACCTGCTGCTGCCAGCGCAGCACAGTAAGCCCTCTCGCCTTACCGGAAAAGCGCAGCTCAGGCTGCGCTTTTTTTATGCCTGCCGCCAAAGACTAGCCCTCCATTTTGACGGCAAGCTGATCTGGATCAGCCGCAAAGGTTGACGAAATGCTGCAGAACAACAAAAATGTCCGGGTCAGTGGCGTCGATTGTATCCAGTCCATGCCATCAACAGACCCCACCACCCCCGGGGTGTGCTGACATGAAATGCCAAAAGCTTTCGTGGCGAATGACCCTTATCCAATTCTAATTAGACCAGGGCATTTCCATGTATCTCCCGCGTATTACCCTTATCACCGCTGCGGTACTGGCACTGGCCGCCTGCAGCAAGCAGGATGCAGCCGCTCCGCAACAAAACGCATCGGCCGGCGCAGCCGCCAGCGATGCAGTCATCGTCAAGATCGGCTCTGCCAATCCGCTGACCGGCCCGTTCGCCCACTGGGGCCGCGATGCCGACAATGGCGTAAAGCTGGCAGCCGAAGAAGCCACGGCGGAAAACCTCAAACTGGACGGCAAGCCGGTCAAGTTTGAAGTCGTGTCCGAAGACGACCAGGCCGACCCGAAAACCGCCACCCAGGTAGCGCAGCGTTTCGTCGACAACAAGGTTGCCGGTGTAATCGGCCACCTGACCTCCGGCGCGGCGATTCCGGCCTCCAAAATCTACTCCGACGCTGGCATTCCGATGATTGCCGGTTCGGTGACCAGCCCCAAGTTCACCGAGCAAGGCTTCAAGAACACCTTCCGCATCATTGCCAATGACCAGCAGCAGGGACAGGCGCTGGCCAAATTTGCCGTGGGCGACCTGAAGCGTACGCGCATTGCCATCATCGATGACCGCACCACCTACGGCCAGGGCCTGGCCGATGACTTCGCCAAATCGGTGGAAGCTGCAGGTGGCAAGGTGATCAAGCGTGAATTCACCACCAATAGCGCCACCGACTTCATGGCCATCCTCACCTCGATCAAGGGCGAAAAGCCGGATCTGGTGTTCTACGGCGGCATGGATGCCCAGGCTGGCCCGATGGTGAAGCAGATGCGCAAACTGGGCATCACGGCTGACTTCATGGGTGCCGATGGTGTGAATACTGCCGAATTCGGCAAGCTGGGCGGCAAGGATGCCGATGGCAGCTACGCTTCCAGTGCTGGCGCCCCCAAGGAAAGCATGCCGGGCTTTGCTGCCTTCAACGACAAGTTCAAGAAGCGCTTCAATGCCGAAATCCAGGCTTACGCACCGTACACCTACGATGCCACCCGCGTGATGATCGAAGCCATGAAGCGTGCCGGCTCGGCCGACCCGGCCAAGTACCTGCCGGAAGTGGCCAAGACCAAGCTGCAAGGCGTGACCGGTGAAATCGCCTTCGACCCCAAGGGCAATATCATGAATGGTACGGTTTCCCTGTATCAGCTCAAGAATGGCAAGTGGGAATCGGTAGCCAAGCCGGCCGCAGCAGCAGCCAGTGCAGCGCAATAAGCATTTGCGTGATCGCCAAAGAAAAACGGCAGCCACAAGCTGCCGTTTTTCATGCAGAGCACCAGCTCAGTCGCGAAAGCTGGCGGCCTGGCGTGTCATCATGGCCATGCCGGCCTGCTGGATGTCTTCTGACAGCAGCATGGCGGCATTCCAGGTGGCCACATGATTCAGGCTGTCGGCCACGCTGTGGTCACGCGCGTAGTTGAGCATTTCCTTGCTGCCCCGCACCGCCAGCGGTGACTTGGACGCCATCAGCCGTGCGCTTTCCAGTGCTGCGGCCAGCACGCTGTCGGCATCCGGCAACACCCGGTTGACCAGGCGGATGGCCAGCGCCTCTTCGGCGCCCACATCACGTCCGGTCAGCGCCATTTCCCGTGCCACGCCCTGCCCGACCACACCGGGCAAGCGCTGCAGCGTCCCCACATCGGCCACCATGCCGATGTCCACTTCACGCACGCCAAATACCGCATCGGCTGCGGCAAAGCGAAAATCAGCCGCCAGCGCAATATCCAGCCCGCCACCCAGACAAGCACCATGAATGGCAGCCACCACCGGCTTGCGACAGTTCTCCAGGCTGGAGACGGTGTCCTGCAGCTGCAGGATAAGCCGCCGCAGCTTTTCACGTTTGCGGCCTTCGCAATCATCCGCGATCACCGACTGAATACCCATCAGCATGGCCAGATCGATGCCGGAGCAAAAATGCCGGCCTTGTCCGGCCAGCACCACCGCACGCACGGTCGGCTCGGCATCCGCCCACTCCATCACCGCTTGCAATTCCAGCCACATGGCCTGGTTCAGCGCATTGGCCTTGTCGGCGCGATTGAAGCGCACCAGTGCCACCTTGTCCTGCTGTTCGACGCTAAAGGTCTGCCATTGCATCACCTGCTCCTTATTGCGGCCGTTTCTTGGGAATCCATGCCCAGACCATCTCGCACTGAATGGGCGATTCGCCAGACTCATCGGTTACCGTCACTTCAACCAGGGTTTCACCCTTGTCAATATGGTACAGGTCGCGAATCTGTGCATCGCTCAAGGTGGCCACGGCCCGCATATCACCCTGGGAGCGCTTGGTGTAATTCACTTTCATCGACTTGAGCAGCATCAGCTTGTCATCCGGCACATTCATGCCCACCACAAAGCCACTGGCGGTTTCCGCCAGCAAGGCCATGGCAGCCGCATGAACACCCTTGATATGGTTCTGCACCTTGCGCTGATTGCGGATGGATACTGTCAGCCGGGTATGCCCCACTTGTTCGAAGCGCAGGCCGGAAGTGGCCAGAAACGGCACCAGGCGGCCAAACAACAGGGAAAGCACCCTGCTGCGCAGGCCAGGCGGTAGCTTTCCCACCTTGTCAGCGATGCGGCTCATGCTGTTTTTCTGATAGTCCATGCGTGTTAGCCCTCTTTGTTATGTCATGGAAGTGGTGTGGCCAGGCCCAGCAAGGCCCGGATTTGAAGCTTCAGTGCCGGCAATACCGACTGATCGGTGCGCGCCAGCTGCAGTCCGCCCTGCAGGGCGGCCAGCATCAGCAAGCCCATGGCCTCGGCCGTGCCGGCGTAGTGCATGCTGCCATCGTCCCTCCCCGCCGCGGCGATGCGTACCGCCCAGTCGCGCATCTCGTCGACAAAGGCATTGGCCTCTGCCTGCATTTCGGCGGGCAGCGTCTGGTATTCGGTGGTCAGGATGCCGCTGGGGCAAATCTGCTGGTCCTGCTCGAAATAGGCATCGGTCAGGGTGAAATAGCGTTCCAGTTGCTGCTGCGGAGCCAGCGTGTGCTGGGCATCGACAAAGCGCTGGAAACGACGGCGATAGCGCTGGATCAGCGCCACCCCCAGGTCGGTCTTTTTCGGGAAGTGATAGTGGATGGCGGCATTGCGCACTCCCAGTTCCGAGCTGATGTGCTGGTAGCTGAAAGCATTGAAGCCGCGCGTCAGCAACAGCTGCTCGGCAATGTCGAGAATGCGTTTGCTGGTATCGTTCTTGGCGTCGGCGGCAGGTTTCATGCAGAAACTCTACTTACTGGTTAGTAAGGTGTCAATCGAATACCCCTGAAAGCTGGACAGGCTTAGCGTATCAGTTATGATGGAAGGCATTTGGCCAACCCTGAGACCGGACCTTTTCCGATGCGACTCAAATTCAGCAAGATGCATGGCCTGGGCAATGATTTTATGGTGATAGACGGCGTCAGACAGACCGTCTCACTGGATACCGACAGAATCCGCCAGCTCGGCAACCGCCACTTTGGCATCGGCTTCGACCAGCTGCTGCTGGTGGAGTCCCCCCACGCAGAAAACAACGACTTCCGCTACCGGATTTTCAATAACGATGGCAGCGAAGTGGAGCAATGCGGCAATGGCGCACGCTGTTTCGCCAAATTCGTTTGCGACCAGAAACTGACCAACAAAAAGGCCATCCGGGTGGAAACCGCCAAGGGCGTGATCATCCCGGAATACCTTGGCCAGAACCAGGCAGTGGTCGACATGGGCGTGCCACGCTTCCGTCCGGTAGACATTCCCTTTGTCGCCGAAGGCGAAGCCATTACCTATCCGCTGGATATCGCCGATTACAGCTGCGACATCAGCGTGGTATCGATGGGGAACCCGCACGCCGTTCAGGTGGTCGATAGTGTCGATACTGCACCGGTACAGCAACTGGGCGCCCTGATTGAAACCCACCACCGTTTCCCGGAAAGAGTCAACGCCGGCTTCATGCAGATCATGTCACGGCAGGAAATCCGCTTGCGCGTGTTTGAACGTGGCGCAGGCGAAACCCTGGCCTGCGGCACCGGTGCCTGTGCCGCCGTGGTCGCCGGCATTCGCCGTGGCCTGCTGGATGCCAAAGTGCTGGTGCATACCCGCGGTGGCGACCTGCAGATCGAATGGCATGGCGAAGGCCAGCCGGTACGCATGACCGGCCCGGCCATGACCGTTTTCCAGGGTGAAATCGAAGTCTGAGTTGCCGGACCACCCCCCAAGAAAAGGATGTGATTGATGCATAGCGACGAGGTATTGGCTTACCTGGAGAATCATCCGGACTTCCTGCAACATCATGCCGACCGCTTCGGGCTGCGCGCTGCTGCCGCCCAGCAGGACCGCGTGGTGGTGTCGCTGGCTGACCGGCAGATGCTGGAGCTGAAAGACCGCAACCGTCAGCTGGAAGCGCGCCTGCATCAACTCATCCGCCACGGCGAGGCCAACGACCAGATCATCCACAGCGCACACCGTCTGTCCTTGACGCTGCAGCGCTGCCTCACCCTGCAACAGGTGGCCGACGGGCTGGCCAGCTGTTTTCAGCAGGATTTCGCACTGGAGCGCATGGCCTTGCGCCTGTGGCATCCGGCAGCCGAAGCTTCCCCGTTGTTCAATGCCCGCCATGAAGTGCAGGCTTTGGCGCGCAATCTGTCCGCCCCCTACTGCGGGCCATATGTCAACGACGAGGTACTGGGCTGGTTCCCTGCCACGCCGGTGCTGCAGTCCTTCAGCCAGATCCCGCTAACCGATGCCAGTGGCGCGGCCTTTGGCCTGCTGGTGCTGGCCAGTGACGACGCCCAGCGCTTTACCTTCGACATGCACACCCATTACCTGGCCCAGATGGGTGAGCTCATTTCAGCAGCATTGCTGCGGGTACTGGGACAGGCATGACGGCAACGCTGGGCGGCTGGATCCTGATTCTCCTGCTGGTAAGTTACTACCTGCACATTCTCTGGCGACAGATCGCGGCACGCAGCCCGGTGGCCATCACGGCCTTCGTGGCGGGCTATTTCATGCTGGCCGCACTGTTCCGTCACGCTGAACCCTACCCCGTGCTGCGGCCGGTCTGGCTGCCCTTTATTTACTGCTATGTCTGGCTGGCCTTCAGCGCCGCCATCTGGCTGCTGGCCACGGCCAGGGCTTCGCGGCGCGGACTGCGTTTTCCCGGCGAGCCGCCGCTGATCAGCGCCCTGCTCTGTTCGCAGCTGACACTGAGCCTGGGCACCCTGCTGCTGTCGCCGCTGCTGGACTGGCGCCCGATGGCCGCCTACGTCATGCTGCCTCCGGTGATGGTGGTGCTCAGCTATCTGCTATACCGGCTGTTTGCCGTTGTGCTGCAGCGTAATGGCGGTAATCAGCTCAGCTGGGGCGTGCTGCTGGCCAGCACCTTGCTGTCGCCGCTGCTCAGCATGCTGCTGGGGGCCTGGCTGGCTCCCTATCTGCTGGGCTGGACCTGATACACGCCGGCAAGCTCATAAAAAAACCGGCCCATGGCCGGTTTTTCCTTTCTGCCTGCCGCTCAGGCCAGGCTGCGCCCCAGCGCAGCGGCCAGAGGCGCCAGCTCATCCAGCAACTGCCGGAAGGCTTGCGGATTGAGCGCCTGTTCGCCATCGCACCAGGCATTGGCCGGGTCCGGGTGTATGTCCAGCATCAGCCCATCCGCACCTGCCGCGATGGCCGCCTTGGCCAGGGAGGGCACCATCCATGCCTTGCCGCCGGCATGGCTGGGGTCGACGATGACGGGCAAATGGGTTTCACGCTTCAATACCGGGATGGATGACAAATCCAGCATATTGCGATAGCTCGGCTCAAAGCTGCGCACGCCACGTTCGCAGAAAATGATGTTGTGGTTGCCACCTGCGGCGATATGTTCGGCCGCCATCAGCCACTCGGTGAGGGTGGCGGCCGGGCCGCGCTTGAGAATCACCGGCTTGTTGATCCGCCCCACTTCCTTGAGCAGTCCGACATTCTGCATATTGCGTGCGCCGATCTCGATCATGTCGACATCCAGCTCGAGAAAGGTTTCCAGCATGCGCACGTCCAGCAGCTCGCTCACCATGGGCAGGCCATGGCGGCGTGATTCCTGGCGCAATTGCTCCAGCCCGGCCACACCGATGCCAGGGAAGGCATAGGGACTGGTACGCGGCTTGAAGGCGCCACCGCGCAGCAGGCGGCAGGCTCCAGCCTTCACCAGTTCCGCGCACTGTGCCATCTGTTCGGCAGTTTCCACGGCAGCTGGTCCGGCGATGATCTGGATGGCCTGGCCGCCAAAAGCCTGGCCGCGCACCTGCACCACGCTGTCTGCCGGGTGCACCTCGCGCGAGACAATGCGGTAATCCTTCACCACCCGCATGGCGCGCTCCACGCCGGGCATCAGCTCGAAGGCATCCGGGCTGAACACCCGCTCGTCACCGACGGCGCCGATGATGGTGCGCTCGGTGCCGCGCGAAACATGTTCACTCAATCCGGCGGCGCGAATCTTGTCTACTACCGCCTGGATGTATTCATCAGGGGCGTGGTGCTTCATCACAATAATCATGCTGAGTTCCTGCAAGGGAAGATCCGGCCTGTCACTGCAGGCGCAGACGGAACCTGACGGTTTGACTGCCCGATTCTACCAGAACGCTGCTGCCTGCCGGCGGCCGGCTATTTGCGCAAATGCTGCCATTGACGCGACAGGCGGCGTCCCAGCCGCATCCATACCGCCGGTCGTCTGTTGCGCAGCTGTTGGCGCAAGGCTTGCACGGCCTGCCAGTAGCGCGAGGCGGCCAGTCGTTCAAACACATAAGCCTTGAAGCGCAGGAAAGCCTGATAACTGCGGGCAAACCACGCCACCTGCAGCAGCTGGTCACGGGTCAGCTCGAACAGACGTGCCGCAATGGCGGTGCCCACTACCTTGGCCAGCAGGATCACCAGCAAGCCAAGCAAGGCATGGCCACGGCCGATCAGCAACACCGCCATCAGTTTCACCGGCAACAGGCCCAGCACCGGCAGCAAAAACAGGCTGAGGGCGATGGCTGGCCGTCGACTGGCAATCCAGCGTTCGGCCTGGCGCAGCAGCGGCAGCCGGCCCAGTCTGGCCACTATCGCCGCCAGCTCGTCCCAGGCGAATTCCTCAAAGGCGATAAGCAGTGCTGCCAGCAGCACCAGCGGGCCGCTCACGATGCGCTTCACGCGCCAGGCAATGGTTTTACTGCGACTGTCGCACATGGTGGGCTTTATGAATGACGATGCCTTGCAGGTGGGGTCAGGTATGGGCCAGATCAAGCCACTTGGCGGTGTGGCGCGGCTGATAACTGCGCATGGCATCCAGCAGTGTGAGGATGTCGGGCGAGTGGCTGAACAATTCCATATTGCTGGCCGGGACAAATCCTTCGGCCACGGCATGCCGGGTCAGCGCCAGCAGCGGCTGGTAAAAGCCGGCCACATCCAGCAGCCCTACCGGCTTGTCATGTACCGATAACTGGGCCCAGGTGAGGATTTCAAACAGCTCGTCAAACGTACCAAAGCCACCGGGCAGTGCCACAAAGCCATCCGCCAGCTCGGCCATCATGGCCTTGCGCTGGTGCATGGTGTCAGTGACATGCAGCTCGGTCAGGCCCAGATGGGCCACTTCCTTGGCCTTGAGAAATTCCGGAATCACGCCGATGACCTTGCCACCGGCAGCCAGTGCGGCATCGGCCGCCACGCCCATCAGGCCGACCTTGCCTGCGCCATACACCAGGGTAATGCCCTGCTCGGCCAGCGTGCGGCCAAAATCAGCGGCGGCGGCGATGTATTCCGGGCGCAGGCCCTTGTTGGAACCGCAAAACAGACAAACGGACTTCATCTTTACACTTCCTCAAAAAAGCTGCAGCCGGGTGGATGCTCCAGCCCGGCTGCGCATGGCATGTCGATCAGCTTACAAAACGGCTTGCGGATAGGAACCCAATACCTTGACGAAGGATGTGCGCTCCGCCAGCCCGGCCAGCGCAGTAGCGACATTGGCATCGTCGTGATGCCCTTCCATGTCGATAAAGAACACATAGTCCCACAGGCCGGCGCGCGATGGCCGCGATTCGAACTTGGTCATGGAGACGCCATTATCGGCCACCGGTGCCAGCAACTGGTGCACCGCGCCCGGACGATTGGGGGCGGCCACCACGATGGAAGTCTTGTCCTGCCCGGTGGCACCCACCTGCTGATGACCCAGCACCAGGAAGCGGGTGGTGTTGTTGGGCTCGTCTTCGATGTTTTCCGCCAGCTTGACCAGGCCATAACGTTCGGCCGCCGCCTGACCGGCAATCGCCGCCGCCTGGACATCTTCGCTGGCCAGGCGTGCTGCCTCGGCATTGCTGGCCACCGACACGCGCTCCACACTGTCCGGCAGGTTCTTGTTCAGCCATTCGTGACACTGCGCCAAAGCCTGGGCATGGGCATAGACGCGGCTAATGCCGGCCATCCCCTCCTGCTTGCGCAGCAGGTGGTGATGAATGCGCAGCACCACTTCACCGCAGATGCGCAAGGGACTGCTGACCATCAAGTCCAGCGTGCGCCCTACCGCGCCTTCGGTGCTGTTCTCCACCGGGGCCACCACATAATCCAGCGCACGCGATTCCACCAGACGGAAAGCCTCGTCCACCGAGGCGCAAGCCACGGTATGTGCGGCATGACCAAAATGTTTGGTGGCGGCCAGCTGGGTAAACGTACCCTCCGGGCCGAGATAGGCAATGGACAGCGGCTTTTCCAGCGCCAGACATTCCGACATCACCTCACGGAACAGCCGTGCCACGCTTTCATTTGGCAACGGGCCGGGGTTGAGCTGCTGGATGCGGCGCAGTACCTGCGCTTCGCGTTCCGGGCGGTAGATGATGCCGCCGCCCTTGATTTCGCCGATCTCGCGGGCGTGATTGGCGCGGCTATTCAGCAGATTGAGAATTTCCACATCGATGGCATCGATGGCGTCGCGGTGTTGCTTCAGCAGTTCTTCTGACACGTAATCAATCTTTCACTATGACAAACTGGCCTTTTCCAATCTGGTAAGTTTCCGCGAGATAGCCTTCCGTCGCAAGCACCAGTCGTATGAAATCGGCACATTCCGCGGCGTGCGACAACACATTGTCCACCACGATCAGCCCGCCCGGCCGCAAAACCCGGCATAAAGCCGGCCAGTATGCGGCGTAACAGCTACGGTCTGCATCAAGAAACACCATATCCACGCTACTGTCTGCCTGCGCCGACAAATAAGCGCCAGCATCCTCACAGCGCAGCGTCACCTTGTCGCTCAGGGCAAAGTCTTGCAGATGCGCGGCGGCCTGCTGCTGCTTGGCGGGCAGAATGTCCAGGCTGGTGATGCTGCCGGGGCGGTCGCGCAGGGCCAGCGCCAGCCACAGGGTGGAATAGCCATTCGAGGTGCCAATCTCCAGCACGCATTGCGGATTGGCATGGCGCAGCAGCTGGTAGAGAAAACGCCCGGTATCCGGCGTGATGAACAGGTTTTTCTGTGCCCGTTCGCCGGTCGCGGCATCGTGGCGTTCGCCCTGCTCCCAGATGGCTTGCAGCCTGGAGAGCACTTGACTTGTCAGCATGAGACTTTCCTTTTTATTGTCAGAAGCAAGCGGTAATCAGATCGGCAAAAGACAGGATAAAGCGTGGCTGCTGATACATGGCCAGCAGTGCCAATAGAATGATGGCAGCCAATAGCAGCCAGCCAGCCGTTTTCATGTGGCTGCCCGTTCGGCAAAGGCGGCGGAAGCGCGCTCGCGGATCGGCAGGTTGGCCAGTGCGGCCATGACTCCCAGCACGATGGCAATGCCCCACACCACATTGTAATTGCCGTTCAGGTCGTACAGCTTGCCGCCCAGCCACACCCCAAGAAAGCTGCCTACCTGGTGCGAGAAAAACACTGCGCCGGACAACATGCCCAGATGCTGTACGCCAAACTGGCTGGCAATCACGCCATTGGTCAGCGGCACGGTGGATAGCCACAGAAAGCCCATGACCGAGGCAAACACCAGTACCGATGGCACGGATAGCGGCAGCAGCAGAAACAGCCCGATGGCAATGCTGCGCGCCAGGTAAATGCCCGCCAGCAGTGGCGGCTTGGCAAAACGGCTGCCCGCCTCGCCAAACAGGAAGGTGCCAAAAATATTGAACAGGCCGATCAGTGCCAAGGCCAGGCTGGCGACATTGCCACCCATGCCGTGGTCACGCAGATAAGCCGGCAGATGCACGCCGATAAACACCACCTGGAAACCACAGACGAAATAACCGGCCATCAGCAGGCGGAAACCTGGCTCGGTCCAGGCGCGGCCAAAGGTATGCAGCATGCCTTGCAGCAAGTGGGGATGACTGTGCGACTGCGCAGTTTGCGGCAGCGCGGCGGCCTGGCGGGTCAACCAACGCCCCAGCGGCAGCATCAGCAAGGCGCAAGCCCCCAGCACCAGCAAGGCAGGCAGCCAGCCCAGGCCATCGATCAGCGAGCGCTCCAGCGGCACCATGGCGAACTGGCCGAACGAGCCAGCCGCAGCGGTCAGGCCCATGGCGCGTGTGCGGTAAGCAGCAGGTACGGTACGGCCCAGTACGCCGAAAATCACGCTATAGGTGGTGCCGGACAAGGCCAGGCCCAGCAACACACCGGCGGACAGGCTGAACAGGGTGGGCGTGGCGGACACGGTCATCAATAGCAGGCCAAGGGCATACAGCAGGCCGCCACCCAGCAGCACCTTGCCCGGGCCGTGACGATCAGCCAGCGCGCCGGCAAAGGGCTGGGCCATGCCCCACACCAGATTCTGCATGCCCAGTGCAAAGGCGAAGCTTTCGCGGCTCCAGCCAAAGGCGCTGGTCATGGGGGGCATGAAAAAGCCAAAGCCATGGCGCACGCCCATGGCCAGCGAAACGATCAGGCCGCCGGCGAGCAGCAAGCGTTGGAGGGAGCGATCCATGGAATGATTTCCGCTATTGTTATGGTCATCCATCATAAGACTGCCGCGCACAAGAAAAAACCCGTGTAGAACACGGGTTTTTGCACACACTGTCGCCACAGCAGAACAATACTGCTCAGCCGTGCTGGCGGGCGAAGTCCTGCATGAAATTGGCCAGCGCCTTGACGCCTTCGATCGGCATGGCGTTGTAAATGGAGGCACGCATGCCGCCGACCACGCGATGGCCCTTGAGCTGGATCAGCCCGTTCTTGCGCGCTTCCATCAGGAAGCTTTCTTCCAGCGCCTCGTCCTTCAGGCGGAACACCACATTCATGCGCGAGCGGTACGGTGCATCGATATGGGTATGGTAGAAGCCTTCGCTGGCCTCGATGGCGTGATACAACAGGCCGGCCTTTTCCGCATTGCGGCTTGCCATGCCCTTGATCCCGCCCAGTTGCTTCAGCCACTTGAACACCAGGCCGGCGATATAGATGGGATAGGTCGCCGGCGTGTTGTACATGGAATCGGCATCGGCGTGGGTCTGGTAATTCAGCATGGTCGGCAGATCGGCACGGGCGCGGCCCAGCAGGTCTTCGCGCACCAGCAATACCACCAGGCCGGACGGGCCGATATTCTTCTGCGCGCCGGCATAAATCAGGCCGAACTTGCTGACATCGACTTCGCGCGACAGAAAGTCGGACGACATGTCACAAACCAGCGGCACGCCCAGGTCGGCCGGGACAAAGGGGAACTGCAGGCCGCCAATGGTTTCGTTGGAGGTGTAATGCAGATAGGCGGCGTTGGGGTCGCGCTGCCAGTTTTCTTCTGCCGGCACATAGGCAAAGTTGCGGTCTTCGCTGCTGGCCACCACATTGACATGGCAATAACGGCGCGCTTCCTTGATGGCCAGCTTGGACCAGTGGCCGGTATTGACGATATCCACCGACTGTTTGTCGCCCAGCAGGTTGAGCGGCACCATGGAAAACTGCATGGAGGCGCCGCCCTGCAGGAACAGCACCTTGTAACCGGCCGGCACCTGCATCAGCTCGCGCAGGTCGTGCTCGGCATCATGGATGATTTCCATGAATTCCTTGCCGCGATGGCTCATTTCCATCACCGACATGCCGGAGCCGTGCCAGTCCAGCATTTCGCTCTGGGCCTGAGCCAGTACTTCGTGGGGCAATACCGCCGGTCCGGCAGAAAAGTTATACACCTTGGCCATGTCTGTCCTCAGTCATTGCTTCAATGTTGCGGCATGACCCGGCAGGCCATGCCGGTGTGTGTCACTGCGTGAGCAGGAAGTGGGCCCGGGCAACAGCCACCGGCTTGCGGCGGTCTTCTTGCCAGGCTTCGATCAATACATGGGCCACGCGCTTGCCCTGCTTGGTGATCTCGCAGCGGGCGAATAGCGTCTGTGGACGGCCGGAGCGCAGGTAATCCAGCGAAAAATCGACAATCTTCGGCGCTTCCAGCGATTCGCGGTGCCAGATCAGGTGCAAGAGTGCGGCATTTTCCAGAAAACCGCCGATCAGCCCGCCATGCAGCGCCGGCAAGACAGTGTTGCCGACATTGCGCGGATAAAACGGCAGCTGGAACAGCAATTCGCCATCGTCACCCGTGCTGACTTCCACCCCCATCAGGCGGGCATAGGGAATGGCCTCGCACAGCGCGGCGACATTATTGTCATCGCGCAGGGCAGCCAGTTGCTGCATGAATTCGCTCATCACGTCCCCTCTTTCAGCATGGAGGCGCGGCTGGATTCACGCATGAAGGTGGCCACGCCATGGGCGATGGGGTCGGCCGGATCGTCGTGGTAGCACACGGCACGGGTAAAGGCGATCTGGCTGGCCAGACGGTAACATTCCGCCCGGCAGTAGATGGCCTTGCCCGGCGTGGCTGCCTTGAGGTAATCGATGCGCAGATCCAGTGTGGCAATGGTTTCAAAGTCCGGCAGGCAGGCGGTGACCGAAACGGCACTGGTGGTATCCACCAGCGAGGTGATCACCCCGCCGTGAATGGTGCCGCTGGCCGGGTTGCCCACCAGGTCTTCGCGCCACTCCACTTTCAGGGTGGGCTTGCGGCCCTCGGTGCCCAGGTACTGGAAACCGAGGGTGGCGCAGTGCGGCAAGGAGACGAAGAGCGCGCTCATCGTCTCCAGCACCTGCGCATTGGCAGGCGTTGCCGTCATGCCTCGGCTTCCCCTGCGCTGGCGGCGTCGGCAGCCGGGGCGGCGTTGTCTTCACCGTCGACCACATCACCATCAACAATTTCAGCCTCTTCGTCCGACTCGCCTTCGGCCACTTTTTCCAGACCGATCAGCTTTTCACCCTCGTCCAGGTTGATCAGGCGTACACCCTGGGCCGAGCGGCCGGTTTCGCGCACTTCCGATACCTTGGTGCGGATCAGCACGCCACCGGTGGTGATCAGCATCACGTCGTCGCTGTCTTCCACCAGGCTGGCGGCCACCAGCTTGAGGCCGGTCTTGTCGGTCAGGTCCATGGCAATCACACCCTGGGTGCCGCGGCTGGTATGGCGGAATTCGCCGGTACGAGTGCGCTTGCCATAGCCGCCATCGCTGGCGGTCAGCACCTGCTGCTCTTCGGAATTGGTGACCAGCAGCGAAATCACATGCTGGCCTTCGGCCAGCATCATGCCGCGTACGCCTGCGGCAGTGCGACCCATCGGGCGCACGTCGGTTTCGCTGAAGCGTACGGCCTTGCCGCCGTCGGAGAACAGCATGATCTGCTCGTTGCCGGAAGTCAGGGCCACGCCAATCAGGTTGTCACCTTCTTCCAGACGCACGGCGATGATGCCGGCGGTACGCGGACGGGAGAAGGCTTCCAGCGGGGTTTTCTTCACCGTGCCGTTGGCGGTGCACATGAAGATGAACGGACCCTTGGCCTTGAGGGCGGCGGCTTCGTCATCTTCATTTTCGTCGCACACGGCTTCGGCATCGGTGAAGGCCTTGATCGGCAACAGCGCGTTGATCTTCTCGCCATCGGCCAGCGGCAACACATTCACCATGGGCTTGCCACGGCTGTTGCGACCGCCTTGCGGCAGATCGTAGACCTTGATCCAGTAGCAGCGACCCTTGCTGGAGAAGCACAGCACGTAGTCGTGGGTATTGGCCACGAACAGGGTGTCGATGAAATCGTCATCCTTGGTGGCGGCAGCCTGCTTGCCACGACCGCCACGGCGTTGCGAGCGGTAGTCGTCAATCGGCTGGGTCTTGATGTAGCCGGTATGGGAGATGGTCACCACCATGTCTTGCGGGGTGATCAGGTCCTCGATATTGATGTCGCCGCCAAACGGCTCGATTTCCGAACGGCGTGCATCACCGAACTGGGTCTTGATGGCGGACAGCTCGTCACCGATGATCTGGTTGATGCGCTCCGGACGTTCCAGAATATCGATCAAGTCCAGGATGATGGCCATGATGTCGCGATATTCGCCGACGATCTTGTCCTGCTCCAGGCCGGTCAGGCGTTGCAGACGCATTTCCAGAATGGCTTGCGCTTGCGCATCGGACAGACGATAGCCATCGCCATGCAGGCCAAAGGCGGGGTCCAGACCATCCGGACGGGCCTTGCTCTGGTCCACGCGCGACAGCATTTCTTCCACCAGTTCGGAGCGCCACGGGCGCGCCATCAGGGCGATCTTGGCGGCCGGCGGGGTTTCCGAGGCCTTGATCAGGGCAATGATGTCGTCCACATTGGACAGCGCCACGGCCAGACCTTCCAGGATATGGCCACGCTCACGTGCCTTGCGCAATTCGAAAATGGTGCGACGGGTGACGACTTCGCGGCGGTGGCGCAGGAATTCGTCAATGATCTGCTTCAGGTTCAGCAGGCGCGGCTGGCCATCGACCAGGGCCACCATATTGATGCCGAAGCTGTCTTGCAGCTGGGTCAGCTTGAACAGGTGATTGAGCACCACTTCCGGCATTTCGCCGCGCTTGAGCTCGATCACGATGCGCATGCCGGACTTGTCCGACTCGTCGCGCAGATCGGAAATGCCTTCGATCTGCTTGTCACGCACCAGTTCGGCAATGCGCTCCAGCAGGCGCGACTTGTTCACCTGGTAGGGAATCTCGTCGACGATGATGGCTTGGCGGTCGCCCTTGCCGATGTCTTCGAAATGGGTGCGGGCGCGCATGATGACGCGGCCACGACCGGTGCGGTAGCCCTCTTTAACCCCGGCCGTACCATAGATGATGCCGGCGGTGGGGAAGTCGGGTGCCGGAATGATGTCGATCAGATCATCGATGGTCAGTTCCGGATTGGCCAGCAGCGCCAGACAGGCATCCACCACTTCCGTCAGGTTGTGCGGCGGGATATTGGTGGCCATACCCACGGCAATGCCGGAGGAGCCATTGATCAGCAGATTGGGAATCTTGGCCGGCAGGATCAGCGGTTCGTGTTCCGAACCGTCATAGTTCGGCCCGAAGTCCACGGTTTCCTTGTCGATGTCCGCCAGCAGTTCGTGCGCAATGCGCGCCATGCGGATTTCGGTGTAACGCATGGCGGCGGCGCTGTCGCCATCCACCGAGCCGAAGTTGCCCTGGCCATCCACCAGCGGGTAGCGCAGGCTGAAGTCCTGCGCCATGCGCACGATGGTGTCGTATACCGCCGAGTCACCGTGCGGGTGATATTTACCGATGACATCGCCCACGATACGCGCCGATTTCTTGTAGGCGCGGTTCCAATCGTTGGAAAGTTCGTGCATGGCAAACAGCACGCGACGATGTACCGGTTTGAGGCCATCACGCACATCGGGAAGCGCGCGGCCCACGATCACGCTCATGGCGTAATCGAGGTAGGAGCGGCGCATTTCCTCTTCGAGGCTGATTGGGATCGTTTCCTTGGCGAAAAGCTGATCTGTCATGGGTAAATGGCTATCTTTTCAGGAATCAAAAATAGCCTAGATTCTAGCACGTCCACCCCGCCTACGCATGCCTTGTCGCGTGCGGGACGGGCGCAATGGCTGCCAGCACGGCGGCGGCCTGCTGCGTCAGGTACTTAGCCGTGCGCCCGTGGCAAAAGCCAGCGCAGCCGCCAGCCGCCAGCCATGACAAAGGGCCGCCCATGGCGACCCCTCTGCAGTAGTGCAACTGCCGCTCAGCGCTTGCCGGCTGCCTGTTCGCGGCGGCGGCGCGCCTCTTCCAGCAGGTAGACCTGATAGTCATCCAGGTCGCCGTCGAAATCCTTCACCCCGCCGCGTGAAACCAGCCAGAACTCATCGCACACCGCCCGCAGCAAGGCGCGGTCGTGACTCACCAGCATCACCGAACCTTCAAACTCGTTCAGCGCCACGCTCAAGGCTTCGCGGGTGGCCAGGTCCAGGTGGTTGGTCGGCTCATCCAGCAGCAACAGGTTGGGGCGCTGCCACACGATCATGCACAGCACCAGCCGCGCCTTTTCGCCACCGCTCATGCTGCCCACCTGCTGCTTGACCATGTCGCCACTGAAATTGAAAGTGCCGAGAAAATTGCGCAGCCCCTGCTCGCGGCAATCATTGGCCGGCGGACGGAGGGCGGCCGGAATGTCGCGCGCCAGGCGGAACATGTGCTCCAGCGGATTATCCTGCGGGCGCAGCACGTCCAGCTCCTGCTGCGAGAAGTAGCCGATATTCAGCCCCTTGCCGCGAATGATCTCGCCGCCAGTGGCCTGCAAGGCCTCGGCCACAGTCTTGACCAGGGTCGACTTGCCCTGCCCGTTTGCCCCCAGGATGCCGATGCGCTGCCCGGCCAGTACCGAGCGATTGACACCACGCACGATCACGGTGGGCGGCGTACCCGCCGGCGCATCCTCTGCCGCCGGATAGCCAAACTCGGCCTGCGACATGGTCAGCATCGGATTAGGCAGGCTTTGCGGCTCCTTGAATTCAAACTGGAAATCCGCCTCGGCCAGTACCGGCGCAATCTTCTCCATCCGCTCCAGCGCCTTGACCCGGCTTTGTGCCTGCTTGGCCTTGCTGGCCTTGGCCTTGAAGCGATTGATAAAGCTTTGCAGATGGGCAATCTTCTCCTGCTGCTTGGCCTGCGCCGCCTGCTGCAGAATCATCTGCTCGGCACGCATGTCTTCAAACTTGCTGTAATTGCCGCCGTAGCGCACCAGCTTGGCATTGTCGACATGCAGGGTGACATTGGTGACTGCATCAAGGAATTCGCGGTCATGACTGATCACCACCATGGTGCCGCCATAGTTTTTCAGCCAGGCTTCCAGCCAGACCAGCGCGTCCAGGTCCAGGTGGTTGGTCGGTTCGTCCAGCAGCAGCAAATCAGACGGACACATCAGCGCGCGGGCCAGTTGCAGACGCATGCGCCAGCCGCCGGAAAAACTGTTTACCGGCTGACTCAGCTCGGCCACGCTAAAACCCAAGCCCAGAATCAGCGACTGCGCCCGCGCCGGCGCGTCGTGTTCGCCGGCATCATTCAGCGCCGTATAGGCATGCGCCATGCGCATATAGTCTTCACCCGCCTCGGCCTCGGCCACTTCCAGCCGCGCCGCCAGCAAGGTGGTATCGCCCTCGACCACGAAATCGGTGGCACTTTGCTCGGTCTCCGGCATGTCCTGCGCCACCTGCGCCATGCGCCATTGCGCCGGAATCGACACATCGCCGCCATCTTCATGCAGGCTGCCATTGAGCACCGCAAACAGGGAGGACTTGCCCGCGCCATTGCGGCCAACCAGCCCCACTTTCTCGCCCGGATTGAGCGTGACCGAGGCATTGTCGAGCAACACTTTACTACCGCGACGCAAGGCCACGTTCTTCAGGATAATCATTGGGTCAATTGCGCATTCATGAGAGTGAGGTGAAGTTCACTTGAGCGAGCCGCAAGACTTCACGACGCGCGGCCAGGATGCGGCCGGCACGATACCGCAAGCACGGAGTGGGGTTGGGAGAGCCTTTGTCGGAATTTGCCGACAAGGCAGCAAAATGTAAAACGGGCCTTGTATTTCTACAAGGCCCGTGGAATATGGTGCCGGCGGCAGGAATCGAACTCGCGACCCCCTGATTACAAGTCAGGTGCTCTACCAACTGAGCTACACCGGCGAAGGGCTGCAATATAGCGTCTTGCCCCTTGGCTGGCAAGCCTGTCAGTGCATTTTTTTATGCCTTCTGACCGGCTTTTTCGCTAGCTTGTTGTTTTTGCTTGTTTTGTGATGAACGGGTTTGGCAGCATTTTTTTTGCCCGTCATCTTGCTGGCAGGCTTGTGCTTGGCGGCTGCAGCGTGCTTGCCATGCTGGCGGTGGTGCTTCTTGCCCGCGGCGTGATGCTTGCGGCTGGCCGGTTTGCTGGCTTTGCGCTGCGCCCCGGCGGCATGGGCCTGGCTGGCTGGCGCATGATGCGCTGACTTCTTGGCTGATTTGAGCGGTGCGCTCTGCACATCGCCCGGCAGCGGGATGTCCTCGGTTTCTGCGTGGGCAAAGCCACCCAGCAGCAGCGCTCCCAGCAACAGGGCGGTGCGGATAAATGAATGATTCATGGTGAAGTCTGGGCCCTTAATGGTTGGCCATCTGGCTTGATGAACATGGATGCAAGGTGGCAATACTAGCATGGCTTGGCTGGCTGCATCACCCAGCCGGATTGCGCAGCCGCCTGCGCGCCCTGCTCCATCGCACAGCCGCCCGGTCCATTCAATTTGCATTTGCCGCGCCAATTAACCAACAAAATCGATGCCGGGCATTTATAAATAATGCTAAAGACATTTGCTTCGCAAAGGAGCGCGCTTCATGCCCGGCTTACCTAGCACACTACTGGCACTCTGCCTGTCGCTCATGCCCTGCCTGGCCTGGGCGGCAGAAGCAGGCCAGACCATCTTGCTGGAATGCGACTACCTGCCCAGCATCTGCAACCAGCCAGACCAGCCCACCCCGGGCATGATGATGGAAATTGGCAGCGAAGCCATACGCCGGGCCGGCTATATTCCACAGACCCGCATCCGCCCGTGGAACCGCGCCATGCGCGAGGTGATCGACAGCAGCAACGCCATCATCATCTATTTTGCCCGCACGCCGGAACGTGAGCCTTTGTTTCACTGGATTGCCATCATCAACAGCACTGATTTCCGCTTTTTCACCCGCGACGGGGCGGCGCCATGCCATACCCTGCAGCAAGCCATTGCGGCAGGCCGCATCGGCGTACGCGCCGGCTCCAGCGTGCTTAGCTGGCTGGCGCAACAAGGCGTGAGCCAGCAGCAAATCGAACAAAGCCAGCTGCCCGACATGGCCAAGATGCTCAAGGCCGGCCGCATCGGCAGCTTTCTGGGCAGTACGGCCACCTTCAGGCCAAGCTACCAGCAACAAATCGGCACCATGCCGGTCGAGGGCAATGTGATCTACAGCAGCGAAAACTGGATAGCCTCCGGCCCGCGCTTTCCGCCGGAAACCGCGGCCCGGATCGCCAATGCCCTCGCCCGCATGAAGGATGACGGCTTTATCGAACAGATCATGCGCAAATACGGCAAGTAAGCACATCATCCAGCAGGTTTCCGGCCAGCCCAAGGCCGAGCCTGGTCATTATTCAGGCGACACGGCAGCGCGCACGCTCCAGCAGGCCAGCGCGCCCCATAGCACGGCCAGCGCATTGCCCAGGGCAAACAGCACATGGAATACCTTGGGTGCTGCCAGCCAGCCTTCCAGGTGATTTTCTCCCAGTAGTAATGACAAGCCACACAGCAGCAAGGTGACATTGCGCTTGATGCGCAGCTCTGGCTGATGGGCAGCCCAGGCAAAGATCAAGGCGACAAACAGGTCGAAATAGGCAATTTCCCGTTGCCAGTGCGCGGACAGCGCCCAGGTGGTGCCAGCGGCCGTCCACGCAGGCTGGATCATGTGCGACAGTGCGGAACAGACTGCGGCCGCTGCCCACAGCCGCAACAAGATATCGAAGCGGGCCAGTCCTGCTGAGGATGGGGTGGTGGAAGACTGGTGGGTCATCTGGATGGGCTTTCTGCAGGAAACAGGTGGATGGCCTTCAGCAAATGGCGGCGTGAAGGCATGTTTTTATCCATGGCTGGTGCGCTACAAGTCACCGCCAGCAGGGTGCGCGCTGCCACCAGCATGATTGTCATTCGATTCACCCTTCAGCTACTCCGCCCCGTTCTCTCCCGCCATCAGCTCAATGCCCAAGGCATCGGCCACATGGCGGTTGTTCTCGGCGCTATCGGCAAAGGACCACTCCCTGTCCATCAATGTGCGGATATAAAAGGCATCACTGTAGCGTGACCAAAACAGGCAGGGCAGAAAATACGCCAGCGCCGCCAGCAAGATGGAGTCGCCCAGTGCGCGGGCCAGGAACAAGCCCAGCATGGTGGGCAGCGCTAGTTGCAGGAAAATCAGCGGCTGCTGACGGGTGATCGCCTCGACATGGCCAGCCAGCATGGTGACCAAAGATGGCCGACTGAAACGGACTTTACGCAAGGTGCCGTGATCGGAAAGTAGGATATGCATGGACTTCTCTATGACTAATGACCTGGAAAATGCATCGAACCGCCCTGCCCGGCCAGGCCAGGCCGGAGCCATGACGGGTGCTATGGCGGCGTGCTCACAGTCGCCGCCGCCCCCGGCTGCGCATCCATGCCGAATCGCGCTGTCAGGTTCATTGCGATAGCCAGGCCAGCCGGTTTGCGAGTCTGCGCAGCTGCAAATCTGTGCGGAAGCCGTGGCGCTGGCCAGCAACAGCATTATCGACCGAACCCTGCACATTCCAATATCATATTACCAAACCAGGCCCTCCGCCAGACCAGCGATACGGTTCCGGCGCGATCATTGATGGGGCTGCTAACGGCTGCGGCATCCTCGTAGCGATCCGGCGCATGCAGACATGCACCATTCAGGATATTCAGCTGCACAGACACGCAGAGCGCTTGCACAGCGTGGGGGGGCATCTGGCACAAGAGGCCCGCTTCACCAAACCGTTCACCACACTGGTATAGTGGCAACTGAATTTGGGGTACCGCTCTCATCCCTCTAGCCGCGCTCGGTATAAGCGCAGGCTTTGGGGAGCATCATGAGCTCACAAGCATTTTCCTGGCTTTTCCTTGCCGTCAGCGTGATCGCAGAAGTCTTAGGCACCGTTGCACTACGCTATTCCGACGGATTCACCCGCACCGCGCCCTCCATCATCGTCACCCTTTGTTATGCAAGTGCCATTTGGCTCATGTCCGTATCCGTTCGCCATCTTGAAGTCGGCTTGGCATATGCGGTATGGGCCGGATTCGGAACGGTACTCATTGCCCTTCTGGGAATTCTCTGCTTCGGAGAGTCAACGGCACCGCTTCGACTGATTGGCATTGCCTTAATCGTTGGCGGCGTCGTCGCTCTCAATTTAAGCCCCTCCTAAACCTGCCATCTGGTCAAAGACATGCCCCTGCGCCGCTTGCCCGCAGCTAGCAGGAAGGCGAGCGCATGGCGGGCAACTGGCGGAACCGCTGTTGCCAGGATGATGAATGCTCACCAATATTTGATCATATACATGAATAAATAAAACATGGTTTTCGATTTTATGGATATTATTTTACAAAGTTTGATCACAAAGGACGAGAATGACCAGAACAAGGACACCACCCGTAGCAGCGCACCCGCTGTTCAGCTTGCAGGGAAAGACTGCGCTCATCAGTGGCGCAGGCAGTGCGGAAGGTATCGGCTTTGCCACCGCCAGGCTGCTTGGCGAGCTGGGCTGTAGCGTTGCGCTGTGCGCTACAGGCCCGCGCATCCACGAACGTGCGGCTGCACTGCGCCAACAAGGCATAAGGGCACAGGGGTATATCGCAGATCTTACCGTTGCTGCTGAAACAGACCATTTGTTAAAGCAGGTGGCCCAGGACTTTGCGCGCATCGATATTCTGGTGAATAACGCCGGCATGACGCAGGAAGGGCAAGCCGAAGCATTCACAACATTTGACATGCTGGAAGATCGCGACTGGACAAAAACCCTTCAGCGCAATCTCGATACTTGCTATCTGCTGACGCGGCGCGTGCTGCCCGGCATGCTGGCAAGCGGCCATGGCCGCATCATCAACGTCGCTTCGGTCACCGGCCCGGTGGTGGCCAACCCCGGCGAAGTGGCATACAGCGCGGCCAAGGCCGGCATGGTGGGCATGAGCCGCGCACTCGCGCTGGAAGTGGGCCACAAGGGCATTACCGTCAACTGTGTCGCGCCAGGCTGGGTGGCCACGGCATCCCAGACCGAGGCAGAGCACCAGGCCGCAATGCATACCCCCATGGGCCGCGCCGGTACCCCGGAAGAAATGGCAGCGGCCATCGTATTCCTCGCCATGCCCGTCGCCAGCTACATCCATGGCGAAATGCTGGTGGTCGATGGTGCCAACTGTCTGCAGGAGCGTAAGGGATGACACCATTCAGCCAGAATCTGTTTGCCGGACGCGTCTATCTGGTAACCGGTGCCGCCGGCGGGGTGGGCGGGAGCGTTGCGGAGAAATTGCTGTCGCTGGGCGCCAGGGTGGTCATGACCGATGTGCAGCGCGAGCGCCTGCAAGTGCGCGCCGACCAGTTGGGCGCTGCCGCCCTTGCCGTAGACTTGCGCCAGGCGGAAAACGCTCAAGCACTGATTGACTTCAGCCTGCAGCAATATGGCCGGCTGGACGGGCTGGCCAACTGCGCAGGGGTATGGGTGGAAGGACCGAGCGAGCTGGCCAGCGAGGACGAATGGCAGCATTGCATGGACATCAATCTCAAAGCAGTGTTCTTTCTTTGCAGCCGCGCCATTCCGGCCTTGCGTGAAACGCAGGGGGCCATCGTCAATATCAGTTCCGATGCCGGCGTGATCGGCAATGCCGGTGCCGCCATTTACTGCGCCAGCAAAGGGGGCGTCACCGTCATGAGCAAGGCGCTGGCCAGGGAATTGGCGCCCAGTGGCATCCGTGTCAACGCGCTGTGCCCGTCCGATATTTTCTCTCCCATGCTGGAGTTTCAGGCTGCGCGCTACGGCGAGGGCGATCCGGAAAGCTACTACCGCCGGCTGATGGCGCACTATCCTCAACAGGACAAGGCCCGTTTCCTGACACCCGCCGAAGTGGCGGACCATGTGCTCTGGCTGCTGTCTCCCGCCTGTGCCGGGGTGACTGGCGCCAGTGTCATGCTGGATTTCGGCCTGACCGCAGGGTATTGAGCCGGAGCCCTGCCTGCCGTACCGGGCGTATCTCCCCTCTCCCAGCCGCCAGTTGCTCACCGCCAGCGGGTGGCTGGTTTCTGCCTTGTCCGGTTCGGGCTTGACACTGGCCAGCTGTTGATACGGCTCAATGGCAAACAGCACCGCGTAGCCTTCGAATTGCCAGCATGGCGGATCAGCCTGGACACAGGAAAACCACCGCCGCTGCTTTTGTGACGTGCAATAGCCCGGCTTGTGCATGCTGTATCGCTGCCCTCCTTCCGGTATAGTATTGCTCATTACTTGACGGGCATTATTGCTGCTCAACCGACCCAATAGTTTTTAACCCGGCCCAGCAACCGGATAAAATCTACAGGTCACCACGGCATGCCCATAAAAATCAAAGGTTTAGCTTAATCATGCTGCTAATGATCGATAACTACGACTCCTTTACCTACAACCTGGTGCAGTATTTTGGCGAGCTGCAACAAGAGGTAAAGGTGTTTCGCAATGATGAAATCACCCTGGAACAAATCGAGGCCTTGCAGCCGCAGTACCTGGTGATTTCCCCCGGCCCCTGCACGCCAAACGAAGCCGGTATTTCGGTGGCCGCTATCAAGCACTTTGCCGGCAAGCTGCCCATCATGGGGGTGTGCCTGGGTCATCAGGGTATTGGCCAGGCCTTTGGCGGCAAGATCATTCACGCCAAGCAACTGATGCATGGCAAGGTGTCGCCGGTGCACCATCACAATGTCGGCATGTTCCGTGACCTGCCCAATCCGGTGAGCTGCACCCGTTATCACTCGCTGGTGATCGAACGCGAGTCTTTGCCCGACTGCCTGGAAATCACCGCCTGGACCGATGACGGCGAAATCATGGGCGTGCGCCACAAGACTCTGCCCATCGAGGGCGTGCAGTTCCATCCCGAGTCCATCCTGACCGAGCATGGCCACCGCATGCTGGACAATTTCCTCAAGGAATTCGCCTGAGCGAATGCCCGACGGCCCCACCGTCACCGGCGGGGCCTCTTTGCCGTGCTGCCCAGACAGCCCCGCCCGCGATTCAAGGACCCTCATCATGCTGACCCCCCAGGCTGCCCTCAACCGACTGATTGACGGTAACGAACTGTTTTTTGACGAAATGCTGGATCTGATGCGCCAAATCATGCGCGGCGAACTGACCCCGGCGCAGACCGCAGCCATTCTGATCGGCCTGCGCACCAAGGTGGAAAGCGTGTCGGAAATTGCCGCTGCCGCCACGGTGATGCGCGAGTTCGCCACCCCGGTGCCGGTCAGCCGGCGCGAGCATCTGATCGACACCTGCGGCACCGGTGGTGACAAGAGCCATACCTTCAATATCTCCACCACATCAGCCTTTGTGGTAGCCGCGGCCGGCGCACGCGTAGCCAAGCATGGCGGGCGTTCGGTATCGTCCAGCTCGGGCAGTGCCGATGTGCTGGAGCTCTTGGGCGTCAATCTCAACCTCAGCCCGCAGCAAGTAGCCCGCTGTATCGATGAGATCGGCGTCGGCTTCATGTTCGCGCCCAATCACCATAGCGCGATGAAGCATGTTGCCCCCATCCGCAAGGAGCTGGGCGCCCGCACCATCTTCAACATCCTGGGGCCGCTGACCAACCCGGCCAATGCCGATCACCAGATCATGGGCGTCTTCCACCCCGATCTGGTCGGCATCCAGTCGCGCGTGCTCAAGCAACTGGGCAGCAAGCATGTGATGATCGTGCACGGTCTGGACGGACTGGATGAAATCACTCTCAGCGACCGTACCATGGTGGCCGAGCTGAAAGACGGCCATATCGAAGAATACCTGCTGGACCCGCGCGAACTGGGCTTCAGCTTCTTCGAACTGAAGGACATCCAGGCCAGCAGTGCCACCGCATCGCGCGACATCCTGCTGTCGGTGCTGGACAACCAGCCTGGGCCGGCGCGCGACATCGTGCTGCTCAATGCCGGCGCGGCCATTTATACTGCGGACATTTGCGCCACGCTGGCCGATGGCATTGCGCTGGCGCGTGAAGTCCTGGCCAGTGGCCAGGCGCGTGCCAAGCTGCAGCAACTGATCGAGCTCAGCCAGTCACTGGCCGCCTGAACCCCTTTCTTGCACGTCCGGCCACCCGTGGTGGCCGGATGGTTTTACTATTGATTCCTGCTTTTCGAGATATTGCCTACCATCATGAGCACACCATCCCCAGACATTTTCAAGGCTTACGATATTCGCGGCATTGTCGGCAAGACGCTGACCATTGAAGCCGCCCAGCAAATCGGCCATGCCATCGGCTCGGAAGCCGTTGCGCGCAAGGTCAAGGCCATCGTCATTGGCCGTGACGGCCGCCTGTCCGGTCCCGACCTGAGCGATGCCTTGGCCAAAGGCATCCGTGCCGCCGGTGTCGATGTCATCGATGTCGGCCGCGTGGCCACCCCGATGCTGTATTTTGCTGCTTATGAACTGGGCACGCTGTCCGGCGTCATGGTCACCGGCAGCCATAATCCGCCGGACTACAACGGCTTCAAGATGATGCTGGCCGGCGACACCCTGGCCGGTGACGACATCCAGGCCCTGTATCAGCGCATTGCCAGCGGCGATCTGGCCGAAGGTGCCGGCAGCTACAGCACTCATGACATCAGCGAAGCCTATCTGACGCGCATCACCAGCGATATCAAGCTGGAGCGCAATATGAACATCGTGGTGGATTGCGGCAATGGCATCGCCGGCGACTTTGCCCCTGTGCTGTTCCGTCGCCTGGGCTGCCGCGTACGTGAACTGTTCTGCACCGTGGATGGCACCTTCCCCAATCACCACCCGGACCCGGCCAAACCGGAAAACCTGCAGGACGTGATC
Source organism: Aquitalea magnusonii (assembly GCF_003202035.1). Lineage (GTDB taxonomy): Bacteria > Pseudomonadota > Gammaproteobacteria > Burkholderiales > Chromobacteriaceae > Aquitalea > Aquitalea magnusonii. The sequence continues at coordinate 227,425 of NZ_QJKC01000001.1, read as the reverse complement.
GAAGCGCTGGCCAAGACCGACTCCGAGCTGGGCCTGGCTTTTGATGGCGATGGCGACCGCCTGGGCGTAGTCACCAAGGACGGCAATATCATCTGGCCGGACCGCCAGCTGATGCTGTTTGCGGCCGACGTGCTGGAACGCAACCCCAAGGCCAAGATCATTTACGACGTGAAATCCACCCGCCTGCTCAAGCCGTGGATTCTGGAAAACGGTGGCGAGCCGGTGATGGCACGTACCGGCCACAGCTTTATCAAGGCCAAGATCAAGGAAACCGGTGCGCTGCTGGCCGGCGAAATGAGCGGCCATGTGTTCTTCAAGGAACGCTGGTATGGCTTTGACGACGGCATGTATGCCGGCGTGCGCCTGCTGGAAGTACTGTCGCGGGTGGAAGACCCCGGCGCCGTGCTCAACGCCCTGCCCAATGCCGTTTCCACGCCCGAGCTCAACCTGAAGATGCAGGCCGAGGGTGAAAACCATGCGCTGATTGCCAAGCTGCAACAGACGGCCAGCTTTGACGGTGCCGAGGAAATCAACACCCTGGACGGCCTGCGCGTGGAATATGCCGATGGTTTCGGCCTGGCGCGCGCCTCCAACACCACGCCGGTGATCGTGCTGCGCTTTGAGGCTGATAATGCAGAAGCGCTGGAACGCATCAAGGCGGATTTCCGCCGCGTACTGGCCACCGCCACGGATGCCGCCCTGCCGTTCTGAACGGAAATGGTGCAGCTGCGGCCGCTTGCCCTATAATGGCGGCCGAACCAGACCACAGGGGACATGGCCGGCCATGTCCCCTGTCATTATTGACAAGGGACGGCCCATTACGGCCCCCTGTCCCGAAAGGATGAGCATGTACGCCCAGGCTGCCAGCAGCTTTACCACCGTGCGCGATCTGCTGCGTTTTGCGGTATCGCGTTTCAATCAGGCCGGCCTGACCTATGGCCATGGCACCGACAATGCCCACGATGAAGCGGCCTACCTGATCCTGACCACGCTCAAGCTGCCGATCGACCGGCTGGAACCCTATCTGGACGCACGCCTGCTGCCCACCGAAGTCAAGGATGTGGTCGACCTGATCGAACGCCGGGCCGAAGAAAAAGTACCGGTGGCCTACCTCACCCACGAAGCCTGGCAAGGTGAATTCAGCTTCTATGTGGACGAACGCGTGCTGGTGCCGCGCTCCTTTATCTACGAGCTGCTGGGCGAACCGCTGCAACCGTGGATCGAACACCCCGAACTGGTACACCGCGCCCTCGACCTGTGCACCGGCTCCGGCTGCCTGGCCATCCAGCTGGCCCATCACTACCCGGATGCCGAAATCGACGCCGTCGACATTTCGCTGGATGCGCTGGAAGTCGCCGCCATCAACGTGCAGAACTACGGCCTGGAGGAGCAGATCCAGCTGATTCACAGCGATCTGTGCGAAGGACTGGAAGAACCGTACGACCTGATCATCGCCAACCCGCCGTATGTGGATGCCGAATCGGTGGATGCCCTGCCGCAGGAATACCTGCACGAGCCGGAAATCGCCCTGGGCTCCGGCGAGGACGGCCTGGATGCCACCCGCGAAATCCTGCGCCGCGCGCCAGACCTGCTGACCGAACACGGCGTGCTGCTGGTGGAAATCGGCCACAACCGCGAGATGCTGGAAGAGTGTTTCCCCAACCTGCCCTTCATGTGGATGGAAACCGCCAGCGGTGATGGCTTTGTCTTCCTGCTGACCCGTGACGACCTGATCAAGGGCCTGGAGCTGGACGAGGCCGCCGAGTAAGGCAGCCACCAACGCCATGAACAAAGCCGGACAGCGTCCGGCTTTTTTGCATTCCGGGATGAATGGATTAATGGCTAAAGCCGTAATTCCAGAGCAGCAGGCTGCTGGTAAACAGCATGATCAGGCCGATGGCACAATCCAGCACACGCCAGCTGCTCTCCTTCTGGAAAAAGGGCGCCAGTTTACCGGCAAAGAAGCCGATGCCGGCAAACCACAGCACCGAAGCAGTGATGCTGCCCAGAATGAAGGATGGTGCCGCCAGGCTGCCATACACCGATGCCACGCTGCCGATCAGGATGACGGTATCCAGCCAGACATAGGGATTAAGCAGGGTAACCAGCAGGATGGTGCGAATGGCGCGCTTGCGGTCACGCTCCACCGACCCCTCCAGCTTGAGCGCACCGGGATGCATGGCCGCACGGAAGGATTTGAAGCCCAACCAGAGCAAAAAACCGGCTCCCAGCCAGGCGACTGTTTGCACAAAACCAGGGATGGCGCCAATGATCTTGCCCATGCCCAGCACCCCGCAGCTGATCAGCAACACATCGGCCACGATGCAGATCAGCACGATGGGCAGAATATGGCTGCGCCCTATCCCCTGGCGGATGATAAAAGCGTTTTGCGGGCCGATGCCCACGATCTGGCTGGTGGACAAGCCCAGGGCCGCCAGATAGACATTCAAGTTGAACATGATTTTCTCGCCATGCAAGCGGCAGCCCAGCGGGTGGCTGGGAGTGCCATGAACAGGCGCCTAGCTTAGAGTCAATCCGGATAGAAGTTAAGCTAATAATTTTTATCTACGATAAGAAATATTAATATCACACTTCCCCCGGACAGGCGCGATACTCCAGCAAATCCGGCAAGTGCTGCTTGAAAAAGTCGATCAACACCCGAACTGCCGGCGACAAGCCACGGCGCGTGGGATACAGCATCACCAGCCGGCCATCCTTGGGCCGCCACTGTGGCAGCAGCAGCTGCAAGCGCCCAGCCGCCAACTCCTCCGCACAGCTATACAGCGGCAGCCCGGCCAGCCCCAGCCCAGCCAGCGCCGCCTGCTTCAAGGTCTGCACATTGTCGCTGCGCAGCAGCACATTCACCCGCACATCCTGATAGCTGCCAGAATCGTGACGCAGCAGCAAGACATCCGTGCCACCGTCCAGCGGAGCGAACTGCAGGCAGCCACATCCCTCCAGCTGTTGCGGCGACAGAACATCGCCCAGCTGCGCCAGCCATGCCGGCGTGGCCAGCAAACCCCACTGGGCAGTACACAGGCTGACCTGCACCAGGCTGGAGGAAGCCTGTTCGAAACCGACCCCACGCACCACCACATCCACGCCCTCCTCCAGCAAATCCACCTGACGATTACTGGCCTGCACCGACAATTTCACCTTGGGATAACGCTGCATGAAATCGGGCAGCAGGCGCGACAGTACCGCATCGGCAATGGCAATCGGCACGCTCAGCCGCACCTGGCCGCTGGGCTCTTGCTGGCGCTGCCGTACCGCGGCCTCGCCCGCCTGCGCCTCAGCCAGCATGGCCAGGCAGTGGGCATACAAGGCCGCCCCGGCATCGGTCAGCCGCAGATTGCGCGCATTGCGCTGCAGCAGGCGGGCGCCCAGTCTTTCCTCCAGCAAGCTGACCCGGCGTGACAAACGTGACTTGGGCAGGCCCAGGCTGCGGGCCGCCGCACTGAACCCCTGGCGCTGCACCACCTGGGAAAACAGAAACAGATCATTCAAATCGAGTGCGAGCGGAATCATGGTGGTTTTTCCTTGTGGCTAATCGGTCATTAATCGTTCCACTGCTGGAACGATTAATACGATTTTTCTTATATTTTAATCATGGCGGCCTTCTTCATAATAGTTCCACGCAATTAAGCCTTTCGTACAGTCTCAACCCAAGACCAGCCCGACGACGCGGAATTGCTCCCACCACAATGCAAAGGACCAAGCCATGAAAATTCGTCAACTGCTGTCCGCCAGCCTGCTCGGCCTCGCCACCCTGTCTGCTGCCAGCGTTTCCATGCCCGCCGCCGCTGCCACCACAGCAGCCACCCAGCAAAATGCCAACCTCAGCATGCTGTCACGTGACAATGCCGTGCTGCTGCTGGTGGATCACCAGGTGGGCCTGATCAGCGGTGTGCGCGACACCACGGTGGGCGATCTCAAACACAATGTGGTGGCACTGGCCAAAGCCGCGCGCACGCTGGGCGTGCCGGTCATTGTCACCGCCACCATGCCGGATGGCATGTG
>NZ_QJKC01000001.1:9113-223308 GCF_003202035.1 Aquitalea magnusonii | reverse complement strand
TTGGGCGATCTCAAACACAATGTGGTGGCACTGGCCAAAGCCGCGCGCACGCTGGGCGTGCCGGTCATTGTCACCGCCACCATGCCGGATGGCATGTGGGGGCCGACCATGCCGGAACTGACCGCCGCGCTGCCCGGTGTGCAGGTGATCAGCCGCACCGTGATCAATGCCTGGGAAGACCCGAAAGTACGCGCTGCCATCGAAAAAACCGGCCGCAAGCAAATCATCGTGGCTGGCGTGTCGCTGGAAATCTGTGCCAGCTTCCCGGCGCTGTCGGCCAAGGCCGCTGGCTATGACACCCGCGTGGTGCTGGATGCCTCCGGCACCTTCAATGAAGCCAAGCGTACTGCCGGCCTGCAGCGCCTGCTGGGTGCCGGCATCCCGGTCACTGACTATGCCACTGCTGCGGTAGAGATGCTGCGTAGCAATGTCGACCCCAAGGCCGGACAGGTGTATGGCGCTCTGGACATGCCCTTCGCCACCCTGGTGTGGCAGATGCAAAGCGGCTTCAGCAAAAAGTAAGCCGCTGCAGTGAGTCCTGCAAACGCCTGTCCGCAGTCAGGCACTGGCCGTAGCGTACGCATCATCCGCATCACTTTTTAAAGCGAGGGGAACACCATGTCACAACATGAAAATGCCAATCTGAACATGCTGTCACGCGATAACGCAGTTGTACTGCTGGTCGATCATCAGGTCGGTCTGATCAGTGGGGTACGTGATATCCCGCTGGGCGATCTCAAACACAATGTGGTGGCACTGGCCAAAGCCGCGCGCACGCTGGGCGTGCCGGTCATTGTCACCGCCACCATGCCGGATGGCATGTGGGGACCGACCATGCCGGAACTGACCGCCGCTCTGCCCGGTGTGCAGGTGATCAGCCGCACCGTGATCAATGCCTGGGAAGACCCGAACGTGCGGGCCGCCATCGAGCAAACCGGTCGCAAGCAAATCATTGTGGCGGGCGTATCGCTGGAAATCTGCGCCAGCTTCCCGGCCTTATCGGCCAAAGCCGCTGGCTACGATACCCGTGTGGTACTGGACGCTTCCGGTACCTTCAACGAAGCCAAGCGTACTGCCGGCCTGCAACGTCTGCTGGGTGCCGGCATTCCGGTTACCGACTATGCCACCGCAGCGGTGGAAATGCTGCGCAGCAATGTCGACCCCAGCGCGGGTGAAGTTTACAGCGACATGGACATGCCGTTTGCCACGCTGGTATGGCAGATCCAGAGCGGATTCACCAAGACCTAAGCACCTGCAGTGAGCACGGCCAGCACCCGCTTGAGGGCGCTGGCTGCCCACAGCCTCCCATCAAGCCAGACAGAGCAAATCCAACATGAAACAAGCAGACAAGGTAGCCGTAGTCACCGGTGGTTCCCGCGGCATTGGCGCAGCCATTGCCCGCAAGCTGGCCAGCCAGGGCGCACAGGTGGTGATTGTCTATCGCAGCAATCAGCAACAGGCCGAACAAGTTGTCGCCGACATCATCAGCCAGGGTGGCAAGGCCGAGGCCCATGCAGCCGATGTCAGCCAGGAGCAGGCGGTGCGCGACGTGCTGTCGGCCATTGCCACCCGCTTTGGCCGCATCGACATCCTCATCAACAATGCGGGCGTCTTCGAGGGACGCAGCCTGGCCGACGTGGATGCCGAGCATATCGCCCGTGTGTTCGACGGCAATATGGGCAGCATGCTGCTGATGACCCGCCATGCCCTGCCGTTTTTCCCGGAGCATGGCGGACGCATCGTCAATCTGTCCAGCAACCTGATCTACTCACCACGCATCGGTACGGCCATTTATTCGGCCAGCAAGGCCGCCGTTTCGGTACTGACCCACGCCTATGCGCTGGAACTGGGACCGCGCGGCATTACTGTCAATGCGGTAGCACCGGCCATGACCGAAACCGACATGACCGCAGCCACGCCGCTGGCGCGGCGCGAAGCCGTGGCCAGGGGCACACCGCTGGGGCGGGTGGCACAGCCGCAAGACATTGCCGATGTGGTGGCATTCCTGGCCAGTGACGAGGCGCGCTGGATTACCGGCCGCACTCTGCTGACTGATGGCGGCCTGACCGATGCCCTGTAAGGCTGCAACGGGCATGCATGTACTGACGGTGGAACTGACCATCAAACCAGAGTGTGTGGCTGATTTCCTGCAAGAACTTCAACAGTTCAGCCGTTTCATTCTGCAGCAAGAGGCTGATTGCCTGCGCTTTGAGATTTTCCAGGACGATGACGACCCTTGCCGCATCCTGCTGCTGGAAGGCTGGAGCAGTCGTCGTCATCTGGAAGCAGTGCAGTTGCAGCGCGCTTACTATCAGCCCTATTTCGCCAAGGTACAAAGCATGCTTGCCGCAGAGCGCTTGCTGCGGCACTGGCAGCCGCTCCCCCTTCAACAACGCTGCGGCCACCTGGCCCGGCGGCAATCAGGACTCACACCATGACTCAACTGAAGATTTCCGCAGCAGTCCACGGCCAGCCGCTCACCATCGGCACCGGCTTCCAGGCCCAGCATTTTGGCGAAGACATGTTCCACGGACTGATCGACCCGGTGGTGATGGTGGACCACTTCCACATGACCGCCCCCACCTTTGAGCCCCACCCGCACGCCGGTATTTCCGCTGTGACCTATCTGTTCGAGGACGCCAGCAGCCCGCATGTCAATTACGACTCCATGGGCAATCAGGGGCCTATCGTACCCGGAGCCCTGCACTGGCTGGCGGCCGGGCGTGGCGCGGTACATACCGAACAACCGGAAGGTGCCAATCCGCATGTGCATGCACTGCAGATTTTCGTCAATCTGCCCGCCAGCAAGAAAATGCAGGCACCGTTTGCCGTGCATGCCGATCCGGCAGCCATCCCGGAATACCGCGCCCCCGGCGTGCGGGTACGCATTGCCGCCGGCAGCAGCAATGGCATCCACGCCGCCCACACCGCGGACTTACCAGAAGCCTTTACCCTGCTGGATGGCTTTATCGAACCGGGCCAACGCTTCACCCATGCACTGGAGCCCGGCTGGAATGCCATGCTGTATGCCATCGATGGTCCCTTACAGCTGCAGGCAGCAGGACAAATCGCCGACATCCCGGCGGGAAGCGCGGTTGGTATCGGCCTGGATGCTACGGCGACACAAGCCGCCGCATTACAGCTATACAGCGCCGAAGGCTGCCATTTTGTCTTGCTATCCGGCCCGGCGCTAAAAGAACCCCTGGTCAAGCACGGTCCCTTCGTGATGAATAGCAGCGAAGAAATCAACGAGCGCATCCGTGCCTATCAGCGTGGCGAGTTCGGCCAACTGAGCGAGGACTGGCTGCGCAACAGCCGTCAGCCAGCATGACGACGCCGACCCGGCCGGCAGCCGCGCCGGCCACCCACTGGCCGGCCGTGCTGATTGCCATTTTTGCTGGTGCGGCCGGAGCCTTCTGCCTGGGCAAGGTGCCGGCGGTGCTCGGCCTGCTGCGTCATGAGCTGGGACTGACGCTGGTGCAAGGCGGCTGGATCGCTTCGGCTTTCAATAGCCTCGCCATTGTGCTCAGCCTGTTCATGGGCTTGCTGCTGGCACGCTGGAATGCCCTGCAAGCCGGTGTCATCGGCCTGTTGTTGCTGCTGCTTGGCGGCGGACTGGCCCTGCCGGCACACGGGCTGGACATGCTGCTGGCCTCGCGGGTGATTGAAGGCATCGGCTTCCTGCTGGTATCAGTTTCCATGCCCAGCATGATCGTCAGCCTGGCCAACGATCAGGACAAGCGGCTGGCACTCAGCCTGTGGGCAGTCAACCTGCCGCTGGGCGCAGCCATCGGCATGCTGCTGACTCCCGCTTTGGCGGCAGTGGGCGGCTGGCGACTGGCCTGGCTGACCGGCATGGCGCTACAGTTGCTGGCCTTGCTATTGTTGCTGGCTTGCAAACCGGCCTTCCGCCAACGCAGTACCGAGACAGCGGCGCCTGCATCCGGACAGACAGCACCTTTTACCGTATTGCGCCAGGCTGCAGTCTGGCGTTATGGCCTCGCCTTCATGCTGTATACCCTGATGCTGTGGGCAGTGTTTGTCTGGCTGCCCACCATGTTGCATGGCCGGCCAGAGCTGACTGCCAGCCGCATCGCCCTGCTGTCGGCACTGGCCGTGGTAGCCAATATTCCCGGCAACCTTGCTGGCGCCTGGCTGCTCAGGCGCGGCATGGCACGCGATACGCTGATTTGCAGTGCGCTGGGGCTGATGGGCCTGAGCGGCGTGCTTGCCTTCTGGCCCGGCCTGTCGGCGGATGCCGCCTATCTGCTGTGCCTGCTGCTGTCATTTTGCGGTGGCGCAGTACCGCCAGCCGCCCTGTCGTCGGCACACGGCCTTAGCCGTGGACCGGTACAGCTGGCCGTGTTGCAAGGCTACTTTGTACAACTGGCCAATCTGGGACAGTTACTCGGCCCCTTGCTGCTGGCGGCCATGGTGGCAGGTGCCACCGACTGGAGCGTGGCGCGCTGGCTGTTTCTGGCCGGAGCCCTCATCGCTGCCCTGCTGTTTGCCATGCGGCCACGCAGCCATTAGCATGGCCTGCTTCTGCCCTCGCCGGAGCCTGCCGTGCTCGACCCGAAACAACTGGAAGCCCTGTCCGCCGTGGTGGACAGCGGCGGCTTCGACAAGGCCGCACGCAAGCTGTTTCTGACCCAATCGGCCATTTCCCAGCGCATACGCCAGCTGGAAGAAAACCTGGGGCAGCCGGTACTCACCCGCACCAGCCCGCCCGCGCCCACCACGGCCGGCCGCCTGCTGCTGCAACACTTCCGCCAGCTCAGCCTGATGGAAGGCGAACTGCTCAACACCCTGTTGCCGGATGGCGAACAAAGCGACTTCACCACCCTGGCGGTGGGGGTGAATGCCGACAGCCTGGCCACCTGGTTTCTGCCGGCCGTGCAGACGCTGATGCAGCGCCGCCGCTTGCTGTTCGACGTGATGATGGATGACCAGGACTATACCCACGAGCTGATGCGCAGCGGCCATGTCGCCGGCTGCATCGGCACCCGCGACACGCCGATCCAGGGGGGCGAATGCCACTTTCTCGGCTGCATGCGTTATCTGTGCCTGGCCACGCCGGACTTTGCCGCCCGCTACTTTGCCGACGGCTTCACCCATGCGGCGCTGGCGCAGGCACCGGCCATCATTTTCAGTGGCAAGGACGATCTGCACAGCCAGTTTCTGCGCCAGGTAGCCGGCTACGACGGCAGCACGCCGCATATCACCCTGCCCACGCCGCAGGGCTTTGTGCAGGCCACGCGGCTGGGGCTGGCCTACAGCCTGCTGCCGGAGCTGATGATAGATGACGATCTGCAAAGTGGCCGCCTGCTGGATTTGCTGCCGGGGCAGTATGTCGACCTGCCGCTGTACTGGCACCACTGGCGGGTGGAGTCGGCACTGGCCGCCGACCTGAGCAGCGCCCTGCTCGACTGGGCCAGGCAGGTGTTGCGTCAGCAGCGACCCGAGCGTTGACAGCCGCCAAGCGCAGGTGCAAGATCACGCGCCCTGCTTCAGGATCAGACACCATGCCGCAGCACACCCCCACCCCGGCCCAGTGGGCCGCGCTCGAACAGGCCGCCCGCGCCGCCGCCCGCCGTGCCTATGTGCCCTACAGCCGCTTTGCCGTCGGTGCGGCCATTCTGGATGACAGGGGCCAGATCCATCCCGGCTGCAATGTGGAAAATGCCAGCTATGGCCTGGCCAACTGCGCCGAGCGCACCGCCATCTATTCGGCACGGGTATTGCACGATCTGCAGCAAATCGTGGCGGTCTGCGTCTACACCCCCACCGCTACCCCGACCTCGCCTTGCGGCGCCTGCCGTCAGGTACTGAACGAGTTTGGCCCCACCATGCTGGTACGCTGCATCTGCGATGGCAGCGAACGCATCGACACCACGCTGGATGTCTTGCTGCCGCATGCCTTTGGCCCGAAAAACCTGAGCGACGCGGCCAGTTCCACCTAAGGACCAGCAGCGGGGCCGACCAGTACTCCCGCAGCACATATAAAAAAACGGAAGCCCTGAGGCTTCCGTTTTGTTTTGCAGCGCAACTCCAGGCCGGTCTGGCGCGGCTGACAAAATAGCGCAGCCGCCCTGGGGCAAGGCGCGCCGACGCAGACAGTACATAAAGTACGGCAAGGAGGCGCAACGCTGCCACAGGGGTTTTGTCAGCTGCGCTTAGCCCACCCAGCGACGTGCCGAGGCAAACATACGGAACCAGGCGCCGTTTTCGCCCCAGTTATCCGGGTGCCAGCTGTTCTGCACAGTACGGAACACCCGTTCCGGGTGCGGCATCATGATGGTAAAGCGGCCATCGGCGGTGGTGACACCGGTAATGCCGTCCGGAGAACCGTTCGGGTTCAGCGGATAGGTTTCGGTGGCGCGGCCATCGAAATCGACATAACGCAGCGCGGTAATCACGCCATCCTGTGCGCCCGGCGCAAACACGGCACGACCTTCGCCGTGGCTGACCACTACCGGCAGCTGGCTGCCCACCATGTCGGCCAGGAAGATGGACGGCGATTCGGTCACTTCCACCATGGTGAAGCGGGCCTCGAACTGCTCGGAGGCATTGCGCTGGAACTTCGGCCAGTGCTGCGCCCCCGGAATGATGCCGGACAGATTGGACATCATCTGGCAGCCATTGCACACGCCCAGCGCGAAGGTATCAGCACGCTGGAAGAAGGCTTCGAACTGCTCGCGGGCACGCGGGTTGAACAGCACGCTCTTGGCCCAGCCTTCGCCGGCACCCAGCACATCGCCGTAGCTGAAGCCACCGCAGGCAGCCAGGCCCTTGAAGTCTGCCAGCGACACGCGGCCGCTGATGATGTCACTCATGTGCACGTCCACCGCCTGGAAGCCGGCGCGGTCGAATGCCGCGGCCATTTCCAGCTGACCGTTCACCCCCTGCTCGCGCAGGATGGCCATGCGCGGACGCGCACCGGTGGCGATGAACGGCGCCGCCGGGTTTTCTTCGGTATCGAAGGACAGCTTGGCAAACAGGCCCTGCGACTTGGTATTGGACAACAGCAGATGCTCGCTGTCGGCGCAGGCCGGATTGTCACGCATGCGTTGCAGGCGATAGCTGGTTTCGCTCCACGCCTTGTGCAGGTCGACACGGCTTTCGCTGAACAGCTCCTCACCATGATGGTTGATGACCAGGCGGTCCTTGCTGTTGATCTTGCCCAGAACAAACAGCTCGCGGCCAATGCCGGCAGCCATGAAGCGGGAGATCACCTCGGAGGTGTGCGCCTTTTTCACCTGCAGCACGGCGCCCAGCTCTTCATTGAACAGCACGCGCATGATGCGGCCGTGGGTGGCGGCTTCTGCCGTCGGCTGCACGAAATCGTCGATGAAGCGCTGGGTGTTCTTGCGCTCGATCACCAGTTCCTGCAGGTCAACCGTCAGGCCAACGTGGCCGGCAAACATCATTTCCGCCAGCGTGGCGAACAGGCCGCCATCGGAACGGTCGTGATAGGCCAGCAGCATGTCGTCACGCAGCAGGCTTTGCACGGTATTGAAGAAAGCGGCCAGCTGCGCCGGGCTTTCCACATCCGGCGCACGGCCTTCCATGGCCTTCCATACCTGGCCATAGATGGAGCCACCCAGGCGGCAGCGGCCGTAGCCCAGGTCCACCAGGATGATGTCGGTGTCTTTTTCATTGCGCAGTTGCGGGGTTACCGTCTTGCGCACATCTTCCACCGGCGAGAAAGCGGTCACGATCAGCGAAACCGGTGCCGTCACCGACTTCTTCTCACCGCCGTCTTCCCACACGGTTTTCATCGACAGCGAATCCTTGCCCACCGGGATGCTGATGCCCAGGTCCTGGCTCAGACGCGATACCGCCTCCACGGTCTGGTACAGGCGGGCTTCTTCGCCCGGATGACCGGCAGCGGCCATCCAGTTGGCGGACAGCTTGATATTGCCGATATGGCTGACAAAGCTGGCGGCAATATTGGTAAGCGATTCGCCAATGGCCATGCGGCCGGACGCGGCAGCGTCGAACAAGGCGGTCGGAGTGCGTTCGCCCATGGCCATGGCTTCGCCACGATGGCTGTTAAAGCCCATGGTGGTAACGGCCACATCGGCCACCGGCACCTGCCACGGACCCACCATCTGGTCGCGTGCGGTCATGCCGCCCACCGAGCGGTCGCCGATGGTGATCAGGAAGGATTTGTCAGCCACGGCCGGATTGCGCAGCACACGGTAGGCGGTTTCCTTCAGGTCGAAGCGCGAGGCGTCGAACACGCGGAATTCCAGCGGCACGGTCTTGACGTCGCGGGTCATGCGCGGCGGCTTGCCCAGCAGCACTTCCAGCGGCATGTCTACCGGATTGTTGTTGAAGTGGTCGTCGCGCACTTGCAGATGGCCATCATCGGTGGCCACGCCCAGCACGGCAAACGGGCAGCGTTCGCGTTCGCAAATGGCGGTAAAGCGCTCCAGGTCCTGCGGCAGGATGGCCAGTACGTAACGCTCTTGCGATTCATTGGACCAGATCTGCATCGGCGTCATGCCCTTTTCTTCCAGATGCACCTTGCGCAGGTGGAAGATGGCACCACGGCCGGCATCGTTCACCAGCTCCGGGAAGGCATTGGACAGACCACCGGCGCCCACGTCGTGAATGGACACGATGGGGTTGGCGGCACCGTACTGCCAGCAGCGGTCGATCACTTCCTGACAGCGGCGTTCGATTTCCGGGTTGCCACGCTGTACCGAATCGAAGTCCAGGTTTTCGCTGTTGGCACCGGTATCCATCGAGGACGCCGCGCCGCCACCCAGACCGATCAGCAGGCTGGGGCCACCCAGCTGGATCAGCAAGGCGCCTTCCGGAATTTCATTCTTGTGAATCTGCTGCTGCTGGATGCTGCCCAGGCCACCGGCAATCATGATCGGCTTGTGATAGCCGCGCACTTCGCCATCCACCACTTCTTCAAAGGTGCGGAAGTAGCCGGTCAGGTTGGGACGGCCGAATTCATTATTGAAAGCCGCACCGCCAATCGGGCCATCCAGCATGATTTGCAAGGCGGAGGCGATACGACCCGGACGGCCGTATTCGGCCTGGCTGTCGCTGTACACTTCCCACGGCTGCTTGAAGCCCGGAATGTTCAGGTTGGACACGGTAAAACCGGTCAGGCCAGCCTTGGGGCGCGAACCACGACCGGTGGCGCCTTCGTCACGGATTTCGCCACCGGAACCGGTGGAAGCACCCGGGAACGGGGAAATGGCGGTCGGGTGGTTGTGGGTTTCCACCTTCATCAGGATGTCGGTCGGTTCGGTGGTGAAACCGTACTCGGCCGTTTCCGGCGCCGGATAGAAGCGGTCGATAAAGGCCCCCTCGATCACCGAGGCATTATCCTTGTAGGCCACCAGCGTGCCTTCCGGATGGGCATCATGCGTGTCACGAATCATGCGGAACAAGGACTTGCCCTGCTCTACGCCATCGATCACGAACTGCGCATTGAAAATCTTGTGACGGCAATGCTCCGAGTTGGCCTGGGCAAACATCATCAGCTCGACGTCGGTGGGATTGCGGCCCATGCGGGTGAAGTTTTCCACCAGATAGACGATTTCGTCTTCGGACAGCGCCAGGCCCAGCGTGCGGTTGGCGGCTTCCAGCGCCGCGCGGCCACCGGCCAGGATGTCCACGCTGGTCAGCGGTTGCGGGTCCATGTGCACGAACAGCTTGTCGGCATCGTCCAGCGTGGCCAGCACGGTTTCGGTCATGCGATCGTGCAAGAGGCCCGCCAGAATCTGACGAGCCTCTTCACTTAAAGATATACCGGCGGTGCTGATCCAGTAAGCCGTGCCGCGTTCGATGCGTAGCACTTGCTCCAGCCCGCAGTGGCGGGCAATGTCGGTGGCCTTGGAGGCCCAGGGCGACAGCGTCCCCAGTCGTGGCGTCACCAGGAACAGCTCGCCCTGTGGCGCTTCCGGGTACGGGGCCTCGCCATAATTGAGCAGCTTGCCCAGAATATCTTGCTGTTCGGTCGAGAGTTGGCTTTCGCTTTCGGCGAAATGCCAGAATTCGGCTTTCACGCTGATCTCGGGCAAACCGGCCTCGGCCGCCGCAGCGAGAAGTTTTTCAAGACGAAACTGGGACAGGGCGGCACCGCCCCGCAGCTTGAGAATGGTCGACATGCAACACTCGCGACAAGTATCAGGAAAGCGCGTCATAATACAGCAAAACAGGCCGTGCATTAAGGCCATTCTGCGGCGAATGTCGGGCAATCAACCGTCCACAGCGCATTTCCGGAACAATAAAGTCACCGCAAGGAGCACCCGAGCATGAAAAAAATCGAAGCCGTGATCAAACCCTTCAAACTGGACGAAGTGCGCGAAGCCCTGTCCGACATCGGCATCAACGGCCTGACTGTCACCGAGGTCAAGGGCTTTGGCCGCCAGAAGGGCCATACCGAGTTATATCGCGGCGCAGAATACGTGGTGGACTTCCTGCCCAAGGTAAAAGTGGAGGTCATCCTGGCCGACGACCTGGTGGACCGCGCCATCGAATCCATCGTGGCCGCCGCCCGCACCGGCAAGATCGGCGACGGCAAGATCTTCATCACCCCGGTGGAGCAAGTGGTGCGCATCCGCACCGGCGAAACCAACGAAGACGCGATTTGATCAGCCGCCCTGCTTGCGGCACCGCCGGCAGCAGGGCAAGAAAAAAGGCCGCAGATGCGGCCTTTTCAGCTGACAAGCACGGTGCAGATTATTTCCACACCTTCCACCACGGCATTTCTTCCACCACCCACGGCGTAGCCAGATATTTGCTGTTGGGGTAGTTCAGCGCCAGTACGCGCTTGGCATCGCCACTGAGCTGGGTCAGGCCCAGCTTGTCGTAGGCAGTCACCATCAGCGCCAGCGCCTCTTCCGGATACTTGGTATTGGAATATTCCTTTACCACGCCCTGGGCACGGTTGGCCGCGGCCAGGTAAGCACCGCGTTTCATGTAGTAACGGGCCACGTGCATTTCACTGCCGCCCAGCGCGTCCACCAGACGATCCATCTTTGCCAGCGCATCCGCACTATACTTGCTGCTGGGGAAACGGGTGGTCAGTTCGCGGAAGGCCAGGAAAGATTCGCGCGCAGCCTTGGGATCGCGCTCGCTCATGTCCTGACCAGCCCATTTCGACAACATGCCCTGATCGTCGTTGTAATAGACCAGGCCCTTCAGGTAGTACATGTAATCCACATTCGGGTGTGCCGGATGCAGTTTGATAAAGCGGTCGGCAGCGGCGATCGCCAGCTCCGGTTCATTGTCCTTGTAATGGGTATAGGCCAGGTCCATTTCGGCCTGCTGGGCGTAGCGACCATAGGGGTAGCGCGCTTCCAGCGTTTCGTACAGCTTGACAGCACGGGTATAATTACCGCTATTCAGTTCATCCCGAGCTTCCGAGTAGAGCTTTTCCACGGTCCAGCCGCGCGTTTCGTCGTAGGTTTCCGTGGTTGCACAACCGGCAAGCCCCATCACCAACATTGCTGCTACAACGTATCTTTTCATGACCGATCCTTACTTTGACTCGGAGGATTATAGCGATATCTCGGAAAACGAGGTATCTGCTCGACAACAGCTGGAGGTTCCGCTCTCTTTGGGTAGCGAACGCCTCGACGCAGCTCTTGCCAAACTCCTCCCCGATTACTCCCGCAGCCGCCTGACCCAATGGATCAAGGATGGCCAAGTACTGGTGGACGGCAAAGTCGTCCCCCCGAAAACCAGGCTGCTGGGTGGCGAAAAGCTGGACGTTACCATTGTTCAGTCAAATGAAGAAATGGCTTTCCAGGCGGAAGCCATGGATTTGCCCATTGTTTACGAGGATGACCACATCCTGGTGGTGAACAAACCGGCCGGCCTGGTGGTGCATCCGGCCAGCGGCAACTGGACCGGCACCCTGCTCAACGGCCTGCTGCACCACTGCCCGGCCCTCGCCCATGTGCCGCGTGCCGGCATCGTGCACCGGCTGGACAAGGACACCTCCGGCCTGATGGTGGTGGCCAAGACCCTGCAAGCGCAAACCGAGCTGGTGCGCCAGATGCAGGCGCGCAGCGTCAAGCGCATCTATCGCGCCATTGCCGATGGCATCGTTCCCTACGATGGCACCATCAACACCCTGATCGGCCGCGACCCGCACAACCGCCTGCGCATGGCCGTGCTGAAGTTTGGTGGCAAGACCGCCATCACCCATGTGCGGGTGCTGGAACGCTACGACGCCCACTCCTATATCGAGTGCAAGCTGGAAACCGGCCGCACCCACCAGATTCGCGTCCACATGAAGGAAGCGCGCCACCCGCTGGCCGGCGACCAGCTGTACGGCAACCCGCGCCACAAGATGGACGACGACATCGCCGCCGTGGTGAAACACTTTGGCCGCCAGGCCCTGCACGCCTACAAGCTGGCACTGATCCACCCGGCCACCGGCGAGGAACGCAGCTGGCAGGCTCCGCTGCCGGACGATTTCCGCTTGCTGCTGGACACCCTGCGCGGTGAAAGTGGCGAACGCATGGAGCAGGCTGCCCCGCTGGCCGATGAATGGGAAGACGACGAGGACGAGGATGACGAAGACGACGACGGCGACATCGAGGTCATCTATGTCCGTGACTGAAACCGGCAGCAGCCCGCTACAGCAGGCCGACTGGCCGGCCCCGGCCACCGTACGCACCCTGCTCACCACGCGGCAGGGTGGCGTCAGCCAGCCGCCCTATGACAGCTTTAACCTGGGCATCCATGTCGGCGACCAGCCGGAAGCGGTTGCCGCCAATCGCGAACAACTGCGCCTGCTGCTGCCGGACGAACCGGCCTGGCTCAACCAGGTACACGGCACCCATGTGGTGGATGCTGCCGAAATCGGCGAAACCCTGCTCGACGCCGACGCCAGCTATAGCCGCCAGCCGGGCAAGGTCTGCGTGGTGATGACCGCCGACTGCCTGCCGGTGCTGCTGTGCGATGATGCCGGCAGCGTGGTTGCCGCCGCCCATGCCGGCTGGCGCGGGCTGTGCGATGGCGTGCTGGAAAGCACCGTCAGCGCCACCGGCGTGCCCCCCGCCAGCCTGATGGCCTGGCTGGGGCCGGCCATCGGCCCGGATGCCTTTGAAGTGGGCGCCGAAGTACGGGCCGCCTTTATCGCTTGCGACGCCGCCGCGGCCAGCGCCTTCACCGACATCGGCGAGGGCAAGTATCTGGCCGACATCTACCAGCTGGCGCGCCAGCGGCTGGCGGCACTGGGTATCGACCGGGTATATGGCGGCGACTACTGCACCGTCATCGAGCGCGAGCGCTTCTTCTCCTACCGCCGCGACGGCGTGACCGGCCGCATGGCCAGCCTGATCTGGCTGCAAGCGCAGCACTGACCCGGCCCGGCAATCACGGCGAGCACGGCAGCCCTTGCACGGACAGTGCGGCGGCTGCCGTTTTTTCTTGCCATCCACGCCTGACGGCCAGTTATCGATGAACTGTCATCGAACTTTCATGCCAACAGCGTAGCAGGCGCGCAACAGCGGCAAAACACCAGATGTTGTGGCAGACATGCATCACCCCCCAGATGCTTGTCTTTGCTGGATTTCCTGCCAGCCCCCCAGGCTGGCCGCCCTGCCTCAAAAAATTCCTAGTGCCCTGCAAGCCTTATCTGGCGCGGATTTCGCATTTTCTGAGCGCTGTCAAGACTTGCCGCATCGCGCCGGGAACACTAGAATTTGGGCCAATCAAGCAGTACAAACATATATATTGTGTTTATTCACAACGAACACACAGCTTTTCAACAGACTTGTCCACAGCCCTGCCCGGCCTGCCACCCAGGCCGCAGCGCAACAGACGCAAACCACCCAAAGAGGGCAATATGCAACTGACCACCTTTGAAGGGCAAACCGCCGCCGAGCTCGGCCGTGCCGCCGCCCCCCAGGCCGACTTCAGCCACTACAAGACCATTCGCCGCAATGGTGCCGTAGTGGCATTCGAGCCGGTCAAGATCTCCATCGCCATGACCAAGGCATTCCTGGCCGTGATGGGGCATCAGGGCGCTACGTCCGCCAGCATCCGCGACAAGGTGGCCCAGCTGACCGAGCAGGTGGTCAACGCCCTGATGCGCCGCAAGCCGGAAGGCGGCGCCATTCATATCGAAGACATCCAGGACCAGGTTGAACTGTCGCTGATGCGCTTTGGCGAACACGACGTGGCCCGCGCCTACGTGCTGTACCGCGAACAGCGCTCGCAAGAACGCGCCGCCCGTGGCGAAGCACTGACCCAGATCCAGATCAACGTCATCCGCAAGGACGGCCGCAAGCAGCCGCTGGACATTGCCCGCCTGCGCGCCGGCATCGAATCTGCCGCCCAGGGCCTGGCCGGCATCGATATCGACGCCATCCTGTCGGAAACCCTGAAGAACATCTACGACGGCGTATCGCTGGACGAAGTCAACAAGTCCGCCATTCTGGCCGCCCGCTCCATGATCGAACAGGATCCGGCCTACGACTACGTCACCGCCCGCCTGCTGCTGGACAGCATCCGCCTGGAAATCCTGGACGAATCGGTCAGCCAGGAAGAAATGGCCGAGCGCTATGCCGACTACTTCCCGCAGTTCATCAAGAAAGGCATTCAGGCCGAACTGCTGGACGAACGTCTGGCCGAGTTCGACCTGAAAAAACTGGGCGCCGCCCTGGACGCCAAGCGCGACCTGAAATTCGGCTACCTGGGCCTGCAAACCCTGTTCGACCGCTACTTCCTGCACATCGACGGCACCCGCATTGAAATGCCGCAGGCTTTCTACATGCGTGTCGCCATGGGCCTGGCCCTGAACGAAGTGAACCGCGAAGCCCGCGCCATCGAGTTCTACAATGTGCTGTCCAGCTTCGACTTCATGTCGTCCACCCCCACCCTGTTCAACTCCGGCACCCGTCGCAGCCAGCTGTCCAGCTGCTACCTGACCACCATTGCCGACGACCTGGACGGCATTTACGAAGGTCTGAAGGAAAACGCACTGCTGTCCAAATTTGCCGGCGGCCTGGGCAACGACTGGACCCCGGTGCGCGCCATGGGCAGCCATATCAAGGGCACCAACGGCAAATCGCAAGGCATCGTGCCCTTCCTGAAAGTGGTCAACGACACTGCCGTGGCCGTCAACCAGGGTGGCAAGCGCAAGGGCGCGGTGTGTGCCTACCTGGAAACCTGGCACGCCGACGTGGAAGAATTCCTCGAACTGCGCAAGAACACCGGTGACGACCGCCGCCGCACCCACGACATGAACACCGCCAACTGGATTCCGGACCTGTTCATGAAGCGCGTGATGGAAGGCGCCGAATGGAGCCTGTTCTCGCCGTCCGAAGTGCCTGACCTGCACGACCTGTATGGCGCCGCCTTTGAAAAGCGCTACCAGCACTACGAAGCCATGGGCGAACGTGGCGAGCTGAAAGTGTACAAACGCATCCCGGCGCTCAGCCTGTGGCGCAAGATGCTGACCATGCTGTTTGAAACCGGCCACCCGTGGGTAACCTTCAAGGACCCGTGCAATATCCGCAGCCCGCAGCAGCACATGGGCGTGGTACACAGCTCCAACCTGTGCACCGAAATCACCCTGAACACCAACGACGACGAAATCGCCGTGTGCAACCTGGGCTCGGTCAACCTGGCCGCCCACATGGGCGCCGATGGCAAGCTGGACGCTGAAAAGCTGCAGCGCACCATCCGCACCGCCCTGCGCATGCTGGACAACGTCATCGACATCAACTTCTACCCGGTGAAGAAGGCACGCAATTCCAACCTGAAGCACCGTCCGGTGGGCATGGGCATCATGGGCTTCCAGGACTGCCTGCACATGAAGCGCGTACCGTACGCCTCGCAGGAAGCGGTGGAATTTGCCGACGAATCCATGGAAATGGTCGCCTACTACGCCTACTGGGCCGGCACCGAACTGGCCGAAGAACGTGGCCGCTACCCGTCGTACAAGGGCAGCCTGTGGGACCGTGGCCTGCTGCCGCAAGACAGCATCAACCTGCTGGCCGCCGAACGCGGTGGTTACCTGGAAATGGACCGCACCGAACGCCTGGACTGGAACGCCCTGCGTGAGCGCATCAAGCAACACGGCATGCGCAACTCCAACACCCTGGCCATCGCCCCGACTGCCACCATCGCCAACATCATTGGCGTGTCTGCCAGCATCGAGCCGACCTACCAGAACCTGTTCGTCAAATCCAACCTGTCCGGCGAATTCACCGTCACCAACGAATACCTGGTGCGCGACCTGAAAAAAGCCGGCCTGTGGGACGAAGTGATGGTCGCCGACCTCAAGTACTTCGACGGCAGCCTGGGCCGCATCGACCGCATCCCGGCCGAGCTGAAAGCCATCTACGCCACCGCCTTTGAAGTGGACCCGAAATGGCTGGTGGAAGCAGCATCGCGCCGTCAGAAATGGATCGACCAGGCCCAGTCGCTCAACCTGTACATGGCTGGCGCATCCGGCAAGAAACTGGACGACCTGTACAAGCTGGCGTGGATTCGTGGCGTGAAAACCACCTACTACCTGCGCACCCTGGCCGCCTCCAGCGCCGAAAAATCCACCGGCAAGGGCGGCGAGCTGAACGCCGTGGCCAGTGGCCTGAACCCGGCCTACAACGCTGCACCGGAACAAGCCGCACCGGCCGTCGAGGTGGACCACACCCCGGCCACCGACGCCAAGTTCTGCAGCATTGACAATCCGGATTGTGAAGCTTGCCAATAATCAGACTGGAGACGCCAATATGATGCTGAAAGAACGTGTAGTTAAGGATGCAATCAAGTCTCAACAGTTACTGATTATTGAAGTTGGCAATATGGCCATGACCATATTGCCGAAGAAACTTGATTTGAATGAAGGCAGAGCAACGCTCGAATTCGTTGAGTTTTATGAAGACATGCGAATCCCTCGGAAAATTGCGATTGATTCAGTTGAATATCTGACTGAATCAACTCCCTGTTCAACAGCGCAATATTTCGATGCCGCATAAATTCTAAGCAATCTCCATTTCCAAACCGCTTGCCCGCAGGCGGTTTCCGAATGGGGAAGTGTAAGAGCAAACAAAGGTGCAGCCAGCATGGCCAGCCCTTGTCTGAACCAGGCCCGCAAGGCCCCAACAATCAGAGATGCCCATGACACTTCAGGAGTTTTTTAACCGTTACAGCCAGGCCTACTCGGCACTGGATGCACGCGCCGTATCGGCCCTGTTCACCCGGCCCTTCACCGCCGTGCACCATGGCCAGATCGCCACCTTTGGCATCAACGACGAAGAAATGCTGTACCAGACCACGGCCGGCATTCTCGCCTACTACCGCGCCCAGGGCGTCACCAGCGCCAGCTGCCATCTGGCCGAAGTACTGTCCTTTGGCAGCGAGCTGGCCACAGTCAAGGTACGCTGGACCGCCCACCGCCACCAGGCCGAGCCGTGGATGTTCTCCACCGGCTACCACCTGAAACGGGAAAACGGCGAATGGCGCATCTACGGCCTGGCACAGTTTGAAGAACACAGCCATCCGGCCCAATGAGCCGGACAGACTTCTCAAGCCGGCTGGCCGCAGCCGGCTTCGGAAGACCGAACCAACACACGGGGAGAACGGCATGAGTACCACCCTCTTCTGCAGCGCCAGCCGCGCCGCGCAGCATCCGGAACAAGACCGCTACCGCAAGCTGGGCCTGGTACTGGTCGACCTGCCGCAGCCGCTGCGCGACACGCCGGCCACCCCCCGTACCGCCATCCGCATCATGCGCCAGAGCGCCATGCAGCTGGAACAAGCCCCCTGTCAGCCCGACAGCCGCACCAGCACGCATGCCCTGCCCGGCGCCAGATACCAGATCCAGCCGACCGCCCCACAAGGCGTGGCCGGCAAATAAACACGGAGAATGCAAAACATGTTGAGCTTTGACGATACCCCGGTACAAAAACCGGCCGTTCCCACCAGCAACGACAAGCACACCGGCGGCCGCGTCAATGCCGTCGACAAAAAAGTCATCAACGGCACCACCGACGTCAACCAGCTGGTCCCGTTCAAGCACAAATGGGCCTGGGAAAAATACCTCGCCCAATGTGCCAACCACTGGATGCCGCAAGAAGTGAACATGCAGCGCGACATCGAACAATGGAAAACCGGCCAGCTGTCCGAAGACGAAATGCGCATCGTCAAGCGCAACCTGGGCTTCTTCGTCACCGCCGACAGCCTGGCCGCCAACAACATCGTGCTGGGCACCTACCGCCAGATCACCAGCCCGGAATGCCGCCAATACCTGCTGCGCCAGGCTTTTGACGAAGCCATCCACA
The DNA here is from genome assembly GCF_003202035.1 of Aquitalea magnusonii. GTDB lineage: Bacteria > Pseudomonadota > Gammaproteobacteria > Burkholderiales > Chromobacteriaceae > Aquitalea > Aquitalea magnusonii. The sequence continues at coordinate 205,033 of NZ_QJKC01000001.1, read as the reverse complement.
CCCACGCCTACCAGTACATCGTGGAAAGCCTGGGCCTGGACGAGGGCGAAGTGTTCAACGCCTACAACGAAATCAAATCCATCCGTGACAAGGACGAATTCCTGATTCCGTTTATCAACGTGCTGTGCGACCCGGCCTTCAAGACCGGCACCCTGGAAAACGACCAGAAACTGCTGCGTTCGCTGATCGTGTTTGCCTGCATCATGGAAGGTCTGTTCTTCTACGTCGGCTTTGTGCAAATCCTCGCCCTCGGCCGTCAGAACAAGATGACCGGCGCTGCCGAGCAGTACCAGTACATCCTGCGTGACGAGTCCAGCCACTGCAATTTCGGCATCGACCTGATCAACACCATCAAGCTGGAAAACCCGCAGCTGTGGACCGACAGCTTCAAGGCCGAAATCGTCGAGCTGTTCAAGCAGGCGGTGGAGCTGGAATACGCCTACGCCGAAGACACCATGCCGCGTGGCGTGCTGGGCCTGAACGCCAGCATGTTCAAGGAATACCTGCGTTTTATCGCCAACCGTCGCATGCAGCAGATTGGTCTGGACCAGCTGTTCCCGGGTGTGAACAACCCCTTCCCGTGGATGAGCGAGATGATTGACTTGAAGAAGGAGAAGAACTTCTTTGAGACCCGCGTGACGGAGTATCAGACTGGCGGGGCGTTGAGCTGGGATTGATTTGATGTCAGAAGTCGGAAAGGTTGAAATTTTGTAGTCAAAGTTTGCAACCTCCAATAGCCAAAGCATGAAATCTTGCTCGGCATCATGAAAAAGGCCCTGCTTTTGCAGGGCCTTTTTCATGAAGTGATCGGTAGGAAGGGTCAGAAATAGCCGCTTGCCGGAGCAACTCCAGACACATGTTGCTCAGGTCGTACCCAGGGAAAATTTCAATCCTAGTAGCGCCATGATATTGTAATATTTGATCACAAAAGAACTCCACCGTATTAAAAGTCAGAATGTGACACGGGGCGAGGAATTCAGGGATGGAACTATGCAATCTACAAATGAGGAAGTTCGTCAGTGGCTGCTTAAACAGCCTGACTGGCTTCAGGAGGCTGCGGATCGTCTCTTGAAGAACGGAGCATTGAGCACCGCTGACATCCAAGATCTTTGCGCTCACCTAAAAACTGAGCAAGGGCGAAAAGCCACTCAACACCGAGTCTTTGGAGCGTTGGCACAGCCGCCGCAAACATGCACAGTTCTACGTTTGAAGAGCATTGACGCACTCACGGGAATCGAGGGGCTTGCCCCCCGCCACCCATTGACGTTTGGCAGATCGAACCTGACGGTTGTCTATGGACACAACGGGTCTGGCAAGTCGAGTTACGCCCGTTTGCTGAAGAAGGTGACGGGCAAGCCGCGCGCGATAGAGTTGAAGCCGAATGTATTCCTGCCAGCGACTCAAAATGGGCAATGCCAGATCACCTACGAGCTTGATGAAAAATCGGTTCCCTGTACGTGGATTGCCAACCCAGCACCTATCGAAGATCTGCGTGCGGTGGACATTTTTGATACGGATGAAGCCACACACTACTTGAGAAACGAAAGCGCGGCTGCATACACCCCGCCTGTCGTCTCGTTATTCGAGAACCTGGCCGAAGTTTGTGATCTGGTAAAGCAACAGCTGCAAGCTGAAGAGCAGAAGCTTGTTAAGGCCTTACCCAGCCTTCCCGCTGATTTTGTGTCAACGGGAGCTGGTCGCAACTACTCAAACCTCAAAGCAGAGGAGAGTGAGCCAACATTAAATGGCCTGCTCACCTGGACGAACGAAGATCAGGCGGCGCTTGACCAAGTAGTAGAGCGATTGAAAGCATCAGACCCCTCTGCCCTCGCAAAGCAAAAACGTGCAAGAAAGACGCAAGTTCAACAAGTTCTGACAGGGCTTGAGGCTGTGGAGAAGGCGTTCGGTACGGTAGGCTTGGAGAGCATGCGGACGCTGCGTAGCACGGCTCAGTCCAAGCGAAAGATCGCAACAGAGTCCGCCGATGTGAGTGCTGCGATGCTGGAAAATGTTGGTTCGTCGACATGGCGAGCTATGTGGGAAGCTGCCCGCGCATATTCGCATGAAGCATATGTGGCGAGCGCATTCCCTGTGACAGACTCTGGCGCAAGATGTGTGCTCTGCCATCAAGAGTTGTCGGAAGGCGCGCAACAGCGCCTGCGATCGTTCGAGGCCTTTGTGCAGGGCAAGCTTGAGACTGAAGCGCGTCAAGCAGAAGCCACCTATGAGCAGGCGAAAAATGCCTTGCCTGAAGTCTGGAAAGAGGAGTTGATCGAGACTCGTTGCGAGGCTGCCGGGCTCACAGCAGGAGATTGGCCCCAGTACCTAAAGGCCTTCTGGAAAAGCGCAGCTGGGGTGAAGGCGGAACTGATAGCTGACGAGATTTCTGCGCCGGCAACACCCATGCCTGGCATTGCTGAGGCCTTGAAGACCTTGACGCAGTATGCGTCACAGTTAGATACCGAGGCCGCCCAGCACGACGACGATGCCAAGGGGATTGACAGGAGCAAGCTTGGGCATCAGAAGCTTGAACTAGAAGCGAAGCAATGGGTTGTCCAGCAGGCTGACGCAGTTAGATCAGAGGTTGAGCGACTCAAGAAACTCAAGGCCTACGAAGGATGGAAGTCATCGGCCAACTCAAGAAGCGTTTCGCAGAAGTCTGCTGAGGTAGCTGAAAAGGTGATTACCCAGGGCTATGTGAAGCGCTTCAACAGGGAGCTACAAGCCTTGGGCGCGACCCGAATCAAGGTAGAGCTGGTCAAAACCAAGGCTGAAAAGGGCAAGGTGCTTCACAGATTGCGGCTCAAGGACGTTATCGGTAAACAAATAATCGATGCTGTGTTGAGTGAAGGCGAAAGAAGAGTCGTTGCACTGGCGGCTTTCCTTGCGGACCTGACAGAAAAACCGAGCAATGCATCCTTCATCTTCGACGACCCCATCTCATCACTGGATCAGACTTGGGAAGAACGGACTATTGAGCGCCTCGTTGAGCTCAGCAAGACCCGCCAGGTAATTGTGTTCACACATCGGCTGAGCTTCCTGGGCCTCATAAATGAGAAGTCGGAAGATGTCTCCTGTGTCCACATTAGGCAAGAATCCTGGGGGGCAGGCGAGTCCGGTGATGTGCCTCTGTACGGAAAGAAGCCTGAATCTGCGCTCAGGGACTTGCAAAACACGAGAGTGAATCAGGCTCGCAAGGTTCTTCAAGAACAAGGTAATGATACCTACTACCCTCTCGGCAAGGCCATTTGTAGCGACTTCAGAATTTTGTTGGAGCGGATGGTCGAGTTTGTGTTGCTCGCGGACGTGATTCAGCGGCATAGAAGGGCTGTGAACACGCAAGGCAAGATTCAGCACCTTGCAAAGATCTTGCCGAGAGATTGCGCGCTGATCGAGGAATTGATGTCGAAGTACTCCCGGTTTGAACATAGCCAATCAGCTGAAGCCCCTGTTGAACTACCCAAACCTGATGAGCTTTCGGAGGACATTCGTCGCGTGCTCGAATGGCACTCGGAATTCTCAAAGCGACCCTTAGAGTAAATCTAATAAGAAAAGAGCAAAGCCTACGCAAGTAGGCTTTGGAATTATTTATCTGAAAAACCCTGCGCAACTCGCCTCGTTTTTCAGTTTTATAGCGGGTGTTGCACTTGGACCTTGAGATCGCCCCTGTATTCCCCCCCCTTACCGGAATGAGGGGACCTCGCCCAATTACACCCTTGATGCAGTAGAGTGCCTCAAGGTCTACGTTCTTCGATCCAGGTTAGAGAGACTCCTCTATTTTTGATCTACGAAATACTCTGACTTCCCGTATAATATTGGTCGAATTAACCGTTCCGACAACTCGCCTCTCATCACTCTCCTCAAAATTGTCACCCCACATCCGTTGAATTAGCTCTATAACATGTGCTGCAACGTTTGAATCACTTGATTTTGGATTTCCAGTAACTGACCGAGGCCAACTTATATTTCCAACAGACATAACCCCACCATCGTGTCGCAGTACCACGGCCACATCATCTGATACAAAGAAACTCTCTCGGAACTCCTTCGGGTGTACATCATCAAGATCTTCGTCGTAATCAAAATCACCATAAAAGTGAATGGCAATTTCCTCCATGTCATGTAGGAGATTTTCTAGCTCATTCGTGTTCAACCAGTCTGCACCCCATTGAACAATTTTAAGATTTCCAATGTCTCCGCCACACTCCAAGACCACTTCCGCAGAGCGTGCTTGACGCTCCTCATCTTTAACTGACGATACGATCAACTCTGCTTGATTAGATGCCCATCGGGAGAGGGCCTCTCTTGTGGCAAGTGGGTGGGCAGCATTTCTTACAGCAGTAATTGCCTCTCCTAATAGCACGCCTTCTATATTGCGAATTCTGGCAGCGCGCAATCCAGAGATAGTCACTAAGCCATCGGCTGTCGATGAAAAAGAATATCTAGGAGGTGAAATGTAAGCTCGCCCATAGAGCTCATTATTCATTCCTCTAATAGTCTGCATTAGCCCCTGATCGGCTTTGGGGATACCTATTTTTGAATTTTCAAGACTAGGATTCAAGCGTTTCCTAAGGTCAACATCACCTATTATCAACCAGTCACCAGGAACCACTACAGGCTCAGTACTTCCATCAACTATTGCTGAGATAGCAACGTCAAGATTAGGAGCAATTGTACCCAAAAGCATAGCGAGCGATATCGGCTGCTTAGTATATGAGTTGCTACATAGCAACCCCCCGGCCTGAAACGGGTTCTCTTTCAATAGCACCTCCACACGAGTGCCGCCATCGATAGGTACTGGGGGCTCATTAACAGGAGAAAGGATCGGTCTGGCACTTGTACCACCTCGAAACTCCAGTAATCGGCCTGTCTCTTGACCCCTATCGCAACGTCTAGAATAGACATGAACAACTGAGCCCAGCATGAAAACCGAGAAAAATCCAATTCCAAATCGACCGATGGCATGCATACCAGCAGCCATGAGCCCAGGAAATTCCTCCATCGCAAGAGGTGACCGCCAAAACGATGTACCGAAGTCCAACAATGGCCCAGTAAGCACCTGCTCGGACATGCCAATGCCATTGTCCTCGATAATCAGCCAAGATTGGTCACCCTCCGTGCGGAGCTCGACTGTAATAAGCCCCCAATCAGCAGATCGTTTTTGAAACCTTCGCCGCGCCTGCACTGCATCAGCTGCATTTTGAATTAACTCACGTAGTGCCACTGTGGGGTCGTCACCATAAAGCTTTGAGCCACCAAGGCTTTCTACAATTCGAGGAACATCAGACACCTGAAGGCGTGCATCCACAGGTCTCCAGCCACGCGTTATAACTGTCCGGGCAAGAATTTCAGGAGAACCTGCACCTTTAACACGCCTTGCTTTTAAGACTTCACGTCCACGACTTTGTAAGAGTAGATCAACATCCCTCAGCTCCCGATCGACAGCATTTAAGGTATCGTATGCCAACCACCAAGCCTCTGCATCCTCCCGCCCAAAGGGTTGGCCCGTAGTAAAAACGATCGAATCAAGTTCAATATGTGGCCTGGCCAATCTCTCTTGAAATGACCAATGGAGGGCTGAAATTCCACTTGGATTTGTAAGAGCGCGAAGAAATATAGGGGCTCGCCGACTATCGAGATGCAATGCATCAGCTATGCGCAATAAACAGGCAAGCTTCAAACGATCAACTCGATTGCGGGTCCGACTTGCAAGGGCTCCCAGATCCTCAGAAAATTCCCGCTCTAGTTTTTGCACTGGCCACCAGTGGCTATGAGCTATCTGGCCAATCGTCGGTCCATAAAAACGACGTAGTTCTGAATCTTCAACGAGATAAAGTTGCGATCCGTCGGAGGCATTCCAAGCTTGTTCGGCTAGATCTTCGGCACGTTCAGCATGCAATCGACGAAGCACATCTGGTACGACCCGCTGCTCGACCATGGCAGGAGGATTCGAAACATCAAACCACTCGCCATCATTTTCGCCAGAAGCCAACGCAAAGCGCGCGATAGCATCTTTCCATGCAACAGTTGTCTTAACTTCCGAAAGGCCACCGGGGTATGCAGCCAAGCTCATTCCAGCATCGTGCAAAAGGATACTAGCACCAAGAACAAATGCCTCAGCAGGGTTGACATTAATAGCCCCCTCTGCAACTGATGATGCCGTGTCCCACAACGCATCTAAATGAGTAATGTCGTGTACTGTCATGCCTGGTAAATCAACAGCTATTCGGGAAACAAGCTGTGCCGCTCTTTCTCGAACTGAAAGGTATTGAGTTCTGAAAAAATCTTGCTCATCAGTGGTGCAGTCTGAGCGTGGCGTTTGAAACGCCTGACGCCAAAGCCATGTTTGACGAAAGTCTGGTTCACTAATAGTCATAAGCCCTCGAAATTATCCGATGTGTGAATTTACGATGATTAACCAGGCTACTTTGGTGTCGATCGCCCCCCCTCAATTACTGCCAGTTATCGCCCGCTCAGCAAGCGTAATTCGGCATAAGATCTGCTCAAGGGAAAAATCAGTCATGGTGCCGTCAGTAAATTTCATGGCCTCTGCAGCTAGGCTTTCACCTTTCATTGTGGCCTCAAACTCATGCTGAATACGTTCAAAACATTTCAGCAAAAAGCTAGCAGCTTCGACTAGCTGTTCATCCTGAACCCCAGCCAACACTGATGAAAACCACTGAACATGCGTATTAAACCGCGTCAGGAGAATTGATCCATAAGCCTCTTCTTCCTCATTCAGAGGCCGACTACGCTCACCAAATATTGCAGACAAGGCAATAAGAGCCTGTAAGGCAGACGTGAATTGTGCAAGTGCATCGTCCTCTATGAAGGCATAAGGTAAATGAGCGGACCACTCTTTCTGAAAATCAACATGAGGCAAAACACTCTGAATGAAAACCACGGCAAACGGTGGAATCAGATCGTTGATGAGCGGCGCATAGGAGAAGCGATAACAGTGAGGAAGAGATTGAACAACTTCCCGAAAGATCTCTAGCCCAGTAAACCAGTCAACGACCGAATCCACAGCTAGTAACCCCGCGTATTCCACATCAGGCCACACGTACCCACTATCAGCGATAGCTGGCTTGGAATATACATGGACACGCAGACCTGCGGCCTCAAAGGCCGCCTCGAACGCCTTTCGTCGCTCAGCCACATCAGCCTCCGCCCTTGCTCGTGCTTCTTGCGCAGCCCGAGGTAGGGTTGGATATCGTCGACTTCCCCTGCTGAATCGTAGTGCGGCGGACTGTCGGCGCTGAGGCTCATTGGCTGTGTCTCCAAGTACAGCCCGGATATTCCATAACGTTTCATGTATTTGGCGAAGAGCCTCGAAAGGAGCCTTTGTGGCAAGTCTCCAGATGCTGGAAGCCGCTATTTTCTCGGATGAATTAGCCAAGTCAGCTGTTCGCGCCGCCATCAAACCAGGTTTTTCCGACACCCCATCAGTGAGTTCACCAATCAGACGCTGAATGCCGCTAACAAAAGTATGGATCTCATCATTGCCAGCGTATTCTCCCTGTGCAAGTGCGTTTGGCACAACCTCAGCTACCGGAGGTGGAGAAACATAGTCAGTCGAAAGACCATGTAGCAGAATCTGAAGCCGCCATTTCTCTTTCGGTTGCTCCATTCGGCAAAAATAATCGCCTGCCTCTTGCAACTTCGGTGCAAAATCCTCAATCGCCTGCGCAAGAGCAATGGTTCGATCTGTCTCACGTGACGCGCCAACAAGGCGCTGAACAGCTCTAAGCTGAGCTCGTGTCCACGCGACACGAGCAGGTGGCGGGAGATTTTCTCGTGATATACGCTTCGTTGCTATCTCATGATCACCGAAGCCTACAGGGCGGCCATCCGGGAAGACCGCGTTAGAAACTACAAGACGGGCATTGGGTGCTGCCGCAAGCTGCAGCTCACAAAAACGAACCACATCACCATGGATATCGGGTTGAATCTCGTCTGAAATGTAGCGAACATCACCAGCGACAATCTGCACTCCATCCTGCTCGCTTAGCCTAGGGCACGTAACCCACGGAAGTTCGTAATAGAGACGCTCAAGCAACACCTCGGAGCCCCCCGCCGCATCAATAAGACATTGCGCATTTTCTGGAGCGAGCTCGTAGGCTGTGCGGATTACCTCAAGCAGCGGGATCAGTGGCACTGCTGAAAGATCCTGATTAAAACTGAGGCTTATGCTTGGCCGTTCCGCACACCTGGCGAGAGGTAACAGTGCAGCAATCAGTTCATGATAAGCACCCAAGTCGAATAGCGGCGCGTCCTTCGGTACATGAAGGTGCTCAATTAGCCTGCATCGGAGGTCTTTGACGGCAACATGGGCAAACTTTTCCTGTGCCTGTGTCAACCTGGAAAAAATTGGCACATCACTTAGGTTTGAACCAGCTATTGCCAGTCCAAGAGAGAAAGATGCCAACCGGTCGTCAATCCCAGTCTCACGGCTGATTGCTACCCAACGAGCGGCAATAAGATCAGCAGTGGCCAGCCCCAATCCATGCAAGATTGGAGCCCAGCACGATGGCCCCTCTTCGCTTACTCGCCGCGTAAGTGCATCCATTAAAGCAGCCGGTTGATCCGGCCATCTACGAAGTACTCGCACGATGAAAGTGGCAAAATCATCTGCACACAATCCATGAACTGCATCGGAAACCGCTACGTTGACCGAATCACCAAGTACCTCACGGATCGCTTCCTCTAGGTAAATAGAGCGAATTTCATGCAAACCAGCGAGTGTCCCATCATCTTGCTGACGGATAGCATGCTCATGGATGAGACGGTTCAACGCACGTGCGAAGCGCGGAGTCTCCCAACCGAGCCGGTTGCGAAGTCGTACTTGATCAATGGTGCCGCCGTGTGCAGCAGCAAAGGCGACGGGCTGCAGGATTAGAAGTTCATCGTCACGCTCTTCGGCAAGCCGCCGTCGTATTTGCTCACGTACTGTTTCAAAGAGCCTACGCCCCTCTGTTAACAGATGCGTGTACTCCAGAAGCAATCCTCGGCTGAGTTCGAACGGTTCTCGCCAGTGACCAAATATTCTTTCACTCTTGGATGACAGTGCCCTCCAAATTCGTTCGGCGAGCTCTTCATCAAGAGTAGGCCGAATGATCGGTACCCTTGCTGCTGTCGAAAGGGTGAAAACATCCTCTTCTCTAACAGAGCCCAACAAGAGCAAGCCAGCCAGCGCCTCCGTTTCTCGCACCAACGCATCCCAGCCGGCCGTCTCCTCATGGCCTACATCGTCCACCATGAAACCAACCGGCCGCTCTGGGCATGCATCCAGTAATCGGGCGAGTTGGACAAGACGGCTAACATCCTCGGGACCGACCCGACGAACGCGATACCAGCGCACTGCATGTCGGGTGTGATAGGCCGCCAACCACGCTAGCGCCGACTTCCCTGCCCCGGATGGGCCGGCAACCAAGGCTGCACGTCGCGACTCAAGCTCCTCAAGAATTTCTGTGGTGTGTTCAGGGCGTTCGAAAACAAGACCAGCCCCGATATGACCTGGCATGACATTCACGCCACTGTAGAAGTCTGCAGAGGCCAGTGACTCGCCAAAGTTTGCGATGTCACATAGGCCTCCGGTAAGTGTAAGGTAGCCGGCTGGGTCGACGACCCCACTGACAGCATCTATTCGTTCCTGAACATCAGAAGAACCTAGGCTCGCAGGGTGATTGGCTGAAGCCAAGAAGTTTTCATCGGCCGCTTGGCCAGCAACTTCTCGGAGTTGCTGCAGCACAAGTCGCGCAGCGGCCGGAGCAAGATTTGCTTGTGCCTCCAGCCTTGGGATTGCACGTTCAAGAGGCTCTTGCTCCACAACGAGGTGGGTGCGCTTGAGAAGAGTCTTAACGATATCGGAAGACGTCTCCATGGCTTGTTCAAGCGCTGTAATGAAGGGGTCTAGCGGTTGGCCGCTGTCATGGAGGCTAATTCGCCAGCCTGTAGGCGTCAAACCAACTACCGGCCGTTCAAAGACGAGAGCAAGACGAATCCTCCCCTCAAACATCCAATTTGCAGGCAGATCACGGGCGCTCTTCGCAAGGTAGGATGCTGCTTCAGTGAGGCTGAATATCCCTTGGGGATCATGACGCGATTTCAGTTGAGCTCGTATTTCACATACGTGCCCATGGAGCGTAATGTCGTCAACGCCTTCCGGTATCACCGCACTCCATGCTTCGTCACCGGACCACGCTTCAATAGCAAGTAAGGCACCAACTGCGTCTTGATATCTGAATCCACGACCGGCACGCGCACCTGCTCGCGTCTTTTGCCATAGCTCGGAGTCAATTAAGAATAGATTAGACATTGCGCCTCTTGGGGTGGTGTCATCACAATATGAAACCAGCCGTTCAAATCATGTATTACAGGTTTCGTAGTCGAATTGAACTAACCTATTCCAATAGTAGATTTTAAGCTTAAGGCTGTTTGATTTGGCAAATTCTTTATATAGATAAAATAGCGCATCTTTCTCGACAGATGGCTCCGTGAGTCGGACCTCAAACTCCGTGCAGCCATCAGCGACAGCTAATTCAAAGGATTTTTTAATGAGACTGCTAGCAATTCCATTTTTGCGAAGATCGACATCTACAAACGTGGCAAACAAATGACAAAGAGTGCTGCCTGGCTTGTGGTAAAAATAACGAAACCCGACAATAATCCCTACCTCGTTCACGGCATAGGCAACAACGTGCTTGAAGGGATCGCAAGTATTTCTGGACTCATAGAAATCTTTAAGATGAGAGATATGAAGTTCTACATAATTACGAGCACCTTCTAATAGATTTTCCGATGCCGAGCACCGCACCAACTCCATGAAATCATTTCCATTAGCAAGCTTTATTTCGAGTCGCATATATTGTCACAAAAATAAAAACCAAAATTACACAAATGAAATTTACTCCCAAAGCTCTCCGGTTTGAAATATTGCATAGTATATTACATACCCTGTTGTTATTAGCATTGGCCACACAACTTTGAGCGAGGCTGCCGAAACATGTGCAAACCCAAAGAGCCCAGCGATTTCATTCTGAAATATACCCACCCCAAAAAACCACATGATCCCAGCAACAAAACTGAATAATGAGAACAGTCCACCAACAAGCAAAACCAAAAAAAGTGACAGGTATCCGTCGTCAAACTTATAAAACAACAATAACATCAGCGACAATACCCCAAATATCAAACCAAACCTCGGAGAATCATCTTGGGAAATAAACGAAAAAACACTTATCAAAAAAATAAATATAGGATAAATTAAATAAAACTTCGAATCTTTTACCAGTTTGGAAAAACCACCAAAAAGCACAAGAAGAATAATGAAAATTATGTAATAAAACGCCACACCCATTATTTTGATGACAACAGAGAGCGACGTACCTAAATCAATATCAAGCAATGGCAGGGATATCCGAGAGACGTCATTCAAAATGTAAAATGCCGAAATAAAAGGCAATGCCAATCCAAGATTATAGCTTGGATGATCAATTATTTTCTTGGCCAACCCAAAGCTCACAGCCATCAGATACCTCGCAGACTAATTTAGATAAAATCAATACTAATGCAGCAGCACACCAATTTTCCGCATTCGGTCAAAACTAAAAACATGCTCCGCAGGCACTTCCTCACAGCGCCCAACCAGCCGACCAGGATATCGTCGCCCACCACTCCTTAAGCTAATCTTTCCCAAGCAAATTGGGCATACCGCGCTATAACGCACCAATCGAATTGCTTTTTTTGCACCATTTTTGTCATGCGGCAGGGACATTAATTCCAATTGAGTATCATCAATTTCTTTATATGCTGTCAGCAATGCCGGCGCCATTGTTATTCGCCAATTAAACAGTCGAACGATTGGTGAAAGAAATAGCCATCCACAAACCCCAATGGTAATAGCTGAAACAATAAATTCCGTAGAATTGTTAAAAAAATAATGGCTATAAACGGCAGAAATTAAAACCGTAAAAACGTAAATCACAACACCAATCAGAATGGTCATAAAATATATGAAGAAAAGCCATTTTCTCCAGCCGTACAGCCTATACCCTGACTTAAGGAGCCATCCGATCCACCAAGCTGGCTGAATCTGAGTGTCCATGATGTACTGGACAGGGGTGTCTGGAGTGAGTGCTTCTGACTGGCTAGAAGCTGTTTGCTTTTGGGTAACAGCAATGAAGCGGAAGAAAAACTTGGAAGTGTTCCCAGCTCCGCCGGGACTGACCAGCTTACTTGGCAGGCAAAAGCCCGAGTACCCATGCTGAGCAGCCCAGCTTCTTAAGCCTTCTCCATGAGCTGCTTCAAAATCGTTCAAGACCTTCCAAGTCGAGGCCATCCACGCCGAAGCAGTCTTATCACCAGTTTCGCCAAAGCAGGCGCGGAGGTTCTCTGCATCATATTGCGAGGTGTTATGCCCCTCGCTGATACGCTGGATTTCATAGTCCAACCACGCCTGCAGCACACGATACGGCTTCGTCGTCTTTCGCACATGCCGAAGGAAGCCCTGCAGGCATAGCAACCCTGACAGATAGTCTTGCGGACTAGCCAGGTCATCGTCGACTACCATTTCCTCTTGTTTTTCAAGCGCTTCCATAACTGTCCAAAACAGTTTTATGACAATTTGAGACTATTCTAGCCGCATAACGGGCTCTAGCGTGACTTCTGTGTTCAACGCCAGGAGTAAACGTCATGACCAGCCCCTCCCAACCGATGATGACCTTCGCCCTCGCCGATGATGGCCGAATGGTCCACGTAGATGATGTACCAACCGGCATGAGTTGCGAGTGCACCTGCCCTGGTTGTCATAAGCGTCTGATTGCAAAGAATGCCGGAAGGGAGAAAACCCACCACTTCGCCCACGAAGCGGGAACCGATGCGCAAGGATGTGCCGAGACAGCCTTGCACCAAGCCGCCAAACAAGTGGTGTTGGAGTTTCACCGCATCAAAGCACCAGCTGGGCAACTCTCCCTCCAACAGAATGCCGACCTACATCTGACGAATGTGTTGCTCGAGCATCGACTGCAAGCTGCTAGTGGTGATGTAGTCGTCGACTGTCATGCCCAGTCAGCGCATGGCGCTTTTGCCATTGAGATTGCCGTCCATCACAAGGTCGACGATGTGAAAGCCGACAAACTGCAGGAGCTGTCTCTACCGACCCTGGAGATTGACCTCAGTGACATGGTTACCCTGCCGTGGAGCTGGAATGAGCTTGAAGATGCCGTTCTGTTTGATCTTGAAAGAAGGAAGTGGATTGAAGGGGCGGCCGAACCTTCATCATTCGCTGGTGAGCTGGATGCTCTGACACCCATCTCCAACCTGATGGATCAGTGGCCGGATGCGCAACGCTTTGCCGTCGGGAATGTATGGGTCTGGTTCAGACGGTTGCCCTATGGCAATTACTCGGTCTATCACCGCTTTGATGAGTCTACTCGACGCATTGTGGAGTCAATTTGCCGTGGCCGTGGACGATGGGAGCCACGCTACAAAAACTGGATTATCTTCGATCGCTTCAAAGACGTCGTGTTATCCGAGCTTATCAGTCGAACAGCGCCGCTTGACCAATGATGCGACGACGTAAATTTAATTATTCTGATACAGAAAAAGCCAGAAGCTACGTACTTCTGGCTTTTTTGCGGCAAACCTTGGGAATTTATTTCCAACGTCAGAAATGGTACGCCCATTTAAATAAATCATTAACCTACAGGAAAAGATAGTTTTTGACTTTTGCAAATCAACAAACTAGCTTCTGATATATGTACGAAATGTTGTGAACTTTTGAAGAGGTGCCACATGAAAACGCCCGAGCAAGTACGCGAAGAGTTTGATAGGCAAGGAATATCCATTCGCAATTGGGCAAAGTTCCATGGCTACACGGCAGCACTGGTTTACCAGGTTCTTAAAGGGAACAAACCTTGCCGGATTGGTATGAGCCATGAAATTGCCGTCCGCCTTGGCCTGAAAGACGGCGTGGTCAGTGATCCTCAAAAGCTAACCAACACGCTGTCGGCAGAATCACCAGAGAAAGCTGAAGCCATCACTGGCTAACCATTCCCACCCAGTCATTTTGTATAGGAGAGTGCCATGTAAAAACCGTGCGCGATGTTATTCGTTGTGATCACGGAAAGGCAAAGCCCCCAAGTTCTGAGAAAACCTGAGGGCTTTATGAAACTGACTAGATATAGACCCAGTCGATTTCATTCTGGCTTTTCCGAAAGGGACAGTCAAGGGCGTTTTGCCCGGGACCGTCCCTGCTCATCCCTACCAAGCCAATTCACGCTTGCCGTGGATTGCAGCCCAAAGGAAAAGCCATGAAACCCCATCCAGAATGGCGGGGCCGTGCGACCCGCCCCCTTCCAGCCCAGTCGAGCATTCAGTTCAGCATGTGCCACCGCCATCAGCGCTGGCATCCTCGAGGTGCTGCACATCTCCAGCCGGTTATCCCTTTGGCGGCAACGTTTACAACTATTCCCCACCAATCTCTTGATCTTCTGCTGATTGACCCCGTGTCCCAGGAGATCACCCGCCCCAGCCTCCATGTCGTGATCGACAAAACCAGCAGGCTCATTCTCAGCACGTTTCTTGTAGTCAACACCAAAAGCCAGGAGCAGCACAGCACATGGGGAGGTGAACAATCATGTTGATCCCTTCTGTACGCAAGATCCACAACCACAACAGCAAAAAAGTGATCGGTCTGTCCTACAGCTACAAAATGAATGGCCAAATCCCATGGGAAAGTACGCTGGAAAGAGACTGGCTGCTCCACCTAGAAGCCAACCCAGCCATTCGTGAAATATATGGGCAACCGAGGAAGTTTGACTATTGCCTCGATGGTGAGTGGCATTGGTACACCCCAGACTTTGAAGTGCACTGGAAGGACAAAAGCCGGCTGGTGACAATTTATGAAGTCAAATCCGATGAAGTAGCTGCTGACACTACTTTCAAGTCGAAGGCTAATGCCATTGGGCTTCGACTTGCCACGCTGGGCTACGAATACATCGTGGTGGATAGCAAGCTCATCCGTTCTGGCAACCAACTCGCCAATCTGAATTTCCTGAAACACTATGTGGATGTGTTTGTTACCCAACGGGATCGACAGCACATCGCGAATTTCCTATCCCAGGGCACAGCCTGCCGGTTAGCATGGCTGGCCATCCGTTTTGGCAACAAAGACCTCACCTTAGCAGGGCTGTACCGGCTGCTTTGGGAGGGATGGCTGGATTACGACAAGCGAGAGAAAGTGACCCCACTACTCACGGTACACCTGGCCGAAGGAGCACGCATATGACAATGCCTTTACGCCCTGGGCTCTCGCTCACCCTTTATGGTCAGCCATTTCGCGTCCTCACTACCCAACCGAACCAGAGCGCAACCCTTCTGAATGAGCGAACCTCCAACGTCAAGCAGATAAGCCGCGATGACATCGAAGAGTACGACCAACAAGGTGTCCTGAAGATTGTCGAGGACCAAGATGCCCTGTTCCGGGACGATGGACTGCCACCTATCCCCTCTGCTCTCCCCGAGCACCATCAACGCACACTCCGGCGTCGGCTGCTGTATGTGCGTGCGGTACTCGACAACACCCAATCCTTTTCTCGGGCGTGGGAAGTAAAGCCCATTGCGTCACAGATTGCCGCGATGATCGGCGATACCAAACCGCCAGGCCACACATCCATCTACAGGTGGTGCCGTTTGTTCGTCGACAGCGGCGAAGATGTGATGGCGCTGGCACCCCTGACAGCCAACTGCGGCCGCCGTTACGGCCAGGTGGATGCGGAAGTGCTGGAGTTGTTCTATGAGACGGTTGATACCTTTTATCTGACCCGCGCGCGGATTAGTAAACGTGACGCACACGCTGAACTGGTAGACCGCATCACGGAGGCAAATGCGGCACGGCCGGCAGACGCCAAATTACGAGCAGTCAGCTATGGCGGATTTTGCAAGCTCATCAACCGTCTGCTGGACCCCTTCATTTTGAAAGCAAGACGCTACGGTGAAAAATACGCGCGTCGCTACTTCAGAACGCGTCGTAACGGGCCGATCGCCATGTTTCCACTGGAGCGGGTGGAAATCGATCACACCCGACTGGATGTCATTGTTGTCCACCCCATCACAAGGCAACCGCTGAAAAGACCGACCTGCACCGTTGCACTCGATCGGAGAACCCGGATGGTGTGCGGGATTTACATTGATCTGGAGCCGCCCTCAAGTATCGCTGTCCTGATGTGCTTGCGTCAGGCTGTGACCAGTAAGCAAGCCATCCTGGATAGTTTGCCGAATGGCAGCAGTTTCACCTGGCCGGTAGAGGGGCAGTTCCGTCTGATCTGCATGGACAATGGCCCGGAATTTCATGGCCATGCTCACAAGCAGTTTTGTGCGGACATGCACGCGGACATGCAGTATTGCCCACCAGGGATGCCGTGGTACCGGGGACCTGGCGAGCGGTTCCTCGGCACCCAGAATCGACGGCTGATTCACAAACTCCCCGGAACAACCTACTCGAACACCAGGGAACGTGGGGATTACCCTTCAGAAAAGCTCGCCCACCTGACGCTGCATGAGCTGCGTCAATTGGTCTACCGCTGGGTGGTAATGGAGTACCACAACACTCGTCACAGTGAACTTGGCGAGACACCATTGCAGTGCTGGACCCGTCTGGTTGAAGAACACCCCATTCCCCCCTTACCCAGCAGTCTCACCCTTGAGGTCGAGACCGGGCTCACCTTCGAACGAACGATCAGTAATGGGCGCATCGGCACCAAAGGGTTGGTCTACCACCACCCCTATCTCATACACCTGCAGAAGCGCTTGGCCACCAAACAGAAAGTGATGTTGCGGATCGACCCTGAGGATGTAACGCAAGCGTACATATACGACCCCATCAACAAGGGCCTGATCCGGCTGGAATGCCTGACCCAAGACCTTGAGCCAGGTACAAGTTGGCTCGATTTTCAACGTGAGCGCAAAGCCCGGATCGCTCAATCCGATACCGTCGAAGCTAGCACGCCGGATGCGGACACAGTTCGGCAGGAAAAGGCCAAGTTGCGCCGAGAGGTTCACCAACTCCACCAAGAAGCCGAGCACGACCTTGCTCAACGGACTCGCAAGCGTACGAAGACGAAAAAACGTGACCAGTCAGCCTCCCTCCAAGAACAGCATCGCAGCACGGCATCAACTAGCCTGTATCCAGCTGAAAGCTTGGGGGAGGATTGGTTTATTGACCTTTCACCTGATCTGGGAGCCACATCATGAAATATGATCCAAAGCGCGTTCATGTGCTACTGAAAAAGATCGCCGCCATCCGCATCCGATACCCATTGTTCATTGCCATCCTCGCCGACATGGACCGATGCCTAGCCGAGTCGCCAGATCTGCGTGAACCACTCTGTATGCTCATCACCGGTGATACAGGTGTAGGTAAAAGCACCCTGATCGACACGTTTAAACAGTTGCATCCGAAACAAAATACTGTTGAAGGAACCGAAATACCCGTTTTGGAGGCTTCATTACAGCTCCCAGTCACAATTGGTGGACTGTTCAGCTCCATACTGGATGCGATGGGGGCGCCATACGCAGACCGCGGCACCGTTGAATTCAAACGCCGGCGGCTGATGGAATTACTGAAGAGATGCCGTGTGCAGCTCGTGATTCTTGATGAGTTCCAGCATCTAGTGGAACGAGGGACGCGCCAACGTATCGAAGCGGTGGCTGATGCCATCAAGAGCTTGATCAACCACTCGGGAATCCCCTTCATTCTGGTCGGAATGCCGACAGCACATGCTGTATTGGAATACAGCCCGCAACTTGCAGGACGTTTTCCGCTGCGTCGTGATCTCCCTTCATTTAACTGGCTAGAAAGACCGGCAGACTTCGAACGATTACTGACATTTTTTGAACAGGCGCTTCCTTTTGAAAAGCCAAGCGGCTTCTGTGATGACACCCTGCCTGCGCGTTTTTACTTGGCTACGGGTGGAAATTTCCGCGCATTTACGACATTGATCTACGATGCTTCGCGTACGGCATTGATGCGAGGAGGAGTGCGCATTGAGCGTGAACAGCTGATCCGAAGCTATCACTCCCTTCTGTCAGCAAACCGCAAGCTTCGTGCCAATCCATTTTTGGGGGACGACTCAGCCATTGAGCGTTGGATCGACCAGCTCAGGGGGAAACGGCAATGAAAACCCAGACTCTGCCAGGCATTGAGGAAATCCCTCTTCTTTTGATGCGTCCCCTCCCTGATAAAGCAGAAAGCCTTGCGGGTTACCTACTCCGTCTGGCCGACGTGAATTACCTACATCACGTCCATGATCTGCTCAGTTACTTGCAGCAGAAGCGGAGCAGCATCTATCAAGCATCCATGACACCCCAGTTTGGAGTTTACTCTCTGAGTCGACTAAGTAAGCAACTTGGTATAGAGGTTGATGCGCTGCAAGCTCTAGCCCGTCCATTAAGTGCACCAATAGGTCGATATCGCACGTTCAGTTGGCAAGGTTATGAATGGCCATTGCATCTGATTCGTAATCGATACCGTGTGTGGTGCCCGCTTTGCCTTGGAGAGCAGGCGCTGCAACGGGCATCATGGGATTTAAGACTAACCACGGTGTGCCCTAAACATAAAATACTGCTGGTAGATTGCTGCCCATGCTGCATGAAACGTGTGCCATGGCGTTTCTCACAATTGCACCATTGCGTTTGCGGGTTTCCATTAGACAAAGCCCCAGCTATAGCAGTAGGAACGCCTGATCAGTTAGTCGACATTGAATTACTTACCTGCACAGAGCTGCAGCGATTTATCACCCTCAGCATTTTATTCAGCTGCAGTAGCGCCACGACTCTTGATGCAAAGTACTTAGAGAAAATAACCCTTGCCGACCTTCATCGCGCACAAAATTATATTTTCCTAACTGACATTAACGAGCAGTGCAACTTCAGACGCGCACTAGTTGGAATCCTGTACAGAAGATTTAGGCACCAATTTGAGCTTGGACCGCGTTACACAGCTAGTCCGTTACTAAATGGACTGAAAATAGCGCCATCATTCGATGATGAGTTGAAGATGATCGGCAATGATTGGCTTTCACGCCAGAATCCACATTCTTCAATAGCAACCATTGATAACAAAACTACAAGTGAAGATTTAACCTTTTCATCTGTTGCAACCACTCTCAATGCCAGCCCGCATGTTGTCAGCACGCTCGTCAAGCGCGGGGTTCTCAAATACTCCCTTAGCAGCAGGGGCAGCTCAGGAAAAAGCGGCATCACTCGCCATAGCCTTGCCAGGTTGCAGTCAGCACTTTCCCGCATCACTCCATATAAAGAGGGATGGAAAAGAATAAAATTAGATCATTTCGGCATTGATTTTTCTTCAAGGCTGAATCTTCTAGGACTAGCCTTAGCTGGCAGAGTGAAGGTCGGCTCCTACGACATCAGGGTCGGCCTTCCTAGCCTTGAGTTATACCTTGTTGAAACCCCATCAAAAGAATGTAGCTATTTGAATGCTGCAGAGGCGGCAACGATATTGGATATTTACCAGGGTGCCATTTACCATGTGGCACGCTCAGGCTTGCTATCGCATGAGATCTACATGACACGCCAATTACGTTTTACTATTGAAGACATACATGAATTTCATCAGCAATATGTTTTTGCCAGGGAGATTGCCCGACAGCTTGGATGCAATGCTACAAATATTGCTGACAAGATCATCTCTGCAGGCATCAAGCCAATTCATGGTCCTGGTGTAGATGATGGATTGGTCTATTTATTTCGCCGTTCCGATGTTGCCACACTAGATCTAGCTAAAATATGCTCTCAAATACCTTATGAAAGTCGAGCAGGCAGAGGGCACAAGCGAACAAGCAACCTTGCCAATACGGACCTCTTAACAAAGCCTCAGGTCTGCAAGCTACTCAGCATACGGCCCCATCAGCTTGACAAAGTGAGCAGTGCAGGTCTGCTAGTACCCTATCAGTCACGCGAACCAGCCATATGCATCACGTATCGGGCAGCAGATGTTGAGGCATATCGTCAGGATTACATACAGAACACCAACTTGGTTTCCATCTATGAGGCACACCAGATGGCATCAGAAAAGGGATACCGGCTGCAGTTTGACATTTTGGGGCCAGGGCTAGTGGCCGCCATATCCACTGGATATGAAATGCGCTACCACCGCAACGAGTTAGAGGGGGCCTTTAAGATTCTGGAGTCGACACTTAACGTCCGCCAACTTGCATTGACTACAGGGCTCAGCCCTGCCACGATCCGAAATGAAGCACGAGAAGGCTGTTTGACTAGCCTAGTGGTTTTCTCTGGTAATGGCATGCGTCGCTACCTGTTTTCCAAGCAAGCAGTAGAAGTGTTGATAAGCAAGAAAAACCAGTCACGTAAAAAGGAAATTGGCGATGATTTTATTTCTTGATACTGAATATACCAACCCAGAAGATAGGGGGTTGATAAGCTTGGCAATGGTTAGTGAGGATGGAAAGCGGGAGTTCTATCTTGAAGTAACAGACTTCCCACTTGGGAAGTGCAACAGCTTTGTCGTCAGCAATGTTCTGCCACATCTTGGCAAACACCCTGCACATCTGGCCTCTTACGAAGAAATCAATAAGCCAATAGCTGAATGGCTTAACACGCTACCGCGATCAATCATCATCGCCTGTGATTCTTTTCTCGACAAAGAAATTCTGCTGCAAGCGTTGGGTGATATTCCATTAAAAAACCTTAATGGCTGGCTGGACCTGAGGCCCATGATCGATACAGGTGCTTACCATGCTGCCGTCAATAAATTTCATACTGAACAGCGGCCGTGGCATCATGCCTTATACGATGCGCAAGCTCATAGAGCGGGCTGGATGGCCTGGATGAACGAAAAAAATCAACGCGCTTGAATACTAGAATAAAATTCTCTCTCTATAGCTCAGCAGAACCGCCTGCGACATAACGCAACCTTTGTACGCACCACCTCCCCCCTCACCTTCCTCTTCTATTCAAGATCAAGCGGCGCGTGTGCCACCAATCCAACATCACGGTTAATTTTTACAAATGGGCTAGCCCAAAAATCTAGTGTACTGTAAATTTCACCATTAGCCTTCCCTCTGTCATATTTCCATACTTTGGCTTAATATTTTTCATGCGACGCAAACGACATGACAGGCAATCCATTGAAAACAATAAGCATGGCCATTCAGGTTTTGAAAGATGAAACAGATTGCTACATTTGACATAAATCGTTGACGTATTTTCATGACAAAGGCACACACGCGAGTGTGCCTTTGTCATTTAGGTGTCGATTTTACACATTACCAAAATTATTTATCAACCTAATATTTTGAATTACAGACAATCCAAGATGATATAGAAAGATAATGATGAATTTCTTGATAGAACCGAAACTCAATGAAGAATAGCATGCAATTCTTATCGAAACCAAGATCAAGTCAGTACAAGTGAAAAGGAAGCCAAATGGACTTCATGAGACTGATGCTGGTACTTGCGTGTATGGCACCACTATTCATCCTAATGGCAATCAGAGGAATTGGCTTGGTTCCATGGGAAATATATTTCCCTACATTTATTAGCCTTGCACTAATCCCAAATGCATATCTTGCGCTAAGAATAATCTATGCAATCAAACAAAATGATAGAAAAAGAATACGCCCCGAAAACGTTACAGACAATCGCGAACAATTAATCACTTATATATTTGCCATGCTGCTACCTCTTTTTCAGTCAGCAGTAACGACGATACAAGATTTATACTCTGCACTATGTGCCCTTCTCTTTGTTGTATACATATTTGGCAACATGGAAATTTATTATATGAATTTCTTCTTCTCCCTGGCAGGCTATCGAGTACTTTCAATAAGGCCCAATGCACAATCAGGAAACAACTCCGTATCGCACGTATTAATTACCAAGAAAAATTTCCTTGCGCCAAACATTGAAATACAACCCATAAGAATTACAGATTTTTTACTTTTTGATAAATAATTATTATATTAATTCGGAATGGCAATGAACTTCAATTCGCAAAATATAACACTGGTTACTCTATATGGATTTTTTGAGGATGCGCAATCTCAAAACCCAAGACATATTCAAATTCCAGTGGCAGTGCAAGTGCAAAATGAACTAAAAACAATGCTGCTAGAAACCATTTCCAGACTGGGGCTTCCTGCTTCAGCGGGGGCCATGAAAACATTCGATCCTGCGGAAAAATACTCATCCGAGGAGCAGTTAAAAATTGCTTTAAATACAGCATATCTACGAGATTTGGATAGTGTAATCTCTTTATCAAACTTACCTAGTGACGTACACGCACTAGATGCCATCGCAGATTTAGAATATTATTACGCCATTTTTACTGACAATCAGAATAGGAAGCTATACGCATTTCGAAGAGCCAGTCAATTTAAAGGAATTACAAAATCAAAACTAACCTGGATTGACGGCGGCCTTTTAAAAATGATGACATCCTCCATCTTCAGGCTTGACATCGACTTTGACTATATAGTACTCGATCAAGATGTATTTATTCTCAGGCCAAGTGGCTTTGAGTTTACCGCCAATATTGGAGAACAAATACTACAAGCAGCGGCAGCTAATGCGCAAAACATTTCATCCGCAATAACTTATCTAGACATGACAAGCATTTCTACATACGCTACTACGCACAAAAGATCTGCCAGACTACTAGCCGCCATTAAGAGTAGAAACGATTTACATCTAGTTGATAGAAATTTGTTAGTACAAGCCTGCCAAAGCTATGGAGTTCAAATCTTGAATCCCGAACAGGGGCAACTCACTCCGGATACGGGGTATGAATATGACTTTCTTTGCATCCTTGATCGCCGTGCTTATACGGCGCTACTAATTCCAAATCAGTCTGAAAAATACGAGGCAGCCAGTCGCGTACAAAAATAGATTTTGTAATTTCAATTTTGAACAATGCAAGAATGCTATATTCTTGTGATGTTACGGCAACACAAGCATCATCCGGCAGAACTTGTCGGGTGATGGCATTGGAGGTGAGGAAGGGCTTGGCCAAGCAGGCTCTCCTTGCCATCTACCACGCGGCAACTGCATACATACCATCATCCGCGTTGCAGATTTCCACCCTGAACCTTTCAACGAAATACCGACAGAAAAACCTACTTCGCGGGTCTCGCCCCGCCGGCGAGGTACTTTGCTTTTGCTTCGCCAAAAGAAAGTACCCAAAGAAAAGGCGACCCGCAGCGCGTCGAATTCCCGCCCCATCCGCACCGCCCAGGGCGCGGCCGGAACTTGCGGCGCGCTAACGTCGCGCCGCTGCGGACAGCCGACCGCTTAAAACCCTGAGCGGCACGTCTGCGTCGGCTCGCGCTGACGGGACCGGGCTAGCTCCGACAGAGGTTTTAGTCAGAAAAGGAAAGAGTGTGGCTTGCGTGAAATGTCTGCCAAATGGACGCTACCCGATACCATTAAAAGCCACCGTACCGATGCCACCCATGGGCCCCGTCAAGCATGCCGACGGGTGACACTGCTGCGGTTTTAAGCGGCTGGCTGTTTGAGCGATTTTTCTCAGTTAACCGAAGGAAATCATCATGCCTGGCATTTCAGAACGTCTCGACTTTATCAATAGCCTGCAATTACCCAGCAGCAATCTGGCCTTGCCGGCCGGTTTATTAAAAGACAGCCCCACACCGCCACCCGTTGACAGCAAAGGCGGCTATGTGGTGGATGGCAGCCTGGTTTCCTTTGTGGCTGGCCTGGATAGGCAGAACAAATCAGACGTATTGAATTCCACATTGCTGGCACAGCTGGCGGCGAATAAAAAATATGACAGAGAGGCACAAACCGAGCAGTGGTATGCATTTTATCAAAGTGTTCTGGAGCCATTGGGCTGGGTGATTCAGGCTTTCCAGTTTGAAAAATACAATGCCTCTGGCGATTCATTTGCCATGAACAAGGCTGTGCTTGAAATACTGAAGGCCATTGCATCAGACGACGAAGCCGCTGTATCCCAAGCCACTATCGACGCTCTGGGTGCGCTGGATAAAAACAGCCACGGCCTGCTGTTATGGAATAGCGCCAGCAGCAGTGTAAGCGCAGGCAACTTCCAGATCGCCCCCTGCAGTTTGTCGAATGGCTCGGTAGTGATGAAAAACGCCTCCTTCTATTTCAATACCACCGAAACCACCACCGGCTTTCTCTGGTTTACCTATTCCACCTCCAGCATGACTTTATACAAATCCACCAATACCATGACGCTGGATGACGATATTTACAGCAAAGTCAGACAGAGCGTTATCGACAAGCTGGGCGACAAGGCGGTGCAGTTTGTTGCAGATCTGGATATTTGAGTTTTATTACCCGTCACACAGAAAGACAGCGCATGAATGAAATCATCGATGCAGGTCAGCACTGGCCAATGCTCAACCCCAGGGTGGCCCAGCAGCAAATACGAGTCACCATGGCGGGGCAAAACGGATTGCAAGCCGTTAGCAGCGGAAAACCGCGCATGGGCCAGGCTGTGATAAATGGCAATGCCTATCCCATTCACCAGCCCGGATTGCAAGGCGGCGGCCTGGATGCTGAATTCACCCGTCAATAAGATGCCTCCCACTCAACAGAAAAGCCGCATGATGCGGCTTTTCTTTATCAGCTGCAGCAAGCCCCCGGCGGCTGGACTTGCGGGTATCAGAGGGTCAGTCCCGGCCTATCTGTTGCAACCGCAGCTTCGAGCCACTTCGAGTACACCCTCAATGGACGCAAGAGTTGGCCACCCGACTCGCAACTACCTTGAATAAAACCAGCGAACCACACCCGAACAGGAAAAGCTGCGTCGGGATGGTCTTCCTTTTCTTTATGTCATCGACTGCCACCCGCCCGATGATAATCAGCAAGGACACCAGGACGAGTGCGAAGCTGATGGCAAACACCGCAACCGGAGTCCCTCTCAGTGACCGTATGAATGGGGCGCAAGGGCTGAAAAGCCATGCAGCGAGCAGCGTATTCAGCACGATGAACAGCAGTGCATACGAGCGGGTTATTTGCATTTGACCCTTGCGCCTCTTGTGTGCCACTGCGAGACCGCTCCCGACTGAGCGTGACTAAGAAAAAACCCCGAAAGCCTTAAGCTATCGGGGTTTTGTCGTTACATGTCTTTCGGTGACATGTGAATTTAGTGGAGGCGGGAATCGAACCCAGGGCCGTTTTAAGCCAGTTCTACGTTACAAGGCTGCTTTCGTAAATTTGGGGCCGATTTGGGGCAATCGTACTCCGATTTCATGCCATATCGACTTGAACCATTGCTGACCTCCACCGCATCCCTACTTCAACGGCAAATAGCTATAACCCTTCTGCCGCGCTGGAATAGGCTGGCCTTCATCATCCACCAACAATTTGCCAATCAACTCATGATCAGGGATCTGCCTGCCAACGAATTCCCAACGGTCCTCCGCCCCGACACGCAGCGCACGACTGGACATGGTTGCGCCAGCACCAAACCACTGTGCAATCTCATAGGCCGCCACCACCACACCATCGACCACACCCAGTGCTGTTGAATGCTCCAGGGACTCACGCTCCTTGGCACTTACCCCATGCCAGAACTGCCGAACACTGTCGTACACCTCCATGGCGGACAGCGTCGGAGAGTAAGTATTCTGAATGTAAAACAACATGTACGGCTGATTAAGAGTACTTACGGCCACCGGATCAGCTGCAAAACGATTCACCTCGGAAGCCAGAATGCGACCACGCTGCACACCATGTCCACGCACCTCATTAGTCAGGTTCTCCAGACCTATCGCGTCAATAATGGCCGCCTCAACTTCAAAAGCAGTTTCCTCATCCGGCAACCCATATCGCAGCACCTCCACCAAGGGCCAATCCCCGGTAGCACCAAGAATATCCTCAATTCGCTGCGACTTTCTGGATTCGGAGGGTTTGGCTTTTAGGTGATCAAACGCACGGTTGTTGGCAGAAGCCTTGCCCACATAGAAAATCTCTCGCGTACGCGGATCAGTCAGTGCGTACACATAAAACCCCAGAACCTTGCGGGCCTGGGCAGTAAACACCGACAACGAATCATCACTCATAACGCCTCCAAGACAGGCTGCGGCAAAAAATTTGCCACATGACAAGCTGCAGAAATGCGCGACCTGCAAAGCCGCTCATGCATAATGCATCATACGTCAATTACGATAACGTCATCAAACTACGCCTTGCGCCCCGCTAACTCCTCCCCATACTGCTGCATCAAGAACAGGATCGCCGGCATCGCCGCGCCAGCCATGGCGCGCTTGATAAAAACAACTGAAAGGGCTAGTGCCACCTTGGTGGCATGATGGTGATAAATAAGCAGTAGCAACGGCACGGTGATGCTGGCCATGATGAGTTGTATGAACATGCCTTCAACCAGCAAGCCAACCCAAGCATCCCAAAGCTGGCGACTATTGGTCCAGGAGAAATGAGCGCCCACCCAGCTGGAAATCTGGAAGTGCGGTTGTATTACAGCCCCATCACAGCAAGAGCACAAGCAACGCCCCCAGCCTTAAAGCGTCAATAAACCAGCCTATCAGCTTGTGCATTTAACCAACCTCAGTCAGCTTGTTGCCTGTTGTCACGCAAGGGATATATCGCCCATGAGGTGACAATCCCATTAGCCAGCGCATCGCCCATATCGGGCTTGGCGCATTGCTCCTGTCGCTTGCCTTTATCCTCTGTGCCCTGGCACAGCATCACCTTTTGCGTACCCGGCAGGATGTTGGCATCACGGTGATAAAAAGCGATATAACCGTGATGATTGGGGATGTGCACCCACTGCTCCACCAGGTCGGGGTTGGCCTTGCCATCGCTGTATTTGATGACCCACTCTTTCAGGTAGCCCATGCGATTCGCTTGCAGGCTTCCATCGGGAGCATAGTTCCCATGCAGGCCGACAAAGGTTTTTTCCTGTGACTGCTCATCGGAGTACTGCCGTTGCACACCACCCAGGAACATACGAGAGCAGGAGGATATGCAAAAGCCGGACAAGGCGGTATTGAGCTTGTGCGCGCGGATGAACTCTCCCACTGCGTAGCCGGTACGGGCATCGCCACCATGTGAATTTCTCAATACCACAGTGCTGATGTCTGGATGACTCTCCAGCGTGCTTTCCAGCACCCGTAGCTCGATGCCGGTTACCGGCCCGGACATCAGCACGGCATGACCGCGTACTTCCACCTCCATAGCCTGCGCGGTACTCGCCAACGCCAACAGGGAGAAACCCGCTGCCAATCTTCGCTTCATCATGCTTCCTTCGCTGCGGGAGATTGCCCCGTAGTAGATGATACGGAATTTGCGCCCAGGTACATCCGCCGCAACACATCCGCCAGGTTCTTCACCGGCTCATTGCCGGGGGTATTGGGTAGACGGAAGGCCAGCAGTCCAGCCTGGCGCACCGCGGCATCGCGCTTTTTGTCTTGTTCTTCTTTACCGCGGTGGCTGCTGTCGTCCAGCTCGATTACCGCTACCACGCTCAGGTCTTTGCGGCATACCACAAAGTCCGCCACCTTCTGGCGCATGGTGCCGTACAGCGCCTTGTTCTGTTCGCCAGTACCGCCCTTGGTGCTGAGGATCTGGCTGAAACCCACCTGGGCCAGCACAATGAAATCCGGCGACAGGTGCTCTACCAGCCGCCAGTAACAGCCCTGCTCGCGCTCGGACAATAGTTTTTTGTTTTTCAGGCAGAAGCGCGCATTGCCGTAATCCATCGGCTTTTTAACCACAGGCGGAGACTCCTGCTCCGGCAGCGCCTCGGGCGCCGATACCGTGCGCGGTTCCTGCCTGCGATCAGGCTGCTTGCCACGGCCGCGTGAGCCGCGTCGCTGCTTGGGCAGCATCACGGCCAGCACGCCCACCGTCAGCATGATGATCAATGGCCATTTGATTGCCTGGAAGATCGGCGCCAGCAAGGATGGCGCAGGAGTAACAACCGGCAGAGGGGGTAGCTGTTGACTGGCTGCCAGAGTTGGCTGTGGGGTAAAACCCTGCACGGGCGGCATGGCTGGCGCGGTGGGTACGGGCTGCGGTGTGGTCTGCGCCGGCGTAGCGGGCTGCACCACTTGGCTAGGTGCGGGTTGCCCGGTATTCATCACCGTACAACCGGGGTAATTGCTATAGATGGGTCGACCGGTTTGCGGGTCAGTACAGGTGTAAACCTGGGCGGCTGCGCTGGCGCTGGCCAGTAGCAGGGATAAGGACAATACTTTAATCATCCAAACATCATATTGCTAAATCATAGGTACCGCCAGACAGGTGCATGCACCTCCCTCAGGAATTAATCACACAAGCCACCCTGCACCGGTGCAGGCTCTTTCGACTTGACCGGCGCGGGGGCCGACTGGGTAATGGGCGAGAAAGCTGCGCCCGTAATGTGAGACCACCTTGGTTACATTTGCAGTGGAGTACAGAAGAAGAACTGGGGGATGGGTGGTAACACCTTCTCCGATGACCGCATCACCATTCACCCGGACGCTTTCCACGGCAGCAGCAATTGCAGTACCAAACCTTTTGCTTGTACCGATGCTGCCATACTCACTCCTTGGGAACGTGAGGAACTCGGCGCCCTCCTCGTCCGAGAGAATCTTCTGGTCGATGTCTCCGAATCGCTGCATCACAGACTTGCTATCGAAGATACGGTTCAGGAAGGATTCTTGCTCCCAGGATGTGTCCTGCATCTCGTCGATAAATACCATAGGGAAACGCCGATGCACGACATTAACCAAATGGGGGCATGTTTTGAGAGCCAGGTCGGCATAGGCGAACATGTCGCGGTGCCGAAAAATTACAGCCTCCGTGAGCATCTTCTTAAGTCTCATCAGGTCTTATATGAGGCTGTGTGCGACGCAGGCAGCTTGCCACTTTCGACCTGCACTTCCAACGTCGCCGTTCGACAAAACAACGCGGTGGAGATGTCTTCCCTGTTGTGTTGATTCTCCAGATACATGCGAAGGCGAGTGAACTGTCCCAACTTGAGCAGAGACTTGGCCTTATCGACGAATACCATGTCATCAATGACGTCAACCTTCTGCCCCATGCTTCGCAGCATGAGCATTGCAAAGAACTGGTTGACGAAGCTATGGATGGTTACGATGAAATGGGGCTAACTGAGAAGCTGCGCGCCCTCCGTCGTCTCTCCAAGTCGGTGCGCGATCTCATCGCGGGCAACGTTGGTATGGCTGAGGACGCAGATGCCGTGGCGTACAACCGAGATTGCCGCTACAGCCCCAAGGTTGGTTATGTGGTGGACCTTTGAACGAGTACTAGCTGACCAATAGTAGCAATAATATGATTATTACATTGAAATGCTTTTACTTGCATGTTTTTGGTTTAGCACCGTGACAAAAGGCTGTTTTACTCTGCCAGTTACCATCGAGTTCTCAATTGGTATGTACATCTGCTTAGGCCAATAGTCTTTATATGAGCGATGATTTCTTCTTGAAACAACAAGCACCAAAGATAAGGAACTATTCAAAATAGATGACGTGACTCACATTGAAATGTTCTGGCTTTCCAAGTATGTGAATGCTACGGTGGATAAGTGGACGCAGTTCTACTGCGGGAACACTATAAGGCCAGCAGATGGCAGAAATACAAAAAAAGAAAACAGAAAAGCCGCAATCAGGAAGTATCGACGCTTGACTTTGCGATGTGTTTTGTCAATTCAATTAATGACTTTTTGTTAATTATATTGTATGCACTATGGAGTAGTGCATACAATACTGTAGATTGTGCTCGCCTTTTATCTAAAACGCGCTTTTTCCATACGACTAGCTTCTATCTGTCCTGCGTTTCGCATTAGGTCTCGGACGGCCTCCGCATTTTTTATTCCAATTAGCCACAATCCACTGATATATAAGTTAGACACGCCAAAAATTCTTAGCGTAAATGGGGAATATATTTGGCCACTGCCTAGATTGTGAATTTCATATGAATTAATGTTTTTACTTAAAATACCAGATTGTATGGTTAGTCTTTGCGATGTCATTCTGTATTTTGTGCATTTTATTTGCATCGCGGATTCTATGTGAACAAAAATCTGGAATGTAAAAACTATAACTCCAGACCAGAAAACTATCTTGTACCATGTGTCATCATTCTTCTCTGGTGTATTCGTATTTTGCGTGGCAATGGTGCTTTCATTTTCTTGGATTGATGCTGCAGCTTTTTTGCTGTGCTTAGTATTTTTCTGATGTTTCTTTGATTGCTTGTTTTCAATGGGCTGAGCTGTAGGCGCTGATGCGGCCATTGCTTCGGCATTCTTAAAATTGCTTTTGATAGGTTGCATAGCGGTTTGTATTAAAAACCAAATGATAAAGATAAAAAGCCATTTTATTATGCTAGGTATCATAGTGGCCAAGGATGGAGAGTCTTGCCATATCAGTGCTTCAGGGTCATAGTCCAAAACATGTTGCGCAATCGGCGTAACGTAGGCATTTCCAATGTCGGGATGTTTTTGTGCGGAAATATTGTCAATATGTTGAATTTTGTTGTTTTCTTTTTTCTTCAGTAGTACGTTTTCATTGTTGCCTAGTAATTTATCAATGTTTTCTTTCATTTTATAACTCCCTTCGCTGATTTGTTATTTCAGTACTTTTTGTCCGAATGACATCTTTCAAGAGGATGTCTCTTTGGGCTTTATTTTAAAGTGAAAGCACTATCCATATGCACGGTAATTCAATGTTTTGATGTGCCTGAGTGGTTAGCGTTGCCTGGTCCGTTTTTTGCATTAACTTCGCGAAATTCACTTTGCTGACACTGGGGTAGTTTTGGTATCTTTGCTCGTGTAAGTTTGCTGAATGTTTTGTTGTTTGGCAGAAATCATTACACTGTCACCCACCTTAAAGTAGGTTATTGGGTCTCCCGGTTTTAGATGACAAACCGAAATCTTTTCTGCATTGGCAGTAAGTTGTTCTCCCTCAATGCTTTCAAAAGTGATATCAACGCTTCCAACTCCACAGGGAATTGAAAACATGTTAATTGTCCCCGCTACCAATCCAGAGGCTGTGCCCGCAGCTGCACCAAGGACTGCACCAAAAGGTCCAAATGCAACACCACCTGCGGCACCTCCTGCAATAATTCCATTTTTTATCCCGCTGCCAAAATCCTTTAACTTGGCATCTGAATAGCCAATGTATTTACCAGTAAGAGGTAGTGTGGTGTTTGTGGCGCACCCAAGCAGGAGTGCCGTGAATGCGATTAGCATGGGGCTGTATAATGAACGAAAAGGAGTAAGTGTCATTATTGTTTTATTTCTTCTTGCGCATTCGCCTTTTGGAGAGATTCTGGATTTGTTGAGTTTACATTATCAGGTTCCAATTTCGACAAATTGGCGTAAGTTCTAAATTCAGATGCAACGGTGCTATCTGAATGGCGCAGTGTATTCATAACTTGCGCCATCCATGCTGGTTCTCTTACATCCACGGGATTGAATTCTTTCACGAATACCATGTCTTTCCCGTTGACAACTGAAATGGATTTTGCCTCACCTGCCAAAAATAATTTTTCTGCCGCCTTGTCCGGGCATTGGCGTTTGTAGACGATGAGGGCGCGACCATCTATATCATGGGTCGTTTGAGCAATCGTATCTTTTTCTTGAACTCCAGGACTCGGCTTGGAATAAGGGACGACCACCCCTTCATAAATACACTCCCTATACGCACTGAACATCGAAACTATAGGTTTTACGGCCACTTGAGCGACCTGTTCCTGATTTGGGGATGGTATTCCGCCCAAGAACTGCACTTGAATTGTGGCTGCATGAATACCAAGATAGATTAAGTCATCAATGAGAAACATAATTTATTCGTGAAGTTAGGTTTCGGATGAGAGTATGGAAAGTGTATTGTTGGCGGAATGATTGCTTGCCAACAGAGTGAGATATTTAATTTGTCAAGTTATTAAAATGTATGCTTTGTGTGGGCTAATCTTAAGCTGAGGATATGCACTCCACGCCAAAATGATATTCATATGATGTCGGCTTGAACTAATCCATACGGCCAGTTGCTGGGTTGATTCTATTAATCTGTGCGGCAATTTGCGGATACATGGACAGGACTTGACGACGGAATACTTCAATCTGATCTTCGGACAAGTTAATGCCTTTTAGCCGCGCCTCTGTTATGGTGACATTCATTTGGGTTTTGACGTTTTCTTGAAGCGGAACTGGTAGCTGTGCTTGTGCCTCATCTAGCAGTCGCTTAAAAGATACGGCATCGTAGCCGTTGGTTGCTGCTGGGTTGGTAGATACGGTGGCACTCGTCTTGCCGCTCAAAATGGGTATTAAGTTAGGTGCGCCAATTTCTTTGGCAATATCTAGCGGGGTTTTTCCGCGCTTGTCTTTGGCTGAGATATCAATGCCACCCCCATCCATAAATAGCTGTACGGCGACGTCATCCTTACGGCGAATAGCAGTAATAAATTGTTCTTGCGAATGATAGGAAAAACCCATTGCTGTTAAATTCTTCCGCGCCTCGATTTTGCTAGCAGTAACCGCTTGTGTAATCTGTGTGTTTGGTTGTGTAGTTTGCATTGGTACGACAGTTGCGATTTCTGCTGGGATGATTCCGGCAACTGCATCATGGTCAGGTTCTTGCACTTGTTGACCTGGAACTTCAATTCTGGCAATTAACACCCCTGGTATTTTTTTACGGATGTCATCAGTAACCCCTGCCATTTGCTTGGTCAGCCACTCAACCTCGTTTCCTCTGATTGAGTTTGCAATACCGTTAAACAGCCCACTAGTAAGGGATTCAGTCTTTTTAATGGTGTTATACATTACGTATGCCTTTACCCCTTTCTGGAAGGGATATACGCATATCTGAATGATTTCTGCCGAAGAGAAGAAAGGGTTCTTTATTGGTGCGGGGCGTTTTACGATTTCAGCGTAAGCTGAACTGCATTGGTATTCGACTACCGCGGTACCTCCGTACTGTTTTTGTACTGCGGTGGGACTATCAGGTCGTGAGGGCAGCACCGCAGGTAGGCTTCTGGCGTTGAACGTAACTGGAGTCGCCCAGGACGATAGCGCATCTCGAATCTGGTCAGCGACTTCTTGGGCGGAAGCCCCCGGAATTATCAGTTCAGTTTTTGCAGTTTTGACTTCAGTTTGGTCTTGTAGACTCCCCGCCATGGCTGGTGTGGTCGCAATAAGTGCCACCGAGATAGCAGATGACAATGCACGGATACGTGTAGACATTTCAATTTCCTAGCTTGCTTAAAAGTGTTATCAAAACAGCTTTTTTTCTTAACATATACTTACAATGATAGCATAAAAAATGACAATGGGAATTATGTTTTAGTCAAATAATATATATGTCTATTTAATTTGATTGAAATGTATCAAGCACTCTTACAAATCGTGCCCATGCGGTTCACAGCGCAATAGCCATACTGCTGGAGGCACAATCAGTACCGTGGAGCATTACGCGTGCCCGCAAGCTGTTTTGGCTGGTAGTGGGTGTTTCAACCGCGCCATGTTGTGACTCATGTCCATGCTGCAGCGTGGAGAGGCAATGGCGGTTACCAGTTATTTCCTCCTGGTGCAGGTATGCACGGTACTCATGGCTTGAGGCGTCTTTGGAGTGACCCTGACCCAGACCCTACCTAAGTTATTAGGTTGCCGGTTCGGATTTGGCTGCGATGGCTGAGTTCGAAGCCAAGTTTGGGCGGGCAGTCACTCTGAAATTGGAGGACACCTTTCGGTGCCTCCAATCCCTGTGTGACATCAGTAGTAATTTCGTTCAGAAGAATCCTAAACAACTTAGAAAGCGGGTACGCTCTGTGAAACCGAATGTTGCGCAACCTGTTCGCATCGTTTGCGTTGATGATGAAGCGAAGATTCAAACCGCAATCGAAAGGCGAGTCCGCGAACTGGCTAACGAATATGCCGTCCCAGGTAGGCAGCTACACATTTATGTTGTGGGCCGCTACCCAAAGGAGCGAGAGCATCTTCCGCCTGCCAGCATAGATAACCGAGTCAAACTCGAGTTCGTGACAGCACATTCCTCCAAGGGCTTGGAGGCCGACCATGTCATGGTGCCTAGAATGACCTCTGAAACGCTCGGGTTTCCAAGTCGCATAGAGGATGGCCCAGTGCAACAACTGGCGATGCCTGGTGGTGATACATTTGAAGACGCAGAGGAGCTTCGGCTTTTCTACCTCACCCTAACGCGTGCCCGTTCAACCGTTACCCTGGTTACCTTGGCGCATCGAAAGTCTACCTTTATCGCTGAATTGATTCGAGACCACGAATTAGAGGTTCATGACCTAAATGGCGAGATCGGGTCAGCACGCGCTTACCCTGAGTGCCAGGAAGGGCGGGACAGACCACCCCTCCTCCATCACTGGAAAAGGTAGCAGTAAGGAAGCGTTAAATTTTTACGCACCGGTGACAAAAAAAGCGCAAATCGTGACAAAAACGCTACAAATCGGCGGTGACAATTAATGTGCAAACGAGTGCCAAAACGGCCGCAAAGTTACACTTGTACCCCCGTTGTTTATGCACCCTTCATGCCCCCTGGAATGGGGGCATGTCAAGACGTGTCATGCCACGGTAAAAAGCCATAAAAAAACCCCGAGAGGCTTATTTCCCGGGGTTCTTGGCACACCGTGACACGGTGTGAAATGCTAATTTGGTGGGGCGGCGCCTACCGAAAAGTGAAGTTATCATTTTGATTTTAAATCAAATTATTATTTGATAATTTTATACATACCAACATAAGCACCAACATCTCATGCATGCTGGTTTACGCTAGATAGCTCTGTTCAGCCTCTTCCACTCTCTCTCCACCCGTGGAAAGTGAATGCCGACACTGATGTCAGCATTCTTGCAACATTGACAGTCTGCCTCACGGGTGGGAAAGCTTTATGCCGCAGCAGGTTTTCGGCTGCGTTTGGCCTTGGGTGCCTTGCCTGCGGACTCCCGGCTGGCAGCCAGGCGTTTGAGCAGCTCGCTGGCCGGTTCGTCGTTAGGGTCTTGTGGTACCAGCTCGCCACGGAAGGCTTTGGCCAATAGCGACGGCGTCAGGCGCTCGGCGGCAACCGTGGCGCTGGCTAGGCGGGCTTCGAGGCGGTCGGCGAAGGCGAACAGCGTTTCCACACGGCGGACGATTTCGGTTTGTTCGGCCAATGGCGGTATTGAAATCGGTGATTCAGCTATTTTACCAATAGTAAGGCGCTTAATTGCAGTGCCAAGCATCTTGCCAAGCATTTTTCCACGCCCTGTCGGGGAGTTTAAATAGTGTTGTAAATATATGGGCTTGAGGATTGATGATGGTCTTAAAACGCCGACACTGGATAGTAGGGATATTGGGTCTTCTAATGCATTAACACAGGCCAATCCAGTATTAACTCCATCCTTAACATACAGAACATCTTGTACCTTAACATCGCAACGAGCATAAATCTCAGCATGTGTTTCTTTGTTAACATAGGTAATAGAGCTTAAATCTAAATATCCCTCTCGAACATTTTTAGATGTGACGTACATGAAGTCACCAGATGACAAATTTACTGGCGAATGGTGTGTTCCATCGGTAATTTTCAAGCAAGCCTGGTCCAAAGAAATCCAACACCACCCTTGCGGTAATATTTCATCTGGATGCGGCTCGAGAGCTACAGTTTTTTTATAACCTCGTGGATTCGATATTGCTTTTTCAGCCAAACTTTTACTAAGAATATCTTCCGCAGTCTGGAAACTCTGCAAGTTGGGCCTGGCTTGACAAGTGCTGCATTCATTCTGCGTAACTGATGCTGGGTTGATTTCATCAGTCCATTCTGCATCCTTTCTACAGAGATTACATTGCTGCTTTTTAGCATCACTTCCAGCATTGCTATGCCGCTGTTGCTCCCTCCAGTCCGCAGTCAGTCGCCCACTGGTAGCGGCTGCAAGCACCGACTGACGGAAGCGTTTGAGGATGGGCGCCACACGGGCCAGGCGTTCGCGGCAGATATCGACCCGTGCCAAGGTTGCATCGAGCTTGTCGGCGATGCGTTTTTGTTCGGGGAAGGGGGCGAGTGGAATTTGTTCTGCAAGCACAAAATCTTTAGGCACACGCTTTAAGCCGACAGAGCCCGTCATGGCGACAGTTGCACGACGACGAAAATCTTGTGTGCTTAACCAGCCCAGAAGGAAGCGATTCAAAATGGCTTCCGTAGAACGAAACACCATGAATTCGCTACTGCCAGCACCTATTCCGCTTGGTAAGTCGCTGGCAATGCCCGCCTTTCCATTTTCAAAACATGGAGTAACTTTCGCCATCAAAACATCACCATTCTGAAAATGGGTATATGCTTTTTTGATGTCACCCCATGTTTTAACTTCAAAACCGAGTTGACTGCGAAAGTTTGTTCCCAAGTATTGCATCGGGGAGAACGCGCATTCAGTGTTTTCTGGTGCTACTGTTTTTGGGTTATAAATTGCAATTTCAGAAATTGCCACGGATGACCACCCCTTCGGCAATTCACTCATTCCGCCACCTCTTCACCCAGCTCGGCCAGAATCGCTGCCAACTCATCCAGCGCACCATTCAGCTCGTCGATGGCTTCGCGGGCCAGTACGGCTGGCTCTGGCAGGTCGGCGGCATCTTCTGCGTTGTCGTCTTTCAACCATGAGATGTCCAGGCTGTCGCCGCGCTCGTGAATCCAGTCACGGCGGAAGGCGCGGAAGCGGCCGGTTTCGCCCTGGTCGATACGTGCGCTGCTGCTGTAGGCGGCTTCGAAGTCGGCAAAGTGGGCGCGGGTAAGTGGGGTGCGCTTGCCGAATTTGGGCATGTTGGCGCGCAGGTCGTACACCCAGACTTGTTGGGTGCTGGCGGTGGCCTTGTCGCTGACCTTGCGAAAGAACAGCACATTGGTCTTGACGCCCTGGGCATAGAAAATGCCGGTGGGCAGGCGCAGGATGGTGTGCAGATCGCACTTGTCCATCAGGTCACGGCGGATGTCGGTACCGACGCCTGCTTCAAACAGCACGTTGTCGGGCAGGACGACGGCTGCGCGGCCGCCGTCTTTCAGGTGGCGGTAGATGTGCTGCAGGAAGGCCAGTTGCTTGTTGTTGGTATCAAAGGTGAGGTCGTCGCGGGTGGGGCCGCCGCCGCCCTTGGCCGTGCCAAACGGCGGGTTGCTGAGCATGATGTCGACCTTGGGCAGATGGCTACCGGCACTGCCCAGGGTATTGCCCAGATGGACCACGCCCTCGTTGTCGCCTTCCATGCCGTGCAACAGGCAGTTCATCAGTGCCAGACGGCGGGTGCCGGGCACCAATTCCATACCGAGATAGGCCCGGTTGCGCTGGAAGGCCTGCTGCTTGTCGGTCAGGTCGAACAGGTCGTCGGTTTGTGCCTTGATGTAGCTGTCGGCGGCAATCAGGAAGCCTGCGGTGCCTGCTGCCGGGTCCTGAATGGTTTCACCGGCTTGCGGAGCAAGCAGCGCGACGATGCTGTCGATCAACGGGCGTGGGGTGAAGTACTGCCCGGCACCGGATTTGGTTTCGTTGGCGTTTTTTTCCAGCAGGCCTTCATACAGGTCGCCCAGGCCGTCTTTTTGTGCCGAAAACCAGTCGAGGCTATCCAGTGCGGTAATCAGTTGTTCTAGATGGCGCGGTTCGCGCAGACGAGTCTGCGCATCGGCATAAATGGCGGCAATCAGCGGGTCCTGATCCACGCTGAGTTTCAGCAGGGTCTGGCGATAATAGTTGAGCAGGTTGATGCCGGATAGCTTGGTCAGGACATCCCAGCGGGCGTACTCCGGCAGTTTATGCTGTTGCAGGACGCCGGACTGGGTGTTCTCGTATTCCATTTTGATGAACAGCAGCAGGACCAGTTCGGTCACGTAGTCGCTGTAGTTGATGCCGTCGTCGCGCAGTACATCGCACAGGCTCCAGAGCTTCTGGACAATATCGTTTTGGTTCATGGTGTTTGTCAGTAGTAATGCGGGCGGCAGCACAGGGGTGTCACGCTGCTGCCGGGAGAAAGATGTCGGGATTGTAACGATGGCCCCGCCTTTTGCCTAATGCGGGACCTGTCGTGTTTTATGCGGCGTCGGCCCACAGGGTTTCGGCCAGTTGGTCCAGTACGGTATTCAGTTGCTGGCCAAGGAGTTTATCCAGCCCCTGGGCACCGCCACTTTGTGCAAATGCAGGGTTGCTGTTGATGAAGTCGCGATCGATGACGGCTTCGTGGGTGAGTTGCTTGGCCAGCCGCTCCAGCCATTTGCGCTGTACGGGTGTCCAGGCTTGGGCCTGGTAGATCCTGGTCATGGCATTGCCCACCCGCTGTTCGAACGATAGCAGGGCGCTGCCAATGGCGGTTTGCCGGATATAGCCGATGATGCCTGCGGCGATGTCCTGGTTGGTCTGGGTGCGCCAGGCGGCTTTCAGCCGGGCTTCGTTGAAGCCGTTCTGGTCCAGCAGCAGGCGTACTTCTTTTAGTTGCTCGCGGGTGAGGTCTTTGGGGCGCTTGACCACTACCGACAAGGCGACAGACTGGTTGAGCTGCTGGGTAATGAAGTGATGGAAGCTTTC
This sequence comes from Aquitalea magnusonii, assembly GCF_003202035.1. GTDB lineage: Bacteria > Pseudomonadota > Gammaproteobacteria > Burkholderiales > Chromobacteriaceae > Aquitalea > Aquitalea magnusonii. Next base: position 166,482 of record NZ_QJKC01000001.1, on the reverse strand, counting down.
CAGAAAGTCCGCTGGTTTGCCGTGGTCACCATAGGTTTGCTCGCGGCTGACCAGCTTGTCCTCGTGTTGGGAGATAACGGGCCGATACTGGCTGCCAATCAGCTGGTTGACTTCATCTAGTTGCCGGGTCAGTGTCTTGTGCTGTTTCAAAAACTGCGAGGCTGCCTGCGGGCCCATCTGGTGCAGGTGTTGATGCAGTTTGGCGGGCTCGACGCCCCATTGCTGTGACAGCTCGTCCAGCTTTTGGCGTAGCTGCGGGTTCTTTTCGGCCTTGTTCTCGGCCTTGCGCAGCACACGCATTACCTTCTGGCTGATCATGGCCAGCACGTCGTCGGCGTGGGTTTTGTTTTCGGCACTGCCGGGCACGGTTTGGCTGGCCGGGTCGTCCAGCTCATCAATCAGTTGGTCCAGCGTGATGGCGACATTCTTCACCAGGGGTTTCATGGTGTTGACGTCTTCCAGCGCAGCATAGATGTCTACCGGGTCGTAAATCTTGAACACGGTTTTGCCGATGTCGTCGCAACAGCGGGTGGCCCGGCCTATCATCTGCTCATACAGAATGCGGGAGCGTACCCGGCGCATGAAGACCAAGTGGCAGATGCGTGGCACGTCGATGCCGGTGGTGAGCAGGTCTACGGTAATGGCGATGTTGGGGTATTGCTCGTTCTTGTAGCGGCGGATCAGCTGGTCCACCTTGTCGGATTTGCCGGTGATCTTCTTGACAGCTTCCTGGTTGTATTCTTCGCCGTACAGCTCTTTGAATGCCTCGTCCAGCAGGCGTTTTACCATGTCGGCATGGGCGTCGGTGGCGCAAAAAATCATGGTCTTTTCATCGCCAAACGGGTCGAGTTCTTTGGCGAGTTCAGTGCAGATTACCCGGTTAAATGATTCGGTAATGACGCCCCGGTTGAAGCTTTCGACGTCGAAATTGAGGTCGTCGTCCAGATGTGCCGTTTCAATTTCGCCGCTGCGGGTGTCAACTACGGTGACTGTGCTGCCTTTGGCAAAGGTTATGCCATTTTGGGACAGCAGTGTTTCGTAGCGGATGGGTGGTTCGTGGTCGATCAGCCAGTCGTCGGCGACGGCTTCACGGTAGCTGTAGGTATAGACGGGGTGGCCGAAGATATCCGAGGTGTGCTTGGCTGGCGTGGCGGTGAGGGCAATCTTGACGGCGTCAAAGTAGTCCAGCACTTGGCGATAGCGTGACTGGTACTGCACCTGGTCGCGCATGGCCTGTTCGCCTTCGGTCATTTCCTGGTCCAGAGTGTAGCCGCGGTGGGCTTCGTCCACGATGATGCAGTCGTATGCGCCGACGCCCGGCGGGTTGTCAGAGGACAATACCCGTTTGACCATGGCCTGCACTGTGGCCACGTGCACGCGGTCTGCGTCATCGGCGATCAGGTCGTCCAGCTCGGCAATATTGTAATGCTTGGAAAGCGGCAGGTTCTGTTCGAGGATGGCTTCGTCAAATGTGCCCTGGGCCTGGTCGCCCAGCGCAGTGCGGTCCACCAGGAACAGAATGCGCTTGAAGCGCTCTGCCTTGAGGAAGCGATAAATCAGGCCAATGATGGTGCGGGTTTTGCCAGTGCCGGTGGCCATGGCCAGCAGGGCTTGGCGCTGGTCGTTGGCAAGGGCTTTCTCAACTTCTTGAATGGCCAGTTCCTGATAGGGACGCAACTTGAGGTAGGCGAACCCTTCGCTGGCCAGTTTTTGTTCGGCTTCTTCCTTGCTGCGGGATAGCAGGTCCAGCAGTTGTTCCGGGCGATGGAAGTCCACCAACGGACGTGCCAGATTGCTGTTCTTGCGTACATCGCGGAACCAGGTGCCACTCAGTTCTGCCGATTGTTTGATGTAGGGACGGCCATTGCACGAGTAGACAAAGGGCAACTGGTATAACTGCGGCAAGGTTTCATATGGCCCGGCTGCCCATGGGGCGTTTTGCCCGGCCAGCTGCCAGGCTGGCTTCAGTCCGTGGGTGTTGGCCAGGCTGCGGGAGTAGCGTTCGGCCTGCTCAATCTTGCCGGAGACATTTACGTTTTTCCGTTTGGCTTCAACGGCGGCAATCGGGGTAAGCCCGGCAAACAGGACGTAGTCGGCAGACTGTTTGCCACTGCATGGCCATTCGGCAATGGCTTTGTTTTTGCCAATCTCCGGCCGTGCACCCTTGGCGTAGGTCAGGGTAGTGGTATCAGCCTCCCACCCCGCAGCAATCAGCTGCTGGTCAATGATGATGCGGGTGAGGGCTTCGTCCAGATGGATATGCTTGCCCGCCGCGGCTGTCTTCTTGCGGTTCTGCTGGCTGGTGCTCTGGTCCAGTCTGGCTTGCAGCGCAGCCAGTTGCTGTTCGAAATCCGTGCGCATCGACACCAGTCGTGCTTCATGTTCCCGTGCCAGCGCTTCATAGGTGTGTGCCTCCACCTCCATCTGCTTGGCCAGTACCTCATACTGCTCACGTTCCTGCTCCAGCAGGCTGACTAGTTCCTGATTATTTTCCTGCGCCTGGCGGGTGTCACTCAGCGTGGCCTTGAGTTTCTCAATCTGCTCCTGCAGGTCGCGCAGCTGCACGCTTGGGTCTGCCGGGGGCGTGAAGGTACCCGGTTTGAAATTCAGCCCTGCTTTGCTAAACGATTGATGGAACCAGATGGCCAGCGCACGGGCTACCCGCAGCCCGTCCATGGCGTCCTTGTGTCGCGTCTGGAACTGGTGCGTGGCGCGGTTACCTTCAATGCGCAAGGTGTGAAACAGGCTCAGTACCTGCGCATCCAGGTTCAGCTCGCGCTTGAGCTTCTGCAGCAGGTCTATCTGGTTGGTCTGGTCGTCAAACGGCACCCCGCTGCGTACGGCCAGATCTTGCGCCATGGCCTCACCCAACTGGCGTAGCTTGATCAGCGTGGTATTGGGGTCGCTGGCAAATACACGTTCTGCGGCAACGGCCAGTTCGACAAACAAGCTGGAGTGTTCTGCCAGAAAATCGAAATTGCTTTGGCTCATTCTTGGGTCTGCCATGTGATCAGGGGTGCATGACCCAGCCTTGGCGCTTGGGTTGCCATGTCTGGACGCAGCGGGTCATCTAAATTGGCATCTATTCTAACTGCATTGCCTGCAAGGTTCATGCAATTCGGGTGCCGATAGCAACAACGCTATTGTGCAGACTCGACTCATTCATTGCCAGTCAAGCTGATTAGGGAGGGCCGCCTCCCCTTTTGGGATAAAAATTTCTGTAGGAAATTGAATATAACTACAATTCACCGCATCGAAAGCTGATAGGTCTGCGCCCACGGCCTGATGGCTGAATGGAGAAAACAAGAGAGTCAGCCATATCGGCTTCCTTTCCACTCTCATACACTCCGATCAGAGCCTCTTTGTCGAAAAGGTTTGTTGCTTGCGAGAAATACTCTCTATACAACTCAATTTCTTCACATGCGGTATCAAAAGATGGGCTTAACATTGTTTGCAGGATGCTGATATCAATCATCGTTCCTGACATCCAGTCGACGATGCAACGATATCCAGCCATCCAGCGCAATGACGTTTCAATCAAGTAGGTCTCCATCGTGGTGGTGTTGTTTCCGACTAGACATGAGCCAAGCAGGATGCCACTGATATTTTTAGACTTCGACAATAGCCCTACCTGAAGCATTAGATGTCTAATGTCGACGCCCTCAATCTTGCGCCCTTCTCCATGTCCCGCGATGTAAACCACTGTATTTTCGTATTTGGGTCCAGAAGTTAGATGTGTGAGTGCTTGATCAAAACTGCTTTTATCAAAAAAACGGCTATACAGTACATCAATATCACCGCATACCTGGGCCATTCCCTGGATAAACGGTAGTACAGATACTCTCAACTGATCCTGCTCATGCAAACTCCAAGGAGCCTCCAGAACTATGATCGATCTGGATGCCGCTATTCGCGCGTTCACTGTTGTACGGGTCTTCATGATTAATCACCTCGTCTAGTATATGAAACAGCCAGCTGTGACAAATTAAATCATCTCAAGAGCCACACCTACCAAGTCGGTATGCGAATCTAATACCGCCATGTTAGCACACTGGCATTGCCGCTTTGGAGGTTATGAGCTAGTTTGACTAGACAAGCTTGGACGAAGCTAGGCGTTCAATTTTTTGATCAGTTTAGCTTAACTTTGATGTAAGTATTTATTATAAATATTTCGCGATTCGAAACTCAGCAAGGCTCTTTGTGGCATATCTTTGTTACCCCGCCGAAATCATTGTCACAACTGCACATCTAGTAGAGAGTGATTGGCAAAACAGTCAAGTCAATGTGGAAAGCTACGATGCACTAGCTCGTACCTTCTCGACTGCAGCAATCAGTGCGATGGGGCGGAACGAAGTAGGGCCCGGTAAAGTTCTGTGGTTGCTCGCTGATGTATGCTCAATGCGATTGAGTCCAATGTCCGTTAATGATGTGTTTGTGGAAAGTATCTCGCCGATTGGTAGCCGGATAGTCAGGCCCAGTGACTTTTCTACTGAAGACTTCCATCTTTTTCAGACGGTCGCAACATCTGCGTCCAACCCATACCTAAAAGCACGTCTGCATGACATCCTTTGGTCTACTCGAGAACCACGCGATATTAAAGATGCTTGGTCAGCAATCGACTCATACTTACAGATTCCATTAAATAGTGATGCATGGAGAGAAGATGGCTTCATGTGTTGGCAGAGAGCTGTAAAACTGGGACTTGGGCCCGGCCGAGGTAAGAATGGGCTTGTAGAGGTTCTTGAGCAGAAGCTGTCATTAGCATTTCAGTCCGCAACACCATCAGATTGGTTTGTCGCGCGTGACCTTGCCGAACTACTTGGGTACTTCTCCCTCGATATCAATAGCAAAAAGTCCATTGCCGAAAAATTAGAGTCCCTAGCAAACAGTTTCGATGATGGCCAATCGCCAGTAGCACCAATGATTGCTGGTATGTTATACGCTAAGTCGGAGACGTGGTTTACCAAGATTAAGGAGTCTACAAGGGCTGCCACGGTTACAGCTAAAAGGGCTGAAACTTATGTATGTGAAGCAAAGATGAGGTTGGCATCACCTCACCCTTCCCATGCCGTAGCAGCAGGGTTCTACGAAAGGGCCATTCAGACCTATCGAAGCATTCCGCGTGGAGAAAGAGCACGCTTCAGTGGTGACGAGCGGATAGCTGAGTTAAGAACAATGATGGGTGCGGCTTCAAAATACGCTGTCGGCGAAATGCGTAAAATCGGTGGTGAGTCGATAGAGCTTAGCGATGAGATCTGCGCCGCCCAAAATATCATTCGAGGAAAATGCGCAGTCGAAGGGATGCTGACATTTATCAATCTTGTTCCGCAGGCAGATGAAATCAAACTGCGAGAGCAGATTTTGGAACAGTTGCGTCAGCCATTTTTGCTGCATACCATTCCTCGAACTTTGGTAAACAAAGATGGGCGTGTGCAGGCAAAACTGTCTGGGCTCGATACTCGAGTAGATCCTTCCGAATCTTGTAACAATGGAATCGTCCATCACGAAGTGCTCCGAGCATATCGATTTGAGCGATCATTTTACGTCGTGTCGATGATACTTCCAGCACTGGAAATTCTTTATGCTGAGCATCAACTCACTGAGGCTGACTTTGTGGAAATTGTCAGCCAGTCACCGATTGTGCCAGCAGGTAGAGTACGTGTGTTTGCTATGGCGTTATATTCCGGCTTCAAGCATGACTTTGTGACTGCATTACATATTCTCGCGCCGCAACTTGAATATTTAGTTAGGTATCAGCTTAAGCTCCGTGGAGCACTGACAACGAATCTCGACTCTAGTGGGGAAGAGACTGAAAATAGCCTTAACACACTATTAAAGCTCCCGGAGATTGCTAGTGTTTTTAGTGGAAATCATCTATTCGAGCTGCAAGCCTTATTTGCAGATCCGTGGGGATGCAATTTCCGTAATCACATCGCCCACGGTCTGCTCGATGAGGATGAATGTCAGTCGGCGGAGGCCGTATACGCTTGGTGGTTCTGCCTGCGACTCATTCTAAGACCTATTTGAGATCTAACTAGAGTGATGAATTTTATATCGGCTGTTCAAAAAAAGAAAAAATTGTACAACGGTAAGTAATCTTTGCTTGATAGCCATGTCTGTTCAATCTCCTTTTTTGGGTAGAGTTAATGTTGCGTTGTTGGCCATTGCTGTAAATATATGGCTTATTCAATTGTTTCTGCCAAATCTAATACTCTTTGGATGAGCCCAGGGTCCAGGTCTCCATCTTTACCTAACGTGGGAACTAGTTTCCAGTTTTCACACATTTTCTCGTATGCTGGTATAAGTAGCTTAGAGTGCTGCTTGATAATACTGAAATAACTATCAACAAATTTTGGCAATAGAGGAAGCGAGTTGTCTGGTATTCCAACACAATGCGCCCATGCAGGTTGTAAGCCATAGGACCACTTTGCTAAATCTGGAAGGTCATTTGCACCTGAACGTAGTGCATTCCGTAGTTCCAGAAAGGCATAACTTTTCAGAAATGAAGTTTCTGAAATATGCTGCTGGTCTTCTTTGCCAATGTCATCGAGGAATGGAATGCCGAAGTGCTTAGACAATAGTACTACTTGGTCGTCTAGCATAAATTCAAGACTGTGGATGGGCTGGTAACTGTATCGCATAACAGACCAGTGGCCACTTTCCCTTTCATTTTTGGGCGTGACTCGGTTGATAACTTGGAAGATGCCTAAGTCAGATATATCACTTCTATCCGGGTATTTGGAGCATGGTCGCTCCTGAAGTTGGAGCTGTGGTCCATGTGGTGACAAGCGAAGAGCCCAGACACTCTTACCAATCAGTACTCGGTAAACAGTATCCGAACCAGGAGTGACTCCAAGTTTTATTCCAAGAGATGCGGCTAATGTTTTTCTTTGCTCAGAATGAGCAAGACGTTCAAGTTGTCCACGGTTGGGATAACCGTGGTTTTTGCATAAGGCTTCGAGGTTGAGCAGGTAATGGCCTTCGCCAGCTCTAACCTTTTTTTTGGCTTGCCGTTCTAGATCTTGAAGTAATTTGGAATATGGGGAGTATGGGGAGGATGGCTTCATCGAAATCTCCTGGTGCAATTTAAGCGATGTCCACCTTGTCTCGCTATTTGCATGGGAAATTTTCAATAATTAATTCCAAGCCATCACTATGTGTTTGCCAACGGTGGACTGGCGCGCTTGGCGTAAGCGCACCTGTATTACAGCTTACTAAGGCTGGCTTTGCAAGCTTCCTGTATGAATGTGACCGAGACTTGTGTTTGAGATGTCTCGGATTTGCTCACAAGTACCCATAGCAGGCCACTGCTGAGCATGTTAGTGAGGTGACAGTTGTTACACCTAGTCATCCCACTCACTTCTCACCCGTTTCTGGTACTCAACACCATCACCATATGAAATTCCCAGTTTAGTAGCTAGGCCGAAGCTCTTGGCAAGTTCGGTTTTTTCTTCTGCAAGAGAGACTTCGTGTGCATGGTCGGAAGTTTTACTTTCCGGAGGTGCAGCAGCAGATAGGGCACCTGGCTTACCAGTCTTGAGAAGCTCGACAATGCTGGCGATACGCTGTTCCGGAGGTAGGTTGGAGGTTGACATCATGACCCATTCAACAAGCTTGGCAGCAGCCCGTTCGGCCGCTTGGTCGATGATTCGTTCTACAGCTCCCTCTACTGCACTTTTAACAGCGCGTTCGATGGTTTGAACAGTTATATCAATCTCGGGCTTATCCATGATAGGTACTCCATCCACTTGAGAGTGTGTGTATGCGAAGCGTCGTCAATGTTGCATTTGGTGTGCAACTATAAAAGTCGTTCCGAAGTGTTCCGCGTATGCATGGAATCGTCAAGATTAATCTACTTCTAGTGATGGGCCGTCGTTCCATTTGCGCGTGAAACAAGTGAGTCTCCGCTCCTTTGATGTCATCTCATGAAGGCCGGCTGCTACTTGGGCTGATGTACTATGGTTAGGTATGGTGAGGAAGAGATGATTGAAAGGATGTACATAAATTAAAAAACTTCAACTTGAAATGTACACCTATGTTGGGGGCGTGAATTGTAGGGGTGTGAGCGTGGTGTACATAAATTCCATTCGTCATGGAAATTTATGTACACCTATTGTGAAAAAAGTGTACACCTTGCGCGTACACCTTGCGTGCTATTAAGTATTTGTTTTCAAAAGGGAAAACAAGGGGTGCCGGCTTTGCATTTCAATGGGTCTTTAGACCCACAAAATGCATTGCATCCGGTACCCACATAGATGCACTTGTATCTTAGTATTCCTTCTGTCTTACAGGCTTGATAGGTTTGGTAAGTGTCTTATCTAAGAACGCTACCAATCGTGAATATAACTTGCGTATATATGATGTACTCGCAGCGTAGTCCGATGTATCTACAAGAGCGTTGTAGTAACGAGCTGCTTCGGCGTAGCCACTTCCCTGATGAAAACAACCTGCCGCATAAAGTGAAATGTAAACAATCTCCATATTCATGGTACGATTTTGCCCGCGGGTGGGTAGAAAACTGGCAGACAAACCACCCTGTATAAGCCTCTGATATATCATCCTCGGCTCAATTATCTTCTCTCGCCTTGAGAAAAGAGAAGGCAAAATAACTAATTGTGTCTCATGTCGTCTAATCAGATTAAGAATTTTCTCCTTTTGTATAAAACGTTGTGATCGCTGCGTGCTTTCAATGCTGAAATATAGCCCTACACAGCTTTTAACCGCTTTTGAATAATTTTTCTGTTGCAAATTATTGACAACTTCTCTTGCTAGTTTGTGAAAGATAACACTTTTAGAACATAGCCATAATAAATCTCCCAGTATAAGTATGGTGCGCGTAGTCGTTCCGTAGCGCATCTGACTGTCCGTCGGAAAGGCGCATCTTAGTGATGGTGGTATTCCCTTTATCAAAAGTGCCATTGAAATAGTCAAGATGGGCAAGATGTCATCCTCGCGTAATAAAAAGTTATACTTTTTTGTATACGCATCCATAAGTATTCCTGATGGAAGTGATGCCAATTTGACCGCAATCCTAGCCATATTATCAAGGCGCCAAGATTCAATCATGCTAAAGCTGTCTCGCCCAAATTGATCTAATGCCATGCTACAACTTCAGCTGTTGGCGGATGGACGGGAAGGACTTTTCTTTCAATACGGTTAAACCTGATGCATCTACTTCATAATTAAAGAATTCTCCCTCGGCTATATGGGTAAGATTGTTGGGCATTTTGGTCAGATCAAAGATAAAGCACTTGCCGATTTTGCTATACAAGCAAAGGTGTACCTCCTGCGTAATTGGGTGAAAAACTACATATACACTACCTTCCATTTCGTTAATCGAACTGTGTGGATTTGCCTGAAGTAACTTGCTATCAAGGATGAAATTGATAGCTTCGTTACTGTTTACTTCACGCATTGGTACTGAAGGAGAGTTCCAGATTGCATGCTTGCTCAGGTAGTTCATTGTTTGGGGAAGTGTAAGGTTGGCTGGGACTCCGTTTTTATTGGGAAGGTTGACTTGTGCTGCTTGCATATTGATGTCTACTCCTTTGTGTACATAGTATTTGCAGCATTGCCCCCTGGTTTTAATGATTTGGCGAAGCCACTCCGGGCGCTGAATATGCTCAGGCCGGGTTTTTTCTGCATTTTGGATGAGACGCTCAAGTGTCTGTCCGTGATATCGAGCTACAATGTCTAACTTATCCCACTCTTCTTGTGTGGCCCGTATTGTTACCCTTTCACAAAAACGAACCTCAAAGCTTTTAGCGACCTGTCTTGCCATTTCTTTCCTTGACTTTATTAATGCCGGCATAAATCGCAGCGATTGCATCGGCAAGATGTTCCAAATAGCTGAAATTTTCCACTGGATTAAATTTCCCTTGATAAGGGTAGGTTGGCCAAGGCGCCTCCGGATGCTTATCTATCGCCCAAGATACCATCGCCCCTTTGTTGCGATCTTTTGCCGGATGTTCAGAAAGGACGGTTTTCTTTACGTCGTGGGGGCTGACAGTAATCAATGACTGTGGAAGGCCAATCAGTGCAGCAGTAAATCCAGCGCCGAGAGCGAATGCAGTTTGGTTATTGCTACCTCCAGTGGGCAGTTCTGCAAAGATGATTTGGCAATCTTTTGTGTACTCCTTGGTTTTGTTGTAAATTTCCTTACAGCGACGCAGCGTATCTTCAGTTTTCCAGGTACCATTCATTGGTGCCGTCTGTATCACGTACAATTCCGTAATGATCAAGCTTGAATTTGCAATGTCAAGTTCTCCAATTGCAATACCGGTATTTCTCAATCCCGGGTCAATTCCTGCAATTTTCATGGTTTTTATCCTTTAAATGAATGTTGTTCAGTTCGAGTTACTTTAAAATTGAGGTTATGTAGCAAATGGTAAGTTGCATTTGCAACAAATAATATTTGCACCTGATAAATTGGCGGCTATGCATTAGCAGCCTACTAAATTTTCTAAGACTTCGATTTGTCAGCATTGCACCGTTCCTCAATCCATTTATTTATCTCCTCAAGCTTGTAAGCGCTGGTGTTTTTGCCAAGTTTAATTTTGCGAGGAAAGCCACCTTCCTTCTCCCAGCGCTGGATGGTGCGTTTGCTCACCCCCAGCATCTGTGCAGCAGTAGCTTCCCTGATGAAGGCAATATTTAAGGCATGATCGTTAGCATTCATGACTAATTCCAAATTGTTAAAGAGCAAAGAAAAACGCCATCACACTTGTCCTGCTATGGCGCGGGACGTCGTGTGATGGCGTTACTTTAATTTTTATGATGCGGATTGAGAGGGTCTATATTTTCATGAAAATAGACCTTGACAAGCCTTAAATTTCTTCATTCAGAATTTCATTCTTGACGTGCTCTATGTATGCCTTGTACTCAGGTACTTTTTTCTTGGTCTTATTCTTCAGTGTGTCGTATGACATGCCACATTCTTCTGCGACCCAATGAACAATCTCATCTAAATTCGGTAGGTCGGTTTCGATTCCGCATTCTTTGTTGCTTTCATGTGCGGCTTTCAATAGGCTGTACCTCTTAAGCGGATGATGCGCATGCGCCTTGCCTTTTCCTTTATGTGCCAATGATTTACCTGCTAGCATGGCAGAAATGTGCTTGGGTACTGAATCGCCTGAAGTGAGTAGCACATTAAGCTTGTCGGGCGCATTGAGGCGCTCAAACTCATAGGCGGCTTCAGCCCATTTCTGTGCTCTTTCATTCCTCTGAAGTGCCAGAAGAATTCTTGTCTCTCCGTATATTTCAGATTCGCTCATCATGACGCCTTAAAAATAGGAGTGATCTTTACTCCGGCCTTTAACGAATCAAGATAATCGGCCCAAGCCTGCATCATCTTTATGCGCTCAGGCATGTATTCGGCATAGTTGTAGGTTGCCCGAATGCTGTTGCGTTCTGCGTGTGCCATCTGGCGCTCGATAGCATCGCGATTCCATCCTTGCTCATTCAGCAGGGTTGATGCCATGTGGCGGAAGCCATGGCCAGTCATTGTGTCTTTGTCGTAGCCAAGTCTACGCAAAGCAGCATTAACTGTATTCTCGGACATAGGGCGCTTGTTCGAACGTGCGCCGGGAAAGACGTACTTGCCATTCGCTGTGAGCGGTTCAAGCTCGCGTAATATTGCTACCGCCTGTGAGGAAAGCGGTACCACATGCTTCTCCCTCATTTTCATGCGCTTTGCTGGGATAATCCAAAATCCGTTCTCAAGGTCAATCTCACTCCAGGCGGCTTGGCGTAGCTCTCCTGGGCGGACGAAGACCAGTGGCGCGAGCCTAAGAGCGCATCTTGTTTCCAATGTCCCTTGGTAGCCATCAATGGCGCGAAGAAGTTCAGCAATCTTTGCAGGGTCAGTAATGGTCGGGAATGAAGTCTTTACAACTGGTGAGAGTGCCCGCGTCAGGTCGGCTGCAGGATTTCGCTTGGCACGACCAGTTGCGATTGCATACTGGAATACTTGGCTGATGTTTTGCTTGGCTCGATGGGCGGTCTCAATCGTTCCTCGTTGCTCGATCCTTTGAAGGCTGGCAAGTAGTTCCGGTGCTTCAATCTCGTAGATGGGACGCCCACCAAGCCAAGGAAACGCATCTCTTTCCAAGCGTCTGATGATGCGATCGGCGTGCCCATCCGTCCACGTAGGTTTGTATTTGGCAAACCATTCGCGTGCCACGGCTTCAAAAGTATTGTCTGCTTGGAGTGCTTTAGTGGCTTTGATTAATTTCCGGTGCTCGCCAGGGTCTATGCCCTCTGCTAGCAGTCGGCGAGCCTCATCTCGCTTATCTCGAGCTTGTTTTAACGTGACTTCAGGGTAGACGCCAAGAGCAAGCGTTTTCTGCTTTTGTGTGAACCGATAAGCAAGGCGCCAGTACTTTCCGGATGAGTTGACGAGAAGGAAGAGGCCTTTCTCGTCGGAGAGCTTGATTGGCTTGCCATCTTCTTTGGGTTTGGCATTTTTGCATGCAGTATCTGTAATTGCCATTGTTGGTATCTGCCCGTGTTGGTATCAAATCTACCAACATAGATACCAACGGATTTGTTGGCATGTCAAGGCGCTGCATGTCGCACCGTGACATAAGAAAAAACCCCGAAAGCCTTAAGCTATCGGGGTTTTGTCGTTACATGTCTTTCGGTGACATGTGAATTTGGTGGAGGCGGCGGGAATCGAACCCGCGTCCGAAAGTCCTCTACGGTGAGATCTACATACTTAGTCGTGTCATTTGGATTTAACCTCCACCACGCCGACGGACAGGCTGGGCTTTGGCGAGTTACCTTGAGTTTCGCACAGTGCCAAGTAACCCGGCACAGCACTAGCAGATGTAGAGTGACACTACAGGGTTTTGACGCCCCCGGCCCATCTGCGAACCGTTGTAGTGTCTAGCCGGCCGTTAGGCTGCTAGAGCGTAAGTTTCGTCGTTTGCGACTAAAAAAATTCAGCTTTTTACGGGGTGACTGAAATCCCGGTATGCCCTCATCCGCTTCGCAACCCCCGTCGAAACCAGGTCGCCCCCAGATAAGACTGACAAGTATACAGTGAAACGTCCGTGGCGACTAGTCTGGCTGCCGCGGCGAAATCATTCGGCAGCAGGCCGGGCAATGAGTGGGGGTTGGCGCGGCTAACACAATGCGCCGTGGGGCAAGGTCTGTCGATGCCGGCCACGCAGCAGGCGTACCCGCAGCCGGGCCTGGGGCGGCGGCGCTTAGCGCTTGAGGGCCAGCACCACTACCCCGCCAGCCACCATGGCAATGCCCAGCCATTCGCGCGGGGCCGGGCGCTCGCCAAGAAAGATCACGGCAAACACGGCCACCAGCACCAGGCTCAGCTTGTCGACCGGGGCCACTTTCGATGCTTCTCCCATTTGCAGGGCGCGGAAATAGCAGGCCCAGGACAGGCCGGTGGCGATGCCGGACAGGCCGAGAAACAGCCAGGTCTTGCCGGATAGCTGCAGGGGGTTGCTCCATTTGCCGCCAAGCCAGACAAATAGCGACAGCACCACGCTGATGATGGCGGTGCGAATCAGCGTGGCCAGGTCGGAATCCACGCCGCGGATGCCTATCTTGGCAAAAATCGCGGTCAGTGCGGCAAATACCGCCGACAACAAGGCCCAGAACAACCAGCTGGCCGTTCCCATCATGATTTTCTCCCTTTCATTGACGCGCACGCTATCCGGCCAGCGCCGACCGGCCTAAAATAGCCGCTCAAATATTATTCCTGCGGCGGCTGCCATGTCCCAATCCAAAACCATACTCCTGCTTGCCCTGCTGCTGGCGCTGGCCATGCTGGCCGGGCACCGCCAGGAAAACAAGCCGGCCAGCGCAGGGCAGACCCGGCTGATCAAGAACATCATCCGCATTTTGTAATGCTGAACACGCAGGACAGGCCAGACAACGGCCTCTTGCCCGCCACGACACACTCCAAGGACAGATCATGATTTCTGCCTCAACCCTGTTGCTGTTCATGGCAACCGTGCTGCTGCTGTTTTTGTCGCCGGGGCCGAATATGGCGTTTGTGCTGTCGTATTCCACCACCATGGGCCGCTCCGGCGGGCTGGCGGCGGCGCTGGGCATTGCTGTGGCGGACATGGTGTTCACCATTCTGACCGCCAGCGGCATTACCGCCATGCTGGCAGGCTGGCCGCCGATGTTCGACCTGCTGCGGCTGGGCGGGGCGGCGTATCTGCTCTGGCTGGCGTGGAAATCCTGGCGGGCCGGCGGCATGCTGGCCCTGCTGGGCGGTGAGCGCCGCAGTCACCGCCAGGTGGTACGCATGGCGATGCTGAACAGCCTGCTCAACCCCAAGGCGCTGCTGTTTTTCATGGTATTCCTGCCGCAGTTCGTCAATATCGCCCACGGCCATGTTGCCCAGCAGGTTTTGCTGCTGGGGCTGGTGCTGGCGGTGACCGGGCTGGCTTTCAATGCCTTGCTGGCACAGTTCAGCGGGGCATTGGGGCGCTATTTGCAGACACAGCCGCGCTTTGCGCTGTGGCAAGGGCGGGCGCTGACCCTGGTGTTTCTCGGTCTGGCCGCCCGACTGCTGCTGTTGCAGCGTCCGGGTCAGCCCTGAGCGGCTGTGCTGTTGTCCGCTGCGGCGTACCAGCGGCTTGCCGCCGTGTCGTCTGCCAGTGCCTGTAATACGGCAGCGCTCAATTCCTGTACCGCGCCATCCAGCCCGCGCTGGCGATAGCCCAGTGCCGTGCCGCGCTGCAAGGCTTCTGCTGCCAGGGTAATGGCCAGGTCCTGCGGCAGTTGTGCCGCCCCGCTCTGGCAGGCCTCGGCAGAAAAGGAATGCGCCTTGCGGCAGCTGGCTGGCCGCCATGGATAAATGCTGCACAGCGCATCCTGCAAGAACGCGCAGGGCGGCCGTATGGCACCCTCTTGCGCCAGCACGGATTGTTGCCGTTGCAGGGCCTGCCGCAGCTGCGCGAGCCGCTCTGCCGGGCCGCTGCGTAGTTGCCGGGCAATCAGCAGGGCTTCGGCCGGCGCCACTTCCACCCGCAGGCTGCAGCAGCTGGCGCAGCCGGCCCGGCAGGCCACCGGCTCGCCACGCAAGGCTGCCTGCGCCATGGTTTGATCGATGCCGCGATGCAGATTGCCGACAAATGCCACCGCATAGTCAACGCCGGGCTTGTCTTGCAGCGCTGCCGTCACCCGCGCGCCCACTCGCTCTATCGAAGCCTGCAGGGCCGCGGCTTCGTCTGCATGCAGCATGCTCATCCTTCCTGTCGTTTCCGTGATGCCAGCTGGCACACCAGACTGGATTATAGCCCGCAGCCGGCGGCCGGATCGTGACACTCCATGGCGGGTGCGGCGACAAAACCAACGCACGTTTCAATTTGTTGATCATGATCATGCCAGCTGCACGCAGGCCATTCAGCCGCCACCGGCAGGGTTAAAATAATGCCAATGACAAATCAACACACCACAAGCCATGACGGAAACCGATATTATCCAGCTGATACGGGATCTCGATTCTGCCGCAGAACGGGCCATTCTGGCCGAGCTGGCACTGCTGCTGGGCTCCAGCCACCAGGGCAGCCAGCTCAAGCTCGATGATCTGCAAGCGCTGAGCCAGCCGGCGCGCAGCGTTTTCAACCAGCTGTGCGAACTGCTTGGCACTCGGGCCAGACAGCCTTTCAGCCCCACCACCACATCCACCCTGCTGGCCATCCTCACCACCACCCAGCAGGCCTGAAGCGGCAGGCTTAAGTCTGGCTTAAGCCAAGCCCGGTAATAATCCGCGCGGGGAATAAGCCCCTTCTGGAGATCAATCATGGTATCGGGTATCGGCAATATCGCTAGTACTGCGCCTGCTCAGGTCTTGCGCTCCGTCAGCCAGCCACCGGCCCAGCGCGGCCGTGATAGCGACGGTGACAATGACGGCAGCAAGCCAGGTGTGGCGGAAAGCAAAAACCGTCCGGTTTCTGCCACCATCGGCAATACCATCAACACCACGGCCTGAGATTCCTGCAAAATCCCGGCCACACCCAGCCCGCTTGCGCGGGCTTTTTTGTCGTTTCCGCGCGCCATTGCATGAAAAAAACCGGCCGCGCCTTGTGTGCATCTGCTATATTTTGATTATGTACATTTTCAAAATAATCCGCCATGCCTGACGACATCACCTTGTGCGGCCGCATCACGACCACCCCGCCCTGCAGCCTGCCGCTGGCCGGCATGGGCATCCGCGCCGGCTTCCCCTCGCCAGCCGACGACTATCTGGACAGCAGCATCGACCTCAATGGCTACCTGATGAGCGACCCTGACGCCTGCTTTGTGGTGCGGGTGCAGGGCGACTCGATGAGCGGGGCCGGCATCCTGGAGGGCGACCTGCTGATCGTCGACAAGGGCCGCCCGGCGCTGCATGGCGATATCGTGGTGGCCGTGGTGGATGGTGACTTCACCGTCAAGCGCCTGCACCGTCGCCATGGCCGGCTGGCTTTGCTGCCGGAAAACCCGGCTTACCCGGTACTGGTGCCCCAGAGCGAGCAGGAGTTGCTGATCTGGGGCGTGGTGTGCGGCTGCATCCGGCGCTACTGATGAGCCTCTTCGCCCTGGTGGATGGCAACAGCTTCTATACCAGCTGTGAGCGGGTGTTCCGGCCAGACCTGATCGGCAAGCCCATCATCGTGCTGTCGAATAACGATGGCTGCGTGGTGGCGCGCTCGGCCGAGGCCAAGGCCATCGGCATTCCGGCCTTTCTGCCCTACTACCAAGTGCGGGGCCTGTGTCGCAAGCACCGGGTGGCGGTGTTTTCCAGCAATTACACCCTGTATGGCGACATGTCGCGCCGCATGATGAATATCCTGGCACGCTTCGCTCCGCGCCAGGACATCTACAGCATCGATGAATGCTTTCTGGACCTGAGCGGCATCGCCACGCCCCAGGCACATGGCCAGCACATCCGCCAGACCTTGCTGGACAAGCTGGGCCTGCCCAGTTGCGTGGGGATCGGCCCCAGCAAGACGCTGGCCAAGCTGGCCAACCACGTGGCCAAGCAGCAGGCACACTGGCAAGGGGTATTCGACTGGAGCGGGCTGACACCGGCCGAAGCCGAGCGCCTGCTGGCCAGCATGGATGTGCGTGAGGTATGGGGCGTGGGGCGACGGCTGGCGGAAAAGCTGCACCAGCTACGCATACGCAGCGCACTCGACTTGCAAAGAGCCGAGCCGCGCCAGCTCAAGCGCCATTTCAACGTGGTGCTGGAACGCACCGTGGCCGAGCTTAACGGCGTATCCTGCCTGGCGCTGGAAGATGTGGCCAGCAGCAAGCAGCACATCATTTCCAGCCGCAGTTTCAGCCGCCAGGTCAGCAGCCTGCCCCCCTTGTCGGCCAGCATTGCCCACCACACCGCCCGCGCGGCCGAAAAGCTGCGCGCCCAGGGCAGCACGGCGGCGATGATAGGCGTCAGCATCCAGACCAACGCCTTTGGCAGCGCCACTCACTATCACGGCTATACCTGCATTCCGCTGCTGCAGGCCAGCGACGACACCCTCAGCCTGAACCAGGCCGCACAGGCGGGGCTGCGCCAGCTGTTCCGGCCCGGCCTGTCCTATCACAAGGCCGGGGTGGTGCTGATGGAAATCGGTGACAAGGCCATCGGGCAGCAGGATATGTTCGCCCCTGCGCCAGACCCGCGCCGCGCCAGGCTGATGGCCACCATCGACCAGCTCAACCGGCGGCTGGGCAAAGGCAGCATCCGGCTGGCCATCGAAGACATCAGCCAGGACTGGCAGATGCGCCAGGCCATGCGCTCGCCCTGCTACAGCACCGACCCGCAGCAGGCGATCTCCGTCCACGACCAGCCACACAGCAGCGCGCCAGCCGGCTACCGCCTGTACTGGCCGCGCCGCCATCACCACGCTGGCGATTGACTGACAGGCCGGTCAGCCCGGCTGGCCCACGCCGTCGCGCAGTGCCGGCCAGGCCAGGGTCAGCAACAGGCCGCGCATGGCCATCAACACCAGCAGGGCCGCCCAGATACCATGATTGCCCAGCGCGTGCTGCAGCAGCCACAAGGCTGGCACATAGGCGGCAAAGCTCAGCAGCATGCCATTGCGCAAGACCCGTGTGCGCATCGCCCCCATGAACACGCCATCCCAGAAAAAAGCCCAGATGCACACCGGCGGCAACACCACCAGCCAGGGCCAGAAGGCCGCCGCCATGCGCTGCAGCTGCACATCCGGCGTCATCAGCGGCAGGTAAAACAAGCCCAGCAGCGCCATGGCCAGTGCCAGCAGGCTGCTCCAGCCCAGCGACAGCCAGCCGCAACGCCGTACCACCAGCCTCAGCGCTGCCCGCGAGCCGGCACCAATGGCCCGCGCGCCATACACTTCCGCCGCCACGGCGAATCCGTCCAGCAGGCTGACGCAAACCATGAAGGCCTGCAGCAACAGCTGATTGGCCGCCAGCGTCAGCGTCCCCAGCTGCGCCCCGCTGCGCGTCATCAGGGCAAATGACACCGTCAGCAGCAAGGTCCGCACCATGATGTCCAGATTGGCAGCAAACAGCTGCCGCCACGGCGCCATGCCCCCCAGGCGGTGCCAGGCGGCACGCCATTGCGGCCACGGTACCTGCCGCAGCATCACCCACCCCGCCAGCAGGCTGGCGGCGGCTTCACTGATGGCGGTCGCCCAGCCGGCGCCGGACACGCCCCAGCCCAGCCCGGATACAAAGCTGATGGCCAGCGCCGCATTCAGGACATTCATCAGCACTTGCAGCAGCATGACCTGGCGGGAATGCCCCAGCCCCAGCAGCCAGGCAAACTGGGCATAAGCCAGCAGAGTAAACGGAGCCGACCAGATACGGGCATCAAAATACTGCCGGGCCAGCCCGGCCACCTCGGCCGGCGGTGCCAGCAGGTGCAAGGCCAGCCAGGCAATCGGCTGCTGCAGCAACAGCAAGCCGATGCCACCCAGCAAGGCCGCCAGCATGGGCCGCAAGCCGGCCAGCACCACGGCTTCCCGCCCCTGCCCGCCGGCAGCCTGGGCCACCAGCCCGGTGGTGGTAAAGCGCAGAAAGCTGAAGCACCAGTACACCACATTGAAAATACTGCCACCCACCGCCACCGCCGCCAGCGCCACCGGATTACCCAGCCGTGCCAGCACGGCGGTATCCACCAGCCCCATCAAGGGCGTGGCCAGTGCCGCCAGCATCACCGGTACGGCAAAGGAGATCAGGTGTCGTGCAGAAGGAGCAAGAGGGGAAGCGGCAGTATCAGACATGGACAAGGCGGACAGACAGGAAAACAGCATGGTAACAGAGCCGCGCCCCGCTGGCGGCAGGCACGGCCGGCGGGGCGAAAAAGCAAAAAGCACCCGCGCGGGGTGCTTTTCATCAATCGCGTGCGGCGGCAGGCTCAGGCCTTTTTCACGAACTCCGACTTCAGGCTCATGGCACCGATGCCTTCGATCTTGCAATCGATATCATGGTCGCCGTCCACCAGGCGGATATTCTTGACCTTGGTCCCCACCTTCACCACCAGCGACGAACCCTTGACCTTGAGATCCTTGATCACCGTCACCGTGTCGCCATCCTGCAGCAGATTGCCATTGGAATCACGCACTTCGCGCCCTTGCTCCTCACCAGCGGCATCGGCCTGGGCCGACCACTCGTGCGCGCACTCCGGGCAGACCAGCATGGCGCCGTCTTCATAGGTGAATTGGGAACCGCACTGGGGACAATTGGGCAAACCGCTCATGCTATACCTTGCTCGCTAACAGAAGAATCAAAGCCAGCGGCAATTGCCGCTGGCGCAAAGGCAGTATTGTACGCCAGCACGCCGGCAAGATCACCCACTGCGCTCATGGTCTCGTCAGCACCACCTGCTTTCTGTGCCGCAATCCGCACCGCAACCGGCCTAGCGCGGCTTCTGCCGGCTGAACGCCCACCAGCCGGCCAGAAAGGTGAAGCTGGCCACCAACAGCACCAGCACCCAGAAGCCATGCGGATGATTGGCCAGCGGCACGCCCCCCACATTCATGCCAAAGAAACCGGCCACGATATTGATGGGCAGTGCCAGCACCGTGACCATGGTCAGGGTGAACAGGGTGCGGTTGGTCTGCTCGTTCAGCTTGGCGGCCAGCTCTTCCTGCAGCAGCTTGATGCGTTCCACCAGGGAGGCCAGATCGTTCAGCACCAGTGAAAACTCCTCTGTCGATTCGCGCAGCGCCTGCACATCGTGCTCGGCCAGCCAGGCCGGCGGCCGGTTCAGCAGACGGAACAGCGCGCCCGGCTCGGGTGCCAGCAGACGCTGCATCCGCACCAGGGTGCGGCGCATGCCGGACAGCTCGGCACGATGATCCTGCAAATGCTCGGCCAGGAAACGATCTTCGATATGGTCCACTTTGCGCGCAGACTCGCGCACGATGCCGGCCATCACATCAGCCTGATCCTGCATCAGATGAAACAGCAAGGAACGGGCCGAGGGAAACACCTCGCCGCTTTTCACTGCCGCCCGCAGCCGGTCCACCGAACGCAGGGGGCGCACGCGCGCGGTAACCAGCAAGCGCGAACCGGCGGCCACCCACAGCGTGGCGACATCCGAGGTCACCACACCAAAGCCCAGCGCCACATCGTTGATCACCGCCAGCAGCATGCCGTCCGAAGGTTCGATGCGGGTGGAGCTGCTGCCGGCATGCAACATGGCAAAAAAATCATCCGGCAGCGGCATCCTGGCCCTGAGCCAGCGCTCGCAGGCGGCATGCGCCAGATTGAAATGCAGCCAGACAAAGCCATCGTCCTGCGCCGGCTGCTGCAGAAAATGCACAGCCTCTTCCGACGCAATGGGCTGACCGGCCTGCCCGGGTAAAAAACGGAAGCCACTGATCAGCCCGACCTGATCAGCACCATAGGTCACTTCGGTAATCGACACGCTCATGCAATACACCTTCCGGAAACACGGCCGGGCCAATCCTGGCTGGCCAGCGGCAAACGCCCACCCGTGTAGGATAACACCGCTCCAGGCCGGGCTTTGCGAAAGGCAGATGACAGTTTGCCACCCAGCCGGAGCGCGCAGGCAGCGGCCTCAGCGGCGGTGGGCGCTCAAGTACATTTCCTAGCAACAAGAAGAAACAAGAGCAATTTCATTGGGAAATCATCCCTTATTTAGCGCGATGGGAGTTCATAGACTGGCTGCTGTCCGTTTGAGGACAGTCTCTACTCACTCAAAGTCTTTTATCCAGGAAAACCATCATGAAACTGATTGCATGGACTGTAGCCGGAGTGCTGCTGGCTGGCCCCGCCCTCGCCAACAAACTGCACCAGGAATCCCCGACGGCCAGCGAGGTAAAAGCCTGGAAGGCCGATCATGCCAAAATCAAGCAGGAAGAACGCAAGAAAGCCCACAAGAAACACAAAAAGCACAAAAAACACAGCTCGGGTGTCACTGGCCAGGTGAAGGAAACCGTTGGCGGCCACGAGCACACCAAGTAATCCCCAGCACTTCATCAGCATCCGCCCGGCGGATGCTGACCCGCCTTAAGCAGCGCAGCCCCAGCGCCGCACCCACATATTTGATCAAATAATTTGGCAAGCGGCGCTTGCCTGCGCTAGAATCAACTGGCATGTGCAAAATATTAAACGAAAAGTTTAACGAAATGCCACAAACCAGCTATCCCGAATCCTACTACGCCGCCTCTGCCAATCCGGTGCCTGCGCGCCCGGCCCTGCAAGGCGAAATCGCAACCGATGTCTGCATTATCGGTGCAGGTTACACCGGCCTGTCCACGGCACTCTTCCTGCTGGAAAACGGCTTCAAGGTCACCGTGCTGGAGGCCGCCAGGGTTGGCTTTGGCGCATCCGGCCGCAATGGCGGCCAGATCGTCAACAGCTACAGCCGCGACATCGATGTGATCGAACGCACGGTGGGCAGCAAGCAGGCCAAGCTGCTGGGCGACATGGCCTTCGAAGGCGGCCGCATCATCCGCGAGCGGGTGGCCCGCTACGGCATCGACTGCGCCCTGAAAGACGGCGGCGTGTTTGCTGCGCTGAGCGAAAAGCAGATGGGCCATCTGCGATCACAAAAAGCCTTGTGGGAGCGTTACGGCCACCGCCAGCTGCAACTGCTGGGCAAGGATGACATGCGCGGCATCGTGGCCACCGACAGCTATGTGGGCGGCATGCTGGACATGAGCGGCGGTCATATCCACCCGCTGAACCTGGCGCTGGGCGAAGCCGCAGCCGTGGAATCGCTGGGTGGCGTGATTTACGAGCAATCGCCGGCACTGAGCATAGAACGCGGCCAGCAAGCCGTGGTGACCACGCAGCAAGGCCGGGTCAAGGCAAAATTCCTGGTGGTGGCCGGCAATGCCTACCTGGGCAATCTGCTACCGGAACTGGCTGCCAAATCCATGCCATGCGGCACCCAGGTGATCACCACCGAGCCGCTGGGCGATGAACTGGCCGCCAGCCTGCTGCCGCAGGACTACTGCGTGGAAGACTGCAACTACCTGCTCGACTACTACCGCCTGAGCCAGGACAAACGGCTGATTTTCGGCGGCGGCGTGGTTTATGGCGCACGCGACCCGGCCAATATCGAGGCCATCATCCGGCCGAAGATGCTGAAAGTATTCCCGCAACTGGCCAATGTGAAGATTGACTACGCCTGGACCGGCAACTTCCTACTGACGCTGTCGCGCCTGCCGCAAGTGGGCCGTATCGGCGACAATATTTACTACTCGCAAGGTTGCAGTGGCCACGGCGTCACATACACTCATCTTGCCGGCAAGATTCTGGCCGAGGCACTGCGTGGTCAGGCCGAGCGCTTCGATGCCTTCGCCACCCTGCCGCACTACCCCTTCCCCGGTGGCGAACTGATGCGCGTGCCCTTCACCGCCATGGGTGCCTGGTATTATTCGCTGCGTGACAAACTGGGCATCTGAGCCGGCACACAGCCCCAGCTGACGGCCTGCACCGGGCCTGAGCACAACGGACAGCAAGGACGGGGTTCATACCCGGCCCTTGCTGCCCCCTTCTGCCAGGCCAGCCGGACCCGATCCGCCCCCCTCCTTACCCCTCTTTACCTTGTTTGCAAAAGCAAACATTTTTTGACCTGTCCTGCCCATCCCGCCCAAGTCGCTGTCGGGGATAATCATGACAACCGTCATGAGCCGGCCATTCCGGCACCCACAAGGCAAGCAAAGACAAGATGAGCAGCGCATCCATCACCACCTCGGCAGGTCCGCTCGACGTACAGAATATTGTCAGTCAGTTGATGACGGTGGAAAAACAGCCGCTGACCACCAGCCAGAGCAAGCTGAGCAGCTTCAACAGCAAGCTCAGCGACATCGGCCAGGTCAGCTCGGCCCTGTCCGGTCTGCAAAGCGCCGTCAGCGGCCTCTCCTCCGCCAGCTTCCTGCACACCATCAAGACCAGCACCTCGGATGCCACCGTTGCCACGGTGGATGGCAATGGCAGCGGTGCCCCCGGCAACTACCTGCTGGATGTGCAAGAGCTGGCCAAACCGCGCCAGTTGGTATTCGACACCACAGCCGACGGCCAGGCCATCACCAGTGCCAGCAGTACGCTGCCTGATGTGCCGGACACGCTCACTCTTGCCGTGGGCGGCAACAGCACCACCATAGCGCTGCGCGATACCGCCAGCAGCAACGGCAGCGCTACCGATGGCGCGGCCAGTCCGTCGACCACGCCAGCCGCCGTCAGCCTGCAAGACATCGCCGACAAGATCAACAGCGCCAATGCCGGTGTCAATGCGTCCATCGTGCAATACAAGGGGAGTTATTCGCTGGTGCTTGCCTCGGCACAGTCCGGTTCGGACAATGCCTTTAGCATCACTGCCGGCGGCAGCGACAGCAGCCTGGAGAGCAGCAGCGCCAATACCCTGGCGGGCCTGCAACAAAGCGATACCGCCATCAGCGAATCCAACGATGCCAGCGATGCCTCCCTTACCGTCAACGGCGTGTATGTTTCCTCCAGCAGCAACACCGTCGGCGATGCGATCAGCGGTGCCAGCGTCAACCTGCAAAAAGCCGGCCAGGCCACCATCAGTCTGGCAATGGACAGCAGCAGCATTGCCGGCAAGCTGCAGGGTTTTGTCGATGCCTACAACAAGGTTCAGGGCGCCATCAATAGCGCCTCTGCCGGCACTATGAAGGGGGATGGCTCACTCAACACCATCCGCAACCAGCTCAGCGCGGTACTGCAAACTCCGGTCAGCGGTGCCGACCCGCTTGCTTCCTATGCCTATCTGTCGCAGGTGGGCATCGCCATCCAGAAAGACGGCAGCCTGTCGCTGGACCAGACAGCCTTCAACAAGGCCCTGAGCAGCCAGCCCGCCGCCGTGGCCAATCTGTTCGGCAACAGCAGCAATAGCGGCTTTGCCGACCGCTTCAACACCACCATCAACAATTTGCTGGGGCCAGCGGGAATCATCGTGACCAAACAAAATGACCTGAACCAGAATGTGAGCGACGAAACCAACCACCAGTCGCAGCTGCAAACCAAGATGAGCGACAAGCAGGCCAGTTATCTGCAGCAATACACCACGCTGAATGCCACGCTGTCCAAGATGCAGCAGTCGACCAGCAATCTGTCCGGGCTGCTGAAGTCTTCCGGCAATTAGTACGGACAAGCCCATAGCGCTGCTACGGCCAGGCACACCGGGGCAACAGGAATTTGCCTGACGGCTCCGGGCAGGGCAATCGTGACGCTTTGTGACAGCCTTAACATTCGGCAACATTGTTTAACCCTGTCTGACCATCAAGCAGCAGGCTGTTCCAGCCGATAATGCCAGGAGAGCATATCAAGACCGGCCTGATCCAGCTGCAGGCCGCAGGGAGAACAGCATGAGCGCAGCATCCATCACCACCACCGCCGGCCCGCTAGACGTGCAAACCATTGTCAGCCAGCTGATGACCGTGGAGCAGCAACCGCTTACCGACAGCCAGAACAAGGTGTCCACCTACAAGACCGAGCTGAGCGACATGGGCCAGATCAGCTCGGCGCTGTCAGCCCTGCAAACCTCGGTCAGCAGCCTGTCATCCGGCGCTTTCCTGCAGACATACAAAGCCACCACATCAGACAGTACGATTGCCAGCGTTGCCACCAGCACGGGTGGCATTGCCGGCACCTACCAGCTGAACGTCAGCAAGCTGGCCCAATCGCGCCAGCTGGTATTTGACCAAAACAGCAGTGGCCAGCCGATCACCAGCGCCACCACCGCGCTAAGCGGCGTTCCCTCGTCGCTGACCTTCAGCGTCGCCGGCACCGCCACCACCGTCAACCTGAACAATGGCGGCAGCGGCGGTGAAAGCCTGCAAAACATTTCCGATGCCATTAACGCCGCCAATGCCGGGGTCAATGCCTCGGTCGTGCAGTACAACGGCAATTACTCGCTGGTGATCGCTTCGGCCAATTCCGGCTCGGCCAATGCCTTCAGCGTCACGGCAGGGGGCAGCGACAGCGGCAACACCAGCGGCAACACCCTGGCCGGGCTGCAGCAAAGCAGCACCGCGGCAACCGAATCCTTTGCCGCCAGCGATGCCCTGATGACGGTCAACGGCGTCAATGTCTCGTCCAGCAGCAATACCGTGACCGGAGTGATCACCGGCGCTACCGTCAATCTGGAAAAAATCGGCCAGGTTTCCATTGGCATGAGTCAGGACACTTCCGGCATTGCCTCCACCCTGCAAGGCTTTGTTGATGCATACAACAAGGTGTACAACACCACCAGCACGGCCTTCAATGGCGACATGAAGGGCGATGATTCACTGCTGTCCATCCAGGATCAGCTCAGTTCGGTATTGCAGACCCAGGTGCCGGGCGTGGATGCCACCACATCCTATGCCTATCTGTCGCAGGTCGGCATTTCCCTGCAGAAGGATGGCACGCTGGCACTGGACCAGACCGCCTTCAACAAGGCACTGACCAGCAATCCGACCGCCGTGGCCAATCTGTTCGGCAACAGCAGCAGCACCGGCTTTGCCGACCGTTTCAACACCACCATCAACAATCTGCTGGGACCTACCGGCATCGTGGCCACCAAACAGAACGACCTGAACCAGAGCGTGACTGACGAAACCAATCACCAGACCGAAATCCAGACCAATCTGGATGCCCTGCGCACCTCCTATTTGCAGCAATACACCACGCTGAACGCCACGCTGGCGCAAATGCAGCAATCCACCAGCAATCTGGCAGGCCTGCTCGCCTGATCCTGCCCAACAGTAAAAAAACGCCGCCCGGAGCAGTCCGTGGCGGCGTTTTTCATGGTGAAGGCAAGCAGCTCAACCCAGCAGTGGTGTGCCATTGATGGCATTGGCCAGTGCCAGGCCGCCCAGCACCAGAAAAATGATGGATGCCACAATATGCACCGCCTTGGTGGGCAGGCGGTCGGCAAAGCGGCTACCCAGGTAGATCACCGGCACGTTGGCCAGCATCATGCCCAGCGTGGTGCCCGCCACCACCGGCAGGAAATCATGAAAGCGCGCCGCCAGCGCAATGGTCACCACTTGCGTCTTGTCGCCCATCTCCGCCAGGAAAAACGCGAATACAGTGGTGGCAAACACCCCCATCTGCCGCTTGGGCAGGGTGATTTCATCTTCGTCCAGCTTGTCGGGAATCAGAATCCAGCCGGCCATCAGCGCAAATGACGCCACCACGGCCCAGTTGAGGATGTTGGGGCTGAGCGCCGTGGACAGCCAGGCGCCAATACCGCCGGCACCGGCATGATTGACCAGAGTGGCCAGCAGGATGCCCAGGATGATGGGCAAGGGCTTGCGATAACGCGCCGCCAGAATCAGGGACAGCAATTGGGTTTTGTCGCCGATTTCGGCCAGGGCTACCACGCCGGTGGATACCAGAAAGGACTGCATCAAGTGTTCTCCATGGCCGGGACGCGGAAACGAGTGACCGCAATGCGTCCCGGCCATGCGGAGCATTACGGTCAAAAGTCTCGCCAAGTCTCGGACCACGTGTGCCATGCCGGAACCGGCAAGTCTGTTGACACACGTCCCTCTCACATGCGGAGGGCGGCTACTCCCTGATGACGGGTGGCATTGTAAAGCAGCCATGCCATTTGGCAAGTCCCGTTTCCGTTTTTTTGCGGCTGACCCGTCAGCGGGCGGCCCAGGCGTTAAAGCGCTGTTCCAGGTTTTCGCCGTGATCCACCCAGAAACTGCTGTCAATGGCCACGCCCTGCTTCAGGTTTTGCGGTGCGGTGGGCAGGTTGGCCAGCACGCTCTTGTCAATCAGCGCCGAAGCCTTGCGATGGCTGACCCCATAGCTGATACCCTTCACATATTCGGCCTGGGCGGCAGGCTGGCTGACGAAAGCCAGAAACTTGTAAGCGGCCTCCAGATTGGGACTGCCCTTGGGAATGGTCCAGTAGTCGTAATCGTAGATATTGCCGTTCCACACCATTTGCAGCTGCTTGCCGCCCTCTTTCTGCGCCGCGCTGATGCGGCCGTTATAGGCCGAGCTCATCACCACATCGCCCGCCACCAGATACTGCGCCGGCTGCGCGCCGGCCTCCCACCACTGGATATAGGGCTTGAGCTGGTCCAGCTTGGCAAAAGCGCGATTCAGCCCGGCCGGGGTATTGAGCAGCTTGTACACATCATGTGGTGCTACGCCGTCCGCCATCAGGGCGATTTCCAGCGTGTACTTGGCCCCTTTGCGCAGGGCGCGCTTGCCGGGATATTTCTTTACATCCCAGAAATCGGCCCAGGAGCGCGGCGCTGTCTTGAGCTTGTCGGCGTTGTAGGCCAGCACCGTGCTCCAGGCATAGGCCGCCATGCCACAGGGTTGGGCAGCGCCAGGCAGCAGCTCGGCCGGCTTGATGATGCGGCGGTAGTCCAGCTTCTCGAACATGCCTTCGTCGCAACCACGCATCAGATCCGGCGACTCCACGTCCAGCACATCCCAGCTCACCCGCTTGCTGTCGACCATGGCGCGCACCCGCGCCATTTCACCGTTGTAGTCGCCACTAAGCACCTTGATGCCGCTGCTGGCGGCAAAGGGCTGGTAATAGGCTTTTTGCTGGGCATCCTTGTTGGCACCGCCAAACGACACCACGGTCAGCTCGGCCGCCGACAACAGCGGAGCAAACAGCAGCCCGGCATACAGCAACACACTTGGAAAACGCATGGATGAAGGCATGACTATCCCCTGGAAGTTGCGCAGCCAGGTGGGCGGCTGCGTGACTTACTCTAGGGACAAGTCCGGCAATAGGTAAAATAGCTTTACCGTGTGAACTGCATCGATTTTTACGATGCAGGGAGCGTCGTGCGGCCTGACTCAGCCCAGGCGGCTGATATTGCGCTCGCACAGGGTGACAAAGGCCTCGGCGCGCCGGGTGAGGCGCAACTCCTGCGGCCAGGCCAGCACGATATTCAAGGCCGGTACCTCCTCGGCAATCGGCAGGCACACCAGCTGGTCGCCGGCATAGCTCTGTGGCGTGCGCGGGCGCAGGTTCAACAAGGCATAGCCGTTGCCAGCCGCCACCAGTCCACGTACCAGTTCGAAATTGACAGTCTTGTGGCGCACCCTCGCCTCCAGCCCCTGCAGCCGGAATACCGACAGGAAATACTCGCGGCTATGCGGCAGGTCCAGCAACACCATGGGCAAGGGGGCGAGATCCTGCAGCGAAACCGCCGCCTGCCCCGCCAGCGGGTGATCCACCGGCAGCAAGACATAGGGCAGCACGGTCTGCAGCGTCTGCCGGTACAGGCTGGGCGCCAGATCCAGGTCGTACAGCAAGGCCAGCTCGGTCTGGCCGCTCAGCAGGGCTTGCTGCAGCTGCTCGGTATCGCCTTCGTGCAGCCGCACCGAAATATCGGGATAATCTTCACGCATGGCCGCCAGCAGGCGCGGCAGGAAAATCGGCGCGATGGTGGTGAAGCACCCCAGTTCCAGATTGCCCTGCAAGGACTGACTGAGCGCACTGGCGTGCTGGCTCAGGTCCTCGGCATGCGCCAGCAGATTGCGCGCCGCCGCGACAAAGCTCTGCCCGGCCGGCGTCAGCGACACGCCCTTGGCATGGTGGCGGATAAAGAACTGCAGGCCGAACTGTGCCTCCAGCTGGGCAATGGCGCTGGAAATGCCGGGCTGCGAGGTGTACAAGGCATTGGCAGCCGCTGTCACACTGCCGTGGTCGGCCACCGCCACCAGATAAGCCAATTGCCGCAGGGTGTATTGCATAATATTTATCGATCCAATTGGAAAAATAATAATATTTTCGATATCAACTGTGAGCACCTACACTCGTCTTGTCAACCAGACTGCCCCGGCCACAGCACAGCCGGCACCATTCGGCATCACCCCGGCCGCTACGGAAAGAACTTCAATGGAATCCCTCACCCTGCTGCAAACCCTGGTCGGTTTCGATACCACCAGCCGACTGAGCAATCTGCAACTGATCCGTTTTGTCAAAAACTACCTGGCCGGTTTTGGCGTAAACAGCCGGATCGTGGAAAACGAAGACGGCAGCAAGGCCAATCTGTACGCCACCATCGGCCCCACCGACCGTCCCGGCGTGATGCTGGCCGGCCATACCGATGTGGTGCCGGTAGATGGCCAGCACTGGCACAGCAATCCGTTTGCATTGGATATCCGCGATGAGCGGGCCTATGGCCGCGGCACCGCCGACATGAAGGGCTTTATTGCCAGCGTGCTGGCGCAGGTGCCGCAGCTGGCACGCAGCCCGCTGCATACCCCGCTGCACCTGGCTTTCACCTATGACGAGGAAATCGGCTGCATCGGTGTGCGCCGCCTGCTGGAAGTGCTGGGCGGCCTGCCGGTATTGCCGGCCATGGGCATTATCGGCGAACCCACCCGCATGCAGCTGGTGGCCGAGCACAAGGGCAAGACCGCCTGGCGGGTCACCGCCCACGGCCATGAAGGCCACTCCAGCAATCCAGCAGCCGGGGTCAATGCAGTGGAGTATGCCGCCGAGCTGGTCAGCTTCATCCGCAGCCTCGCCCGCCAGCGTCGCCAGCACGGGCCGTTCGACCCCTTGTATGAGGTGCCGTACAGCACGCTGCATGTTGGCACCATGCAGGGCGGCACTGCCCTCAACATCATCCCGGCCAGCTGTCATTTCGATTTTGAAATCCGCCATTTGCCAGCCGATGCCCCTCAGCCACTGCTGGATGCCATCCGTCAGCACGCCACCCAGGTATTGCAGCCGGAAATGCAGGCAGTGGACCCCGCCTGTGGCTTCAGCTTCACGGAAAAAACCAGCTACCCCGGCCTGCTTACGCCGCCGGACGCCGCGGTGGTGCGCTTTGTGCAAGGCTTGCTGCAAGACAGCACACCGCCGCGCAAGATCGCCTTTGGCACCGAGGCCGGCTTGTTCAGCGAACGCTGCGGCATTCCCACTGTAGTGTGCGGCCCCGGCGACATTGCCCAGGCCCACCAGCCGGACGAATGGCTGGCGCTGGACCAGTTGGCCGCCTGCGACAGTTTTCTGTCACGGCTGACGGCGCAGCTGCAACGCTGAGGCTGTCGCACAAACGCCGCAACCGGCCCGGCGCCGCGCACAAGGAAGCCGGGCCGATCCGCCTCAGGAATGGTATGCTCCTGCTGCCTTTGCAGACAGGAGCCGGCCATGGCCTTCAACAGCACATTCACCCCGCAGGATCAGGAAGCGACAGCCGAGCAGCTGGCCAGTGAGCGTGGCTGGTTATTGCTGGAATTCGGCGCCCCCTGGTGTGCGCACTGCCAGGCGGCCCAGCCGCTGCTGGCCGCTGCCATGCAGGCGCATCCGCAGCTCGCCCATCGCAAGATTGAAGACGGCAAAGGCCGCCGGCTGGGCCGCACCTTTGCCGTCAAGCTCTGGCCCACTCTCATCCTGCTGCGGGATGGGCAGGAGGCCGGCCGGCTGGTGCGACCGGATAATGCCGCCGCCATTCGCCAGTTGCTCGATCAGGCCACAGCAAATAGCTGAAGCACTATATTGATGATTTGGCCCGCGTGCTTAATGCACGGCGGGCAGTACACGGCAGCGGCCTGTCCGCCGCCGCAGGAAATGGATGTCATGCAGTTCACTCACGCCGAGCCGCCACGCTCCCCCCGTATCCTGTCGCTCATCCCGCCGATGACGCAGCTGAATACGCCCTACCCCTCCACCGCCTATATCACCGGCTTTTTGCGCTCGCGCCAGATCACCGCCTTTCAGGAAGATCTGGCACTGCAACTGGTGTTGCGGCTGTTCTCGGTTTCCGGCCTGCAGGCAGTACGGCAGCAGATTGACGCCATTCCGCCGAAAAAGCGCAGCGCCCAGCTGCATGGCTTTGTCGGCCAGTTCGAGCGTTACCTGGCCACCATCGGCCCGGTGATCGCCTTTTTGCAAGGGCGTGATTCCACCGTGGCCCATCGCATCTGCGGCCGCAACTTTCTGCCGGAAGGCGAACGCTTTGCCGCGCTGGAAGTGTATGTCGACCCGGACGATCCTTACGGTGGCGACCCGCTGGCCTGGGCCTTTGGCGCACTGGGCCAGCAGGACCGCGCCCGCCATCTGGCAACGCTCTACCTGAATGACATCGCCGATGTGCTGCGCGAAGCGGTAGATGAGCGTTTTGAATTCGTGCGCTATGCCGAATCACTGGCCATGAGCCAGCCCACCTTCGACCCGCTGGCCCGCGCACTGGCCGGCAAACCCACGCTGGTGGACGACACCCTGCAACAACTGGTGGAAGAAGCCATTGCCCGCCATCAGCCGGACATCGTGCTGTTGTCGGTGCCCTTCCCCGGTTCGGTGTATGCCGCCTTCCGCATCGCCCAGACCATCAAGGCGCGCTGGCCGGCCATTCGCACCGTGCTGGGCGGCGGTTTCGTCAATACCGAGCTGCGCGAACTGAAAGAGCCACGGGTATTCGATTACTTTGACTTCATCACCCTGGATGATGGCGAAAAGCCGCTACTGGCGCTGCTGGAACACCTGCAAGGCAAGCGCTCGGCCTCGCGCCTGGTGCGCACCTTCGTGCGCGAGAATGGCGCGGTGCGCTACATCAACATGATGGAAGCCGACATCCCCTTCGAGGAAGTCGGCACCCCCACCTGGGATGGCCTGCCCATCGACCGCTACCTGTCGCTGCTGGACATGCTCAATCCCATGCACCGGCTGTGGAGCGACGGGCGCTGGAACAAGCTGACGGTGGCCCATGGCTGTTACTGGAAAAAGTGCAGTTTTTGTGACGTGACGCTGGACTACATCTCACGCTACGAAACCGCCTCGGCCAGCACGCTGGTGGACCGTATCGAAGCCATCATTGCCGAAACCGGCCAGACCGGTTTTCACTTTGTCGACGAGGCCGCACCGCCCAAGATGCTGCGCGCGCTGGCCGAAGAACTGCTACGGCGCAATGTGTCCATTTCCTGGTGGGGCAATATCCGTTTCGAGAAATCATTTACCCCGGAGCTGTGCCAGCTACTGGCGGAAAGCGGCTGCATTGCCATTTCCGGCGGGCTGGAAGTGGCCTCGGACCGCCTGCTCAAGCTGATGAAAAAAGGCGTGTCGGTGGAACAGGTGGCGCGGGTCACGCAAAGTTTTACCGAAGCCGGGGTGCTGGTGCATGCCTACCTGATGTACGGCTTCCCCACCCAGACGGTGCAGGACACGGTGGATGCGCTGGAATACGTGCGCCAGCTGTTTGATACCGGCTGCATCCAGTCCGGTTTCTTCCACCGCTTTGCCTGTACGGTACATTCGCCGGTGGGCCAGAACCCGGAGGAATACGGCGTCAGCCTGCGCCCGCTGCCGCCGGTCAGCTTTGCCAAGAACGATGTCGGCTTCATCGACCCCACCGGCACCGACCACGACGCCATGGGCAAGGCGCTTAACAAGGCGCTGTACAACTACATGCATGGCATCGGTCTGGAGGAAGATGTGCGCAGCTGGTTTGCCGGCCGGGTGCCGAAAACCCGCGTGCCGCGCCAGTTCATCGCCCGTGCGCTGGCTTGAGCAGCCGCATCGATACCATTACAAAGGCCGGGTTGTCCACCGGCATGGCCAGTATCTGCCGGGCTTGGCCAGCCCGGCAGCTGCTTACCTCGCCCGGCACACTGAACGATTAGCTGATGCGGCGCTCAAAACCGATGCAGCCCGAACCTGGAAATCATCTTCTTGATTTTCCACGCGCTGCGCCAGCCCAGGAGAACCCCCATGTCATCCAGCCCGAAGAATGCCCGCTTCCCGCAGCAACCCAGCCTCGACATCACCCTGAAGTTCCTGCAGGTTTCGATGAACAATGTCGAGCAATTGATGAATTTCCAGATCAGCACCAGCCGCAGCCAGCTGGACAACTATGCCAAATCGCTGCAAGCCCTTAGCCAGGCCGGCAGCCCGCAAGAAGCACTCAACCAGATCAGCAGCATCGCCAAGGAAAACGCCAACCAGGCCATGGAATGTTCCGGCGAGTTCTGCGGCATCCTGACCAAGGCCCAGGAAGACCTGCAAGGCCTGGCGCTGGAGCACCTGGGCAGCATGCAGCACTCCTTGCAGGGCATGGCGGCCTATCTCCAGCCAACGGAAACGGCAGACAAGAAAAAATAAACCCTGCCATCCGCAAACAAACAGCCCGCACATCCATCAGGATGTGCGGGCTGTTTCGACATGGGCCGCCTGTGTGCTCAGTCGTCGCCGAAATCAGCCTGCTCCGCCAGCTGCTCGGCCTGTTTTTGCTCTTCGGCCAGCCTGGCCTGCCATTGTTCTTCACTCAGACCATGGCTGCCATCGCAATAATCACGTCGCCCACAACCACAACGACCGATATCGGCCGGATTCGCCTGTACTCGCATTGTCTTCCCCGGATAAACCCGTCCGCGCCACCGTGGCAGGACGGGCCGCCCGGCCACGATGGCCGGCAAGGGGCAGAGACTACCCTGAGTAGGCGGCCGTTTCAACGCCCACGCTGACACATGCCACCCACGAGCGCCTGTGTGGCTGGCTCAGCGCCCGGTCTTGAGCTGTGTCCACAGCCGGTTCTGCAAGCGCAGGATATCGCTGGGCAAGGGCTGCAACAGGAACAGCGTCTGCATCACCGCCGGCGGCGGATAAATACCGCCATCGCTGGCAATGGCCGCTTGCACCAGCTTGCGTGCCGGCAGATTGGGCGTGGGGTAGAACACCTTGTTGGTGATGCCGGCTGCCACATCCGGCTGCAGGATGTGGTTGATCCACTGATGGGCTGCGGCCGGATTGGGCGCATCCTTGGGAATGGCCATCATGTCGACGGAAAACGGTGCCCCGCTTTTGGGAATGACATAGCTGATCTGGTAGTGCTTGCCGGCATCCGCCGCACGACGGCGGGCAATGCCGATGTCGCCGGACCAGCCCACGGCAAAGCAGATATCGCCATTGGCCAGATCATTGATATAGCCGGAAGAGTTGAACTGGGTGATATAGGGGCGGATCTTCTTCAGGGTTTCAAACGCCGCCTGATAATCGGCCGGGTTCTTGCTGTTGGGATCCTTGTGCAG
Organism: Aquitalea magnusonii; assembly: GCF_003202035.1. Classification (GTDB taxonomy): domain Bacteria; phylum Pseudomonadota; class Gammaproteobacteria; order Burkholderiales; family Chromobacteriaceae; genus Aquitalea; species Aquitalea magnusonii. The sequence goes on along the minus strand of NZ_QJKC01000001.1, from coordinate 132,042 downwards.
GTAATGCAGGGTGATGGCAAACACGTCGCTGGCCTGATCCAGCATGGATACGCCACAGCCCTTCAGCTTGCTCAGCTTGGCTGGCTCGAACAGCACATCCCAGCTATCCAGCGCCACTTCATTGCCCAGCGCCGCCTTGACCTTGTTCAGGTTCAGGCCCAGGCCATCGGTAAACCAGGCATAGGGCACGCCGTATTTATTGCCCGGGTCGGCCGTGGCCACCATCTTCAGCAGCTGCGGGTCCAGATTGGCCAGATTGGGCAGCTCGGCCTTGTTCAGCGGCAGATAGATGCCGGCTGCCGCCTGACGGGCCATGTAATTGGAGGTGGGCACCACGATATCGTAGCCCGCCTTGCCGGTCAGCAGCTTGGCTTGCAAGGTGTCGTCACTGTCGTAGACATCGTATTTCACCTTGATGCCGGTCTGTTTCTCGAAGCTGCTGATGGTCTGTTCACCGATGTAATCGGACCAGTTGTACACATGCAGCTCGGCTGCCTGTGCGGTCAGGCCGAGACAGAGTGCCGCGCCGGACAATAGCAGGCGCATGGTGGGTTTACGGCTCATGATGGGACTCCCGATAATCCTGTGACGAAATCCGCAGACCGGCGCATGGCAGGACTGCGGGGTAAATGGCGTAACTGGGAATGAGTCATGCCGGCTCTGGACGGCCGTTTGTCAGGGACCAGCAGGGCGGCAGCTGCCGCCCGCTGTTTACAACAGACCCAGCTCCTGTGCGGTGCGGTCCACCGCGCGGCGGGTCTTGCCAACCAGCTCGTCGATCTGGCTGCGGGTAATGGCCAGCGCGGGCGCCATGATCATGCGGCCATGGGTGGAGCGGATGATCAGCCCCTCGTCAAAGCCATGAGTACGGCAGCGCCAGCCGATGTCGTCTTCGTTGGCAAACAGCTGGCGGCTGGCCTTGTCTTCGCACAGCTGCAGGGCCGCCACCATGCCCGTGCCCTGGATGTCGCCCACCAGCGGGTGGTCGGCAAACACTTCACGCAGGCAGCGTTGCAGATAGGGACCGGTGTCCTGCTTGACGGCCTGCACCATGCCCTCGCCCTGCAGCACATCCAGATTGGCCAGCGCCACCGCGGCGGCCACCGGGTGGCCGGAATAGGTCAGACCGTGGGCAAACACCCCGCCCTTGGCGATCAGCGCCTCGGCCATGCGCCGCGACAGCACCAGCCCGCCCATGGGGATGTAGCCGGAAGTCAGGCCCTTGGCGATGCTCAGCGTGTCGGGCTGGAAGTCAAAATGCTGGTGGGCAAACCATTCGCCGGTACGGCCAAAACCGCCAATCACCTCGTCGGCGCACAGCAGCACATCGTACTGGCGGCAGATACGCTGGATTTCCGGCCAGTAGCTTTCCGGTGGAAAAATCATCCCGCCCGCACCCTGGAAGGGTTCGGCGACAAAAGCCGCCACCTTGTCCGCGCCCAGTTGCAGGATTTTCGCCTCCAGTTCCTGCGCGCATTTCAGGCCAAACTCGGCCGGGCTCAGCTTGCCGCCATGGGCATACCAGTAAGGCTCGGCAATATGCTCTACCCCCGGTATCGGCAGATTACCCATCTCGTGCATGAAGGCCATGCCACCGAGCGAGGCGCTACCGACGGTGGAGCCGTGATAACCATTGTGGCGGCCGATGAAGATTTTCTTGTCCGGCTGGCCCATCACATCCCAGAAGCGGCGCACGGTGCGGATCAGCACCTCATTGGCCTCGGAGCCGGAATTGGTATAAATCACATGGCTATAGTTGCCGGGCAGCAGGGAAAACAGCCGCTCGGACAATTCCACCACGGCCGGATGGGTGGTGTGGAAAAACATATTGTAATAACTGAGTTCCTTCAGCTGACGGGTGGCAGCATCGATCAGCTCTGGCCGACCATAACCGACATTGGTACACCACAGGCCGGACATCCCGTCCAGATACTGCTTGCCCTCGTTATCCCACACATACAGTCCTTCGCCACGGGTAATGACGCGGGCGCCCTCCTCGTTCAAGGCTTTCTGGTCGAGAAAGGCATGAATATGGTGGGCGGCATCCATCGCCTGGTATTCGGCGGTACTGCGAACGGGTTGGGTATTTTTCATTGAGGTCTCCATGCCGGCTGCGCCGGCTTACAGGCTGATCCAGGTGGTCTTGAGCTGGCTGAACTTGTCCAGCGCATGCAGCGACAGGTCGCGGCCAAAGCCGGACTGCTTGCAGCCGCCAAACGGTACGCCGGCATCCAGCGCATCCACGGTATTCACCGATACCGTACCGGCGCGCAGGGCGCGGGCCACGCGGTGGGCGCGGCGCAGCTGGTCGGTCCAAACCGCCGCTGCCAGGCCATAGATGCTGTCATTGGCCAGGGCGATGGCCTCGGCCTCGCTGTCAAACCGCAGCACCGACAGCACCGGGCCGAAGATTTCCTCGCGAGCAATACGCATGTCGGGGGTCACACCGGTAAACAGCGCGGGTTGCAGATAGCAATCGCTATGGCCTATGCGCAGGCGCTCGCCGCCAGCCAGCAGGCTGGCACCTTGCTGCAGGCCGCTGGCAATAAAACCCTGTACCCGTGCGGTATGCCCGGCATCCACCAGCGTCCCCTGCCGGGTGGCCGGGTCCAGCGGATTGCCCGGCTGGAACGACGCCATCTCGACCAACAGTTTTTCGACAAAACAGTCGTGAATGCTGGATTCGACCAGCAAGCGCGAACTGGCGGAGCACACCTGCCCCTGATTGAAATAAATGCCGAAGGCTGCCTTGCGCGCGGCCGCATCCAGATCGGCACAGTCGGCAAACACCAGATTGGGACTTTTGCCACCGCACTCCAGCCACACCATCTTCATATTGGAAGCGGCCGAATACGCCAGAAAACGCTTGCCGATTTCCGTGCTGCCGGTAAATGACAGGCAATCGATATCCGGATGCAGGCCCAGCGCCTGCCCGGCTTCTTCGCCATAGCCAGGCAGCACATTCAGCACGCCATCGGGCAGGCCGGCCTCGCTGGCCAGTTGCGCCAGCCGGATGGCCGACAAGGGCGACTGCTCGGCCGGCTTCAGCAGCACGCTATTGCCGGCGGCCAGCGCCGGGGCCACCTTCCACGCCGCCATGTCCAGCGGGAAGTTCCACGGAATCACCGCCGCCACCACGCCCACCGGTTCGCGCGTCACCAGCGCCAGCGCATCCGGCCCGGTGGGAGCTACTTCGTCGTACAGCTTGTCGCAGGCTTCGGCATACCAGTCGAACAGCGCCGCGGTAGCCGGGACATCAATATTCAGCGCATCCGAGATCGGTTTGCCCATGTCCAGGCAATCGAGCAAGGCCAGCTCGTCGGCATTGTCACGCAGCAGTTGCGCCAGCTTTTGCAGCACAACCTTGCGCTCACGCGGATGGCAGCGCGACCAGTGGCCGGCATCGAAACTGCGACGGGCTGCGGCTACCGCGGCATCGACATCCGCCCGGTCGCAGCGCGCCACCATGGCCAGTGTCTGACCGGTGTGCGGGCAGCTGCTGGCAAACTGGCGGCCGTCCCGTGCATCCTGCAACCGGCCATCGATATAAGCCTGGCTGGCCGGGCGCAAGGCGGCAGCGCAGGCAGTCCAGAAAGCGGTATCTCGTGCATGCATCGTGCTACTCTCCTGTCGGGGTGCAAGCCCTGCGCCGGAACAGGCCGATGGCCGCTGGCAGGCTTGCTACTCATTGCCGGCCAGTCTAGGCAGCCACCGGCAGCAGCAACATAGCCTTGATGGGTTAGCCGGCTAACCCCGCCGGGGTAGCGAGGAACAAGCCGGCTTGCGGCATCATGGCGGGCCATGTGCGGCCATGAACGGCGACAACAAAGGAAAGAACATGCAGCTTGCAGTGGCAGACCTGGCCTTTCACCAAAGGCTGGGCCGATTGATGGAAAAACTGGGTGAGCCCGGTTTCTGGCCAGCCCTGGCACGGCTGCTGGCCGATGTCATCACCTTCGATACCTGGGTGGTCCTGCTGTTTCAGCCGGAACAGGCACCGCACATCCTGGCCGATCACGCTGCCAATCTGGCCGCTGCCGACCTGTTTGCCGACTACCGCGCCCAGCTCTACCGCATCGATCCCTTCTATGCCTTCAGCCAGCAGCAGCCGGCCAGCGGCCTGTACCGGCTGGATGATGTGGCACCCGATTCATTCCGTGACACCGAGTATTTCCGCCAGTACTTCAGCCGCAATGTCGGGGCTGACGAACTGCAATTCCTGCTGCCCATACCCGGTCAGGGCGTGCTGTCCTTGTCGCTGGGCAGCCGCCGGCGCTTTACCGATGTCGAAATCGGTGCCTGCCAGCTGTTCAGCCCCTGGCTGTTGCCCCTGATGGGCAAGGCCATGCGGCTGGATGCCCATCTGACCGAGCAGCTGCGCCACAATCCGGCCGAGCGCCAGCTGCGGCTGGAAGATGCACTGCGCCAGCGTGGCGAGCCCCACCTCACCGAACGCGAAGTGCAAGTCGCCCTGCTGGTGCTGGCCGGCCACTCCACCAAGGCCGTGGCGCGCGAACTGGGCATCTCGCTGGATACCGCCAAGGTGCACCGGCGCAATCTCTACGCCAAGCTGGGCGTCAGCAATCAGGCTGGCCTGTTTCTGCTGTTTTCCGCTCCCAGCGCGGCCGCAGCCGATTGACACGGGTAGCGGCAGCGCCTTGCCGCCCCAGCCCGCCCTGCGCCAAAGCCTTGTCATGCAACGGTTTTTCTGTCCCGGCAGCGTGACATGCGACAGGAATGCCACAGTCCGGAGCCGCAAAACAGGACATTTTCCCTATGCTGGTTGCCAAGCAATTTGAATTTGTACACAATCAATATCACAGCAACAGCAAAGGAAGCCGGCATGGCCCAAGGTGGTAAACGCGATGGCGCAGGACGCAAATCCGCATTCGGTGGCGACAAGACCGTGGCCATGCGGGTGCCGGAACCACTGCGCCCCCTGCTGGAAGACTGGCTGGCGGAATACCGCCAGCTGCGCTCGGTGAAAACGGCGGACACGCAGGATATCCGCACCCTGTCCGACACCCTCAGCCAGCTGTCGCTGCCCCTGTTCGCCAGCCGGGTGCCGGCCGGTTCGCCGGTGGCGGCGGATGACCTGAAGGAAGCCGACATCGATCTGAACGCCCACCTTGTCAGCCACCCGGCCAGCACCTTCATGGTGACGGTCAAGGGCGACTCCATGATCAATGCCGGCATTCACGATGGCGACCTGCTGATTGTCGACCGCTCCTTGCAGGCGCGCAGCGGCAAGGTGGTGGTAGCCGTCATCAATGGCGAACTGACGGTGAAACGGCTGGAGAAAACGGCGAGCGGGCTGTTTCTGATGCCGGAAAACCCGGCCTACGCGCCGATTGAGGTGCCGGAAGAAGCGGCGCTGTTTATCTGGGGTGTGGTGACCAATGTCATCCATCCGGTCTCGTAAAGGAGAGCAAGATGCAAATCGATGAAAGCCTGATCAAGATGAAGTTCATGGACTGGCGTCGCCTGCCGCGCGCCTTTCGCGAAGTGCGCGCCGGCCAGCCACAAGTGCTGGTGTCCCGTACCGGTCGCAGCTACTTTGTCCCGGTGCAGTTTGTCTGAAGCCATGGCGTACCGCCATCGGCACACCTCCAGCGAACCGGCGCCCTGCCGGTTCCGCTGCGAACGCCCGGCCTGAGCAACACGCGGGGCCAGTGCGAGCAGCAGCCGGCAATCCAGGCCCGGTCCGGCCAAGCGCAGCACCGGCACCCAGCATCACCACGGCCCGAGCCTGCCCGCCGGCCAGCCTGCACCACGCCAGACGTCCACCCCGCCAACAAACCCGCGCCACACTGCCTGGCACATCATGCGCCAGCGTAGCCGGCGGCCATCCTTGCAGGGTCTGCTGCTGTTAGGCTGCGGCAACTGCCCCTGCCGCGCTGATCCGCCACAGGGCATGGTGAGAAATTTAGTGAGAAATCGCTGAAACAAAGCAGGATCAAGGCTGGTAGCCATGCCAGCATGGCAGCCCTGGCAAGCTGCGCCGAGGGAAGCGAAGCGGGAGGAACCATAAAAAAGCCCTCCCACAAGGGGAGGGATTAACAGGGTATCGGGGAAGTGTAAGGACCGGAAGCTGAGGGCATCCGGTCATACAGCGCCTGGATCCATACCAAGAACCAAGCACAGAATCATCGTATCGCTTTGCCCATGGCATTGACTATGGGTGAATTTACTTAGCAGACATATCCCGCATGATCTTAAGAATATTCTCAGCCGAAGTTTCGCGCCGTATCCGCTCAAAAAAAGCGGCCGCCTCGGGATAGGTTTTCTTCAGCTGCCCCAGCCACTGCTTGAGCCGGGCCGGCGGATAGCGCGACTCACCCGCCTCTGCCACGCATTGCTGATAGAAGTCGAGCAACCATTCCATCAGCACGGACCAGGCCATGGGGGTGGCCGACTGGTCGCTGGCGATACGTCGTGCCAGATCGGGAGCCGCAATCAGGCCGCGTCCGATCATGACACGCTCACAGCCGCTCTGCGCACGAATGGCATGATAGTCGGCCACGGTCCACACCTCGCCATTGGCAATGACCGGCACCGTGACATGTTCGCGGATACGGGCAATCCAGTCCCAGTGTGCGGGCGGCTTGTAGCCTTCCAGCTTGGTCCTGGCATGCACCACCAGCTCGGCGGCGCCAGCACTGGCCAGCGCCTGGGCACACTCCAGCGCCAGACTCTTGTCTTCGTATCCCAAACGCATCTTCGCGGTGACCGGAATGGCTTCCGGCACAGCTGCCCTTACCTGGCTGACAATGCGGTACAGCAGCTCCGGCTCGGTCAGCAATACCGCACCACCGCGATGGCGGTTGACCGTCGGTGCCGGGCAACCGAAGTTCAGGTCGACTCCAGGCGCACCAAGGCCCGCCACCTTGGCGGCATTCTCAGCCAGGCATGCCGGGTCGGACCCCAATAGCTGCACCCGCACCGTGGTGCCGGCCCGTGTCTTGCCGCCATGCAGCAATTCGGGCGCCAGCCGATGGAAAGTCCGCGTCGGCAGCAGCACATTGGTGACACGGACAAACTCGGTTACGCACAAGTCGATACCGCCCAGACGGGTCAGTACATCCCGCATGATGGGGTCGACCAGACCCTCCATCGGCGCCAGCATCAGATTCATGGCTTAACCTGCTGAAAAAAGGGCGCTATTGTAACGGAATCATTGCCCCGGAGCGAATGCATGACCTTGAAGATCTCCCCCGTCGCACCACACCAGGCCGCCAGCTGCCTGCCGCTGTTTCAGGCCTATCTGGCCTTTTATCATGTCGAGCAGGCCGCTGCCGATTGCCTGGCCTTTCTCGAAGCCCGCCTGAGCCAGCACGAGGCGCGCTTGTGGCTGGCCGAAGATGCCGGTGTCGCGGTGGGTTTTGCCCTGATGTACCCCGGATTCAATTCGCTGACGCTCAAGCCCAGCTGGCTGCTGCACGATCTCTATGTTGCGCCGGAATACCGCGGCAGCGGCGTCAGCAAGCAATTGCTGCAAGTGTGCCAGGCGCATGTGCTGAAGCTGGGTGGCGGCGACATCATGCTGCAAACCGCCCATGACAACAGCAAGGCGCAAAGGCTGTATGAGCGCAATGGCTTCGTGCTCGACACGGACTTCCGGGTGTACTACTGGGATGGCAAGGGAAATTGACCCGCAGTTGACCTGGTGGCCGCTCCCGGCCATGCTGGCGAGCGTTTTGACTGCAAGGAGCACGCAATGGACATTCCACGCGGCATCTATCGCCACTATCGTGGCAATCTGTACGAGGTACTGGGGCTGGGGCTGCATTCGGAAACGCATGAGCCGATGGTGGCTTACCGCGCACTCTATGGCGAATATCAACTGTGGATGCGCCCGGCCGGCATGTTTCTGGAGACCGTGATCCACGAAGGGGAAAGCCGGCCACGCTTTGCCCCGGTCAAGCTGTTCTAGCCCGGCGGCCCATGCACATATACCGTACCGACCAGTTCCCCCTGCCCTTGCCTGCCGGTCACCGTTTTCCGGCGCAAAAATACCAGATGCTGACCGAGGCCGTGGCCCGCTTCGCCGCCGACTGCCTGGACACGGCAGCGGCTGCCACGCCATGGGAGCTGCAGCAGGCGCACTGCCCCGATTATATCGCCCAGGTGCTGGATGGCAGCCTGCCGGCGCGCGCCTGGCGTGAAATCGGCCTGCCATGGTCGCCACAGCTGGTGGAGCGCTCCTGCCGCTCGGTGGGTGCCACCATTGCCGCCGCCCGCTCGGCCTTGCTGCATGGCTGCGGCATCAGCCTGGCTGGCGGCACCCACCATGCCTACCGCGACAAGGGCAGCGGCTTTTGCGTATTCAACGATGTGGCGGTCGCCGCGAAGCTGCTGCTGCAAGAAGGGCTGGTACGGCGCATTCTGGTGGTCGATCTGGATGTCCATCAAGGCAATGGCACCGCTGCCATCTTTCGCGACGATGCCCGGGTATTCACTTTTTCCATGCACGGCGCAAAGAATTTCCCCTTCCGCAAGGAGGCCAGTTCGCTCGATATCGACCTGCCCGACGCTACCGGCGACGAAGTCTATCTCCGCCTGTTGCAACAGCATCTGCCGCTACTGCTGCGGCAGCAGCAGCCCGAGCTGGTGTTTTATCTGGCGGGGGCGGACAGCTATGCCGGCGACCGGCTGGGCAAGCTGGCGCTCAGCATGGCCGGGCTGCAGCAACGCGACCGGCTGGTGCTGGAACAGGTCGCCGCGCATGGCGCCGCACTGGCCATCACCATGGCTGGCGGTTACGCCAACGATATTGCCGACACGGTGGCCATTCAGCGCAATACCGTGCAGCTTGCCTGGCAGTACCATAGCCGGGCCGGCGCAATGTAAGCAGCACCCGGCCAGACCGACCAACCATGACCACCCACTATCGCAGGAGCAAATCATGAGCAAAGCCACACTGGCCGCCGGCTGTTTCTGGTGTACCGAAAGCATTTTCCTGGCCTTGCAAGGCGTGCGACAGGTGCAATCCGGCTATATCGGCGGCCATACCAGCAACCCTGACTACCGCAGCGTGTGCAGCGGCCAGACCGGCCACGCCGAGGCCGTGCAGATCGACTTCGATGAGCAGATCATCAGCTTCAGCCAGTTGCTGCAGGTATTTTTCGCCACCCACGACCCCACCACCCTCAATCGTCAGGGGCATGATGTCGGCAGCCAGTACCGCTCGGCCATTTTCTATCACGATGCCGAACAGCAGCGCATGGCCCGCGACTACATTGCCACCCTGGAGCAGCAACAGATTTTCTCCGCCCCCATCGTCACCACCCTGGAAGCCGCCAGCCACTTTTATCCGGCGGAAGACTACCATCAGCGCTATTTCGAGCTGCATGGCCACGAACCCTATTGCCAGGCGGTGATCCTGCCCAAGCAAATGAAGCTGCGCCGGCAGTTTGCCCAATGGCTGAAAGATAGCTGAGTGAGGCCCGTGCCGGCATGACACCGGCCACTGGCGGCACAGCCGCCAGACCGGGCCGCCACGACAGGGGCCGCGATCAAATTAGCGTTAAGCGGCCCTTGCTGCTACAGTCGACAACTGCATTGCCATGACTGGCCAATACACCACAACATCATGCCAGCCCAGCCCACCGCCACCTCACACCCGGCCAGCCTGCTGCACCGCCACCTGAAGCTGCTGCAGGAAACCGACCGCCGCCGCAAATGGCTGCTGGCCGGCTTTTATCTGCTGCTCTGCGCCCTGCTGGCCCTGCTGCTGGTACACGAAGCCATGCAACGCCAGCAACAGGCACTGGATGGCCTGGCCAGCCAATTGCAAGCCGACATCAACTCCCACATGCAACTGGCCCTGGCCACGATGGACCACGCCAGCATGCTGCTGCCGCAACAAGCGACCGACCCGACACCACAGCTGCGCGATTTCGCCGGCCTGGCCGCTGCCCGCCAGCCGTTTATCGATTACCTGGGCTGGCAGCCGCGCATCCGCGCCGACCAACGCGCCCGCTTCGAACAGCAGCAAAGCCAGCTGCGCGGCCAGGCTTTCGCCATCCGCGACTACTGGCCCACCCGCAACGCAGCGGGCCAGGACAGCGGCAACTATGTGCCGGCACCGCCGCGTCATGACTACCTGCCGCTGCTGATGCAAGAGCCGGCGCCGTCCGCAGCGCTGCGCGCCATGCAGGGGCTGGACCTGCTGCACGACCCGCTGCTGGGCCAGACCGTGCAGCAGGCGGTCAGCCAGGGCTCGGTACAATTCAGCCCGCCCAGCCGCATCGCTGAGCACTGGCATCTGCTCTTGCTGCAGGCCCGCTATGCGGCCAACCCGCCCTCGCCCAATCCGCTGGTGCGCAGCGAACAGTTGCAAGGCGTGTTGCTGCTCAGCCTGCAACTGGATGGCTTGCTGGCTGCATCCACCGCACCTTACCGCGGCTTGCAACTTGACCTGCTGGCCCCGGATGGCAGCGCCAGCCCGCTAGTTAGCGGCCAGCAAAGCGGCGGCAACAGTCTGCTGCCAGTACAAGGCGCCCAGCAGCCAGTCGTGCTGCCTGTCGACGGCTATCGCCTGCAACTGGCACAGCCACTGGCATGGCAGCAGCTATCCCTGCCCCTGCTGGCCGTGGGCCTGGTAGCCAATACCCTGCTGTGCTACCTGCTATGGCTGCTGGCCGCCCAGCAGCAGCGCCAGCGCAATATCCGCCGCCGCGCCATGGATCACCTGCACCGCGAACGCGAGCACGCCAGCGTCACCCTGCAAGCCATTGCCGATGCCGTGGTCACCTTTGACACCACCTTTCGCATCCAGTACATCAATCCCTCGGCAAGCATGCTGCTGGGGCCGGGGCATCACAGCGTCATCGGCCAGAATGTGCGCCAGCTGCTGCGGCTGGGGCATGAATTTGCCCGCCCCGGCGACACCGACCCCTTTACCCAGGCCATGCAGATCCGTGACAACGTCTACCTGCCAGACAGCAGCTACCTGACCCGCAGCTCGGGTGAAAAACTGCTGGTGGAAGGCTGTGTGTCACCGGTATTCGACCAGCAAACCCGGCTGCTCGGCGCCGTGCTCACCCTGCGCGACACCGCCCCGCGCCGCCAGCACATGCTGGCGGCACTGGAAGCCAGCGAGCGCCGGCTGCGCCAGCACGAACAAGAGCTGGCGCGCGTCGCGCGCATCAACACCATGGGCGAAATGGCCTCGGGCATCGCCCATGAAATCAACCAGCCGCTGTCGGCAATTGTCAGCTACTGCCAGGCCAGCCTGAGCCTGCTGGCGGAAGAAGACCCCGATCTGCCACTGGTCTGCCGCGCCATGCAGAGTGCTGCCCACCAGGCACAGCGTGCCGGGCAGGTCATCCAGCGCCTGCGCGAATTCGTCAGCAAGCGCAACCAGCACCAGAGCCTGCTGGACCCGAACCAGATCGTGGCCAATGCCCTCGCCCTGCTGGAATTCGAGCTGCAAAGCCACGACATTCACCTGGAACAGTATTTTTCCGACAAGCTCTCCGCCGTTTATGCTGATAACATTCAGCTGGAGCAGGTCATCCTGAATATATTGCGCAACGCCATCGACGCCATGGAAAGCGTCCACCCCTGGGGCAGGCTGATCATCAGCACCGAGCAGGATGCGACGCGAGTGCGTATCATGATCGCCGATAACGGCCCCGGCATCGCCACCGCACTGCAAGACAAGATATTCGACCCCTTCTTCAGCACCAAACCCAACGGGATGGGGCTGGGACTGGCCATCTGCCAGACGGCCATCGACAATATGGGAGGCCAGATCCTGGCCAGCAACCGCCCATCCGGCGGCGCGCAATTCGTGATCGACCTCCCGGCACTTACCACATCGACAGCACAGGCTGTAGCAGGAGAACAAGTTTCATGAAGTACATGATGCCAACCGTTTTCATCGTGGATGATGATCCGGCCGTGCGCGACTCGCTGGCCTTGCTGATCATGGCCCAGGGCATGCGCACGGTGACCTTCGCCAGTGCCATGGAGTTTCTCGAAAACTATACCGAAGGCGAAATCGGCTGCATGGTGCTGGATATCCGCATGCCGCAGATTACCGGCCTGGCGCTGCAGGAAAAGCTGGTGGAACGCGGCATCACCATTCCCATCGTCTTCATTACCGGCCATGGCGACATCGAACAGTGCCGCCGCGCCTTCCAGTCCGGCGCCATCGATTTCCTGACCAAGCCCATCGACCAGAACCGCCTGATCGACAGCCTGCGCAAGGGCATCCGCATGAGCATTCACCAGCAGCAGCAGGAAGAAGAAACCCAGGAAGTCATGCAATTGCTGGACCGCATCAGCGGCCGCGAACGCGAAGTGCTGGAACTGGTGGCCGATGGCCTGTCCAGCAAGGAAATCGCCCGCCAGCTGGACCTGTCGCCGCGCACCATCGAGGTACATCGCGCCAATCTGTTCAGCAAGCTGGGCGTGGATTCGCTGGCCGACCTGATCCGCTTCTACCTCAAGGCACTCGAAGCCACCGGCAAAAAACGCAGCGACGAGTCTTTTTTGAACGAAACGACCGCAAGGCAGTAGAATCGCCCACATGGAACGACTGTTCAAACATGTCTGCCTGGTGGCACGACATAGCAAACCTCAAGTGGTGGAATCGCTACGCACGCTGGCCGACCACCTTGCCGCAGCCGGCATCACCGTGTTCGTCGACAAGGAAAGCGCCACGCCGGCCGAAGCCGGCCCGCACCTGCTGATCGAACGCAGCGACATGGGCAAGCTGGCCGACTTGGTCATCGTACTGGGCGGCGACGGCACCATGCTGTCCATCGCCCGCGTGCTGGCCCCCTACCGCGTACCGCTGGTGGGCATCAACCAAGGCCGGCTGGGCTTCATGACCGACATCCCGCGCCATGAAATGCTGGAAGCCATCGACGCCATCCTCGCCGGCCACTTTGTCCCGGAAAACCGCATCCTGCTGCAAGCCTCGCTGATCCGGGAAGATGCCGAGGTGGCCAATGCGCTGGCTTTCAACGACATCGTGTTCAGCCGTGGCGCTGTCGGCTCGATGATCGAATTCGAAGTCTTCATCGACAACCAGTTCGTCTACAGCCAACGCTCGGACGGGCTGATCGTGTCCACCCCCACCGGCTCCACCGCCTATTCGCTGGCCGCCGGCGGCCCCATCCTGCACCCTACGCTGCAGGCCATCGCCCTGGTGCCCATCTGCCCGCAATCGCTGAACAACCGCCCCATCGCCGTCAACGACTCCTGCGAGGTGGAATTCATGCTGACCCGCGGGCTGGACGCACGGGTTCACTTCGATGGCCAATCGCATTGCGACCTGATGGAAATGGACCGCGTGCTGATCCGCCGCTACCGCAACCCGCTGCGCATCCTGCACCCGGTGGGTTACAACTACTACGACATGCTGCGCCACAAGCTTCACTGGGGCGAGCGACTGCTCTGACACGCACACACCATGCTGCTATCCCTACTGGTCAAAGATTTCGTCATCGTTGACAGCATCGCGCTGGACTTTGCCCCCGGCTTCACCGTACTGACCGGCGAAACCGGGGCTGGCAAATCCATCCTGCTGGATGCCCTCGGCCTGCTGCTGGGCGATCGCGCCGAAGGCTCGCTGGTACGCGAAGGCGCCGAAAAGGCAGAAATCAGCGCCGAGTTCGACAGCCGGCAACGGCCGGAGATCAAAGCCTGGCTGCAGGAAAACGCCCTGTCCGGTGACGACGACATCGTGCTCATCCGCCGCGTGCTGGACAAATCCGGCCGCTCGCGCAGCTTTATCAACGGCCAGCCGGCCACGCTGACCCAGCTCAAACAGCTGGGCGAATTCCTGGTCGACATCCACGGCCAGCATGCGCACCAGTCGCTGGTCAAAGCCGAAGCCCAGCGCGAACTGCTGGACGCCTATGCCGGCAGCAGCTCGCTGGCGCGTGAAGTGCACCAGGCCTGGCAGGAATGGCAAGCCGCGCGCAAGGCGCGCGCCGATGCCGACAAGCTGTCACGCGAATCCGAAGTGGAGCGCGAACGACTCACCTGGCAGATCAACGAACTGACCGAACTGGGCCTGCAACAGGACGAGTGGGCCAGCCTCAACCAAAGCCACTCCCGCCTGGCCAATGCCGCCGAACTGGTGCAGAGCGCCCAATACGCCGTCGACACCCTGTCCGAGATGGAGGGCAACTGCCTGTCCGTACTCACCCAGGTGCAAACCCGCCTGAGCAAGCTGGCCAACCTCGACCCGCGCCTGGCCGACACCCTGTCGCTGCTGGATTCGGTGGACGCCGAACTGCGCGAAGTGGTGTACAGCCTGCGCGACTACGCCAGCGACATCGACGAAGACCCCGGCCAGTTGCAACAGGTGGAAAGCCGCATCGACAGCCTGATGAGCATGGCCCGCAAATACCGCGTACAGCCGCAGGAACTGCCGCTCAAGCTGGAAGACTGGCAAACCCAGCTGGCCGCGCTGGAAGCCTCCACCGACAGCGAAGCCCTGGCGCTGGCCGAAACCGCCAGCCTGTCGCGCTACCGCACCCTGGCCGAAGCCCTGTCCGGCAAGCGCCGCCAGGCCGCCAGCGAACTGTCTGCCCGCATCAGCAAGGAAATGCAGCAGCTGGCCATGAGCAGCGCCCGCTTCGCCATCGAACTGGCCGCACTGGCCGAGCCCGGCGCGCACGGCCTGGAATCCATCGAATACCTGGTGGCCGCCAACGCTGGCACCAGCCTGCGTCCGCTGGCCAAGGTAGCCTCCGGCGGCGAGCTGTCGCGCATCAGCCTGGCCATGCAAGTGGTGATCAGCCAGGTGGCCAGCGTACCGACACTGATTTTCGACGAAGTGGATGTCGGCATTGGCGGGCGCGTGGCCGAAGTCATCGGCCACATGCTCAAGCAGCTGGGCCAGCGCTACCAGGTGCTGTGCATCACCCACCTGCCCCAGGTCGCCTCCTGCGGCGAGCAGCACTGGCAGGTCAGCAAGCGCGAAGAGAAAAAGCGCGTGGTCAGCCGCATCACCCCGCTGGAGCACGAACAGCGCGTGCTGGAAATCGCCCGTATGCTGGGTGGGGCGGAACTTACCCAGACCACCCGCCAGCACGCCGCCGAAATGCTGGAAATGAACCGTGCCACCCCCTAGCCAAAACGGCTTGGGGCGGTTATGATTGCGTCCTCTTTGCCAGCGGCGCCCAGCGCTGATGGCATGGACACTGCGGAGGTTTGGGTGAGTGGTTTAAACCAGCAGTCTTGAAAACTGCCGACGGGAAACCGTCCGTGGGTTCGAATCCCACAGCCTCCGCCACGTATACGCCTAGCAACACCCAGCATTGCCCACAGAACCCCGATAGAACCTAGCTTCTACGGGGTTTTTTGTTATCCATTGCCAACCATGGGCAACGCTGGGAACACCAAAATTTGTGTATAACAATGCGTATAACTAAAATGAAGCATCCAGAAGTTATACACATTGGTCCCCACCATGAAGCTGACAGACCCGGTAATCAAGGCTGCAAAGCCCCAGGACAAGGCTTATACACTTTCCGATGGCGAGGGCCTTGCCCTGCACATTCAGCCTACCGGGGCCAAATGGTGGCGCTTCCGCTACCGCTTCAACGGCAAACCCGGCCTCCTCTCCCTTGGCACCTACCCTGACACCGGCCTGAAAGCTGCCCGGCTGGAGCGCGACCGCCTCAAAGACCTGGTGAAGCAAGGCATCGACCCATCGCAGAACCGGCAAGAGGAAAAGCTGATTGCCAAGATCGTCAGCGAAAACAGCTTCGAGGCCGTGGCCCGCCAATGGTGGAAGGACTGGCGCAGCACACGCACCGAGCGCCACGCCGAGTATGTATTGCGCCGGCTGGAGGCAGATGTATTCCCGGTCATTGGCAACAAGCCGGTGACGGACATCACCACACCCTTGCTGCTGATGACGGTGAAGAAGATCGAGGCCCGCGGCGCACTGGATATTGCCAAGCGCGCACTGCAAACCTGCGGCCAGATCATGCGCTATGCCGTGGCCCACGGCCTGGCCGAACGCAACCCGGCTGCCGACGTGAAGCCGGCCGACGCCCTCAAGTCTGCCAAGAAAACCAACCACGCCCGCCTGAGCGCCAAGGAGCTGCCGGAGCTGCTACGCCTGATTGACGCCTACGACGGCCAGCCGCTGACCCGCCTTGCCCTGCAAATGATGGCGCACACCTTTGTCCGCACCAGCGAACTGATCGGGGCCAAGTGGGAGGAGTTTGATTTGGAGGCCCGGCAATGGCGGATACCGGCCGAGCGCATGAAAATGCGGGAAGAACACATTGTCCCGCTGACTGACCAGTCCCTGGCCATTCTGGAAGACATCAGGAAGCTGTCGGGCAACCGCCCCCTGCTATTTCCCAGTGAGCGCGGAGAAGGCAAGAGCATGAGCAATAATACCCTGCTCTATGCCATCTACCGCATGGGCTACCACAGCCGCATGACCGGCCACGGCTTCCGGGGCATTGCTTCCACCATCCTGCACGAACAAGGCTACCCGCACGACCATATCGAGCTACAGCTTGCCCACGCACCGCGCAATGCCGTCAGCGCCGCATACAACCATGCGCGCTATCTGGAACAACGGGCCAGCATGATGCGTGACTGGAGCAAGTACCTGGATGCAGTCAAGGCCGGGGCCAAGGTGACACCCATTCGCAAGACCGCATAACACCAGCTTTGCCGACACCTAGCCCGACGGGGCGAAAAGCGGAAACCCTTGCCGCCTGGTGTTGGCAAACCCAACAAGGGACGCCGAAGGGGGCGTGATGAATAAACTGTTCAAACTAAAAAAATTTCTAACTCTTGAGGATGCTGCAAAGCGACTGACAGCATCCCTGGGCGAAGACGTTGATATTAAGGATGTCTTACAGCTTGCTATTGATGGCCACTTAAAACTCTCTGTTGATTTTGTTAATCACACTCAAGCCATCCCATGCAATAGGGTTCCCATTGCGGATGCCAAGTTCTCATTATTTATGAACCCAAGCATCAAAGGAGAAATGCTAGAAATTTTCAACAAAGAGTTTCCGAAAACTGCCGAGTATACTTCTGACGAACTATTAAATGAATCCAAAAATTGGATTGACCATTTATCACAGCAACTACTAGATATCTTAAAAGAGTACCCACTAACTGCAATATACAAGGGGCCACGAAATGAAACAGAGGTTTTTGAACTAGAAGACCACATTGTAACACTAAAGGGCTGCTATACCTTACCCATGATTGGTGCAGAGAGACTGGATATTAGGCATGAGTTTCAATTAAAAACTGGAGGCCCTTCCATCACACTGACAAGCATTGACGGGGCTTTTGTCGAAGATGAAAATGGAAAAATTTATCAATTACAAGAATCATTCGACGACAATCAATACCAAAAGGGCTCACTAGCCGCAGGGAAAGAGCTTGAGCGTCAAATAAAACAGAAAAAAATAAAAGAAGATGAAGCAAAAAAAATTAGGGATGAGCATACCAAAAACAGGAAAGAGTACCTAAAAAAAGCAGCATCTCAACCAGAAAAAAATAACTATTACCCTTCATCGGGACTTCCAAGCGACTCCGTACTAATGGTCAAGGCATCAGATATATCCAAATTTGAGGCATCTCTTGAAGACAACGGAGACAGTGGAAATAGCTCTGATTTGCCATCAGATACAACCCTCAAAATGCTAGCGGGGCTTGCTCTGGTACTAGCCGAAAAGGGAGGCAGGTACAAACGAGGTGAGAACCCAAACTACTCGCAAATTAGCCAAGAAATAGAGGTCGTATGCAAGAACCTACCCAATGCCGACACCTTCGGCCTCAGTCCTGAAAACATCAGGAAGTACATTTCCCAAGGCCTCGCCCTACTGGGAAATACCTGATTACCAATTACCAGTTGGGATTACCAGAAAGCCGCCGCCGTGCCGCTTTACATTTGCAGCCATCGCAACCGATGCCCAAGGAGGCAAAACGATGGCAAGCAATACCCAGCATCTCCCCGCCCCTGCAACCCTACCGGCTGACGGCCTAAGCCGGTGGGGACAATTCCAACGCTTCTCCCCTGTCTGCCGCGAAACCTTCCGCCGCCTGAGCATGGAAGGCCGCGCCCCTCAGCCGATCCGCATGGGCATCCGCTGCACCATGTACCGCAATAGCGACCTGCACCGCTGGCTTGCCGATCCGGTCAACTATCAGGCCGACGCGGCATAAGGGGCGGACATGGAACAGCAAGCCCGAAAAGCCCCCAGCCCGACCGGACAGGTCGGCGAAGTCCTCAACCTACTGCGCCAGCATGCCAAGAGTGGCAAACCGCTCTACAGCCTGACGCTGACCGGTAATTACTCCATTCCTGAAGCCGCCTCACGCATCCATGAACTGCGTGGCATGGGCTTCAACATCATCAGCGTGATTCACTCTGCAGTGTACTTCCGTGGCAAAGAGCGCCGCCGTGTCGCCCAGTACGTGCTTGGCACACCGGAATGGCCGCGACCTGGCTACGGCAAAGTGGAGGAAGCAGCATGAGCAAGATCGTGAAAGCAGACTTTGACGGCAGCGTGATGAGCTTCACCGCTGAGGCTTGGTTCAATGCCACCGAGGCAGCCGATAAATACGGCAAGCGCCCAGTTGATTGGCTCAATCAGGACGGGACGCGGGAATACATCACCACCCTGGCCGACATGCTCAAATGTGAGCCTGGCTCACTTTTGAAAACCAAGCGCGGTAATAACGGCGGCACCTGGATGCACCCCAAGCTGGCTGTTGTTTTTGCCCGCTGGCTGGATACCCGTCTGGCCATCTGGTGCGACATGCAGATAGACGGCCTGATCCGTGGCCATGCTGGCGTGAGTGACTGGCAGTCTGCCCGCATCGAGGCCGCCAGCCGCTTCCGTGGCGTCTGCGACATGCTGAACCTGTCCCGGCAGGCCGATGGCAAGACAACGGCACGACACCACTACAGCAACGAGGCCCTGCTAATCAATGAAGTACTGACCGGCCAACGTGCTGCCATAGACCGCAACAGTCTAAGCAGGACTGGCCTGCGCTTGTTGGAGCTGCTGGAAGCCCAAGACATGGTGTTACTGGGCCGTGGCATGGCCTACGACGAGCGCAAGCAAGCCCTGCACACCTTCGCCCAGGAACAGCGCCAGAACCTGGCTGCGAACGATACAAGCGGGAGGCTGACAGCATGAACCGCCTCTATCGGATCTACACCAGTCTGGCACCGTACCTTGCTGACGCCGCCATCCTGCTAACTGGCTTCATGATCGGGAGAATAACCGCATGATTTCCCTTGCTTGCCTACCTACTCAGCGTGATAATAAGCCCGTGCCGTTCAATAGCGGCACCGGGTTTGGCGACCCGAACATAGAGGCGGACAGCCGCCTAGCGGCTATTTTTACGTCCGTCCGCAACACCACTGGTGCGCCCATTTCTATGGCAAGCCGTGGTGGGGATACCTTCGGGTATGCCGGTACCTCTATGCCGGTTCGCCAACCCTGCCACGTGCTTGCCACCCCCGTTTGGCGACGGGAGGCGAGCTTTACGCTCATAGAGGAGGCCACCATGCCCAATCTTTCCCGCGCCCTGACGCGCATGTTCCCCATTGCTCACAACATCGGCACCGCTGCCAATCTGGCCGAAGCCCAAGCCCTTGCCCGCCTGCATCTGGCCCGCACCGGCCACGCTGTACGCATTGCTCCTGCCTCTGTCGGCTTCACCGTTGCGGAGGTGCGCTAATGGCTACCCGTCAAGCAAGCATCAAAGGGCTGGAAGTCACTGAAACCAGCGGTAAAACATCCTTCATCCACCATGCCGACGCCGTGGACCTGCTGACGCAGAAGACCGCACAGCTGCGCGCTCTGCTCAAGATGACCACCGGCCATGAAGGCGACGTTTTCCGGGCCATGTCCGACGACGTGCAAGACACCATCATGTGGATTGCCGACAACCTGGCAGACGAAGTGTCCCTATTGTCCAACGTAGTGACTGGAGGTGAAGCATGACCGAAGTTTCCCGCCTGACTCTTTCCCTGTATGCCAATGGCCGCGCTGGCCTGATGAAAGATGAAAAACTGTCCGAGCTGATGGACGGCTTTCTAGCAAGCGCCCCGGCAGCCATCATTACTGATGACAGCATTGCTGTGCCAGCTGATGGCGCAGAGGTAACCGCCCGCCTTGTCGTTACCATGCTGTCTGATGGTCAGTTCAAGACTGGTATTTATGGGGATGAAGCGGCTTTACGGGCCTGCTCTGAAGCCTTGCTTGCTCATATGCAGCCGCACACCCGCAGGGAGGCCGTGCCATGCTGACCCCGAACCAGATCCACGCCGCCGAGTATGACGGCCAGTCCGCCGCCTTCCGCCTGCTGCTGCTCTTGAATGAGCATCTGCACCCTTCGGCCTATGAAACCCCGGCAGACCGCACAGAAGCCGCGCATACCCTGCTGGAAGCCTTCGCCAGCGTGTTTGCCGGATGCCTGGCTGACGCCCTGGAGCATCAGGGCAGTGACGCCGTGGCCGTGCTCTATCAGCGCATCACCGAACGAGCGCCGGAGCTGCTGACTAGCCTCAACCGCTAACCCTTCCCCAACAATCTGAAATCTTAGGCCGCGTCCCAAGGCCGATAACGGGCAATAGGGCGCGGCACATCTGAAAGGTCAGAACATGACACCTGAAAAGATGAAACAACTGGTGGGCGAGGCCATTGGGCAGTTCTACGCCAATCTGCGCCAGAAAAAAGAAACGGCCCAGGGAGTGGGCCGCGAGAAAATTAAACAGTCGAGCCACTATTCTGGCACAGCACCCGGTCAATTCAAGCGGGATTTGCTGCCAGATCCTCAGTCCTTCTTTGAGGCCCAGGGCATGAAGCTGCGCGGCCAGGGGGAATGGCGCATGACCAAGTGCGTTTTCCACGATGACAGCCACGCCAGCCTGTCGGTCAACGTCCACACCGGGGCCTATCGCTGCCATGCCTGCCAGGCTGCCGGTGGGGATGTGCTGGCTTTCCACCGCCAGCAGACCGGTGCCAGCTTTATCGACGCTGCCAAGGCTCTTGGAGCATGGGAGGTGCAACATGGCTGACCTGACGATAAAACCCAGCGACGAAGCACGGATGGCGGCAAGACGCCTGTCCGCCCAGGCCCAGGCCGCCGGCTACAAGCCCGAAGCCTTGCACACCTATACCGACACCAGCGGCACAGCACTTTACTGGCGCATCAGGGCCAAGCATGACAACGGTGATAAGTGGATCAGGCCCATGTACCACGGCGGCGGCCAATACCGCTTTGGCGAACCGCCAGCCCCTGCTGGTGGAAAACCACTGTACGGCCTGCATGCCCTTGCCCTGCAACCGGATGACGCTGTTTTCCTGGTGGAAGGAGAGAAGGCTGCCGATGCGCTGCTGAGGCTGGGCCATGTGGCAGTCACCAGTGGAGCTGCTGACAGTGCCAATGTGGCTGACTGGACGCCGCTGGTGGGCCGTAGCGTGACAATCTGGCCCGACAATGACGAAGCCGGGGCAAAGTACCTGGCCGACTGCCTGCCGCTGCTACAGGCCGCTGGCGTGGCGGCAATCAGCATTGTGGACGTGTCTGTCCTGTCGCTGCCCAGCAAGGGCGATGTAGTGGACTGGCTGGCCGCCCACCAGCCGGCCGAGCTGGCTGCCTTGCCGCTGATCGAGGTGGAAATGCCCGATACCGGGCCGGAGCCTTTCGAGCGCGACAGTGAGCCGACACCGTGGCCTGCCGATTGCCTGCCGGGGGCCATGCAAGAAGCCGCCCAGGCGATTGCCGAGCATGTGCAGGCCCCTGAGCCGCTGGCCGGGATGGCGGTACTGGCTGCCGTGGCGCACGTTGCCCAGCGCATTGCCAATGCCGACCACCCCAAGATGGGCGCAATGCCTTGCAGCCTGTTTGTGCTGAGTCTGGCCAATAGCGGCGACCGCAAGAGCGCTACTTTTTCGCTGGCCACCCACCCGATTACTCAATCCGAGATTGAGCAGCGCCAGCGTCACAAGACCCAGGCCGAGGCGGTAGAGCGGCAGGCCGCCGCAGCCAGGGGACCAGAGCGTGAAGACATCTTGCAAGACCGGCCACGCGATCCGCGCAGCGTTTACACAGAGGCCACACTAGAGAAAATTGTCAGCGATTTTGTGCGAGGAAGCCGCCCAGCCCTGTCCTGGTCGTCGGACGAAGCTGCGCAGTTTTTCGGTGGGCACACGCTCAAGAGCGATACCCGCGCCGGGGCCTTGGGCGTCCTCACTAGACTGTTTGATGGCCGAGGTGTGGAGCGCGACCGGATCGGGCAGGACTCTGGCAGTGGGGTGCGCTACAACGTCCGCTTTGGCCTCTTCCTGTCTGGCCAGCCCAGCGTCATTGCCTCCTCGCTGACAGATCCGCTGCTGCGGGACCAAGGCTTGCTGCCGCGCTTCCTGCTGAGTAGTCCGCCCAGTCTTGCCGGTGGGCGCTTCCTGGATGAAAGCACACTGACCCAGCGGGCCGATCATGATCAGCGCCTTGGCCGCTATTGGGCTGTGCTGGGGAGGATGAACCAGCAGCCGGAAAACGTGGACCAGTACGGCGGGCTGGAGCTGCCCAGCGCCACGCTATCCACTGACGCCACCGCTCTATGGCTGGCCTTCTACAACGCCACAGAAGCCCGGCAAGCGCCGCTGGATGGTGACCTGACCGGCAGCCTGCAAGCCTTCGGCGGCCGTGCGGGCGAACTGGCGGTGAGAGTGGCCACGGTGTTTGCCGTTTGGCGGCACTTTGAGCAACCGGCAGAGCATTTGCTGGTGTCGGGTGAGGACATGGCCCGCGCTTGCAGCCTGGTGAGCTACAGCCTGGCGGAATGGCTGCGCCTGTCGGAAACCACCCAGCTATCCGCCACAGAGCGCGACGCTCAAGAGCTGCTCAAGTTTTTGCAGAGGGATGATGTGCGATGGAAGACCTTCACAAAATCAGCGATTGCCACCAAAGGCTATGGCCCACTGCGCAAGGACAAAGACCGCCGCAATGCAGCCCTTAATGAGCTAGTCCGCCGCCAGTGGCTGACGTTTGATGGGGCCAGTTTCACCCTGCAAGGAATGCAGCTATCAGGCCGTGCTAATGCTAATTCTGCTAATCCCGCTAATTCGCAGGGTTGGTCAGGGGGTGAAGTTAGCAAAATTAGCACGATTAGCATTAGCAACTCGCCAAAACCGAGTTTTTCAGAGCTGGCATTGAGCAGCCCGCCACCAGTCACGACAGCACCGCCAGTCCCCGCACTGGACAGCCAAAGCATCGACGACTGGAGCGCAGCCTATGAGGCCGCTGACCACCTGCTGACCGGTACTGACGAGGTGAAATTCTGATGACGCCCGAAACCCTCTACAACGCCATTGCCGCCACCGGTGCCAACTGCTGGGCGCAACAAGGCAAGGTGCATCTCAGCCCCCTGTCGATTGTTCCTTCCGCCCTGGTGGAACAGATCAAGCGCAACCGCGATGCCCTGCATGTGTGGCTGGTGGGGACTGGCCGCACTGTGCCGCCTGCACCGAAGCAGACCAGCGCCACGGTCACTGCCATTGCACCGGGAACAGGCCACCCCCTGCCAACCATCCATGAAGACCTGATGCGTGCCATCACGACCACGGCCCGGCTGGATGGCTGGGACCAGCGCAGCATTGACGAGGCCATCCTGTTTGCCCGCCGGCAGATAGCCCGCAAGGAGTCCACCGAGTGGGAGCTGTTCGAGACCTACCGCCGCCACGTCAAAACCCTGCTGATTGGCCGCAACGATGAAAGGAAACGCAAATGAGCAAGCCGCTGAACCTGCAAGACCACTTCATGCCGATTCACGGCGACCCGGACGGCGCTATGCAGTTGAGCATGCCAGCAACGCTGCTAATTCTGTCCGACTGCATTGGAAGCGATGACAGCACACTAGCGGGCCAGCAACGGGCCAAGGCTGCGCTGGTGGAGTTTGTCGCCATGCTGCGCCAGATCCACTACCCACAGGCCGAGTATCTGGAAACGTGGCTGCTACGTGGCAACCCGGATGCCAGACGCTTGCTGCCGGCCTTGGTCAAGGCTGTGGATGCAGTGGGCAAGATGGCCGTGGGCGAGATGATCAGCCGACAGATGCAGGGCATATAACAGGCGGGTGAGCGAGGCGGGGCGACCCGCCTTTTTTGCGTCTGAAACCGCAATCAGACTGATTTTGAAATTAACCCCATGCAATCGGCTGTCAAGGGGCCACTTCCGGCAATCCGACTGTTTTTGAAAACAATCCCATGCAATCCCCATCTGATGCGGCAAGTACGCAGGAAAGGCCATTTCTGTGCCAGCAATCCGCATTGCACGCCCCTGTTATCAATTGTTATGCCTGCATCCCAAGAAATCCTAAGATGGCGCGCACTGGCCACCCGGCCAGCTACTTGATAAACCTTGAGATGCCAACCGGACAACCAGATGAAAAATGACGAAATCAGCCGGCACTGCTACCTGACAAAACCTGACATGCCGACCGGACAGCAGGCCGCCCACCTACTTGTCAAAACTTGACATGCTGGGGGCTGGATTGTTGGCATGGCCATGTTGTCATTTGTTGACGTGCAGACGGTGCAAGCTACTAGGGAAAACTAGAGTTGCGGGCAGAAGCGATACCAAGAAATGCTCAGGTTTCCTGGAGGGTTTGAGCAGACCAGCAGACCAGCAAGGCTGATAAGGAATGATAAGGCTCATGCCTTGCAATCACCCACCAGCAGGCCGGGCAAACTGTTAGTAAATGTTAGTTTTCTGGCGAGTTGGAACGGGGCAAAAAGCCTGGCCACTACTAGGTAAAACTAGGTGCTGGCTGATAACGAAAAATAACGGTGGCTACTCCAGAAAACTCCAGTTTCCGACGAGCCTTGCTGCCCGGTTAACAGTGGGAGTTAACAACGCCGGTTAACAGCAGATGGAGGGCATGTAACAGACGGTGTAACAGCAGAATGGCTGGTTCGCACTGAGCTGGTTTGCACGGGTTCGCACCCGAAGACATGGTAGCCAGTGAGCCGGTTACCACGCTGGTTACCACCCAAAGCATGGAAAGTTGCAGGCTTGGTTGCAGGCTAAAAACCAAAAAAAGGACTGGTTGCCAAAGCAGAGGTTTCCACTCAGGTTTCCACGGAAAAGGCTGGTATCCAGTACGTGGTATCCACTCAGGTATCCACGGATAAGGGGTGTAAACAGTAATCGTGTAAACACTGGTGTAAACACAGAAACGAGACGTTTCCGAAGCAATACACCACACTGTTTTACTGACCATTAAGCAACTGCGCCGTCACGACATCCAGAAGCGGTGCAACAGCTCATCATCGAAGCGACACCACGATAACCCGGTTTTCCCCATCCATATAAATGCCATTTGCCTGTAGAATGCCATACGCCTATTCAAAATAAGATTAAGTGAAGTCAAAATGAAAAAAATCATCGCTGCTGCTATCGCACTATCGACACTTTCAGGCTGCGCGTCAGTGGTAAGTAGCAAGACACAGCCAGTCTCCGTGCAAACCATGCTGGATAACAAGGAAGTGTCTGGCGTCACATGCACACTGCAAAATGACGAAGGGAAATGGTTCGTAACCAGCCCTGGCACAACAGTTGTTCATAAGAGCACTGCTGACATGGCGGTCGACTGCAAAACTGATAGTGCCGCCGGCCATGAGACGGCTGTATCGAAAAGCAATGGTCCAGTATGGGGAAATATTCTCCTTGGTGGAGGCATCGGGTACATCGTAGACCGCAATACTGGTGCAGGGTTTGACTATCCGACCAACATTACAGTTATTTTGAAGAAGATCGAAGCAGCTGTTGGTCTCGCTCCTGCTACCCCTGGAACGACTGAGGTAGCTAAAAAGTAAGCCTGCCGTGTAAGAATTTCATTCTCTATACCCGCTTCGGCGGGTTTTTCATTTCAAACCGGCAACCGTCCGTCGCACTTCCCCAACACTTTTACTTGAATTTGTACGCAATCAGATAGGTACTTTTGCGCTTTCTGGGAAAGTCAGTAAACTACATATGTAATGTTATAACGTAACTAGAGTAAGCTATGCGACTCAGTGAAATACCAGCCCCCAGCCAGGTGCGGGATGCCCTGGTCTACGGCAGGCCCGGTGACTACCAGATAAAGATCAACGGCGACCCGCTGGAAACCAGAACAGGCCACGCCCGACGCTTCCGGCTCTGTGACAGCGCCGTCAATCTGCTCAATCAACACGGCCTGCGGACTATCCGCGTAGAGCTGGGAAGCGAGGCAATAGCATGACCATGACGACCGTAAAACTGGGCGGCCGGCTGGGGCAGGAGTTTGGCCAAGTATGGAAGCTGGACATTGACCGGCCGACAGAGGCCATTCGTGCCATCGAGGCAAACAGGCCGGGGTTTATCAAACGCATTCTGGAACTGTCGGACATGGGGTTGGTTTTCCGGTTGCGGCTGAACAAGCGGGCCATCGACGAAAATGAGTTTGATGCCCTGCATGGAGGCCAGACAGTGACCCTGATGCCGATTGTGCGGGGTGCTGGATCTGTTGGGAGAATTGTTATTGGCGCATCTCTTATCTATGCGGCAATCCAGATGGCCCCAGGAGCAGGACTTTCCGGCCTTACAACAGCATCAGGCGGACTTACCGCATACGGCTCTGTTGCCATGATGGGTGCATCCATGATGCTGGGGGGCGTGATCGAGATGCTGTCTCCACAGCAAAAGATAGGGGTCGCCGCTTCAAGCAGCAACCTATCGTCCTACGCTTTCGGTGGAACTGAAAACGTCGCCGGCCAAGGATATGCAGTCCCGGTCGGCTACGGCCGCATGCTGGTGGGCTCCGTCGCCGTTGCCGCCGGCGTCTACGCCGAAAACATGGGCAGTTACACCAACACCAACCCTACATTGAGCTGATCGTGATGAATCTTTTCCGTAAGCCCACACCAGCCCCTGCCGATGACGCGGCCGAGCTGGAACTGCTCAAGCTGCGCAATGCCCGAGATGACGCGCAGACCCGATACAACCGCGCCAAGGCCGAAGCCGACCGAGTAAGGGCCAATCCCGGTGCAGTCAGCGCCCTGATGCTGCAAGCCGCACTGGTGGAAGAACCAGCAGCGGCCCAGGCGCTGGAGGCGGCACTGTCCGAGTACGACGTGATGGCCTCCCACGTAGAGCAAGCCCGCAAGGATGCCGAGCAGAAGCGACTGGACGAAGAGAAGGCCGAAAAGGTGCGCGCCTACGAGGAGGCACTTGCCGCTTACCGCCAGGCTGCTGATGCACTGGTGGCGGCAGCGCCCAAAGTGCGCAGCCTTGCGGTGGAGGCTGGCGTGTACCTGCCCGACTGGCAAGGAGGCGATGATCTACTGTTTGACCAAAGCGCCGAGCCGCACATCTTAGGCGAGACTGTGGCCGGGTGGCAGACGGTCTAGCGGTGAGTGAGGCCGAGGCCCCCGAGCTGGGGGTTTCGACTGGCCGTCACATCACAGGCTCAAGAGTGCCCAAAATGGGGGGTACTTTTCGAAAAGTGTATAACTTTGCGTATAACTTTTCATTTTTCCAAATCTACATTGCTTAAAAACAAGGCTTTCAGACGTTTTTGTGACTCCCACAGCCACCTAATCTAGCCATCAATTTTGACGGAACCCTTTGAGAAACAAGGATTCCAGACAGAATTGGTGGCTTTTTTGTTGCCTTTTTACGGCTGAATAGCGCCGTTTTACGTGGGAGTGCGTAGCACTCTCTGTCCCAAATTATCCCCAATTACCCCAGCCCACCCTCGCGTGGGCTTTTTTATTAGAGATCACATGACCAAGCTTCACGTAGAGAACGACGCGCTGTTCCATGATCCGGACTGCAACGGGGCGACCAATGGCTGGCAGAGAACGGCTGCAAGCTGAATGTGGTCAGCAGTGCCGGCCGGCAAGGCAAGAAGGTTGCCCAGTGGAAACGAGAAAGGAACGGACGATGAACGACATCATTAAGCAGGTACAGGAGGCGTGCGCGAAGGCATGCGCCGATAAAGCACAAAAGCATTGATTGCTCAGGTTGGTGACCAAAGCGATTTATCTAACATCATACTTCGTCACCATGCATGTACTCATGTTGATTGCGCCGCCGCTATCCGCGCCCTCGACCTGTCTTGGCTGAGCGGGTGGCAGCCGGTTGAGACAGCGCCGAAGGATTTCGTCACCGAGTTTGACGGCTGGAATGGTGAGCGCGTGCCGAATGCAAGCTGGGCCAGGCCGTCCTGAGAGCCTAAAGGCGAATATGACTTTCGCATAAGTAAATATGAAGATGGATGGGGATGGAAAATAGTCCGGGTGCGAAACCTGAACCACTGGATGCCGCTACCCAATCCACCCAAGTCCTCCAAGTGAGGGCTTTTTTATCGAGTCACCCAGCCCTGCTCCGTGGCCACCGGTACGCCATCCACCATGTCGACAAGAATGAATGGCTTCATTTGCCCGTATGGGAATGGGGAGACCTGCACCGCCTCCGCCGCCTTGGCCATGGCATCGGCCTCAGCCTGGGTTTTCGGGTCGTAAGTGCTGTTGACGATACGGTCGTTCATTGCAGTCTCCTGCCGTTATTAATGACTGCATCCTGCCGTATCCGTTCGGATAGCGCCATCATAGATTTTGATGGAGTGATTACTTAATAATCAACATGTTGCGATTATCGAAACAGCCACCAAGACCAAACCCGCGCCAGCTCTTGCACCTCTACAGGCGACGGCGCGACGACTTTACCTGTCTCATTTGGGACACAAACACCAACCGAGCCGCCACTGTGCGGCTCTTTCACTTTGCAGGAGATGAGATGGGACTCGATGACATGCATCCATACGCAGCGCCAATGCTATCTGGGCATCCGGTTATCGTAAGCGAACTCGGTACGCATGTGCCGAAGATTCAAGTCAACCCACAGTTTCAGTGGATTCCCACCACACGGCAGGGACATCCGGGCGGGTAGCGCACTGGCATGCAATTTGCATTATTTGACTGCATACAGATCAGGGATGCCAATCATGCAAATATCCGCCACCACCAGCACTGGCAAGGTTTTCAGCGCCTATCAATCCACGGCCGCAGCGCAGGACAACAGTACCGTTACGGCCGCCCGGACGGCAAATATTGCCGACGTAGTCAGCATTTCCGCCGCAGCGCGGGCACAACTGGCCGCCGATGCAGCCAGCAGTGCCGGCTCCACGGTCAGTCTTGATACTGACAAAGGCAGTGTGGCGCTGAATCTGGATACGTATTTCTCAGCAAAACCCGCCAGCCAATCCGCGGAGCTCCCGCCTTTACTAATGCCGTCCCAGCGCAATATCGATGCACTGACGCAGCATATCAATCAGAAATTCCCGGCTTTCCTGTCCGAGAACGGCATTCCGGCTGCGCCGGCCAGCATCCGGTACGATGCCAATGGACAAGCTCAATTCCCGGCTGATTACCCCTATGCGACACAGCTGAAACAGGCTTTGCAGGACAATCCGGGAATGGCCAGAGAACTGAGCACCGTCAAGGCGCTTGGCGAATT
The DNA here is from genome assembly GCF_003202035.1 of Aquitalea magnusonii. Taxonomy (GTDB): domain Bacteria; phylum Pseudomonadota; class Gammaproteobacteria; order Burkholderiales; family Chromobacteriaceae; genus Aquitalea; species Aquitalea magnusonii. The sequence goes on along the minus strand of NZ_QJKC01000001.1, from coordinate 102,537 downwards.
CAAGAATCTACTGGATCAGAGCCAGCCCTTGCAGCAGGCATACTCAGCCGCCAGTACTCCGGCTGCGGTCGATAAGGCGGTCGCCAAAAATGCCTACCTGTTTGCAAACAGTCCGCAATCTGAAAACGCCTTACTGATTTTCGACGGCAATGGCCAGATGCGTATCGTCAGCCGACCAGACATGGCGAGCTGAACGCGATTAAAACAGCCTTGCCGGCCCAAAGCCTGCTGACCGCCAAGGCCGAGGCGCATCCACTCCGGCCCCGGCGCTGGCGCACCATGTGATCGCCGGGCGGCAGGACAGCCATCACTCGGCAACACCCCGCCATTAAAGAAATGCCCGGACAGTGGCAAGCGGGCTGTAACAATCTGAAGAATCGGCAGACTGGCAAGAAGCTCCCGTCTCTTCTGCGCTCCTTATCCTTCCCCTTGCCATGGGCATGGATCATAGAATTCCAGCATCCAACACAAGGGAGGTTTTATGCGATTTGGTCTATTGGTATTGCTGTTAGGATGCGGACTGGCTGGCTGCAGTGGCAAAGAGTCCACCACATCATCGGCAGCCCCTGCCAGCACAGCACCAGCCAATAATACGGCACACGAGCAAGTGGGCAGTCAAACCTTGGCGGAAGAGCGATCTCTTGATCAGATTGCCGCCGCGGAGCCAGTAACAGTCCCGCGTCATCACTATGTGATCGAGGAAAATGGCGAGTACGGCTATGAACCCAGCGTCAGTCAGACCCAACGACAGAACGGGCAGGTTGCGGCAGATATCTCGATGGTCAGATACCGTGGCGTCATCAAGGGCTATCACACCCTGACCTCCACCAAGAACCGCATCACCACAACATTGCGTTGCAAAGACCCCTGCGAGTTTGCCAAAATCAGCAATTCGGTCGGCAACATTACTTCAGATCCGGAAACCATGCGCCTGGCTCAGGGCTCGCTTGGCTGGGCAATGACGCAAGATGCCATGAACGGCCAACTCCAGGTCTACCGCAAACCGTAATACCCAGGATACCTGCCTGAGCGCAGGTATCTCCCAGCACCACTGCCTGCCCACCAGCGGCATCACTCAGCCGGCTGGGCTGGCGCATCACACCGCCAGCGGCTCCAGCTTGCGCAGCCGCAGGGCAATCAGCAGCAGTGCCAGCAAGCCCAGCGCAATCATCGCTGCCACACCATTCCACTTGCCCATGCCCCACAGCAGGCCGGAGAAGGACCCCACCACACTGGAACCCAGATAATAGGCTGTCAGGTAAAACGCCGAGGCCAAGGCCTTGCCGCGCTGCGCACGGCGGCCTATCCAGCTGCTGGCCACCGAGTGCCCGCCGAAAAAGCCAAAGGTAAACAAGGCAATGCCCGGCACCATCAGCCACAGCGAATCCGCCAGCGTGCACAGCAGCCCGGCAGCCATCAGCAGCACCATCAGCCACAGCATATTGCGGCGGCCAAAGCGGTCGGCCATGCGCCCCACCCAGGCCGAGGCCCAGATGCCCACCATGTACAGCGAGAACACAAAGCCCAGCACGCTATGGCTGAGATTGAAGGGCGCGGCCAGCAGGCGGAAACCCAGGTAGTTGTACAGGCTGACAAAGCAGCCCATGAACAGGAAGGCCGACAGGAACAACCAGGGCAGGCCGCCATCGGCAAAATGGCTGGCCACGTCGCGGCGGAACTCGGCCAGGTTGAATGGCAGCGGCTTGAAGTGGCGCGAGTCCGGCAGGCTGCGCCAGAACTCGATGGCACCGGCCACGCCCAGCACACCCAGTGCCAGCACGGCGGCGCGCCAGCCAAAGTGATCGGCAATCACCGCGGCCAGAAAGCGCCCGCTCATGCCGCCCAGCGCATTGCCGGCGATATACAGGCCGATGGAATGTCCCAGCGACAGCGGCTCCACCTCCTCGCTCAGATAAGCCATGGCCACTGCGGGCAAGCCCGCCAGTACCACACCGAACAGGGCACGCAGATAGAGAAACTGCTGAAAGCCGGGCGCAAAGGCCGCCAGCAGCATCAGCAAGGCCGCCAGGCTGAGCGCGATATTCATCACCGGCTTGCGCCCCACCTTGTCCGCCAGAAAGCTGGCCGGAATCAGCGCCAGCGCCAGGCCAGTGGTGGGCACCGACAGCACGCTGCTGGCTGCCGCCGGGCTCAGGGCAAAGTCCTGCGCAAACATCGGCATCAGCGGCTGCATGCTGTACAGCATGGAAAAGGTGCAGAAGCCGCCCACGAACATGGCACGCGCAGTAGCGCGAAATGCGGGCGAACCGGCTTGCAGGCGAGGACTGGCGGAAATGGTGTTCTCCTGTGAGGCAGCGGGGCCTGCATGTAGCGTAGCAGCACAGGAAGCAGAATCGGGAGGCATGATGAAACCGGTAGCAGTGATACAGGGTTTGAGCTTAGCCCTTGACAAAACAGCAGTCCAATATATCTTTACTGAATTATTAATACTTTAAAAGTATCAATATGGAACTGCGCCACCTGCGTTATTTCGTCACCGTTGCCGAAGAACTGCACTTCACCCGTGCTGCCGAACGGCTGCACATGGCCCAGCCACCGCTGTCCCAGCAGATACAGTCCCTGGAAGCCGAGCTGGGCGTGGCCTTGTTTCTGCGGGAAAAGCGCAAGGTGGAACTGACCGCCGCCGGTCAGCAGTTTCTGCTGCGCGCCCGGCGTATTCTGGCCGATACCGAAGAGGCCGCCGAACTGGCCAGACGCGCCGCCCGCGGCGAGGTGGGCGAGCTGCGCATCGGCTTTACCTCCTCGCTGCCGCTTACCCCCATCCTGCCGGCGGCGCTGCATGCCTATCGCCAGCATTACCCGGCGGTGCGGCTGACCTTGCGCGAAATGTTCACCACCGACCAGTTTTCCGCCTTGCAGCAACAGGACATCGACGTCGGCTTTGTCCGCTTCAACGGCCTGTCTCCGGCCGCCAACATCCTGGTGCAGGAACTGCGGCGCGACCCGCTGCTGGTGGTGATCAACAGCAACCACCCGCTGGCGGGTGAGCCCAGACTGTCGCTGGGGCAATTGCGTGACGAGGGCATGATCAGCTATCCGCGCAGTGCCGGTACCGGGCTGCACACGGTCATCCGCCAGCTGTGCGAAGCCTGCGGCTTCGAGCCACGCATCACCCAGGAAGCGGGCGAAGCCACCACCCAGGTGGGGCTGGTGGCTGCCGGGCTGGGCATTGCCATCCTGCCCTCGCCGCTGGAGTGCGTGCAGCTGCCCGGGGTGCGCTATATCCCGCTGACCGACGACGGTGCCTATCTGGCCATGGGCATTGCCACCCGCGAGGGCGACAGCTCGCCGCTGGTGACCGGTTTCATTGCCCACCTGTGGGATGAAATCCCTGCCAGCTGATCCGCTGCTGGCAAGTTGTTGCATTTTGTCTATCCAGAATTGGCAAAAATGGCCGATTTTCCAAGGAGAGCACCCGGATTCTTCGCCAATGGCGGCCCCATCCCTCATTTGCAGGATGGTCAGCCCTGCCTTGCTGCATGACACTGACTCCACAATAAGAGCGACTGACAAACACCCTGCCGCTGCGTTGCGCCTCCTTGCCGTACTCCTGGTACTGTCTGCGTCGGCGCGCCTTGCCCCAGGGACGCTACGCTATTTTGTTAGCCGCTCTACAGGACAGACGGCAGGCCACGCAGCCACCGCACGCCATACAGAGGAGAACACCATGCAGCAGCCATCAGACCGCCAGCCGGACCTGGCCATGTTCAGCGCCATCTTGCTGGAAATCTATCGCCTGGCGCGCGAGGAGTCGCTGGAGCGCTTTCACCACACCGTGCTGGAGTGCCTGCGCCCGCAACTGCACTTCGACAAGGCCTGGTGGGGCCGCGCCGCCCAGGCGGCGGATGGCCCGCACGAGCACAGTTCCTTTCTGTTTGGCCTGCCGGATCACTATATCGATGACTGGAAAGCCATCCGCCAGCACGATATCACCGTGACACGGGTGCATGCCCACCCCGGCCAGGCGGTGGTGGTGGACATGCTGGCCGACGATGCGCCGCCGCAACTGCACTGGCTGGGCCAGCGCCATGGCATTGGCGAATTGCTGTGCGTGATCCACATCGACCCGGTCACCCAGCTGAGCGACCATCTGGCGCTATACCGCCGCCCCGGCGCCACGCCATTTGGCGCTGCCGACAGCCTGTTGCTGTCCTGCCTGATGCCACACCTGGCCTCCACCGTGGCCATCAACCAGATCCGCACCCTGCAGGCGTTGCGCGAAACACTCAGCGGCCCGCGGCTGGCCATGGCGGTGTGTGACCAGCACGGCACCCTGCATTGTGCCGAACCCGGTTTTGTCGACCTGCTGCTCACCGAATGGCCGCAGTGGACCGGCCCCGCCCTGCCCGCCGGGCTGTCACCACAGGGGCATGACGGTGCCCGCCTCAGTATCGAAGCCCGCCGCAGCAGCGACCTCTACCTGCTGACCGCCCGCTACCGCTGCGCCATGGAACAGCTTTCCAGCCGCGAAACCGATGTCGCCCGCCTGTTTGGCGAAGGGCTCACCTACAAGGACATCGCACGCAAACTGGGCCTGTCGCCACATACCGTGCGCCATCACATCCGCGCCATCTACGCCAAGCTGGGTATCAAGGGCAAGGCGGGCATCGCCCATCTCTTGCACCAGCAAGCGCCATTCGGCTGATCTCCCCAGCCTGCTGATTCCACCCCTACGTCGCTGAAGCTGCCATGGTCCGCCATGGCTGGCAGGGACAGCTGCGTCCACGTTTTTTCGCCCACCCACCCATAGGAGCATGCCATGCCCCCGTTTCGCCCCGTTCTGACCGCGCTGGCGGCCAGCCTCTTGCTCGCCAGCCAACCCGGCCATGCCGCCGACACCAATGCCCGTGACTTCTTCAGCGCACCGGTCGGCACCTCGCTGGGCGTGCTGTACCTGCCCGTCACCTGGGCCGACAGCTTTCACTCGGCCAGCGGCAACGACGACCACGCCCGGCTGAATGTAGAGGCCATGGCCTGGCGCCAGCTGTGGTTTTCCGATATCTGCGGCACGCTGTGCACACCGCAGTTCATCATTCCGGCCGCGCACATCAAGACCACCCTGCCCGGCAGCCAGACCAGCCAGCAGGACAGCGGCATTGGCGACCCGCAAGTGGGTGGCACGCTGTTCTTCATCAACCAGCCGGACCAGCGCGAATACAGCGGCCTGCTGACGCTGATCACCCTGCCGGTGGGCAGTTATGACGCGCAGCACCCGGATGTTTCCGCCGGGGCAAACCGCTGGGGCGCCACCTTTCTCTACAACTACACCCGCGGCCTAGGCAAGAACTGGGTGCTGGAGGCCTCGCTGGAAGCCCAGCTCTACGGCAACAACGACAACTATCTCGGCAGCAGCCTGAAACAGCAGCCGCTGTACCGCTTGCAGGCTTTTGCCTCCTACGACTTCACGCCAGCTACCTATGGCGCGCTGCGGCTGTACCACAGCCGTGGCGGCGCCTGGCGCCTGAATGGACAGGAAGTGCCGGACACCCGGCAGAACAGTACCCAGCTCGGCGTGGAACTGGGCCACTGGCTGGACAAGCAAGACCAGCTGCTGCTGATGCTGGCGCGCAACGTCCATACCACCAACAGCTTTGACAGCAGCCAGGCCATGCTGCGGCTGGTACATGTTTTCTGAGCTGGCTGCGCGACAAGAACATCCGCCCGACGGATCACCCACTACCGAGGAAAATCCATGAACACACTCTCCCAGGCCAGGCCTGCCGAGGCCCAGCCCACCGAGCGCTCGGCCATGGCCGCCATTGTCGGCTTTGCCGCCATCGTCCCCGCCGTGCTGATGATGGCCCCAGCGGTGGCCAGCCAGTTGGCCAGCCAGCTGCAACTGGGGCCGATCGACATCGGCAAGCTGTTTTCGGCCGAACTGGGCGCCATGAGCCTGGCCACGTTGCCGGCATGGTTCTGGCTGCCCCGCGTCAACTGGCGCAGCGCCGCCTGGCTGGCGGTGGCGGTCTTCATCGCCGCCAATCTGCTGTCGGCCACCACCGTCAGCTATCCGCTGCTGCTGGGCCTGCGTTTTGTCAGTGCGCTGGCTGGCGGATCACTGATGATTCTGTGCCTGTCCGCTGCTGCCACCCTGCGCAACCCGGACCGGGCCTATGGCCTGTGGGTAATGGGCCAGCTGGCGCTGGGTGCCGCCGGGCTGGTGGCGATGCCATCCTTGTTCGCCCGCTTCGGCATTGCCGCCTGCTATGTTGGCCTGGCCTTGCTGATGGCCTTGTGTGCCCCGTTGGCACGCTGCTTTCCCCAGGGCCAGCAAGCAAGCGCGCAACAAGCCGCACCATCCACCACGCAGCACCGCCGTGGCCGCGCCACCCTGGGCATCCTCGCCACGCTGGCGTTTTACATCAGCCTGAGCGGGGTATGGACCTTCATCGGCCAGATCGCCCGGCAATCCGGCATTGATCCGCAGCAAAGCGGCAATATCTTCGCCATCGCCACCCTGCTGGGCGTGGCCGGTGCCGGCACTGCCTCACTGATTGGCCGCCGCCTGCCGCGCGCCCAACTGCTGCTGGCCGGTTTTGCCATGATGATGGCCGCCATGCTGCTGTTGCTGAATGCCCCGGCGCTGGCGCGCTTTGCCACGGCGGCGCTGCTGTTCAAATTCAGTTGGACCTTCATCCTGCCTTTCATCCTGGCCACGCTGGCCGACATCGACCACAGCGGCAAGCTGATGAATGCCACCAATCTGGTGATCGGTGGCGGCCTGGCCATCGGCCCGGCGCTGGCCGGCCAACTGATTGCCGCCAATGGCGGCAGCCTGCATCTGCTATTGCTGCTGGCCACCCTGGTGGCCGCCCTGTCGCTGGCCTTGTTGCTATCGCTCCAAGCACCCCACCCCAACCCTGCCCACGCCTGAAGCCGAGGAGAAACCATGACTTCCGCTACCGCCTTTTATTTTGATGAAATCTGCATGTGGCACAGCACCGGCCTGCATGCACTGACGCTGCCGGTGGGCGGCTGGGTACAACCCCCCGCGGCTGCCGGCCATGCCGAATCACCGGAAACCAAGCGCCGCCTGAAAAACCTGCTGGATGTGGCCGGCATCAGTCGCCAGCTGCAGCAACGCTCGGCCGAACCGGCCAGCCACAGCGACCTGCTGCGCGTGCATGACGCCGCTTATCTGGATCATTTCAAGCTGGTCAGCGATGCCGGCGGCGGTGAAATCGGCCCGCAAGCCGCCATCGGCCCCGGCAGCTACGACATTGCCTGCCGCTCGGCCGGGCTGGCCATGGCCGCCGTAGAGGCGGTATGGCGCGGCGAGGTGGCCAACGCCTATGTGCTGACGCGGCCACCGGGTCACCACTGCCTGCCGGATGCCGCCATGGGCTTTTGTTTCCTGTCCAATATCGCCATCGCCATCGAGGCGGCCAAGGGGCGCTACGGCATAGAACGGGTGGCGGTGCTGGACTGGGACGTGCACCACGGCAACGGCACCCAGGCCATCTACTACCAGCGCCCCGATGTGCTGACCATGTCCATGCACCAGGATGGCTGCTTCCCGCCGGGCTACAACGGCAGCGAGGACCGGGGCGCAGGGGCCGGGCTGGGCGCCAATATCAATATCCCGCTACTGCCGGGCAGCGGCCACGATGCCTATCTGTACGCCATGCAGCGTATCGTGCTGCCGGCGCTGGCGCGCTATCAGCCGCAGCTGATCATCGTCGCCTGCGGCTATGATGCCAATGCGGTAGATCCGCTGGCGCGCATGCAGGCGCACAGCGACACCTTCCGCCAGATGACCAGCCTGCTGCGCAGCTTTGCCGAACAACACTGTGAGGGGAAACTGGTGCTGATGCACGAAGGCGGCTACTCCGAAGCCTATGTGCCGTTCTGCGGCCTGGCCACCATCGAGGCGCTGTCCGGCCTGCGCAGCGAAGTGGTCGACCCGCTGCTGGACTTCATCAAGCAGCAACAGCCCTGCACGGCCATGCTGCAGTTGCAGCGCCAGTTGCTGGATGGCATGGCCAGCCTGCACGGGCTGTAGCAGGCTCGAATGACCATGCACAAGGCCCGCAAATGGCGGGCCTTGTTGCATTACCGGCTTATTGCCGGAAAACAGCGTTTATTGCTGCTGTTCCGCTGGCTGCGGCATGCTGCTGCCCTGCTCCGGTGATGCATCAGGCAGATTGCCTTGTGGTGCCGAAGCCTCTGGCTGCTCTGACTGTGTCTGCGGCGCGGGCGTGGCGGCAAACACCAGATTGATCAATCCCAGGCTGGCCGGGGGCAGGGAGAGCATGGCAACAACAAGCATGGTCTTTTGCATCGGCTTCTTTCTGTATGGTTGGAAGACCAGCCTGCCATTGCAAGCACCATGCCAGTTGTACATTTTTCTTGTAAAACAACAACTTGCCGGCATAAGCAACCGACCAGGCCCTGCCCTTTGTCGGCAATGAGCGACACCAGCAGCATACCGTGACGCAAGCCATTGAAATGGCAGCATTATTTCCGTCGCCAGATGGCGACAGCCCTGCCCCAGCCGCAGCAGACTGCTGATTTGACAGTGTTTTCCCGCAAGACCGGCATGAAAAAACCCGCCGCAGCGGGTTGGCAGGTGAAACGGAAGGGCTGGTCAGGCTGGTTTGTTACCCAGCTTGAGTTTGCCGGCCAGCCAGGTGTGGTCGTAGCTGACAATCTCGAAGGGGTTGCCAAACGGGTCGACAAAGCTGATGGAACAGAAAAACTGGTGATCCACCACCGAATCGCGCGCCACGGTCTGACCGGCACGGTCAATCACCCGCTCACCGGCCAGCTGGTCTATCCACTCGAGGAAGTCCTGGCCATTGACCAGAAAAGCCACCGAGCCGGGTTCGCATACCGGCTTGTCTTCCTGCGAAATGGCCAGCCGCACCGAGCCATTGCTGTTCATCAGCATCACGACACCATGCGGGCCGCTCTGCATGTGCTTGTAGCGGCTGTCCGGCGCCAGGTTCAACACGCGCTGGTACCAGTTCTGCGCCTTTGCCAGATCGGTGACACGGACATGGATATGGTCAATCTTGCCAAGCGATAGCATTGCATCCTCATCGGGTGTGGGTGACGCGGCCACCAGGTGGCGCGCGCTCATTCTACGGTGTTTGCCGCAGCCGGCAACAATGCGGCTCGCTGCTGCCGGCTGTGGCTTGGTACTGCGCTGCCTGTGCCGCGCTCAGGAGCGCGCTTGCAGCAGCGGCTTGAGATAACGGCCGGTATGGCTGACCGGATTGTCCGCCACCTGTTCCGGCGTGCCGGTGGCAATGATCTGGCCGCCACCCGCTCCGCCTTCCGGGCCAAGGTCGATCAGCCAGTCAGCGGTCTTGATCACATCCAGATTGTGTTCGATCACCACCACGGTATTGCCGTTTTCACGCAGACGATGCAGCACCTGCAGCAACAGGTCGATATCGTGGAAATGCAGGCCGGTGGTCGGTTCATCCAGAATATACAAAGTACGGCCGGTGTCACGCTTGGACAGTTCCAGCCCCAGCTTGACCCGTTGTGCCTCGCCACCGGACAGCGTGGTGGCGCTCTGCCCCAGGCGGATATAGCCCAGGCCCACATCCATCAGGGTCTTGAGCTTGCGGGCGACCGCCGGTACCACGCTGAAGAAGTCCAGCGCCTGTTCCACCGTCATGTCCAGCACTTCGTAAACATTCTTGCCCTTGTACTGCACTTCCAGCGTTTCGCGGTTGTAGCGCTTGCCATGGCACACATCGCAGGGCACGTAGATGTCCGGCAAAAAGTGCATTTCCACCTTGATCACCCCATCGCCCTGGCAGGCTTCGCAGCGACCGCCCTTGACGTTGAAGCTGAAGCGGCCCGGACCATAGCCACGCTCGCGTGACAGCGGCACCCCGGCAAACAGTTCGCGGATGGGCGTGAACAGGCCGGTGTAGGTGGCCGGGTTGGAGCGCGGGGTGCGGCCAATCGGGCTTTGATCGACATTGATCACCTTGTCCAGCAGGCCCAGGCCCTCGATGCTGTCGTATGGTGCCGGTTCTTCACTGGCACCATTCAGATCGCGCGCGGCAATCTTGTACAGGGTGTCGTTGATCAGAGTGGACTTGCCGGAACCGGATACCCCGGTAATGCAGACCAGCATGCCCAGCGGCAATTCCAGCGAGACATTTTTCAGGTTGTTGCCGGTGGCGCCATGCAGCTTCAGCACCCGCTCCGGGTTGACCGCGCGGCGCTCACCCGGCCAGTTGATACGACGGCGGCCGGACAGGAAGGCACCGGTCACCGAATTTTCACTGGCGGCAACGTCAGCCGGGGTACCGGCCACCAGCACTTCGCCACCGTGTTCGCCAGCGCCGGGCCCCATGTCCACCAGGTAATCCGCGGCACGGATGGCATCTTCATCGTGTTCTACCACAATCACGCTGTTGCCGATGTCGCGCAGGCGCATCAGCGTGGCCAGCAGGCGGTCGTTATCGCGCTGGTGCAGGCCGATGGACGGTTCGTCCAGCACATACATCACCCCGGTCAGGCCGGAACCGATCTGGCTGGCCAGACGGATACGCTGTGCCTCGCCACCGGACAGGGTATCGGCGGAACGTGACAGGTTGAGGTAATCCAGCCCGACATTATTGAGGAAGGACACCCGCTCGCTGATTTCCTTGACGATTTTCTCGGCCACCGCATGTTTGTGGCCGCTGATGCTCAGCTGGGCAAAAAAGGCCGCGGTTTCTTTCAGCGGCAGCTGGTTCAGCTCGTGCAGGGTCCGCCCGCCAATGAAAACGTGACGGGCTTCCAGCCGCAGGCGCGAGCCCTGGCAGTGCGGGCAGGGCTGGTTGTTCTGGTACTTGGCCAGTTCTTCGCGCACCGCGCTGGAGTCGGTTTCACGGTAGCGGCGTTCCAGATTGGGAATGATGCCCTCAAACGGATGAGCGCGGGTAAAGCGCGTGCCCTTCTCCGACATATAGACAAATTCGATGCTGTCGCGCCCGGAACCGTGCAGCACCACATGGCGCACTTTTTCCGGCAGGTCTTCAAAGGCCAGCTCGGTAGGCGAGAAACCGTAATGCTCGCCCAGCGCCAGCAGCATCTGGAAGTAAAACTGGTTGCGCTTGTCCCAGCCCTTGATGGCGCCAGCGGCCAGCGTCAGTTCCGGGTGGGCCACCACGCGTTTGGGGTCGAAAAAGGTGATTTCGCCCAGGCCATCGCACTTGGGGCAGGCCCCCATCGGGTTGTTGAAGGAGAACAGGCGCGGCTCCAGCTCCGGCAGGCTGTAGCTGCACACCGGGCAGGCAAACTTGGCCGAGAACCAGTGTTCCTCACCGCTATCCATCTCCACCGCAATGGCGCGGCCTTCGGCATGGCGCAGGGCGGTTTCAAAGCTTTCCGCCAGCCGCTGCTTCATGTCCTCGCGCACTTTCAGGCGGTCGATCACCACCTCGATGGTGTGCTTCTTGTTCTTGTCCAGCTTGGGCAGGCTGTCGATTTCGTAGACTTCGCCATCCACCCGTACGCGGATGAAGCCCTGGGCGCGCAAGTCGTCAAACAGATCCAGGTTTTCGCCCTTGCGGCCGACAATCACCGGCGCCAGGATCATCACCCGCGTTTCTTCCGGCAGTGCCAGCACATGGTCCACCATCTGGCTGACGGTTTGCGAAGCCAGCGGCACGCCGTGTTCCGGGCAATGCGGCTCGCCCACACGGGCAAACAGCAGGCGCAGGTAGTCGTGGATTTCCGTGACAGTACCCACGGTGGAGCGCGGGTTGTGACTGGTGGCTTTCTGTTCGATGGAAATGGCCGGCGACAGCCCCTCGATCAGGTCGACATCCGGCTTTTCCATCAATTGCAGAAACTGGCGGGCATAGGCCGACAGGCTCTCCACATAGCGGCGCTGCCCCTCGGCATACAGGGTGTCGAAAGCCAGCGAGGACTTGCCGGAACCGGACAGGCCGGTGATGACGATCAACTGGTTGCGCGGCAAGTCCAGATTGACGTTTTTCAGATTGTGCGTCCGAGCGCCACGAATGCGGATGGTGTCCATGTGTGAGAGCGTTACTCAGTCGGTCGGGGAACCTGATAATATACCCGACTTGGCGACTGCCGCTCCAGCTAAGTATGCGCTGCAGCAAAAAACCGGCTCAGCCGAAAGCCGGTGTGGCGGTAAACCGCCCGCCATGAACCGCGTTAAAAGCCTTACTCCTGAATCGATAACGACAACACACATGAATTCGCTTGAATTGCGCGCCAGCCTGGGGCTGGCCGGTATTTACGCCCTGCGCATGCTGGGCATGTTCCTGATCCTGCCGGTGTTTGCCATTTATGCGCAAACCCTGCACGGGGCCGACAACCACACGCTGATTGGCCTGGCACTGGGCAGCTACGGCCTCACCCAGGCCCTGCTGCAACTGCCGCTGGGCATGTTGTCCGACCGCATCGGCCGCAAGAAGGTGATTTACGGCGGACTTCTGCTGTTTGCCATCGGCAGCTTCGTGGCTGCCGGGGCGCATGATATTGTCACCCTCACCATCGGCCGCGTGATCCAGGGCTCCGGTGCCATCTCCGCCGCCATCACCGCCCTGCTGGCCGACCTGACCCGCGAAGAGAACCGCACCCGCGCCATGGCCATGATAGGCATGAGCATCGGCACCACCTTTGCTGTCAGCCTGGTTGCCGGCCCGCTGCTGGCGCAGTACATCGGCGTCAACGGCATCTTTGCCCTCACCGGCGTGCTGTCGCTGGCAGCCTTGGTGGGCGTATGGCTGATCATCCCGAATCCGGCCATCTCGCGCTTCCACTCGGATACCGAAGCCAATACCAAGCGCCTGCCAGCGGTACTGAAAAACCCGCAACTGCTGCGCCTCAATTACGGTATTTTTGCGCTGCATGCGGCGCAGATGGCCATGTTCGTCACCATTCCCTTTGCCCTGATCAAGACCGCCGGTCTCGACAAGGCCCACCACTGGGAGGTGTACCTGCCGGTCACGGTCATCGGCTTTCTGCTGATGGTGCCGGCCATCATCTACGGCGAGAAGAAATCCAAGCTGAAGCAGGTATTCATTGCCGCCATCGCCATCATGACCGTCGCCCAGCTGGGCATGGCGCTGGCACTGGACAGTTTCTGGCAGATCGTGGTGTGGCTGGGCCTGTATTTCATCGCCTTCAATATCCTGGAAGCCACCCTGCCCTCGCTGATTTCGAAAATTGCCCCGGCCGATGCCAAGGGCACTGCCATCGGTGTGTATAATACGGCGCAGTCCTTTGGCCTGTTCATGGGCGCTGCTGCTGGCGGCTGGCTGTACGGCCACTATGGCGCTGCCGGCGTATTCGGCTTTACCAGCGTGCTGATGGCCAGCTGGCTGCTGGCCTCCTTCAGCATGCAGGCCCCGCAGGCCGTGCGTTCGGTGATGTTCCACATCGGCGAAGACTGGCGCGGCAGCCCGCAGCAGCTATCGCAGCAGCTGTCGGCACTGGCCGGTGTCAGCGAAGCGGTGGTGGTGCTGGAGGACCGTGTCGCCTACCTGAAGGTATCGCAACAAAGCTGGGACGAAGCCGCAGTCAAACAGCTGATCCAGGCTACTTATTAATGCCAGCGCGGCTATTGCCACAGCGTGTCTGGCCCTACAATCACGCGTCGGCCGTGTCCGGCGCAGCATCAATGAATCGAATCGGAGACCCCACATGAACAGCATCACTTTTGACGGACGCCTGGCGGCAGACGCCGAACTGCGCTACACCCCCAGTGGCGAACCGGTGCTGAGCTTCCGCGTGGCCAGCGACATCGGCTTTGGCGAGCGCAAGACCACCAACTGGTTTAGCTGCCAGGTATGGGGCAAGCGCGGCGAATCGCTGAAAAACTTCCTCAGCAAGGGCCAGCAAGTGACCGTATACGGCCAGCTCACCCTGCGCGAATGGCAGAACAAGGAAGGCCAGAAACAACTGTCGCCTGATGTGCGCGTAAACGAACTGAGCCTGCAAGGCGGCAAGCGCGAAGGCGGCTCGTCCATGGACGACAACTACGCCTATGGCGAGCCGGCAGCCCAGTCCCGCCCGGCCGCACCGCCGGCGGCACCGCGCCGCATGGAAGCCAAGCCGGCACCCAAGCTGGACGACATGGACGACGACATCCCCTTCTGACTTACACCTGAGAGTTATTTGTAAAGTATCCCCCCAAACCCCCGCCCTGCGGGGGTTTTGCATTCTGCATTGGCTCGCATTGACTGCGCACAAGACAGCAGCCGGGCAACAGGCAGCAGTCCCATGGCTTCACTATCCGCCACCGCCGCGCAGCCTGTTGCGCAAGCAGACCATGCGCGCCAGTCGGCAGGCCGTGCTTCAGCCCATCCCACCCTTCCCCAGGAAAATAAAAAATGGCTGCTTCCACATGGAAAGCAGCCATCTGGCCATCTGGTCGATGCGGCCGGAGCCGTGCTGTTTACCTGCTAGCGCCACTCCGGCCTTATGGTGTGCACACAGATCCGGCTAAATCGACCGGACTTCTTGCAACAAGGCATTGGCGGCCAATTTGCCGATATTGTTGGCGGCCAGTGGGCTATCACCAGTGATCAGCTTTCTATCCTGATAACACTGGCCGCTAATCCCGCTATTCAGTATCTCGACGCCCAGCTTGGCCAGGCTTTCCGCCAAAGGCCAAGGCAAGGGGCCGGGCATGTAGCCGATCTGGATATTGGCGCCTTGATCCAGGGCATCAGGAAAAACACAGATCTTGTAACCCTTGTAAATATAGTCTTCCGGCGCTTCATCCACGGCCGGGGCCAGGAGACAGGCCGGGCCATGGCACAAGGTAATCACGTATTTATCCTTGGCCATCGCCCACAGCAGCAAGTCTTTCACTTCCTTGCTATGTGGAATGCCCACCAAGGCGCCATGACCACCCGGAACAAAGACGGCAATATAGGGAGAGTCGTCATTCACGCTTTGCGCCATCACGTCGGCAAGCTTCAGTGGCGATTTGAATTGATCGCGATACTTGGCGTAGACCCCTTTCACGGTGTCATCTTCGCCCGGCATCGCCCACATTTCCAACTTGACCGGATTGCCCGACAGGGTGGCCACATCGATCTCAAAGCCGGCACGGTCCATGTGATACATGGGGAGCAGCGTTTCAACCGGGTGGTTGCCCGTGGAGAACATGGTGCCGTTTTGCATCAGCACATAGCGCTCGTCGCTTGCCACCATCAAAACCTTCCACTTGCCGCCGCTGTAGGGCTGCGGGTAGTCCGTACCATCAAAGTCCGTTCTGGATGAGGTGTATTGGCTCAAGGAGTATGGCGAAGGGAAAAAGGCATTGTCCTCGGCAGGATCTGGCGTGGGTGCTTTGCTTAATTCAGCGGTTTGATCGGTCATGAGGCTCTCCTGTGATAGATGTGCAAGCACCGTGCCGGGCAGGCCGTGAATGCCGGCAGTGGCAGCTGCGCCATCAATATATAGTTTCTACTGTTATATTGATTGCTTGATAAATGCAACAGAGTGTTTCACCGGCAAGACAGCGCTTGCGGCAGACATCAAGAGGAGGTTTCCGGTATGTTGATCCCATCCATCAACAGGGTGTGCCCGCGCAATGTATGACCTGAATGCACTGTATTACTTTGCCCAGATTGTTGACCATGGCGGGTTTGGAGCGGCCAGCCGCGCCACTGGCGTTTCCAAATCCAGGCTCAGCCGCAGCATCCAGGAGCTGGAAAGCTATCTTGCTGCGCGTCTGATCAACCGTTCCACCCGCCATTTTGCGGTGACTGATCTGGGACAGGAATTTTACGTGCACTGCCAGCAGGTGCTGACTGCCAGCGAAGCTGCCCGGGCATCCGTCGAGAAAAAGCAGGTCGTGCCGCAAGGCACGGTGCGGATCAGCTGCCCCACGGCCTTGTTGAACTTTGTCGTAGCCGGGATGATTTCGCGCTTCATGACACGCTTCCCGCTGGTGAAGGTGCAGATAGAAAGCACCAATCGCGAAGTGGATGTATTAAGGGAAGGGCTGGATTTGGCCTTGCATGCCAAAACGCCGCCATTTGAAGATAGCGGCTTGGTGATGAAGAGACTTTCGCGCAGCCCGCAAGAACTGGTGGCCAGCCCGCAGTTTCTGCAGCAGCATGGCTGCCCGGGCTCAGTGCAGGAACTCAGCCAGCTGCCCAGCCTGCACTGGGGGCTGCAACGTCGCAACTATGCCTGGCAGCTGCAGGGGCCCGCTCAGCAATCGCTGCACATCCCCCACACGCCAAGGCTGGTTAGTGATGACATCATCACCATCCGCCGGCTGGCGCTTGATCATGGCGGGATTGCACAATTGCCACTGCTGGTGTGTTTCAAAGACCTGAACCAGCAACTGCTGGTCCCGGTACTGCCCGACTGGAAACCACCGGAGGCGGTTGTGTATGCGCTGTTTCCATCCCGGCAGGGCTTGTTGCCCTCCGTGCGCAGCTTGCTGGATTTCCTGACTGACAGCTTTGGCGAGATGGACTTTTCAAACTTGCAGGCAAACTACCGACAAAGCGGTGATGCTGATGCCTGCTTCATGCGGGACTAAGGCCGCTCAGCTGCCCGCGGCACCGGCCAAGCCATGCGGGAAGCCGCTATCGACACCCCGACCATGACCGGAAAAGTGCCGGGAGGCTGACGCCTCCCGGCACACCGTCTGGCTGACGATTCGGGCTGAAGAGTATCAGCTCAGGCTGTTGGACAATGCGGCAATGTGCTCCGGCGTGATGCCGCAGCAACCGCCGACAATGCCCGCGCCCTTGCCCACCCAGCGCTCGGCCCAGCCCAGATAGTTTTGCGGGGTCAGGTCGGCGCGGATTTCATCCAGCGTGGCATTGGCCTTGGCATCCTTCGGAGTCGGGGGAAAGGCATTGGCGTACACCCCCAGTTGCAACTGGCCGCCTTGCTGCTGCAGCACCGCATTGGCGGCATCCAGCGCCGCTTCCATCACTTCCGGCTGGCTGCAGTTGAACAGCACCGCCGCCGCACCCAGGCGGATGGCTTCGGCCACGGCTTCGCTGACGGTTTCGCCAGAGCGCAGCCGCGCCACCGCATCAGTATCTTCATCCTGCAGGGTGAAGGACAGCCACAGCGGCTTGTCCTGCTCGCCCAGCGCCTGGCGCACCGCACGCACCTCGGCCAGCGAGCTTTGCGTCTCGGCCAGCCACACATCCACATAGGGTGCCAGGCCGGCAATCAGCACGCGGTGAATGGCCAGCGAGTCGGCCTCGTTGAACAGGTCCGGCCGGTAGGAACCCAGTGCCGGCGGCAAGGAGCCGGCCACGGTCACCGCGTGGCTTGCCTTGTCGGCGCTGCGGCGCGCCAGTTCACCGGCCAGCGCAGCCAGTCGCTCGCCATGCTGTTCGAAACGCTGCTGGCCAATGTGAAAGGGCACCACCGCATAGCTATTGGTGGTAATGACGCGGGCACCGGCATTCACAAAGGCATCGTGTGCCTGCTCGACAAAATGCGGGCCCTCCAGCAAGGCCAGCGCCGACCATTCCGGTTGCTGGAACGGTGCGCCAATGCGTTTGAGTTCGCGGCCCATGCCGCCATCGAGAATAAGGATTTGGCTCATGATGTTATCCATGCATTCCCCACCCATACCGGAAAATTCCGTAGTGATGATGAGAAAATGTTATATTCTTATAAAGAAACAAGTTGGTATTTATTATAATAGTTTGGTATATAGATTAACACCCAAACAGCATCAAGACCATAAAAATGTTCCAACGACAAACCAAGATCACCAACACCATCGCCGCCCTGGCCCTGCTGGCTGCCGGCCACAGCCATGCCGGTGCCACCCTTGACCACGTTCAGAAAAGCGGCGTGCTGCGTGGTGTATTGCTGGAAAGCTACCCACCCTTCTCCTTCCTCAACAGCAAAAACCAGCTGGATGGCTTTGATGTGGATGTGGCCAAGGCCGTGGCGAAAAAACTGGGCGTCAAGCTGAAACTGGACACCCCGTCCTGGGAAGTGATTGCCGCCGGCAAATGGGGCGCTCGCTGGGACATCTGCATCTGCTCGATGACGCCCAACAAGGAACGTGCCCAGGTACTGGACTTCCCGGCGTTTTACTACAATTCGCCGGCGGTGCTGATCGCCAATGTGGCCGACAAGAAAACCAGCAGCATCAAGAGCCTGGAAGGCAAGAAGATTGCCGTACAGCAAGGCTCGTCCTATGAAAGCTATCTGCAGAAGAAGCTGACCATTGAAGCCCCCAACGCCGTGCAACCCGCCTACCCCTTCAACAAGGTGGTGATTGCCCCGTACGACAATGAAGAACTGGCCTTCCAGGACCTGGCACTGGGCGCGGGCAAGCGCGTGGATGCGGTGATTTCCAACCTGGTGACGGCAAACGAGCGCATCAGCAAGACCGGCAAGTTCCGCATCGTCGGCAGTCCGCTGTATCAGGAACCGAACTGGGTGGCCGTGGACAAGGGTGATGCGCAGTGGAATGCCCGCGTCAAACAGGTCATCAGCGAGCTGAAGAAAGACGGCACCCTCAGCGCCATTTCCAAGAAGTGGATTGGCAGCGATATCACCAACTAAGAATCAGCCCCGTGACGGCATGCAGCCGTCCGGGGCTTTCTGTTTTTGTCTGTCCGTATCATGAAACTGGAAAACCGATTCAGGCTGCAAGTCGGCCTGGTCATGTTGTGTCTGTTGGGTGGCTTTGTCTGGTTTGTGCAAGCCTTTGGGCTGGACTACCAGTTTGCCCTGAGCAAGCTGCCCTTGCTGGCCGGGCTGGAGTTAAGCCCGGAAGGCTTTATCCAGGGCATTCCGCTCACCCTGCTGCTATGCCTGCTTTCCACTGTGCTGGCAGTGGCCATCGGCATGCTGTCGGCACTGGGCCGGCTGTCGACCAACCCGCTGCTGTACGGCCTGGCCACCTTCTATAACTCGTTTTTCAAGGGCACGCCGCTGCTGGTGCAGATTCTGCTGATCTACCTGGGCCTGCCGCAGCTGGGCGTGGTGCCCACGGCCATTCCGTCCGGCGTGGCGGCGCTGGCGCTGTGCTATGGCGCTTATCTGAGCGAGGTGTTCCGCTCGGCCATCCTGTCCATCCACCGCGGCCAGTGGGATGCCGGCAAGGCACTGGGGCTGAAACCGCATGCCATCATGCGCTTCATCATCTTGCCGCAGGCAATGAAAGTGGCAGTCCCGCCCACCTTCAGCATGTTCATTTCCATGCTGAAGGATTCCTCGCTGGTGTCGGTGATGGGCTTGTGGGAGCTGATGTTCCTGGCGCAAAGCTATGGCCGCTCGGCTTACCGCTACATGGAAATGCTGCTGACGGCGGCCATTCTGTACTGGCTGCTGTCCATCGTGCTGGAGCTGTTCCAGCACCAGCTGGAACAGAAACTATCCGCCTCCGCCCGGCGCTGAGTCATGCGCAGCCAGCTGGTGTGGCTGCGCATCCCCGCCCAGTGCCTGATACAGCGTCACCTGATTCAGCAGCCGGTTGTAGCGGTTCTCCAGTAGCGACACTTCCGCCTGACGGCGGGTTTCCTGTGCGTCCAGCCAGTCTTTCAGCGCTGCCGCACCGGCCTGGTAGCGCAGCCGGTATAGCTGCTCGGACTGTCCGGCCAGTTGCGCCGACAGCGTCAGCCGCTGCCCTTGCTGCTGATAGTGGCTGCGGGCAGCCAGCGCGTTTTCCACATCGGCCAGCGCCGTGTATAGCGTCTGGCGGAAATTCACCACCGCCAGCTGGTAATCGGCGTCGCTGATGCTGTTGTTCAGCTTCATCTGCCGCACTTGCAAAAATGGCAGGGTCAGCCCGGCCCCCAGCGTGGCCAGCGGATTGCTGAGCACCTGTGCCAGCCGGCTACTGCTGCTGCCCAGGCTGCCGGTCAGGGAAAAATCGGGATAGTAGGATGCGCGGGTGGCGTCGCCATTGGCCAGCGTTTCACGCAGACGCAGTTCGGCGGCGCGCAGATCGGGCCGCCGGGCCAGCAGCTGCACCGGCAGACCGGCCGGCACATCGGGCAGATCCTGCTGCGGCAGGCTGCTGGCAGTGGTCAGCACACCCAGCGGCGGGCCGTCCAGCAAGATGGCCAGCGCATTGCGGGTTTCTGCCAGTTGCTGTTGGTAGTCGTACAGACTGGCCTGCTGGCTGGCCAGGCTTTGCCGTACGGTCAGCACATCCAGCTGCGCCGCCGCACCGGCCTGCTGCTTGGCCAGCACCAGGCGCAAGGCTTGCTGCTGGTAATCGACGCTGGCTGCGCCCAGTTGCAGGCGCTGCTGCAACCAGGCCTGCTTCCAGTACAGCTTGATGGTGCTGCCAATCAGGCTGAGCCGGCTGGCTGCGCGATCCTGCTCGGTGGCGCGCGCCTCCCAGGCTTTGGCATCGCGCAGATGCGACAGCTGGCCCCACAGATCGGCCTCGTAGCTGACCGACAGGCTGGCCGCATGGGTCTGGCTGTTGACGGCAGCCCCACCCAGCCGCTGGCTGGTGGAGCTGGACAGGCTGAAGGCAGGCGTGGGGGCCAGGTCGGTGGCGGCCAGCTCGGCCTTGAGCATGGCCTGCTGCACCTTGATGGCGGCAGCGGCCAGATCATTATTGCGGGACAGCACCAGCGCCACCAGCCGGTTCAGTTCGGCATCGCCAAACTGCTGCCACCAGTTATCGCCACTGATCGGGCCATCATCCGCCGCCGCCGCACCCTGCCACTGGGCGGGCAGGGTGACCACCGGCACCTGATAGGGCGATGCGGTCAGACTGGTGCAGCCGGCCAGCAGCAGGCTGGTCAGCAAGAGCGGGTAAAGCACTTTCATTGCATTCTCATTCTCGTGACAAGGCCACGACAGGGTCCAGCCGCGCCGCATTACGCGCCGGCAGATAGCCAAACAGCACGCCCACCAGGGTGGAGCAGGCAAAGGCCGCCACAATGGAGGTGGGCGAGTACACCATGGTGAAGCTGGCCAGCCGGGCCACCAGCACACCCAGGCCCAGCGACAAGGCCACGCCCAGCGCACCACCCAGCAGGCAGACCAGCACGGCCTCGATCAGAAACTGCTGCATGATGTCGCGCTGGCGCGCACCCACCGCCATGCACACGCCGATCTCGCGGGTACGCTCGCTCACCGACACCAGCATGATGTTCATCACGCCGATACCACCCACCACCAGTGAGATCACCGCGATCAGCGACACCAGCAAGGTCATGGTGGCGGTGGTGCTGGCAATGGTCTGGCGGATGCTGTCGGTATTCATCACAAAGAAGTCCTGCGTGCCGTGACGGCGGGTCATCAGCGCCACCAGGCTTTGCTCGGCAGCAGCGGTGGACACATTGTCACTGACCCGCACCGTGACGGCTTTCAGGTAGTCCTGGCCCAGCATGCGGTACATCACCGTGCTGTAGGGCAGCCACAGATTAAGGTTGTCATCGGTGCCAAAGGCGCTTTTCTGGGTTTGGGTCACGCCCACCACGCGGCAGGGCAGCTTGCCCAGCAGGATCACCTTGCCGATGGGCTCGTCACCCTCGGCAAACAAGGCCTTGCGGCTGTTTTCGTCGATCACCACCTGCTGCGCCTGCTGGCTGACCGCCACGGCATCAAAGGCCCTGCCCTGCGCCATGGACACCCCGCGCACGCGGAAATACTGCTCGCCCACGCCCTTGACCTGCGCCGTCACCGCCACATTGCGATAGCGCAGTGTCACACTGTCGCTGACTTCCGGCGTCACGCTGTCGACAAAACCCTGCTCGGCCAGCACGGTGGCATCACGCGGGGTCAGGGTGTGGATGGCATCGGCCTTGCGGTCGCCAAAATGCTTGCCGGGATAGATATTGATGGTATTGGTGCCCAGCGCGCTGATGTCGCTGAGAATGCGCTGGCTGGAGCCGGTACCCAGTGCCACTACCGACACCACCGAGGCAATGCCGATGATGATGCCCAGCATGGTCAGTGCCGAGCGCAAGCGGTGCGCCATCAACGCACGCCAGGCCATGCCGAAGGCTTCGGCAAATTGTTCGCGCAGCAAGCGCCAGCCAGTGGCCTGCGGGCTGGCCAGGGCTGCAGGCACGGCGGTAACGGCAACGGCGGGGGTACGGCGGGTGTCCGCCACCAGCTTGCCATCGCCAATCTCGATAATGCGGTCGGCATGCTCGGCCACCTTGCTGTCGTGGGTAACCAGGATAATGGTGTGGCCCTCGGCATGCAGTTCACGCAGGATGGCCATCACCTGCTGGCCGCTGGCACTGTCCAGCGCGCCGGTGGGTTCATCGGCCAGAATCACCTTGCCGCCATTCATCAGCGCCCGCGCAATACTCACTCGCTGCTGCTGGCCGCCAGACAGCTGGCCCGGCTTGTGGCCGGCACGGTCGGCAAGGCCAAGGCGTGCCAGCAGGCTGGCGGCACGCGCTGAGCGCTCTGCTGCCGGGCAGCCCGCGTAGACGGCCGGTAACTCGACATTCTGCAAGGCATTCAGCTCGCCCAGCAGGTGGTAGCGCTGGAAGATAAAGCCGAAATGCTCGCGCCGCAGCTCGGCCAGCTGGTCGGCCGACATGTCCGCCACCGCCAGCCCGGCCACCCGATAGCTGCCGCGCGAGGGGGCATCCAGACAGCCCAGGATATTCATCAGCGTCGATTTGCCGGAGCCGGATGCTCCGATGATGGCCACCATTTCCCCGGCCTGAATCTGCAAATGAATGTCGTCCAGCACGGTGACCGTCTCTTCGCCCGCGACAAAATCGCGGCACACGCCTGACAGTTCCAGCAAGGGAGTACGCATGCTTACATCCCCATCGGCGGCGGGCCGTTATGACCGCTGCCACTGCTGCTGACGCTGGCCTCCCCTACAATCACCTGCTCGCCGGCGCGCAGGCCGCTCAATACCTGGGCGTGCACATTATTGTTCAGGCCAATTTTCACCGTCCGCGTCTGCACGCTGCCGTCCGGCTGCAATACCCGCACCTGATAGCGGCCATCCTTGCCACGCACACCCAGCGCATTGGCCGGAATCGCCAGTGCCGCCCTGACCTGGCTGAGCACCACCGTGACCTGTGCCGTCATATTGATGCGCAGCTTGTGCTGCGGATTGGGCACATCAAACAGGCCGTAGTAATAGATGGCAGTGGACGAGGTGGAGCTGCTGGAACTGCTACCGGTCGAGGTGGAGCTGGTGCTGCTGTCACTGGCATCGCTATACGACTGCGGCGCCGGATCGATGGCGCGCAAGCGCGCCTGATAGCGCCGGTCCGGCTCGCCCAGTATGGTGAAGTACACCGGCAGGCCGGGCTTGACCTTGACCACATCGCCTTCCGAAATTTCCGACTTCACCGTCACCGTATCCAGCTGCGCCAGCTTGACGATGGTGGGGGTGGACTGGCTGGCATTCACCGTCTGCCCTTCCTCCACCGGCAAGGCCACCACCACGCCATCGATGGGCGCAGCAATGCGGGTATAGCCCAGATTGAGCTGGGCGGTTTTCAGGCTGATGCGCGCCTGTTGCAGCTGCGCCTGCAGTTGCTGGGTATCCGCTTCGGCACCATCCAGCGCCGCCTTGGCGCTGTCGTAGCTTTCACGCGAGGTAGCCTGCTGCCCCAGCATCTGCTGCTGCCGGGAGAAATCCTGGCGCGCCTTGAGCAAGGCCGCCAGTCTGGACTTCAGCTGCGACTGATAGCTGCTGACCGAAGCCTGGGCATCTTCCAGCGCATTTTCCTGGGTGCGCGGGTCGATTTCGGCCAGTACATCACCCTTTTTCACAGTTTGGCCCAGGACCACCTTGAGTGACTTCACCTGGCCGGATACCTGGGCACCCACGCTGACTTCGCGTAGCGCCTTGATGGTGCCGGTGGCCAGCACGCTGTCTTCCAGATCCAGCTGGCTTACGGTGGCGGTCAGGTAGTGATTGACTGGCGGGCGGGGGTAGAACAGGTAAGCGGCAAGCGCCAGCAGCAAACCGATGACGAGCAGCAGGCTGCGACGGTGCAATGCAATGAAACGAGGCATGAAGGGATAAGGATGCTTGCTATTTTGATAGCGCAGTATCCGGCTTTGGCGGCTGCGTCGCGGTTAATGCACGGTAAATTGATGTTAATTCTGGTAAACGCACTACCGAAGCCGACCAGGCCGACTTCCGCCAGCATTTTTGGCAAAACCGGCACTAAAGGGTAAAGTATGCCGCACTCATGCCAGCCGCTTCTTATTGCACAACGGCCATGGCCATCCCTTACCCCATTGCATACAGGCTTCACATGCAACCGGCTTCCCGCCTTCGACATTTGTCCTTGACCCTGCCAGCCCTGCTGCTCAGCCTGTTCTGCTCACTGGCCATGGCGGCAGCGCCGGCTGCAGGCAACTGGCTGGCCGCCCATCGCGACTGGCGGGTGGGCGTGGTACTGCAAGCGCCCTATGCCCAGATCAACCCGCGCAACCATCTGCTGGAAGGAGCCGACGTCGAGGTGATGCTGCTGCTGGCCAGCAAGATGGGCGTGCAGCTGAGCTGGCGTACCTTTGCCACCCAGCAGGCACTGGACCGGGCGGTGGAGGCCGGCACGGTGGATGTCTCGCCCGGCATGTTGCAAACACCGGCCAGCCTGCATCACTGGCTGTTTTCCCAGCCCTATTTGCGGGTGCCGCACAAGATAGTCGGCTTCCCCGACGGCAGCGGCAATGCGGTCGATCTGGACCGGCTGTCACTCAGCGAGCGGCTGGCGCTGGACGGCAATAGCGATGCCCTGCGCTTTGTCCGGCGCAATTACCCGGAACTGCCCCGCGTCGAAGTGGCCAACGACCGTCTGGCCCTGCAAACCGTACAGCAGCAATATGCCGAATACGCCATCGTCGATGAGGCCCAGCTGGCCACCTTGCTCAAGGAGCCGGAATTCTCCCGCCTGGCGGTGGTGGGCGACCTGGGCTACACCCATCTGCTGCGCATCGGGGTAAGGCGTGACTGGCCGGAGCTGCCCGCCGTACTGGACCGCCAGCTGCAGGACATCCCCGGCAGCCGCATGGAGCAGCTGTACGCCCGCTGGATGCTGCCCAGCTATCCACGGCTGATCGACTCGCTGACCTTCTGGCACCGGCTGAGCCTGGCGCTGCTGCTGAGCAGCCTGCTGCTGGCTGTGGTGTGGAACCATCAGCGGCGGCAACGGCGCTGGGCGGAAAAGCGCCTGCTGGCAGCGCGCATGGAGCTGGAGGCGCGCGATGTAGCCGAAGAATCCTTGCGGCTGACCCAGTTTTCCATCGACAACAGCACGGTCGGCATCCTGTGGGTCAACTGGGACAGCCGCATCCAGTACGCCAACCGGGCGGCGGAAACCATGCTGGGCTATCCGCCAGCCCTGCTGTTGCGCTTGTCCCTGCCCGAACTGCAACCCTCGCTCGACCACGCCCGCTGGCTGGAAATGTGGAACCAGCTGCGCAGCCGCAAGGCCGTCAGCAGCTTTGAAACCCACTGCCTCAAGGCCGATGGCCAGACACTGCCGGTAGGCGTCACCCTCAGCTTTCTCAAATTCGGCCGTACCGAATACCTGGTGGTCTATCTCAACGACATTACCGAACGGCAAAAAGCCCGCGCGGCCCTGGAAGAAAGCGAAGCCCGCTTCAAGGGCATGGCCAGCAATGTGCCGGGCATGGTATTCCGCCTGGAACGCCCGGCAGCGCAAATGCCGGTGCGGCTGGCCTTTGTCAGCGATGCCAGCCAGAGCATGCTGGGCTACAGCCCGCTGGACATGATCAGCCTGCCGGCAGGCTGGCTGGATGTGGTGGCTGCCAGCGACCGCGCCAGCTACCAGCAGGCCTGGCAACAGGCCGACCAGCATAATCACGACCTGGCCTGGCAGGGCCGCATGCTGCATCAGGACGGGCAATTGCGCTGGGTGGACATCAAGGCCACGGTGCGCTGCTTTGACGATGGCCATGTGGTATGGGACGGCATTGTCTGGGATATCTCCGAGAACAAGCACAATGAATTGCAGCTGGCCGAATCGCGTGGCCTGCTGCGCAGCCTGTCGGCCCACCTGGAATCGGTGCGTGAAGAAGAAAAAGCCCGTATCGCCCGCGAAGTCCACGATGAACTGGGACAGATCCTGACCGTGCTGCGACTGGAAACCTCGATGTGCGAACTGAGCTTCGGCCAGAGCGACAGCAAGCTGGCCGAACGGCTGCAGGCGATGAAAAAGCTGATCGAGCAAACCTTCCAGATCGTGCGCGACGTCGCCACGGCGCTGCGCCCGCCGGTGCTGGATGCCGGCATCGGCTCGGCCATCGAATGGCAGGCGCGGCGCTTTGAAAAACGCAGCGGCATCCCTTGCCTGGTCTCCGTGCCCGACACCCCCATCCCGCTGAGCGATGCCCGCGCCATCGGCGTGTTCCGCATCCTGCAGGAAGCCCTGACCAATGTGCTGCGCCATGCCGAAGCCAGCACGGTCAGCGTGGGCCTGACCTGCCAGCAAGGCATGATCACCCTGAGCATTGCCGACGACGGCAAGGGCTTCGACCCGCATGCCCACCGCCAGCTGCGCTCTTTTGGCCTGGTCGGCATCCGCGAACGCGTGCTGCTGCTGGGTGGCGTGCTCGACATCGACAGCCAGCCGGAACAAGGCTGCACTCTCACCATCCGGCTGCCCGCCGAAGCAGGAAAGGAAAACGCGTGATCCGCGTCATCATTGCCGAAGACCACAAAATCGTCCGCGAGGGCATCAAGCAGCTGGTATCGCTGGCCGAGGACATCAGCGTGGTGGGAGAAGCCACCAATGGCACCCACCTGCTGGAACAGCTGCGCCAGATTCCCTGCGACGTGCTGTTGCTGGACATTTCCATGCCCGGCACCAATGGGCTGGAATCCATCCCGCGCATTCGCGCCCTGGACAATCCGCCGGCCATCCTGATGCTGTCCATGCACGATGAAGTGCAGATCGCCGCCCGCGCGCTCAAGGCCGGTGCCGCCGGTTACAGCACCAAGGACAGCGATCCGGCCCTGCTGCTGACTGCCATCCGCAAGGTGGCCGGCGGTGGCCGCTACATCGACCCGCAACTGGCCGACCGCATGGTATTCGAAGTGGGGCTGACCGACTCGCGCCCCGCCCATGCCCAGCTGTCCGAACGCGAATACCAGGTGTTCGAACGCCTGGTACACGGCACCAATGTCAATGAAATCGCCCAGCAGCTCAACATCAGCTCCAAGACGGTAAGCACCCACAAGGTGCGCCTGATGCAGAAGCTGCAGGCGCACTCGGTGGCCGACATGGTGCGCTACGCCATCGAGCACAAGCTGATCTGATCGACTGGCAGCAACTTGGTAAGGAGGTGCGGCAAGGTCCACCTTACAGGCCAGCCTAGCGCTGAATGCAGTCCAGCCACTGCTGGATAGCCGGCTCATAGCGCTGTTTGATCAGCATGCCGAAGTCATCGGCAGGATCCCATTCGGCCGTTCTTGCCGACAGGTGCGCCATAGTGGCATCACATAACTCAAGCGGCAGCAGCGGCAAGGGCGTGGGGCGGTCGCGCTGGCATTGCTGGAAGACCGCACGCAGCCTGTCCATCTCCCTCAGCATTGAGCGGCCACCTTCATCGGCCCGGATGGCGGGCAGATCGGCATAAGCCGGATACTGCGCGACACACAGATAGACCGCCGCAACAGACCACATACCTACGTCACTGCCTGCCACCGCCAGCTCGCATGGCAAAATCAGCAACATAGCGGTCAGCAGTATTTTTTTCATCTTCATGCTCCTCACATTGCCTGGCTGCATGCCAAGCTGCACTAGCCGGCCAGTCGACAATTGCATTACCCTACGCGACTCGCATCAACCCGCCCACGCTGTTACCAGCTATTCAGAAACCAGCCATGCGCATCCAGGATTTTCACCACGCCCTCGCCGCCCTTGGCGCCCGTCCCTGCCACATCGGCCGCATCAGCCGCGCCTGGCTGCAAGGTCTGGCGCTTGATCACGGCACCCGCCACCAGCAAAGCGAGCACTATTTTCCGCTCAGCGTACGGCAGGGCTTGCCGGCACTCAGCCAGCAGCTGGAAGCACTGGCGCGCATCCACACCCGGCATGAGGCCGCCGATGCCGCGCAACGCCTGCTGGTGGAACTGGCCGACGGCCAACTGGTGGAAAGCGTGCTGCTGCCGCGCGACGGGCTCTGCGTTTCCAGCCAGCTGGGCTGTGCCGTGGGCTGCACCTTCTGCATGACCGGCAAATCCGGCCTGCTGCGTCAGCTGGGCAGTGCGGAAATCGTGGCGCAGGTGGTGCTGGCGCGGCGTATCCGCCCGGTGAAAAAAGTGGTGTTCATGGGCATGGGCGAGCCGGCCCACAATCTGGACAATGTGCTGGAAGCGATAGATTTTCTCGGCAGCGAGGGCAATATCGCCCACAAGAATCTGGTGTTTTCCACCGTGGGCGACCCGCGCGTGTTCGAGCGCCTGCCGCAGCAGCGGGTCAAGCCGGCACTGGCACTGTCCTTGCACACCACGGATGCCGGGCTGCGCGCCCACTTGCTACCGCGAGCACCGCGCATCAGTCCGGCCGAGCTGGTGGCACAGGGCGAACGCTATGCCCGCCAGGTGGGCTATCCCATTCAGTACCAGTGGACGCTGCTGGCCGGGGTCAACGACAGCCAGCAGGAAATGGATGCCGCCATCGCCCTGCTCAAGGGCAAATATGGCGTGCTGAACCTGATTCCCTACAACAGCATGGAGGGCGATCACTACCAGCGCCCGGATGCTGCGCACATCCAGTACATGAAACACTATCTGCACCAGCATGGCGTGCTGACCAAGATCCGCGATTCGGCCGGCCAGGACATCGACGGCGGCTGTGGCCAGTTACGCGCCCGCGCCGCCGACATCATCGACAGCAGCCGTCTGCAACGCCGCCAGCGCCACGGCTGAACGGTGCCGGCAGGCAGCCGGCCACAACATTCCTTTGACATGCCATTTGTCCTCTTTGTTATCATGGTTACTTCCGGCCATGCCGGCCAACCACGATTGCAAGGAATCCCTGCGTGCGGCTTCGCTTTGAACAATGGCGTGACTTTCTCGACATGGATGCAGACAGCATCAACACCCTGCGCGAGTTTGGCGGACTGATCCGCCCCCATATGGATCTGCTGATGGATGGGGTATATGCCTACATCCATGCCAATGCGGCGGCCAGCGCCACCTTCAGCGATCCGGCCGCCATGCAGCGCGCCCGTGCCCATCAGCTGCGTCACTGGCAGGACCATGTCTTTGCCGGCAATTTCAACCAGGACTATCTGGAAGCCACCCTGGCCATCGGCCGCACCCATCAGCAACTGGGGGTGGACCTGCGCTTTTACTCCGGCGCCTACGTGGTGGTACTCAATCAGCTGGTGGTGTTGCTGGGGCAGCTGGTGCCGGATGAGGCCCGCCGCAGCCGCTATCTGACGGCAGTGAACCGGGCGGTGTTTCTCGACATGGGGCTGGCTACCTACGCCTACTACGACACCCTGCTGAATGCACTGGAAGACATGGCGCAGGAAGTCACCCTCAGCCTGGCCCGCGCCGGCGAATACCGTGACAACGAAACCGGCAAGCACATTACCCGCATGAGCAAGATGTGCGAGCAGATGGCGCTGGCACTGGGCAAGGACGCCACCTGGGCCCATGCGCTGCGCATGGCCAGTCCCTTGCACGATGTGGGCAAGATCGGCGTGCCGGACCGCATCCTGCTCAAGCCCGGCCGCCTGGACGACAACGAAAGCCAGATCATGCGCGAGCACCCGCGCATCGGCGGCACCATCATTCCCGAGCATCCGGCCCTGGTCATCCGCATGGCGCGCCGCATTGCCCTGACCCACCATGAAAAATGGGATGGCAGCGGCTACCCTGCCGGGCTGTGCGGGGAGGAAATTCCGCTGGAAGGCCGCATTGCCGCCATTTGCGATGTGTACGACGCCCTGGTTTCCACCCGCCCCTACAAGCCGGCATGGTCGCAACAGGCAGCGCTCGACTATCTGCAACAGCAAAGCGGCCTGCATTTCGATCCCCACCTGGTCAGCACCTTCCTGCGCATCGTGCCGGAGGTCGAAGCCATCCAGTCCCGCTACGCGGAAAGCACCAGCTAGCCTATCAGGCCAGGTGCCAGCGAACATCACCAGGCTGTCATCGAAACATGGCACTATTGCTGATTTTGTGGCGCAGCTGGCAGCAATCCGGCCTGCGCCGGCGGCAAGCGGAGGCAAGATGCGCAACAAGGTGATTCTGGTGGTGGTGGACGGATTGGGCTGGCAGGCCGGCCATGACGGCATGGGTTATCTGCAGGGACTGTGCGAGGCCGGCCTGGCCAGCCTGCATCAGCTGCGCTGCGAACTGCCCTCGCTGTCGCGCCCGCTGTACGAATGCATACTCACCGGCGTTCCCCCCATCGCCAGCGGCGTGGTGCATAACGATGTGGTGCGGCTGTCCACCGAGCAGAGCATTTTCAGCCTGGCCCGCGCCGCCGGGCTGCGCACCGCTGCCGCGGCCTATCACTGGATCAGCGAGCTTTACAACCGCGCGCCTTATGATGCCGTGCGCGACCGCCTGACCGATGATGCAAGCCTGCCCATCCAGCATGGCCTGTTCTACCATCTGGACCACTACCCGGACGATCACCTGTATATCGATGGCGAACTGCTGCGCCGCCGCCATGATCCGGATTTCCTGCTGATTCACCCCATGGGCGTGGACGATGCCGGCCACCGCTTTGGTGGTGACAGCATGGAATACCGCAATGCCGCCCGCTACCACGACAAGCTGTTGTCGCAGTATCTGCCGCAGTGGCTGGCCGAGGACTACCAGGTGCTGGTCACCAGCGACCACGGCATGAATGCCGACCGCAGCCACGGTGGCGTGTTGCCCGAGGAAAGACTGGTGCCCCTCTACCTGCTGGGCTCGCGCTTTTGCCATGACAGTACCGCCCGCGTCCGCCAGGTGGAGCTGTGCGGGCTGATGGCCAGCCTGCTGGGCATCGCCCACGACAAGCCGGACAACCCTGCCGTGCTGCGCCAGCCCGACTGAACGCCGGCAGCTTGTCTTGCTCCGGCAAAATGCCGATACTGTAATGGCAATTTGCCGACAATGGAGCCTGCCATGGAAGCCAGCCGCTTTACCCCACGGAGCAAGACCACCCCGCCGCCGCCGCGGCGCAAGGGTGGCCTGCAGCTGGACGGCCTGGCAAAACTGCTGGGCCAACCGCTGCACAGCGAGCTGGAGCTGGCCAACTCGGTGGCCGACGGGCTCTCCACCTCGCTGATCACCAATCTGGGCAAGGCCGGGCTCAGCCGCAGCGAGCTGAGCTTTGTCATCCCCGAGCGCACGCTCAGCCACCGCATCCGCAAGGGTGAGCAGCTCAGCCGCGACGAATCCGAGCGCGGCGTGCGCCTGGCCAATCTGCTGTTGCTGGCCGAGCAGGTACTGGGCGAACAGGAGATTGCCACCGCCTGGCTGCGCCAGCCGCTGCAACGCTTCGCTGGCGCCTCGCCACTGGACACCGCCCGTACCGAACAGGGCGCACGACTGGTGGAAGCCTTGCTGTTGCAGATCGATGAGGGCTATGTGGCGTGATCGCCTGGCGCATCAGCAATTACGCCGACCTGCACGGTCTGGGCGGCCTGCTGGTGGGGGGGCGCTGGCATAGCGCCGGTCAGCCGGTGGTCTACCTGGCCGACCACGCTGCCAGCGCCATGCTGGAAATGCTGGTACACAGCGAACTGCCCAGCCTGCCGCCCGGCTTTCAGCTGCTAAAAGTATCCATTCCCGAGCATTGCGTGATGCAGCTGGACGAAACCGTGCTGGAGGCCGACTGGCGACAGCACGCCGAGCTAAGCCAGGCCATGGGCGACGACTGGCTGGCCAGCGCGCCTTCCGCAGTACTGAGCGTCCCCAGCGCGCTGGTGGTGGATGGCTGCAACTACCTGCTTAACCCGCGCCATCCGGACGCTTCTTTCTGCAAGATCGTCGACATCATCAGCGCCCCGCTCGACCCCAGATTGCGCAGCCGCCACCCGCCATCCACCGCACCCGCCAGCCATACTTAGTACCGGTTGTTGCCTTCTGGTCCGCTGTGCTAGCCATCAAACCGGCGCGCGGCATGGCCGGCTAAGCCGCTGAAATAACACGGCATTTTTCTAACAAATAAACCGGGTTATTAAATAGATATCACTGATAGCAGTGATAAAAATTTCAAAATTCTGCCGCCGCCTCACCCTCCCTAGACTGAAGGCCCTTATCCCTTCAGGACCACCATCATGGCCCATACCCGCCCGGCACTGCGCCTGTGCGCCATTGCGTGCAGCCTTGCCCTGCTTGCCCCGGCACATGCCGCCACCCTCACCCGCGATAATGCCGCCGCTGTCGGCGACAACCAGAATTCGCAAACCGCCGGCCCCAGCGGCCCGGTGCTGCTGCAAGACGTACAACTGGTCCAGAAGCTGCAACGCTTCGACCGCGAACGCATTCCGGAGCGGGTGGTGCATGCCCGCGGCGCCGGTGCTTACGGCGTGTTTGAATCCAGTGCCGACATTTCGGCGCTGACCCGGGCCAAGGTTTTCGCCAAGGGCAGCAAAACCCCGGTTTTCGTGCGCTTTTCCACGGTGATTCACGGCCTGCACTCGCCGGAAACCCTGCGCGACCCGCGTGGCTTTGCCACCAAGTTCTATACCAGCGAAGGCAACTGGGACCTGGTTGGCAATAATCTGCCGGTGTTCTTTATCCGCGACGCCATCAAGTTCCCCGACATGGTGCACTCGCTCAAACCGTCGCCGGATACCAATCTGCAAGACCCCAACCGCTTCTTCGACTTCTTCTCCTACCAGCCGGAAGCCACCCACATGCTGACCCGGCTGTACTCGGACTACGGCATCCCCAAGGGTTATCAGTACATGGATGGCAATAGCGTCCATGCCTGGAAACTGGTAAATGCCCAGGGCCGTTACGTCTATGTGAAATTCCACTGGGCCAGCCGCCAGGGCCAGCACAACCTCACCATGCAAGAAGCCGCCGCCATTCAGGCGCATGACTTCAACCATGCCAGCCGTGCCCTGATGGCAGCGATCCAGCACAAGCACTATCCGCAATGGGACCTGTACATCCAGGTGATGCAGCCGGAGGACATGGCCAGGCTGGACTATAACCCGCTGGACGCGACCAAGATCTGGAGTGGTGTGCCGGAACACAGGATCGGCACCATGACCCTGAACCGCAATCCGGGCAATATCTTCCAGGAAACCGAGCAGAGCGCCTTTGCCCCCTCCAACCTGGTGCCGGGTATCGAGCCCTCGGAAGACCGCCTGCTGCAAGGACGCATCTTCGCCTATGCCGACACCCAGCTGCACCGCGTGGGAACCAACGGCCTGCAATTGCCGGTCAACCGTCCGCAAGCGGTGGTGGACAACAACAACCAGGATGGCGCAATGAATGGCGGCCAGCGCCAGGGCAGCGTCAATTACGAACCCAGCCGCCAGGGCGGCCTGCAGCAGGATGCCAGCGCCCGCTACAGCCAGCTGCCGCTGTCCGGCAGCACCCAGCAAGCCGGCATCAGCAAAACGCTGAATTTCCGCCAGGCCGGCGAGTTCTACCGCAGCCTGAACAAGCAGGAACAGGCCAACCTCATCGCCAACCTCGCCGCCGACCTGGGCCAGGTGCGCAACGAAGCCACCCGCAACACCATGCTGTCCTACTTCTACAAGGCGGACAGCGGCTATGGCCAGGCCATCAGCAAGGTGCTGAATGCCAATGTGGCTGACATCGCCAGACTGGCCGCCCAGCTGCACGAGTAAGCCCGCAGCCATGCCGTGGCAGCCGCCCCTCGGGCTGGCGGCCACGGTCCGACATGGCTATAGTCGCTGGATGATTTTCCTGCGCACCCCCCTGCTGGAACTGGCCGGCATCCAGGCCACGGCGGCCGGCTTTCCCAAACACACCCACGATGAGTACGTCATCAGCGTCAATCTGGGCGGGCTGGAACAGGTATGGCTGGACGGCAGCAGCTTTGAAGTAAAGCCGGACATGCTCACCATCTACCCGCCGGCGGCGGTGCAGGCCAGCCGCAGCCTGAGCGGCGAGGACTGGCAATGCCTGTCGCTGTATGTGGCGCCGGCGGCCTTCCCCGCCTATTTCGACTGTCTGCCGCCTGATCTGCCAAGCCAGCTGCAGCGGCCCGACCTCGCCGCGGCACTGCGCCAGCTGGCCACACAGGACGCCAGCCTGCGTGAAGAAGCCATCATCGCCCTGCTCGCCCGCCTGCCACGGCAAGCATCCTCCGCCCCGGACAAGGCCAGCAGCCGCGGCAGCCTGCTGGTGCGGCGGGTACAGCAACAACTGCTGGATGACCTGTCACAGCCGCTGACCCTGGATGCGCTGGCGCAGCAAGCCGGCATCACCCCGGCCCATCTGGTACGCCGCTTCCACCAGGCTTGCGGCCTGCCGCCACTGGCCTGGCAGATGCAGCAGCGCATGGCCGAAGCCCGCCGCCAGCTGCGTGCCGGCCGCAGCATCATCGAGGTGGCACTGGCCACCGGCTTTGCCGACCAGGCGCACTTCAGCAAGACATTCAGCCGCTTTTGCGGCATGCCCCCCGGCCGCTACCGCCAGATCAATTTTTGACAAGACGCCACCGCCACCATGCCGGTATCATCCCCCATCATTTTCATTGCGGATCTGCTGTCATGCTGGCCATTGCCACCAAGGGTTTCCTGCTGTCGGTATCGCTGTGTCTGGATATCGGCATCGTCAATGCCGCCCTGATCAACACCGGGCTGCGCAAGGGCTTGCGCCCGGCGCTGATGATGGGACTGGGCTCCTGTTTTGGCGACCTGCTCTACGCCCTGCTGTCCTTGCTGGGCATGTCGCTGCTGTTCAGCTTCACCCCGGTGCGCTGGGTGATGTGGCTGGGCGGTGGCAGCGTGCTGCTGTGGCTGACCTGGAAAATGGCCTGCTCCGCCTGGCAGGAGTTTCACCACCCCAGCACGGCTGCCGGCAAGCCTGCGGACAAGGCAGGGGATGATGGCCAGCGCCGCAGCACGGCGGCGGAGTTCTGGCGCGGCCTGCTGATGGCACTGGCCTCGCCCTCCTCGCTGCTGTGGTTTGCCGCGGTAGGCGGCAGCATCATCGCCCAGTCCACCGATGGCAGCTCGCTGGCGGCCAGCGTGTTTCTGGGCGGCTTTTTCCTGGGCGGCCTCGCCTGGTCGTCCTTTCTGGCCTGGCTGGCCAGCCATGGCCAGAAGCTGGTGGGCCACCGCCTGCTGCTGTATTGCAATGCCGCTTCGGCCGCCCTGTTTGCCTATCTGGCGCTGGGGGTCATCGTGCACGGCTATCAGACCTTGCTATAACTCAGCCATCTGCCACCCGCCCAAGCCCCTGCCATGCTGCGACTATTGCGCCTGCTCCTGCTGCCCCTGCTGGGGCTGATCGCCTGCACCGCCCTGGCCGACACCCCCAAACCGGTGTTTGGCGTGGTGCTGATGCATGGCAAGGGTGGCAGCCCGGACAAGCATGTGGCCGGGCTGGCCAATGCCCTGCGGCAACAAGGCGTGCTGGTGGCCAATCTGGACATGCCATGGTCTGGCCGACGCGAATACGATGCCGATGTCGCCAGCGCGGTGGCGCAGGTGCAAGATGCACTGGCGACACTACGCCAACAGGGCGCGCGCAAGCTGGTGGTGGCCGGTCACAGCCAGGGCGGCCTGTTTGCACTGTATCTGGCCGGCCAGCTGCCGCTGGATGGCGTGATTGCCATTGCGCCGGGTGGCAATGTGGCAGCCGGCATGCTGCATGACCGGCTGGCCGATTCCGTGGCCAGTGCCCGCAGCCTGCTTGCCGGCGGCCATGGCGAGGAAAAAACCCGGCTGGCCGATTTTGAAGGCAGCAAGGGGCGCTACCCGGTCAGCACCACGCCGCGCATCTATCTGGACTGGTTCGACCCGGATGGGGCGATGAACCAGGACAAGGCCGTGCAGCAGCTACCGGCCAGCCTGCCGGTACTGTATATCTCGCCGGAAGGTGACTACCCGGCCTTGCAGCGCCTGCGCCAGCACATGTTCGACGCCCTGCCGGCCAATCCGGCCAGCCAGCTGCTGATTCCGCCGGGCAGCCATCTGGAGGCCCCCACCGCGGCCATCCCCGGCATCCTGGCCTGGCTGGGCCGGCTGGCGGCCATGGACTGAACTCAGCCCCCGCTTACCGACAGCGCCGACAGCCCGATGCCGCCGGCGCGCGCCACCCTGATCTGCACCGCAATCCTTTCCTTCATGCCTTCCACATGGCTGATCACGCCTATCATCTTGCCACTGGCATTGAGGCTGTCCAGCGCATCCAGCGCAATTTCCAGCGTTTCGGCATCCAGCGTGCCAAAGCCCTCGTCCAGGAACAGCGAGTCGATGGAAGTCTTGTGGCTGACCAGATCGGATAGTGCCAAGGCCAGCGCCAGGCTGACCAGAAAACTCTCACCCCCCGACAGGGTGCGCGTATCACGGCAGACATCGGCCTGCCAGCTGTCGACGATTTCCAGCTCCAGCTCGCCTTCCGCCTTGCGCCGTAGCTGGTAGCGCCCATGCAGGCGCGCCAGCTGGCGGTTGGCCAGATACACCAGGTGATCCAGTGTCAGCCCCTGGGCAAAGCGGCGGAACTTGTCGCCCTTGGCCGAGCCGATCAGCCCGTCCAGCCGCTGCCATAACTCGCTATCGGCCTGCTGCCGGGCGATCTGTGCCAGCAGTGCCTGCAGGCCGCTGCGACGTTGCGCGTCACTATCCAGCAAGGCCTGCAAGGCGCCGCTCTGCGCGCTCAGTTGCTGGCGTTCACCATCCAGCGCGGCCTGCTGTGCCTGCAGCTCATCCAGGCTCAGTGGGCTGATTGCCGCAGCTTGCAACTCGGCCTGGCGGGTATTGGCCGCCTGCAACAAGGCTTCGGCCTGTTGCAGCGACTTGTCCAGGGCTTGCTGCATGGCTTGCAGGGCGGCGCGCTGACTCTCCGGCAGGCAGGCGGCGGCAAAGGCAGCCTCGTCGGCAAAGGGGCTGTGCTGCAAGGCTTGCTGCCATTGCTGCGCGGCCTCCGCCAGTTGCAGCCCTTGCTGGTGCACATCGTGCGCCACTTGCTGTTGCTGGCCTTGCAGCTGTGCCAGCGTGGCGGCCAGCGCCACCCGCTGTTGCTGACAGGCGGCCAGCTGCGCCGTCAGGTCGGTCAGGTCGACGACTGGCGCGGTCACGGCGGGCAACGGCTCTGGCAGTGCCAGCTGCTGCCAGTATTGCTGCCATTGCTGGCACTGTTCCTCCGCCTGCATGGCTTGCACTTCCAGCCGTGCCAGCTGTTGCTCCAGCTGCTGCATGGCTTGCTGTTGCTGCTGCCAGTCCTGCCATTGCTGCTCGCAATCGGCCAGCCAGCGGGCGGGGTCATCCGGCATGGCATGACCTGCCGCGGCCAGCGACTGCTGCAGGCTCTGCCACTGTGCCTGTGCTTCGGCCACCAGCTGCGTCAGCTGCGCGTCGGCCTGCCGGCATTGCTGCTGCAAGCTGGCCGCTGCCTGTTGCAGCAAGGCTTGCTCGGCCTGCGCCGCCTGCCATTGCTGGCGGGCATGCTGGCTGGCTTGCAAAGCCTGCTGCCAGTGGCGGGCGGCGGCTTCGGCCTGCAGCAGTTGCTGCTGCAGCTGTTCCTGCTGCTGCAAGGCTGCCTGGGCAGCCTGTGCCAGTGACGCCGGCTGCTGCCATGCCTCTGGCTGCAGCGCCAGCGCGGTGGCCAGCGGCTGCCACTGTTGCCATTGCTGTTGCTGACTGTCCTGTTGTGCCTGCCATTGCTGTTGCAGGCTGTCCAGCTGCTGCTGCAGGGCAGCCAGTTCGCCACTGGCTTGCTGGCCCTGTGCCTGCAGCGCGTCCAGCGCCTGTTGCTTGTCCAGCACCGCCTGGCGTGCTGCCGTGGCATCCAGCGCCTGATAGTGCTGCACCAGCGGATGGCTGGCAGAACCGCACAGCGGGCAAGGCTGACCCGGCTGCAACAGTGCGCGCTGGGCTTCCAGATCCTGAATGCGCAGCTCCAGTTCCAGCAGGCGCTGCTTGTCGGCCAGTTGCTCCTGCAGTTCACGATACTGACTGCGCAGCGTGGCCAGCGCCGCCGTGCGCTGCGGCAGCAGCGCCTGTTGCTGCGCCTGTTGCTGCTGCAAGCGCTGTGCGGCCTGCCAGCCTTGCTGCAGCTGCCCGGCCAGCAAGATGGCTTGCTGCCACTGCTGGCTGTCTTGCTGGGCAGCCTGCCATTGCTGGCGCAGGCTGGCGACATCCAGCCGCTGGCTGGCGGCAGCGGCGGTCTGCTCGGCCTGCTGTGCCTGCAGGAAGGCGGCCTCGGCTTGCTGACAGACCAGGGTCTGCGCCTGCAGGCGCTGCTGCCCGTCGGCCACTGCCGCAGCCAGCTGGCTGCATTGTTGCCTGGCCTGTGCGCTGTCCTGCAGGCTGCGGGCATGCCGGGCAAACTGGCTGCGCCAGAGCGGCAGAGATTCCCCCAGCCGCGCAAGTTGTGGCTGGGCCTGTTGCCGTGCCTGCCACTGCTGCCCTTGCTGGCGTATCTGCTGCTGTTGCGCAAGCAGTGCCGCCAGCTGCTGACGGGCCAGCGCCAGCCCCTGCCCGTTGAGCTGCTGCCATTGCTGCCAGCTGTGTTGATAGCGCGCATTCAATGCCTGCAAGGCGGCCTCACCGGCAGCCAGCCGCTGCTGCTGGTTTTGCCAGTGCTGATGCATGGGCGCGATGCGCTGGGCCGGCTCGCTGGCGGCCAGTTGCTGCAATTGCGGCGCAGCCTGGGCAAGGGCGGCTTGCGCCTGTTCCAGTTGCTGGCTGGCCGCCTGCTGTTGCTGCTGTGCCTGCGCCAGTTGCTGCCGCCATTGCAGGGCCTGGCCAAGCTGTTGCTGCTGACCGGCCAGCCTGTGCTGTTGTTGCTGCAGCGCGGTCAGCTCTTGCTGCATGGCGCTGCGCTGCGCCTCGTCCAGCAGCTCTACCCCACCGGCCTGTGCCTGCAATTGCTGCAGCGCCTGGCGGCTGTCACGCGCCTGCTCGAACACCCGCTGGGAAATCTGGCCGTACAGCTCGGTGCCGGTCAGTTCTTCCAGCAGTTCGGCGCGTTCATTGGGGCTGGCATTGAGAAATGCCGCAAAGCCCCCCTGCGCCAGCAGCATGGACTTGGTAAAACGGGCGAAATCCAGCCCGGTGATGGCGGCAATGCGCTTCAGCTTCTCGCTGCTATGGGTCGTGATGATGGTGCCATCGGCCTCGGCCAGCTCCACCCGCGCCGCTTGCAGGGTGCCGTCCGCCTTGTCGCGCGCGCGGCGCTGGCTCCAGAAGGCGCGATAAGCCTTGCCCTTGACCTCGAACTCCACCTCGGCCAGGCAGTCGGCAGTGTGGCGGGTCATGATGTCGTTGCTGCTGGCGGAAATGGTCTTCAGCCGTGGGGTTTCGTGGTAGAGCGCCAGGCAGATGGCGTCCAGCAGCGTGGATTTGCCGGCGCCGGTAGGGCCGGTAATGGCAAACAGGCCGTTGTCGCGAAACGGCGGCCGGGTAAAGTCGATCTTCCATTCGCCCTTGAGCGAATTGAGGTTTTTCAGGCGCAGGGTAAGGATTTTCATGCCTGCTCCTCCTGCAGGGCCATCAGCACCTGCTGATAGCGCTGGCGCAGCTGCGCGGCCAGTGCATCATCCATTTCTTCCAGTTCCAGCCGGCGCTCGAACACCTCTTGCGGGCTCAGTTCGTCCAGCGTGCTGCGTTCGACCTGCAGCGTGGCGGATTGCTGGCTGCGGGCGCGGCGCAGGCGCAGCAGCTCGGCTGGCTGCCCGTCCAGCATGCCCTGGATGCGGGTTTGCAGATCGGACAGATAATCATCGCCTTCCACCACCACTTCCAGCCACAGCACCTGTCCCTGGTCGATGGCCGCGATGGCGGCGGGAATGCTGCGCTGCAGCTGGGCCAGCGTGCCACGCAGGCTGCACAGCGGTTGAAAACACGGCACGGCCAGCGGGCTGATGCCGGTAATGGCGGCGCCGGCCAGCTCCAGCAGCAGCATCTGCTTGCTTTGCCCCAGCTCATCAAAACTCAGCGCCAGCGGTGAGCCGCTATAGCGGACATGCGCCTGGCCAGCCACCATTTGCGGGCGGTGAATATGGCCCAGCGCGATATAGTCGAACGGCGGAAAGACATTGGTGGGGAAGGCGTCCAGCGCCCCGACATAGATCTCGCGCACCGATTCGCTGCTGCTGGCCCCCACCGTGGTGAGGTGGCCAGTGGCGAGAATGGGCAGTGGCAAACCGAGGCGGCTGCGCTCTTGCACGGCCAGCTGATACAGCGCCTGATAATGCGCGGCAATGGCCTGCTGCAGGCCCTGCTGTTTTTCCTCGGCACTCTGGCCGGCCTGGCTTTGCAGCACATCACGGGCGCGGATGAAGGGTACGGCGCACAGCAAGGCTGCGGGCTGGCCGTCCTGATCACACAATGTCAGCAACTGCCGCGAGATATCGTCCGCCACCGCCGGCACCACGGTGCAGCCCAGGTAGGCCAGCAGCGGCCGGCTTTCTTCCAGCGTGGCCACCGAGTCGTGATTGCCGCCCAGCAATACCAGCTGGCAGCCTGCCTCGTGCAGGCGCACCACCAGCTGGTTGTACAGTTCCCGCGCATAGCTGGGTGGTGCGCCGGTATCGAAGATGTCACCGGCCAGCAGCACCGCATCGATGGCCTGCTGCGTCACCTGCAATAGCAGCCAGTCGATCAGGGCCTGATGTTCCGCCTGCCGGCTACGGCCCATGAAATGCTGGCCCAGATGCCAGTCCGAAGTATGAAGAATGCGCATGCCATCACTCGTCAAGAGAAGTAGCGCGCATTCTAGCAAGCCCGGCGCAGCCCTGCCTGTCCGGGCTGGGCGGCAAACCGCGCGATAGTGCGTAAAATGGCAGGATGAAACCACTGCCACGCTATCTGCTGGCGAGCCTGCTCGCCGTCCAGCTGTCCTGCCTGCCGGCACAGGCCGCCGCCACGCCCGCCTCCAGCCAGACCGAAGCCGCCTTTGCACCGGACCCGGCTGCGCTGGAGCTGGTGTTGAAAGCAGTGCAGAGCGCCCGCCGCTCGATTCATGTGGCCGCCTATGTCTTTACCAGCAAGCCGCTGGCACAGGCGCTGCTCGCGGCTCAGCGTGCCGGCATCGAAGTGGCGGTGGTGGCCGACAGCAAGGAAAACACTGGTCGTTACAGCGCCACCCGATTTCTGGCCGATCAGGGCGTGGCCGTACGGCTGAATGCGCGCTATGCCATCTTCCACAATAAATTCATGATCATCGACGCCACCCATGTACAGACCGGCAGTTTCAACTACTCTGCCGCGGCAGCCAGCAAGAATGCCGAAAACGTACTGGTTGTGTGGAATGCGCCGGAGCTGGCGGCACGCTACGAGCAGCAATGGCAAAGACTATGGCAGGAAGCAGCAGCACTGCCCGATGCCACGCGCGCTGAGTAGCCCGGCGTCCGGTGAAAGCATGCGCCGTCCTGGCGGCTAGGCGGCCGTGGCCGCCAGAATCGCCGCCGCATCAGCGACCTGGCAGTACTCGCCATGCAGATTGGCCAGGCTCATCTCATGCACCTCGCCCGCCGTGCGCCAGCGGCCCGACCAGTCGGCACGGCCAAACGTGAAGCAGGCATCCTCTACCAGATAGACGGTAAAACCCAGATTGCCGGCCATGCGCACCGTCGCTTCCACCGAATTGCTGGTGGCCACGCCCAGCACCACCAGAGTTGAGCAGCCCATGGCGGCAAGCTGTGCTTGCAGATCGGTACCGATAAAGGCGGAATTGGTCTGTTTGGCCAGCACCCACTCACCCGGCAAGGGGGCTACTTCCGGCTTGAAGGCATGGCCGGGCTGACCGGGGCGGTAAGTCGATCCGGCTGCCAGTGAATCGTGGCGGACATGGCATAGCGGGCGTCGCTGGCTGCGCCAGTGCGCCAGCAACTGCGCGGCCACGGTTTCGGCTTGCGGATTATTGCGCTCGCCCCAGCTGGGGTGATCCACCGCCTGCTGCATGTCGATCAGCAGCAATACGGTATTGGCGGGAAGTGGCTGCAAGGTGGTGGCAGACATGACTATTTGGCAAAAAAATAATGCATCAGCATAGCAGGACGCCCACTGCCTGTATTTGCCTGGCAGTAAAATGCAAACAACCCACCGGACCTGAGTCGGGTGGGTTGTTGTCTGCCTGTCTGGCAGTCAGCAGCTTTTACAAGCCGCTGCTACAGACATGACAATCAGCAATTACAGCGGCTGAATGTTGGTGGCAGCCGGGCCTTTTTGACCCATTGCCTTGGTGTAGC
This sequence comes from Aquitalea magnusonii, assembly GCF_003202035.1. Taxonomy (GTDB): domain Bacteria; phylum Pseudomonadota; class Gammaproteobacteria; order Burkholderiales; family Chromobacteriaceae; genus Aquitalea; species Aquitalea magnusonii. The sequence goes on along the minus strand of NZ_QJKC01000001.1, from coordinate 60,301 downwards.
TAACTTTCTGGCCATCATGCAGCGACTTGAAGCCGTCTACCTTGATTTCGGAGAAGTGAGCGAACAGGTCATCACCGCCGGCGTCCGGAGTGATGAAACCAAAGCCTTTAGCGTCATTGAAGAATTTAACGGTGCCGGTTTCCATAATACATCCCTAACAAAATAAAATTTAAACTGGGCAAAAGCCCGGAAACAAGAAATTCAAGCAATCGACATTTGAACAATTAGGCAACTCTTTTGGAGGGACGCACACTGTAACGAAATAGGCACAAAACTTGAAATCTTGCAGGACCGTTATACGCACCTTGTTCCATGCGGTCAAACAATATCTGTCAAATCAGCAAAATAATTTTTATCCCACTCATGGCATATTCATATTCATGACAAAAATATTGATGTGCCGAATAAAAACCGCATGGGCAAACAAGCCGCACAAGCATTGCTCATGAACAAGGCGGCAGTGCGGATCAAGAGCGCACAGCCAGCGCCTGCTGCGACTGCAATGCCGCCTGCAGGAATTCCAGCCAGGCCCGCAGCTTGGCCTGCTGCGGCTGTGCCGGCGGATACAGCGCATAAATGTCGGCCGGTTCCGACTGCCAGTCCGGCAGCACGCGCTGCAACTGCCCGCTGCGCAACAGCTCGCCCACATCCCACCACGAGCGCAATACCAGGCCCAGCCCCTGCATCGCCCACTGCACTGCTGTTTCGCCATCATTGCTGGACAAGGGGCCGCGCACCTTGACCGTTTCTTCCCGCTCACCCTGCTGCAGCACCCAGCTGCCGTGCGTGTCGTGATTCTCGCGGATCACGATGCAATCATGCCGCAGCAAGTCACGCGGCTGGGTGATCGGCGGACGCCCGGCCAGATAAGCCGGCGCCGCACACAATACCCGGCGGTTACGCAGCAGCAGGCTGGCATGCAGGCGCGCATCCGGCGGCTGGCCAAAGCGGATGGCCACATCAAAGCCTTCCTGTCGCCGCGGCGGACGGTCGCTCAGCTGCAGCTCGACTTCCAGCCGCGGGTATTGGCGGGCAAAGTCGGCCAGCAAGGGCGCGATATGGCGGCGGCCAAAGCCGAAACTGGCATTGACGCGCAGCAGGCCATGCGGCTGATTGGGGTCGCCCCGCACCCGCCCTTCCAGCTCGGCAATTTCAGCCAGCAGGCGACGTGCCTCGGCCAGATACAGCTGCCCGGCCTCGGTCAATTGCAGTGAGCGGGTGGTCCGCCGCAGCAGCACGATACCCAGGCGCGCCTCCAGCTCTTGCAGACGGCGGCTGATCACCGGCGGCGTGACACCCAGCTGCCGGGCAGTCGCCACCATGCTGCCGCACTGGTTCAGCTGCAGGAAGAATTCCAGATCAGACACCGCATTCATTATTGCACTCAGCTTAATAATGGTTTAGTTGAAACTGAATTATAGCCGCCAATTCACCTAGTAAACTGTGACACCGACAATCAAAGATGGAGCATGTGATGCTGGGGCAAATACTGGAAGCACTGGCCCTTGGCGGCCTGCTTGGCGGCATCGGCGGCCTGCTGGGCATCGGCGGCGGCATCCTCGCCATACCGGTCCTGGTCATGCTGTATGGCATGAACCAGGCTCTGGCGCAGGGTACGGCACTGGTGATGATGACGCCCAATGTGCTGATCGGCTTCTGGCGCTACCGCCAGCGCAATCCCTTTCCCCTGCATACCGCACTACTGATCGGCCTGTGCGCGGTGATCAGCACCTATCCGGCGGCCCGGCTTGCCGTCGGCATGGACAGCGGCCTGCTCAAGCAGTGCTTTGCGGGATTCTTGCTCTTGCTGGCGGTTTACTTCCTGCTCGACAGCCGCTTGCGCCAGGCTGCCGGACGCCCCGCCTGGCCTGAAGCGCTATTACCGCTGGTAGGCGTGATCGGCGGGCTGTTTGCCGGCCTGTTCAGCGTGGGCGCCGGCATCGTCGCCGCACCGATCCTGGTCAAGGGCTTTGGCAAAAAGCAGGCCGTCGCCCAGGGGCTGGCACTGGCGCTGGTGGTGCCAGGTGCGGTGGTGGCGCTGTGGACTTACGGCCGCGCCGGCCATATCGACTGGCAGCTCGGCCTGCCCATGGCCCTGGGTGGCGTATGCACGGTGTCGCACGGCGTGGCATGGGCGCACCGGCTGCCGGAAAGCCGGCTGAAACAACTGTTTGCGCTGATGTTGCTGCTCACCGCGCTGCTGATGTCGCGGCACGGGTGAGCAACTTGTCGTAAAAGCGCTTTTGTTTTGCCGGACGGATCTCTATCATCCGTCCATCCTTTCTGCATGGCCGCCATCATGATTACCCTGCACCACCTCAACAATTCCCGCTCGCAACGCATCATCTGGCTGCTGGAAGAGTTGCAGCTGCCCTACCAGATCAAGCACTACCAGCGCGACCCGCGCAGCATGCTGGCCCCGGCCGCCCTGAAGGCCGTGCATCCGCTGGGCAAATCGCCGGTGATCAGCGACGACGATATCGTGGTGGCCGAATCTGGCGCCATCATTGAATACCTGGTGGAAAAATATGGCGCCGGCCGTCTGAAACCGGCAGCCGACAGCAAGGCACTGCTGGACTATCGCTACTGGCTGCACTATGCCGAAGGCTCGGCCATGCCGCCGCTGCTGATGAACCTGGTGTTTTCCCGGCTGGACCAGCCCCCCATGCCCGCCCTGCTGCGCCCACTGGCGCGGCTGATTGCCAGGGGGGTGCGCAGCAATTACCTGAATCCGCAGCTGCAGCTGCATTTCGACCATATCGAACAGCAGCTGGCGCAAAACAGCTGGTTTGCCGGCAAGGACTTCTCCGCGGCCGACATCCAGATGAGCTTTCCGCTGGAAGCCGCCAGTCACAGCGGCATCCTGAGCGCCCGTCACCCGCACATCCACGCCTTCCTGTCGGCCATCCATGCCCGCCCGGCCTATCAGGCCGCGCTGCGCCAGGGCGGCCCCTACGACTTTGCCTGAACAGCGCAGCGCAAAAACGGCAAGGCGGGGGCTTGACGAAAAAATCCGGCTTGGCTATCATGCCGCTCTCTTTTGGAGGGGTTACCCCAGCGGTCAACGGGTCCGGACTGTAAATCCGGCGGCTCAGCCTTCGAAGGTTCGAATCCTTCTCCCTCCACCAGTTTTCATGCAAAAGGCCCGACACCGTGTTCGGGCCTTTTGTCATGGGTCCGCACCAGCCGCGCTCACACCACCGGAAAAGCAGCCATGGCCAGCAAAAACAGCAAGCACGACAAACCGCGCAGCAAGGCAGCGGCACGCACGCCCGAGCAGAAAAGATGGCTGCGCGCCGAGGAAGCCTGCCGCCACGCCATGGACCAGCTGTTTGCCATGCAGCGTGCCGAGCGCTTTGCCGACAACGAACTGGCCGGCAAATACGCGGTGATGGCGGGGATTCACTATCGCAAGATCCGCAATGGCAAGGTACTGGGCGCGGCCGACTTCAATGCCGCAGTAGAAGTCAGCACCGCCACCCGCCGCTGCCTGCAGCAGCTGGATGCCACCCTCAGCTTCAGCGCCCTGCAAGACGGCCCCGCCCTGCTGGCGGTGCTGCAACAGATCGACGGCGTACTGGCTGACTATCGCCAGCTGAAAGGCGGCAAGGACTAGCCCCTGCCGGCATAAGCATCAATGCAGATGGCGCGCCAGCATGGCCTGCAACTGGCCGCCGGCCTCCAGCCTGAGCAGTGCCCGATCCAGCTGCTCACGCAGCCTTTCCGCACCGGCCATTTGCCGGGAAATCATGAAATGCACCCGTACCGGGCTGCCACCAGGCAGCGGCCGCATCGCCAGCGGTGCAGCACCCGCAGCCACCCCCAGTTTTTGCAAGCCTTGCCACACCTCGCGGTACTCGACAAAGCCACGACAATGCCCAGCCTGCAGCTTGCGTAGCAGATCGGGATAATTGGCCGACCCGGCATCCACCTGCGCCGGACTCAAACCAAAAGCACGATAATTGAAACCGTTCAGGCCACACCAGGGCAGCCTGGTCGCAGCAGGCAGCGGGGTCTGCAAGGTCAGCTGCACCGGCTGCAGTTGCAAATACGAACGCGTGAACAAAAACCGCTGCGCGCGCTCTGGCGAATAGCTGGCCGCCATCACCAATTGCACCTGCCGCCCCTGCTCGGCAGCGGCAAGACAGCGGGCAAAGGGCATCAATCTGACCTCCACCCCAACCCGGTCGGCCAGGGCTGCACGCAGCACATCCGGCGAATAGCCCTGTACTGCGTCGCTGCCCGGCTGGCGATAGGACGAAGGCGGCCACTGATTGTCGCCACCACAAGCCACCACGGCTGCCCGCGCTGGCAAGGGCAGCATCGCCATGACCATCAGCAGCCCACCGCACCACCTGCTTGTTCGCCCCATCCGCCTCCCACTGGTCGGCCACGACAGCCGCCATCATCAAACTGCCATCCGAAACCCCAACAATACCATCATGGCAACTGGCTTTTCGAGTGGGGGCGGCCATGTTAGGCTGCCGCATGCCTCAAGCACTCTATGCCTTTCTGGCGGCACAGCACATTCACTACCAGCGCTTCGACCATGCGCCGGTTTTCAACTGTGCCGAAGCCAGCGCCATCATCCCCGACCTGCCGGGTGCGGAAACCAAGAACCTGTTTCTCAAGGCCGGCAAGAGCGGGCGCTATCTGCTGATCTGCCTGCCGGCCGCGCAGCGGCTCGACCTCAAAGCCTGTGCCGAGCAACTGCAGATCAAGGGACTGGGCTTTGCCTCGCCCGCGCGGCTACAGCAGGCACTGGGACTGACACCGGGCGCGGTCAGCCTGCTGGCCGTCATTAACGACCAGGCCAGCGTGGTGGATGTGATCATCGACCCGATCCTGCTGCAACAGCCGGCCATACTATGCCACCCGCTGCACAACAGCAGCACACTGGCCGTGGACAGGGACGATCTGCTGCGCTTTTTGCAGCTGACCGGTCATCCGCCACGCCTGCTGGCCCTGCCACTACTGCCATCCGACTGATGCACACGTAAAAAAGGCTGCAACGGGCGGCGTGAGCCACACTTCCCGTTACAGCCTTTTGCGGCACTGGCCGCGCTCAGTGCCGTAGAATCAGACGCCTGCCTCGTGCGCCTGCACATCAGCATGGTAGCTGGAGCGCACCATGGCACCGACTGCAGCGTGGGCAAAGCCCATTTCATAGGCTTTTTCTTCAAACATCTTGAAGGTGTCGGGGTGGACGTAGCGCAATACCGGCAGATGGCCATCGGACGGTTGCAGGTACTGGCCAATGGTCAGCATGTCCACATTGTGGGCGCGCAGGTCGCGCATCACTTCGAGGATTTCCTCGTCGGTCTCGCCCAGGCCCACCATCAGGCCGGATTTGGTGCGCACTTGCGGGTTCTTGGCCTTGTAGTCCTTGAGCAACTGCAAGGAATGCGCGTAATCGGCACCGGGACGGGCCTGCTTGTACAGGCGCGGCACGGTTTCCAGATTGTGGTTCATCACATCCGGCGGCGTGATGGTGAGAATGTCCACCGCGATATCCAGCCGGCCGCGGAAGTCCGGCACCAGGGTTTCGATCTGGGTATCCGGCGAAGCAGCACGCACGGCGCTGATGCAGTCGGCAAAATGCTGGGCACCGCCGTCGCGCAGGTCGTCACGGTCCACCGAGGTCACCACCACATACTTCAGGCGCATGGCGGCCACGCTCTCGGCCAGGTGCTTGGGCTCGTTTTCGTCCAGCGGATTGGGACGGCCATGCCCCACGTCGCAGAAGGGGCAGCGACGGGTGCAGATGTCACCCATGATCATGAAGGTGGCGGTACCCTTGCTGAAGCACTCGCCGATATTCGGGCAGGTGGCTTCTTCGCACACGGTATGCAGCTTCTGATCACGCAGAATCTGTTTGATTTCGTGAAAACGCTGGCCGGTGGGCAGCTTGGCGCGAATCCATTCCGGCTTTTTCAGCTTTTCATCCAGCGGCACGATCTTGATGGGAATGCGTGCGGTTTTGGCGGCGCCTTTATGCTTGACCCCTGCCTCGTTGTCCAACTTCATGCTGTCTCCTTCACCACGGTCAGGTGTTTTTCCAGCTGGGGCAGCAGCAGCTCGGCTACTTGCGCCAGGGTTTTATCCACCCCCAAATCCTTCATTTGCGTCACCCGCAGGCCTTCATAGCCGCAGGGATTGATCCAGCTGAACGGGGTCAGGTCCATGTCCACATTCAGTGACAGGCCGTGATACACCGCTCCGTTCTTGATGCGCAAGCCCAGCGAGGCAATCTTGGCACCATCCACATACACGCCGGGGGCATTGACGTCGCCATTGGCGCTAATGCCCTGTTCGGCCAGCATGTCGATGACCGACTGCTCGATGCGTCGCACCAGTTCGCGCACGCCAATATGCATGCGCTTGAAATCGATCAGCAGATACACCACCAGCTGGCCGGGGCCATGATAGGTAACCTGGCCACCGCGATCGGTCTTCACCACCGGAATATCAGTCAGCCGCAGCAAATGCTCCGGCTTGCCGGCCAGGCCCTGGGTATACACCGGATGGTGCTCCACCACCCACAGCTCGTCCGGGGTTTCGGCGCTACGGCTATCGGTAAAGGACTGCATGGTGCGCCAGGTCGGTTCGTAATCCACCAGACCCAAATGCTTGATCAGACGCTGCACGCGCGAGGCTCCTGTTGGGTTTAAAGCACCATCTTGACCATGGGGTGGCCAGTGAGCGACAGATAGATATTGTCCAGCTGCTGGCGCGAAGTGGCGTTCACGGTAATGGTCAGCGCATAGAAACGTCCACCCGAGCTTTCCCGCAGCGTGACATCGTGCTCGGCCAGATCCGGCGCATGCACCCGCACCACTTCGGTCATGGTGAGGACAAATTCATCGTGACGCTCACCCATCACCTTCAGGGGAAAGCGACAGGGAAATTCAATGATTTCCTGCTTTTCAGTGCTGTTTTCAGCCATGTTCCACTCGATTCTGCAAAGGCAAAAGGCCCGCATCACCCGATGCAGGCCATTGCCCGGCCCCGTCACACGGGGCGGTCAATCAAAAGCCGGATTACTTCCAGCCCAGCATCAGCTTGATGCTGTCCCACAGGCGGCTGAAGAAGCCACCCTCTTCCACGGTTTGCAAGGCAACCACCGGACGCTCCAGCAGCGGCTTGCCATCCAGGCTCACCACCAGCTTGCCTACGGTCTGGCCGGCCTTGATCGGCGCGATCAAGGGCTGCATGGTGGACAGGTCGGCCTTCAGCTGAGCGGCCTGGCCCTTGACCACGGTGGCGTAAACATCCTGACTGAAACCAACCGGCACCGACTTGGCCGCGCCCTTGTACACCGGAACATCGGAAACCGGCTTGGCTGCCGAGTAAAGTTTGGGCGTATCGAAAAACTGCAAGCCGTAGTTAAGCAACTTCGAGCTTTCCACCGCACGCGCTTCCGGGCTGGCGGTCCCCACCACCACCGAAATCACCCGCCGGCCGTCGCGATGGCTGGAGGTGATCATATTGTAGCCTGCGGTATCGGTGTAGCCGGTTTTCATGCCGTCGACGTTGGGGTCGCGGTACAGCAGCAGGTTACGGTTGGGCTGGGTGATGTTGTTATAGGTGAAAGACTTGATGGAGTACGTGGGATAGAACTCCGGAAAATCACGGATCAGCGCGGCGGACAGGATGGCCAGATCATGCACCGTGGTGTAGTGATCGGCATGCGGCAGGCCGGTGGCATTGCGGAACTGGGTGTTCTTCATGCCCAGTTTCTGCGCCTGCTGGGTCATCAGCTGGGCGAACACGTCTTCACTGCCGGCAATGGCTTCAGCCAGGGTGACGCAGGCATCGTTGCCGGACTGCACGATCATGCCCTTGATCAGGTCATCCACCTTCACCGGCACTTTCGGGTCGAGGAACATGCGCGAACCGTCGGTTTTCCAGCCACGGCTGGACACGGTCAGCATCTGGTCCAGCGTCAGGCGCTTTTCCTTGACTGCCTTGAAAGTGAGATAGGCGGTCATCAGCTTGGTCAGCGAGGCCGGCTCGACACGTGCGTCCGGGCCCTGTGCAGCCAGCACCTGGCCGCTATTGAAATCGACCAGATAATAGGCCTTGCCGGCAATTTCCGGCACCGGCGGTACAAAGGCAGCAGTGGCAGAGGCAGCAACGGGCAGGGCAAGCGTGGCAGCAAGCAGAATTCGGGAGATGGTGGTTTTCATTGAGATCGACAACTGGGTGAGGGCTACAAACAATAGCCGTTGATTATACACGCCCACGCTGCTGCGTTGACCGTAAATGGCCGGTTTTTGCAGCAGTGCATGGCCTGTCGCCAATGTGGTTGCGGCAATGCAGCATGAAAATGGCGACACGGCTTCCCGCCGGCTTGGAGTTCCTGCTACTCTGACAGTTCAATAAGAAAGAACGACAAGGACATCGGCATCACCATGCAAGACAAGCAAGACTATCTGGAGCGCATCCTCACCTCGCGCGTCTATGACGTCGCGGTGGAAACCCCGCTGGAAACGGCGAACAATCTCAGCCGCCGCACCGGCAACACCATTCTGCTGAAACGCGAAGACCTGCAGCCGGTGTTCTCCTTCAAGCTGCGCGGCGCTTACAACAAGATGGCCAAGCTGACCCCCGCGCAGCTGGCCAACGGCGTGATTACCGCCAGCGCCGGCAACCACGCCCAGGGCGTGGCGCTGTCGGCCAAGAAAATCGGCTGTGAAGCCATTATCGTGATGCCGGTCACCACCCCGCAGGTGAAGATTGACGGCGTGACCAGCCGTGGCGGCAAGGTGGTCCTGCATGGCGAATCGTTCAGCGACGCCTATCAGCACGCCATGCAGCTGGTGGCCGAAACCGGCAAAACCTATATCCCGCCGTTTGACGACCCGGACGTGATCGCCGGCCAGGGCACCATCGGCATGGAAATCCTGCGCCAGCACCCCGGCCATATCGATGCCGTGTTCGTGGCGATTGGTGGTGGCGGTCTGGCAGCTGGCGTGGCCAGCTTCATCAAGCGCCTGAAACCGGAAATCAAGATCATCGGCGTGCAGCCGGTGGATTCGGACGCCATGAAGCAGTCCATCGAAAAAGGCGAGCGTGTCGAGCTGAAAGATGTGGGCCTGTTTGCCGATGGCGTGGCGGTGAAGCTGGTGGGCGAAGAAACCTTCCGCATCTGCCGCGAGCTGCTGGACGAAATCATGCTGGTGGATTCGGACGCCATGTGCGCCGCCATCAAGGATATTTTCGAAGACACCCGCTCCATCGTGGAACCGGCCGGAGCGCTGGCCGTGGCGGCCGCCAAGGCTTATATCGAGCGCGAAGGCTGTACCGGTCAGACCCTGGTGGCCATCAACTGTGGCGCCAACATGAACTTCGACCGCCTGCGCCATGTTTCGGAACGCTCCGAACTGGGCGAGCGCCGCGAAGCCATCATCGCCGTCACCATTCCGGAAAAACCGGGCAGCTTCAAGCAGTTCTGTGCGGTGATCGGCAACCGCAACATCACCGAATTCAACTACCGCTTTGCCGACCCCGGCACCGCCCATGTGTTTGTCGGGGTGCAGATCAGCGGCAAGCAGGATTCGGAACGCATCATCGCCGAACTCAAGGCCAATAATCTGGACGGTCTGGACCTGACCGACAACGAACTGGCCAAGCTGCACATCCGCCACCTGGTGGGCGGCCACGCCCCGCAACTGAAGGACGAGCGCGTGCTGCGCTTTGAATTCCCGGAACGTCCGGGCGCGCTGATGCGCTTCCTGGAGGGCATGCGTACCCACTGGAACATCAGCCTGTTCCACTACCGCAACCACGGTGCCGATTATGGCCGCGTGCTGGTTGGCATCCAGGTTCCCGCCAGCGACAATGCCGAGTTCCAGCACTTTCTGGATGGCCTGGCCTATCCCTATGTGGAAGAGACGGATAATCCGGCCTACAAGCTGTTCCTGGGCAAGACCATCCGCTAAACTCTGCCGGCCAGCCAGCACGGCTGGCCGCAGAACTTCCCGTACAGGCAACCCACATGATCAAGGCAGTACTGTTTGACCTCGACGGCACCCTGGCCGATACCGCGCGCGACCTGGGCGCCGCCCTCAACCGCTTGCTGGCCGAGGAAGGCCTGCCGCCACAACCCTATGCCGCCATCCGGCCACTGGCCAGCCATGGCGCACGCGGGCTGGTGAGCCTGGGTTTTGGCATTGATCGCCAACATCCGCGTTTCGAAGAATACCGCCTGCGCTTTCTCGATCACTACGAGCACAGCTTTGCCGACGAAACCGTGCTGTTTGACGGCATCAACCACATGCTGGACGGCATCACCGCCAAGGGTCTCACCTGGGGCATCATCACCAACAAGCCGATGCGCTTTACCGACCGACTGGTGCCGGCCCTGCCCTTTAGCAGCCGCCCGGCGGTCACCGTCAGTGGCGATACCGTCGGCGTGCCGAAGCCGGACCCTGCGCCCATGCTGCATGCCGCCAGCCAGATTGGCATCGACCCGGCACATTGCCTGTATGTGGGCGATGCCGAGCGTGACATCCAGGCCGGCCGCGTGGTGGGCATGAAAACCGTGCTGGCCAACTGGGGCTATATCTCGGAACAGGACCAGCCGGAGCAATGGGGTGCCGACATCAGCATCAACCATCCGCTGGAATTGCTGCAACACTTGTAAAGCGACCTGGACTGCGCCGTATAAAAAAACTGCCGCCAGAATACTCTGGCGGCAGTTTCATGTCAGGCAGGCTGTACCAACAAGCCGGATGTGCGTTCAGAAGGGGTAAACCACTTCTGCCGGCTTGAATTCGCAAGGCTTGTCGGACGGTGCCGCATCATGCATTTCAGCCTTGCTGTCGGAAATCTTCTTCCAGGAACCGCCCAGGCTACAGGCAAAATCCTGTCCCAGTTCCAGCTCACCAAACGTCGATGGCAGTACCGGTTCTTCGCAGTGCGGGCACAGATTGGCCGCGGGGCCTGTCAGCTGTGCCCGGCTGGATACCTTGTCGCACCAGCAACATTTGATTTGATCTTCAGTCATCTTCACTTCCCGTTACCTAAGCTTGCCATGTCGAAATGACGCGAATGCAGCCGGCCATTATACCCTGTCTGGGCCAAACCGCCGAATGAGGGTGAAGCGACTCATGCCGCGCAGCGCGTCAGCCCGGCGTGATGCAGGCTGGCTGCGGGTCGGGCGTAGTAAAAACCCTGCAGCAGATCAGCCCCGCCCTGCCATGCCATGCCATGCGGTGCTGGGCCTCGGTCTCGATGCCTTCGCACACCACCTGGCCGCCCAGGTCGTGAATGATGTCGATCAGCTTGGGAAACACCATGCGCGCCCGCTCATTCAGCGCCGGCTGCGTCAGCAGGCTGCGATCCAGCTTGACCAAATCGGGCGTCAACTGCCACAGCCGGTCAAAATTGGAATGTCCGGCACCGAAATCGTCGATGGCAATGCGAAACCCTTTGCGTTTGTAACTGTGGATGGCCGCATCCAGCAGTTGCAGATCGGCAATTTCCGATTCGACGATTTCCAGCACCACCTGTTGCGCTTGCAAGCCGCAATAGCCCAGCAGGGTTTCGAAAGTGGAACCATGCCGGCCACTGGCAATGCTCAGCAGATGCTGGCCATGCACATTGAGAAACAGCAGCTCGCCCGGCTCGGCCTGGGCGGCAAAATTCAGCGCATGGATCACCCGGCTCAAGCGGTCGAGATAGACAAACTCTTCGGCGCAACCGGCCTGGGCAAAAAAGTGTTCCACCGCCAGCGGCTGGCCGGCCTTGTCGCTTACCCGCAGCAAGGCTTCATGCGCCACCGGCCGCAGGCCGCCGCCCTGGCGCTGCATGATGGGCTGGAACACGCTGTCCAGCCGCAACCCGCCATACAGGGCAAAGGTGCCGTGATCGGAAAACTTGAGTGTAGGCCGCTGTCTGGCCACGGCAGGTGGCCATTGATGGAAATAGCCAAGCAAACGATTCAACTGCATTGCACATCCCATTCTGTCTGGATAAGCCCTGGCACGGGAAGATCCGCCGGCTTGCAGGCTGAACGCGGGGCCTGCCTAGCAGCCGTCATCCAGCCGCTGCAATACGGCAGCCCCCTGCCCGGTGGGCAGGAAAGTGGCAAAGCCATGGCGGGCGTAATTGGCGCGTAGCGCGGCCAGCCGTGCTGGCTGTGCCGCATAGGTGGCCGGCAACAGAAAGCCGATGCGCGGCGCCGGCCCGGCCAGCCGGTCGACAATCTGGCGAAACACCCGGCCATGCTCCTGGCTGACCGCCTCCAGCAACAAGGCGGATACCGGCAGGATCAGCCCCTGCCCGCCATAGCCGGCTTGCAGGTAGTTGAGCAAATGCAGGCTGCGGATAAAGCGGTCCAGCACTACCGGCGTTTCACTGACGCGGGTCAACCGTGTCAGCGCCTCGTCCGCCATGATCTCGCCACCCGGCGCAACAGCCTGCAGCCGCGCCAGCATACCCAGCGACTGGCCGGCGCCATCGCAGGCCGGCTCAAACTGGCTGGACAGGCGCACCTTGATGAATTCACCCACCACCTGCCCATCCGCCGTGCTCCATAGCGGAAATTCCATGAAGTAATCGGCATGGACAGTGTGTAAAAAACGGGTGAGCAATGCATTCATGACAAGCCCGACCATCTGCAGGCAATACCGGATGAAAGATGAAAGAGAACGCCGCCCTGGCTCCTGCCAGCAATGGCCACCCGCACGCGATAGCAGGCCAACAGGCATTTGCGCACTGCAGGCATCACTCTAGCCCGACAGCAGCGGATTGATAAATGCCCATTGCTGATATCGCTATTCGCCACACAGATAAGCCGCTGGCGACCAGCCGGTATTGATATGGCACAAACCAGGGGAAAGTTGCACTGGACCGCAAGAAATGCCCACCAGATACTAGGCAGCGTTAATCCTCCTCCATCCTTATGGAACTTGCGCCCACCCCTTGCCGGGTGGGCGATTTTTATTCCCCCGCCGCCCTGACTCGCTGCCACAGCAGCCCGCCCCCTCCGCGCAGCGGCGGCATGCCCGCGACCCGTCCTGTCAGACAGCTGCCGACGCCTCCCTGCCAGCAATCCGCCTTGCCCGCATACAAACCATCTTGATAACAGCTTTAAACAAATTTGGAGTAATCTGCCAAGACATGACCACCATGCGCCTGTGCGGCGGGCTGGTGGGTAGTGATGGGCAGCGCGGCACTGCGGCAATTTTTGAACAGAAGCTTATTTATGCAATAACAACGACTCGATATACTGCATAAAACAGCTTAATTGATGTCACTTTTTATAGCTTTAATTTAAAACGACGTCATATGCAGAAAGAAACAACGTGATTGACCTTACGCCCTCCTCCTGGTTGACGCAGCGCTTTGGCACGGACAGCCCGCGCTGGAGACTGCCGCCGGACTCCAACGCGCTTTATCTTTCCGATGCCGACGACCGGATGATCGTCGCCATCGCCCTGAGCAATGCCCAGGCCGAAGACGTGCGCAAACTGGAAGGCTCCACCGCCACCGTGGCCATCGAAACCCAGCTGGAAGGCATACCGCTGGGCCTGATCCTGATTGGCCGCCGCACCGACCATGACGAATGGCGCGGCGTGGCCACCTGGTGCAATGACACCGCCGCCGTGCGACGCGAGATGGAGCGCGGGCTGAATTTCTCCGAACAGGTCATTTCCGAAGTCAGCTCGCTGATCGTGATCGTGGACGACCAGGGCAATATCAAGCGCTTCAACCGCGAATGCGAACGGCTGTCCGGCAAGACCGAGGCCGAAGTCATGGGCAAGAACGCGCTGGAACTGTTTTTCTCGGCGGAAGAGTCGGAAAAGATCCGCGCCAATCTCACCACCTTTTTCCGCAGCATGCACAGCTGGGAAACCGAGCGCCACATCCTGACCAAGGATGGTCCGCGCCTGATCTGGTGGCGCAACCGGCTGGTGCGCAATGCCACGGTGGACCAGTGGTTTCTGGTCTGCTCCGGCACCGACATCACCGAGCAGCGCCGTGCACAGGCACGGCTGGAGGAACAGGCCAGCACCGACAGCACCACCGGCCTGCCCAATCGCCATGCCATCCAGAGCATCATCAATCTGGCCGTTGCCACCAGGCCGGTCAAACCCTTCGACCTGCTGTTCCTCGACCTGGACAACTTCAAGAACATCAACGATCACTATGGCCATGCCATCGGTGACCTGCTGATTGCCCGGGTCGGCCAGGCGCTGCGCGAGCAGATCGGCCCTGGCGACGTACTGGCACGCTTTGGCGGCGATGAATTCTTGCTGCTGCTCTACGATGCCACCCCGGAAAAAACCGCCAGCGTATGCCGCCAGATCCGCACGCTGATGGAAACGCCGTTTACCCTGCAACACATCCAGGTGTATTCCGGCTGCTCCATCGGCGTGGCCAGCTTTCCGGCCGACGGCGAGAGCCTGAGCGAGCTGGTGCGCAACGCCGATACCGCCATGTATGCCGCCAAGGCCGCCAACAAGGGCGGCGTGATGCATTTTTCGCGGGAGATGAACAACCACCTGCAGGAAAGCATGTGGCTGGATGGCGGCTTGCGCCAGGCGCTGCAGGAAGGCCAGTTCAGCCTGCACTACCAGCCGCAGGTCTGCCTGCGCAGCCGGCGCGCCACCTCGGTGGAGGCGCTGATCCGCTGGCAATCGAGCGAGCGCGGCATGGTGCCGCCGCTGAGCTTCATCCGCTATGCCGAAGATTCCGGCCTGATCAAGCCGATTGGCCGCTGGGTGATCCGCGAAGCCATGGCCCAGGCCAGGCGCTGGAGCAGCCTGCCGCAGCCGCTGCGCATTTCGGTCAATCTGTCGGCCCGCCAGCTGGGCGACCCCGAGCTGCTGTCCGACTTCATGGCCGCCATGCAGCAGCACGGTTTTAAGCGCTCGCCGCTGGATATCGAGCTGACCGAATCCTGCATCGCCTCGGACGAGGGGCGTACCATCGAGATCATGAGCGCGCTGCGTGCGCTGGGTGTCAACATCCACCTGGACGACTTCGGCACCGGCTATTCCTCGCTGTCGCAGCTGACCCGGCTGCCCTTGCAAGTCATCAAGATGGATCAAAGCTTTATCCGGGCCATTCCGGCTGATGCCCGTTCCATGGCACTGCTGCGCTCCATGGTGGCGGTGGCGCAGCAGCTGGATTTCCAGATCGTGGCCGAGGGGGTGGAAACCGACAGCCAGCTGGACTTCATCAGTGAGATAGGCGTCGACCTGGCCCAGGGCTATCATTTTGCCCGCCCCATGCCTGCCGACCAGCTGGAGCAATGGCTGCAGCAGCATGGCAAACCCTGAAGCGGGCCTGCCATGCCACTGGCTCAGCTGCCGCTACTCAGGCGCGAGCGCGCTTGTTCTGCAGCTGAACCAGTCTTTCCATATAGGCAATATCCTTGTCCTCCACTGACAGCGCGGTATCCACCCAGTCCTGGGTGATGTCCATCAACTCTTCGCGGTGGATGGGAAACACCCGGTGACGGGTGCGCAGCATGGCACGGATGCCGTTCAGCCTGGGCTGCAGGGTGTCGATGAAGGTTCTGGCAGCCATCACCCCCTCGCCCGGCTCGAACAGCTGGTCGGCCAGCCCCACTTCATGGTGCCAGGGCGCTCGCGGCGCCTCGCCCGAGGCAATCAGCTGCTCGGCCACCCTTTGCCCTGCCTTGCGCCCGACAAAGGAATAAGCCCCCATGCCGGGGAAAAGATTGAAGGAAATCTCGGGAAATCCCATTTTGGCATCCCGCTGCGCCAGCAGGAAATGATGGGCCAGCGCCGCCTCGAAACCACCGCCCAGGGCACTGCCCTCCACCAGCGCCAGGGTGATGACATTGCGGCCAAAGCCGCCGTCCAGATGGCACAGGATATCAATGCAACGGGTGGCATAGCTGGACAGCACAGCGCGCTGGCGCTGGCGTATTGCCTGGGAAAACAGGCTCAGATCACCGCCGGTGTTATACATGTGCGGCACGGTTGAGCCGGAAATGAAAAAATCAATCGGCAGCTTGCTGTCGCGCACCGCGCGGAACACCGCCTCCACATCGTCCAGCAAGGCCGGGTTGAAACTGGGGCGCGGGTGGGTATGCATCATCAGCCAGACAATGCGGCGGCTGCTTTCGTAGTAGGCGGTCAGTTGCGATGTGTGACCAGCTTCGGTAAAAATCTGGCAGTCTTTGTGGAATGCATCAGTCATGTCGGCTCCTTCATGAGCGTGGTGGAAAATCGATGGAACGTTTGATTTTCCAGCTTTGCCGCCAGCATAAACAGTGACCTCGGTTCATTCCATATGTTTTGAAAAATTTCAGCCATTTCGATTTATTTAAAGAAAACAACTGAAAATGCTGATTTTTGCCTATTCCTCCAGCTTTCCACCCATCATGATATTTATGCTGTTTTTTTCAAAAACCAGCTTGAACGCCAGACCGGCCACCGTGGCAGCTGGCGCTCATCACCCCTGAGCGGCAAGGCCAAGCCATGATCAGTGAAGAAATCACCCTGCGCAAACTGCAGATCCTGGCCGCCTTTGTGGCCAGTGGCAGCCTGGCACGCACTGCCGAACGCATGCAGATGAGTACCGTCAGCGTGCACCGCGCCCTGCATTCGCTGGAAGACGCCATGCGCTGCCCCCTGTTCCGCAACGAAGGCCGCCGGCTGATTGCCTTGCCCGCGGCGCTGGCACTGGCCGAGGCAGCCGAGGACGCCGGACGGACCCTGGAAGCCGGCATCCGCAAAGCGCGGGAAAAAGCCGGTTTTGGCGCGGCCCAGCTGAAAATCGGCGCCATGTACTCGCTGACGGTGGAACTGATTCCGCGGCTGGTGATGGGGGTCAAGCTGCGCCGGCCGGAACTGGCCATCGAGTTGCAGCTGGGCTCCAACGCCCAGTTGCTGGACAAGCTGCAAGCCCAGGATGTGGACGCCTTGCTGATGTCGCTGCCAGCCGATGGCAACCTGCCGGGCTTGCTGGCGGTACCGCTGTTCGAAGACCAGCTGTTTCTTGCCTCCTCGCTGGCCGGCCCGGCACCGGCAGCCGCCATGGCCGATCTGGCCGCCTGCCGCCATGAAAAATTCGTCGCCCTCAGCGACGGTTTTGCCACCAGCCGCGACTTCCAGCGCCTGTTCGAGCAAGCCGGTTACCAGCCGGATGTGGTGATGCGGGTGGATGACATTTTCTCGCTGATGAACCTGGTGGCCGCCGGCGTGGGCCTCAGCTTGCTGCCCGGCCGGGTCAGCTCGCTGTTTGCCGGGCGCATCCGCTTCACCCCGCTGACCCCGGAGTGGCGCTGCACCCAGCATATCGGCCTGTTGCTGCAGGAATGCCGCGAGCGTGACCCCAACCTGCTGGCCTTGCTGGCCGAAGCGCGCATGCTGGGACAGCAGATATCGGCCAGTGGCCTTGCCGCCAAACCATTAGCCTCAGGCTAACAATTCGACAGCCAGCTTGATTGATGGCCAGCCTGCCAGCGCCTACCTTGCAGACATTCTCATCTGCGATATGGAGCACCCATGCTGGCAGCCTCACCCCCCTCCCCGGTCTGGAATCGCCGCCGTAATGAAAAGCGCCGCCGCATCGAGCTGGCCAGCCACCTGGCCAGCGGCCGCATCCTGCCCACCGACCAGCTGACGGCTGCGCTGGAAATCCTGATCGCCCCCGGCGACCGCGTGGTGCTGGAAGGCAATAACCAGAAACAGGCCGACTTCCTGTCGCGCAGCCTGGCCCGCACCAATCCGGCCCGGCTGCACGATCTGCACATGATCATCCCCAGTGTGGGCCGGCCCGAGCATCTGGATATTTTCGAAAGCGGCATTGCCCGCAAGCTGGACTTTTCCTTCTCCGGCCCGCAAAGCCTGCGTATCGGCCAGCTGCTACAGGATGGCTGTCTGGAAATCGGTGCCATCCATACTTATGTCGAGCTGTATGCGCGGCTGTTTGTCGACCTCACCCCCAATGTCGCGCTGGTGGCCGCCTATCAGGCCGACCGCCACGGCAATCTCTACACCGGCCCCAGCACCGAGGACACCCCGGCGCTGGTGGAAGCCACCGCCTTTCGCGACGGCATCGTCATTGCCCAGGTCAATGAAATTGTCGACGACCCGTCCGAACTCACCCGCGTGGACATTCCAGCCGACTGGGTGGATTTCGTGGTACTGGCCGACCGCCCCTTCTTTATCGAACCGCTGTTCACCCGCGACCCGCGCCTGATCAAGCCGGTACACGTGCTGATGGCCATGATGGCCATTCGCGGCATCTACGAGCGGCACCAGGTGCAATCGCTCAACCACGGCCTGGGCTTCAATACTGCCGCCATCGAACTGCTGCTGCCCACCTACGGCGAGCAACTGGGACTGAAAGGCAAGATCTGCCGCCACTGGACGCTGAACCCGCATCCGACGCTGATCCCGGCCATCGAAAGCGGCTGGGTGGACAGCGTGCACTGCTTTGGCGGCGAACTGGGCATGGAAGCCTATGTGGCGGCCCGCTCCGATGTGTTCTTTACCGGCCGGGACGGCTCGCTGCGCTCCAACCGCGCCTTCTGCCAGATGGCCGGACAGTACGCGGTGGACATGTTCATCGGCTCCACCCTGCAAATGGATGGCGACGGCCACTCCTCCACCGTCACCCATGGCCGGCTGTCCGGCTTTGGCGGCGCACCCAATATGGGCCACGACCCGCATGGCCGGCGCCATGCCAGCCCGGCCTGGCTGGACCTGATCCAGACCGACAGCCTGCTGGCCCGTGGCCGCAAGCTGGTGGTGCAAATGGTGGAAACCTTCCAGGGCAACGGCCAGCCCACCATCGTGGAAAGCCTGGACGCGGTGGAAGTGGCGCGCAACAGCGGCATGCCGCTGGCTCCGGTGATGATTTACGGCGACGACGTCAGCCATGTGCTGACCGAAGAAGGCATTGCCTATCTGTACAAGGCCGAATCACTGGAACAGCGCCGGCAGATGATTGCCGCCGTGGCCGGCATCACCCCCATCGGCCTGCGCCACGACCCGGCCAGCACCGCCGCCCTGCGCCAGGCCGGACTGGTGGCCCTGCCGGAAGACCTGGGCATCCGCCGCAGCGAGGCCAGCCGTTCGCTGCTGGCCGCCAAGAGCATGGCCGAGCTGGTGAGCTGGTCGGACGGGCTGTACCAGCCGCCGGCCCGCTTCCGGAGCTGGTAATGCGGCGCGCCCTCGCACCCGATCCGGCCGGGCAACTGGCCAGCCAGCTGGCGGCACTGGCCTGCCAGTCGCTGCTGGATGAAGCCCGGCTGGCACCCAAGCCCGGACTGGTGGACAGCCGTGGCAATGGCGCCCACAGCGACCTCAACCTGGAACTGATGTGCCGCTCGGCCCGCGCCTTGCAGCCGGCCTTTTTCGCCATGGCCAATGCCGCCTGGCGGCAAACACCATCGACCACCCTGCGCGAACAGCTGGGCAGCCTGGGCCGCAGCGGCGAACAGGCCATGCTGCAGGCCAGTGGCGGCGTCAACACCCATCGCGGCGCCATCTGGGCCATCGGCCTGCTGGTGGCGGCTGCCGCCATGGATGCCAGCCAGCTGCAGGCGGCTGCGGTATGCCAGCGCGCCGCCGCACTGGCCAGGCTGCCGGACCGCCTGCTGCCGGCACAGCCGCGCAAGGGCGAGCTGGCCTGCCAGCGCTACGGCGTGGGCGGTGCCCGTGGCGAAGCGCAGCAGGGCTTTCCACACATCACCCGGCTGGCCCTGCCCGCCTTGCAGGCCAGCCGCGCGCGCGGCGACGGCGAAGTGAATGCCCGGCTCAATGCCCTGCTGGCCATCATGAGCCGGCTGGACGACACCTGCCTGCTGTCGCGTGGCGGCATGCCGGGGCTGACCCTGGTGCAGGCCGGGGCAGCAAAGGTACTAGCTGCCGGTGGCGTGGCCACCCTGCCCGGCCGCCGCCGGCTTTATCAACTGGAAAAAGACATGCTGGCGCAGCGCCTGTCACCGGGTGGCGCGGCCGACCTGCTGGCCGCCACCCTGCTGCTGGACCGGCTGCCCGCCATGGCCGCCAACTGACACCTAGCAATGAAGGAGGAATCATGGAAAAACTGCACCTGGACTACCCGGCCGGTGCGCCGGCCACCCGCCGTGTGCTGGCCGGCGTGGTGGCCTCAGGCGACCTGGAAGTGCTGATCACACCAGCCGCCGCAGGGCTCTGCCACATCGTGATACACAGCGCCGCCGATGGCAGTGCCGCGCGCTGGCGCGCCCAGCTCGACCGCTTGTTTGCCAACGGCAAGGCTGCTGCCATGCAGATGGAAATCAATGATTTTGCGGCCACCCCCGGCGTGATCAGCCTGCGGCTGGCCCAGGCCCTGGAGGAACTGTCCGCATGAGCCATCAACAAGACATCGCCCGCCTGCTGCAAGGTCACAGCTTTATCGAGCTGAGCGCCCGCGAACGCGCCCACAGCCTGCTGGATGCCGGCAGCAGCCGCGAACTGGCCGGTCCATTTGACCGGCAATACTCACCCTGGCTGGGGGCGCAGGGCATCGTGGCCCAGGCCGATGACGGCGTGGTCATCTGCAAGGGCCTGCTGGATGGCCAGCCGGCGGTGATTGCCGCCATCGAAGGCGGTTTCCAGGGCGGCAGCCTGGGCGAAGTGGGCGGGGCCAAGCTGGTCTCTGCACTGGAGCTGGCGGCGACAGACAATCGCCAGGGCATTCCCACCCGTGCCGTCATCCTGTTTGAAACCGGCGGCGTGCGCCTGCAAGAGGCCAATCTCGGCCTGGCCGCCATTGCCGAAATCCATGCCGCCATTGTCGACCTGGCCCGCTATCAGCCGGTGATCGGCATCATCGCCGGCACCGTG
Organism: Aquitalea magnusonii; assembly: GCF_003202035.1. Classification (GTDB taxonomy): domain Bacteria; phylum Pseudomonadota; class Gammaproteobacteria; order Burkholderiales; family Chromobacteriaceae; genus Aquitalea; species Aquitalea magnusonii. The sequence goes on along the minus strand of NZ_QJKC01000001.1, from coordinate 39,494 downwards.
GGCTGCTTTGGCGGCATGTCGATTGCCGCCGGCCTGTGCAGTTATCTGATCGTCACCCGCGAAGCGCGACTGGGGCTGAACGGCCCGCAAGTGATCGAACAGGAAGCCGGCGTGGCGGAATACGACTCGCGCAACCGGCCCTTCATCTGGAGCCTCACCGGCGGCGAACAGCGCCGGGTCTGCGGACTGGCCGATGCCCTGCTGGACGACGACAGTGTGCTGATCCGCCAGCAACTGCTGGACTTCATCGCCCGCGGCCTGCCCGAGCAGCCGCGTCACCGGCGCAGCCAGCACATGTTGCAAAGGCTGCTGGCCATGGACAGCACTAGCCAGGCCGATGCCGCTTCAGCCCGTCAGTTTTTCCAGTCAGGAGCCAAGCCATGAGCCAGCCCTCCATCAGCCAGCGCGGCCGCGACTGGTTTAACGCCCTGTGTGGCCAGTCCCCGCTGCAGCAAGGCTTGCCGCCATCCCTGCTGGTGACGGATGCCGAACTGGCCGGGCAGCCGGCACGCTATATCGCGGTAGTGGCCGACCCGCACAACCCGTTTGAACGCGCCCGCCATGGCGAGGTGGGCCTGCTGGAAGGCTGGGCACTGGCCGCCGCCATCGACGCCGCGGTGGAAGCCGACCGTCTGCAGCCCGGCAAGCGCGCCATCGTCGCCATCATCGATGTTCCCAGCCAGGCCTATGGCCGGCGCGAAGAAGCCTATGGCATCCACCAGGCGCTGGCCGCCGCCGCGGCAGCCTATGCCGGCGCCCGGCTGGCCGGCCACCCGGTGATCGGGCTGATTGTCGGCAAGGCCATGTCCGGCGCCTTCCTGGCCCACGGCTACCAGGCCAACCGCCTGCTGGCGCTGGACGATGCCGGGGTGATGGTGCATGCCATGGGCAAGCAGGCCGCCGCCCGCATCACCCTGCGCACGGTGGAAGAGCTGGAAAAGCTGGCCGCCAGCATCCCGCCCATGGCCTATGACATTGCCAGCTACGCCAGCCTGGGCTTGCTGTGGCGACTGCTGAAGACCGCACAGCCGGACCAGCCCACCGCGGCCGACCTGCAGCTGGTGCGTGACGCGCTGGCCGCGGCACTGCTGGACATCCAGGCCGACCCGCAGCGCGACCTGCACCAGCGCTTGCACGGCGAACACCGCCTGGCCACGCGCAAGGTCCGTACGCTGCTGCAAGCGCAATGGGCAGAAATAGGAGGCTAAAACCAGCAAACATCAGGGCGCATGGCCAATACTGCGGTAACAGGTGAACACAATATGACAATACAAAGGAGAGACACACCATGATCATCTACGGAACTGCCTTGCTGGCAGCCTGCCACTTGCTGGGCCTGTTTCTGGGCGACCTGCTGGGCAGCCTGATCGGCGTCAAATCGAATGTCGGCGGCGTGGGCATTGCCATGTTGCTGCTGATTTTCGCCCGGCTCTACCTGCACAAGCGTGGCCTGCTGCCACAGGAAACCGAACAGGGCGTCGCCTTCTGGGGTGCCATGTACATTCCGGTGGTGGTGGCCATGGCCGCCACGCAGAACGTGGTTGCCGCCCTGCGCGGCGGGCCGGTGGCCGTGCTGGGTGCACTGGGCGCGGTCGTGGTATGCGGCTGCGTCATCGCCCTGCTCAATCGCGGCGGCAGCCAGCAGGCATGGCAGCCGGAAGCCGAAACCCCACAAGACCCACTGGCCTGATACAGGAGCAACATCATGCAAATGCTGGAAAAAGTATTGGCACACAACGGGCTGGTAACGGCCTTCCTGCTGGTGGGCATCATCACCTGGCTGTCCGCCCGGCTGTCGCGCCGGCTGACGCTGGGCCGGGTGCATGGCTCGGCCATTGCCATCCTCATTGGCCTGGGCCTGGCCTATTACGGTGGCGTGCTCACCGGCAAGCAAAGCGGCCTGGCAGACATTTCGCTGTTTTCCGGCATCGGGCTGATGGGCGGCGCCATGCTGCGCGACTTCGCCATCGTGGCCACGGCCTTTGAAGTACAGGTCACCGAAGCACGCAAGGCCGGGCTGATCGGCGCCTGCTCGCTGCTGCTGGGGACGGTGCTGCCGTTTATCGTCGGCGCCAGCATTGCCCATGCCTTTGGCTACCGTGACGTGGTGAGCATGACCACCATCGGTGCCGGTGCCATCACCTATATTGTCGGCCCGGTAACCGGGGCGGCACTGGGGGCCAGCTCGGACGTGATGGCGCTGAGCATTGCCACCGGCCTGCTCAAGGCCATCATGGTGATGGTGGGCACACCGTTTGCCGCCCGCTTCCTCGGCCTGAACAATCCGCGCTCGGCCATGGTGTTCGGCGGGCTGGCCGGCACCGTGAGCGGTGTCTCGGCTGGCCTTGCCGCCACCGACCGCCGGCTGGTGCCCTATGGCGCGCTGGTGGCCACCTTCCATACCGGGCTGGGCTGCCTGCTGGGGCCATCGGCACTCTACCTGGCCACCAAGGCCATCATGGCCTGATAGCAACCTCCTCTTTACTTCAGCTGCTGAAGTAAAGTCTTGTCGCGGCAGCGCTGGTCGCTGCCGTCTTTTTTTTCAGGAGTTTCCGATGGGCCATCCCTGTCTCCCGCACGATCTGCTCTGGCTGGACAGGGCTGCGGCGCTCATGGCCGACAGCACGCTGCCGGACTGGCTGCCACGGCACTGGCACCCCGGCCTGCCGGTGGTGGTGCGCCGCGCCGCCGCCAGACCCGGCCTGATTGCGGTCGGGGTGCGCGGTCCGCTGCGTACACAGCGCTCTGCCTTGTGGGCCAGCAGCCAGCAACTATGCCGGGTGCTCAGCCCGGAGCAAGTGGCGGCACAACAAGGCTGGCGGCAACATCCGCGCCTGGCCGAGCTGCCGGCATTGCAGGCGCTGCAGCAGGCCCACGCTGCCCTGCAAGACTGCGGCCTCGTCTGGGGCATTACCGGCAGTGCCGGGTTCGAGCTGGCTACCGGCCAGGCCACCCTTAGCAGCAACAGCGATCTGGACCTGCTGCTGCGCTGTCCGCAGCCCCCGGCGCGTTCGCGCATGCAAACACTGGCGGCAACGCTGGCAGGGCTGCCTTGCCGCGTGGATGTCCAGCTGCAGACCCCCACTGGCGGCGTGGCACTGGAGGAGTGGCTGCGCGGGGGCCGGGTGCTGGTCAAGACCGCCAGCGGCCCGCTGCTGCTGGATGAGCCGCTGGCAGCATGGCCGGGCAGCCGGCTTAACGCGATGGAGCAATGCCGATGAGCATCCTGTTTGTCTTTCCCGGCCAGGGCAGCCAGCGCCCCGGCATGTTGCAGCAGCTGCCAGCGCATGCCGCCTGTCAGGCCGTGCTGGCCGAGGCGGAAGCCGTACTGGGCAGCTCGCCGTACTTGCTGGACTCTGCCGCCGCGCTGCGTTCCACCGTGGCGGTGCAGCTCTGCCTGCTGATTGCCGGCGTGGCCTCGGCCCGCCTGCTGCAAGCAGAAGGCATCCAGCCACAGATGGTGGCCGGTTTGTCGATTGGCGCCTTTGCCGCCGCCGTGGTGGCCGAGGCACTGCCGCTGGCCGCCGCCCTGCGCCTGGTACGGCGGCGCGGCCAGCTGATGGAACAGGCTTATCCGCAGGGCTATGGCATGAGCGTGGTATCCGGGCTGGCCCTGCCGCAGCTGGACAGCCTGCTGGCGCAGCTGCGGGCTGCCGGCAGCCCGCTTTATCTGGCCAATATCAATGCCGAGCGCCAGCTGGTGGTGGCCGGCAGCGAGATTGGCCTGCAGCAGCTGGCCAGCCTGATCCAGACCGGAGGAGCCGGCCGCTGCCAGCGGCTGGACATCAGCGTGCCCTCGCATTGCAGCCTGCTGGATGAAGCCGCCAGCGCGCTGCGCCAGGATGTCGCCCGCATCAGCCTGGCCACACCGCGGCTGGACTACCTCAGCGCCAATGCCGCCCGCGTGCTGCGGCGGCCCGAGCAGATTGCCGATGACCTGGCCGGCAATATGGCACGGCTGGTGCGCTGGCACGACTGCAGCCGGCTGGCTTATGAACGCGGCGCGCGGCTGGCGGTGGAAATGCTGCCGGGCAGCACGCTCAGCCGGCTGCTGAAGCCGGTGTTTGCCCAAGGGGTGGTGATGAACATGGCACAGGACCGGCTGGACAGCCTGCAGGCCCAGGCGCGCCGGGCCCAGGCCGAGGACTAGTACCGGCTACAAGGCAGCCAGCACCGCATCCAGCGCATCCAGCAGCAGGTCGGCATGTTCACGGGCAAACGGCAGCTGCGGCCGCAGCTTGAGGATATTGCCGGCCGGGCCGGTGGCACTGAGCAGGATGCGCCGCTCGCGCAGTGCATTGACCACACGGGTGGCGGCGGCCGTGGCCGGCTGTTTGCCGTGGCGGTCGGTCACCAGCTCCACGCCAAGGAAAAAACCGGCGCCGCGCACATCGCCAATCAGCGCATGCTTGCCGGCCAGCGCCTGCAGCCCGGCCTTGAGATACGCCCCGGTGACATGGGCATTGTGCTGCAAACCCTCCTGTTCGATGACCTCCAGCACTGCCATGCCGGCAGCGCAGGACACCGGATTGCCACCAAAGGTATTGAAGTAGCGCACCCGGCTGCCAAAGGCATCGATGATGTCGGCGCGTGCCGCCAGCCCGGCCAGCGGGTGACCATTGCCCATGGGCTTGCCCATGGTGACGATGTCCGGCACCACGCCATGACGCTGAAAGCCCCAGAAATGGCTGCCGCTGCGGGCAAAACCGGCCTGCACCTCGTCGGCAATGAACAAGCCGCCTGCCGCGTGAATGGCATCCACCGCACCAGCCAGGAAACCGGGCGGATCGGCAAAGACGCCATCGCTGGTAAACAGCGTATCCACCAGCAGCGCTGCCGGGCGGACGCCGTGGCGCTGCAAATCGGCAATCGCCGCCTGAACATCACAGGTAAATTGCTCTGCCACTTGCTGCGCGTTACCACGATAGCCATCCGGCGACGCCACGGTACGCACATTCGGCCCCAGCGCCACGCCTTCGCCAAAGGCTGGCGAACAGGCTGCCACACTGCTGGTAACGCCATGGTAGGCATGGGAGCTGACAATCACCCCTTGCCCACCGCTGAAATTGTTCGCCAGCCGCAAGGCCAGGTCGTTGGCCTCGCTGCCGGTGCAGGTAAACATGGCCTGATAACCGGGCATGGCCAGCGTGGCCAGCAGGCGCTCGGCGTAATCGACAATGCCTTGGTCAAGGTAACGGGTATGGGTGTTGAGGGTGGCCGCCTGGCGGGCAATGGCCGCCACCACCTGCGGGTGGCTGTGCCCCACCGAGGCAACATTGTTATACACATCCAGATAGGGCTGGCCGGCCGCGTCGTACAGCCACACGCCCTCGCCGCGCAGCAGATGCAGGGGCTGCTGGTAAAACAGGCGGTAAGCCTGACCCAGCGCCTGTTGCCGACGGCGGATCAGCGCCTGCTCGCTGGCAGGCAGGCTGGCCAGCGTGTTCGGGTCAAAGGCATTGGCCATGCGTTGGTCTGGGGGATTCATGCTTGTCCTTTCGTCTGGCACAAGGGCTGCAGATAGGCACTGGCGCGCGCCGGGCCAAAGGCGGCCAGCCGTTGCAGGCCGTCCCAGCTCAGGCCGTTATTGCGCAGGATGTAACTGCGGTTTTCCGGATAACGCGCCGCCCGCCAGCCGGTAATGGTGACCGTCATGCACAGCCGGGTCATGATCAGTGGGTAAAGCAGATCGATTTCGCCCGGCAGCAAGGGACAGACGGCGTGATAGCCGGCAATCAGCTCACCGGCGCCATCCAGCGGGTTTTCACTGCTGGACAGCTGGTAGGAACAGGCCACCGCCAGCTCGTTGATCAAGGGCGCTTGCACCATGTCGCCAAAGTCGATCAGGCCGGCGGTGCGGATCTGGTCTTGTGGATCGACCAGCACATTGTGCGGGTTCAGGTCATTGTGAATCACCTGGCGGCGCAAACCGGCCAGCTGCGGCTGCACCTGCTGCATGAAGTGGGCCAGCCAGTCGGCCAACAGCGTTTTTTGCGCGCTGTCCGGCGTTTCGTCCAGCAGGGGCTGTAGCCGCTGGGCATGCTGGATATCCCACAGCAACGGGTGATGGGCCGCCGGGTGGGCATAATCGCGCAAGGCATTGTCCAGCCGCCCCAGCGTCTGCCCCAGATGACGGCGCTGGGCCGCACTACGCTGAATCTGGTGCAAGGGCTGGCCAGCCAGATAGCTGAGCAGGCGCAGCACGCGCTGGCTGCCATCGGCCAGCGCCACCACGGCATAAGGCTGGCCGTCGTGGCGCGGCAGCAGCTGCGGAATGGGCAGGCTTGGGTCCGCTGCCCGCGCATGCAGCAAGGCACGGCTCTGGAAATCGGTAACGGCACGGTTTTCCGCCGGATGGCTCAGCTTCAGCACATATTCGCGGCCATCGTAGCCGCGGATATGGAAGTTGGCATCGCGCTCGCTATTGAGCGGGCTGGCCACACCGCGCAGGCGGTAATGCTGCCACAGCAGTGCGGTGGCCTCGCTGCACTCCACCGGCGCGGCGGCGGTGGCAAACAGCTGGTCGATCACACCTTGGGACACGGCTGGGGACACGGTTTCACACATGCTGGCCACCGTTGATGTGGATTTCCGAGCCATTGATATAGGAAGAGTGGCCGGAGCAGAGAAAGTAAATGGCCTCGGCCACTTCGTGCGGCGTTCCCAGACGGTGCATCGGCACATCGCGCTCCACGATGCGGGCGGTATCCGGCGACAGGATGGCGGTGTCGATTTCCCCCGGCGCAATGGCATTGGCACGGATGCCATGCGGGCCAAACTCGTGCGCCAGCTCGCGGGTCAGCGCCGCCAGCCCGGCCTTGGAGGCGGCATAGGCCACGCCGGCAAACGGGTGCACGCGCGAGCCGGCGATCGAGGTGACATTGACGATGGAGCCCTGCCCCTTTTTCAGCTCGGCAAACAGGCCGCGTGCCAGCAAGGCGGTGGAGACCAGATTGACATTCAGCACCCGGCTCCAGACATCGGCATCGCTGGCCAGAATGCCCAGCCGCTCGCCCTGCGGCCCCTTGGGCGAGATACCGGCATTGTTCACCAGCGCGTGCAGCTCGCCATTGGGCAGGCGGCTTTGTACTTCGGCAATCAGCTGCTCGAGGCAGGACAGGTCGGACAGATCGGCCTGGATATGGCTTTGCCGTGCCGATGGCCACAGGCAGGCTTCGGAAAACGGCTGGCGCGACACGGTGAAGATCTGCCAGTCATGCTCCTGAAACAGCTTGACCGTGGCATGGCCGATGCCGCGACTGGCACCGGTCAACAGCATATAGCGGGTGGATGGGGACATGGCATGACTCCTGTCAGCAGGATGGCGGCAGCAGCACGCGGCTGCATCAGATTATGATTCATCAAATTATGATGCATCATATTTGCTGCATTTCATTCTGACAAGCCGCAGTGCTAAGATGTGGCCCTTGTCACCCTCGCACACCGGCCTGCAACGCATGGACTACCAACTCGACACCCTGGAACACGACAATCTGGGCAGCACGGTCTACCAGCTGCTGTGCAATGACTTGCTGCAAGGCCGGCTGCAACCCGGTGCGCGCCTGAAAATACGCGAGCTGGCAGAACAGCTGGGCACCAGCGTCACCCCGGTGCGCGATGCCATCCTGCGGCTGGTACAGGAACAGGCATTGGCCATGCAGTCGCCACGCGATATCCGCGTGCCGCACATGACGGTGGAGCGCTATCTGGAAATCCGCGCCATCCGCATCCGGCTGGAGGGCCTGGCGGCCGAAACCGCCGCAAACAAGGCAGAGCCTGCCGCTATCGCCCGGCTGGAGGACATCGTACAGCGCAATGCCGTGGCCATGGCCGCGCAGGACATCGCCCTGGGCTGCGCGCTGAACCAGCAGTTTCACTTTGCCCTGGTCGACATCGCCGGCCTGCCCTTCCTGCATGGCATCCTCTACCGTATCTGGCTGCAGATGGGCCCGCTGATCGCCGCCGTCTACCAGCAGGGTGGCAGCGCCATGCTGGACTACCACTACCCGGTGCTGCAGGCCATGCGCCAGCGCGATGGCGCGGCGGCGGCGCTGGCCATTGGCGACGACATCCTCAGCGGCGGCCAGGCCATCCTGCTGCATCTGCAGGCCCGCCAGCGCGCCGGCTGACGGATTTCCGCACGGCGGGCGCAGCCCTATCGGCGGCCCACCGTACCGCCATTAAAAAACACCAGCCATTTCAACAACTTGAAGCAATCAAGCCAGGCACGATGTTTGCACTATCCAGCAGCCTACCCTCTTGCCCAAAGCTGCTGCCATGACCTTCAAACTGCTCTCTACCCTGCTTGCTGCCTCGCTGCTGGCCGGCGGCTTTCACAGCGGCGCCCTGGCCGCGCCATCCAGCCTGTCGCTGCCGGCCATCCTGCTGCTGATGACGCTGCTGAATGCCGTGGTCTATCTGCTGGTGCGCCTGCTCTTTCTCAAGCTGAGCCCGCGCGGCAAATAGCCGGCAGCGGCCCAGACGTGACAAGGCCCGGCAATGCCGGGCCTTGTCACACACCACGCTGATTGCAGCGCACATCGTCAAGCCGGGCGCTGGCTGCCTTGGCGTGCTGCGGCCAACCTGGCCAGAGCCAGCTCAGGCCATCAGGTAGATCAGCGCCGCCTCGCCAAACACCCCGATCACCGTCCCCACCAGCACCGAGTGCGAGGCATGCAGGGCGTAAGTCTGGTTGCGCACGGCAAACATCGAGGCGGCAATGGCGGTGGGCACCGCCCCGATAATCAAGGCCTGCCTGGCAAACTCGGCATCCACGCCAAACAGGAAGATGCCCAGCAGCATCAAGGCCGGTTGCAGGAAGTTTTTCATCGCCACATTGCCCAGCACATGGCCGTTGAACGCCGGCTTTTCACCGCAGAACATCAGGCCCAGCGCCAGCAAGGACACCCCGCCGGCCGCCTTGGCCAGCATGTCAACACCTTCCTGCAGCGCAGCAGGCAGATGCAGATGATTGAAGCTGAGGATCACCCCCAGAATCGGCAGCCAGACAATCTGGTTGGACAGGGTCTTGACCAGGCTTTGCCTGAGCATGCTCACCACGCCGTCATCCGCACCGGCATCCGCCATTTCACCACAGCGGCACAGCACGATGGTCAGCGGCAGGATGACAAAGCTGGTGATCAGATTGCCGATCAGCACCCCGATAAAGCCTTGCGGCCCGCATACCTGCTGCAGGATGGGCGCGCCAAAATAGGCCATGTCGGGAAAGGTACAGACCAGCGCCTGGATGGCACTGCTTTTCAGATCACTGCGGTAGTAATAGCGCCCGGCCAGCAAGGCGATGACATAGCTGCCGACAAAGCCGAAGCCCAGGCACAGGATGAAGGGCAGATTCTGGATGCGCTCCGGCGGCGTTTTCAGCGCGCCGACAAACAGCGCACAAGGCAGGGCATAGCGCATCACCAGCGTGGCCAGCACGCTGACATCCGCCTGGCGAAAATAAGCGCGCTGGCCGCCAAACCAGCCCAGCATCATCAATAGCACCACTGGCAGCAGTGCTGTACTCATGGTTCCCCACATGGTCTTGCTCCTTGATTTCTGTAGTGTGTCTCCCACCCACCTCAGAGCAAGCCCCGTGCCACGCCACAGTCATTGCAAGCCATTGATTAAACAGGGTAATGACGGCAGCAATACGGTGAAAGTACGGCCCGCCGCGAATCCGCTGTTTAAAAAGTACGGAAATCCGCACTTTGCCTGTCCGCCAGCACAACGGCACAAATCACTGGCCGGCGTAAGGTTTTCCGTAAACCACCGCCCTGCCGGCGCGCGGTTTTCCGTCCATGGCAAGTACCCCGGCCATGGCGCAATGGCAAATACTCCTTCCATTTCAATCACTTGCGCAAAACCATCCCGGTGGCACGCTCCTTGCAGTAGCACGGTTAACGGCCCGGCCAGTGGCAGCCCCCAGCCGCCGCTGGCCGCAACCCAAGCTTGAGGACAATCCCATGAGTGAAACCATCCGCATCAGCATTGACGGCAAGGTGATGGCCGCGCAGCCAGGCGACTCCATCCTGCAAACCCGGCTGCACGGCCCCGACGCCGTTACCGCCAATATCGGCTGCATGGGCCAGGGCGTGTGCGGCTCCTGCCGCTGCCTGGTCCGCAAGGCCGGCGAGCGCGACACCGTCAGCCGGCTGGCCTGTGAAACCGTGGTGGAAGACGGCATGCAGGTCAGCTTTATCGACTACTACCAGCCCGACCACGTCCACCACTACCGCCCGCATGATCTGCGCGACGGCTGGCAGACACTGCCACAACTGCAGCAGACCTTTCCCGAAACCGCCCACTGCCGCCATTGCGGCGGTTGCGACCGCGCCTGTCCGCGTGGCATCCCGGTGCAGCAAGGCATTGCCCTGGCCAGCCGTGGCGAGCTGCCCGCCGCTGCCGCGCTGTTCGACCCCTGCATCATGTGCAATCTGTGCACCCTGGCCTGCCCGGAAAACATCCGTCCCAACCATGTCGGCCTCTACCTGCGCCGCGCCCAGGCCATCCAGAACCTGCGCCCCGGCGAGCTGTTGCGCCGGCTGGACCAGCAAGCCCGCGGCCAGCTGGCCATCGACACCACGGCCTATCTGGCGAGGAGCAGCTCATGAACGCCGCCATTGAATATCAGCAGGCCAGCCAGAACCGCGCCAGCCATGCCACCCCGCCACGGCGGGCAGACGATCTGTCAGTCGCAGCCCTGCTGGCGCAATACCACCCCGACCACGCTGCCGATGCCAGCACCCTGCTGCACATCGGCCCCAGCCGTGGCCAGCCCTGCCACCCGCGCCTGGCGCAACTGCTGCAAAGCAATGCCCTGATTGACGGCTTTGATCTGGCCGGCGCCGAACAACGCAGCACCGATGTGCTGGTACTGGGCGGTGGCGGGGCCGGGGCTGCCGCCGCGCTCACCGCCGCCCGCAGCGGGGCCGCTGTCATGCTGGCCAGCAAGCTGCGGCTGGGCGACAGCAATACCGTGATGGCCGAAGGCGGCATCCAGGCCGCACTGGCCGCCAGCGACAGCCCGCAACAGCACTTCGACGACGCCATGCGCGGCGGCCACCACGCGGCTGACCCACAATTGCTGGCGCAGCTGGCCAGCGATGCGCCCGGCGTCATCCGCTGGCTGATCGAACTGGGCATGCATTTTGATTTGGCAGACCCGCTCAGCGACGGCGGCAAGCTGCGCTACAAGCAGGCCGGGGGCTGCAGCCAGCCACGCATCCTGTGCTACCGCGATTACACCGGACTGGAAATGATGCGCGTGCTGCGCGAAACGGTGGAACTGGAGCCCGGCATCCAGCTGCTGAACCGCTGCCCGGTGGTGGAACTGCTGTCACACCAGGACGGCAGCTGTGCCGGTGCCGTGCTCTACGACCTGGAATACCAGCGCTTTATCGTGGTGTCGGCCCGGCAAACCATCCTGGCTACCGGCGGCTGCGGCCAGCTGCATCTGCAAGGTTTTCCTACTTCCAATCACTACGGTGCCACCGCCGACGGGCTGGTGCTGGCCTACCGCCTGGGCGCGCAACTGCGTGACATGGATGCCTTCCAGTACCACCCCACCGGGGTGGCCTGGCCGCCGCGCCTGCGCGGTGGGCTGATCTCCGAAGCCGCCCGCTCGGCCGGTGCCCTGCTGCTGAACGGCCTGGGCGAGCGCTTTGTCGACGAGCTGGCCCCGCGTGATGTGGTCACCGCCGCCATGCTGCGCGAATGTGCCGCCGGCCGCGGCATCGAGCGCGACGGCCAGCTGGGCCTGTTTCTCGACCTGCGCCCGCTATGCGGCCCCGGCCTGCCAACACTGGCCAGCCAGCTGCCGGCACTGCAACACCTGGCCGACAAATGCGGTATCGACCCGACACGCGACCCCCTGCTGGTCTACCCCACCCTGCACTACCAGAACGGCGGCGTGGTGATCGACAGCCAGGGCCAGAGCAGCGTGCCCGGCCTGCTGTGCGCCGGGGAAATCACCGGCGGCATTCATGGCCGCAACCGGCTGATGGGCAACGCCCTGCTCGACATCCTCGCCTTTGGCCGCCGCGCCGGGCGCCAGGCGGCACGGCAGGCCCAGGCTGCCCGCAACAAATCATCGCTGCCGCACCTGCGCGGCGGTATCGAACACGTTTATCGCTGGCAACGCCAGCTGGCCCTGGCCGGGCTGGACGCCAGCCAGCCAGCCCCGCTGCTGTATCCGGGCCAGGCCAGGCTGACACTGCACCGCCCCGCCAGCGCACGCGCCTAAGAGAACACAATCATGGAAAAACTCAATCAGGTATTGCTCAACCCGGCCGTACAGGTCGGCCCCGATCTGGCCGCCTGGCTGCACGCGGGCGGCGGCCTTGGCCTGCAAGCGGCCCTTGGCGCCCCCAGCGCCATCATCCGCTGCATTGCCGATGCCGACCTGCGCGGCATGGGCGGCGCCGGCTTCCCCGCCTGGCGCAAATGGGAAGCCACCGCCAATGCGGTGGGCGACTGCAAATACGTGGTATGCAATGGCAATGAAGACGAACCCGGCACCTTCAAGGACCGCACCCTGCTCAGCGCATCGCCGCACCAGGTAGTGGAAGGCGCACTGATCGCCGCGCTGGCCGTGCGCGCCCGCTGCCTCATCTTCTACCTCAACCCGCACCAGGACAGCAGCCTGCACACCATGCAGCAGGCGGTCAGCCAGTGGCAGGACAGTCCATGGCTGGACAAGCTCAGCCACGCCCTGGGCCACCCGCTGGACATCAAGGTGGTGGCCAGCTCCGGCCGCTATATCGGCGGGGAAGAAACCGCCGTGGTCGCCTCGCTGGAAGCCGGCTTCCCCTTCCCGCGCAAAAAGCCGCCCTTCCCGGCCGAGCAAGGCATCAATAACCAGCCCACCTTGATCAACAATGTGGAAACCCTGGCCAATGTCAGCCACATCCTGCGCCACGGTGCCGGCTGGTACCGCGCCCTGGGCGTGGGCAAGGCCTGCGGCACCAAGCTGTACTCGCTATCCGGCGACGTACTGCGCCCCGGCCTGTACGAGCTGCCCATGGGCTCCAGCCTGCAAGAGCTGGTGTTCCACTACGGTGGCGGCATGTTGCAGGGCAAGGCTTTCAAGGCGGTGTTCACCGGCGGCCCCTCCAACACCCTGCTCACCGCGCGCGACCTGGACGTGGCGCTGGATTTCGACTCGGTATGGCTGCGCCACTCGCGCCTGGGCACCGGCGCCATGATCGTCATCTCCGAAGGCAGCAGCATCATCCGCAAGGTGGCCGAATACATCGACTTCTTCGCCAAAGGCTCCTGCGGCCAGTGCCCCTCCTGCAAATGCGGCACCTTCCAGCTGGCCCGCCTGCTGGACCGGGTGGATGGCGGCCGCCACAGCCCGGCCGATCTGGATGCGCTGCAACACCTGTGCCAGATCCTGCCCGGCAGCGGCCGCTGCGGCCTGATCGACGGTGCCGTCACCGTGGTGAAAAGCTCGCTGCACACCTTCCCCGAGGAATACGGCCTGCTCGTCCAGCAAACCGCCTGATACCGCCAACACGCCCGGCGGCGTACACCGGCCGCCGGCTGCGCCCCATGACCGATGGAGTCAACCATGCCACACCCGACCATTGCCGGCAGCACCCCGGCACTACGTTTTCTGCTGGAGCACAAGGTGGATTTCAGCTGCCACGCCTACCACTACGAAGAACACGGCGGCACCGCCACCCCGGCCCGCGAACTGAAGGTGGACGAACACGCCGTCATCAAGACCCTGCTGTTTGAAGACCAGGACGGCCTGCCGCTGGTGGTGCTGATGCACGGCGACTGCAAGGTATCGGCCAAGGAACTGGCCCGCCAGCTGCCCTGCAAGAAAGTGCAGCCGTGCAAGCCCGATGTGGCCAACCGCCACTCCGGCTACCTGGTGGGCGGCACCAGCCCCTTCGCCACCCGCACCCCCATGCCGGTATATATGGAAGCCAGCATCCTGCAACTGCCACAGGTATACATCAACGGCGGCCGCCGCGGCCTGCAGGTGGCGATGTCGCCGGTAGACATCGGCCGCCTGCTGCAGGCGCGCTGCGTGGAAGTGGCGCTGGCGAAGTGAGGACCGGCCAACAACAGGGCAGCCTCCTCCACCCGGGGGGGCTGCTCACCGCAGCCGTGCCACGCCCCCGCAAGCACGCAGTCGCCACCCACCTTACCTTGCGGCAGCGCTGCCACGCATCACGCATACGCCAGCGCAATGATTTCCGGACTAGCCATGCTCCATGCCCCGCCTTGCCAATCACCAAACCATTGCAGCGGGCCAAAGCCCGCCCGTTGCAAATGTTCGGCAATAGCCGCTTGCGGCATGAAACGCAGCACACTGTGACTCATCAAGCGCCAGCCTGAACGCTGGAAATGGAAATGGGTGTCAAAGCGCAGCAGCTCCCCCTGCATGGACTGGGTGTCATGGTAAATCGCCACTGACTCGCCATCCGGCTTGGACAGTACCCTGTGCGAATGTGCCGGCACCCAGCGTTGCCATGGCTGGGTAGCCGGATTCCGGCTTTCGAACATCATGCGGCCGCCAGGGCGCAGGTGGGCATGCGCAGCGCGCAATGTTTCCTGCACCGCCGCATCGGTCAGCAGGCATTGAAAGGCATGCCCTGTCATGACGATCACGTCAAAAAGCAGCTCAGCCGGTAGCCGGCTTGCATCGCCGTGCAGCCACCGTACCTGATGCTGTCGATCACGTCGGCCGGCATGATCGAGCATGGCCTCGGCAGGATCAATGCCAACAACAGCATGCCCCTGTTGCGCCAGGCGCATGGCAAACACACCGGTTCCACAGCCGACATCGGCAATGCAAAGGGCTTTGCGGCCAATCAGCTGTTCATAAAACCGGTAATCATCCACCCCGGTATTCTGCAGATCATACAGTTCGATCAGTCGCGGATCGGTGTATTGGGCATTCTCAGCATTGCTCATCGAGCTGGCTTCGCTTTAGTGAGGTGAAACAACAGGCGGTTTTCGCCACCCGCCCTGCCCCCGCAGCCGGCGGGCATGGTCGCGGCAAAACGTCGCGTGGGATACGCCACGCCGCCACGACATGACTTTTGCATGAAAAGTAGCATAAGCTGCTGCCTATTGCATGTTCCCACCCATTGGAGCCGCCATGGATGATATTTCAGCTGCCGATCTCAAAACCATTCTGCACTCCAAGCGGGCACATCTCTATTACCTGGAACACTGCCGCGTCCTGGTCAACGGTGACCGGGTCGAATATGTGACCGAGCAAGGCAAACAATCGCTGTACTGGAATATTCCCATTGCCAACACCACCACCCTGCTGCTGGGCACCGGCACCTCCATCACCCAGGCCGCCATGCGTGAACTGGCCAAGGCGGGGGTGATGGTGGGCTTCTGCGGTGGTGGCGGTACGCCGCTGTTTACTGCGGGGGAGCGCGAACTGGATATCGCCTGGCAATCGCCGCAGTCCGAATACCGGCCAACCGAGTACTTGCAGTACTGGGTGGGCTTCTGGTTTGACGAATCCAAACGGCTGGCTGCGGCCAAACAGCTGCAACAGGCCAGGCTGGAACGCATCCACCAGCAATGGACGGGCAAGCGCCAGCTGCGCGAAGCCGGCTTTGTCATAGACGAAACCCGCCTGAGCGCTGCACTGCAAGCCTCGGCACAGGCCATCACCCAGGCGGTGGACCACACTGCGTTGCTGACAGAAGAAGCCCGCCTGTCCAAACTGCTGTTTCGCCTGGCCGCACAAGCCGCCTGCTATGGCGACTTTACCCGTGCCAAACGCGGCAGCGGCAGCGACCCGGCCAACCGTTTTCTGGACCATGGCAATTATCTGGCCTATGGCCTGGGAGCCAGCGCCACCTGGGTGCTGGGCCTGCCGCATGGCCTGGCCATCCTGCATGGCAAAACCCGTCGTGGCGGCCTGGTGTTTGATGCCGCCGACCTGGTCAAGGACGCCATCATCCTGCCGCAGGCTTTTGTCAGCGCCATGCGTGGTGACGATGAACAAACCTTCCGCCAGTGCTGCATCGAGCAGCTACTGCGCAGCGAGGCGCTGGATTTCATGATTGATCAACTGAAAACCATTGCCGAAACACAAGGCCGCGCCAGCGCATGAATATCCTGCTGATTTCCCAATGTGACAAACGCGCGCTGACTGAAACCCGCCGCATCCTGGACCAGTTTGCCGAACGCAAAGGCGACCGCAGCTGGCAAACCCCCATCACCCAGGCCGGGCTGGACACCCTGCACCGCCTGCTACGCAAAACGGCGCGCAAGAATACCGCCGTAGCCTGCCATTGGCTGCGGGGCCGCGACCACGCCGAATTGCTGTGGATTGTGGGCGATGCCCGCCGTTTCAATGCCCAAGGCACTACCCCGACCAATACCACCGTGCATGATGTACTGCGCAGCCAGGACGAAAATGATTGGCATAGTGGCGAGGACATCCGGCTGCTGGCCGGGCTGGCGGCCTTGTTTCACGACCTGGGCAAAGCCTGCCAGGCTTTTCAACAGCGGCTGCGCAGTGACAAGCCACAGCCCGCCAATCTCTACCGGCATGAATGGGTGTCCTTGCGCCTGCTACAGGGTTTTGTCGGCAGCGATGACGACGCCGGCTGGCTGGCACGGCTGCAAGACCCCACCCGGATGACAACATCAGTCTGGATAGACTGCTTGCACCAAGCCGGTTTGCGCGATGGCCTGGACCCAGGCGCGGCAGACAAAAAGCCATTTCAAGCGGGAGCATTGCCACCGCTGGCGGCAGCCATTGCCTGGCTGGTAGTCAGCCACCATCGCCTGCCGCTCACCAACACCGTGCCCATTACCGCCAGTCAGCTAAGCACCGGCCTGCAAGCGCTCGACCACCAGTGGAATCAGCCTTGCGACCCGGTTACCCAGGCCGAAGCCAAGCCGTATTGGCACTTCCCCCATGGCCTGCCCTGTGACGACAGCACATGGTGTGCACGGGTGGCCAAACTGGCCGGACAACTCGCCGCCAGGGCAAGCGGCACCGTCTGGCTGGACGAGGTATACCCGCTGCATCTGGCACGCCTCAGCCTGATGCTGGCCGACCACCACTTCTCCAGCCAAACCGTCAAGCAAAGCTGGCAGAGCGCACAGGAAAAACGCATCGCCTTTGCCAACACCCTGCGCCGCGACCCTTCCTTACCCGCCGGAACCAGCCGCCGTTTCAACCAGACCCTGCCGGAACACCTGACTGGCGTTGCCCGCCACGCCTTGCATGCCGCGGCGGCCTTGCCCGACCTGGCCCGTGCCCTGCCCACACTGGGGCGCTGCCGGGCCTTGCAAAAGCGCAGCACCGATGCACGCTTTGCCTGGCAAAACAAGGCCCATGACCTGGCCAGTAGCCTGCGCGAGCGCGCGGCCAGCCAAGGGGCATTCATCGTTAACCTAGCCTCCACCGGCTGCGGCAAAACCCTGGGCAATGCCCGCATCATGCACGCCCTCGCCGCGCCAGGCAGCGGCATGCGCTGTGCCTTTGCACTGGGTTTGCGCACCCTCACCCTGCAAACCGGCCAGGCCTTCCGCGAACGGCTGCAACTGGGCAGCGATCAGCTGGCCATTCGCGTTGGCGGCAGCGCCAGCCGTGAATTATTTGAACAGCAAGCCCGGCAGGCCGAAGCCAGTGGCTCGGCCTCGGCCCAGGCGCTGCTGGACGAAGAAAGCCCGGTGCTGTTTGAAGGCCAGCCCGATCACCCTCTGCTACAGCAGCTTAGCCACGACCCGCAATTCAACGCCCTGCTGGCCGCTCCGGTCTTGGTGTGCACCATCGACCACCTCACCCCGGCCACCGAAGCCACCCGTGGCGGGCGACAAATCGCTCCCATGCTGCGGCTGATGAGCTCCGACCTGGTGCTGGACGAACCGGATGATTTCTCGGTGGAAGACTTGCCAGCCCTTACCCGGCTGGTTTACTGGGCCGGCCTGCTGGGCAGCCGGGTGCTGCTGTCCTCCGCCACCCTGCCCCCGGCGCTGGTGCAATGCCTGTTTGCTGCCTACCGGGCAGGACGCCGCCAGTTTCAGCGTCATCGTGGCCTGCCCGGCCAACCGCTGAATATTTGCTGCCTGTGGGTGGATGAGCAAAGCTGCCACGCCACAGACTGCCCGGACAGCGCCAGTTTTGGGGCCAGCCATCAGCAATTTGCCGCCAACCGTGTCAGCTGGCTGGCAGGCCAGGCCGTACGGCGCAACGCGGAACTGCTTGCCCTCAGCGGCATACCGCACCAACACCAAGACATGGCAGACCCGCTGGCCAGCCTGCTGCGGCAACACGCGCTGCAATTACACCGCCACAACCACGATGCTGACCCGCTTACCGGCAAGCGGGTCAGCATCGGCCTGATCCGCCTGGCGCACCTGGACGACATCATCCCGCTGGCGCAGGCCCTGTACCGGCAAGACGCCCCGGCTGGTGTACAGCTGCATCTTTGCGTCTACCACGCGCAATACCCGCTGCTGCTGCGCTCCGCCATTGAACGCCAGCTGGACGCCGCCCTCACCCGGCACGATCCACAAGCACTGTTCCAGCTGCCGGACATCCGCCGCCGACTGGATGGCAGCCCGGCGGCCGATCATGTATTCATCGTGCTGTCCTCGCCGGTCAGCGAAGTGGGCCGCGACCACTGCTATAACTGGGCGATTGCCGAACCCTCCTCCATGCGCTCGCTTATCCAGCTGGCGGGCCGGGTGCGCCGCCACTGGCCACAGCCGTGGAGCGTATGCAATCTGTTGCTATTGCAATACAACCTGGCCGCCTGGCAGGGCAAGAAACCAGCCTATTGCCGCCCCGGTTTTGAAAACAAAGACTTCCCCCTGGATGAAAAAGACCTGTGCCTTTTGCTGCGCGCCGACGAGTACCAGCACCTGGACTCCCGCCCACGCCTGCTGGCCCGCCCGGAGGCAGAACTGCGCCCACGCGGCAGCCTGATCGACCTGGAACACCACCGCCTGGAGGTAGAACTCAATCGCAGCCACATTGAAGGGTTCAGCCGCAAACAACCCACGATACCCAATCTATGCGCCGCCACCTGCTGGCAATGGCCACACGCCATGCTGCACGCCGTCCTGCAACGCACACAGCCCTTCCGCCTGAGCCATGGCGAGGAATGGGAGCTGGCATTGCTGCCGGATGAAGACAGCGCCAGCGGCCTCAGCCTGTTGCGGCTGGAACAAGGCCAGCAGCGCGGCCAGATCGACTGGCTGAAAAGCAATCACCTGCTACACCATCTTGCCGATAGCACCCTGCTGGGCGGCACCGGCGTCCGCCCCTGGGGCAGCAGCGACTATCTGACCGAGCTGGAACAGCTGGCCAATGCGCTGGACATGTCGCAGGAAGACTGCGCGCGCCGCTACGGCAGGCTGCGTTTGCGCGTGCATAAAGAGGGCAGTCAGCAGTGGCTGTTTCATCCGGCACTGGGGTTTGGCCGTTTGCGCTCAGCAGATTCGCGTAGCTAGCAAGTAGGCAGGCGTTTTAATCCACATCAAATCTGATCCTGATACAGATTGATCGCGCTTGAGAACATGTCATTCGAATGATATTTTCACCTGCCAATGCCAAAGTCATTGGCAGCAACACTGGCTTATCCGTCATAACCAACAGGTGGAGGATATGGAGCAAGCAACCCCGCGCAGTCTGGCCTTGCAACAATTGATTGCTGCATTTATCGGCAGCCGCCTTAACGACAAACAGCAGCAGACTGCTGAAAGCAACACGGCAGCACACTCCACCCTCACGCAAGAAGACGTCAGTGCGTGGTTAGCCAAGGCTGTTGCAAACTTGAGGTCGCAAAAGAAAAATCCACTGCGGCTAGCAACTCACCCTGCCAAGGCGACTCACTCAGCAACCGAGGGAAGTAGCATTTTTTCTTTGCCAAGTAGCTTGCCACGCCGCTTGGAAATTGGGAGTCATGATTCACCTGATGATCAGGTAGATGCTGTAGGCAATGCCGCCGTACTTGGCATATATAAATTCCTGCTACTCGATTTTGGTGGCGAAAGCCTGCTGTCACTTCTGAATAAAGCCGATCAAGATTTGTTGTCGGCTTTTGGCGTGGACAGTACGCTGGCAGAAGATTGGCGCACAGAGTTTTGCAAAGTGCTTCCCCAAACAGTAACGCATCATGCTGGGTCGCTAAGCAAACAAATCTACTGGCCGGTATCGCCAGACAACTACCCTGCCGACGCCACTGACGACAGCCATTACCATCTGCTGTCCATCCTCAACTCCAGTGCGCTCAGCCATTGGCTGTATGGCCGCATTCAGGAACACCGCTTTGGCGATGCGGCCAAGGCGGCGCGGCAGGCGAAGCGCGACGGCAGCCACCATCCGCACGGCTACCACGACTACCCGCAACTGGCGGAAGAGAAAAAAGGCGGCACCAAGCCACAGAACATCTCGCAGCTCAATAGCGAACGCCGTGGCAGCAACTACCTGCTGGCCAGCCTGCCGCCACAGTGGGACAGCAGTGAAACCCAGCCGCTTTACCATCTGGACAACGCCTTCCGCCGCTTTGGCCAGCGCAAGGCCGTGCGCAGCCTGCTACGCGAGTTCGGCCAGTTCCTGGGCAAGCTCAAGCCGGAACACAACACCATTCATATCCGGCAGCGGCGGGAAAACTACCTGGCCGGGCTGTTTGGCGAACTGCTGCAATTTGGCGCCGCCTACAGCAACGCCCTGCCCCCCGGCTGGACTGACCACCCCGACTGCCAGCTGCCCCTGGCCCAGCAATGCTGGCTGGACCCCTACCGCGCCGGGCAGGACGCCGATTTCAATCTGCAATTCCAGTGGCAAGACTGGCCACAACAACTGGCCGAAGACTTTGCCCACTGGCTGAACAGCCGCCTGGAAGGCAAAAACCTGCATCTGGCCGAAACCGAATTCGACTTCTGGCGCCGCCAGCTGGCCCAGGACGCTGGCTGGCAAGGCCAGCTGGACCACCTGCAACAAGGAGCACCGGCATGACGCAAACCCGCCTGCCCCGCATCAACGCCCTGCTGCACCTGCCCCATCTGCGCGTGCAAAACGCCAACGCCATCAGCGGGCCGCACAGCTGGGGCCACCCCGGCCCCACCGCCTTTACCGGCCTGATGACCGCACTACGGCGCAAACTGGGGCCGGAACTGGAGCTGGACATGATTGGCGTGGGCATCATCAACCACCACTATCAGGCGCAAACCAATGGCGACTACACCCAACGTTTCAACCTTAGCCGCAATCCGCTGAACAAGGACGGCAGCACCGCCGCCATTGTGGAAGAAGGCCGCATTCACCTGGAGCTGTCCCTGGTCATTGGCCTGGCACTAGGAGAAACCCTTGCCAGCGCCAGCCAGCCCACGCTGGACCAACTGGCCAACACCATCCAGCAGTGCCTGCACAGCTTGCGTGTGGCCGGCGGCAGCATCCTGCCCGGCCATGGCCGCTGGCAGCCCAGGCTGACCCACCTGCCAGAAAATACCGAAGATCAACAGCACCAGTTTCGTCAACTGCGCCGCTGGCTGATGCCCGGCTATGCACTGGTGGCCCGCGACGACCTGCTGCCGCCCCAACCGCCATCCGGCGAGGCCGCCGACAGCAGCCGACTGGACGCCTGGCTGGACCAATGCCGCCTGAATCATTATCCAGTCGCCGATGAACAAGGCCAGGTGAGCTGGCAGCATTCCCGCCAGCAAGGCCACGGCTGGATTGTGCCGCTACCGGTGGGCTACGGAGCCCTGTCGCCACTGTACCCTGCCGGCAGCGTGGCCCATTGCCGTGACGAAACCACCCCGGTGCGCTTTGTTGAAAGCCTGTATGGATTGGGCGAATGGCTCAGCCCGCACCGCCTCACCGACTACCGACAACTGCTGTGGTACCCCAGCCACGACGCCAGCAGCGGCGTATACCGCTGCCACAACGATTACCCCGCCACCCGTCCTACCGCACCCGCCATTTTGGGAGAACTCGCATGAGCAAACTGGAAAACGCCTCCGTCCTCGCTTTCGAACGCAAACTGGACCCGTCCGATGCCCTGTTTTATGCCGGCCAATGGGAAGAACGCACAGCAAGCCAGCGCTGGCCCCATGTGGAAGTACGGGAAAAATCGGTGCGCGGCACCATCTCCAACCGCCTGAAAACCAAGGATCAGGACCCACTCAAGCTGGATGCCATGATCGAGAACCCCAATCTGCAAACCGTGGACGTGGCCACCCTGCCCCACGACGCCGACACCCTGAAAGTCAGCTTCACCCTGCGCGTGCTGGCCGGCGTGGGCGAACCATCGGCCTGCAACAAGGCGGACTACCGCAGCAAGCTGCTGCAAACCATAGACGGCTACCGCCAGGAACACGGCTTTGGCGAACTGGCACGCCGCTATGCCACCAACCTGGCCAATGGCCGCTTTTTGTGGCGCAACCGCGTGGGCGCCGAGCAAGTGGAAGTGCACATTGCCCAATGGCAAGACGGCAAGGCCGTGCGCCACTGGCAATTTGACGCCCTTGCCCTCAGCCTGCGCAGCCTGGAAAGCAATGAAGAAATCGACAAGCTGGGCGCCTTGATCGCCGAAGGGCTGGCCGGCAGCCAGCACGTACTGCTGCACATCGACGCCTATGTGCGCAGCGGCAACGGCCAGGAAGTGTTCCCCAGCCAGGAACTGATTCTGGACCGTGGCCGTGGCGACAAAAGCAAAACCCTCTACCTGGTGCAACAAGGTGATGCCCGCATCGCCGCCATCCACTCGCAGAAAATCGGCAACGCCCTGCGCACCATCGACACCTGGTATCCGGAAGCTGCCGACAACGGGCCCATCGCCATCGAACCCTACGGCTCCGTCACCACCCAGGGCAAAGCCTACCGCCAGCCCAAGCAAAAGCAGGACTTTTACACCCTGCTGGACAACTGGGTGCTGAAAGACAGCAAACCGGACACCGAACAACAGCACTTTGTCATCGCCACCCTGATTCGTGGCGGCGTATTTGGCGAGGCCGGCTGATGGACCACTACCTGGATATCCGTCTGCTGCCGGATGCCGACTTCACCGCCCCGGTATTGCTCAATGCCCTGTACGCCAAGCTGCACCGCGTACTGAGCGCCCAGCAACGCTGCGACATCGGTGTCAGCTTTCCCGGTTACAGCACCGGCAGCCAGCAAGACGACAAGCACACGCCACCCGGCCTGGGACAAACCCTGCGGCTGCACGGCAGCGCCGCCGCACTCGATAGCCTGATGGCCAGCCACTGGGCAAGCGGCTTTGCCGACTACGCGCTCATCGGCAATATCCGCCCGGTGCCCGCCACCACCCAGGCCATTCGCGTACAACGGCGGCAAGCCAAAAGCAACCCCGCCCGCGAACGCGCCCGGCTGATGCGACGCAGGAATATGGATGCTGCCGAAGCATACCGGCGCATCCCGGACAGCAAAGCACGTCGCCTGTCGCTGCCCTTCCTCACCCTGGACAGCAGCAGCACCGGCCAGCGCTTCTTGCTGTTTATCGACCAGCATGCGGCAGCCCAGCCCGCCAGCGGCACCTTCAACAGCTACGGGCTAAGCAGCAGCGCCACCCTGCCCAGCTGGTAAAGGTAAAGGGTAGCGGCAAACGGTTTGCCGCTACCCTTTTTTTCGCCAGCCAGACCGCTCCTTAAAAATCAAACAGTTAGCACAACACCTCAACCAAGGGTTTGCGCGGCTAAAATGGCCAACAGCCTGACCAGCCAAGCAAACCCGCCAGAGGATGTCTAGTTCACTGCCGGATAGGCAGCTCAGAAAATTCTTCCCAGCCCGGCCCGTCGCCTTCTTCGGTTCACTGCCGGATAGGCAGCTCAGAAAATCGGAAGCCGATCTGAAGGCTGGCCAGCGTAGTTCACTGCCGGATAGGCAGCTCAGAAATGACCATGTGGTCGTGCTAGACGACGGCTTGCGTTCACTGCCGGATAGGCAGCTCAGAAAACGATGACAGCAGGCTTTCCGTGCTTCCGGGTGTTCACTGCCGGATAGGCAGCTCAGAAAACTCCCATCACGCCGAGCTTTCTTCTGAAATCGTTCACTGCCGGATAGGCAGCTCAGAAAGCTAATGCAAAAGGCCCTGAGTTTCCCCAGGGGTTCACTGCCGGATAGGCAGCTCAGAAAGTATCGATGAAATGAAGAAAGCGGAGAGCCAGGTTCACTGCCGGATAGGCAGCTCAGAAAATGATCTGCTCCAGGCAAAAAGAAACCCGCACGTTCACTGCCGGATAGGCAGCTCAGAAATCGATGCAAAAAATGCCGCATCAAGCGACATGGTTCACTGCCGGATAGGCAGCTCAGAAAAAGCCGATCAAGAGCGCCTTGCAGTTCAGTTTGTTCACTGCCGGATAGGCAGCTCAGAAAACAGCCCGGCACGCGGCAAGGAACGGCCGCAGGAGATCTGCGCGTAAGTTCACTGCCGGATAGGCAGCTCAGAAATGATCCAGTTCGCCATCTATTCCGGCCTGCGGGTTCACTGCCGGATAGGCAGCTCAGAAAAGAAAGCCCAAAGCAAATACAACGAATACGGCGTTCACTGCCGGATAGGCAGCTCAGAAAAGCGTTGTCTTGCACATGCGGCGGCAAAGGGGGTTCACTGCCGGATAGGCAGCTCAGAAAAAAGGGACGGCGCTGGCCCGGCTCTCCATAGCGTTCACTGCCGGATAGGCAGCTCAGAAAATCCGGGCAAGGATTGGTGACAGCATCACCAAGTTCACTGCCGGATAGGCAGCTCAGAAATCGACCGTCCACCCACAGGGTCAGATTTTTTAGTTCACTGCCGGATAGGCAGCTCAGAAATCAGAGTCATATGCAGCACGGTCTAGCTTATGGTTCACTGCCGGATAGGCAGCTCAGAAACTGTCCGGCGTCCTGCTGCCGGAACTGACCGGGTTCACTGCCGGATAGGCAGCTCAGAAATGGACGGTGCTGACGATTACTGGGATTGAGAGGTTCACTGCCGGATAGGCAGCTCAGAAAAACAAGATCGACTTCGATGGCCTGGCGCTGGCGTTCACTGCCGGATAGGCAGCTCAGAAAATGATCCGCACCACACGCGCGGTGTCGTAAATCGTTCACTGCCGGATAGGCAGCTCAGAAAAGCATCAGCCGCAAAGACTACGTGAGCCAGTAGTTCACTGCCGGATAGGCAGCTCAGAAATGAGCACGGGCAGCAGGATCGATGTCCTCTTCGTTCACTGCCGGATAGGCAGCTCAGAAATACGGGTTCGCCGTCCCGGCGAGGTTTGGTAAGTTCACTGCCGGATAGGCAGCTCAGAAAAGCAGCGCGTTGCATTCGTTGAAGTCCTGCGCGTTCACTGCCGGATAGGCAGCTCAGAAAACATGTGCGAATGGCTGATATATGGGATATCCGTTCACTGCCGGATAGGCAGCTCAGAAAAGGTAGCGCACGTCGTAGTGATAAATCTGCGTGTTCACTGCCGGATAGGCAGCTCAGAAAACGATGAGGAGGATCGATGGCGTGGCGCGTCGGTTCACTGCCGGATAGGCAGCTCAGAAAATCTATGGCGCAGCCCAGCTTGCCCAGGCCGGCGTTCACTGCCGGATAGGCAGCTCAGAAATTGTCGACGCCCGTGACCGGCATCAGGTCGCCGTTCACTGCCGGATAGGCAGCTCAGAAATTCGGTGTGGCCGGAGATGGCGCAAGGCAGCTGTTCACTGCCGGATAGGCAGCTCAGAAAAGCAGCCTCCGCCGCCAGCTCCAACATTTCACGTTCACTGCCGGATAGGCAGCTCAGAAAAAAATTGCTGAGTGTTACCAGCTGGACCCGGAGTTCACTGCCGGATAGGCAGCTCAGAAAAGCTCGGCAGATCCCCCAGCGGCCAGCCAAATGTTCACTGCCGGATAGGCAGCTCAGAAATTCAAACAAGCGCGCCAGCATCATATAAGCCAGTTCACTGCCGGATAGGCAGCTCAGAAAATTGAGCAGGTCAATCTTTTTAAAAGTGCAGCGTTCACTGCCGGATAGGCAGCTCAGAAATCCCCGTGGGGCGTAGCCCCTTCCGTGTCGGCGTTCACTGCCGGATAGGCAGCTCAGAAAAGATGCAAGCGCAGATGGCATGCACTGGCCGTGTTCACTGCCGGATAGGCAGCTCAGAAACCGGCTGGGAGTGGGGAGGCGGTGGCTTTAACGTTCACTGCCGGATAGGCAGCTCAGAAATCGACCGTCCACCCACAGGGTCAGATTTTTTAGTTCACTGCCGGATAGGCAGCTCAGAAAATGTCGTTTGGCTTGGCGTCGATGGTCATCTTGTTCACTGCCGGATAGGCAGCTCAGAAAAAGTAGGCTTGCAGCCGGTGAATCTTCTTTCGGTTCACTGCCGGATAGGCAGCTCAGAAAGTGTCACCCTGCACTGTACCGATAACCGCCATGTTCACTGCCGGATAGGCAGCTCAGAAATTGGTGGCCGTAGCCGCCCTGGACAGCTCGGCGTTCACTGCCGGATAGGCAGCTCAGAAAGCCCTCGATGGCCACCGCCCCGGCCGCCACCAGTTCACTGCCGGATAGGCAGCTCAGAAATAGCCTCATCCTGGCCTTGACCTGGGCAGCATGTTCACTGCCGGATAGGCAGCTCAGAAAAGGCCGGACAGAAATATGGGATTGACCCCAGTGTTCACTGCCGGATAGGCAGCTTAGAAATCAGTAGTGAGGAAGTCATAAAGCCGCTTTTCGTTCACTGCCGGATAGGCAGCTCAGAAATACATCTTGGCGAAAGGGCGGCCGCCGCTACCGTTCACTGCCGGATAGGCAGCTCAGAAATGCAGTCGCGGCCGGGCAAGGTCTCAGATAGTCGTTCACTGCCGGATAGGCAGCTCAGAAATGAAGTCGATGCCTTTTCCTCGTTCACCGTGGGTTCACTGCCGGATAGGCAGCTCAGAAATGTCTTGCCACCTGATGCATGAGTTCAGAATTGTTCACTGCCGGATAGGCCGCTCAGAAACAAGGGTCAACCGGCCACGGCGTGACGGTATGGTTCACTGCCGGATAGGCAGCTCAGAAAGAGTGGTTTAAGGCACTTGCCTTGAAAACAAGGTTCACTGCCGGATAGGCAGCTCAGAAAATGGTGACCCTAGGAGCTTTCAGGATGTACTTGTTCACTGCCGGACAGGCAGCTCGTAGCATTTGATTTTCAAAGATAAATTCATGTACCCCGCCGCCATCGCGGATGGTGATGGCGCGCGACGCCCCCTCCCCTTCGAGCAGTTTCCGCCCGCTTCTTCCATCGCTAGAGTGTGCCGCTGGTGCTCAACACACCCTCAACAGCGGCTGCCGCATCCGATAGTCTTGCGGCATTTCTACTTCCATCGGTTTTGTCATTGTCCGTTTTTATGGACAATGCGCAGCTTATGGTCGGGTAGCGCGCAGCCATACAATACCCGGGCATCCGGGAAAAACTGCGGGCCGTTACTGTTGGCGGTGTTGAAGTGCCTGACCACCCTCTCAACAGGGGTGACTTTCAACGACTCAACAGAAGGCCATTTCCATGACCAAGCAAACCCCTTCGCATTCCCAACACCCCCCTCCCCTTTGTTTCCACTACCACGGCAAGCCCCTGCATGTGCAGCGCCATGACGGGCAATGGTGGCTGTACGCCGCCGATGTGCAGGCTGCCGTCGGCCGCCGCCTGGGGCAGCGCTTGCAGCATGTGCTCGCCGTCGATAGCACCACCAAGCTCACAGCGGATAAGGATGCACTGCCGGAATGCTGGCCCGCACAGGCTTTGCTGCGGGCCTTGCGCCGCAGTGGCAAGCCACAGGCGCGGCAGCTGCGTGACTGGCTTTCCCTCGGTGTGCTGCCGGCACTGGCACAGCTGCCGCCGACCGCGCCACGCTGGGAGCAAGCCTTGGCGCTGGCGGCGGAGGCCGGCGTGCAGGTGAGTCATGCCGTATTGCAGGCGCTGCTGCAGCAGGAGATGCGCTGGCAGCATTCTCACTGGTTGCTGACGCTGGATTACACGCCAGACAATCGGCTACGTCATGCTCATGGCCGTTTGCAAGGGCTGAACAGCACGGTGACGCCGGTGCAGGCGCTGGCACAGCAGATTGCCGCGCCGCAGGGATTGTCACTGGATAACGGGGAGTTGTTGCGGCTGGCGGCGGCATGTCATCAGCAGCTACGCGGCCGTTTGCAGCGGCAGGCACGGCGGGTGGCACAGCCCGCGTGATGTTCGGGCAGCAGTAAACAACCGGCAGCGCGATACGCCAGGCTGCCGGTTTGCTTGTGCCGCCTACTTTTCTTCCAGATCGTATTTGCGGATCTTGTCGAATAGCGTGGTCTTGGCGATTTTCAGCACTTCGGCGGTTTTGGAGACATTGCCGCCCTGCTTGCGCAGTTCTTCGGCAATCATGCCTTTTTCAAACGATTCCACCGCCGCGTGCAGGGTAGGCTGGCTGTCGGCGGCGGCGCTGCCCGGCACCATTTTCAAGTCCAGCACAAAGCGGTCGGCCTGCTTGTGCAGTTCGCGTTCTTACCGTTCCAGCCGGCGCGCTCCATCGCTCGCTGTCGGATAGGCAGCTCAGAAGGTCAAGGTCTGCACCGATGCTGGGGTCTGCCCTGCGGCCCATACGCTCAATTCAGCTTGCCTGTCCGCTTATGGCTGGCATGGAGTGCATGGCACACACCGATCAGGATATTTGCAATGATGCCGGGCAGAGCGCTACCCTAGTCTCAATATATTTATTACTTGGCGTGTTTTATGCCATTGATATAAATTAAATTTGCATGACAGGTTTACCCTGTACATGCAAAGCCATATTCTCCTGATACCCCGTCTTGCCGTTGGCACCGGCATCAATTGGGCTATGCTTTTTTTGCGCAAATGCTATAACCATGAAAAAACATCTCCGCATTCAGCATCCACCGCCTTGCAAACATTCAAATCGAATCAAAGCAATCATGCAGCGACCCAAATCTTTTAATTTCATATTTTTAATAAATTTATGAGTGCATTCACTTACAATCAATCGGTGCAGGAAGCTGCCACCAGCAAAGCCCTCAAGCAATGTGTAGAGTCCTTGCAACAGACCTTGTTCCTGACACCACTGGGCTGGGGGCTGGTGGTATGGCTGTGCCATGAGCACATCCCGTTGCGTAATATAAGCGTATGGGTATTGATCTTTTTTGCCGAATGGCTTGTTGCGCACGGGGTAATTCTATATATCAAGTCAGCCAGCTTGAGTAACAAGAAAATAACCCTGCTATTGAATTTAATCTGTGCCACAGACGGGCTGGCATGGGGCGCCATCGTTCCCTTTCTGTTTCTTTATAACCAGCTGATCGATTCCTGGCTGGTGGTTGTACTGTGCGGGGTGGCTGCCATCAATGCCCCGGTATACGTAACCTGCATGTCTGCATTCCGTTTTTTCGCAGCCGGGCTTTGGCTGCTTGCGGTTCCACCGGCACTAGGCTGGGGAGCAGAGGTTTTTGCCGCATCGGAATTTTCAATTGGTTTTACAATATATCTGTTTATCTTGCACTACAATATAAACATATTATCCAACAAGATCATTCTTGGTATAAAACTACAACTGGAAAATGATAATTTTGCCAAAGACCTGGCAGAATCGCTTAAACAGGTCGAAACTCTGGCTAATAATGATGCCTTGACCAATCTGGCAAATCGCAGATCGCTTAATGCAATGCTGGCCCATCTCCAGCAAAAGAAAGACCATGAGCAGGAAAGCTCCTGCCTGATCATGTTTGATATTGATTTCTTCAAGAAAATCAATGACGTTTATGGCCACGCCATAGGTGACAAGGTGCTGTTTTGCTTTGGCCAGCGCGTGCAATCCAGGCTACGGTCATCCGATGTGCTATCGCGCTATGGTGGCGAAGAATTCATTGCCATTCTGCCCGGTGCCGATTTGAAAACAGCGCTGGAAATTGCCGAACGGATCAGAATGGATATCGAGCACCACGAACTGTTGGCAGACCCACCCATTTCCATCACGGTTTCCCTTGGCGTATCGGTATTTGAGCAGAACGAGTCAATCGATGATTTGATCAACAAGGTGGATGCCTGTCTTTACCGGGCAAAAAATAATGGCAGAAATCAGGTATGGTTCAATATCAATGGCACAGAGCATCAGCACCAGCCATCCCTGCAAGTCTGACTATTGATTTGACGCTGACCACGCCTCCCTGCCCTCCCTGCCATGCCACGGCATGGCCTGACTTGTGCTCCCGCACCATAGACAAAGCCGGCGACCGGCTACTGTTCTGCCCGGTCACCAGCTTTGTCGGTTAAAACAGCGTGCCGCCTACTTTTCTTCCAGATCGTATTTGCGGATCTTGTCGAATAGCGTGGTCTTGGCGATTTTCAGCACTTCGGCGGTTTTGGAGACATTGCCGCCCTGCTTGCGCAGTTCTTCGGCAATCATGCCA
>NZ_QJKC01000001.1:0-9017 GCF_003202035.1 Aquitalea magnusonii | reverse complement strand
CGGATCTTGTCGAATAGCGTGGTCTTGGCGATTTTCAGCACTTCGGCGGTTTTGGAGACATTGCCGCCCTGCTTGCGCAGTTCTTCGGCAATCATGCCCTTTTCAAACGATTCCACCGCGGCGTGCAGGGTAGGCTGGCTGTCGGCGGCGGCGCTGCCCGGCACCATTTTCAAGTCCAGTACAAAGCGGTCGGCCTGGTTGCGCAGCTCGCGCACATTGCCCGGCCAGTGGTAGGCCATCAGGTCGCGCACCACTTCTGCGGTGATGGCCGGTGCCGGGCGGTTCATGCGCAGGGCGGACTGGCTGACAAAGTAGTCGAACAGCAGCGGTATGTCCTCGCGCCGCGCACGCAGCGGCGGCAGGTCCAGCGTGACCACGTTCAGGCGGAAGTACAGGTCGGCGCGGAATTTGTCTTCTTCGGCCAGTTTGGACAGATCGGCCTTGGTGGCGGCAATCACGCGGAAGTCCACCGGGATCAGCCGGTTGGAGCCCAGCCGCTCGATCACCCGCTCCTGCAGCACGCGCAGCAGCTTGATCTGCATCGGCATGCTCATGCTTTCGATTTCGTCCAGAAACAGCGTGCCATGCTGGGCGTATTCGATCTTGCCGATGCGTTGCTTGCTGGCCCCGGAAAACGCGCCGGCTTCGTGGCCGAACATTTCGCTGTCGAACAGGGTTTCCGGCAGGCCGCCGCAGTTGAGCGCCACAAAGGGGCCGCTGCGGCCGGACAGGTCGTGCAGGCAGCGCGCCAGCAGTTCCTTGCCGGCACCGGTTTCGCCATTGATCAGGATGTCGGTGGGGGTGGCGGCCACACCCTGCACCAGCCGGCGCAGTTCGGCCATCACATTGGAGTTGCCGATCAGCCGGCTTTCCAGCCCGCCATAGGCGGCCAGCTGGCGGCGCAGCTGGCGCACTTCCAGCGCCAGCCGGCGTTTTTCCATGGCGCGCTGCACTACCGACACCAGCACTTGCGGCAGAAAGGGTTTCTGGATGAAGTCGTAAGCGCCATCGCGCATCGCCTGCACCGCCATGGCGATGTCGCCGTGGCCGGTAATCAGGATGACCGGCAGGTCGGGGTCGTCGGCCAGCAGTTCCTGCATGAAGGCCAGCCCGTCCATGCCGGGCAGGCGGATGTCGCTGACGATGATGCCGGCAAAATCACGGCCGATGGCGCGGCGGGCCTTTTCCACCGAATCGAAGCCCTGCGCCGGGATACCGTCCAGCCCCAGTGCCTGCACATAGCCCAGCTGTACGTCCTGGTCGTCCTCGATCACCAGTACTTGTAGATTGCTCATGGTTTACTCCTGCTTGTTCTGTCTGAGCGTGATGGTGAACACCGCCCCGCCATCCGGGTGATTGTCGGCGGACAATACGCCGCCATAGGCCTTGATGATGTCCGAGGACAGCGCCAGGCCCAGCCCCAGCCCGCTGGTTTTCTTGGTGGTAAAGAAGGGTTCGAAAATATGTTGTCTGACCTGTTCTGACAGGCCGCTGCCGTTGTCGCGTACCTGGATGCGCACGATATCGCCCTGGCGTTGCCAGCTGATGGCAATCAGCGGCTCGGCCACTTCCTGCAGCGCGTCGATGGCATTGCTGACCAGGTTGACCAGCACCTGTTCCAGCCGTACAGCCTCGCACAGCACCACGATGTCTTCCGGCTGGGCGGGCAGTTGCAGCCGGATGCGGGTTTTCTTCAGGCGGTGATTGAGCAGAAACAGCGCATTGTCCACCGCCTGGGCCACCACGACCGATTCCCGCTCGCCACTGGGGCGGCGGGCAAAGGATTTCAGCTGCTCGGTCAGCGCGCCCAGCCGCGCCACGATGTCGGTGATGCGTTCCAGATTGGCCCGCGCGGTGGCCAGGTCGTTGATGTCGAGAAAGCGCACGGTATTGGCCGACAGTGCGGACAAGGCAGCCAGCGGCTGGTTGATTTCGTGGGCAATGCCGGTGGACAGCTGGCCGATCACCGCCAGGTTTTCAGTGCGGATCAGCTCGTTCTGGAAGTTCTCCACCTGGCGGGCAGCCTGGATGCGTTCTTCGATTTCCATTTTCAGGCTGGCATTGGCCTGCTTCAGCTCGCTGCTGCGCTGTTCCACCTGCTCTTCCAGCTGGTCATGCGCGCGCTGCAGGGCGCGGCGGGCTTCGGCCTGGGTCTTGATGCCCATGCGCCACAGCCGTACCGAGTGCAGCAGCAGGCAGGCAAAGCCCACCATCACGGCCACGGCCAGCGCACGGGTCAGCGCCAGGCTGTGTATTTCGTGGGTATCGAGCAGCATGGTCAGCGTCATGCCGCTGACCGGTATGGTCTGATTGATGGCCAGGTATTCGTGCCGGCTGCGGCCCTGCCCCATCTGCACCAGGCTGGCCTGATTGTTCAGTACCGCCTTGCGCTGCCACAGCGGTGGCTTGATCACCTGCTTGTTGTACTGCTGGGCTTTTTCCAGTGCCAGCCGGGCCTCGAAGCTGAGCGGCACCGTGGCGTGGTATTTCCATTCCGGCACCGATGACAGCACCACCACGCCGTTGGAATCAGACACCAGCAGGGGCTCGACGATATTGCCCCACATATGTTCCAGCTGTTCCAGCCCGATCTTGATCGCCACCACGCCCAGCCGCTCGCCCCCCTGGTAGATGCCGGTGGCCAGATAAAATCCCGTCGCGTTGCCGGTGGTGCCCACGGCGTAAAAGGTGGTGATGCGGTTGGCCGCGGCCTGCTGGAAATACGGCCGATAGGCGATGTTGCGCCCGACAAAGCTGTCTTTTTGCTGCCAGTTGCTGGAGGCAATCACCTTGCCCTGCCGGTCCATCAGATAGGCTTGCAAGGAGCCGGCCCCCTGATTGAGCCGCAGCAGGTAGTCATTGGCACGCGCCAGCTGTGGCGGATCGGCCGCGTGCAGCAGTGCTTCGCGCAGGGTGTCGTTATAGGATGCCGCCAGCGGCAGCAGGCCGTATTTGTCCACCTCGTGCTCGAGAAAGCCGGCATTGCGCGCCAGCCGCCGGGCGGATTCCTGCTGCCTTTGCTGCAGCAGCTGCTGCCAGCTGATGCTGTACACCGCATAGGCGGCCAGCAGCGACAGCAACATGGAAAACAGCAGGTAAAGATAAAAACGGGTTCGTTTCATACCAACTCCGGGTCGCACGCCCGTCTGACTGGAAAAACCGGCCTTGCTGCAGCCATGGCGGGGGCATTATCCCACAGCGCCAGTTATTGCACCGCAGCATGGCAAGCAAAAAAGCCACGCAGGGTCATCTGCGTGGCAAGGTCATGGCAGAACCACGACGACCGAAAGGATACGGAAGCAGAGCGCTAGAACACGTTGACCAGCACGATGGTGAACACGGCCATCACCAGCCGCGACACGGCATACCCTACGGTATAGCCCAGTGCCGGCACCTTGCTCTGGGCGGCGTCCTGCAGCGCACCCAGCGCAGCGGTGGTGGAACGGGCGCCGGCGCAGGCTCCCAGCAGGATGCCGGGGTGGAACTTGAACACAAAGCGCCCCAGCAGCAGGCCGACAATCAGCGGCACCATGGTGACCACGGCACCGGCAAACAGCAGGGTGAGGCCGTATTGTTGCAGGCCGGCAATGAAGCCGGGGGCGGCGTTCAGGCCGATGACCGCGATAAAACCGTTCAGGCCGACATTATTGAACACCCACAGCGCCGGGCCGGGGATCTTGCCGAAAGTACGCATGGACGCACGCAGATAGCCGCAGACAATACCGGCCACAATGGAGCCTACCGAAGTGCCGAAGCTGAGCGGAATGCCGGCCACATGCACGGTGATGGCACCCAGGATGCTGCCGGCCACGATGCCGAAGCCCATGAAGGCCATGTCGGAGTTTTCCAGCGGACGGTCGGCATAGCCCAGCTGCTTGGCCACTACAGCCACGTCCTGCTTGGCACCCAGGATGGTCAGCACATCGCCGCGCTGCACCACCACATCCTGCCCCATCGGCATGTCCAGATCGCCACGGCTGAAGCGGGTAAGAAACAGGCCACGGCCCGGTTTGCCGAACAGTTCGCCGGTGATGTCGCCCAGGGTCTTGCCGGCGTATTTGCGACTGGTCACCACCAGGTCGAGCAGCTCGGTGGAGAAGTCCAGCAGCGGCACGTCTTTCACTTCCTGGCCGAAATGGTGCTGGTATTTCAGCAGCGCGGTCAGCGTGCCGGAAATGGCCACCACATCATTGCGTTGCAGGCGGGTGTTGCCTTCGCAATCGACAATCCTGGCACCCACGGCCTGGCGCACGCGGCGCACGAAGATTTCGTGGTTGAACAGGGCTTCCACCTCGGAAACCGTCTTGTCGAACAGATCAACATTGCTCAGCTGAAAGGCACGGGCGGAAAACTCGCGGTAAGCGGTGCTGCCCACGGTGTGGCCGCTGCCGTTTTCCTTTTCATAGGTCTTGCACTCTTCCACCAGATTGAAGCCCAGCATTTTCGGGGCGAAGGACGCCAGAAACCAGGCCGAACCGGCGGTGCCGAAGGGATAGGTCACGGCATAGGCCACCGGCATCAGCGCCATGGCCACTTTCACGCCACCGGGCATCTGGCTGGCCTGATTCAGCAGGTCGGTGGCCACGCCGAGCACGGTGGAATTGGTATAGCCACCGGACAGCAAGCCGGCAGTGAGCGCGGCATCGTAATGCAGCATCTTGCCCAGCAGCACGGCGGTGAACAGGCCGGAGGCACACACCAGCACGGTAAAGAACACCTGCGAGATACCGTCGCTCTTGAGCGCGCGGATGAATTGCGGCCCCACGGCATAGCCGACGGCAAACAGGAACATGGCAAAGAAGGTGGATTGCAGCACGGCCGGAATCACCAGATGCACCTGGCCAATCAACAGGCCGGCCAGCAAGGTGGAGGTAACCACCCCCAGATTGAACTTGCCCAGATTGAGGTTACCCACCCAGAAACCGACGGCGATGGTCAGATAGATCGCAATCTCCGGGTATTTCTGCAGGGTATGAATGATGTAGTCCATGATAGACACCTTTGTATGGTCGACCACCGCCAGCCGGCTATCCGGCCCGGCGGAGGTCATCAGGCGCGAAGCACCCGTCAGCTATTCACGCGCCCCTGTCCGGGCGGCGCAATCTTCCACTCTCAAACCGCTAACAAAACCTGGTAGAGGCCCCGGCTCAACGCAGCTGGGTTTTCTGTTATCGGGTTGTGGAGCGGCTAACAAAATAGCGTAGCGTCCCTGGGGCAAGGCGCGCCGCCGCAGACAGTACAAGTGGTACGGCAAGGCGGCGCAACGCAGCAGCAGGGGTTTTGTCAGCTGCTCTCAGTACTGCGGCTTGTACAGCTGCGCCTCAAGCCAGGCGCGGATATCACGCGGACGCTCCACCTGGGCCAGGCCGGAATCAAACATGTACTCGGCAATGCGCGCCGCCGTGGTCACCTCGGTTTCCAGAATCTGCTCCTGGCTGGGGAACAACATCCCCTTGGCGCGCTGGGTCAGCGTGACCTGGTCGGCGGTGGCGTGGGCGGCCACGATGAAGCATTCGTCGTTCAGGCGGGTCGGGCGGCAGCAGTAGGTAGCCAGGCCGATGGCCGGGTAGATGTAGAAGTTGTTGGCCTGGCCCGGACGGAAGGTCTTGCCTTCGTAGTCGAAGTCGGGGAACTGCACGCCAGCGGCAAACAGCGCCTTGCCCTTCGACCAGGTGTAGGCTTCTTCGGCGCTGCACTCGGCCTTGTGGGTGGGGTTGGACAGGGCAAAGATGATGGGCTGTTCGTTCAGCTCGCTCATCAGCTCGACCACTTCACGGGTAAAGGCGCGCGCCTTGGTGCTCACCCCTACCAGCACGGTGGGCTTGAAGTCGCGGATGGCTTGCACAAAGTCCTTGCACGGCTTGGCCGGGCGGGCATACAGCTTCTGGGTTTCGCTCAGGTCAGTACGGGAATGCTCGATCAGGCCGTTGATGTCGAACAGGGCCACCTGTTTGCGGGCTTCGGCTTCGCTAAGGCCCAGGGTTTGCAGCTCGGCGCAGAACAGCTTGGCAATCCCCAGACCGGCAGAACCGGCACCCAGGAACATCACGCGCTGCTCGGTCAGCTTGCCACCGGTAATGTTCATGCCGGCAGCAATACCAGCCAGTGCCACACTGGCGGTGCCCTGGATGTCATCGTTGTAGCAGAGGATCTTGTCTTTGTAGCGATCCAGCATGCGGATGGCGTCGGTGCCCTTCCAGTCTTCAAAATGCACGCAGCAATTGGGGAAGACTTCCTGCACCGCCTGGATGAATTCTTCGGTCAGCTCGTCCAGCTCGGCTTCGGAAACCGGGGCTTCGCGGGTGCCCATGTAGAAGGGGTCGGCGCGCAGGGTTTCATTGGTGGTGCCAATGTCGAACAGCACCGGCAACAGGCCGGCCGGCGGTACGGCGGCGCAGGCGGTATACAGCTGCAGCTTGCCAATCGGAATGCCCATGCCATTGGCGCCAATATCGCCCAGACCCAGAATGCGGCCACCGGTAGACACGCAGATAAAGCGCACGTCTTTTTCCGGCCAGTTGCGCAGCACCTCGGCCATGCGGCCCTTCATATAGCGGGTGATATACATGCCACGGGCACGGCGGTAGTTGTTACCAAAGGTTTCGCAGGCATCGGCCACGGTCGGGTCGTACAGCACCGGGATGAAGCGTTTCGGATCGGACATGATGGTCTTGTAGAACACCGTTTCATTACGGTCTTCCAGGCCGATCAGGTAAATATAGCGTTCCAGATCGTCCGCCTTTTCGTCCAGATGCGCCAATACACGTTCAACCTGACGGTCCAGGTTTTCCACGGCATGCGGCAGCAGCCCTTCCAGACCCAGCTGGCGGCGCTCTTCCACGCTATAGGCCGTGCCCTTGTTCAGCTTGGGTTCGTGCAACAGCGGCATGCCGCCGTGTTGGCCATTGGCGCTCAGCTTGTCATTCTTGACGGAAGTGTTCTTTACAGTCATGGCAATCTCCAGTTTGTATCGAAAGGGTGAGTTGAAAGCTTCTCAGCTGCCCTTCTTATCGCAACTAGCGTGCCAGCCCGTACGGTGTTTCGACAAAAGCCATCCTGTTGATTTTTATGGATATTTAACCAGTCCAAAAACCATGCCGACGCATGGCCGTACTTTGCCCGGCAGCCCGCGTGCGGAAGTCCGCACTTTGCTCATGGCTTTTGTCCAGGCATGAAAAAACCCGGCCAGCCTGGGCGGGCTGCCGGGTTGCAGAAGATCAGCGGGAGAACAGCTTGGCCAGCCAGAGCGGTGGATCGAGTAGCGACATAGCGGACAAATCACCCTGACAAGGGCTGTCCATCCAGCAAAAAATACGCGGGCATGCATGAATACTCATACATGCCCGCGGTTCAGGGTTCAGGGTTCAGGGTTCAGGGATTTAGCCTGGAGACTTTCGTCCCCTGCAAGGAAACATTAAACATCAGGCCACCATTGGTGAGGACAAAGCCAATAACCGGTGCCTTGGCCGTTTCGGTGTCTATGGAGCCATCGGCACCCACTTTCAGCAAGGCCACATTGGCATCCACACCTGCCGTCCAGCCGCTTCCCCTACGGAATTGATCCAGCGAGTCTTGCGTCATGAACAGGAAAACCAGGGCCTTGGACTGCGCCCCCGCCTGCAAGCCGATAGAACCCGTCATGGTCTTGTAATAGCCGGCAGTTTGATTGCCAACGCGCAACTCACCTTCACCATAGGCCGCACCCACCACAAAACCAGCCGCCAGTACCGAAGGAAATACCAGCACACCCTTTGCCTTGGCCACCAGTTCGCGTGAGCCTTTGGCCTGCCGGTAAAGATTATTCAGCGCCGCGTCGGTATCGGCATCAATCGCCTGGTACTTGGTCATATTGCTGGCTTGCTGAGAGGGAACGGTGGTCGTACAAGCGGTCATGGCCACCACCAGCGACAAAGTCATACAGCAACGTTTCATCATGGAATTACTCCGATTCAGGGTAAATGGTCCTGCACAACACATTAAGGTGGCCCTGAGCCTGCCACCTGCACAAACTGGTGCAGCGCTTTACCACATCACGACAAGCGATACGCCAATCATTACGGTCAAAACACAATGGCCATCTGGTACAGCAAGGGCGGTCAACGGGAAACAAATAGTAGGGCTGGCCGAGAGACAGATGGTTCAATGCTTGCAAAGCCACAGCCAGCCTGCCCCGGCAAGCGTGCCGCGGTTGCGACTGCCGCACTTGCCTTGCAAGATCATGGCTTGTGGTGGAGCTACCTTCTGAAGATGGGAATGCTGGATGATAAGAATGGATCGCCGCCAGGACAGCCATCCTTTTCCTTAAATACCCGGTCAAAATCTGGAATTGACTCTGGTATGAGCGGAAATGAGCCGTTCTGCCAAAGGCATAGCGCCGGCGAGAATAGTTCGTCGCCACGGCTTACGCCCTGCCCTGCGTGGCCGGCGGGGAGTTAGCAGCAGGGAAAGAGCAGCGCGGGAATCCGCTTGCGCGGATGATGGTTTGCATTGCCGCTTCCGCGCGGCCAACGGCAAAGAGGGCTTGCCTGGCCAAGCCCTCCTTCACCTCCAAGGCCACCGCGCAAGCATGGCCTGTGGCTACCCTCCGGGACCCACCCGGAGCGAGGCGCGCCTGAACTCGCGATTGGCTAAGGTCAAATCGCCCAGACAAAGCAGGTGATTACTTACCTCGCCCCGGCCACCCGTCGGCATGCTTGACGGGGCCCGTGGGCGCGTTGGTGCGGTATTTTTCTGATTAACAACACCTGTCGGAGCAGGCCCGGCCCCGTCAGCGCGAGCCGACGCAGACCTGCCGCTCAGGGTGTTAAGCGGTCGGCTGTCCGCAGCGGCGCGACGGTAGCGCGCCGCAAGTTCCGGCCGCGCCCTGGGCGGCATGGCTGGGGCGGGAATTCGACGCGCTGCGGGTCGCCTTTTCTTTGGGTAGGCGGTTTCAAGAGCCAAGTGCAACGGTGGTTGGAATCCTGATATCCAGATTGAAGCAACATTCCCAGAATGCTTCGCTGGGCTTCTTAAACCCT